>NZ_JNYD01000004.1 GCF_000717175.1 Pseudonocardia autotrophica | reverse complement strand
GTCCCGGCGGGGCAGCCGCAGGTGGAAGCCCTGCGCGCCCAGCTTGCCGATCGCCCACAGGAACGCGTCGGCGTACTCGGCGCGCTCGTTCCCGCGGGTCAGCACCGCCACCGTCTCGCCCTCGTGCACCGCCGAGAGGGTCAGCTGCTGCAGGCAGATCTCGTTGAACAGGTTCTGGTCCATGGCTCCTCCGGCCTCGGCTCCCGAGATAGTCCGAACACTGACGATTACCGGTACGAGCCGCTGCGTCAAGCGCTGGATGTGACATCCGGGTGACGAAATGCCGGATCGGCCGGACCTGAACCGGTTACGAGACGTCCCGATCGGTCCCGGCCCAGTGCTGCGCCCGCAACTCCCGCTTGAGCACCTTGCCCGCACCGGACAGCGGCAGGACCTCGACGAACTCCACGGACCGCGGGGCCTTGTACCCGGCGATGAGGCCCTTGACGTGGTCGCGCAGCTCGGCGGGATCGGGGTCGCTCCCCGGCGCCCGGACGACCACGGCGTGCACCCGCTCGCCCCACTCGTCGTCCGGCACCCCGATGACCGCGCAGGCGGCGACGGCCGGGTGCCCCGCGAGGGCGTTCTCCACCTCGGCCGAGTACACGTTCTCGCCGCCGGTCACGATCATGTCCTTGAGCCGGTCGACGACGAAGACGTAGCCCTCCGGGTCCATCCAGCCGCCGTCGCCGGTGTGCATCCACCCGTCGCGGACGGCCGCGGCGGTCTCGTCGGGCCGGTTCCAGTAGCCGAGCATCACGTGCGGACCCCGCACCGCGATCTCCCCGACGGTCCCGCGCGGCACCTCGCGGTCCTCGGCGTCGACGATCCGGACCTCGGCGTGCGGCGCGGCCCGGCCGGCCGAGCGCCGCAGCCGGTCGGTCGCGTGGTCCTCGGGCAGCAGCAGGGTGGCGACGGGCGAGAGCTCGGTCATGCCGTAGGCCTGCACGAACTCGGCGGTCGGCATCCGCTTCGCGGCCCGCTGCAGCACCGCCTCGGAGATCGGCGAGGCGCCGTAGGTGAGCCGGCGGACGGAGGAGAGATCGGCGTCGGCGGTCTCGGGCGGGTCGACCAGCATCTGGATCATCGTCGGGACCAGCAGCAGGTCGGTGACGCCGTGCCTCGCGATCGCCTCGGCGACCCCGCCCGGGGTGAACGACGGGACGATCACGTGGGTGCCGCCGACGACGTTGCGGGCGACCCAGGCGGCACCGTCGGCGAGGTGGAACATCGGCGCGGCGTGCAGCAGGCGCCCGCCCGGCGTGGCCAGCGCCCCGGACGCGAGCGACCCGAGCGCCGACGCGAGCAGGTTGGTGTGGCTGAGCACCACGCCCTTGGGCGTGCCGGTGGTGCCGCCCGTGTACCAGATCCCGGCGGGCGCGTCGCCGCCCCGGCGCGCGTCCTCGACCGGTTCGTGCCCCGCGACCAGCACCTCGTGCGCGACGGTCCCCTCGGGCGCCGGGCCGTCGCCGCACCAGACGACGCGGCGCAGGTCCGGGGTCTCCGCGCGCAGGGCGGGCAGCAGGCCCGCGAAGGTCTCGTCGACCAGCAGGATCCGCACACCGGCGTCGCGCAGCGAGAAGGCGATCTCGGCCGCGCTCCAGCGCACGTTGACCGGGGCGAGCACGCCGTCCGCCCACGGCACGGCGAACAGGTACTCGTGGTAGCGGTCCGAGTTCAGCGACAGCATCGCGACCCGGTCCCCCGGCCCGCAGCCCAGGTCGCGCAGGCCGGCGGCGAGCCGCGCCACCCGGTCGATGGACTCCGCCCAGGTCCGTACCCGGTCCCCGGCGATCGTGGCCGGGAGGTCCGGGGTCTGCTGGGCCGCCCGGTGCAGGGCCTGGGTGAGGTACATGGTCGCCTCCGGGGCAGCGCTGCCGTGGCCCCGGAACGTAGCGGCCTGTCCGGTTTCGCACCACCCGCCGGTCAGCGGAGAAGCTCCGGGTCGAGCCCGGCGAGACGCCCGCGGTCGGCCAGGATGTCGATCTCCGTGATCCGGCCGTCGACGACGGTGAACGCCAGCAGCGCGACCGGGCGGCCGTCGAGCGTCCCGAGCACCCCCGGCTCGCCGTTGACCAGCACCGGGTGCCGGACCTGGTCCTCGCTGCGGTAGGCCGCCGCCTGGCCGGCCACCGCCCGCGCCCCGTGCACCGCGCGCAGCCCGTCGCCCGTGTCGGCACGCAGCACGACGTCCGGGTCGAGGACCGCGACCAGGCCCTCGATGTCCCCCTCGCGCGCCGCGGCCAGGAACGCGTCGACCACCTCGCGGCGCGCGCCGCGGTCCGGCCGCAACGCCGGCTCGGCCCCGCGGACCCGGCGGCGGGCGCGGCTGGCGAGCTGGCGGGCCGCGGCCGGGGTGCGCTCGACGAGAGGCGCGATCTCGTCGAACGGCAGCCCGAACATGTCGTGCAGCACGAAGGCCAGCCGCTCGTCCGGCGCGAGGGTCTCCAGCACGACCAGCAGCGCGAGCCCGACCGAGTCCGCGAGCTCGGCGCCGTACTCGGGGTCCGCGGCGTCGTCGCGGCGGACGATCGGGTCCGGCAGGTGGTCCGGGAAGGGCTGCTCGCGGCGAGTCTGGCGGGCCCGCAGCTGGTTGAGCGCCACCCGGGCGACGACCGTGGTCAGCCAGGCCCGCGGGTTGTCCACGTGCGCCGGGTCCGAGCGGTGCAGGCGGATCCAGGCCTCCTGCACGGCGTCGTCGGCCTCGCTGAGCGAGCCCAGCACCCGGTACGCCACCTGCCGCAGGTACGGCCGGTGCTCCTCGAAGTCAGCCACCGGATCCATCCGTCACATCCTCCCGTCGGCGCGTGTCGAGGTGGTGACCCACGAGAACCCGCCGATGTGACGGCGGGACGGAAGGAGACCGACATGTCCTCACGCATGACCAACCCCGCCATGGTCGTCCCCGGTGCCCTGCAGGCCCTGCTGGCGCTCGGCGAGGCGGAGAAGGCGACCGGCATCCCGGAGACCGTCCTGGAGCTGGTCCACCTGCGCGCCAGCCAGATCAACGGCTGCGCGGTGTGCCTGCACATGCACGCCCGCGCCCTGCGCAAGGCCGGCGAGTCCGACGAGCGCATCGACACCGTGGCCGGCTGGCGCGACGCCCCTTTCTTCACCGACGAGGAACGGGCGGCGCTGGCCCTGACCGAGGCCGTGACCCGGCTGGCCGACCGCGCCGACCCGGTGCCGGACGAGGTGTTCGAGGAGGCGGCCGCGCACTACGACGAGCAGCAGCTCGGCGCGCTGATCCTCTCGATCGCGAACATCAACCTGTGGAACCGGCTCAACGCGACCACCCGGCAGGTCGCCGGCGCCTACTAGGCCGCACGAAACTACTGGGGCTGGCGGAATGCGGCCGCCGCCGCGACCCCCTTCGCCGGGTCCCAGCCCGGCACGTCCGCGACGGCCCGGATCATCGCCTCGGTGATCCGGCCGTCCGCGGCGAGCAGGGCCGCGACCGCGGCGGGCGACACCGCGCCGTCGACCTCGTTCTCGCAGAACTCCACGACGAGGTCGCGGCAGGCGTCGTCGCTCAGCGCGGGCAGCCCGACGCCGGTGAACCCGTCGGACCTCTCGTAGGGGGCGCGGGACCACCCACCGTCGAACCCGTAGACGAAACCCACCCACTCCCCGGCGGCCATCGAGGCCTCCGCCGGCGGGGCCCACCAGTCCGGGGCGCCGGCGAGCGGGTCGGTCTCGGGCTCGCCGAAGTACTCCGCCGCCGTGCGGAAGTAGGTGTCGGAGTACTCGTGGTCGTTGCCGATCAGGACCGCCCGGTCGCCGAGCGGGTGCAGGTCGGCCCAGTTGCCGCCGCGCCGGGCTCGGCGAAGCAGGAGCTCCCCCACCCGCGGGTGGCGCAGATCGCGGCGAAGGCGGCCCAGCGGCCGCGCATCTCGGCGGGCGTCGGCAGGTCGAGTGCAACGAGGGTCACCCGGACAGGGTGTCCTACGCCGGTGTCCAAACATGAAACACCTCGGAGGGGGAAGGCTCCGGGAGGGTGGCGGCAGCAGCAGCCTCCCCGAGAACGACGAAGGAGTCGATCCCCGCATGAAGACCAAGGCCGCGGTCGTCTACGAGACCGGCAAGCCGATCGAGATCGAGGAGCTGGAGCTCGACGGCCCGAAGGACGGCGAGGTCCTGATCCGCTACACCCACGCCGGGCTGTGCCACTCCGACGTGCACATCTCGCACGGCGACCTCGAGGCCCGCCTGCCGATGGTGCTCGGCCACGAGGGCGCCGGCATCATCGAGGAGGTCGGCCCCGGCGTCACCCGCGTCAAGCCGGGCGACCACGTCGTGTGCTCCTTCATCCCGAACTGCGGCACCTGCCGCTGGTGCGCCACCGGCCAGCAGGCCATCTGCGACATGGGCGCCACCATCCTCGAGGGCTACCTGCCCGGCGAGCGCTTCCCGTTCACCGGCCCCAAGGGCAACTACGGCGCGATGTGCATGCTGGGCACCTTCTCCCAGTACTCCACCATCCACCAGAACTCGGTGGTCAAGGTCGACGACGACCTGCCGCTCGACAAGGCCGTCCTCGTCGGCTGCGGCGTGCCCACCGGATGGGGCTCGGCGGTCAACGCCGCCGACGTCAAGCCGGGCGAGACCGTGATCGTCTCCGGTGTGGGCGGCATCGGCATCAACGCCGTGCAGGGCGCCCGCTACGCCGGCGCGAAGAACCTCATCGCCGTCGACCCGCTGCAGAACAAGCGCGAGAAGGCGATGGAGCTCGGCGCCACCCACGCCGTCGGCTCCATCGAGGAGGCGGCCGACCTCGCCCGCCAGATGACCAACGGCAACGGCGCCGACAAGGCCGTCGTGACCGCGGGCATCGTCACCGAGGAGATCGTGACCGGCGCGTTCGACGCGATCGGCAAGGGCGGCACCGTGGTGCTGACCGGCCTGAACAAGCTGTCGGCGCAGAACGTCAACCTGCCCGGCTCGATCTTTACGCTGTTCAAGAAGACGGTGAAGGGGTCGCTCTTCGGCGACTGCAACCCGACCACCGACATCCCGAAGATCCTGGGCCTGTACCAGTCCGGGGACCTCAAGCTCGACGAGCTGATCACCAAGACGTACACCCTCGAGCAGGTCAACGAGGGCTACGACGACCTGCTCAACGGCAAGAACGTCCGCGGCGTGCTCGTCCACGAGCACTGAGTCCCGGACACCCGATCCGCCGCGGCGGGACCGGAAACGACCGGTCCCGCCCCGGCGGGGGAGCTTGCGGACCCGCCCGTCGAACAGAGCCTCAGGCCGGCCGCTCGCGCAGCGCCTCCGGGTCGATGTGCAGCTCGCGGATCCGGCGGTAGAGCGTGGTGCGGCTGATCCCGAGCCGGCGGGCGGCGTGCACCTTGTTGCCCCCGCAGCTCTCCAGGCAGCGGACGATCGCGTCCCGCTCCGCCTGCCACAGGGCGCCCGGGACCGGTTCGCGCGGCCCCTCCCGGTAGCCCGGCGGCAGGTCGGCCTCGGTGAGGTCGCCCGCCGAGCGCCGCCCGGCGACGTACCCGACGACCGTGGCGAGTTCCCGCAGGTTCCCCGGCCAGTCGTGTGCGGCGAGGGTCCGGAGCGCTCCGGTGGTGAACCGGACGGCGCCGCCGGCGCGCTCACGCAGCAGCGCGCCGGCGAGGGCCGGGATCCGGTCGCGCCGGCTGCGGACGGTGGGCAGCTCGAGGCGGACCGGACATCGGGCCCCGAACGCGGCCGTCTCCCCGGGCGGCAGGCCGTCGAGGCCTGCCGTCAGCACGAGCCGCACGCCCCGCCGGTCCGCCTCGTGCCCGAGGTGCGCCGCGACCGCCGGGGCCAGCAGGTGGGCGTCCTCGACCAGCAGGGTGCCCCCGCCGGTCGCCTCGGCCAGCGGCACGTGCGTCTCCGCCACCGTGACGAGGGCGCCGGCCAGCACCGCGACCGGTCCCGCGCCCGCGAGCTGGGTCGCGACCGTCGTCCGGCCCGTGCCCGGCTCGCCGAGGACCAGCACGTTCGCCTGCTCCGCGCGGTAGCGCAGGATCCGCGGCCGCAGCTCGGCGTGCCAGTCCCGGTCCGGCACGGGCACCGCCACGCGCACCACCGAGGGCCGCTCCGGCCGCTCCAGCTCCACGAGGAAGCCCCCGCCGCCGACCGGCTCGACGCGGGCGACCATCCGCCGGCCCGACGCCAGCTCGACCTCGGTGTGCACCGCCCCCGGCCGGCCGTGCCGCAGGGCCTGCAGCGCGGCGTGGTCGACCGGCTGCAGCAGGTCCGCCGCGGCGTCGTTGGTCAGCACGAGGTCGGGCCCGAACGCCACCAGCGGCCCCGCCGCCCGCAGCCGCGCCGCCTCGAACGCCGCGAGCACCCGGCGGTGCGAACCACGGGCCTCGGCCAGCATCCCGTCGGCGATCTGCTGGGCGGCGCCGAGCAGGAAGGGCCGCAGCAGCGGGCTCGCGTCGGCGGTCAGGCAGGTGATGTCGAGGACGCCGGCGTGCCGCCCGGTCAGCGGGTCCCGGATCGGCACCCCGTAGCAGGCGAACCGCTTCAGCGACTCCAGGTAGTGCTCCGCCCCGACGACGGCGATCCCGCGCCGCAGCTCGGCGACCGTGGCCACCGAGTTGGTGCCGCTGACCTGCTCGGTGAACAGCTGGCCCGGCACGACCCCGACGGACTGCAGCACCGGCTCCAGCTCGGGCGAGCCGAAGCGGATGTCGACCAGCCGGGTCTCCCGGTCGGCCAGGACGAGGGCGAACCGGGACCCGCGCAGGTGCCCCTCGAGCGCGGTGAGCACCGGGCCCGCCGCGCGGCGCAGGCGCGTGCCGGGATCGGGCTCGACGACCGCGCCGACGTCGATGCAGGCGGCGGGGTCCAGCCCGCAGGACTCGATGCGATGCCAGGACTGGGCGATCTCGGGACGGAGCACGGACAAGCCCGGACCCTCCTCGCTGCGGGATCCGACGGTGGGGAGTCGACACCGATCTTATGCCGCGCCACGCATCCGTCGACTCCGAGCGGACGAACCGAGGGGTCCTCAGGTTGGCCACAGGGGACGTGTGCACGATGTGACGGGTGCAGCTCGACATCGACCGGCCCCCGACGGCCGTGGCTCCCGAGCGCCCGCGGCCGGATCTGCTCGGTCGCGTCGCCGTGCTCGTGCTCGGGGTCGTCACGGTCCTGTCGGTGGTGCGTGCCTTCGGCCCGCTGACCTACCCCGGCGACATCTGGCGCCAGTCGGACACCGCGTCGATGGCGCGCAACTACGCCGAGCACGGCCTGAACCTGTTCATGCCCCAGATCAACTGGGGCGGGAACGGGCCCGGCTACGTCGAGTCCGAGCTGCCGATCATGCCGTGGCTCACCGGCATCCTGTACACGCTCTTCGGCGACCACGAGTTCCTCGGCCGGCTGGTGTCGCTGGCCTTCATGCTGCTCGCCACCGCGGCCTTCTGGGGCCTCGCGAAGCGGATCCTGCCGCCCACGGCCGCCCGGTGGGCGCTGATCGCCTGGGCCGTCTCACCGGCGTTCATGCGGTGGGGCACGGCCTTCATGCCCGAGGCCACCGTCCTGGCGTTCACGCTGCTGGCCCTGCTGGCCTTCTGCCGCTGGCTGCAGGAGGACCGGCCGGGGTGGCTGGTGGCGGCGGCCGGAGCGGTCTCACTGGCCGGGCTGGCCAAGCCGACCTCGTTGCACGTCGGGCTCGTGATGGCGCTGTGGCTGCTGCTCGCGGCGCGCGACCGGTTGCGCCGGCCCTCGGTCTACCTGGCCGGGCTCGCCGCGCTCGTGCTGCCCGCGCTGTGGCTGCGGCACGCCTCGGGCCTCTACGAGACCTACGGGAACACCTTCGGCGTGATCTCCGGGGGCGACGACAAGTTCGGCAACCTCGCCATGTGGCTGGGCGCCGACTTCTACCTCGGCAACCTCCGCAGCGAGGTGCTGTTCATCTACGGCGTGGTCGGGGTGCCGTTCGCACTGCTCGGCGCGGTGTGGCTGTGGCGGCTCCGCCGCGGGGCACCGGCCGCGCCGTTCCTGCTCGCCGGCGCGGTCGCGCTCGTCGTCTACTACTTCGCGGTCGGCCGCTACAGCGGCTCCGACCTCGGCATCCAGTACCACGTCTACTCGCTGCCCTACGCCGCGGTCGCGACCGGCATCGGCGTCGTCGCGGCGCAGCGGCTGCTGCGCGACCGGCTCGGCCCGCGGCTGGTCGCGGCGCTCGGGGTGCTGACCGTGCTGGCGCTCGGCGCCCAGTCGGTCAACGTCTTCCGCCAGTCGTTCGACCCCGACGCCGGCGCCCTCGGCACGTGCGCCACGCAGCTGGCGGCGGTGTCCCGGCCCGGGGACCTCGTGGTCGTCGGCACGGACAGCACCACGACGATGGACGGCGTCGCGAACAACTACCAGGAGCCGGTGATCCTCTACCGGGCCGACCGGTACGGCTGGGTGCTGGCCGCGGACCAGTACGACCCGGCCCGGCTCGCGGGCATGCAGGCGCAGGGGGCCCGCTGGTTCGTGAACCCGGTGCCCGGCCAGCTCACCGGGCCGCTGGCGAGCTGGTTGCGCGACAACGCCGAGCAGGTCCGCACCTCGGCGTTCGACGGCTGCGACGTCTGGGCCCTCCGCGGCGCCTCCTGAGCGGGCCCCTCACTCGGCGGCGGCCAGCCCCGAGCCGTCCGGGGCGCCGAGCAACGGCACGGGGACGCTGACCAGCGTGACGGTGGTGCCCGCGTCGTCCCGGCGGATCGACACCCGGTCCATGCAGCCGCGCATGACGCTCATCCCGTAGCCCTTCTCGCCGTGGTCCGGGCGCCACACGCCCTCGTCCCGCACCGTCACGACGACCTGGCGGTGCGTGGGCCCGGCCACCAGCCGGCCGACGACCTCGACGTCCCCGGGGACGCCCCCGGCGTAGGCGTGCTTGACCGCGTTGGTGCAGGCCTCGCTCACGGCCAGGATCGCGTCGACGCGCTCGGCCTCGGGCCACTCCAGCGCCTGGAGCCAGCGGTCCAGCCCCGCCCGGAAGAAGGCGAGCTGCACCGGGTCCGCGCCGAACCGGATGCTGTAGAAGCCCGAGTCGTCCGCCATGCCCCGAGGATGACGAACCCCGGGGCCCTTCGCGACCGCTGGCCGGAGGCCGCCCCGATCACCCGTGCCGGTCAGCTCGGCGCGCGCGGCTCCGGGACCTCCACGACGACCGGTTCCTCGGCGGGCGAGGGGATCCCGGCCGCCTCGGGCCCGACCACCTCGACCAGCTCGGGCCCGCCCTCGACGTCGAGCCCGGGCGTGCGGTCCGTCCCCGCGAGACCGAGCACGCGGCGGCGGGCCCGGGCCCGCCTGTCCAGCTCGGCCTGCTCGGCCGCGGTCCACGTGTGCCGCTCGACCGGCGGCTGCCTGGAGACCATCGCCCGTACCCCCTGATCACCCTCACCCGGAAGATCCACCGCCACCACCCGCTGTCAGCGGGATCACGCCGTGGTGCGGCACACCCAGTGTGCGCCCGCCACGCCCGAAAGCCCAGGTCCCGGCCCCGGCCGGGCCCTCCTGTCGGGCGGGGCCGGTCGGACGGGACGGTCCGGGCCGGTTCGATGGTGAGCTGCGATGTCATCTCTCCGTAACATCGGATCCCCGTCGCCGTCCGGCCGACGGCACGGACGGGGCAGCACGAACGGGCAGGGCGGTGCACGAGTGGGTCGAGTCGGTCGCTTCCGCCCGATCCTCGCCGGAGCCACCCTCCGCGACCGGATGTTCGCTTGCGGCGGGGCGCTCGCCGCGCTCTGCGTCACCGCACTGCTCGGGGCGATCGTCGTGGGGCACACGGCGGCCCTCCCGTACCTCGTGGCGCCGATCGGCGCGTCGGCCGTGCTCGTGTTCGCGGTTCCCGCGAGCCCCCTCGCGCAGCCGTGGTCGGTCGTGGGCGGCAACGTGCTGTCGACGCTGGTCGGGCTCGGCGTGCTGGCCCTCGTCGACGACCCGTTCCTCGCCTCCGGCCTCGCCGTGGCCGGGGCGATCGCGGTGATGTCGCTGCTCCGCTGCCTGCACCCGCCCGGCGGGGCGGCCGCGCTGATGACGGTGATCGGCGGCAACGTGATCGCGGGCGCCGGCCCTCTGTTCGCCTTCGTCCCGGTCGGTCTGAACTCGGTCGTCCTCGTCACGCTCGGGTGGCTGTTCCACCGCTTCACCGGCCACGCCTATCCGCACCGGACGCGGCGGGCCGATCCCGCGGAGCGCCGCAGCCGCTTCCGCGCCGAGGACGTGGACCGCGCCCTGGACGAGGTCGGCGAGGCGTTCGACATCAGCCGCGAGGACCTCGGGCTCCTGCTCCGCGAGGTCGAGACCCAGGCCCTCGTCCGGCGGCACGGCGAGCCCACCGCGGGCGACGTGATGTCGCGCGAGGTCGTGCGGGTGGAGGTGCACGACACCGCGGACACCGCGCGGGCCCTGCTGCTCGCGCACGACGTACGCACCCTGCCGGTGCTCGCCGCCGACGAGACGGTGGTCGGGACGGTCGGGCTCCGCGAGCTCGTCCGCCCCGGCGCCTGCGTCGGCGAGCTGGCCTCGCCGCCCCTGACGGCCCCCGCGGACCTGCCCGCGCTGGCGCTGAGCCGCGCCCTCACCGACGGGCGCGCCCACGCCGCCGTGATCGTCGACGCGGCCGGGCGGCTGCGCGGGATGGTGACCCAGACGGACCTGATCGTGGCGCTCTGCCGCGCCCTGACCGACCCGGTGTGAGAGCGCGACCCCCGGTGCCCGCGAGTACCCCGACGTCGATAGAGGTGGCCCGGCTGACGCCGAAGGCCGCTGCGAGTTGCTCGACCGCTCGGCCGACGGCGAGAGCGGCTCGGGCCGTGGCAACCTGTTCGGGTCGAGCTTGCCGGGCCGGTCCGGCCGCTGCGCTGGGCCTCAGTCGACATCCTCGTGTACGCCGGCAGCAGGGGGCATCGCGAAGGTCTGGACGTGGTCGATGGCTGCCTGTAGGGCGTTTTTCAGCGGAGCGATGTCGCGGGCGACCTGGGCCAGGAGCATGCCGCCCTGGAAGGCGGAGAGCAGGAGATAGGCCAGTCGGGTGGGATCCGCGTCGTTGCTGATGCGGCCGGACTTCTGCATCCGTTCGAGTCCATCTCGGAAGATGTCTCTCCACTGCTCGAACGCGTTCGCGAGTTCCGTGCGAACGTCGAGGTCGGTCTTGATGATCTCGCTGGCGAGCGACCCGAGGCTGCAGCCTTCCTGGTAGGAGCGCTCGTAGGCGATGTAGTAGCCCGCCCATTCCCGAAGCGAGTCGAGGCTGTCGAAGTGGGTGAACCGCTCACTGCGATGGAACGTGAGGACGCGCTCGGCCTGCCACTCGATGACCGCGAGGACAAGGCTCTCCTTGGTCGGGAAGTAGTGGTTGAGCTGTGACCCGCTGACGCCGGCCGCGCGACGGAGCTGTTCGTTGTTCGTCGCGTGGACGCCCTTGGTGTAGATCAGCTCCGCGGCGTGCTCGAGGATGCGGGCTCGGGTCGCCTGCCCCTTGGCCGTGAGCTTCTGCGGCACCCGGGCTTCCGTGGCGGCGTCCATGACCCACACGATAACCCAGATTGGGCTTGACAGCCCACATCGTGCCGTGTTGACTCCCATCAGTGGGCTAACGAGCCCAAAAAAGCGGCGCACGGAGCCGGCGCCCATGAGATGTGGAGGCACCCATGAAGGCGATCGTCGCGATGGATCAGGCAGCGGAAGCGGCCGGGATCACGCTCGCGGAGCGGCCCGAGCCGAAGCCGGCGATCAACGACGTCGTCGTTGAAGTCCATGCGTCGGGCTTCGTCCCCGCAGAGTGGGAGTGGCCCTCGACGTGGGTCGATCGCTCGGGTCACGATCGCGTCCCGGCGATCATCGGCCATGAGTTCGCGGGAGTGGTCTCATCCCTCGGCTACGGCACGACGGGACTCTCGCTGGGGCAGCGGGTGTTCGGGATCACGGACTGGCACCGCGACGGAACGCTGGCCGAGTACGCGGCGGTGGAGGCACGCAACCTTGCGCCGCTGCCGGGGAACGTCGACTTCACGGTGGGTGCGAGCCTGCCGATCTCCGGCCTGACCGCGTGGCAGGGCCTGTTCCAGCACGGTCGTCTTCGGGCGGGGCAGAGCGTCCTCGCACACGGCGCCGCGGGCGCGGTCGGATCTGTGGTGACCCAGCTCGCCCGGGAGTTCGGCGCCTACGTCATCGGTACCGGTCGGGCGGCGGACCGCCAGGCGGCGCTCGACTTCGGCGCGAACGAGTTCCTCGCCCTCGATCACGAGGATCTCGACGACATCGGCAGGGTCGACCTGGTCTTCGATGTCATCGGCGGTGAGATCCAAAGGCGCTCGGCGAGCATCATCCGGCCCGGCGGGACACTGGTGTCGGTGGTCGGACCTGTCGAGACTCGCCCTGTCGACGCCTTGGCGGTCGACTTCGTCGTCGAGTCCGTTCCGAGTCAGCTGGTGGAGATCGTCGACCGGGTACGAGATGGGCGGCTTCGCACGCACGTCGGAACCGTCGCGACCCTCGACGAGGCCATCCCCGCGCTCAACCCGACAGAGCGGCGCAAGGGCAAGACCGTCATTCGCGTGCGCCCCTGAGCGTCGCGCGGGCGGCTCATGTCCGGCGATGCGGAGAACCGCCACATTCGGTCGGTCAGCTCAGCGCCGAGCAGGGCCAGACGAGCGGCGCAGTCGTGGCGGCGGGCTCGGAGCAGCCCGACCGTCGGGACGTCGATAGCACCCGGCGCATTTGGTAGCTCTCGCCGTACTTGAGCAGCATCCCCGTCCGCAGTTCGGACGTAATTCCCATCCAGCCGGACGGTGCCTGCGCTGAGATCCAGGTCCTCGGGTCGATCTCATGCTGGGTCATCCAGCGGTCCAGAAGCGCCCCGACGGTCGCGCGGGTGCGAGCCACCTCGAGGTCGTCGGCATCGGCCAGCAGGCGCGTACGGAGCTTCTCAGCCTCCTTCTGGGCCGCCCGCTCCGAGCGGGCGTTGCCCGGCTGCTCGATCGGGACGCTGTCCGTGAGGATGATCCGCTCGCCGGTGCTGGGATCCTCGCCGGTCGACACGCGTACCTGGAACCTGTGCGCATCCGGCGGATGCTGCCCCGTCGCCGCGACTTCGGCGGCTCCTCCACGGCGGCCACAGGCTGGAAGCGAGCAACGCTTGTGGATCAGACCGTGGATCGTGATCCACTTCGACGCCCTGGAACGAGTCGGGCCCCGACCAAATTAACTGGTCAGGGCCCGGTTCCTTGCTGTGCGCCCGAAGGGATTCGAACCCCTAACCTTCTGATCCGTAGTCAGATGCTCTATCCGTTGAGCTACGGGCGCGTGTACCGCATTCAGTTGTACTACATGCCGTGTCCGACCCGAGAGTCGGCCCACGCCAGCGCGGAGGCTCCGGGATTTGAACCCGGGATGGGGGGTGACCCCAAACCGCATTAGCAGTGCGGCGCCATAGACCAGACTAGGCGAAGCCTCCCGGGGCCTCTCGGCCTCCAGCGGGTCCAAGAGTACACACGGCCCGGAGGGGGTTCGCACCCCACCCCGGGTCCGCGTGCCGGGGGCCCGTCAGCCGGGCGTCTCGGCCAGGTCGAGGAAGGGCCCGAGGGCGTCCGGGTTCTGCAGCGCGCCCTTGCTCACGGCCTTGTCCGGGCTGACGCCGGCGAGGATCTTCTTGACCGGGACCTCGCACTTCTTGCCGTTCAGGGTGCGCGGCACGGCGTCGACGAGCACGAACCGGTCCGGCACGTGCCGGGGCGAGAGCTCGCTGCGCAGGGCCTTGCGCAGCCGCGGCTCGACGTCGTCCAGCGACGCCCCCGGGGCCAGCACGAGGAAGCACAGCAGCGCCCCCTCCTCCTTCGCGCCCAACGCCGTGGTGTCGATCACAAGGGAGTCGGCGACCTCCTCGAAGCCCTCGACCACGGCGTAGAAGTCCGCGGTGCCCATCCGGACCCCGCCGCGGTTCAGGGTGGAGTCCGAGCGGCCGTAGATCACGAAGGAGCCGCGCGGGGTGGCCCGCACCCAGTCCCCGTGCCGCCAGATCCCCGGGTACATCTCGTAGTACGCCTCGCGCAGCCGGCTGCCGTCCGGGTCGTTCCAGAACATCACCGGCATGGACGGCATGGGCTGGGTGATGACCAGCTCGCCGACCTCGACCGGATCAGCGCTGACGAGATCTTCGCCACGCTCGTCGAACGAGTGCACGTCGGCGCCCAGCGCGGCGACCGACAGCTCGCCCAACCACACGGGCACGGTGGGCGCCGAGGCCACGAACGCCGCGCAGACGTCCGTGCCGCCGGACACCGAGCAGATCTGGATGTGCTCGCCGCAGGCCTCGGCGATCCAGCGGAAGCCCTCGACGGACAGCGGGGAGCCGGTGGAGCCCAGGGCCCGCATCCGGGACAGGTCGTGGGAGTCCCGCGGCCGCAGGCCCTTCTTCAGACAGGACTGCACGAACGGTGCCGACACCCCGAAGACCGTGACGCCGTGCTTCTCCGCCAGCGCCCACAGCGCATCCAGGTCGGGGTAGCCCGGGTTGCCGTCGAACAGCAGGATCGTCGACCCGACGAGCAGGCCGCCGACCAGGAAGTTCCACATCATCCAGCCGGTGGTGGTGAACCAGAAGAAGGTCTCCCCCGGACCCAGGTCGTTCTGCAGCCGCATGGCCTTCAGGTGCTCGAGCACGATCCCGCCGTGGCTGTGCACGATGCCCTTGGGCAGCCCCGTGGTGCCCGACGAGTAGAGCACCCACAGCGGGTGGTCGAAGGGCACCGCCTCGAACTCCAGTGGGCCCGCCTCGGCGGTGAACTCCGCCCAGGGCGTGGTGCCCTCCAGCGTCGCCTCAGGGTCGAGATAGGGCACCAGCACGGTCTGCCGCACGGTCGGCAGCTGCTCCTGCAGCGCCGCGACGGTCTTCCGGATGTCGAAGGCCTTACCGTTGTAGCGGTAGCCGTCGACCGCCAGCAGGACCACCGGCTCGATCTGGGCGAAGCGGTCGTGCACGGCCCGCGCGCCGAAGTCCGGCGAGCAGGAGGACCACACCGCGCCCAACGACGCCGCCGCGAGGAACGTGACCAACGTCTCGACCGAGTTCGGGGCCAGGGCCACCACCCGGTCACCCTTGGCGACGCCCGCGGCGACCAGCCCGGCGCGGGCGCGGGCGACCTGGTCGCGCAGCTCGGCGTGGGTCACCGTGCGCTCCAGCCCGTCCTCGCGGGCGAACACCACGGCGGTGTCGGCGTCCTCCCGGCCCGGCCCCGGGGTGAGCGCGTGCTCGGCGTAGTTCAGCGTGGCGCCCGGGAACCACTCCGCGCCCGGCATCTCCCGCGAGCCCAGCACGGCCGTCGGCCGGTCCCGGAAGATCACCCCGAGGAACTCGGCGGCCGCGGCCCAGAAGCCCTCCAGGTCGCGGACCGACCAGGCGTGCAGCGCGGCGTAGTCGGTGTCCGAGCCCAGCTCGACGCCCTTGTGCTCCTGCACCCACCGGGCGAACTCCGCGATGGCGGTGCGACCTGCCTGCTCCGGCGACGGGGACCAGAGGACCTCGGGGACGTCGACGTCGAGAGTCATGGCGTCATCGTCGCCGACGCCGTGCGTCCCGGGCCACCCCCGGAGGACGGGGTGGTGACGCGCCTCTCAGCGCAGGTGGGAGTCGAACCAATTCAGCATCCGCTGCCACGCGTCGGCAGCGGTGGCCGGGTCGTCGTCGAAGCGGTGGCCGGAGCCCGGGTAGGTCACCAGGTCCGTGGCGACCTCGGACTCGCGGGCGGCGTCGAGCAGCCGGTCGAGCTCCGCCTTGTCGTCCCGGTCGCCGTAGATGCCGAGCCACGGGCAGGTCAGGCCGGGCGCGGCGGACACCAGCGCGGGGAGCGGACCCACCGGCTCGTCGATCCCGCCGCCGGCCACCGTGACCGCGGCGCCCAGGGTCCGCCGGGCCGCCACCAGCAGCGCCACGCTGCCGCCCAGGTCGAAGCCGATCACGCCCATCTGGTCCGGGGCGACCTCGTGATCCGCCAGCCAGCCGAACGCGGTGTCGGTGTCGGCCATGACCTGCTCGCCGTCCAGCCGGGCGACGTGGTCGGCGACCTGCTCCTCCGCGCCGTCGAGCTCGTCCGCCCCGTCGCGGTGGTAGAGGTGCGGCGCGACGACCAGCCAGCCGTCGCCGGCGATCCCCTCGACGAGCCGGCGCACCGTGTCGGTGACCCCGCGCGCCTCGTGCAGCACGACGATCCCGCCGCGGGCCGTGCCCTCGGGTTCCGCGACCGTGAGGCGCAGGTCGGAGCCGTCGACCAGGGGCACCGCCTCGGTGCGGATCTCGCTCATGTGGACAGCCTTCCACGACTGCGGGGCACGCCGGGGACGGGGCGGGCTACCGTGACGCACATGACGCCGATCCGCCCCGACCTGGACTCCCTGCCCGCCTACGTCCCGGGCCGGGCGATCCCCGGGGCGATCAAGCTGGCGAGCAACGAGGTCGCGCTGGCGCCGACCGCGCCGGTCCTGGCGGCGATCGCCGAGGCCGCGGCGGCCGGCAACCGGTACCCGGACCTCGCCGTCGTCGGGCTGAGCGAGCGGCTCGCCTCGGAGCTCGACGTCACACCGGACCGGATCGCGGTCGGCTGCGGCTCGGTCAGCCTCTGCCAGCAGCTCGTGCAGATCACCTGCCGGGAGACCACGGACGAGGTCGTCTACGCCTGGCGGTCCTTCGAGGCCTACCCGATCGTGACCCAGATCGGGAACGCCCGCGCCGTCACCGTGCCGCTCGACGGCGACTTCCGGCACGACCTCGAGGCCATGGCCGCCGCCGTCACCCCGCACACCCGGCTCGTGTTCGTCTGCAGCCCGAACAACCCCACCGGCACGGTCGTGCACCGCGCGGAGTTCGCGCGGTTCATGGACGCGGTGGGCCCGGACGTCGTCGTGGCGCTCGACGAGGCCTACCACGAGTACGTCACCGACCCCGAGGCCGTCGACGGGCTGCCGCTGATCGACCGCTACCCGAACCTCGTGGTGCTGCGGACCTTCTCCAAGGCCTACCGGCTCGCGGGGCTGCGGGTCGGCTACGCCGTCACCGCGCCGGAGATCGCGACCGCGCTGAAGAAGGTGTGCGCCCCGTTCAGCGTCAGCACCGTGGCCCAGGCGGGCGCGATCGCCGCCCTCGACCACGCCACCGAGCTGCTGGCGGCGTGCAAGGAGGCCGTGGGCGAGCGGGTCCGGGTGCGCGAGGCCCTGCTCGCGGCCGGCTACACCGTGCCGCACACCCAGTCGAACTTCGTGTGGGTCTCGCTCGGCGAGCGGACCGCGGACTTCGCGGCGCACTGCCTGGAGCACAAGGTCGTGGTCCGGCCGTTCCACCCGGACGGGGTCCGGGTCACGGTCACCACCCCGGAGGAGGACGACCGATTCCTCGAGGCGGCCCGCAGCTTCTGACCCGGGCCGGATCCCGGGGTCCTTCGACCCGGTATCTCCGGGCATTTCCCCGATGTCCGGGCCGCTGCACGGGTGTTCACTGCGGATATGAGCAACTCGCCGTACGAGTACACCGGCCACCAGTCCGGGGACGCCCCGCTCGTGCCGCGCGACGACGAGCGCAACTGGGCCATGGCCGCGCACGTTCTCAGCTTCGTGTCCGCCTGGTTCGCGCTCGGCCTGTTCGCGCCGCTGATCGTGCTCCTGGTGAAGGGCGGCGACTCGGCCTACGTGCGCCGGCACTCGGTCGAGTCGCTGAACTTCCAGATCAACGCCCTGGTGTGGACGGTCGTGTTCGGTCTGCTGATCTTCGTGGGGATCGGGCTCGTCCTGCTGCCGCTCTACGGGGTGTTCTACGTCGCCTGCGTGGTGCTGGGCACGGTCCGGGCCTCGCAGGGCGTCGACTTCCGCTACCCGCTCACCCTGCGCCTCGTGCACTGACCCGCGCACGCGGACGGGCCCGGACCGTGGTGGTCCGGGCCCGTCGCCTGTGCGTGCGGTGGGAGTGGTGCGTTCTCGGTCAGTGTCGTGCGCCGCGCCTCGCCCAGAGGTTCGAGACGAGCACCACCAGGATCACCGCCACGACGATCTGGAAGATCGTCTCCCAGAAGTTCCAGCCCGACGTCCGCAGGTTCAGGGCCCGCGCGATGAACGTGCCGATGAACGCGCCCACGAGGCCGACGATGATCGTCAGCCAGATCGGGATGTTCTGCTTGCCGGGCACGAGCAGGCGGGCCACGGCGCCGATGATGAGCCCGAACACGATCGCGGTGATGATGCCGGTGACGGTCATGGAACTCTCCCGACTTCGTTGCAGGGCCACCCCCGCGGTCGCCCCCCAGGGCGTCTGCCTAGCACAGCGCAGCGACCACGGCCTGCCGGAAGGGCGGTCGGGACCGAAGCGTTATCTCTCGTTCCGTCGCAGGTCAGGAGTACACCCGGACGGATGACCACGGTCGGCCCAGCGGCCGCGCCGGAGGACCCGAACGGGACGAATATCGTCACCGTCCGTTTACGGCCGTCGATCACCGGGCACCCGCACCTCGACCACATCGGACACGCTCCGGAAGAACCCGGCGCGATCGTGAGGAGGAACAATGGGCGTCATCGGTTGGATCGTCGTCGGGCTCATCGTCGGTGCCCTTGCCAAGCTGATCATGCCGGGCAAGGACCCGGGCGGGATCATCGTCACCTGCATCATCGGCATCGTGGGCGGCCTGCTCGGCGGCTGGATCAGCTCGGCCCTCTTCGGCGTCGACACGGGAAGCTTCTTCGACCTGCGCACCTGGGTGATCGCCCTGATCGGATCTCTGGTGCTGCTCGGTATCTACCGGCTCATCGTCGGCCGCCGTTCGCGCAGCCACGCATAACGCGAGCCGCCGCACTGCACACGAACGGCGCCCGCCCGGAGAACCCGGGGACGGGCGCCGTCGTGTGTGCGGCCCCGGCCTGCTCAGCCCTCGAGCACGTACCCGGCCCCGCGGACCGTGCGGATCCGCTCGGGGCCGATCTTGCGGCGCAGGTAGGAGATGTAGACCTGGACGAGGTTCGGCGAGGCCGGCTCCGACCACACCTGGTTCGCCAGCTCCTCGTGCGACACCGTGGCCCCCGGTTCCGTGAGCAGGGCTGTGAGCAGCGAGAACTCGGTGGGCGACAACGACACCGGGCTGCCGTCGACGGTCACCTCGCCGAGCTCGGTGTCGACCACCAGCTCGCCGCGGCGGATCAGCGTGTGCCCGAGCGCGCCGGTCAGCCGCAGCCGCAGCCGGATCCGCGCGGACAGCTCGTCGACGGAGAACGGGCGCAGGACGTAGTCGTCCCGGTCGCTGCGCAGCTGGGCGATCACCGCGTTGCGGCGCTCACGCGGGGTGAGCACGACCACGGGCACGCTCGGCGACTCGGCGTGCACCGCCGCGAGGACGGCGGCGTGCTCGGGTCCGGGCAGGTCGACGTCGAGCACCAGGAGGGCGGGAGGGGCGGCGCGGATCGTGTCGAGGACGGCGATGCCGTCGCCGGCGAGATCGGCGCGCATCCCCTCCGCACGGAGGGAGCGCAGCACCGACGCCGACGCGGCGGTCGGGGGCAGCGCCACGAGGACGGGGGCGTACGGGGGCACGGAGGCTCGAGCCGTCGCCTGCGACGGCACGAACACGGACGCACCCCCCGGGGGAGCAGCGGGGAGCATCACGGACAGCTTGGCGTGAAAGCCCCACGATCACAATCCGTCAACGGTTCGAACGGCGTGTGCCGGACCGACGAGCGGCTCTCCCTGAGAGGGAGGCTGCTCCGAACGGAGCAGTCTCTCCGGGGATCCCGGGGAGAACGGGGCGCTCCGGCGCCTCACGGCGACCTGTCGGCGCGCTGAGGCAACCCCGGCTCTCAGCTTCGCCCGGTCGGTACGGCGTTGCTCCATATGGTCATCGATCATGCGACGGAAACCCTCCGCCGCGGAGGACCGGCTCGACCCCCGCGAGCTGGTCGCCCGACTCTCCGCGGAGCACGGCTCCCCCACCGGCCGACCGGGCCGTCCCACCCGTCGGCGGCACGCTGCCGGCGCCACGGCCACGATCCCCACGCCGCGCTCCGCCGACGACCCGGCCTCCGACCCCGACTCCCCGGACCTCGCGGACTCCCCGCGCGAGCCCGCGTTGCTGACGCACACGTCGTCGCTGCCCCCGGTCCGGCTCGACCCCGAGGGTGCCGGGCCACCGCCGATCAGCCCGATGACGGGGATGCCGGTCATCACGGCCGCCGACATCATCGCGGGCCCGGGCACGGGTGAGCTCGCCGACGGCACCGGGGCCGCGGACGACACCGACATCGAGCGGGAGGCCCCCGAGCCCCGCCGCGGCCGGCGCCGCGCCCCGCGCTCGGCCCTGCGCCGGTGGGCCCCGGTCACCGTCGGCACCGCCGCGGTCCTCGTCGCGGCCGCGGTCGCCCTGCTGCTGCGCCCGGTCTCGGACGAAGGGCCGGACCTGTCCGCGTCGCTGACCTCGTCGGACACGGCCCAGGGCACGCCCGACGCACCCTCGACCGGCGTGGCCGCCATCCCGGCCCCCGGCGCGCTGAGCCAGGCGGTGGACTCAGCGCGCGAGCACGCCACGACCACCACGCGCCCGCCGGCCGCGGCCGCGAACCCGGCGACCGGCACGGCCCGGGCGCGCGGCCCGGTCTCCGGCGGGGACGGCTCGACGGCGGCCGGCCGCCTGGGCTGGACGCCGATCGGCGGCGACGAGTTCTCCGGCGGCCTCGGCAAGTGGGGCCTCTACGACGGCGCGGGGCACGGCGGCAACGGCCGGCGCACCCCCGACGCGGTCTCCACCTCGGGCGGCGTCCTCACCATCCGCGGCGACTCGAACGGCAACACCGGCGGCATGGCGTACAACGAGAGCCGCCAGTACGGCCGGTACGAGATGCGCGCCAAGTTCCCGGCGGGCGACTCGCAGTACCACCCGGTGCTGATCCTCTGGCCGAGCGACATCGAGTGGCCGCGCGGCGGCGAGGTCGACTTCGCGGAGACCGACAGCGCGTCGGGCGGCGTGTCCTTCTTCCTGCACTACGGCGCGGACAACAACCAGAAGTCCGCGAACCGGAAGATCGACATCACCCAGTGGCACAACTACGCCGTGGAGTGGACGCCGAACGGGATCACCGGCTACCTCGACGGGCAGCAGTGGTTCTCCAGCACCGATCCGGGCACGCTCCCGCCGGGGAAGATGCACCCGACGATCCAGCTCGACTACTTCCCGGACGGCGGCTCCCCGCGCCCGAGCGAGATGCAGGTCGACTGGCTGCGCATCTACTCCTGAGCCGGGTCACTGCCGGCGGATCAGCCGGACCACGTCGTCGACGCGCGGCTCCAGCAGCGCCCACCCGTCACGGAGGAGCTCCAGGGGCCGCCCGTCGGCGAGCTGCCAGATCACGGCCCCCGCCGTGAGTGCGGCCAGTGCGACCAGGACCAGCAGCAGCCGCCCGAAGCGGGCCCGGCGCAGGCGGCGCCGGCGCCGGGCGGCCGACTCGGCCCAGGTCCGGGGGCCGGTGGCGCGCCTCGATGCCCGGGTGGCACGGTGCGCCGGCCCCTGCGGCGGACGCCGCACGGGGATGCGGGCGGTCGGACCGTCGGTCCAGGTCGGCTGCAGGCTCATGGGTCGATCCATCCGGCGGCGGGTCGGTCATCACTCTGTCGAGCAGATGTCTGTCCGCGTTAACCGTCGGACTGGGCCGAACGGGCGTTCCTGCTCACCCGTTCCACCTACGGTGACCGGTCTGTTCCGCTCCGTGCGACTGCGCTACGTGGGGTAGCGGATCAGCAGCGAGGCGTGCACGTCCTCCGGTCCGACGGCGGCGTATCCGTGAGGAGCGTCGGCGGCCCACTCGAGATACCCGCCGGGCCCGGCGAGGCTTGGCGCGTCGAGCCGGCCGGCGCGGAGCTCGCCGGCGAACACCGTCGCGTGCTCGGTGACCCCGGGGTGGTGGGCCGGCGAGACCTGCTCGGCTCCGGCGGGGATCCGCATCCGGTAGAGCTCGTAGGTGGCCGGGCCGTCGTCGAACACCCGCAACAGCTCCATGTCGACCGCCGCACCGCGGATCCGGGGGCTGCCGCCGCCCGCGACGAGCGCGGTCAGGGCCACCCCGAGCGCGGCGGCCACCGCGTGCAGCGTGTCCAGGGTGGGGTTGCGGGTGCCGGCCTCGAGCCCGGAGAGCGTGGCCTTGCCGACCGACGCGCGGCGGGCCAGCTCGGACAGCGACATCCCCCGTTCGGTGCGCAGCGCCCGCACGCGCGGGCCGACGTGCGCGGCACCGCCGGGGAGGGCCGGCGCGGCGCCGATCCCCGGCTCCCTTGCCGCCGTCGCGTCCACGCGGTTATGGTCCCATCCCGGCGGCCGTTCCGTAAACGGAACGGCCGGGAGGAGGCGTGGTGCGCGCGATCGCACGACCGGTGCTGGCCGGGGTGGTCACGGCGATCGTCGGCTTCGGCGGCTCGTTCACCGTGGTGCTCACCGGGCTCCGGGCGGCGGGCGCGTCCGAGGCGCAGGCGGCGTCGGGCCTGCTGGCGGTCGCGGTGGGGTCCGGGATCGTCGCGCTGGTCCTGGGCCTGCGCACCCGCATGCCGGTGAGCATCGCCTGGTCGACGCCGGGGGCGGCGCTGCTGATCTCGTCCGGCGTCCCGGAGGGCGGCTTCCCGGCGGCGGTGGGCGCGTTCCTGCTGTGCGGGGTACTGATCGTCGTCGCCGGGCTGGTGCGCCCGCTCGGCCGGCTCATCGCCGCGATCCCCGGCCCCATCGCGGCCGCGATGCTCGCCGGGGTGCTGCTGGACCTCTGCCTCGCGCCCGTCCGCGCCCTGCACGACGTTCCGCTGCTGGCCGCGCCCGTGATCGTCGTCTGGGCGCTGGTGGCGCGGTTCGCCCGGCAGTGGGCGGTGCCGGCCGCGCTGGTGGTGGCGATCGCGGGCATCGCGCTCACCGGGCCGGGCCTCGGCGGGATCGACCTCGCGCCGCGGCTGGAGTGGACCACGCCGGTGTTCACGCCGTCGGCGTTGATCGGGATCGGGCTGCCGCTGTTCCTGGTCACCATGGCCTCGCAGAACGTGCCGGGCATGGCGGTGATGGCGCAGTACGGCTTCGTGCCGCGGCTGCGCGGGATCCTCGTCGCGACCGGCCTGGCGACCCTCGGCGCCGCCCCCTTCGGCGGCCATGCGGTCAATCTCGCGGCGATCAGCGCGGCACTGGCCGCCGGGCCCGACGCCGACCCCGACCCGGACCGGCGCTGGATCGCCTCGGTCACGGCCGGGCTCGGCCTGGCGGTGCTGGGCCTCGGCGCCGGGCTGGCCACCGCGCTGCTCCTGCTCTCCCCGCCGGTGCTGGTCGAGGCGGTCGCGGGGCTCGCCCTGCTGGGCGCGCTCGCCGGGGCCGTGACCTCGGCCGTCGCGCAGCCCGACGACCGGGAGGCGGCGATCGTGACGTTCGTGGTCACCGCCGCCGGGGTGTCCTTCCTCGGCCTGGGCTCGGCGTTCTGGGGTCTGCTCGCGGGTGGCGCGATGCTGCTCCTGCACCGCCGCCGCACCCCCCGACCCGTGAGCGGCAACCGCCCCTAGAGGGTCAGTCGCCGCTCACCACCCCTGCTGACCTGCGATTTCGGTGAGCAGGGCCGCGAGCCGGGCGTCGGACTCGGCGAGGGCGACGCGGTCGAAGGTCGAGGAGCTGACCAGCAGCTCGTCGGCGCCGGTGCGGGTGAGCAGCGCGTCGAGCCGGGCGGCGACCGTCGCCTCGTCGCCGACGATCGTGCGCCGCAGCGCGCCCTCGACCGTGGTCCGCTGCCGCTCGGTCAGCGGCCGGTCCGGGTCGGGCGGCTCCAGCGGCGGGAACTCGCCGGTGCTGCGTGCGGCGGCCAGGGCCCAGGCCTCGGGCAGGGCGAGATCCGGGTCGCCGACGAGGAGGTCGAGCGACACGACCACGTACGCCCGCTCGCCGGCCCGGTCGCGGTAGTCGGCGAGGGCCTCGGCTCCGGCCGGGGTGTCGTCGAGCACCGGGCCGCCGACGACGACGGGCAGCCCCAGGTCCCCGGCCACCGCCATCCCCTTGCCCGTGGCCAGCACGAACAGCGGGACCGGTGCGTCGAGCCGCGGGCGGGCGGTGACGGGCCCGCTGCCGTCGAGGTAGGCGCGGAGCTCGTCGAGGTCCTCGCGGAACGTGTCGGTCCCGTCGGTCCGCAGCGCCCGCCGGACGGGTGCGGTGAAGCCGAGCGAGCGCCCGACGCCGAGATCGACCCGGCCGGGGTGCAGCGCCGCGAGCACCCCGACCTGCTCCGCGACGACCAGCGGCTGGTGGTTGGGCAGCATCACCCCACCCGACCCCACCCGGATCCGCTCGGTCGCGGCCGCGACGGCGGCCATGAGCACGGTCGGCGCCCCCGAACCGATGCCGGGGACGGCGTGGTGCTCGGCTACCCAGAACCGGTGGTAGCCGAGCTGCTCGGCCCGGCGAGCCCGCTCCACGGTGTGCCGCACCGCCGCGGAGTCCGGCTCACCCGCGCGGGTCCGCGACCGGTCCAGCAACGAGAGACGCACACCCCGTCCAACACGGCGCGAGTCGGCAGTATTCGGTCACCGAGTCGGTCGCGTGAGAGTGCCGGCTCGCGGGATCAGGTGAGGTTGCGGCGCTCCAGGAGCGGGCGGATCTCGGGGTCGCGGCCGCGGAAGGCGCGGTAGGCCGCCATGGCGTCGACGCTACCGCCCCTGGACAGCAGCTCCCGGCGGAAGTGGTCGCCGTTCTCCCGGCGCAGGCCGCCGTTCTCGGCGAACCACTCGACGGTGTCCGCGTCGAGGACCTCGGACCAGATGTAGGAGTAGTAGCCGGCCGAGTACCCGCCCGCGAAGACGTGGTTGAAGTAGGTGCTGCGGTAGCGCGGCGGCACGAGCGGGTGCGCGATCCCGGCCTTGCGCAGCGCCTCGGCCTCGAAGGCCAGCACGTCCTCGACGGTGTCGTCGACGCTGAGCGTGTGCCAGGCCTGGTCCAGCAGCGAGGCCGCCAGGTACTCCGTGGTCCGGTAGCCCTCGCCGTAGGCCCGGCTGGCCAGCAGCTTCTCCAGCAGCTCGGGCGGCAGCGGCTCGCCGGTCTCGTGGTGCCGGGCGTACCGACGGAGGATCTCCGGGCGCTCCAGCCACATCTCGTTGACCTGCGACGGGAACTCGACGAAGTCCCGAGGTACGGACGTCCCGGAGAAGGTGGGGTACCGGACGGCCGAGAACAGCCCGTGCAGCGCGTGCCCGAACTCGTGGAAGAGGGTGCGGACCTCGTCGATCGTCAGCAGCGTGGGCTCGCCCTCGGCCGGCTTGGCGATGTTCAGCGTGTTCATCACGACGGGCCGGGTGCCGAGCAGCCCGGCCTGCGGGACCAGGGCGTTCATCCAGGCGCCGCCGCGCTTGGACTCGCGGGCGTAGTAGTCGCCGCCGTAGAGGCCGAGCGGGGTGCCGTCGGCGTCGAAGACCTCCCAGTACCGGACGTCCGGGTGGTAGGTCGGCAGGTCGTGGCGCTCGTGGAACTGGAT
Organism: Pseudonocardia autotrophica; assembly: GCF_000717175.1. GTDB lineage: Bacteria > Actinomycetota > Actinomycetes > Mycobacteriales > Pseudonocardiaceae > Pseudonocardia > Pseudonocardia halophobica. The sequence goes on along the minus strand of NZ_JNYD01000004.1, from coordinate 464,066 downwards.
CCCGTACAGCTCCTCGGCCGCGTGGAAGACGCCGTGCTGCAGCACCCGCTCCAGCTCCAGGTACGGGCGCAGCAGGGCCGCGTCGACCTCGTACCGCTCCCGGCGGACCCGCTCGGCGTAGAACGCCCAGTCCCACGGCTCGAGCGCGTGCCCGGCGATCGCGGCGAGGTCGGCGGCCTCCGTGTCGGCGTTGCGCATCGCGGGCGGGGCGAGGTCGGCCAGCATGGCGGCGACGGCGTCGACCGAGGCGGCGGTGTTGTCGTCGATGACGTAGGCGGCGTGGCTCGGGAAGCCCAGCAGCCGCGCCCGCTCCGCACGCAGCGCCGCGAGCCGCAGGACGACGTCCCGGGTGTCGTTCTCGTCGCCCTGCGCGCCGCGCCCGATCGACGCCTCGAAGATCTCGCGCCGCAGCTCCCGGTCGGTGAGCGACTCGAGCACGGGCTGCCCGGTCGGCAGCACGAGGGTGATCAGGAAGCCGCTGCCGTGGCCCCGGTCCTTCGCGGCGGCCGCCGCGGCGGAGATCGCGCCCGGGGACATCCCGTCGAGTTTCGCGGGGTCGTGGACGTGCACGGCCGCCGCGTTGGCCCCGGCGAGCAGCCGGCCGCTGAAGGTCGTGGACAGCGAGGACAGCTCGGCGTTGATCGCGCTGAGCCGCTCCTTGTCGGCCTCGCCCAGCTCGGCCCCGGCCCGGACCGCGTCCCGGTGGTGGCGCTCGAGCAGCCGCAGCGACTCCGGGTCGAGGCCCAGCTCCCCACGCTTCCCGTGCAGCTCGGCGATCCGCGCGAACAGCCGCGGATCCAGGGCGATCGCGTCGGCGTGCGCGGCGAGCATCGGCGCGACCGCGGCCCGCACCTCCTCGATCTTCGGGGTCGTGTGCGCGCCGGCGCGGCTGAAGAACACCCGCGAGACCCGGTCGAGCGTGCGGCCCGAGAGCTCGAGCGCCTCGATGGTGTCGGCGAAGGTCGGCGGACCCGAGTCCAGGATCGCGTCCACCTCGGCCCGCTGCTCCGCCATCCCCGCCTCGAACGCCGGCAGGTAGTCCTCGTCGGTGATCGCCGCGAAGTCCGGGAGGCCGTAGGGCAGCTCGCTGGGCACGAGGAAGGGGTTCGCCATCCCCTCACGCTAGCCCGGGCCGAGGTGTCGGAGCGCCGCACGCGCGGCGGGGGGTCACCAGAGCGACTGGACCACCACGCCGTCGTGCAGGGTGGAGACCTTGTTGCGCTTGCTCCACTCCATGAAGGCCGGGAGGTCCACCCAGTCCTGGATCGCCAGCCGCCAGTGCTCGGGCACCCCGGCGGGGCCCTGGTAGATCTCGTGCAGGACGAAGATCGTGTTCCCGGTCGGCGACGAGTTCGGGTCGACCGGGTCGGACAGCTCGGGCCCCTTCGAGATCTCGTAGGAGAGCAGCGCCTCCTCGCCCTCCCGCGGGTGCCCCGTCATGAACTCCGCGTGGCTGGCGAAGATCCGGTCGCCCTCCGCGACCTCGTCCGGGCCGACCGTCCACATGACGACGATGTTCGTCCTGCCCGTCTCCGACATCGGTGTCCTCCTCGGGGTCGGCCCCGCCCCGGCGGCGGGACGCCCACCCGGGATACGCGCACCGACCCACCGCGGGCACTACGTACTTGTGCGTACCGGCCCCGCCAGCAGGTCCGCCGCCCGCTCCCCGACCATCACCGCGGTCGCGGCGGGCCCGCGCCGCGGCACGGCCGGGAGCACCGAGGTGTCCGCGACCCGCAGGTTCCCAAACCCGTGCACGCGCAGGTCGGGATCGACCACGCGGCCGAGGGCGGCGCTGCCGCAGAGGTGCACCGAGGTGGTCAGGACGTCCCGGATCCAGCCGTCGAGCCGCACGTCGTTGCCCAGCACCCAGCCCTCGGGTGCGGCGCGGTCGAGGTCCGCGACCCGCAGCAGGTCCGCCGCGACCCGGACGGCGGCCCGCAGCCGTCGTCGATCGGCCTCCGTGCGCAGGTAGCGGTAGTCGAGCAGCGGCGGGGCGAGCGGGTCGGCGGAGGTGATCGTGAGGTCGCCGTGGCTCTCGGGGCGCTGCAGGGCGCACATGAGGTGCACGTCGCCGCCCTCGCTGAACGGCCGCGCGAACAGCAGGACCTCCAGGTCGCCGGCCGGGTCGGAGCCCGAGTCGAGGTTCAGCGCCGCCTGCCCGGCGACGGCGTCGGGGTGCGGCGGCGGGCCCGGCCACCGGAAGGGCAGGTAGACGCTGGGGTGGTCGGACCACCCCTGCCCGACGGGCAGCTCCGCCCGCAGCGGGACGCCGGCCTGCTGCAGCACCGGCGCCGGCCCGATCCCGCTGTGCAGCAGCAGGTGCGGCGAGCCGACGGCCCCGGCCGCCAGCACTACCTCGCCGGCCCGGATCGTCCCCGCCGTCGTCTCGACGCCGAGGGCCCGGTCGCCCGCGAGAAGCACCCGCAGGGCTCGGACGTCCGGGCGCACGGTCAGCGTCGGCGCCTCCGGCGCCGCGCCCCAGGGCGGCGGGAGGTACGCCGTCGCGGTGCTGATCCGCACGCCCTCCGCCGCGTTCGACGGGATCGGTCCCGCCCCGGGCGGCCCGCCCGCGTTCTTGTCCGGCTCCGCCGGATAACCCAGCGTGGAGCAGGCCGCGAGGAAGACCGGCGTGACCGGGGCCAGCAGCCGTCCCGCCGGCCGGCGCACCCGCAGCGGACCGGCCGAGCCGTGCCGCGGCCCGTCGACGTCGAGGTCGGCCTCCGAGCGCCGGTAGTACGGGAGGACGTCGTCGAAGGACCAGCCGGGGACCGCCCAGTCGGCGAAGTCCTGCGGCACGGCCCGCACGAAGTACGACCCGTTGATCGCCGACGAGCCGCCGACCACGCGCCCGCGCGGCACCGAGACCATCCGCCCGCGCACCAGCCGGGCGGTGTACTCCCAGTTCAGCGGGTGTCCGGGCGCGGTGGCGGCGAGCGAGGCGGCACTGGTGACGTCGGGCAGCCGGGAGGCCGGGCCCGCCTCGACCAGGCAGACGGAGCGGTCGCCACGCTCGGCGAGCCGCCCGGCCAGCGCGCACCCGGCCGAGCCCGCGCCGACCACCACCACGTCGTACCCGGGGTCGGTCACGGTGCGAGGATGCCGCACGTGAGCCCCCGGGACAGCAGTGCCGCGCGCGACCTCGCCGACTTCGTCTCCGCCTCCCCCACCCCGTACCACGCAGTGGCCGAGTCCGTCCGCAGGTTGCGCGAGTCGGGCTTCACCGAGCAGGTCGAGACGGAGGACTGGGACGCCTCGCCCGGCGGGCGCTTCCTGGTGCGGGACGGCACGCTGCTGGCCTGGCACGTCGGCGACGGCGCCCGGCCCGGCTCGCCGCTGCGGATCTTCGCCGCGCACACCGACTCCCCCACGCTGAAGGTGAAGCCGCGCCCGGACACCGGGGCCGCGGGCTGGCGGCAGGTCGCGGTCGAGGTCTACGGCGGCGCGCTGTGGAACTCCTGGCTGGACCGCGACCTCGGACTGGCGGGCCGCCTGGCGCTGTTCGACGGGACCGTGGTGCCGGTGAACGTCGACCGCCCGCTGCTGCGCGTGCCGCAGCTGGCGATCCACCTGGACCGGCAGGTCAACCAGGGCCTCACCCTCGACTCCCAGCAGCACCTGCTGCCGGTCTGGGGCATCGGCGACGTCCGGGAGGGCGACCTCGTCGAGTTCCTCGCCGCCGAGGTGGGGATCGACCCGCGGCAGGTCGCGGCGCACGACCTCGTGGTCCACGACCTCACCCCGCCCGCCCGGCTCGGCCGCGAGGGCGAGCTGCTCGCCTGCCCGCGGCTGGACAACCTCGCGTCGGTGCACGCCGGGCTGGCGGCCCTGCTCGCGGCGTCGCGCTCCAACACCGGCGTGATCCCGGTGTTCGTCGGCTTCGACCACGAGGAGATCGGCAGCGGCACGGCGACCGGCGCGGCGGGCCCGCTGCTGGAGACCCTGCTGACCCGGCTCGCCGGCGGGTTCGACGCCCGGGCGCGCGCGTTCGCCGCGTCGCGCTGCCTCTCGGTGGACGTCACCCACGCGGCGCACCCCAACTACCTGGAGCGACACGACCCGGGGCACCGCAGCATCCCCAACGGCGGGCCGACGCTCAAGGTCAACGCCAACCAGCGCTACGCCACGGACGCTCCGGGCGCCGCCGCCTGGCAGCGGGCCTGCCGCGGCGCCGGCGTCCCCACCCAGTACTTCGTCGGGAAGAACACCGTGCCCTGCGGGACCACGGTGGGGCCGATCGTGGCGACCCGGCTCGGGATCCGGACCGTCGACGTCGGCATCCCGGTGCTGTCCATGCACTCGGCGCGCGAGCTGTGCGGCGTCGACGACCCCGGGCACCTCGCCGCGGCGGGCGCAGCCTTCCTCGCAGACCCGTCATAACGGGCTTACGGGACTCCTGTCACGCTTCCGTTTGACGCCGCACCTACGTGGGGTCACCGTCGGGCCGTCTATCCGCGACGACGACGACGGGGAGCAGACCGATGACCGGCACCACGGATTCTCGCGACGACGAGGCGATCCAACGGTCCCAGCGGCGGCGGGCGGTGGTCGCCTCGACCGTCGGCACGACCATCGAGTGGTACGACTTCTTCCTCTACGGGACGGCGGCCGCGCTCGTCTTCCCCAAGCTCTTCTTCCCGGGTCAGGACCCGTACGTCGGGATCCTGCTCGCCTTCGGCACGCAGTTCGCCGGCTTCGCGGCGCGGCCGATCGGCGCGGCGATCTTCGGTCACTACGGCGACCGGATCGGCCGCAAGTCCACCCTGATCATCACGTTGCTGCTGATGGGGATCGGGACGGCGCTGATCGGCGTGCTGCCGTCGTACGCCGCGATCGGCATCGCCGCACCCCTCCTGCTGACGATCCTGCGGATCGTGCAGGGCGTCGCGGTCGGCGGCGAGTGGGGCGGGTCGGTGCTCCTCGCCATGGAGTGGGGCCACGCCAAGCAGCGCGGGTTCATGGCCAGCTGGCCGCAGCTCGGCGTCCCGCTCGGCCTGCTCCTGTCCACCGGCCTGGTGCAGCTGATGTCCTCGACCACCGGCCCGGCCTTCCTCACCTGGGGCTGGCGGGTGCCGTTCCTGGTGAGCGTGGTGCTGGTCGGCGTCGGGCTGTACGTCCGGCTCCGGGTCCTGGAGAGCCCGGAGTTCGCGGCGGTCAAGGCGAAGCAGACCGTCGTGAAGATGCCGATCATCGACGCCTTCCGCACCCAGTGGCGGGAGATCCTGAGCTCGGCCTTCGTGCGGCTCTCCGAGCAGGCGCCCTTCTACCTGTTCATCACGTTCGTGCTCAGCTACGGCACCCAGCAACTGCAGCTGGCCCGGGGTTCGCTGCTCAACGCCACGCTCATCGCCGCCGCGATCGGCCTGTTCAGCGTGCCCTTCTTCGGCTGGCTGTCGGACCGCATCGGCCGGCGGACCATGTACGGCATCGGCATCGTGTGCACCGCGCTGTTCGCCTTCCCGTACTTCGGCCTGCTGAACACCCGCGTCGGTGTGCTGGTGCTGCTGGCGATCGTGCTGTCGCTGGTCTTCCACGACATGCAGTACGGCCCGCAGGCCGCGCTCATCGCCGAGAGCTTCGGCACCAACATCCGCTACAGCGGCGCGGGCCTGGGCTACCAGCTCGCCTCGGTGATCGCGGGCGGGCCCGCCCCGCTGATCGCGGCGTACATCCTCAAGAACACCGGCTCCAGTACGGGGATCTCCTGGTACATCGTCATCTGCTGCGTCATCGCGATGATCGCGCTCCTGGTGATGCCGAGACGCTCGCTGACGGACGAGCGGTCGGTGCGGGCCGCCGTCACGCAGGGGTAGGACCGGGCCCGCCCGCGTCCCGGCGATACGGTCCGTGGTCGTGACGGACGTCTGCTTCGAGACCGCCCGCGGCATGGCGGCAGCGCTGCGCCGCATGGAGATCTCGGCGCGCGAGCTGGTCGGGGCCCATCTCGACCGGATCGGGTCCTGCAACGGGGCGGTCAACGCCGTCGTCACGCTGGTCGCGGAGCGTGCCCTCGCCGAGGCCGCGGCGGCCGACGAGCGGCTCGCGGCGGGCGAGCCGGTCGGGCCGCTGCACGGCCTCCCGATGGCGCACAAGGACACGCACGCCACGGCCGGGATCCGCACCACGAAGGGTTCGCCGATCCTGGCCGACGACGTCCCGGTGGAGGACGAGCTCGTGATCGAGCGGATCCGGGCCGCCGGGGCGATCACGCTCGGCAAGACCAACGTGCCGGAGTTCGCCGTCGGCTCGCACACCTTCAACCCCCTCTTCGGCGCCACCCGCAACCCCTACGACCTGGGCCGCAGCGCGGGCGGCAGCTCCGGCGGCGCCGCCGCGGCGCTGGCCACGGGCATGCACCCGCTGGCCGACGGCAGCGACACGGGCGGGTCGCTGCGCAACCCGGCCTCGTTCTGCAACGTCGTCGGGCTGCGGCCGGCGCCCGGCCGCGTGCCGTCGCACCCCGTCGAGCTGGCCTACTCCACCCTCAATGTGCAGGGGCCCATGGCGCGGACGGTCTCCGACGTCGCGCTCCTGCTGTCCGTGATGGCTGGGCCGGACCCGCGCAGTCCGATCGCAATCGAGGAGCGGGGGTCGGTGTTCGACGCGCCGCTCGAGCGGGACCTGACCGGGCTGCGGGTGGCGTGGTCCCCGGACCTCGGCGGCTCGATCCCGGTCGACGCGGCCGTGAGGGCGGCGCTCGAGCCGCAGGTCCGGGTGTTCGAGGAGCTCGGCGCCACGGTGGAGCGGGCCGACCCGGACCTGCGCGGGGCGGACGAGGTGTTCCGCACCCTGCGGGCCTGGAGCTTCGCGGTGTCGATGGGCCCGCTGCTGGCCCGGCACCGGGACCGGATGAAGGCGACGCTCGTCGGCAACATCGAGGAGGGGCGGCGGCTGACCGGCGCGGACGTGGCGCGCGCCGAGATCCTGCACTCCGCCCTGTTCCAGCGGATGCGGCGGTTCTACGAGCGGTACGACGTGCTCGCGCTCCCGGTCTCGCAGGTGCCCCCGTTCCCGGTGGAGATGGAGTACCCGACCGAGATCGCGGGCGTCGCCCAGGGCTCCTACCTCGACTGGATGCGCTCGGCCTACCTGATCTCGGCCTTCGGCCACCCGGCGATCTCGGTGCCCGCCGGTTTCACCCCCGACGGGCTGCCGGTCGGGTTGCAGCTGGTCGGCGCGCACCGCGGGGAGGCCGGCCTGCTGCAGGTCGCGCACGCCTTCGAGCAGGCCACCCGCGTCGGCGAGCGCCGGCCGCCGCTGGTCGCCTGACGTGCGTCGCCCCCGGCACCCAGGGGGTGCCGGGGGCGGCGAGATTCGCGTCAGCTCCCCCTGACGCGGTGGCTTCGAGCTCGTGACCAGCATGAACCCGAGATGGAGCCGACACCAGGTGGGTAATGTGCGTACACAAGATTGAGGATGCGGGCGCTAGGGTGGCCCTCCGATCCACGGGGGGACAGCATGTTGATCACCACGATGAACGACGTTCCGGGGCACCGGATCACCCAGGTCCACGGCGAGGTCTTCGGGCTCACGGTGCGCTCGCGCCACGTCGGCTCGCAGCTCGGCGCGGCCTTCAAGTCGCTCGCCGGCGGCGAGCTCAAGGGCATGACGAAGAACCTCGAGGCCAGCCGCGAGGAGGCGATCGACCGGCTCACCCGGGCCGCCGAGGCGCACGGGGCCAACGCCGTGGTCGCGATGCGCTTCGACACCACGGAGATGGGCGACACCTGGTCCGAGGTGTGCGCCTACGGCACGGCCTGCTCGGTCGAACCCGCCTGAAGCAGCTCCGCGACGGCGTCGGCGGCCTTCAGCCCCGAGCCGGTCAGCACGGCGACCACCCGCTCGCCGGGGTGCAGCACGCCGCGGTCCCGGAACGCCCGGACCGCGGGGACGACCTGCGCGCTCGTCGGCTCGGCGTAGAGGCCGCGGCGGGCGAGCTCCAGCGTCGCCGGGCCGATCTCCTGTTCCGGCACGGCCACCATCGCGCCGCCGGAGGCGCGCACGGCCGCGAGCACCTCGCGGTCCCGCACCGGCTGCGCGATCGCCGTGCCCTCGGCGATCGTGCGGGGCCAGGCGGCGGGCGCGACGGCGTCGGACCCCGCCTCGAAGGCCGCGACGAGCGGGCTGCAGTGCCGCGGCTGCGCGACCAGCAGCCGGGGCCGGCGGTCGATCGCGCCGGCCGCGAGCAGCTCGCCGAAGCCCAGGTGGCAGCCCAGCACGAGGCTGCCGGCGCCACACGGGAGGACGACGGCGTCGGGCGCTGCGAAGCCCAGGTCCTCCCAGATCTCGTAGGCCAGCAGCTTCGTGCCCTGCAGGAAGAACGGATGCCAGTTGTGGCTGGCGTAGAAGACCTCGGCCGAGCGGCGGACGGCCTCGTCGGCCGTGGCCTGCCGGCTGCCCGGGACGAGGTCGACGGTCGCCCCGTGTGCGCGGCTCTGCCGGATCTTGGCCGGTGAGGTGGACTCCGGCGCGAGGATCGTGGCCGCGATCCCGGCCGCCGCGGCGTAGGCGGCCACGGACGAGCCGCCGTTGCCGCTGCTGTCCTCGAGGATCGCGGGCACGCCCTGGGCGCGAAGCACGGAGAGCATCACCGAGCTGCCGCGGTCCTTGAAGCTGGCCGTGGGGTTGAACCACTCGAGCTTGAGGCCGAGGTCCACGTCGTCGACCCGGTGGGGCAGCAGCGGGGTGAGGCCCTCGCCGAGCGTCACGGGCTCCAGCGGGAGGGGCAGGGCCGCGGCGTAGCGCCACTGCGAGCGCACGGCCGGGTCGACCTCGTCGCGGGTGATCCCCGGCAGCGGCTCGACCAGGAGCGGGGAGCCGTCGTCGCCGCGCCAGCGCGGCTCGTCGAGCGGGTAGCGGCGGCCGGACCTGTCGAGGAGCATCGCCCGCCATCCTGGCGCACCCGCGCGTGGACGCCGGGCTCGGCCGCCACCGTCCGCACCCGTGACGGCCGGCGGGATCCGGGCGCCGGAGGAGCGGGAGGACACACCGCAGGGGCTCGACCTGACCCGGGTGGTAGTGGCGCGGACCCGGTCCGGCAACATAACGTCGTACCCGGATCGACGACCTCAGGGGGCCGTATGTCATCGCAGGGCTCGGGCAAGCACTCGGCCGTGGCGGCGGTGGTGTCCGCCATCGTGGCGGTCGGACTGCTCGCCCTGCTGTTCCTCGTGGTCACCGGCTTCGCCCCGCCGCTGGGCGCGAGCGGCGTCGAGATGATCGTCGGCCTGGTCGGCTTCGGGGTGCTCTACTGGCTCCTGGCGAAGCTCGTCTTCCCGCAGTTCGAGAAGCTCTACGCCGAGCGCGAGGACCGGATCGAGGGCGGCCTCGCCCGCGCCGAGGAGACCCGCAACCAGGCGCTGGAGCTCAAGCAGCAGTACGAGGAGCAGCTCGCCGAGGCCCGCGCCGAGGCCGCGCGCATCCGCGACACCGCCCGCTCCGAGGGCGCCGAGGTCAAGGCCGAGCTGCGGGCGGAGGCCGAGCAGGACGCCGCCGCCATCCGCGCCCGCGCCGCCGACGAGATCGCCACGCAGCGGGCCACGGCCGCGCAGGCCCTGCACGCGGACCTGGGTGCGCTCTCGACGCAGATGGCCGAGCGGATCCTGGGCAGCACGCTGTCGGACCGCGGCTCCTCCGCGATCGACCGCCACCTGGCCGAGCTCCAGGGCTCGCAGCGCTCCGCCACGAACTGAGTTCGCCGTCTTCGGACCCCGCCGCACTCGGTGCGGCGGGGTCCGGTCGTTCTCGGGCCTCGCGGTCAGGGACTGCGCCGTTGCGCGCGGCCGGGTTCCGCCTGGTCGGTCGCGGTACCGGCCCGCGGGAGGAGGCCCGCGACGGCGCAGGCCAGGAAGCAGAGGGCGCCGGCCGCGGTGGTCCAGTTCGCCGCGGCCAGGTCCAGCATCGAGCCCGTGCCGGGGACGACGTACCCGGCGACCGCCGCGATGCCGAACAGGATGCAGCCGAGCAGGTTGACCCCGGGCTGCCACCACCCGCGCCCCTGCCGCACCGGGAGCAGCCCGTGGCGGGCGGAGGCGCGGTAGGCGATCGCGCCCGAGACCAGGAAACAGACCGAGCCCACGGCGTCCGGGCGCCAGACGAGCCGGTCGTAGAGCGGGTCGTCGAGCGTGACCAGCAGCGCCCGGAAGGTCGTGACGTTGAACGACAGCGTCCCCACCCACTGGACCGTCGCCGCCCACCACGCGGCGCGGCCCGCGCCCGGCTCGTCCCGCCCCGGCGCCGCCAGCACGGTCTGCAGCGTCCCGCCCGCGGTGAAGAACAGCGACGCGACGAAGAACGTGAGCGCGTCCGCCTGTGGCCCCACCAGGTCGATGTAGCCCGGGAAGGGGCCGAGGACGAAGCCGACCGACCCTACGGCGAACGCCGCGGCCATCGCATGCCCCAGCCTGACCGCGGGGCGCTCGCCGGATCCGGCCGTCATGCGGGCCAGTCCAGCGGGTGTACGCGGTCGCGGGATCACCCCTCGGGGAGGAGAGGTGGCGGAGCGTCCGCCGGGCCAGTATCAGGTTTTCACGTCTCGGTGCACGGGGCGCGTCGACTACGCCGCGGCGCACCTGCTCGACGACGCCCGGGTGAGCGGACTCCGGCCTGGCGGAAGCGGAGGGATTCGAACCCCCGGACACTCTCGTGTCTCTCGCTTTCAAGGCGAGTGCATTCGGCCGCTCTGCCACGCTTCCGTCGGGCAGCCTAGCGGCTGGCCGTGGAGCCGGGTCGCCGCTACGAGCACTCCCGCAGGCCGGCGGCGACGCGCTCCATGAAGACGGCGGCCTGGGCCCGCTCCTCGGCGTCGAGCAGGTCGACGACGTACTTGCGCACGCCGGTGACGTGGGTCGGCGCGGCGGCGACGAGGCGCTCGTAGCCGTGCGGGGTGAGGGTGGCGAAGATGCCGCGGCCGTCGGAGACGTCGCCGTCCCGGCGCACCAGCCCGGCCTTCTCCATCCGCGTGATCTGGTGGGACAGCCGCGACTTAGACAGCGCCAGCACGTCCGCGAGGGCGCTCATCCGCATCCGGTGACCGTCCTGTTCGGACAGCATGACGAGCACGCCGTAGTCGCCGTGGGAGAGGCCGTGGCCCTCCTGGAGATCACGGTTGAGCCGGTTCTCCAGCAGCGTCGAGGAGAGGATCCAGGCGCGCCAGAACCGTTGCTCGCTCTCGTCCAGCCACGGGGTGGAGGACGCCTCCGGCTCATCCGACGCGTGATCCGTCACGACTCCGCACCCTACTGGGGGGCCTCGGGCCGGTGGTTCCGCGATGCGTCGCCGCCCGTCCGGCTCCGGGCCCCGGCCGCCCGGTGCGACCGTCCGGCCGGGCGCGCGCGTGATGTCGCCCCCGCCGGCCCGGTGTGATGGGATCTCGTCGTCGGTCCGCGGGGCACCCGCCGGGCCCCGGGGGAGGAGCACGGATGCGGTTCGACGAGAACGCGGACCTGGACACGTCGAACATCGACGACCTGCGCGGATCCGGCGGCGGCGGGGTGGGCGGCCGGGTCGCCCTCGGCGGCGGCGGCCTCGGGATCGTGGGTCTCCTCGTCTTCTTCCTGCTCTCCTCCCTCAGCGGGGGCGGGGGCGGCACCTCCGGCGGCTTCGCGCTGCCGGGCGGGCTCTCCGGGCTGCCTGCGGGCCAGAGCGCGGACAACACGCAGATCGCCGAGAGCTGCCGCACCGGCGCCGACGCCAACTCGAACCTCGACTGCGAGGTGACCGCGGTGGTCAACTCGCTCGACGGCTACTGGTCCGACGCGTTCGCCCGTGCCGGCCAGACCTACACCCCGCCCCGCACCAACTTCTTCTCCGGCCAGGTCAGCACCGGCGGGTGCGGCAGCGCGACCTCCGACGTGGGGCCCTTCTACTGCCCGGGCGACTCCGAGGTCTACATCGACCTCACCTTCTTCCAGGAGCTCGAGCAGCGGTTCGGCGCCCAGGGCGGTCCCTTCGCCCGCTCGTACGTGATCGCGCACGAGTACGGGCACCACATCCAGAACCTGCTCGGCACCAACCGCCAGGTCCGCTCCGGTGACAGCGGCCCGACCTCCGGCTCGGTGCGGCTGGAGCTGCAGGCCGACTGCTATGCCGGGGTGTGGGGCAACCACGCCACCACGACCCCGACGGCCTCGGGCCGGCCGCTGATCACCGACGTGACCGACGCCGACGTGGCCGCCGCCCTCGACACCGCCTCGCGCATCGGCGACGACTACATCCAGAGCAACCTCGGCGGCGGCCGCGTCGACCAGAGCCAGTTCACGCACGGCAGCTCGGCCCAGCGGGAGAAGTGGTTCACCACCGGCTACGACACCGGCGACCCCGCCCGCTGCGACACGTTCAGCACCAACAACCTGGGCTGAGCCGCCACCGCACTCCGGTCACTCCCGCTCCAGGACCTCGAGCGCCTCGCAGTCGCACCGGGCCCCGAGCGCGCACAGGCCGCCCTCCAGCGGGTCCCACGGAACGCGGTGCGTGCGCGCCCAGCGCCGCGCCTCGCGCAGAGAGCCGTCGCAGCTGCGCACGGCGAGGCGGGCGGCGAGCCGGCCGCGCAGGGCGTCGACGTGCCCGGCGCACACACCGAGCACCACGCAGACGACCCGCTGCCACGCGGAGGCGGGCGGGGTGTCGGAGGAACCGGGGAGTGCGGTCCGGTCGGGCTCGGGGTCACGGCCGTGAGTGGTCATGGCCGCACGGTCGGCCGCGGCACCGACGCTCCCGGCGCCCCGGACCGGGACTGCGCCGGAGTTGTCCACAGGATCAGGGACCTGTGGACAACTCCTCACGCCGCGCCGAGCAGTCCGGCAAGCTCCGGGCCGTGCCCCTCGACGACCAGGTCCCAGCCCGGCCGCGCGAACCGTTCCGCGGTCAGCCGCAGCCGCACGTTCTCCACCGGCTCCCCGCGCGGCGCCACGATCGAGATCCCGTCGCGCACGTAGCCGAGCTTCTCCGACACCCGCAGCGAGGCCACGTTGTCGGCGAACGCGTCGGAGCGGGCGTGCCGGGCGCCGAGGTGGTCGAACGCGTAGCCGAGGATCGCCGCCCGCATCTCCGTCCCGAACCCGCGTCCCTGGTGCTCCCGGCCGAGCCAGGAGCCCGAGTCCACCTCGCGCCGGGCGGCGAACCGGGTGGTCGTCAGGCTCTGCACCCCGATCACCCGGCCCTCGTGCCGCACCAGGAAGTGCAGGGCCCACGCCTCGGGCGCGAACCGGGCCCGTTCGGACCAGTAGTACTGCAAGGAGCCGCGGCCCATGTAGCGCGGATCCGCGTCCGTCCACGGCACGAGGAAGGGCATCCGCTCCGGCGGGTGGACGCCCGCGTAGGCGACGTCGACCAGCTCGGCCAGGCCCGCGTCGTCGTCGGGGCGGAGCTCGAGCCGCGGGGTGCGCAGGACGAGGTCGCGCTGTGGCCAGTGCCGCACCGTTCCCACCATGGCGCAGCAGCCTGCCGGACTGCGTCCGCCGCGACGACGGAATAGCGTCCACGGACATGTACGCGATCACGGTGGCGGAGCCGGGCGGCCCGGAGAACATGCGGTGGACCGAGGTCGAGGACCCGGAGCCGGGCCCCGGCGAGGTGCTGCTCGACGTCGTCGCCACGGCGGTCAACCGGGCCGACCTGCTGCAGCGGCAGGGGAACTACCCGCCGCCGCCCGGGGCGTCGGACATCATCGGCCTGGAGTGCTCCGGCCGGATCGCCGAGCTCGGCGAGGGGGTCACGGGCTGGTCGGTCGGCGAGGAGGTCTGCGCCCTGCTCGCGGGCGGCGGGTACGCGCAGAAGGTCGTGGTGCCGGCGGCCCAGCTGCTGCCGCAGCCCGAGCGCGTGGACCTGGAGACCGCCGGCAGCCTGCCCGAGGTGGCCTGCACGGTGTGGTCGAACGTCGTCGACCGGGCCGGCCTGGCGGCGGGCGAGACCTTCCTGATCCAGGGCGGCAGCAGCGGCATCGGCACCCATGCGATCCAGGTGGCGAAGGCGCTGGGCGCCCGCGTCGCGGCCACGGCCAACCCCGCGCGGTTCGACGTCTGCCGCGAGCTGGGGGCCGACATCGTGATCGACTACAACGCCGACGTGCCGGAGGAGCTGAAGAAGGCCACGGACGGCCACGGGGCGGACGTCATCCTCGACAACATGGGCGCCAAGGGACTCAAGGCCAACGTGGCGGCCCTCGCGCCCGACGGCCGGCTGATGATCATCGGGATGCAGGGCGGGGTGAAGGCCGAGATCAACATCGGCGCGCTGCTGGCCAAGCGGGGCAGCGTCGCGGCGATGGGCCTGCGCGGGCGCCCGGTCGAGGGGCCGAACGGCAAGGGCGCGGTCGTCGCGGGCGTGCGCGAGCAGGTCTGGCCGCTGCTCGGCGACGGACGGGTCAAGCCGGTCGTGCACGCCCGTTTCCCCTTGTCGCAGGCCGCCGAGGCGCACCGCACGCTGGAGGCCGGCGGCGTGGTGGGCAAGCTGCTGCTGGTCGCCGAGTAGGCGGGCATGATGGGGACATGACGGCACCAGAGGACAACGACGGACAGCAGCAGGTCATGGTGATCGGGCCCGACGGGCGCCCGGTCGGCATGGCCAGCGTGCCGCAGTCGGAGATCCGCCAGGCCGACGGCGACGACGGCGAGCAGGGTGGCATCGGCAGCATGGTCGAACAGCCGGCCAAGGTGATGCGGATCGGCACCATGATCAAGCAGCTGCTCGAGGAGGTGCGCGCCGCACCGCTCGACGAGGCCTCCCGTGCCCGGCTCCGCGAGATCCACGAGAACTCGATCAAGGAGCTCGAGGAGGGCCTCGCCCCCGAGCTGCGCGAGGAGCTGCACCGCCTCTCCCTGCCGTTCACCGACGACGTGACCCCGAGCGAAGGTGAGCTGCGTATCGCCCAGGCCCAGCTGGTGGGCTGGTTGGAGGGTCTCTTCCACGGCATCCAGACGGCACTGTTCGCCCAGCAGATGGCCGCGCGGGCGCAGTTGGAGCAGATGCGCCGCGGGCTCCCCCCGGGCATCGGCGGCCAGCTTCCGGGCCAGGTGCCGGAGGGCGGCGGGCGCGGCACCGGCCAGTATCTCTAGAGCGTCGTCCGTGCAGGTCGCGCCCGGCGGACCACCGCTCGCGGCCGGAGGTTCACCCGTCGGTACCCTCGTCGGGTGGCCGTGACCGTGGACGACAGCACCGCCGGGCGGGCGCGCCCGGTGATCGCCGACGCGCCCGGCTCGCGGAGCTGGGCGCGCGCGTTCGGCGACCTGCGCCAGGGCTGGCAGCAGCGGGCCCTCTGGGGCCACCTGGGCTGGCAGGACATCAAGCAGCGCTACCGCCGCTCCGTGCTCGGTCCGCTGTGGATCAGCATCAGCATGGGCGTGATCGCCCTCGGCCTGGGCCTGCTCTACTCGCTGCTGTTCGGGCTCCCGCTGGCGACCTTCCTGCCGCACGTCGCCGTCGGCCTGCTGATCTGGAACTTCATCTCCGGCTGCGTCCTCGAGGGCAGCGAGGTCTTCATCGCCAACGAGGGGCTGATCAAGTTCCTCCCGGCCCCGCTGTCCCTGCACGTCTACCGGCTGGTCTGGCGGCAGACGCTGTTCTTCCTGCACAACATGGTCATCTGGGTGATCCTGATGATCGTCTTCCCGCACCCGCTGGGCTGGTCGCTGCTGCTGGCGATTCCCGCGTTCGCACTGCTCGCGGTCAACGGCGGGTGGATCGCGATCCTGTCCGGCATCCTCGCCACGCGGTTCCGGGACATCCCGCCGATCATCGCGAGCGTCGTCCAGCTCGTCTTCTACCTGACGCCGATCGTCTGGTCGGTCGACATCCTGTCCGGCAACCCCGCCGTCCAGGAGCGGGCCCGACTGGTCGAGATCAACCCGGTCTTCCACTTCCTGGAGATCCTGCGCCGGCCGCTGCTGGGCCAGGAGACGGTGTGGCGGTACTGGTACGTGGTCCTGGCGATCACCGTGATCGGCTGGTCCGTCGGGCTCCTCTGCATGCGCAACTACCGGGCCCGCGTGGCGTACTGGGTGTGAGATGAACGAGCCGAGCATCGATCTCGACGCCGCCTGCGTCGACTTCCCCATCTTCGACGCCAAGACGCGGTCGCTGAAGAAGTCCGTCCTCGGCCGTGCGGGCGGCCGGATCGGCACCGAGGCGAAGGTGCCGATCATCGAGGCGCTGCGGGACATCACCATCGCGCTGCGCAAGGGCGATCGGGTCGCGCTCGTCGGCCACAACGGCGCCGGCAAGTCCACGTTGTTGCGGCTGATGTCCGGCATCTACGAGCCCACCCGGGGCCGGGCGGCCGTGCGCGGCAAGGTCGCACCCATCTTCGACCTCGCCGTCGGGATGGACCCGGAGATCTCCGGCCTGGAGAACATCATCATCCGCGGGCTCTTCCTCGGGATGACCCGCAAGGAGATGGAGTCCCGGGTCGACGACATCGCCGAGTTCACCGAGCTCGGCGACTACCTGTCGATGCCGCTGCGCACCTACTCGACGGGCATGCGGGTGCGGCTCGCGCTCGGCGTCGTGACCAGCATCGACCCCGAGATCCTGCTGCTCGACGAGGGCATCGGCGCGGTCGACGCCGAGTTCCTCGCCAAGGCCCGCGACCGGCTGAACGAGCTGGTCGAGCGCTCCGGCATCCTCGTGTTCGCCTCGCACTCGGACGAGTTCCTCGCCGACCTCTGCGACACCGCGATCTGGATGGAGCACGGCACGATGCGCGAGTACGGGCCGCTGCGGGAGGTGCTGCACCACTACAAGGGGCGGGACGTCCTCGCCGACCACCCCGTCCACGGCCTGCAGCGCCAGGCCCACGAGGACGCCGCCTCGTGAGCGAGCCGCTCCCCCCGGGGTCGGTCGTCGCCGTCGTCGTCACGCGGCACCGCAGCGAGCTGCTGGTCGACTCGCTGGCCGCACTGGCCAAGCAGACGCACCCGATCGCGCACCTCGTCGTCGTCGACAACGGCCCGGACCGGCCCGCGCGCGAGGTCGTCGAGGCCGCCGGACTGCCGGCCACCTGGCTGCCCTCCTGGCACAACCTCGGCGGCGCCGGCGGGTTCGCCCTCGGCATCCTGCACGCCCTCGCGATGGGGGCCGACTGGGTCTGGCTGGGCGACGACGACGGGCACGCCGGCGACGAGGCCGCCCTGGCCACCCTCCTCGACCTCGCCGAGCGGCGCGGGCTCGCCGCCGTCTCGCCGGTCGTCGCGGACAAGGCCGAGCCGGACCGGCTGGCGTTCCCGCTGCGCCGCGGCCTGACCTGGCACCGCACCCGCCCCGCGCTGCTCGCCGCCGACCCCGAGGGCGACCAGGAGCTGCTGCCCGGCATCGCGTCCTTCTTCAACGGGGCCCTGTTCCGGGCGTCGACGCTCGACGTCGTGGGCGTGCCGGACCTGCGGCTGTTCGTCCGCGGCGACGAGGTCGAGACCCACCGTCGGATGCTGCGCTCCGGGCTGCCCTTCGGCACCGCTCTGCAGGCCACCTACCTGCACCCGCAGGGCGGCGAGGAGTTCAAGCCGATGCTCGGCGGGCGGCTGCACGCGCAGGACCCCGAGGACCCGACCAAGCGCTACTACACGTACCGCAACCGCGGGTTCCTCATGAGCCAGCCGGGGATGCGCCGGATCGGGCTGCTGGAGCTGCCCCGGTTCGCCTGGTACTTCCTCGTCACGAAGAAGGACCCGCGCGGGTTCCGGGACTGGCTGCGGCTGCTCAACCAGGGGCGCGCCGAGCGCTTCCACCGCGCCCCCTGAGCGGCGGCCACCGGGTGCGTCGCTACCCTCGACGCGTGACCGCGACCGAGCCCGAGGCGACTCCCGCCCCCGCCGGCCACGGGCTCGTCGGCCAGCTGATCCGGTTCGCGGTGGTCGGCGTGCTGTCGGCGGCCGTCGACTTCGGGATCTACCACCTGCTGCTGGCCCTCGACGCGCCCACCTGGCTCGCCCGCGCGATCAGCTTCATCTGCGGCACCACCACCGCCTACCTGCTGAACAAGCGGTTCACCTTCGGCGACGCCGCCGGCGGCCGCGGCCGGCTCGCCGGGTTCGTGCTGCTCTACGCCACGACCTTCGGCATTGCGGTCGGGGTGAACGCGCTGGCGCTGTACCTGCTGCCCGAGGTCGCGTTCAAGGCCTCGATCGCCTGGGTGATCTCGCAGGGCACCGCCACCGCGATCAACTTCGTGATGCTGCGGACCGTGGTGTTCCGGGCCCGGTGAGCTGAGGCACGGGCGCGAGGCTAGAAGGCGAGGCCGCCCAGCCGGTAGCGCTGCCGCACGGTCACCGAGCCCATGCCGGCGCGCCCGTAGACGCGGAAGTGCGGAGCGCCCCGGCGGGCCGCGGCCGGCACCTTGCTGCGGACCGTGCCCATGCCGGCGACCAGGCCGTCGACGTCCGCGGTGGCACCGTCCGGCACCAGCAGGCGGGCCGAGCCCGCCCCGAGCTCCAGCTCGACCTCGATCACCGGGTGGGTGAGCTCGGCGTCGGTGAAGTCGAGCAGCACCGCGCCCATCGTGCTGTGCACCCGCAGGCGCGCCGGGACGACCCAGCGGCCCGTGCGGCGCAGCGAGCCCATCCCCGTGCGCAGCACCATCGGCGGGCCGACCGGGGTGGAGAGCGCGGTGGGCTGCATGACGTCGAGCGGCTCGCCGGGGAGGTCCGCGAGCGGCGGGACGAGATCGGAGGCGTAGCGCGCCGCGTAGACCACGGCGAGGCGCTCCTCGAGCTCGGCCACGGTGATCCGGCCCTCGCCCAGCGCCGTGTGGAGGCGGGCCGCGGCCCGCTCCCGGTCGGCGTCGGAGATCCTGATCTCCGGGCGGGGTGGAACGGTCACCCGTGCAGGGTAGCGGCCAGCGGGAACGCCCACGCCCCCTCCAGCGGCACGCCCTCGGATCCGGTGACGCGCCGGGTCCAGTCGAGGACCGGGGTCGGGTCCTCCCCCGGCCGCGGTGTCACCAGGACCACCGTGACGCCGACTTCGCGCAGGTCGCGAGCCGCTCCGGCGGGGTCGGGCGGCGCAGCGAGCGTCGGCCACTCCTGTGCGAGGGCCGCGCCGGCCTGGTAGCGGTTCCACGGCGACTGCAGGAGCAGCGGATGGTCGGCATCGGCGCCGAGGAAGTAGCCGCCGCTGAGGCGGTAGCCGAAGCCCGACGCGATCTGGGCACGGAGTGGATCGGCGCCGCCGTACCAGTCGCCGGTGATCCGGGGCCAGGTCTCCACCACCTGTCCCGCGAGCTGTGGATGAGCCGGTACGGCCGCGGAGGTGGTGCGCTGCGCGTCGGCCGGGATCCAGGACATCGCGGCGACGACGGCGACCAGCGCGACGGGCCGCGGGACGCGGTCGAGCGCGAGACCGGCCAGCACCGCGACGGCCAGCGTGACCACCACCTGCAGCCGGACCGGCTCGACCTCGCCCAGCAGCGGCACCTTCACGAGGGCACGCCAGGGCAGGGGGACGCCGGTCGGCTCCCCCGCCACGAACAGCTGCGGCCCGAGCTCGAGGACCCAGGCGACGGCCCCGACCGCGGCGGCGATCCCGGCCGCGGTCCCGCACGTCAGCACGGTCAGCAGGAGCAGCAGCAGGACCGCGACCCCGAGGTAGCCGCCCTGCTCCCCCAGGTTCCCCTGCATCCCGATCGGGGCGGGCACGGCCCGGATGGCGGTGAGCCAGGTGGGGGCGATCGTGTTCGCGAGGTCGGCGCTGCCGTACTCGGGTGAGCGCAGTGGCGCCCGCGGGCGAGCAGGCCCGGCGAGGAGCAGGTACACCGCGTACCCGGCGAGGACGGCGAACACCCCGAGGCACGAGACCCCGGCCTCGACCAGCGCGGGAAGCCGGTCGGCAGCGCGTCCCGGGTAGCGGACGGCGAGCACCATCGCCAGCACGACCAGCATCAGGACGCCGATCGCGAGCGTCTGGGTGTAGAGCCAGGTCTGCGCCGCCAGCGCGAGCCCGGTGAGCGCGCCGAGCAGCCAGGGCCGGCGGAGGTCGCGCACGAACAGCCGGTGGGCGAGCGCCAGCAGGACCGGCGGCAGCACCGCCCAGACGAGGTTGAGGTGCCCGGCCTGCAGGTGGGCGACCATGAACGGGGAGAAGGCGTAGAGCGCCCCGGCGGTCGCACGCGCGACCCGCGACCGCACGATCCCACCCAGCGCGGCCGCCGCGGCCACCCCCGACACCACCGGCCCGAGGACCATCCCGCCGTTGAACGCCGCCGTCGCGCCCGCGGTGAGGGTGACCGGCGCGAGGAGCACGCCGAGCAGCGGGACGGCCGTGTTCCACAGCGCGTTGACCCCGACCGGGTAGTGCTGCAGGTCCGTCACCAGCGGGTTCGTTCCGGTGGTGAGCGCGTGCGCGGTGTGCGCGAGCCACCACGTGAAGCCCGTGGCGTCGGTGGACGTCCGCCCGATCGCGCTGCCCGCGAAGTCCCCGAGCGCACGGTGCTGCAGGAGCAGCGAGATCGCGAGGTAGACCAGCGCGGCGACCCCGAGCCACCCCCGCCCACCCCGCTCCGCCCGCACCGCAGCGCTCGGCGCGGCGAGAGGTGGGGCGGGCACGGGCGGCAGGGTGGCACAGGTGGGCGACTCGGCGAACACGGAGCGTCGGGACCGTCCCGGCCGCGATCCGTGCCAGGCTGCTCCCATGCACCTCGCGTCCGCGGGAGCTCGACACGCCGCACCGCGGACGCAGTGGACGGCGCCGCGGCGCTCCTCGCCGTGGGGGCTGCCCGCCCTCGCACTGGTCTACCTGGCGTGCTCGCTGGGCCTGTACCACCGGGTCCTCGGCGACCTGACGGCGTCGACGGTCGGCTGGGCCTCCTCGGACAGCCACCAGTTCACCTGGTGGCTCGAGTGGTTCGTCCACGCCGTCTCCACCGGCGCGAACCCCCTCTACACGATCTACCAGCACTATCCGTACGGCGTGAACGGCATGTGGAACGTGCCCGTACCCGTTCTCGCCGCGCTCCTGGCCCCCGTCACCGCGACCGCAGGCCCGGTGGTCGCCTTCAACGTCGGGATGATCCTGGGGCCGGTCGCGTCCGGTGTCGCCTTCGTCGCCGCGACCCGCCGGCTCGTCCCGAGCCTGATCGCGCGCGGCGTGGCCGGCGGCCTGTACGCCTTCTCGCCCTTCGTCGTGGCGCACGCCTCGGTGGGTCACCTGAACCTGGTGTGGGCGTTGTTCCCGCCGCTCCTCATCTGGTTCATCGACAAGGCCCTGCTGCGGCACGACGCCACGCCCTACCGGACCGGGGCGGCGTTCGGCCTCGGCCTGGCTCTCCAGACCGGGCTCTACACCCAGACCCTGGCGGTCGGTGCGGTGGCTCTGCTGGTCGCGGCGCTCGTGCTCGCACTGCGACATCCCGCTCTGGCCCGCCCCAGGGTGCCGACGCTCGCCCGGTCGACACTGTCCTGCCTGGTCGTCTACTTCGTGCTCTGCGCCTATCCCCTCTACCTGCTGCTCGGCGGCCCGGGCCGACCACAGGAGCGCATCCGGCCGCCGGACGCGACCACGGCCGACGCCGCGAACCTCCTGGTCCCCTCGTCCCTCACGGCGATCCGGATCGATCCGGCCGACTACGCCGGGCGGCTGGCGCTGCACCCGGGCGAGCAGGGTGGCTACATCGGGCCCGCGCTGCTCCTGCTGGTCGCTGCGGCCCTGATCGTCGGACGTCGTCGCGAGGCCGCCAGGTCGGCCGGCCTCGTCGCCGCGATCCTGGTCATCCTGTCCTTCGGCCTCCACCTCGTCGTGCTGGGCGACGTACGCCTGCCGGTCATGCCGTGGCGACTGCTCCTCGACGTGCCGCTGCTCGGGGAGGTCGAGCCGGTCCGGTTCCAGATCTTCATCGCGGCGTGCCTGGCCCTGATCGTGGCGCTCTGGGTGGAGGACCTCGCCGACCGACCTCGGCCGGCCACCTGGTGGGCCGCCGTCGGGCTGACCGTGCTCACCGTGGCGAGCTGGTTGCCCGCGACGGACGCGGTCCGCACCGTGCACACCCCCGTGCCGACCTTCTTCACCCACTCGGCCGCCCGGACGCTGGGGCCGGGAGCGGTGGTCGAGACCGTCCCGCGCGCGACGGGAGCGTGGGAGGGAGGCGCCGGTCCGCTGCTGTGGCAGGCGGAGTCGGGCATGGCCTACCGCACCACGGGCGGCTACTTCATCGGGTCGGAACCGGGGGTCCCGCTCCTGCTCCAGGGCCAGGTCAACGCCTACCAGGCCGGCGTGGACGCGATCGTCGAGCGCGGCGCCGATCCCGGGTCGCCGGACACCGCCCGTCAGGATCTGGTGCGGCTCGGCGTGAGTGCGATCGTCGTGGCACCGCAGGAAGGGCGGTCGATGGACCCCCGGGTTCTCGAGTGGACCCGCGTCGTCAGCGGCGACCCCGGCCGGCAGGTCGACGACGTGGCCGTCTTCCGGCTGGCCCGGTGAGCCGGGGTGCCGACACCTCGTGACCGGCGTCTCCACCCGGCTTCCCCGACCCGGGTCGGTCCGGGAGGCCGGGCGGAGCGTCGGTAGCCTGGCTCCCGATGACCAGCCCAGCCAGCGAGACCCGGTCCCTCCACGGGTGGGGGCGCACGGCGCCCACCGTGGCCACGGTGATCACGCCCCGGACGCCGGAGGAGGTCGCCGCCGCGGTGAAGGCCGCGGGCCGTCGCGGGATCATCGCCCGCGGCCTCGGCCGGTCCTACGGCGACCCGGCGCAGAACGCCGGCGGCACCGTGCTCGACATGACCGGGCTCGCCCGGATCCATTCGATCGACGCCGACTCGGGCGTCGTCGACCTCGACGCCGGCGTCTCGCTCGACGCCCTCATGCGGCGCGCGCTGCCCTTCGGGCTGTGGGTGCCCGTCCTGCCCGGGACCCGGCAGGTCACCATCGGCGGCGCGATCGGCGCGGACATCCACGGCAAGGCGCACCACGTCGTCGGCTCCTTCGGCAACCACGTCGAGGCGATGACGATCGTGCTGGCGGACGGCTCGATCCGCGAGCTCACGCCCGAGGGGCCGGAGGCCGAGCTCTTCTGGGCCACCGTCGGCGGGATGGGCCTGACCGGCGTGATCGTGCGGGCGCGACTGAAGCTGCACCACGTCGAGACCGCGTACTTCAAGGTCGACACCGAGCAGATCGACAACCTGGCCGAGCTCATGGCGCGCCAGACCCAGGACGACGAGAAGTACGCCGAGTCGGTCTCCTGGTTCGACGCCGTCACCACGGGCGAGCACTTCGGCCGCGGCCTGCTGACCAGGGCGAACCACGCCACGCTCGCGGACCTCACCCCCAGGCAGCGCCGGAACCCGCTGAAGTTCGACGCGCCGCAGCTGCTGACCGTCCCCGACGTCTTCCCGCCCGGGATGCTCAACCGCGTCACCGGCCGGCTGTTCAGCGAGCTCTGGTACCGCAAGTCCCCCACGAAGCTGGGCGCGATCCAGAACATCACCCAGTTCCTGCACCCGCTCGACATCGCGGGCGAGTGGAACCGCGGCTACGGCCCGCACGGCTTCCTGCAGTACCAGTTCGTGGTGCCGCTGGAGCGCGGCGACGTGATCCGCACCGTGCTGGAGCGGATGACGGAGGCCGGCCAGGTCTCGGCGCTCAACGTGCTCAAGCGGTTCGGCGAGGGCAACCGGGCCCCGCTGTCCTTCCCCAAGCCCGGCTGGACGCTCTGCGTCGACATCCCGATCGGACCCGGCCTGGGCGAGCTCTGCGAGGAGCTCGACCGGATCGTGCTCGACGCCGGCGGCCGGCACTACCTGGCCAAGGAGTCGCGGACCACGCCGGAGGCGATCCGGCGCGGCTACCCGCGGCTCGAGGAGTGGCGCAAGGTGCGCGCCGCCGTGGACCCCGCGGGCGTCTTCGCCTCCGACCTCGCACGACGACTGGAGCTCATCTGATGATCGATGCCGTGGGCAACCCGCAGAGCATCCTGCTGCTGGGCGGGACCTCGGAGATCGGGCTCGCCGCGGTCGAGGCCTTCGCCTCCGACCGGCCGATGCGGGTCGTGCTCGCCGCGCGGCCGTCGCAGCGGCTGGCGGACGCGAAGGCGCGGCTCGAGGCCAGGGGTTGCGCCGTCGAGACCCTCGACTTCGACGCGACCGCGCTCGACACCCACACCGCCGTCGTCGACAAGGCGTTCGCCGAGGGCGACGTCGACGTGGCGATCGTGGCGTTCGGCCTGCTCGGGGACAACGAGGAGGCCTGGACGGACGTCGCGAAGGCCGTCGAGCTCGCGCAGGTCAACTACACCGCGGCCGTCTCGGTCGGGGTGGCGCTCGGCGACCGGCTGAAGCAGCAGGGCCACGGCTCCCTGGTGGCGCTGTCGTCGGTCGCGGGCGAGCGGGCGCGCCGGTCGAACTTCGTCTACGGCTCCACCAAGGCGGGGCTCGACGCCTTCTACACCGGCCTCACCGAGGCGCTGCGGCCCTTCGGGGTCACGGTCACCGTGGTCCGGCCCGGGTTCGTGCACACCAAGATGACCGAGGGCCTCAAGCCCGCCCCGCTGTCGACCACCCCGGAGGCGGTCGCGGAGGTCATCGTGCACGCGGTGCGCACCAAGCAGGAGCTGGTGTGGGCGCCCGCCCCGCTGCGCTTCGTGATGTCGGCGCTCCGGCACGTCCCGCGGCCCGTCTTCCGTCGCCTCCCCCTGTGAGTGCCGACTGCCCCTAGAGGGTCACTTGGCACTCACGACCCCCTCTGAACAGCGGAAACAGGTACTCCCACCGAGATCGCGGCGGTACCTGCGAAGCACCGCCGACACCTCGGCCGCCACCTGGCACGGCCGGCTGGACACCTCGACCCAGCCGAAGACCAGCCGCGACCGCCCGGCCAGCTCCGCCGCGTTGTCGCGACGGCGGTCGCGCAGCGCCGTCTCGGGCTGCAGGTGGGTCCTGCCGTCGAGCCGGACGGTGAGGGGGACGCCCGCGTCGTCGTACGTCACGTCCTCGTAGAGCGTGCGCCCGTCGACCAGGGCGGGGACCTGACGACGGCCGGCGGGCAGACCGTGAGCCTGCTCGACGTCGACGGCGTAGCACTCCTCGAGCACCGACTGCACGCCGCCGGCGATCAGCCGCACCGCCTCGTCGAGCGCCTTCCGGTAGCGGCGGGGTGGACGCTGCTGCAGCCGCCGCCACACCGTGCCGGCCCCGACGCGCCCCGTCCCGATCAGGTCGGTGAGCCTCTGACGGGCGGCACGGGCGGTCGGCTCCTCGACGGCGACGTCGATCGCCGCGTCGGCACGGCCCGTCACCGGCGGGTCGGTGCCGACCACGATGTGCGCGTGTGCCCGTGAGCGATGCACCACGACATGTGGCCGCTGGGAGACCGCCGAGCAGCCGTACCTGACGGTGATGTGCACCGGACCCGGCTGCGGAGGCATCAGACCCCACCGCTCCGCGGCGGTGCGGTGACTGAGCACGGCACTCGCGCCGCCGTAGAGCAGCGCGGCGCGGAGGCGAGCCTCCTCGGGCAGGGGTCCGGTGAAGGTCGCGTAGACGCGCGGGAGGACGCGCTGCCACCGGCCGGCGTCCAGCTGGTTCAGCAGGTGCTTCTGCGTGAGGCCGAAGTCGCGGAGAAGTTGGCCTGCGGTGACGAGGCCGTGCTGGGCGGCGAGCACGGCCTCCCAGTCGGGGTGGTCGGTCGGACGCGGCGAGAGGTGCGGCATGCGGACAGGGTCCGGGCAGGTGCCCTCTCCGCGGACCGTTTCGGAGAAAGAGGGCACCGGGAACCGCGCACGGCTCTCCTCGCGTTTCCGCAGCTCAACCGGGGTCGTGAGTGGCAACTGCCCCTCTAGGGGCAGTTGCCACTCACGGGTTACCAGGTGTCGACGTGCAGGACCTCGTCGAGAGGCTGGCGCGGGGCGGGCTTGAAGTCGGTGCCCTTGGTGTAGGCGACCGGGAGCAGGACGCCCTGCTTCACCGTGCCCGGGACGCCGAGCAGCTCGGCGACCTCCTTCTCGTAGCGCAGGTGGAGGCTGGTCCAGGCGCTGCCCAGGCCGCGGGCGCGCAGCGCGAGCTGCAGGCTCCACGCGGCGGGCAGCAGCGAGCCCCACAGCCCGGCCTGGTTGCCCGCGGGCAGCTCCTCGGTGCCGGTCTCGATCGCCCCGATGATCAGCACCGGGACCTCGGCCATGACCTCGGCCAGGTACTCCGCGCTCGACGCCACGCGCTTCTGCGTGGCCTCCCGCGCGGCGTCGCCCGCCGGGTGGTTGGCGGCGTAGCCCGCCGAGTTGCGGTAGGCGTCGAAGGAGCGGGCGTAGAGGTCCGCGACGGCCTTCCGCTTGGCCGGGTCGGTGAGCACGATCCAGTGCCAGCCCTGCTTGTTGCTGCCGCTCGGCGCCTGCAGCGCCACCTCGAGGCTCTCGCGCACCACCTCGAGCGGCACCGGTCGCTCCAGGTCGAGGCGTTTGCGCACCGAACGGGTGGTCGTCAGCAACTGGTCGGGATCCAGCGGGAGCAGCTCTGCCATGCCCCCGATCATGCCCCGCGGACCGGGGAACCGGCAGCGCTCAGGTGCCCGAGTTCTCCACGACGAAGATCGAGCTCTCGCCCTCGCCCGGGTTGAGGAACAGCCGGCCCGCGCAGAACTGGACGAACGAGGGCACCGCGCGGAGGTCGAGGAACCGCGGCAGCCGGCCGTACGGGACGTCCCAGAGGCCGTCGGAACCCTCGCGGACGATCGTGAACCCGCCGTGCACGAGGAACTTCCGCCATTCCTCGTGCGACTTCAGGTTGACGTGCGTGGGGTCGGCGAAGCCGTTCCACTTCTCCCCCGCGAGCGCGTGCCCGCGGCCGGCCGGGTCGGGCATCGCCACCAGCGCCCGCCCGCCGGGGACGAGCACCCGCCGCCAGGTCTCGACGGCGGCCGTGGCGGTCTCGTCGTCGAGATGCTCGAGGACGTGGATCGCCGTGAGGCCGCGGAACCCGTCCGTCGGCAGGTCCTCGGGCGACGTGTAGACAGGGCAGCCGGGCGCGGTGCGGCGCGCGACCTCGGCCGACCAGGCGGAGACCTCGACGCCCGACGCCGGGCCGTGCTCGGCGAGCCGGCGGACCAGGTGCCCGGTGCCGCAGCCGAAGTCCAGGTACGGGCCGCGGCCGACGTACCGCAGCACCATCTTGACGTACCAGCGCAACGCGGGCCGGTCGCCCGCCTGGCCGTTCTCCGCGTAGTAGGCCTCGTCGTAGTGGTCCGGTCCGAACGACGTGCTCATGGGACGTACTCAGTGCTCATCGGACGTACTCAGGGCTCATCGGAAGTACTCAGCGTCCCCTTCGCGCATGCTTGTCGAACAGCACCTCGTAGGCGTCGAGCACGCCGTCGACCGAGAACGCCCGGCGCGCGGCGTCGGCCCCGGCCTCCCGGTCCGGCGGGTCGGCGAGCAGGCGGCGCATCGCGGCGGCCAGCGCCTCGGTGTCGGCCTTCGGGGCCAGCGTGCCGAACCCGGTCTGCGCGACCGGCTGCCGGACGCCCGGGATGTCGCTGGACAGCACCGGGACGCCGGCGAGCATCGCCACGGCCTGCACGATCCCGAACGCCTCGAACGCGTTGACGGACGGCAGGCTGAACAGGTCGAGCGAGGCGTAGAAGTCGCCGATCCGCTCCTCGGGGACGAACCCGAGCAGCCGGACCCGGGGGTCGTCGCCGATCGCGGCCCGCACCTGCTCGACGACCGACCCGCCCGCGACATGCGTGAAGTCGCCGCCGATGAGCAGCCGGGCGTCGGGGTCCTCGAGCGTCCGGAACGCGCGGACCAGGTACTCCAGGCCCTTCTCGCGCACGATCCGGCCGAGGAACCCGATGTGCGGCCCGTCCGTCTCGCGGTAGGTCGGCTCGCCCCGGGGCGGCGCGTGGCACGGCGGCGGGATGGACTCGACGGTCGGCGCGATCCACGGCCACATCCGGCTGTGCCGGCCGTAGTCCTCGCTGGTCACCGCCACGGCTCCGGCCCGGCGCATGGCCCGCCGGTTCGACGCGTCGACGACCTTCCGCTGCACCGTGTTGACCAGCCCGGGCGGCAGGGTGACGTCGCAGTGGTACGTCGCGACGATCGGCGCCGAGGTGAACTGCGCGATCGCCCCGGCCTCGAGCATCGGCAGGTGCAGGTTGACCACCCGGGCGCGGTTCGCGGTGGCGACGGCGAGCCGCACGAACTCCGGGCTCACCACGCCGCGCCCGAGCCGGAGCAGCACGGGGGCGCGCAGCACCCGGACGCCGTTGATCTCCTCCTCGCGCGGGAGGTCGGCGTCGTACCGGCTGGTCACGACGGTGACGCGGCGCCCGCGGGCGGCCAGGCCCTCGGCGATGTCCCGGGCCATGTTGGTCAGCCCGGAGACGTAGGGCGCGTAGTAGGTGAGCGCGACGACCAGGTCGTCCTCGCGGTCAGACACGGGTCAGCTCCCTGTTCCGGGTCCGGGACAGCATCAGGACCGTGCCGACCACCCACCCGACCGTCGAGCCCAGCACGAACGCGAGTTCGGCGCTGAGCAGCAGGTCGGGCACGACGAGCACGGTGACGACGGCGACCACGACGCCGGACAGCCAGGCCCAGGCGACGTGCGAGTGCCGGACGGACGCCACGAGCACCTGGGTGACCAGCACCATGCCCAGGTAGGCGGCGACGCCGACGGACAGCAGGGCCATGTCGAACGCGCCGAGGCGGTAGCCCTGCCCGAAGACGAGGCCGACCAGCCACGGCCCGATGGCGTAGCCGAGCCCGAACGCGACGACGGCCAGGGCGAGCAGACCCGCGCTGAGCCGGAGGGTGACCTTCCGCAGGACCGCCCGGTCGCCGCCGTGCAGCAGGCGGGTGAGCACCGGCAGCAGCGCCGTCTGCAGCGGGACCATGAGGAAGAGCGGGATCCGGGCGAGGGTGTAGCCCGCGACGAACCGCCCGGCCATGTCGGCCTGGGCCAGGTCGCGGGCGAGCAGCGGGACCAAGATCGGCGGACCGTTGAGCAGCAGCTGGGCGCACAGCGAACCGAGCAGCAGCGGGAGCACGGCCCGCCGTACGCCTCTCGGGGTCATGGTGGCGTCGCCCAGGTCCGGGACGCTGCCCATCCGGGTGCGTCGCCGGGCCAGCGCGAGCAGCTGCGGCCCGTGCGCCAGCAGGATCGCGAGGACCAGCGTCCAGGCGAAGATCGAGCTGTCGGGGTCGGCGATGAGCAGCGCGACCGCGCCGGCGAGCGCGACCCGCAGCACGGTGTCCCAGAGCATGACCAGGGCGTGCCGGTCCATCCGGTCCATGCCGATCAGCGCCCCGCGCATCACGAACTGGCCGGCGGAGGCGATGCACAGCACGGCGAGCGCGGCGATCGTCCAGACCTCGCCGCCGAACGCCCGGACCAGCACCGGCGACAGCGCCAGCACCACCACGACCTCGGCCGCGGCGAGCAGCAGCGCGGTGAACAGCGAGGCGTGCAGCACACGGCCGGGCCGGTCCGGCACCTGCATCAGCCGGGCGGTCTCCTGCTCGATCGGGAGGAACACCCCGAAGCCGACGACCAGGGCGATCGACCAGAAGGCGCCGAAGTAGGCGTACTCCGCGGCGGGGAGGCTCCGGGCGATGATCGCGAGGTAGCCGTTGACGAGCAGTCCGGACCCGATGATGCCGAGCCCGACCAGGCCGAGCGACCGCGTACGGGAGCGCGTCGTCGGAGTCAGGGCTCTTCCCCTTCCTGCGGACGACGTGCGGGCGGGTACCTGTGGGACGTCTGAGATTGGCGTGACTCTACCGGGCGGGTACCCGGGGGTCCCGGGACCAACGCCCCGGAAACGGCCGTCGGTTACCGGACCGCAATCATGCCCCGACCCCTCCGCGGCGGGTTGTTCGGGTGCCCGGACGGGTGGCATGACACTCTCGTTGCCGGCCAGGACGAGTGAGGAACCGAGGACTGACGACGTGGGATCGCCGCCGGAGACCAGCGGAGCGGACACCGGGACCGACACCGGGACCGCGACCGGGTCGACCGAGGGAACGGCCGTGTCGCCCGGGTCCGCGCCGGCGGCCCCGCCGGAACCGTCGACACCGACCCCGTCGGGACCGGACGCCGGGGCAGAGGCCGTCGCGTCGCCGGTGACCGACCCCGATCCGGCACGTCCGCCCCGCGACCTGGGCCGCGTCGACCCCACCGTGCGCCCGGAGCGTGAGTGCCCGGCGTGGCCGACCCGGCGCCCGCCGCGGCTGCCGTTCGACCTCCTGGCCGGCCTGTTCGGCCTGCTCGCGCTGGTGTGCGCCGCCGCGCTGCCCTTCGCGCCGGTGAGCGTGAGCACCCCCACCGTGTCCTGGCCGCAGCGCGCCACGGCGCCCGAGCCGACCACGCTGCTGCTGACCTCCTACCGGCCGTTGACCCTCGACGTCCGGGTGAGCTGCGACGCCGTCCGCGCGGCCGCCGGCACCACCGACCGGATCGTCGTCGCCACGATGCGGCCGGACTCCGCCGCCGCCGGGGCCGCGGGCCTGGTCGTGACGGCCACCGGGACCCCGGAGTCGCCCGGTGTCCGGGTGGCCGCGGTCGGCCGGGTCCTCCTCGACGCCCCGGTCCCGGGCGGGAGCTGCCGCTACACCCTCCACTCCGACGGCGACGGCACCGTGCTCGACCTCGACGGCGACCGGCTCGCGTCGGCCTTCGGCGCCACCGTGCCCGACGTCGACCTGCTCACCACGTCGATCTCCGCGCTGCCGGGCCCCGGGGACCTCGGCGTGACGATGCGCGTCGACGACGAGATGGCGAGCAGCCCCACCCCCGCCAAGACGGCGCTGACGTGGCTCACGGGGCTCCTCGCGGTGGCGGCGGTGCTCTGCCTGGTGCTCGTCGACCGCCGGGAGCCGCGGGAGAAGCGCCCGTGGAGGCTGCGTCCGCCCGCGCTCGTGGACCTGCTGGTCCCGGCGCTGATGACGCTATGGCTCTTCCTCGCCCCCAGCACGGACGACGACGGCTACTACGCGGCCATGGCCCGCAACTTCCGCGCGTCGGGGTTCGTGGGCAACTACTACCAGCTCTACGACCAGAGCTTCGTCCCGTTCACGTGGTTCTACCACCTGCTGGCCTGGTGGCAGACCGTCGCCGGCGACTCCGCGCCCGCCCAGCGCGTCCCGGCCCTGGTGTTCGGGCTGATCGCCTGGGCGGCGGTGCGCCGGTTCACGGCGACCGCGCTGCGCGAGACCGCCCCGGACCGCTGGTGGATCCGGTCGCTGTCGCGGACCGTGCTGGGTGTCGCGTTCCTCGCGTGGTGGCTGCCCCTGGACATGGGCGTGCGGCCGGAGAGCGCCGTGACCGTCGGCGGAGCGCTGGCTCTGCTCGGGGTCGCCGTGGCCGTGCGCCGGTCGCGGCTCTCGGTCGCCTGGCTCGCGTTCGTCGCGGCCGCGGCCGGATTCGCGGTGCACCCGACGGGCTTCACCGCGCTCGCGCCGATCGTCGCCGGGCTGCCGGCGCTGTGGCGGCTGGTCCGGACGGGCGGAATGGTCCGCACGCTCGCCCGCGCCGTCGCCGTGGTGTCCGGGGCGGTCGTGGCCTCGCTGCTCGCCTTCGCCGACGGCGCCTTCCGCGACTTCCTGCACGGCCAGGAGATCTTCCTCGGGATCCAGGACCAGAACGACTGGGCCGACGAGATCCAGCGCTACAACTTCCTGCTCTCGGACATCGCGATGGGCTCGTACGCCAAGCGCGTCGCGGTCCTGGTGACGATCGTCGCGCTGCTGTGGTTCGCGGTGCTGTTCGCAGCGGCCCGGGCGCGGCGGATCCCGCTACCGTGGCCGCTGGTGTTCTCCGGCTGCACCGCCGCGCTGGCGTTCCTGCTGCTCTGGCCCACCCCGTCGAAGTGGACCCACCACTTCGGGGCGCTCGCCGGCACCTGCTCGGTCTTCCTGGCGTTGCTGGTCGTGCTCGGGATCCCGGTGGCCCGGCGGCTCGAGGCGCGGTTGCCGGTGCCGCTCCTGGTGGCGATCGCGGGGTCGTTCGTGCTGGCCCTGGCGCTGGCCGGGCACGGGCCCAACGCGTGGCCGTACACCTGGCTGGTCGGCGTCCGGCGGCCGGAGCTCGCACCGGCGGTCAACCTCGTCGAGTTCGGCGACCCGGTGTGGTGGGTCCTCGGCCTCGTCGTGCTCGTCGGCCTCCTGGCCCTGGGCGCACGCCTGCGCGGCACCCGCGACCTGCGGCTGCACCTGCTGCGGGCGGTGCCGGCGATGGTGGTGCTCGGCCTCCTGGCCAATGTCGTGTACCTGGTCGGGACGTTCGGCCTCGCCGTCGACCGGACGAACGGGTCGTGGTCCTTCTGGGGCGACAACTTCCGCGATCCCGGCGCGACGGACTGCAACGCGGCCCGCGCCGTGCGCGTCCTCGATCCGGCGGGCGCCCGGGCCCTCACCCCGGCCACCGGGCTGCCCGCACCGGCCGAGCCGCAGGGCTTCGCGGAGAACGGCTTCCCGCGCGGCGACGGGCCGCCGCTGCCCGCGGGCGAGGGGATGTTCGACCGGGCGTGGGGCAGCTTCGTCGCTCGGGACGGGGCGCCGGAGTGGACGACCGGCCAGGTCACCACGCCCTGGTGGGACCTCCCGGCGCTGCCCGCCGACGGGTCCGCCGAGGTCGCCGTGCTCGCCTCCGGCACCCTCGGCGACGGCAACTCGCTGGTCGCCGAGTACGGCCGGCGCGGCGCCGACGGCACCGTCCGGACCGTGGACACGGTGCCGCTGACCGACACCGCCTCGGACACGACCTGGCGTACCTTCGCGCTGCCCGATGCCGGCGGCCAGGCCGACCTCGTCCGGCTCACCGCGGTGGACCGCAGCGGCGGTGTCGGCGGTTGGCTCGCCTTCACCGCCCCGGCCGTGGCACAGCAGGTGCCCCTGCGCGAGGCGCTCCCGGCGGGTCCGGTCGCGCTGTCGTGGCAGGTGGCCTTCCAGTTCCCGTGCCTACCGCTGCCCCGGGTGGCCGACGGCATCACCGAACCCCCGCGCTCCGCCGTGGTGTGGGGCGATCCGTCGCTCGGCGGCTTCGCCGACGCGACCTGGCAGCCCTTCCGCGGCGGCCTGTTCGGGCAGGTCCGGCGCATCTCAACGGGCCTGCAGCTGGCCACGACCCTCGACGGCGTCCCGGAGGACGAGCGCCACCTCGAGGTCTACCTCTTCGCGCCGCCCTATCCCGACGACGCCTACGACCTCACCCGCGGCGAGCGCGTGACGGGCGGGGGGAACGCCGGCTCGGACGCCCCACCGCGGCCGTCCACCCCGGAGGCGGAGCGGGCCGACCGCGACGACTCGTGAGCCGCTAGCGGGCCTGGCGCTCGGGTCCGCGCTGGCCCGCGATGTGCGGGGCGGCGTGCGGGCGGGCGTTCTTCACCCGGTGCTTCCCGCGGGCCAGCCGGGCGCCGACGAGCTGCTCGGACAGCTCCCGGGCCAGCCGCGGGTGCGGCGAGCGGAGCTCGGCATTGCGGGCGTCGAGGAGCCTGCGGAGGGGACTCGACTGCTCCGGCAGCGGCGCGACCGCGGGGAAGGCCTGGGTCGGCGGCTCGACGAGCGGCAGCGGGACCACGGTCGGCAGTGCCCGGGTCGCCGGGTCCCGCCGCGCCTCGGTGCTGTCGACTGCCGCAGCGGGCTCCGGTGCGGGGCGCGGGCGGCGGGGCTTGCGCTCCGGCCAGGAGCCGGCGCCGCTCAGCCCGATCGCGACCTCGGGCTCGAGATGGACGGCGGGCAGGACGGCCGTGGCGGGGTCGCGACGGGCCGCGTCGGTGTCGATCGGCACACCCAGAGCAGGGCCGTCGACGGCCGGGACGACCGGGAGCGGCGCGGTCCGCGGGGCGGACGGGGTGTCGGGACGGTCAGCGGCGGCCGGCCGCGGGCCGGTCGGGACGGACGGCATGCGGGCCACCTCCGGGTCGGGATCGGGAACGGCGCGGCCACCGGCGGGCGCCGCGAGCTCGGGAACGGGCGCGACGGCCCGGGGGTCCGGCGCGGTCCGCGCGGGGGGCACGACGGGAACGGGCGCCCCACCGACGCGCACGGAGCCCCCCTCCTCCGCCCGCCGCGGCGCGGGGGCCACCGGCACCGGCAGGACCACGGCGGGGCCGGTCGGGACGAGCCGGGCGAGCACCGCGGGCAGGTGGTCCCGGACCTCGGCCACGCGCTGTGCCCACAGCGCCGGCAGCTCCTTCATCGCGGCCCGTGCCGGCTCCTCGACGTGCCGGTACAGCAGGTGCGCGGCGGGCACGGCCCCGACCAGCACGAGCAGGGCGAGGACGTGCGCCAGGACGCCGTGGGGTGCGAGGAGGGAGCTGCCGCCGAAGCCGCCGTAGCGGCGCAGCGCGAGCCAGAAGACCTCGAACATCGGGATGTGGATCAGGTAGAGCGCGTAGGAGATCCGCCCGCCGTGCACCATCGCCGGCCGCGAGAGCCACCGCGCGACGCCCCGGTCGGCCAGGGCGAGCGCACCGACCAGCACCGGGAACAGCACCAGGACGGCGCCCCCGCGGCCCGGGCCGACGAGCTCGCCGGCCACCAGCCCGACGGCAATGAGCACCGGCGTGACCGAGGCGACGACGGAGGCCGGGCGGCGGACGCCGGACCGGTGCCGCAGCCGTCGCACCGCGAGGAAGGTCAGGATCCCGGCGCCGAACCCGCAGAGGATGCGGACGAGCCAGCTCCACGGGTAGTAGGGGCTGCCGGTGGTCAGGTAGGACGCGGCGATCGGCGTCATCAGCGCGAGCGCGCCGCCGGCCAGCACCCCGACGGGCAGGTTCCGCATCCGGTGGAACCCCACGGCGACCAGCGGGAACAGCAGGTAGGCGAGCCATTCGGCGCTGATCGACCAGGTGGCCCCGACCCAGGACGCGCCGTCGAGGTACGGGTCGTCCCAGAGCTGCACCATGACCAGCTGCTGCAGCCACTCGCCGGGGCTCAGCACCGGCTGGACGGCCTGGAAGGCGATGTCCCGGTCGCTGCCGTAGACGGCGCGGGCCACGAGCCAGATGCCGAACATGTGGAGGACCAGCGCGTAGGCCGGCCAGATCCGGCAGGCCCGCGCCCACACGAAGCGACCGGTCGCGCCGGCGGTGAGCCGCGGACCGAGCTGCTCCAGGTACGTGTAGGCGATCACGAACCCGCTGAGCACGAAGAAGAGGTCCACGCCGAGCGCACCCTGCGTGACCCACGGCCCGAGCAGCCCGCTCACCACGGCGACGCCCGGCAGCGCGGTGAAGTGGAAGTGGAACAGCACGACCCACGCGGCGGCGACGGCGCGCAGACCGGTCAGGGCGCGCAGCTCGCCGCCTCCGGCAGGGGGAGAACCGGGGGCCGGCCCCGTGCTCGGCATGGCGTCCGACACGGTCGCGTGCTCGGCGGTCGTGGTCACATCGACCACAACGATGCCTCCGAGTAGCCGTCACGGGCGTCCCCCACAGAGCGCCCGAACGGCCCAACGTGTTACACAGAGTGTCGTAACTACATGGATGTAGTTCTGAATGCCCGGACCGGATGACAGCCGGACGACAGTGTGCCGCACCACCCCGGAGGACGGGTCGAGCGGCCCGCCGGGCCGGGAGATAGCCTCGGGCGTCGTGCTGACCACCGACACGGTGGACGAGGCACGCCGCAGCTCCCCACCCCGGCGTGACTCCGCTCCCCCACACCACCGTCCCGGTCTGCGACGGCTCGCCGCCGGACTCGGCCTGCTCTCGGCCGTGCTCGCGCTCGCGATCCCGTTCCTGCCCGTGTCGCAGAACACCGCCCAGCTCAGCTGGCCCACGGCCGGCGGGGGCACCGCCCCCGTGACCGCTCCCCTCGTCGCCCTGCGCCCCGAGAGCTTCGACGCCACCGTCGCCTGCGCCGCCGTCCGCAGCCTCGACGCGCGGAGCCCGCTTGCGGGCACCGTCTTCACCACGACCGCACCCGGAGCCCCCGACGGCGCCGCGGTCGGCATGCGGTTCAGCGTCGACGCCGGGCGGCTCGCCGTCGACGACCGCGGCGAACGGATCGCGGAGGCCGACCTCGCGGCGGGCGACTGCACCCTGGTCGTCCACTCCGACTGGGCGAGCACGACGGTCACGGTCGGTGGCCGGCAGCTCGCCGCGTTCGACGACGACCGGCGCCCGCAGGTCGTCGGGATCTGGTCGGACCTGGACCGGGACCTCGACCCGGTGGCCGGCACGGACATCCGGTTCGCCACGGACAACCGCTTCGACAGCGCCCCCTCCGGGCTGAAGGTCGCGGCCGGGGTGCTCGCGGTCGTCGCCCTGCTCGGCTGCCTGCTGGTGCTGCGCCGGCTCGACGACCGGGACGGGCGCCGCCTCGTGCCCACCGGCCGGCTGTCGGGCCGGCTGCGCGGGCACGACTGGGTCCGCGACTCCACGGTCGTCGTGCTGCTGGGCGGCGCGACCGTCTTCGGCAGCATGACCCCCGACGACGGCTACATCCTCAACATCGCCCGCGGCACCTGGACCTCGGGTTACGTCGGGAACTACTACCGCTGGTACGACGTCCCCGAGGCGCCGTTCGGCT
This sequence comes from Pseudonocardia autotrophica, assembly GCF_000717175.1. Lineage (GTDB taxonomy): Bacteria > Actinomycetota > Actinomycetes > Mycobacteriales > Pseudonocardiaceae > Pseudonocardia > Pseudonocardia halophobica. Next base: position 427,618 of record NZ_JNYD01000004.1, on the reverse strand, counting down.
GGTTCTACGAGCTGTACTCGAAGTGGATCGAGGTCAGCGACGCGGTCCTGTGGCTGCGGGTCCCTGCCTTCGGAATGGGCGTCGCGTCGTGGTTCCTGATCAGCCGCGCGCTGCTGCCGCGGCTCGGCACCCGGGTGCGGCGCAGCCGGTCCGCGGGGTGGGCCGCGGCCGGCGTGTTCCTCTGCTTCTGGATCCCCTTCGACAACGGCCTGCGCCCCGAGCCGGTCGTGGTGATCGCCGCGCTGCTCTCCCTGGTGCTGCTGGAGCGCGCCCTGGTCACGCAGCGGCTGCTGCCGATCGCCGGCGCGCTCGTCTCCGGTGCCTTCGCCGTGGCCGCCACGCCCACCGGTCTGATCGCCTTCGCGCCGCTGCTCGCCGCCGCCCGTCCGCTGCTGCGGCTGCTCGCGAAACGGGCCCGCCAGGCCGGGTGGCTGGTGGTGCTGCTGCCGCTGCTGGCCGCCGGCGTGATCGTCCTCGTCGCGGTGTTCGACGACCAGACCTGGGCGTCGGTCGCGGAGGCCACCCGGGTGCGCACCGAGATCGGCCCCAACCAGCCCTGGTACCAGGAGCTCTCCCGCTACCAGCTGCTGTTCTCGGACAGCCGGGACGGCTCGCTCATGCGCCGCTTCCCGGTGCTGCTGCTCCTGCTGCTGCTCGGCGTGAGCATCGCGGTGCTGCTGCGTCGCGGCCGCATCCCGGGCGCAGCCCTGGGCGTGTCCCGGCGGCTGATCGGCAGCAGCCTGCTCGCGTTCGTCGTGCTGGCGTTCACCCCGACCAAGTGGACGCACCACTTCGGCGCGTTCGCCGCGCTCGGCGCCGGGATGGCCGCGATCGCCGCGCTCGCCACCGGCACGAGCGTGCTGCGGTCCCGGCGCAATCAGGCGTTGCTCGTGGCGGCGCTGCTCGGCGCGACCGCGCTGGCCTTCGCCGGCCCGAACACCTGGTGGTACGTCTCGAACTGGGGCGTGCCGTGGTTCGACAAGCCGCCGTCGGTGAACGGGATCTCGGCGACCTCGCTGCTGCTGGTCGCCGCGGCGCTCGCGCTGGTCTACGCACTGGCCGAGCACCTGCGCGGGCCCGCGATCCCGCGTCCCCTGCCGGCCGACGGGCGGGGCCCGCGACTGAACAACGCCCCGATCGCCGTGATCTGCGCGCTGGTGGTGGTCTTCCAGATCGCGTCGCTGGCCAAGGGCGTGCAGAAGCAGTGGGGCACGTACTCGCTGGCCGCGGACATCGTCCAGGACCCGACGGGCTCGCGGTGCGGGCTGGCCGGCCGGGTGCTCGTGGAGACCGACCCGGAGGCGGGCGTGCTCCCGCCGGCGGCCGGGCGGGGCGCCCCGCCGGAGACCGTCGGGTTCGTCCCGGACGGGCTCCCGCCGAGCGGGCCCGGCTCGTTCCGCGACTCCGACGGCGCCGGCAACCACGATCCCACCGTCACCGGCACCGGCCCGCACGGCGGGCGCGTGACCGGCAGCTGGAGCGCCGACCAGCAGTCGGTCGGCGACTACCGCAGCGGCTGGTACGCCCTGCCGCAGGCCGCGCGAAGCGGGTCGGTCCCGCTGGTCCTCGGCATTGCCGGGCAGGTGGGCGGCGGCACGTCGCTGACCCTGGAGTTCGCCCGCGGCGGCCAGGTCGTGGACCGGGTCGAGCCGGACGGCGCGTCCGGCACCGTCACGGCCACCGCGGACCCGCTCGGGACCGCCTCGTCCGGGCTGGGCTGGCGGGACGTCCGGCTGCCCCTGTCCGGGGCGGCGGCGACCGCCGACGCGGTGCGGGTCGTCGCGTCCGACCGGGCCCTCGGTCAGGACGGCTGGATCGCCGTGACCGAGCCGCGGGTCCCGCAGCTGACCCCGCTCACCACCGTGACCGCGGGCATCGCCGGCTACACCGACTGGCCGACCGCCTTCCCCAGCCCGTGCCTGCACCCCTTCGGCGTGCACCGCGGGGTCGCCGAGATGCCGGGCTACCGGATCCTTGCCGACACCCAGCAGCGCGAGGTCGGCGACAACTGGGGCTTCCCGTCGACGGGCGGCCCGCAGGGGTGGATCGACCAGGTGGCCCGGCAGCGGGTGCTGCCGACCTACCTGCAGGGCCAGTGGGACTTCGACTGGGGCCAGCTGCGGATGCTGGAGCCGTGGTCGCCGACCCCGGCCGGGCCCGACGTGGAGCGGGGCACCCGCACCACGTGGGGGTGGCAGAAGGTGGGTGAGATGGGCGAGGCCCCGGCGGACCCGCCGCTCGACCGCCCGTGACGGGTCAGGCGCCGCAGCGGGCGGCGGCCTCGGCCGCCTCCCGCGGGTACCGGTAGGACGTCCGCTCGACCGCCCCGGTCAGGTTCTGCCGGAACCGGTCGGCGGTCAGCGGGTCCCGGTACGAGGCCAGCATCTCGCGGGTCGCGGGGCAGGTCAGCGCGCGGCGGGCGTCGTCGACGAAGGCCGGCCCGACGAAGCCGGTGTCGCCGCGCACGCCGGCGTCGGCCAGGAACCACTCCGGCAGCAGGTCCTTGTCGTGCCCGATCCGTCCGCCGGGCACCCCGGTCGCGTGCCCGGCGACAGGGTTGACGAGCCCGACGCCGTCGAGCACCCGGACGTCGAGCGGCGCGAGCTCGCCGGCCACGCCGAGGTTGAGCCACACGAGCGTGCCCCGCGCCGTGTCGGCCGGGTGGACGTACCACTGCCCGCCGCCGACGATCGCGAGCGACGGTCCCGGCGTCGCGCCGAGCCGCGCGACCCCCTCGCCGACCATCGGGTGCGCCGCGTAGTCCGCGGCGGTGACCGGGTGCGGGTGGTCGAGCAGCAGGACGTAGTAGAGCCGCTCGTTGGCGATCCAGTGCGGGCCGAGGTGCTCGCCGTAGGCCGGCCGCAGCGAGGTCAGGCAGAACGCCGCCCACACAAGGGTGCCGAGCACCGGGACCAGGGCCCAGCGCGTCGCCGGGACCACCATCACCGGCAGGAGCAGCGAGAACAGCGCGGGCAGCAGCATCCGGCCGTGCATGAAGTCGCCGCCGACCCGGGTGACGTACAGGCCCAGCAGCAGCCCGGCGACGACCGGCGCCAGGGCCACCACCGCCGTCGCGCCGCGGGTGCCGGCGGGCGCCGGGCCGGTACGGCCGCGCCGGCTCAGCAGCGCGAGCGCGACGAGCGCGATACCGGCGCTCGCGAACCACAGCTCGTAGGTCTGCAGCAGGTCCAACAGGTACCAGCCGCCCTGGTCCCAGCGGGAGTCGCTCGCTTCCTTGGCCAGCGCCGTCGACGGGACGAGCAGGCCGTAGTAGCCCATCCGGAAGATCTCGTAGCCGACCGGCACCACCGCCGCGACGGCGGCGAGCGCGAGCAGCCGGCGCACGCCCCGGCGCCGCTCCAGCACCACGAACGCGGCCGCGACGACCAGCCCGGCGAGCGCGAGGTCCGGCCGCACCAGCGGTGCCAGCCCGACGACGACGGCGAGGGGTACGGCCGATCCTGCCCGTCCGGTCGCCTCGCCCCGGCGCACCTGCAGCCGCCGGACGAGCAGCCACCAGCTCAGCCCCAGCCACCCGGTGATCAGCCCGGTCTCCAGGCCGGAGGTCCCGAAGTCCCAGAACGGCGGCAGCACCAGCACCACCAGCGCGCCGGCCGGCAGGATCAGCCGCGCGCGGTGCAGCCGGCGGGCGGCGTCGACCGCGAACCCCAGCCCGGCCAGGGACAGCAGCAGCCCGAGGACGACGGCGGCCCAGTTGAGCGAGATCCCGGGCACGAGGCCCGGGATCGCGAGGAGGTAGGTCCAGAGGGTGGAGGTGTTGGCCTCCACCCGCTCGCCGGCGTTGAAGACCGGCCCCTCCCCGGCCAGCAGGTTGCGCACGGTCCGGAGCACGATCAGGCCGTCGTCGCTCACCCAGCGGCGGTTCCAGATCAGCGCCGCGAACACCCCGAGGAGCACGACCAGGACGGCGGTGTTCCAGAGGCCGGGCCGGGGCCGGCGGTCGGTGCGGGCGGGCGGGAGCCCGACCGGGGCGTGGTGGACCGGCGTGACGGTGTCGATTGCCTGCTCCTCATCACTCGCGTGCGGTGTCCTCGACGAGCCTTCCCAGGGGCAGGCCGGGACATTCTGGCGGATGGATCACGAATCGCGGCCGACCCGCCGCCCCGGGACGCCGCGTGTCGCGAGCGGGCTGGCACTGTGTCCGCGTGGTCTCCCCCGCGCGCCCCGCCCCCGACGCGACGCGGGAGGACCCTCCGGTGCCCGTCGCCCCGCCGCGGCGGCGGCCCGGGGTCCTCGCCGCCCTGCTCGGGCTCGTCGTGCTGGCGTGCGCGGTCGCCTTCCCGTTCGCGCCGGTCGTGCAGCCCGAGGCCCGCTACGACTGGGGCGGGCCGGGCGCGGTCCCCACCGCGCTGCCGCTGATGCCCTACCAGCCCGTCTCGCTCACGGCCACGACCACGTGCGACGCCGCCCGCGCGCTCGGCGAGGGCACGCTCCTCGCGACCACCCCGGCCGCGCCGGACCCCCGCGCGACCCCGCTCGACGGCCTGCGGATGGAGGTCGCCGCCGGATCGCTCCGCGTGACCACGGCCGGCGTCGACCTCGATCCGCTGCCCCTGCCCGCGGGCGGCTGCACCGTCGAGTTCCGCAGCGACACCACGGCCACGACGCTGCTGCTCAACGGCGCGCCGGTCGTCTCCCGCCCCGGCGACCTGCGGCCCGCCGTCGCCGCGGCCCTCACCGACGCCCCCGACACCTCCGGCCTGCGGCTGCAGCTCACCGCCGACACCCGCTTCCAGACCTCGATCACCCCGCTCAAGGCCGCGATCGCCGTCGTCGGTGTCCTGGCGCTGGTCGCGATGGTCGTGGTGCTGGCCCGCGGCGAGCGGCGCCGCGCGGTCCGGGTGCTGCCCCGTCGCTGGTGGCGGCCCCGGCTGCCCGACCTCGCCGTGACCGCGGTGCTCGCGGTCTGGTGGGTGTCCGGGCCGGTGACCGTCGACGACGGCTACATCGCCGGGATCGTCCGCGACCGCGGCAGCAGCGGGTTCGTCGGCAACGTCTACCGCTGGCTCAACGCCCCCGAGGCGCCCTTCAGCTGGTTCTACGACCTCTACCACGCCTGGTCGCAGGTCTCGGCGTCGACGGTCTGGATGCGGCTGCCGTCGATCCTGCTCGGGCTGGTCACGTGGGGTCTGCTGTCCCGCTGCGTGGTGCCCCGGCTGCTGCCGCGGGCCGGCCGCGGCGTCGCCTGGCTCTCCGCGCTCACGTTCCTCGCCTGGTGGCTGCCCTACACGCTCGGCCTGCGCCCCGAGCCGTGGGTCGCCGTCGGGACGGTGCTGGCCTTCGTCGGCGTGGAGCGCGCGATCACGCTGCGCCGGGTGACCCCGCTGGTCCTGGCCCTTCTCGTCGCGGGCGTGACCACGGCCGTCACGCCCGGCGGGCTGATGGCCTTCGCGCCCGTCGTCGCAGGCCTGGTACCGGTGCTGCGGACGCTGCGCCGCAGCGGCCTCGGCCCGGTCCCCCTCGTGCTGGTGCTGCTGGCGGGCCCGGCGGCCGCGGTGTTCCTCATGGTGTCCGACCAGAGCCTCGCCGCGATGCTCGAGGCCACCCGGGTCCGGACGCTGATCGGCGGAGGCCAGCCCTGGTACGACGAGTACGACCGCTACGCCCTCCTGCTGACGCAGGACGACATGCAGGGCTCGCTGGGCAAGCGCGCGCCGGTGCTGCTCACGCTCCTCGCGGCCGTCGCGGCGCTGTGGGCCGCGGGGCGCCGGTTCCCGCCGGGCCCGACGCGGCGGATCGCCGTGGTGTTCCTGCTCGGGCTCGCGTCGATGACCGCCACCCCGACCAAGTGGACCCAGCACTTCGGCGACCTCGCCGGCATCGGGGCGGCGGTGCTGCTGGTCGGGATCGTGGCCGTCGGGCGCCGGGCCCTGGCCCGGCGTACGGCGCCGTGGCTCGCCGGGCTCGGCGCGCTCGCCGTCGTCGGGTCGCTGGTGCTCGCCGCGCAGAACGTGTGGCCCTTCGTCTCCGACTGGTGGGGCCTGACGTGGAGCACCCTCCCGCCGTTCGTCGCGGGCGTCGAGCTCGCGCCCGTCTGGCTGGTGGCGGGGCTCGTCCTGGTCGCCGGGGCGCTGCTCGTGCTCGCCTGGCGGCGCTCGGGCGGCGGCACCGGGCGGCTGCCGCGGTGGCTCCCGAGCCCGGCCGCCGTCACGACCGTGCTGCTGACGGCGGTGGTCCTGCTGCAGGTCGGGTCGTTCGCGCGCACCGGCTGGCAGCACCGCGACAGCTACACGCTCCTGTCCGACGCCGTGTCGACCGCCCGCGGCGCTCCGTGCGGGCTGCAGGAGCGGTTGTCCGTCGAGACCGACCCGGCCGCGGGGCTGCTGCCCGCCCTGCCCGGACCGTCGGCGCTCCCACCGGAACCGGTCGACGCGGGCGGCACCGAGCTGCCGGGGATCCGCGTGCTCGGAACCGGCGACACGGCGTGGTTCGCCCTGGACACCACCCAGCGGTCGCGCGAGCTCCCCGTCGTCGTGACGGTCGCGGGTGCGCTGCGGCCCGGCGACACCCTCGCCGCCGAGTTCGCGGGCGACGACGGCGAGCCGCTCGAGCGCGCCGCACTGAAGCCCGACGGCCAGGTCCCGCAGGACGTCCGGCTGCTCGCCCCCGACGGCGCGACGCGGGTCCGGCTCGCCGTCGACGTCCGGGAGCCGGCCGACACCCCCGCCGTGGTGACCCTGCCCCGGGTCCCGCGGCTCACGCCCATGGACGAGGTCCTCCCGGCCGGCACCGAGGCGATCCTCGACTGGCCCGTCGCCTTCGTCTTCCCGTGCCTGACCCCGGCCCCGCTCCCACTGGGCACCACGGTGCTCCCGCAGTGGCGGGTCGCCCCGCCGCAGCGCGACGACTCGGCCGGGATCACCTACGCGCCGAGCTACGGGGGACCGTTCGCCGCAGCCCGCACGCTCGTGATCGAGCAGCGGATGGCGACCTACCTCGCCGGCGACCCGACCCGCGACGCCGCCCAGGTCTACCGCTGGGTGCCGGTCCGGCCGTTGGCCTCTGCGACGCCGCAGGTCAGTGAGCACACGGTCGGTGGCTGGACGCACACCGGCCGCACCCGTGTCCCCGGCCTCGATCCCGTCGGCTGAGGCGCGCCCGCCCGCCTGCGACGCACGTCATACCCCACAATGGGGCGACCGACGCCCTTCGGCCCGGCCCCGCCGGTCCGACCCCCGCACGGAGGACTGAGCCGCACCCATGCTTCGCACAGAGACGCCGGACGAACCCCTGGCCGCACCGGCGTCCCCGGAGCGTCGCCCGGACGGCCCGGTGCGGCTGACCGTGCAGCGCGGGCTCTTCTTCGGCCCCTCCGCGCTGGCGCCCGAGGACCTCTACTCGGTGGTGGAGAAGGGCGTGGCGCGTCGCGAGCGCGGCCGGGTCCGCCTCACCCCGGGCACCCGGGTCCACACCAACACCTACTTCGGCCGGCTCTACGCCACCTACTGGCAGCGCTGGACGGCCGTCGACCGGGTGGACGTCACGGCGGTCGCCGCGGGCGAGGGCCGGGTCCGGCTGTTCGCCTCGGACACCAACAAGGTCTCCCGCATCGTCGACGCGGTCGACGTCGGCACCGCCGCCGGTCCCGAGACGCGGGAGATCCGGCTGTCGGGCCCGATCGACCGTTTCCTCGACGGCGGCGGCATGTGGCTGGAGATCACCACCGAGACCGGTGAGCTCACCGTGTCGGAGGTGCGCTGGAGCGTCGTCGCCCCGCGGTCGGTGCCGCCGACCGACATCGTGATCTGTACGTACAACCGGGTCGAGGAGTGCCTCGACACGATGCAGGCCCTCGCGGACGACCCGGAGGCCCTCGCCGCGGTCGGCGTCGTCCGGGTGGTGGACCAGGGCAGCGACCCGCTGGAGTCGCGGGACCGGTTCGCCGCCGTGTCGAAGGCGCTGGGCGACAGGCTCGTCTACCTGCGCCAGCCCAACCTCGGCGGCGCGGGCGGGTTCACCCGCGGCCTGTACGAGGCCACCGCCGGGGCGCCGGAGGAGCACCGCGACGTCCTGTTCATGGACGACGACGTGATGCTCGAGCCCGAGATCCTGATCCGGCTCACGTCGTTCGCGGCCTGCACCCCGCAGCCGACGATCGTCGGCGGGCAGATGCTGAACCTGCTCCACCCGGCGCACCTGCACATCTCCGGCGAGCGGGCCGACCCCGAGAACCTGATCAACGGCCTGCCGACGCCGGGCTCCCTGCGCGAGGCCTACCTGCTCGGGCTCGACGAGCGCCTGCTCCCCATCAACCAGGAGCGGCGCACCGACACCGAGTACAACGGCTGGTGGTCCTGCCTGATCCCGGCCGAGATCGTCCGCCGGATCGGCTACCCGCTGCCGATCTTCTTCCAGTGGGACGACGTCGAGTTCGGCTACCGCGCCCGCGCGGCCGGCTTCCCCACGGTCTCCCTCCCCGGCGCCGGCGTGTGGCACGGCGACTTCGGGTGGAAGGACTGGGACGAGTGGCACCGCTACTTCAACCTGCGCAACGGGTTGATCATGGCGGCGCTGCACACCGGCTTCTCCACGAAGACGATCGTCGCCCGGGTCCGGCACCTCTTGTCGGTGTACCTGATCGGCATGCACTACGGGCTGTCGGCCACGCTGCTGCAGGCCGTGGAGGACTTCCTCGAGGGCCCGGAGATCCTGCGGGACGGTTCGGCCGGGTCCGCGGCGCGGATCCGCCGGGTCCGCGCCGACTACCCCGAGACGACGGTCCACAAGCTCACCGACCTGCCCGAGGACTTCCGGGCCCTCACCGTGCAGCGCGCCGGCGGCGAGCCGAGCAACGAGAGCCTGACCTGGGTCAAGCGGGCCGTCTACCAGCTGCTCGGCAAGGCGCCCTACCCGATGGGCTTCATCCCCGCCGGGGACGCGCACTGGTGGCACGTCGGGCTGTTCGAGCGGGCCGTCGTCACGGACATGGGCGAGCAGGGCGTCCGCATCCGGCAGCGGGACAAGGCCAAGCTGATCGCGCTGGCCCGCCGCGGCCTGCAGGCGATGCGCCGGCTGCACACCGAGGGCCCGGCGGTGGCCGAGCGCTACCGCGCCGCGGTGCCGGAGCTGACGAGCCGGGAGAACTGGACCCGGCTGTACGGGCTCACCGACGAGGCCCGTGAGGGCGGCAACACGTAACACAGGCGACATAGAACGTGACATTTCCTACCCCTGAGAACCACTCGTCCGGGTGACAATCGGAGGAGGGGCCGAGTCCGTCCGGCCCGACGACCTCGGTACCCGAGGTCGTGTCACGTTCGTACGCCGGAGTGTTCGATGCCGTTCTGGGCCGTCCTGGTCCTCGTTCTCCTGGCGGTGGTCGCGCTCGCGGCCGGCGCCGCCCTGTTCCTGAGGGACCGCCGGGAGGTCGGCCGGTCCCGCGCCGCGGATCCGGCGGCCCCACCGGAGGTCCGGCCCGCCGCGGTCCCGATCCCGCGCTCGTCCGCCGAGCCGATCCCCTACCGGCACCCGAACCGCCGTCTCCTGACACCGCCCCCGATGGTCGGCGACCTCCCGCTCCGGGACTGGCTGGTGCACTACTCGGTGCACGGCGACCAGGTGTGGCCCTCGGTGGTGGCGACCTTCTACGCCCGCGCGGCCGCCGTGCCGGAGATCGCCGACTACTTCGTCGGCACGGACATGGCCCGGCTCCAGCAGCACTTCGCCCGTGCCCTGACCATGCTCACCGGCGAGGGCCTCACCGAGGGCACCCTGCGGCGACTGCAGGACGCGCACCTGCCCGTGACGAACTCGCACGGCCGCGCCATCACGCCGGCGGTCTACGACGCCGCCGTCGAGACCCTGCTCGGCGTCCTGGCGGAGCACGGCGTGCCGAAGGGTGCGCTGGCCCAGCTCGCGGTCGCGGTCGGCCCGCTGCGCGACGCGATCGCGCGTCCCGCGCCCTCGGAGACCGGTTCTCGGTCCTGAGGCTCAGCGGTCGAAGATCTCCTCCGACCACGCCTGCCGGCTGGTCAGCCAGGCGAGCGCGTCGGTGTAGCGGGTGCGCAGCAGCGGCCACTGCCGGGCGACCTCGCGGTGGAGCTCGAAGGACTCCTTCACCATCCGCTTGAACATCTCCGGGTCGCGGCGGCGGAAGGTGACCCCGCGCCCGTCCGGCGTGGACACCGTGGCGGAGTCGAGCCCGGCCAGCACGAACCACTGGGCCTGCTTCCACGGCACGTTGCGCTGCGGCACCTCGGCGTGCGCCGGCTTCGGTGTCCTGAGGTTGCGCAGCACGCCCTTCGCGAGGCCGAGGCCGACCTTCACCTTGCCGACCGGGGGCTCCGGGAACAGCTGGGCGCCCAGGGCGTCGAGGGTCGACAGGGGCACCTCGGTCGCGGACTGCAGCGGGCGGCCGTCGTCGTACTCCGCGCGCTCGGCCCGGATCTCGCCGAGCACCACCGGGAGCTTCGCGAACAGCGCCTCGGGGCCCGCGAGGAAGTCCTTGAGGCCCTTGATCTGCAGCGCGACGGCCGAGTACTCCATGAGCATCAGGTGCCGCAGGGTGCGCTTGAACGACTCCTGCAGCAGCGCCTTCGGCGAGTCCGGCCCGTGCAGCGCCGCCGCGACGTACCGGTTGCGGTAGTGGAAGTACGCCTGCCAGTCCGAGCTGTCGTCCTTCTCGATGAACGACATGTGCCAGATGGCGATCCCGGGGACGGTCGCCGTGCGGTAGCCGCGGCCGCGGGCGCGCAGGCCGTACTCGGCGTCGTCCCACTTGATGAACAGCGGCAGCGGCAGGCCCAGGTCCTCGGCGACGGCGCGCGGGATCAGGCACATCCACCAGGCGTTGTAGTCGACGTCGACGCGGCGGTGCAGCCACGGCGTCTGCCGCAGGGTCTGCTCGGCCAGGTCGTGGTGCGGGTGGGTGTCCGGCGCGACCCGCCACATGAACTGGTTGCGGTCGACGACCTCGCCCATGGTCGACAGCTGCGAGCGGGCCTGCAGGGAGAGCATCTGCCCGCCGACCAGCATCGGCTCGCGGGAGAACCGGGAGAACGCGACGGCCCGCAGGATCGAGTCCGGCTCGAGCAGGATGTCGTCGTCCATGAAGAGGATCTGCTCGCAGTCGGTGGACCCGAGCGCCTCGTACATCACCCGCGCGTAGCCACCGGAGCCACCGAGGTTGGGCTGGTCGACGATCCGCAGCCGGTCGCCCAGGACCGCCGCGGCCTGCTCGTAGCCGGCCTGCTCGCGAACCTTCTGCGTGCCCTGGTCCGGCAGGATCACCGCGGTCACGGCCGCCAGCACGGCCGGGTCCTCGCCGATCGCGGTCAGGGTCGCGACGCAGTCCGCGGGCCGGTTGAAGGTCGGCATGCCGATGGTGACGGCCGCGCGACCGGGGGCGGCGGTGGGCGCGTGCCAGCCGCCCTCGTGCAGGACGAGCTCGCCGTCGTCCGTGGTGAGGTCGAACCAGTACCAGCCGCCGTCCTCGAACGGGCGCAGGTCCAGCGGGAGGTCCAGCTCCTGCCGGCCCTCGACCCGCTGCCCGGTGACGTAGATGTGCGAGCCGTCCGCCTTCGACCGGTAGACGTCGACCCGGCCCGACCCCTCGAGCGCGAGCCTCAGCCGGATGTCGGTGAGCGTCGACCAGGCGCGCCAGTAACCTGCGGCGAAGCCGTTGAAGTAGGCCCCGAAGGACACCTCGCTCTGTGCCGGCAGCACGGCCGAGGTCCGCGAGGTGACGCGCAGCGCCCGCCCGGTGCTCGCCGAGACGGTGAGCGTCATCGGCTTCTCCTGCGACCCCGGCGTCGGCTCGGTCGGCGCCAGCGTGGTGCCGGTCCGCTCGTCGACGTAGAGCGCGCGCACCGCCAGCGGGTCGGCCGGGCGGGGGAGGATGATCCGCTGCAGCAGCGTGTCGGCGGTCCCCCCGTGCGTGGGCACGGAGGCGGGCTTCTCAGCCGAGGTGGTCGTGGGCACGGTCGTCGTCACTCGGTCCTCGGTGTCTCGCTACCGGTCAGGGGCAACGGCCGAGGGTAGCCACGCCGCGTCAGGAGGCCGACGACCGGGTACCGGCCGCCTCCCTGGCGATCTCCTCGCGGAGCACGGCGAGGACCCGCTGTGCCGAGTTGCCCGCGCCGAAGAGCTCGTCGACGGTGCGCCGCTGCGCGTCGGCGAGCGGATCGGGGTGCCCGGAGAGGAACTTGTCCGCCAGCCGCCGCGCCTCGTCGACCGCGCCCACGGTGTGCACCCCGCGCACGACCCGCCGGCCGATCTCGTTGAACGGGCGGTGACCCTCGCGCTCCACGAACACCAGCGGCTTCCCGAACAGCTGGTACTCGACCAGCATCGACAGCCCGTCCGTGATCATGAGGTCCGACGCGGCCAGGGTCGGCCCGTACTCCGCCTCCGACAGCACGGCGGTGTTGGGCAGGTCCGCCCACCGACGCATCCAGTCGTCGAACTCCTCCCGCGAGATCGGGGACTCCGCCGCGTCCGGGAACGGGAGCAGGGCCGGGTGCGGCATGAACACGAACTCGGTGTCGGGGCTGCGCGCGGCCCAGTCCAGCATCTCCGCCCGCATCAGGTGGAAGGCGCCGAAGTCCGTCCAGCCGCGGGCGATCGTGTGGTGCGCCGACCAGACCACGCGCCCCGGCCGTCCCGGCCGGTCGCCGGACAACGGCCACCGCGGCGCGGCGGCACGCAGCCGGTCGGCCTTGGGGTGCCCGACGACCCGGAACTGCGTGCCCGCCCGCGCACCGTCCCGGACGGCGATCTCGCGCATCAGCTCGTTGGCGCAGAAGACGAGCCAGGCGGCGCGGTGGAACGGGGCGTCGACGGCGGTGTTGGGGGTGCGCGGGTCCGGGACGTTGCGGACGATGTTCATCGTCTCGTACGGGACCAGACAGGTCCGGGCGAAGCCGAGCCGCTCGGTCGCGAACTCGTCCGGCACGTCCGCGTCCCACTGCGACTGCCGGAAGATGACGTCCGGCTCGATGGCCTTGACCAGCTGCAGGAGGTCCTGCTCGCCGTCGGCCGCCAACCGGAGGTGGGGCACCCCGCGGCGGGTCAGGCCCTCGTGCACGTCCTCCTCGCCGTACAGGCCCCCGGACCCGCGGAAGCGGCGCGGGATCGACGCGACGACCGGCTCGAAGTCCGCGCTGTCCTGCATCGCCTCGACCAGCGACTGGGAGGCGTCCCAGGAGCCGAGCACGTGCGCGAGGAACAGCACCCGGATCGGGGTGCGGTGCAGGGTCGCGCGACGGGCGACGAGGTGGATCGAGTCGCGGAGCTCCGAGTAGCGGTCCGGCACCCCGTCGACCGTCGACCCGACGTCGTCGAGCCGGGCACGGACCGCGCCCAGCTCCTCGCGGGTGTGGTGCAGCTCGGTGTCGATCGCCGACAGGTGCCGGTCGAGCTCCCGCATCTGCACCGGCAGCTCCCGCAGCCGGCGGAACTGCGCCCGGGCACGGCGGGGCAACGCGCGGAGGGCACGCAGGCGCGCTGTGCTCACCTCGCGTGTCCCACAGGCCGACGCCGGGTGAACGTCCGGTGAACCGCCATACGTACGACCGTACGGATCATCGCGCCGCGACCCGCCCGGCCCGGCGATCGTCGTCGGGCAGCGGCCGCCCTCGATCGACGACCGGCGGACGGACCGGGACGAACCCGGCCTGCCTGACTCGTCAGTCACAACTACACAGCTAGAACTGGCCAGTTTTGCCTGTCTAGTTGTACCGTCGCCGACATGGACGAGATCTCGGAGTCGGCACTGCGGGCGTCGCAGGACGTGCGGACCGTCGTCGGACGGCTGCGTCGCAGGCTGCGCGAGGTCGCGTCGGGCGAGGGCGCTGGGCTGACCCCGTCGCAGACGGCCGTGTTCACCCGGCTCGCCAAGGAGGGGGACTCGTCCGCGAGCGTGCTCGCCGCCGCCGAGGGCGTCCGGCCGCAGTCGATGGCCACGATCCTCGCCGCGCTCGACGGGCACGGGCTCATCGAGCGCCGCCCCGACCCGGAGGACGGGCGCCGGCAGCTGATCACGCTGTCGGCCGCGGGGCGCGAGCGCGCGGCCGGCGACCGGGCGGCGCGCGGCGAATGGCTCGCCCGGCGCCTGCAGGAGGACTTCACGGAGGGGGAGCGACAGACGCTGATCGAGGCGGCTGCCCTGCTCGAGAGGCTGGTGGAACGGTGAGTGCCCTGCTCGACCGCGTGCGCCGGTCCGACGACGGGGCCTTCGACCGCAGGCTGATCGCGCCGATGATCCTCGGCGCGATCCTCAACCCGATCAACTCGTCGATGGTCGCCGTCGCGCTGGTGCCGATCGGGATCGCCTTCGGCGCGCCCCCGGCCGAGACGGCGTGGCTGGTGTCCGGGCTGTACCTGGCGACGGCGATCGGCCAGCCCGTCGTCGGGCGCCTGGTGGACACCTACGGGCCGCGGCCGCTGTTCCTGGTCGGGACCACGCTCGTCGGGCTGGCGGGCGTCGTCGGTGCGCTGTCCCCACAGCTCTGGGTCCTGGTGCTGGCCCGGGTGCTCCTCGGCTTCGGGACCTGCGCCGGATATCCCGCGGCGATGTACCTGATCCGCAGCGAGTCCCGGCGCACCGGGCTGGCGAGCCCGGCCGGCATCCTCACCGTGCTGTCCGTGTCGACCCAGACGATCTCGTTGGTGGGGCCGACGCTGGGCGGCCTGCTGATCGGCCTGGGCGGCTGGCGGGCGGTGTTCGCCGTGAACGTGCCGCTGGCGGTCGTCGCCTTCACGCTCGGGGCGTGGCGGCTGCCGCGCACTCCGCGCACCGGACCGGCACCCCGGATCGACGTGGCCGGGATCGCGCTCTTCGCGGCCACACTCGTCGCGCTGCTGCTGTTCCTCATGGAGCCGGAGCGCTGGTGGCTCCTGCCGGTGGCCGCCGCGGCCGGTGCCGGGTTCGCCCGGTGGGAGCTGCGGAGCGGCGACCCGTTCCTCGACCTGCGGGTCTTCGGCGGCAACGGCCCGCTGCTCGCGACGTACGGGCGCACGCTGCTGAGCTACGTCGTCGCCTACGCCTTCCTCTACGGCTACACCCAGTGGCTGGAGGAGGGGCGCGGGTTGTCGGCGTCGGTGACCGGGCTGATGCTGCTGCCGATGTCGGTCACGGCGGTCGCGGCCTCCGCGCTCACCGGCCGGCGCCCCGAGGTGCGCGGCAAGCTGCTGGTCGGGGCGACGGCGCAGGTCCTGGCCTGCGCGGCGCTGCTGACCTTCGGTGGCAGCACCCCGCTCTGGCTGATCGTCGGGCTCGCGATCCTCATCGGGATCCCGCAGGGCCTGGTCAGCCTGGCCAACCAGAACGCGCTCTACCACCAGGCCGACCCGGAGCGGACCGGCGCGTCGGCCGGGCTGCTGCGGACCTTCGGCTACCTCGGCGCGATCGTCGCGTCCGTGGGAAACGGCGCCTTCCTCGCCGAGCGCGCCGACACCCCCGGCCTGCACCACCTCGCCGCGTTCCTGCTCGCCGTGGCGTGCGGGTTCCTCGCCGTCAACCTCGCGGGCCGCTCGCTGCGGAAGGTCGGCGGCGACGCCTAGTCCTCGGCCTCGGTGCCGGACAGCGCCTTGCCGTCGACGAAGTGCGGGGTCAGCCGGTTGTCGAACATGGTCAGCGCGGAACCGATCGCCATGTGCATGTCGAGGTACTTGTAGGTGCCGAGGCGGCCGCCGAACAGCACGTTGCGGTTCGCGGTCTCCTTGCGCGCCAGCTCGCGGTACCGCTCCAGCTTGGCGCGGTCCTCGGGCGTGCCCACCGGGTAGTACGGCTCGTCGCCGGACTCGGCGAAGCGCGAGTACTCGCGGACGATGACCGTCTTGTCCTTCGGGTAGTCCCGCTCCGGGTGGAAGTGCCGGAACTCGTGGATCCGGGTGTAGGGGACCTCTTCGTCGTTGTAGTTCATGACGGAGGTGCCCTGGAAGTCACCGGTGTCGTGCAGGACTTCGGTCTCGAAGTCCAGCGTGCGCCACGACAGCTCGCCCTCGCTGAAGTCGAAGTACCGGTCCAGCGGGCCCGTGTAGACGGTCGGGATTCCGGCCGGCAGCTCGTCGCGGATCGCGAAGTAGTCCGTGTCCAGCCGCACCTCGATGTTCGGGTGGTCCGCCATCTTCTCCAGCCACGCGGTGTACCCGTCGACGGGCAGGCCCTCGTAGGTGTCGTTGAAGTAGCGGTTGTCGAAGGTGTAGCGGACGGGGAGCCGCGAGATGATCGAGGCGCCGAGCTTGGTCGGGTCCGTCTGCCACTGCTTCGCCGTATAGCCCTTGACGAACGCCTCGTACAGCGGCCGCCCGATCAGTGAGATCGCCTTCTCCTCCAGGTTCTCCGCCTTCGCGGTGGCGAACTCGGAGGCCTGCTCGGCGATCAGGGCGCGCGCCTCGTCCGGCGTGTGCGACTTCCCGAAGAACTGGTTGATCAGCGCCAGGTTCATCGGGAACGCGTAGACCTGGTCCCGGTACCGCGCGAACACGCGGTGCTGGTAGTTCGTGAAGTCCGTGAAGCGGTTGCAGTACTCCCACACGCGCTTGTTCGAGGTGTGGAAGAGGTGCGCGCCGTAGCGGTGGATCTCGATGCCCGTCTCGGGCTCGGGCTCGGAGTAGGCGTTGCCGCCGATGTGGGAACGCCGCTCGAGCACCAGGACCTTCTTGCCCAGTTCGGCGGCGGCCCGCTCCGCGATCGTCAGCCCGAAGAAGCCCGAGCCCACCACGACCAGATCGAACTGTGCGTCAGTCACGGGCACCGAGGGTAGCGGCGTGGTGATCCGCGCCCGTGACAGGGCGGACCGGGCGACCGCCGAGATCCCTCAGCGCACGGCCACGAGGTGCCTGCTCAGGTTGCGGACGCCGCTGTGCTGCTTGTGCCGCACGGCCTTCGGCAGCAGGGTGGCCGCGTTCAGGCGCGACGACAGGTGAAGCCGGGCGACCCCGGCCGCCCGGTTCCAGCCGCGCTCCCGCATCTCCGCCGCCGTCTGCAGGAAGAACCGGCGTTCCTCGTCGAACCGCGTGCCCTCGAGGGCACGCCACGACGAGTCGCTGGCGCAGTGGCGCCGGTAGCGGAAGCAGACCGTGTCGTCGACGACGAGCGAACCGCCGGCCGTGACCACGTCCAGCACGAGGGCGAGGTCCTGCACGACGTCGAGCCCGGGACGGAACCCGCCGGGCGGCAGCGCGTCGGCCCGCCAGCACAGCGACGGGAAGTACAGCCAGTCACCGCGCAGCAGGCTCACCGCGAGCTGCTCGCCCTGCAGCTCCCGCAGGCCGGTACCCCGAGGGGCGTACCAGCGCTTCGCCCGGTCGACGAGCGGACGGGACGGCACGCCGTGCTCGTCGATGACCTCCACACCCGGCTGGACGATCGCCGCGTCCGGATGGGCGGCGAGCGCGCGACGGACGGAGTCGAGATAGTTCGGCAGCATCACGTCGTCCGCGCCCATGACCACGAAATGCGGGTGCCCGACGAATTCCAGGCACCGGCGGTAGTTTCCGTTGGCGCCGAGATTCCGCTCGTTGCGGTGGTAACGCACGCGCGGGTCCTCGACGGCGGCGAACCATTCGCGGACGGCAGGATCCGGATAACCGTCGTCGACGACCGTCAGCAGCCAGTCGGGGTCGTCCTGCCCGAGCACGCTCTCGACCGCCGTCTTCATCAGCGCGACGTCGCCGTAGTAGGGCAACAGGATGTCGACGGTCATCGTCGCCTCCGCTCCGAGTCGTGGGCCTCGGATCGTGGCGGAGCCCTTCCGGACGAACGCGCAAACCCGCCGGATCGCTTCGCGGAAACACCCGAACGCGTCACGCCGGCGGCCCGGAGCGATCTCGACCGCTCATTACTCTGATCGTCCCCGCGACGAATCACCTGTGGTGTCCCACGGCTGCACTGGAGCAGTTCATGTCGTTGCACGCGATCCTCCCGCTCGTGGCGCTGGCGCTCGTCCCCGGACTGGTTCTGGGCGCGGCGCTCGGTCTCCGGGGCTGGGTCCTCGTCGGGGCCGCCCCCGTCCTGACCTTCGGCGTCGTCGGGATCGCCGGCCCGCTGGTGCCCGCCCTCGGTCTGCGCTGGTCGCCCGTCACCTTCGTCGGCGCCGTACTCGTGCTCGCCGCCGTCGGGCTCGGGGCCCGCCTCGGGCTGGCGCAGGTCGTGCGGAGCGACCCGCCGGCCGCCGAGGAACGGCCGTTCTGGGGCCCGCACCAGCACCTCGGCGTCGCGGCCGGTCTCGTCGTCGCGACCGGGACCGGGCTGTGGATCGGCTGGAACGCCACGCAGGGGCTCACGGCGATGCCGCAGTGGTGGGACGCCTTCTGGCACATGAACGCCGTGCAGTTCATCCGGGAGACGGGCGCGTCGGGTCCGGGTGCCCTGCAGGCGCTCAACAACCCGTCGACGACGAACTTCTTTTACCCGAACGGCTTCCACGTCCTCGCCGCCACGCTGTCGATGCTCACCGGCATCGGCCCCGTCGCCGCGATCGACGCCACGGTGACCGTCCTCGGCGGCGCCTTCGCGCTCGGCACCGCCGCCCTCGTCCGGGCCTGCGGCGGCCGCGCCGCGGTCGCCGCCGCAGCGGCGCTGCTGAGCTGCGCGTTCACCGGCTTCCCGTACGACGTGGTCGCCTGGGGTCCGCTGTTCCCCTACGCGACCGGCCTGGCCATGATCCCGGCGCTGCTCGCCCTCGTGGCCACGCTCCTGCGGCGCCGCAGCGGCAACCCGGTGGGCGTGCCGGCGGCCACCGCCGTCGGCGCCCTGGGGGTCCTCGCGCTCCACCCGAGCGTCCTGATCGCCGCGCTGGTCTTCGCCGCCGCCCTCCTGGTCCAGGAGTCCCTGCGGCGGGGGCCGCGGGCCGGCGACCTGGGCGCGTCGGCCGTCGTCGGCCTGATCGCGCTGGTGCTCGGCCTGCCGTTCGTCCGCGCCGCCCTCGGCGCCACCGAGGGCACCGCCGTCGACTGGGCCGCGACCGTGACCCCGTCCGACGCGATCGGCGCGGTCCTCACCTTCGGACACGGGCAGGCCCACCCGCAGTACTGGCTGGCCGGACTGTGCCTGGTCGCGCTCCTGCGCCGCCGTGCGGTCCGACCGATGGCCTGGTTCGTCGTGTCGGGTGCGGTGTTCGCCGGGCTGTTCGTGCTCGCCGCCTCCTACGAGGGCTCGCTCGTCGCGACACTGACCCGGCCGTGGTGGAACGACCGCTGGAGGTTCGCCGCGCTCTGGTCCCTCGCGGCGGTGCTGCCGGCGGCTGCCGGCCTGGTGACGCTGTCGGACCTCCTCACCCGCGTCGTCCGGCGCCTCCGGGTCTTCCGGGGCCCACGGGTCGCGCTCGCCTCCTCGGTCTCGCTGGCCGTCGTGGCCGGTCTGGTCGTCGTCGGCACGGAAGGGCTGTACCACGGGCGGAACGAGGCGCGGCTCGCCAACGCCTATCTCGCCGACCGGTCCGTCGGCCCGGACGAGCGGCGCGTCTACGACTACCTGGCCCGGCTCGTGCCGCCCGGTCAGCCCGTGATGAACGACCCCTTCGACGGGTCCGCCGCGATGTGGGCGCTGTCCGGGGTCCGGCCGCTCTTCGCGTCGCCGACGATCGAGCCGCAGGAGCTCGTGGAGATGGACCCCGACCGCCGCATCCTGTGGACCTCCTTCCGGGACATCGGGCGGAACCCCTCGGTCCGGGCGGCGGCCGACCGGCTGGGCGTGCACTACGTGGTGCTGGGCGAGGGCTTCATCGCCGGGGAGGAGCACGTCCTGGGCCTCCGCCGGCTCGCCGGCTCCCCCGGGCTCGTCCTCGTGCACGTCGACGGCGACGCCCGCGTCTACCGCATCGAGCCGTGACGGCCACGTCGGTCCGCGCCGGCGGCCCCGTCGGCGCGCTGACCGTGGCCGGCGGTCTCCTGGTGCTGGGGGCCTCGTCGTTCCTGGTGCTCGGGATGGCGGGGCACGCCCTCGAGCCCGGCGCCTACTCCGCCGTCGCCTCCCTCTACCTGCTGGTGGCGATCGTCGGGCCCGGTGCGTTCAGCGCGGTCGAGCAGGAGACCAACCGCGAGGCGTCAGGGCTCCGGGCGGCGGGGAACCGGGACGAGCCGGTCGTCCGCGCCGGTCTGCTCGCCGCCCTGCGGCTCGCCGCGCTCGTCGGCGGCCTGGCCGTGGCCGCGGGTCCGCTGGTCGTGCCGCGGATGCTCGGCGGCTCGTGGGCGCTGCTCGGCTGCCTCCTGCTCGCGGTCGCGGGCTCGGCAGGCCTCGCCGCCGTCCGCGGTGTCCTCGCCGCCCGGGACCGGCGCAGCTGGTACGGGCTGAGCCTGGCGGTCGAGGGAGGCAGCCGCATCGCCGGGTGCGGGGCGGTCGCGGCGATTGGTGCGACGCATCCCGCCGCGTTCGGTCTGGCCTTCGCCGCGGGTGCCGGCGTGGCTTTCCTGGTGTGCCTGCCGGGGCTCCGGTCCCCCACGCACGACGGCCCGGCGGCGGGGGTCGACGTCGGTGCGATGACCCGGTCGGCGGGCCTGCTCGCGCTCGGCAGCGCGGTGACCTTCGTGCTCGCGAACGCGGCGCCGCTCGTGCTGGTCGCGCGGCTGACCGA
This sequence comes from Pseudonocardia autotrophica, assembly GCF_000717175.1. Classification (GTDB taxonomy): domain Bacteria; phylum Actinomycetota; class Actinomycetes; order Mycobacteriales; family Pseudonocardiaceae; genus Pseudonocardia; species Pseudonocardia halophobica. Next base: position 407,081 of record NZ_JNYD01000004.1, on the reverse strand, counting down.
CCGGCCGGAGCTCGCGGCCTCCTACGTCTCGCTCTTCGTCCTCGCCCGCACCCCGCTCTTCGTCTTCGCCCCCGTGCAGTCCTTCCTGCTGCCGGGCCTGACGACGGCGGCCGAGCACGGCGACACCGAGGCGTTCGGGCGACGCCTGCGGCACCTCCTGGTCGCGATCTGCGCGGCGGGCGTCGTCGGGACGGCGGGCGCGGCGGTGGTCGGGCCGTGGGCGGCTCGGGTCCTCATGGGCGCCCCGCTCGACCTCCCGGCCACCGCCGCCGCGTTCCTCGGGCTGGGCACCGCCGGGATGCTGGCGGCACAGCTCCTGCAACCCGCCCTCGTCGCGACGGGCGCGCACCGGGCCGCCACGGGCGCCTGGATCGTCGGCGGGTGCGTGTTCGGCGCCCTGCTCGCGCTCCCCCTCGACCCCGTCGCCGGCGCCGTCGCCGCGCAGGTCGTGGGCCCGGTCGTCGTCGGCGTCGCCATGCTGCTCGCCCTGCGCTCCACGCGCCGGTCCCGAGCTGGTCGGAGGTCCGTCTAGGAGCTCGGAACGAGCTCGGGATCCTCAGGCGGAGGGGCGCTCCGCCGGGGCGGCCGCCTCCTCGAGCGCCTGCACCCGTAGCCGCAGGGCCCCGGTCTCCTCGGCCAGCGTGCGGCTCTGCTCCTCCAGCAGCCCGATCTCCCGGGAGAGCTGCAGGGAGACCGCGAACAGCACCACCAGGGAGCCGAAGAACAGGAGGTTGCTCGGCGTCCGGATCCCCAGCAGGCCCGCGATCCCCACCAGCACCTCGGGGAAGACGGCGACGACGAGGGTGCCCAGAGAGATCAGCACCCAGATCACGGCGTACTTCTCCCGCAGCCGCCGGCGCCGCAGCAGCTCGACCACGAGGCCGAGCGCCACGAGCGCGACGACGACGGAGACGACGGTCAGGCGAAGGCTGGGCACGGCTGCGCGCTCCCGGTGCGGCGGCGGGCGAGGGCGAGCCCGACCGCCGAGACGACGCGGAGCAGGTAGACGGCCGAGCGCAGCGGGTTGGTGCTGGCCGTGCCCGTCTCCCGGGGCCGCATCGCGACCGGGACCTGGCGGATGCGCAGGCCGGCACGGTGGGCGATGACCAGCGCCTCCACCGTGTCGCCGAGGTACTCCTCGGGGTACTGCTCGGCGAACAGGGCGACCGCGCGGCCGCGCACGAGCCGGAAGCCCGAGGTCGGGTCGGTGATACGGGTGTCGGCGATCCGGCTGAGCACCGCGCCGAGCAGGCGCATCGCCCACCGCCGCGGACCCCTGACCTCGTAGTCCCCGCGTCCGGCGAAGCGCGCCCCGATCACGATCTCGGCGTCCGTGACGGCCGCGAGGTCGGCGATGTCCCGGGGGTCGTGCTGCCCGTCGGCGTCGACCTGCACGACGGCCTCGTACCCGTTCTCGTGCGCCCACCGGTACGCGGCCCGCATCGCACCGCCCACCCCGAGGTTGAACGGCAGCTTCAGCACCGCGGCGCCGGCCTGTGCGGCGCGCCTTCCGGTGAGGTCGGTCGAGCCGTCGTCGACGACGAGCACGCGGGCCGCGGGGCACGCGGCGCGGACCTCGCCGATCACCCGGGCCACCGAGTCCTGCTCGTTGAGGGCGGGCATGACCACCAGCAGCCCGGCCCCCAGCGCCGAAGGCGGCGGGAAGTCGAGCGGCAGTTGGTCGAGATGGACAGCCGACATCAGTGCGCCTTTGCTCCTGCGGGTACACGCGGTCCCCGAATCCGACGTGTGCGAACCGAATTCGGGAAATCGCGGAGTGCGCGGCGCGTACCGGCTGAGCTGCGACGACCCCGGATCCTCGAACCCGATTCCGTCGGCGACGATAACCAGCGTGATACAGAACACCCGCCCGGACACGACGTCCCGGACGGGTGAAAGGGATCGGGGCGGCCGCCCCGGCGGCTCAGAGATAGACCGCCAGCGTCAGCATCGCGACCCACGCGATCGCGAGGACCTGCAGGACCCGGTCGCCGAGGGCGATCTCCTCGGGCTCGCCGCCGTCGCCGTTGTCGACGTCGACCGAGTATCGCAGCACCGCGACGACGAACGGGACGATGGAGATCACCGACCACACCGAGTTGTGGTGCGCCTCGCGGATCTCGAAGGCCCACAGCCCGTAGGTCATGATCAGCACCGTGGCCGACAGCGCCCACACGAACCGCAGGTAGGACGGGGAGTAGGACTCCAGCGACTTGCGGATCTTCGCGCCGGTGCGCTCGGCGAGCATCATCTCGGCGTAGCGCTTGCCGGAGACCATGAACAGCGAGCCGAACCCGGCGGCGAGCAGGAACCACTGCGACAGCGGGATGGCCGCGGCGACACCGCCCGCGATGGCGCGCATCAGGAAGCCGGAGGCGACGATGCAGATGTCGAGCACCGGCTGGTGCTTGAGCCAGAAGCAGTAGGCCAGCTGCACGCCGACGTAGACGCCCAGCACGATCAGCAGCTGCACCGAGGCCAGCAGCGACAGCGCGATCGCCGCGGCGAAGGCCACCGCCGCGACGCCGTAGGCCACCGGGACCGGGACGATGCCGGCCGCGACGGGTCGGTTGCGCTTGGTCGGGTGGGCGCGGTCGGCCTCGACGTCCTTGGCGTCGTTGACCAGGTAGACGCCGGACGCGGCCAGCGAGAACGCCACGAAGGCGATGGCGAGCTTGACCGCCACGGCGCCCTGGAACAGGTCGCCCGAGGCGAACGGGGCGGCCAGCACCAGGACGTTCTTGACCCACTGGCGCGGGCGCATCGTCTTGACGACGCCGGCCGCCAGACCGATCGGGGTCCGCTGCGGGGCCTCCATCGTCGGGGGTACGTCCGTGCTCGTCATCAGCGCTTCTTCCTGTGGATCAGGCGCGGGATCACGCGCCGGGCGGCGAGGGCGACGCCGGCGCCGAGCGCCGAACCCGTCGCCACGTCGGTCGGGTAGTGCACGCCCAGGACCAGCCGGGACAGTGCCATCACGGGCACGACGGCCAGCGGCGCGGCGGACCGCAGCAGCCCGCCGTAGAGCACGGCGGCGGCGGTGGTCGAGGTGGCGTGCGAGGAGGGGAAGGACAGCCGGCTCGGGGTGCCCACGAGCACCTCGACCGACGGGTGTTCGGGACGGGGCCGGCGCACGACGCGCTTGACCCCGATGGAGGCCCCGTGGGCGAAGGCAACGGCCGCGGCGGACCAGAGCCACTCGGCGCGCCGGCGGCGGTCGACGGCCGCACCGACGAGACCCAGCGCGAGCCAGCCGCCGGCGTGCTCGCCGAAGTGCGACATGCCCCGGGCCGCCGAGACCGTCCGCGGCCGGGCGATCCCGCGCTGGACGGCGGCCAGGACCTGCAGCTCGGGCGAGGCCGGTGCCACATCGGGCTCGAACGGCGCAACGGGGGGTACGGCGGGGACCGTGGGTGCGTCCGGCACGGCCGGTACGTCGAGCGACCGGTCGGTCACGGGCAGGCCTCCTCGCGCTCGCGGCGGGGTTTCCGCGGGCGCCGATCTGCGGGGTGTACGGCGCAGCCATGCTACGCGTCAGCCCCCGGCTCCCCGGTCCGGCGTGCCGGGGCGGATCGTCCCCGCTGGTCAGCCCCGGGTCAGAACCACCGCTCGAGGACCAGCGCGACACCGTCGTCGACGTTGGTCGCGGTGGTCTCGTCCGCCGCCGCGACGACCTCCGGGTGCGCGTTGCCCATCGCCACCCCGTGCCCGGCCCACCGCAGCATCGCCAGGTCGTTGGGCATGTCGCCGAACGCGACGACCTCGTCCGCCCGGATGCCCGCGAACTCCGGCGTGCGCTCCATGAGGTCGAGCAGTCCGGTGGCCTTCGAGACGCCCGCCGGCGCCACCTCGATCAGCCCGCCCGGGTGCGAGAAGGTGATGTCGACGGTGTCGCCGACCAGCGGTTCCAGCGCGGCGGCCATGGCGTCGCTCGACATCCCCTTGGCTCGGACGAGCAGCTTCACCGCGGGGTGGGACAGCAGCCGGTCGCGCTCCTCGGTCGGGGGCCCGCCCCCCGGCCAGGCGTGCTCGTAGTCAGGTTCGGCGACGAACTGGGCCACCTGGTCGTCGAACGCGTGCTCGCCCACCCGCTCCACCCCGAGGGTGGCACCCGGCAGGGCCTCGGCGACGGCCAGCTCGAGCCGGGTGAGGTCCTCCGGGTGCAGGGGGCGGGAGCCGACGATCCGGTCGGCCTCGACGTCGTAGAGCACCGCGCCGTTGGCGCAGACCGCGTACCGGACCACGCCGAGCTGCGTCGCCACGGGCGGGATCCAGCGCGGCGGGCGCCCGGTCACCAGGACGAACGGGACACCGCGGGCGACCAGCCTGCCGACCACGGCCGCGGTGCGGGGGCTGACCTCGTGGTCCTCGCCGAGCAGGGTGCCGTCGACGTCCGTCGCCACGAGGCGTGGGGCCTCCATTGACTACACCATCCACCCGGACACGCCCCCAGCGTACGGGCAGCGGCCGACGCGATCTCCGGGATAGCGTGCGCCTATGCGCGTGCTGCTGGTGTCGGCGCCGCTCACCGGGCACCTGCTGCCGATGCTGCCCCTCGGTGAGGCGCTGTGGGAGGCGGGGCACGACGTGCTCGTCGCCACCGGCGGGGACGCGATGGGCGCCGACACGGGCGACCTTCCGGTGATCGACATCGCGCGGGACCTCTCGTTCGCCCGGATCGCCGCGCGGAGCATGGCCGCCCATCCCCTCGACGCCCGCGCCGAGCTGGCCGGCACCGCGGGCACCCGGATGGTGGCCCGGCTGTTCGGGGCCGTGAACGAGGAGCTCACGGACGGGCTGGTGACCGTCGTCGAGCAGTGGCGGCCCGACGTCGTGGTCCACGAGCCGCTCGCGGTCGCCGCCGCCGTCGCCGCGGCCCGGTACGACCTGCCCACGGTGCTGCTGGAGAACTCGCTGTTCGACGGGCCGTCGCTGGTCCGGGTCACGTCGGAGTCGAAGATCATGCGGCGCGCCCTGCGCCGGCACGGGCTGGAGGATCGCGGGCTCCCGCCCCCCGAGGTGGTGCTGACGACGGCGCCGCGCAGCGTCGTCGGCGAGCGGACCGGGCTGCCGATGCGGCCGGTGCAGCGCGGCGGCGGGGAGATCCCGGCCTGGCTGCGGGTGCCGTCGGACGCGGCGGACCGGCCGCGCATCCTGGTCTCGCGCAGCACGGCGCCCGGCCCGGGTGCCGACCCCATGCCGGGTGCGCTGGCCGCCGCGGCGGAGGTCGACGCCGAGATCGTGCTGGTCCGACCGGAGCCGCGGATCGAGCGCCGGGCGCGCGACGTGGACCGGGTCCGGACGGTCGGGTGGGTGCCGCTGGTCGACGTCATGCCGCTCTGCGCGGCGATCGTCCACCACGGCGGTTCGGGCACCGCGATGGGCGCGCTGTCCGCCGGGATCCCGCAGCTCGCGGTGCCCGGGGCCGGGGACCGGCGGCACAACGCCGAGCTCATCGCGCGGCGCGGGGCGGGCCTGTCCGGGAAGGTGACCGCCGAGGCGCTGCGCCGGCTGGTCGCCGACGGCGAGCTGGCCGCCAACGCCCGCGAGGTCCGGACCGAGCTGGAGGCGATGCCGCCGCCCGAGGCCCGGGTGCCGGACGTGGCCGCCCTCGGCTGAGGCTCGTTTCCGCTGCTCATCCGTGGTGGTGAGTGGCGGGCGCCCCTCTAGGGGCAGTTGCCGCTCACGGTTCCCAGGCCAGCAGCGCCGTCCGGAGCAACGCGGCCAGCGACTCGCGCTGGGCCGGGGTGAGGGCCTCGAGCAGCTCGGCCTCGGCGGCGAGCTGGCGCGGGAGGACCTCGTCGACCAGGCGTTCACCCGACGGGGTCAGCGCGACCCGGGCGGCGCGGGCGTCGTCGGGGTCCGGGGTGCGGGTGACCAGGCCCGCGGCGGTGAGCTTGTGCAGCCGCTTGGTGGTCGCGGCCGGCGAGCCCACCACCCCGGCGGTGAGGTCTCCGGGACGCAGCGGGGCGTCGTTGCGGCGCAGCTGGCTGAGGACGTCGAACTCGGCGCGGGTCACGCCGGCGTCGGCCAGCCAGTCGTCGGCCGCCTGCTGGAGGAACCGCGCGGCCCGCAGGATCCGCCCGACGACGGCGATGGGCTCGGTGTCCAGGTCAGGGCGCCGGTCCGCCCAGACCGCCCGGATCTCGTCGATCGCGTCACGGTTCGCCGTCATCGGCTTCCCCTTTCGTACACCCGTGAAGTAAATTGCTACACCGGTGAAAGGAGTATGCGTGCAGGGGACGCTGGTCCGTGAACTGGTCCGCTTCGAGGCCCACGCCGGGGCGCACCGGCCCGCGCTGCGGTGCGGGATCTCGGTGGGCGTCCCGATGCTGGTGCTGCTCGCGCTGGGCCGGCTGGACCTGCTCGGGGCGGCCACCTTCGGCGCCTTCGCCGCCATCTACGGCCGGAACCTGACGGTCCCGGCGCGGACGGGGGTGCAGGCGGTCACCGGCCTCGGGCTGGTCGCGAGCGTGGCCGTCGGGCTGCTCGCCGCGCACCTGCCCGCCTCCCCCTGGCTCGCGCTGCTCGCCCTGGTGGGGGTGGCCGTCGCCGGCACGATCGGCGGCGAGGTGGTCGGCTGGAAGCCGGGCGGGCCGCTGTTCTTCGTGTTCGCGGCCGGCGCGTTCGCCGGCGCCCCTCCGCTCGGTCTCGCCGCGTCGTTGCAGGTCGTGTCCGTCGCCGCGGGCTCGGCGGGGTTCGCAGTGCTCGTCGGGAGCGCCGGCGCGCTGCTGCCCGGGCACGTCCGGCGGCGGGCGCCGCTGGTCGCGGTCCCACTGCGCGAGGCCGTGCGCCGGGAGATCGTGCTCGAGGTGCTGCTGACCTGCGCGGTCACCGCGCCGCTCGCGGTGCTGCTCGGGGTGGAGCACCTGTACTGGGCGCTGGTCGCGGCCGTCGTCCCGCTGTCCGTGCCGGGCTCCCGGGCCCGGGTGACCCGGGGCGTGATGCGCATCGGCGGCACGCTGGGCGGGCTGGCCGTCGCCGCGGTCCTGCTGGCCCTGCACCTGCCGGGGTGGGCGATCGTCGTCACGGCGGTGGTGCTGCAGACCGGGGCGGAGCTGCTGGTGATGCGGAACTACGCGATCGCGCTGCTGCTCATCACGCCGCTCGCGCTGGTCGTCGGCACGACGATGCATCCGGCCGACACCGCGACCCTGCTCACCGACCGGCTCGTCGCCACGGTGGTCGGGGTGCTGGTGGCGCTGGCCGTCCTGGGCCTGCGCGGCCGTGCACGGGCCCGCCGCGCCGGGTACCCGGAGGGATGAGCACGCCTCAGGACACCGTGACCGCGCTGCTCGACGAGGCCGGCGAGACCTACGCCGAGCAGGCCGGGATCACGCTCAAGGACACCCCCGCACCGCTGTACCGGCTGCTGGTGCTCGCGGTGCTGCTCTCGACCCGCATCCGGGCGGACATCGCCGTCGGCGCGGCGCACGAGCTCGTCCGCTCCGGCATGGGCACGCCCGAGAAGATGCGCGACGCGAGCTGGCAGGACCGCGTCGACGCCCTCGGCCGCGCCCACTACACGCGCTACGACGAGAGCACCGCGACCGCCCTCGGCGAGGGCGCCGAGCTGCTGCTCGACCGGTGGAAGGGCGACCTGCGGCGGCTGCGCGAGGAGGGCCGCGGCGACCCGGCCCACCTCCGCGAGCTGCTCACGGAGTTCCCCCGGCTCGGGCCGACCGGCGCGGACATCTTCTGCCGCGAGGCCCAGGCCGTGTGGCCCGAGCTGCGTCCGGCCCTCGACGGCAAGGCGCGGCAGGGCGCCGAACGCCTGGGCCTGCCGACCGATCCCGACGACCTCGCCGCGCTCGTCCCCGACGACAGGCTCGCGCACCTCGCGGCCGCGCTGACCCGCGCGGCGCTGGCGAAGGACGTCGTCGCGAAGGTGCGCGAGGACGCGTGACCCGGCTCAGATGATCGCGACGGCCACCACGAGGCCGAGCGCCACGTGCGCGGCCGCGACCACCCATGCCTCGGCGTTGAGCTCGTCGGCCGCCAGCACCTCGCCGATCCGGATGCCGGTGACCCACTCCAGCAGCCGCACCGCCGCGACCTGCGCGATGATCCCGACCAGGCCGAAGATCAGGGCCGCGAGCAGCCCCTCGGCCAGCAGGCCCGAGGCGCTCCAGATCGCCACGACCACGATGAACGCCATCGAGATCATCCCGGCGGCGGTCACCAGCACCGCGCCCGGGCGGCCGTCGCGGACCAGCCGGTTCAGCTTGCCGGGTGTGGTGATGTCGATGGCCCAGAAGCCGATGAGCATGAGCAGCGCGCCGAGCAGCGCGTAGAGCAGGATCGCGCCGACGCCACGGCCGATGTTCGCGAAGTACACCGCATCGAGGGCGAGGGTCATGGGGTCCTCCGGGAGGAAGGGGACGGGGAGCGGGGTGCGGGGCGAGGATCAGTCCTCGGGGATGCGGTGCGGCACGAACGCGGCGCCGTCGTCCGTCACCAGTCCGGCGGTCTCGCGGATGCCGAGGCCGGCCGAGCCGTCGCCCACGATCCACGCGCCCAGCGCGGGCCGGAAGCCGTCGAACTCGGGCAGCGGGTCGAAGAGCTGGTAGACGTAGCCCTCCTCGCCGTACACGCCGCCGGTCGAGACCTGCGAGCCGGGCGAGACGATGTCGACGTTCGCGCCCTCGCGGCCCAGCAGCGGCTTGCGCACGTACTCCGTGAGCAGGCCCGGGTCGTGCAGGTACGCGGGCAGCAGGTTCGGGTGCCCGGGGTACATCTCCCACAGCACGGCGAGGATCGCCTTGTTCGACAGCAGCGTCTTCCACAGCGGCTCGAGCCAGAGCGTCTCGGGCAGGCTGCGCACGACGTGCTTGCCGAACTCCTCGGCGAGGATCCACTCCCAGGGGTAGAGCTTGAACACCGTGGCGATCGACGCCTCGGCGAGGTCGACGAAGCGGTCGAGGTCGACGTCCCAGCCGAGGTCCTCGATGCGCAGGCCCACCGTGTCGAGGCCGGCCTCCGCCGCGGTCTCCTGCAGGTACCCGACGGTCACGTGGTCCTCGCCGGTGGAGTCGCCGCCGGACCAGGTGAAGTGGACCTCGGAGCCCGGCAGCGTGCCCTTGATCTCGCCCCACCGCTCGACCAGGCGCTCGTGCAGCGAGTTCCACTGGTCGTCGTCCGGGTGGGTGTCCTTGAGCCAGTACCACTGAAGGATCGACGCCTCGAGCAGCGTGGTCGGGGTGTCTGCGTTGTACTCCAGCAGCTTGGCCGGGCCGGAGCCGTCGTAGCGCAGGTCGAAGCGGCCATAGACGTGCGGGTCGTGCCGCTTCCACGAGGCCGCGACCTTCTCCCACGCCCACTCGGGCAGGGCGAAGTCGCGGAACCGCTCGGTGGTGACGATGTGGTCGACTGCCTCCAGGCACATCGAGTGCAGCAGCTCGACGTCCGCCTCGAGGGAGAGGATCTCGTCCATCTCGAAGACGTAGTGCACCGACTCGTCCCAGTAGGGACGCGCCAGCCCGTTCCGGTCCCGCCCCGGGGCGTCGTACACCAGCCCCTGGTCGCGGACGATCTGCTGCCAGCCGGGGCGCGCGGCCCCGCGTTCACGGCGCACCGCTCAGCTCCCGCTGCTTCCGCCGGACTTCCCGCCCGACGACGAGGACCCGCCCGACGTGCCCTTCGACCCGCCGGAGGACGAACCGCCGTTGCTCACGCCGAGGCCGCCGCGCGAGATCGTCTTGCCCGAGGGCGTGCGGACGGTCCCGTTCTGGGGCACGGTCGTGGTCCCGCCGGTGGCGACCTGGCCGATGTTGCCCGTGCCGCCGTAGTTGTAGTGGTACTGGCGGCCGCCGGTCCCGATGAAGATCGGGAAGAAGCCGCCACCGCCGTAGTAGGTGTTGTTGCTGGCCGAGGCGGGGGTCACGCAGTTCGCGTCGTCGACGACCACGTTGTTCTCGTCGACGCAGCGGGCCTCGACCTCCTCGTCGTCCGAGGCCACGGCGTACCCGACGGCGATCAGCGCGACCACGCCGACCACGACGCCGGAGCCGATGAGGATCCGCTTGCGCTTCTTCCGGCGCCCGGCGTCCTCCTCCGCCTGCCGGGCCTCCTCGGCACGGCGGCGGGCGCCCTGCTCGCGGGCGCGCTTCTCGGCGAGGGTGGGTTCACGGGGCGTGGTGGAGGCGTCCTGCTGCGCCATGCGCCCGCGGACCCTCTCGACGGGCCGGGTCTCCCCGGTCTCGTCCGGCGGCCCGGGCTGGTCCCGGCCGTCGTTCTCCGTCATGCGTCCACCCCCGCCGCGCACCGTATCCGGTCGGGGCGGACGTGCGGAACCGCCCTCGGTCTCGGCTCGGTATCGACCCGACCAAGATCGTGACACCGTTCACCCGACCCGGGAGGCCTCCCGTCGCGCAGGATCACCGGATCGGGGTTCCTCGTCGTCCCCCGGCGACACCTCGCAGCACACGCCCGACCGATGACCGAGCGACGGCGGCACCGGATCGGGGTCGCCCGGACGGGGACGGCAAGATGGTCGCCGACATGGACGAGCTCCCCACCCCGTCCGGCGGCCGCTCCCCCCTCGCCGTCGCCGACCGCCCGGCCCGCTCCCCGCGGACGAGCCCGCCCGCGCCACCCCGCCGGGGTGCGCGCCTGCCGGGCCGCCGCCAGGCGCGGCGGATCGTCGCGGCCGTACTCGTGGGCGCCGGGGTGATGCTCGGCGTGGCCACGCTCGACACCGTCGCCGGCGCCACCGTGCCGGTGCTCGGCTCGCTGGCCGCGCTGCCCTCGCCCAACGGCACCTCGGCGGACGTCCAGGACATCCCGCCGCCGCCGACCACCCCCGGCACCTGCCTGAACTGGGCCCGCGCCGACGCCGCGGACACCGCGGTCGTCGACTGCGCGCAGCCGCACCTGTTCGAGCAGTCGGGCACGGTCCAGCTCGCCGACCAGCAGGCCCTGCCGGACGACGCGACGATGCGCCAGCTCGTCAACGAGCGGTGCACCCCGGTCGTCCTGCAGTACCTGGGCGGCAAGTTCGACCCCAACGGCAAGTTCCGGGTGGGCGCCCTCAAGCCGTCGCAGAAGAAGTGGGACGAGGGCGACCGCGAGCTGCGCTGCGGCGTGCAGAGCGCCTCGCGCTCCGGCGCGCTCTACCCGCTGACCGGCAAGGCCGCCGACCAGGACCAGTCCGGGGTGTACGAGCCCGGGACCTGCCTGGCGATCGACGGGCCGCGGGTCGGCGACCCCACGGACTGCGCGGGGCCGCACGCGGTGGAGACGGTCGGCGTCGTCGACCTGTCCCAGAAGTTCCCGGAGGGCTTCCCCGCGGTCGGCGACCAGGACGGGTTCCTGCAGCCCGAGTGCAGCCGGATCGCGGGCGAGTACGCCGGCGGCCCGCAGGTCATCACGGACAAGAAGCTCACCGTCTACTGGGACAACATCACCGAGGACTCCTGGAACGCGGGCACCCGCAAGGTCAACTGCAACCTGGCGGCGCTGCTGCCGGACCGCAGCGGGTTCGCGCCGGTGACCGGTCCGGTGAAGGGCGCCGTGACCGTCGGCGACCAGCCCGCGCCGCCCGCGACCACCACGCCGAAGCCGGGCGTCCCCGCCCCGCCGACGCAGTCCACCACGCCGACCACGGACCCGAGCGCGCCGCCGTCGAGCTCGGACCCGGCGGCTCCGCCGAGCACCGAGGCGCCCGCGCCGTCGGAATCCGAGTCGGCGGCGCCCGCGCCGCTGCCGGTGGAGGTCCCTGCGGCACCCTGACGTCGTGGTGGAGATGAGCCGGGCCCGGTTCGACGAGCTGGTGTCCGACGCCCTGGACACGATCCCCCGGCGGCTGACCGCGGCGATGGACAACGTCGTGGTGCTGGTCGAGGACCGGCATCCCGACGAGCCGGGGCTGCTGGGGCTGTACGAGGGCGTCGCGCTCACCGACCGGACCAGCGACTACGGCGGCGTCCTGCCCGACCGCATCACCATCTTCCGGGACGCCGTGCTGGACATCTGCGCGACCGAGGAGGAGGTCGTGCACGAGGTCGCCGTGACGGTGGTGCACGAGATCGCCCACCACTTCGGGATCGACGAGCACACGTTGCACGAGCTCGGCTGGGGCTGACCCCGTGAGTGCCGAGTGACCCTAGAGGGGCAGCCGGCACTCACGACCCCCGCTGAGCTGCGCAGATCCGGTCAGGGGGCGTAGGCGCGCAGGAACGCGTCGACGCCGGTCGCGACGATCGTGTCGATCTCCGCCTTCGGCACCGGGAGCGCGCCGTGGAAGGACCGGCTGGTCACCTCGCCCGCCGCGAGCAGCACGAGGTGGCGGGCCGTGCGGTGCGGGTCCGCCTCGCGCAGCCTGCCCTCCGCCATGAACCGCGCGAGGTGCCCGGTCAGCGCGCGCTGCACCCGTCGCGGGCCGGTCTCCTGCCAGGCCTCGAGCGCCTCGGCGGGGATGTGCAGCACCTCGGCCTGGATCTGCCGGACGAGCGCGAAGTGCTCCGCCGCCGTGGGCTGCGCGTGGGCCCGGCCGAAGGCGAGCAGCGCCTGCTCCAGCGCCTCCGGACCCTCGCCGACGTGCGCGAGGTGGCGGTCCATCTCGGCGATCTGCTCCTCGGCGACCCGCTGCGCACTCTCCTGGATCACCGTCTCGAACAGCGCCGCCTTGTCACGGAAGTGGTTGTAGATCGTCCGCGTGGAGACCCCGGCCTCCCGGGCGATGAGGTCGATGCTCGCGCGGGTGTAGCCCTCGCGCGCGAACACGGCGAGCGCGCCGCGCAGGATCGCCCGCCGCTTGTCCGCGAGCCCCCGGCGCATCCCGGTCCCGACCGTCGTCACGGTCGACTTCCTACCGGATGCAACGAGCGTTGTCACTTTGCCATGCACGTTGTACTTTACCGGTCGTGAACAGCGACATCAGGATCGGGATCATCGTGGGCAGCACGCGCCCGCAGCGTCGGGGCGGGATCGTGGCGGGCTGGGTCCAACGGGTCGCCGAGGCCCACGGCGCGACCGTCGAGCTCCTCGACCTGGCCGCCTTCGACCTGCCCATGCTCGACGAGCCGAGCCCGGCGATCCACGGCGACTACACCGGCCCGCACACCCTGCGCTGGGCCGCGGCGGTCGCGGCCTGCGACGCCTTCGTCTTCGTCGTCCCGGAGTACAACCACTCCTTCCCGGCCGCGGTGAAGAACGCGATCGACTACCTGTTCGCCGAGTGGAACGACAAGGCCGCCGGCCTGGTCGGGTACGGCGTGCAGGGCGGGGTCCGGGCCGTCGAGGCGCTGCGGCCGGTGCTGGCCGAGGTCGGGATCGCCGACGTCCGGACGCAGGTCTGCCTCAACCTCATGACCGACTTCGTGCTCACGGGCCCGACCGACGTCGGCCGGATCGCCGCGGCCGAGCACCAGGAACCGATACTGCGCCGGATGCTCGACGAGGTCACCGCCTGGGCCGGTGCCCTGCGGAGCCTCCGAGCCCCGGTGTGACGATCCGGGACCCCGCGACCCGGAGGATCGCCGCGGTCGTGGTGCTGGGGGCCCTGCTCTCGATGCTCGACGCGACGGTGGTCGCCGTCGGGCTGGAGTCGATGGCCCGCGACCTCGGCGCCGGCCTGGGTGCCGCACAGTGGATCGCGCACTCCTACCTGCTCGCGCTGGCCGTGGCGTTGCCCGCGTGCGGGTGGCTGGGCCGTCGGATCGGCGCCGGGCGGCTGTGGGTGCTCGCGCTCGCCGGGTTCACGGCGGCCTCGCTGCTCTGCGCCGCTGCACCGACTCTCGGGCTGCTGGTGGCCGCGCGGGTGCTGCAGGGAGTGGCGGCGGGGTTCCTCGTGCCGACCGGGCAGGCGCTGCTGGGCCAGGCCGTCGGGCCGGACCGGCTCGGCCGGGTGATGGCGGTGCTCGGGTCGGTGGTCAGCCTCGGCCCGGCGCTCGGCCCGGTCGTGGGCGGCGTGCTGCTCGACGTGGCGTCCTGGCCGTGGCTGTTCCTGGTCAACCTGCCGATCGGCGTGGTCGGGCTCGTCGCGGGGCTGCGCGTGCTGCCGCGCGGGGTGCCGACGCGCACCGGGACGCTCGACGTCGTGGGCCTGCTCCTGGCGGGGATCGGCCTGTCCGCGCTGGTGTACGGCCTCACGGCGTGGGGCGAGCAGGGCGCGCCCGCCGTCGTGGGCGGGACGGTGCTCGGTGGAGGAATCGCGCTCGTCCTGTTCGTGGCGCGGTCGCTGCGCCGCCCGCACCCGCTCACCGACCTGCGCCTGTTCGCCGACCGCCGGTACGCCACCGCGACCCTCTGCAGCACCCTCACCGGCGCGTCGCTCTTCGGCACCGTGCTGGTCTTCCCGCTGCTCCTGCAGCTCGGCCGCGGCACCGACACGACCGGCACCGGCCTCGCGCTGCTCTCCTACGGGCTCGCGACGGCGGTGTCGACGCCCCTGGCCGGCCGGCTCACCGACCGTGTCGGCGGCGGCGTCGTCGCGACGGCGGGCTGCGCAGGGCTGGTGCTCACCGCGCTCCCCTTCGCAGTCGCCGAGCCGGGGCCGGTGCTCCTGCAGGTGTTGCTGGTCCTGCGCGGGATCGCGATCGGCTTCGCGGCCATCCCACCCACGGTCGCGGCCTACGCGGCGGTGCGGCCGGAGCAGCTGCCGGACGCGACGACCCAGCTCAACGCCCTGCAGCGGGTCGGCGGGGCGGTGGGCGGCGCACTGGTGGCCACCACCCTGGCGGCGCTGCTGCCGCACGGCGCGGGGCCGGCCTTCGCCGCGGTGTTCTGGCTGCTCGCGGGCCTGGGGGCGGTCGCCCTGGTCCCGGCGGCCCTCCTCGCCCGGAGTCCGGTCACCGCCACGGGTCGGTGATCTCCCGCAGGTCGGCGAGGAGGGTGCGGAGCTGCGCCATCCGCCGCGCGCCGAGGTGCGCGGTCCACTCCGCCTCCACCTCCGCGACGATCCCGCGGGACACCTCCACGCTGCGTGCGCCCCGCTCCGCGACCCGGACGAGGCGGGCCCTGCCGTCGGCCGGATCGGGCACGCGCTCGACGTACCCGGCACGTTCCAGCTGGTCGACGAGGAAGCTCGCGCTCTGCTTGGTGATCCCGGCCTGCTCGGCCAGCTCGGTCGTGCGGCTGCCGCCGGGGGCGATCCGCTGGAAGACACGGGCCTGGGCGGGGGTGAAATCGTCGAACCCGGCCGCAGCCAGACCCTCGAACACGCGGAACTCGAGAGCCCGGTAGGGCAGGAAGAGCAGCAGCCCGGTGTTCAACGACTCCGTCACGCTTGACGATCCTACGAGATGGTAAGAGACTCTGACGAAGTTGGTCAGTTTCTCTGACTGAATCGGGGTGGCCGATGGAGCGCGACGAGAAGTGGGCGGTGATCGCCGGACGCCGGCGGGAGCTCGCCGACCTGCTGGCCGGGCTGCACGAGGAGGAGTGGGAGCGCCCCTCGCTCTGCTCGGAGTGGCGGGTCCGCGACGTCGCCGCGCACGTCGCGCTCACCCCGCAGTCGCCGGGCATGCTGCGCATCCTCGCCGCGGGCGTGCGCGCCGGCGGCGACCTCCAGGCCGTCAACAGGGACCTCTCGCTGGCGCACGCGCGGCGCCCCACCACCGAGCTCGTCGCCGAGCTGCGGGAGCTCGCCGACAGCCGCGCCCGACCGGCGATCACGACGCTGGACAACCTGCTGTTCGACGTCCTGGTGCACGTCCAGGACATCGCCCTGCCCCTCGGGCGCGCGGTGCCGATGCCGCTCGCCGCGGCGCGGGAGGGGCTGGACCGGGTGTGGCGGATGGGCTGGCCCTTCTGGGCGCGGCGGCGCTTCCGTGGCACGCGGCTCGTGGCCACGGACGTCGACTGGACCGCGGGCGACGCCGACGGCGCGGAGGTCCGCGGGCCCGCCGCGGCCCTGCTCCTGCTGCTCACGGGGCGCAGCGCGGCCGCGCTGCCCCGACTCGCCGGGGACGGGCTCGTCCGGCTCGCCGCACCCTGACGGCCTCCGGGGGGTGGCCGTCAGGGCGCCCGCGTCAGTGCGCCTCGGGTGCGGCGCCCGCCGTGACGTCGCCGACCAGCGCGGGACCGGAGTCCCACAGCTCCAGCGCCCACCCGGTCTCGACGGACCGGTCGCGGCGCAGCACCACCCGGCCGGCGTTGGGCACGTACCGGGTCTCGGCGGTGTCGCCGAGCAGCGCGGCGGCGGCGAGCCGGATCGCGGCGCCGTGGCTCACCAGGACGACCATCCCGCTCGGCCCGTAGGCCCGCTCCGTCTGCTCGACGATCCGGTCGACGGCCGGCAGGTACCGGGCGCGCAGGTCCAGGGCCGACTCCCCGCCCGGCAGGGTGCGCGCGAGGTCGCCGCCCCACCAGGCGTCGTACACCTCGTCGAACTCCCGGCGGGCGGGCTTGTCGGAGCGGCCCTCCAGCTCGCCCACGAAGATCTCGTGCACCCCGTCGACCACGGTCACGCCCAGCCCGTGGGCCAGCGCGACCGGCTCGGCGGTCTGCCGGGCGCGGATCGCCCGGGAGGCGTGCACCGCGCGGATCGGCCAGTCCGCGATCAGCTCGGCGACGCCCGCCGCCTGGGCCCGGCCCGTCTCGTTGAGCGGCGCCCCGGGCGGGACGGTGTCCAGCGCCCGCGCGACGTTGGCGTCCGTCTGACCGTGCCGCAGCAGGACCAGGCGCAGCTCGTCCTGCTCGGGCTCCTCGGGGGTCATGTCCACTCTCCGTTCCGCACTCCCTGCAGCCACTCCTGTGCCGCCCGGTACGCCGCCGCGTCGGCCCCGTGCAACGGGACCGCGGGCGCCCCGACCCCCTCCACCGGCTCGGGCGCGCCGGCCGCCCGTGGGTAGGAGCCGAGGAACCGGACGCGGTCGCAGCGGCGGTGCAGCGCGGCCAGCGCCTCGCCCATCGCCGGGTCCGCGACGTGCCCGCTGCAGTCGAGGTGGAACCAGTAGTCCGCGTGCCGGTCCTTGATCGGGCGGGACTCGATGCGGGTCAGGTCGATCCCGCGCACGGCCAGCTCGGTGAGCAGCCCCAGCAGCGAGCCGGGCCGGTTCTCCGTGGTCAGGGCCAGGGTCGTGCGGTCGTGCCCGGTGGCGGGCGGCGGCGTGCCGGGCCGGGTGACGAGCACGAAGCGGGTGACCGCGCCGGCGTTGTCGGCGATGTCGTCGGCCAGGACCTCGAGCCCGTGCTGCTCCGCGGCCAGCGGCGACGACACGGCGGCGTCGACCTCGCCGCGCGCGACCTGCGCCGCACCCTCCGACGTGGAGGTGGCCACCCGCACGTCCGCCTCCGGCAGGTGCGCGGCGATCCAGCCGCGGGTCTGCGCGATGCCGTGGCCGTGCGAGGCGACGGACCGGACCCCGGCGAGGGTCGTGCCGGCGCGGCCGAGCAGGACGAACCGCACGGGGATGACCGCCTCGCGGACGATCACCAGCGGCGGCTCCTCCACCAGCCCGTCGAGCACGGGCGGGACGGCGCCCTCCACGCTGTTCTCGATCGGCACACAGCCCGCGTCGACGGTGCCCTCGCGCACGGCGCGGAGGACGGCCGGGTTGCCCGGCAGCGGCACCAGCTCCGCGTCCTCGGACTCCGGCAGCGTGCGCAGCGCCTGCTCGGTGAAGGTGGCGTGCGGGCCGAGGAAACCGATGCGGGATCGGGGACGGGGCACGATCGGCCAGCCTAGTCGGGCCGCCGGCGGCCGCCGCGCTGCCCCGTCCCGACCAACGGAGAGGGCCGGAGGGCCGAACTTCGCGATCCGGTCGAACCGGCGCGCCCTCGCGCTCGTAGGTCAGGACAGGGAGTCGCGATCCGAGGTGACGGGGGGTCTTCGGTGCGCGGACGCCCCCAGGGGTCGCCGGACCCCGCGCCCGGGGTCCGGCGGCTCACCGACGCGCCTACAGCAGGCCGAGGGTGGCGAACTCGCTGATCGACATCGGGTCGGGGTCGATCCCGCAGCAGGTGAACAGCCCGCGCACCGTGTCGACCGTGCGTCCGGACAGCGCCTCGGCCTCGGCGACGAGCGCCTGCCCGTCCGTCTCGCGGAGGGCGTCGGCCACGGTGCCCGCGCCGCCGGTGCCCAGCTCGCGGGCGACGGCGAGCAGCAGGTTGAGCACGCCGTGGCGGCCCCGGTCCGTCTCGTTCTCCGGCATCGGCCGGACGGCCTCGCGCAGCCCGATCGCGGTGAACCCGCGCCCGGCCCCCACGGTGACCTGCAGGAACCGCTCGACCTCGGCGACCGACGGCACGTCCGACTGGCGCGGACCACCGCAGCGCAGCTTCGGGGTGCACCCGTGCTCGGCGACCCGCTGCACGGCGTCGAGCCAGGCGTCGATCTCCTCGGCGGTGCCGCCGAGCGGGCGCCGCGGCTCGACCACGGGCGTGACCTCGTCCGGCACGAACTCGGACACGCGTTCGAGCCAGACGGCGTCGACGTCCGGCGGCGCGGCCGTCTCGACCGTGCGCGGCGTGAGCAGGCTCGACCGGGAGAAGACCGTGGACAGCGCCTTCGGCACCGCGCCGAGCCCGGTGTCCACGACCAGCGAGAGGTCGACGGGCCGCGACGGCGCCGAGCGGGCCAGCTCGGTGACCAGGGCGGGCAGGCGCGAGACGGGGCAGACCAGGTGACCGATCATGCCCCCGTAGGCCCCGTCGCGGGCCGACAGGTAGCGGGCCACCACGGCGTCGATGCTCGGGGCGACCATCCGCGGCTGGACGAGGCTCGCGTCGTCGACCAGGCCGGCGAGCAGGGGACGGATCGGCCACGGGTCGGCGGAGGATCCCGAGGGCACGGTCGTCACGGGTACGCACGCTAACCCGCCGTTCACACGGGCCCGACAAGGGGTGGCGCTCCGGCCCTGGACAGGCTCGTCGTCCGGCAGCTAACTTAGCCTCACCTAACTCGGAGGTGAGCTACGTGGGACAGACCCGGCTCCGGCGTCCGCCGGCACCTGCGGACGCCGAACGCGCCCGGAGCGTCGCGGCGCGCGGCGGGGAGGCGGCACTGGTCGGGACGGGCGGACCGGAGCCCGTCGTGCCGCTGGTGCACCACGTCCACGCCGACGGCTCGGCCGTCGTGCTGCTGCCCGACGAGTCGCCGGTCCTCGAGGCGATCCGCACCTCGGACCGGGGCGAGATCCCGGTGATGCTCGAGCTGACCGACCGCGCGCCGGTCGAGCTGCGCGAGCCGGTCCGCGCGCTGCTGTGGATCAGCGGCTGGCTCCGGATCCCCGACGCGATCTCGGCCCGCCGGGCCGCGATGCAGGTCGCCGACGTCGCGCCGCACCCGCGGCTGCTCGACCTGGGCCACGGCGCCACGCTGGTGAAGCTCACCCCGAGCTCGGCCGTGCTGGCCGACGCCGAGGGCACGGCCGCGCTCGCGCCCGTCGACCTGGCCGCCGCGCGTCCGGACCCGTTCTGCCGGATGGAGGACCACTGGCTGTCGCACCTCGAGGAGGCGCACCCCGAGGTCTTCGACGCGCTCGCGCGGCACCTGCCGGCGCCGCTGCGCTGCACGATGGGTGCGCGCGTGCGCCCGCTCGGCGTGGACCGGTGCGGGCTGCGGCTGCGGGTGGAGACGCCGGAGGGCGACCACGACGTGCGGCTCGCGTGGCCGCAGGAGGCCACGACGGCCGAGGAGCTGCGCGTGCAGCTCGGGCTGCTGGTCGGGTGCCCGTTCCGCCAGGTCGGCGGCGGCGCGCACGACCGGGTCGACGAGGCCGTCGACGAGGCCTGAGCTACGCCTCCTGCTGCAGGGCGCGCTCCCGCTCCTGCACCCGGTGGGTGACCTTGCGCTCGGCGATGAACGAGCAGATCGGGATCGTGCCCGCGAGCAGCACCAGCAGCGCGAACACCGGCGTGAACCGTGCGCGCTCGGCCAGCACCAGCGTGGCCACGATGTAGGCCATGTAGAGGAAGCCGTGCAGCATGCCGATGATCGCCGTGGGCCGCGGGTCGCCGGCGAAGTACTTCATCGGCATGGCGTAGAACACGAGCAGCAGCAGCCCCACGCCGGTGATGTAGGCGAACACGCGGTACAGCGGCAGCCGCCACCCGACGGGTCGCCGGGCGGTGGACGTCCTGGGGCTGGTCACGCCTCGACTCTAACCGCGGCGGCTCACCGCTCGTCCGCGGTCTCCCGGTCCCGGGCGACGCCGTGAGCGGCGTCGCGGGCGGCCAGGCCGGCCAGCATCCGGTTGTACTCGGCCAGGCCGGGCGCCTCCGCGTCGGTGACGGGGGCCGGCGCGGCGACGGGGCTTCGGGTGAAGGGGCTGGCGTCCCACGGCGGCGGGGCGTCGTCGGCACTCGTCCCGGCCCGGACGTCCGCGCCGGTCCCGGCGCCGGTGTCGGCGCCGGCTTCCAGCGGGGCGGGCTCGGGTGGTGTGGGAACCGTCTCGGGCTCCGCAGCCGCGGGCCCCTCGGCCGCCGCGGTCTCCCGGTGCTCCAGTAGCTCCAGCCGCAGGAAGCGCCACCACATGTAGGCGAAGAACACGGCGAAGATGGGCCACTGGATGCCGTAGCCGACGTTCAGCGCGGAGCCCAGCGCCGATCCGGCGCGGTCCCACTGCCAGATCGCGGCGAGCACGCACCCGGCCACCGCGAGGATCGCCAGCACGTGCCAGAGGATCCAGCGGGGGGACAGGACCACGCGCCACACGCCGCCCACGATACGCGGTCCGGCGCAGGCCCCGGCCGCCCTCGCCGCGCCCGGGTGACCACCGGCGAGGAGGCCGCGCACGGGGTCCGGTACCTGCGGCGGCGGTGGGCGGTAGTTTCGGGTCGTGGCGGCAGGTCGGGTCGGGCGGTGGCTCGCGGCCCCGCCGTCCGGGATCGCGGAGGTCACCGATCCCCGGGCGCGCCGGCTGATCGGGCTGGAGATCGCCGTGGTGCTCACGGTGACGCTCGGGCTCTCCGCCCTGCGCAGCGCCCTGTCCCTGATCGACGCGCTCCTCTCCCCCACTCCCCTGTCGGAGCAGCAGGTCGCACTCAACGCCCCCGCGGCCCAGGCCGACCTGGTCGACCTCGCGCTGCAGCTGGTCCGGGTGCTGCAGCTCGTCGGCTGGGGCGCCCTGGCGGCGTACCTGCTGCTGCGGGCCGGGATCCCGCTCGCGCGGATCGGGCTGGACCGGACGCGCCCCGGGAGGGACGCGCTCGGCGCCGTGGGGCTGGCCGCGCTCATCGGCATCCCCGGCCTCGGGCTCTACCTGCTGGCCCGGGCCCTCGGCGTGAGCCTCGACGTGGCCCCCAGCACGCTCGACGACGTCTGGTGGCGCACCCCCGTCCTGATCCTCGCGGCCGCGGCGAACGCCTGGGCCGAGGAGATCGTGATGATCGGGTACCTGCTGACCCGGTTGCGCCAGCTCGGCTGGTCGGCCGACCGCTCGGTGCTCGCGGCCGCGGTGCTGCGCGGGGCGTACCACCTGTACCAGGGCGTGGGCGGGTTCGTCGGGAACCTGGTGATGGGGCTGGTGTTCGGGCGGGTGTGGCAGCGGACCGGCCGGCTGTGGCCGCTGGTGGGGGCGCACGCGCTGATCGACGTCGTGGCCTTCGTGGGGTACGCCCTGCTGCCCGCGAACCTTCGCCCGTAGGGTCGCCGAGGTTACCCTTCCCGGGTGTCCGACTCGAAGTTCCTCGCCCTGCTCAAGGACCAGATCCGCAGCGAGTTCACGGCCTCGCAGCAGTACACGGCCGTCGCGGTGTGGCTCGACGGGGAGGACCTCCCCCAGCTGGCCGCGCACTTCTACGCCCAGGCGCTCGAGGAGCGCAACCACGCGATGAGCATGGTGCAGTACATCCTGGACACCCACGAGCGCGTGCAGATCCCGGGGATCGACGAGGTCCGGAACGACTTCGCGACGGTCGAGGACGTCGTCTCGCTGGCGCTCGAGCAGGAGAAGCGGGTCACCGAGCAGATCACCACGCTGGCCCGCACCGCGCGCGACGAGGGCGACTACCTCGGCGAGCAGTTCATGCAGTGGTTCCTCAAGGAGCAGGTCGAGGAGGTCGCGTCGATGTCGACGCTGCTCACCGTGGCGCGCCGGGCCGGCGACAACCTCTTCCACATCGAGGACTTCGTGGCCCGCGAGCTCACGAAGGGCGAGGCGGCGGACCCGTCCGCCCCGCCCGTCGCGGGCGGCCGCGTCTGAGAATGCGCATTACGGAACCATGATGCGCACAATCCGGCCCGAGAATCGCGTTATGGAACCATAATGCGCTCGATCCGGGCTCGAACGCGCATTATGGTTCCATAGCGCGGTCAGCGCAGGGTGATCTGCTTGCCCGCGAGCGCGTCCCGGGCCGAGCGCTCGGCCGGGGTCAGCTCGTCCGTGGAGGCCAGCGCCTGGGACAGCCGCTTCGCGAAGGCCACCGCCGGGGCGGCCCACTCCTTGGCGTGCATCTCCCGGTCGACGTCCCACACCGGTACGAGCAGGCCGTGGGCGCGGAAGGCGCCGGCGTAGCGGCTGCCCTCACCGAGGTCGAGCTCGCCGGCCGCCTGCAGCCGGGCCAGCGCCGGCATGAGCGCGTCCTCGGCCTCCGGGCGCACCCAGCGCACGTGCGCCTTCGTGCCGGTGTCGACCCAGTACGCCGCCCGGACGCCCTCGCCGCCGAGCGCCTCGGTCGGCATGATCACCGAGTTCGCGCGCTCGATGGTCGCGGCGATCTCGGCGCCGGGCTCCTCGCCGTCGGCGGGCAGCCACCAGGCGAAGTCCTGGTGCAGCTCGAGGTCGAGCTCGGCGTCGGCGACCAGCAGGTCCTGCAGCCGGACGACCTCCCCTTCGCCCACCCCGGGCCCGACGACGGGCAGCGCGGACCCCGGCTCGGCCGCCTCGGCCCAGCGCAGCGCCTTGGTGAGGTCGGCGGACAGGTCGCCCGAGCGGGTCTGGACCTGCATGCCCAGCAGGATCTCGCCGTTCGGCCGCACGAGCGCCGCGGAGGCGCCCGGCAGCACCGTGGCCAGCCGGACGGCGCGCTCGCCGGTCTCGCGCAGCGGGAGCGGGGCCACGGCCGACGGCAGGAACTCGCGCATCGCGACGAGGTCCGGCTCGGCGGCGAGCCCCTCGAAGGGCCGGGTGACGATCACGTCGTCGCCGGCGCCGTGGCACGCCTTGTACCGCTTGCCCGAGCCGCAGGGGCAGGGGCGGCGCGGGTTCTCGCCGGTCGCGGCGCTGGACTTGTCGCGGTTCTTCTTGGCCATCAGGGCGCCACCGTAGCGCCGGGCGCCGCCTCGTCCTCCGCCGGTCCCGGCGGCCGCACGGCGACGAGCGTCTCGCGCCGGACCGGCCGGGCCGGCTCCAGCAGCGCCGTGAGGTAGCGCAGGACCCGCACCGTGACCAGCGCGGTCGCCGCGGCGAGCAGGTCGAGCACCGCGTGCAGCAGGACGCCGTCGGCCATGGCCTGCACGCCCCCGCGGAACGACCACAGGAACACCACGACGCCGAGCACCACCCCGGCGCCCCACAGCCCCCACCACACCAGCAGCAGCCGCGACGGCCGCGGGCGCTCGGCGGGCGGGCGGTCCAGCCCGGCGTGCTCGATCTCGGCCAGCAGCGAGCCCGGCAGCGACAGGTTGAGCCCGGGCACCACCCACCCGGCGACGACGGCGGCCGCGGGCCGCGCCGGCACGGTGCCGGTCCGTTCGGCGGCGGCCTCGCGGGCACGCAGCGTCCAGAGCACCATCAGCACACCGCTGCCGACCAGCCCCGCCAGCGACGCCCAGCCGCCGAACGCGACCGCGGCGTCGGAGAACGCGACCAGCCCGGCCGGCAGCGCGTCGGCGCGGCTGAGCACCAGCAGGACGTACCGCAGGATCTCGGCGAGCGCGGCCACGACGGCGACGCCGGCGGTGACCCGCAGCAGGACGTCGAGCGGGTGCGCGATCCGGGCGGCCCGCTCGAGCGCCGGCACACGCTCGGCCTCGGGCTCGCCGCGCCACGGGAGCGGCGGGAAGCCCCAGCGTGGCACCTCCCGGTAGCGGGGCGGGCCGGTGTACCGGAAGCGGGGGCGGACGGGCGGCCGCGGCTTCCCGTCCGGCGGTGGCTCAGCCACCCAGGCCAGCGCGGCGAGGTAGCGGCCGCAGTACGGGCAGAAGGGCCCGGACCCGGGCGGCGCTACCCGCCCGCACCGCGAGCACGCCGGTGGCCGGGCGGGGGCCCCGCCCGTCGGGCGTGCGGACGCGTCCGGCATGAGGCTCACCCGGTCGCTCAGATGATCTCGGGGGTCCGGTCCGGGTCGGCGACGATCTCGCGGCCGGAGCCGGCCCAGGCCTGCATCCCGCCGTCGACGTTCACGGCCGGGTAGCCCTGCTGGGTCAGGTAGGCGACGACGCGGGCGGAGCGGCCGCCGGAGCGGCACACGACGTAGAGCGGCTCGTCGCCGGGGATCTCGTCGATCCGCCGGGTGAGCTCGGACATCGGCAGGTGCCGGGAGCCGGGGGCCCGGCCGGCGGCCCACTCGTCCGCCTCGCGGACGTCGAGCAGGGCGGCGTCGGCCGGCAGGTCCGCGACGGGCACGGACGGAACGCTGGTCATGTCCCCATGATGGCACCCGGCCCCGTCAGGCTCCCGTGAACGCACGAACGGCACTCCCGTGCGGACCTACCGCACGAGAGTGCCGTTCGTGGGTGCAGCGCGTCAGGCGTCGACGGTGGCCTTCTCGGACCCGGCGCCGGTGAGCGAGCGGACCTCCATCTCGGCGTACTTCTCCGAGTCGAACGGCTCGCGCCGGCCCGCGAACGTGCCGATCACACCGAGCAGGAACGACACCGGGATGGAGACGATGCCCGGGTTCGACAGCGGGAACCACGCGAAGTCCGCGCCCTTGATCATCGCGGTCTCGCTGCCGGAGACGGCCGGCGAGAACACGATGAGCACGAGGCAGACGGCGAGGCCGCCGTAGATGCTCCAGAGCGCGCCCATGGTGTTGAACCGCTTCCAGAACAGCGAGTACAGGATCGTCGGCAGGTTCGCCGAGGCGGCCACGGCGAACGCCAGCGCCACGAGGAAGGCGACGTTCTGTCCGTTGGCCAGGATGCCGCCGGCGATCGCGACGATGCCGATGAGCAGCGCGGTGCGCCGCGCGACCTTCACCTCGGCACCCGGCGAGGTCTGCCCCTTCTTCAGGACGTTGGCGTAGACGTCGTGCGCGAAGGAGGCCGACGCCGTGATCGTCAGCCCGGCGACGACCGCGAGGATCGTGGCGAAGGCGATCGCGGAGATGAGCCCGAGCAGGATCTCCCCGCCGAGCTCGAAGGCCAGCAGCGGCGCGGCCGAGTTGACCCCGCCCGGCGCCTTGCTGATCACGTCCGGGCCGACGAGTGCGGCGGCACCGTAGCCCAGGACCAGCGTGAACAGGTAGAACACGCCGATCAGCCAGATCGCCCACACCACGGACTTGCGGGCCTCCTTGGCCGTCGGGACCGTGTAGAAGCGCATCAGGATGTGCGGCAGGCCGGCGGTGCCGAGCACCAGCGCGACGCCGAGCGAGATGAAGTCGATCTTGTTCTTGTACTGCAGGCCGGGCGCCAGGAGGGCCTCGCCCTTCGACGACTTCTCCACCGCCCCGCCGAGCAGGGCCGAGAAGTTCAGGCCGTACTTGCCGAGCACCCAGAAGGTCATCACGAACGCGCCCACCACCAACAGCGCGGCCTTGATGATCTGCACGTACGTCGTGCCCTTCATGCCGCCGACCAGCACGTACGCGATCATGACGAGACCGACGACGGCGATGACGATCGACTGCCCGAGCTTGTCCGAGTTCGGGATCTGCAGCAGCAGCGCGATCAGCCCGCCCGCGCCCGCCATCTGCGCGATCAGGTAGAAGAACGACACGACCAGCGTCGACGTGGCCGCGGCGGCCCGGACCGGGCGCTGGCGCATCCGGAAGCTCAGGACGTCGCCCATCGTGAACTTGCCGGTGTTGCGCAGCAGCTCGGCGACCAGCAGCAGCGCCACCAGCCAGGCGACGAGGAAGCCGATCGAGTACAGGAAGCCGTCGTAGCCGTAGACCGCGATGGCCCCCGCGATGCCCAGGAACGACGCGGCCGACAGGTAGTCGCCGGAGATCGCGATGCCGTTCTGCGAGCCGCTGAAGGAGCGGCCGGCGGCGTAGTAGTCCGACGCCGTGCGGTTGCTGCGGCTGGCGCGGTAGACCACCACCAGCGTGAGCAGCACGAACGCCGCGAAGATGCCGATGTTGAGGCCGACGTTGCCGACCGTGCCCTGCGCCTGCGCGAGCTGCGCGGTCACGCCTCCCCCTCGATCTCGTGCCGCAGGCGCTCGGCGGCCGGGTCCAGCGTCCGGTCGGCGAAGCGCACGTACAGGGTCGTGATCAGGAACGTCGAGACGAACTGCAGCAGGCCGATCAGCAGGCCGACGGTGAAGTTGCCGGCCAGTCTGGTCGCCATGAAGGCGGGCGCGTACGAGGCCAGCAGGACGTAGACCAGGTACCAGATCAGGAAGAGCGCGCTCATCGGGAAGACGAACCGGCGCAGCCGGCGGCGCAGGTCCCCGAACTCGGGGCTCGCCTGGACCCGCTGGTAGATCGTCCCGTGGGCGCTCCGTTCCCCGGTGGTGCTCATGAGAAGTCCTTCCGTGCGTGTCCGGCGCCCTCCTCCGGCGCCGGAGCCACTACAGGGCGAACGACTCGGAACGACGATCGAGACGGTTCCGCGACGAAACCGTCCGTGTCAGCGCAGCCACGGAGCGTGAGCGGTCGGTCGGGTCAGTCGGACGGCCGGCGCACGTTCTCGACGTGCTCGCGGAAGAGTCCGAGCCGTTCGGGCGCGTGCAGCCGCAGCAACAGGGCGTCCGTGTTGGCCGGGCGGTGCTTCCGCGTGACGAGGCTGACCACGATCATCACCAGGAAGGCCAGCGGGACCGTGACGATCGCGGGCCGGTAGAGCAGGACGCCGACCCAGCCGCTGCCGCCGACGCCGGCCAGGCTCACCGCCACCGCGCCGGCCGAGAGCAGCCCGCCGACGAGCAGCCCCGAGATCGCGCCGCGCGCGGTGAGCCCCCGCCACCAGATGCCCAGCACCAGCAGCGGGCAGAAGGTCGACGCGGCCACCGCGAAGGCCAGCGCCACGGTCTCGGCGAAGTCCAGCCGGGTCACCCCGAGGGTGAGCGCCAGCGGCGCCGCTGCGGCCAGCACCGTCGAGATCCGCAGCTCGGCCATCCGCCGGTCGGCCGCCGCCGAGCGACCGCGCAGCACGTCCGTGGACAGCACCCCGGCCAGGCTGACCAGCAGGCCGGACGCCGTGGACAGGAACGCGGCCCACGCCCCGGCCGCGACCACCCCGCCGAGGATCGCCCCGGCGAGCCCGCTGCCGAGCACCGCCTCGGGCAGCAGCAGCACCGCGGCGTCCGTGGGGCCGGCGACGAGCAGCTGCGGGGTGTAGAAGCGCGACAGCGCGCCGATCAACGTGACCAGCAGGTAGAACCCGCCGAGCAGGGCCAGCACGATCACCGCGCTGCGGCGTGCCGCCCGGCCGTCCGGGTTGGTGTAGAAGCGGCCGAGGACGTGCGGCAGCCCCATCGTGCCGAGGAAGGTCGCCATGATCAGCGAGTAGATGGCCAGCAGCTGGTACGGTCCGTCGCCGGCCAGCGGGGTGAGCCAGCGGGCGTCCGTGGTCGGCCGCCCCGCCGTGGTCGGGACCGGCGAGCCGGCCGGGAACACCAGCTCGGAGCCGGCGCTCACCTCGTGCCGGGTGCCGGTCTCCCAGGTGAGCACGGTGCCGGCCGGCACCGGGGCGCCGTCGACCACCCCGCCCGCCGGGCCCACCTGCACGCGGGTGGGCGCGCCGGTGTCGAGCCGGACGTCCGTCTCGACCGTGACGGTGGTCTGCTCGCGGAAGTCCGGCGCCTGCGGCCGGTCGAAGGTGTGCCCGCTGTTGAGGAAGAAGACCAGCGCCACCGCGGCGGGCACGGCGAGCGCGGTGAGCTTGAGCCAGTACTGGAAGGCCTGCACGAAGGTCACCGAGCGCATGCCGCCGAACACCACGGTGAGCACCACGATCACCCCGGCCCCGACCGTGCCGATCCACTGCGGCAGCCCGGTGACGACCTCGACGGTCAGCCCGGCGCCCTGCAGCTGCGGCAGCAGGTAGAGCCAGCCGATGACCAGCACGAACACGCTGCAGAGTCGGCGCAGCGACGTCGAGCGCAGGCGCAGCTCGGCGAAGTCCGGCACCGTGTACGCGCCGGAGCGGCGCAGCGGCGCGGCCACGAACAGCAGCAGCGACAGGTAGCCCGCGGTGTAGCCGACGGGGTACCAGAGCGCGTCGACGCCGTCGCGGAGCACCAGTCCCGCCACCCCGAGGAACGAGGCCGCGGACAGGTACTCGCCGGAGATCGCGCCGGCGTTGGCGGAGGGCCGGACCGTGCGCGAGGCGACCAGGAAGTCCGACGTCCGGCGGGCCCGGTGCCCGAGCATGCCGATGACCGTCGAGGCCACCGCGACCAGCAGGATCGCGGTGAGCGCAGCGACGGCCGTCGCACTCACGAGGGTTCCCGGCTCAACCGGTCGCGGGACAGGCCCAGGCGTTCGGGGGCGTGCAGCTGCAGGAGCGTGTGCTCGGCGTCCATCGGCACGGCGCGGCGGGTCGCCCGGCTGACCACGACCATGGTGAGGAAGGCCAGCGGCACGGCGACGGCGGCGGGCCGCAGCAGCAGCACGCCCACGGCTCCCTCCGGCACGCTCCCGGCCAGCGCGAACCCGACCCCGATCGCGGACAGCACCCCGCCGACGAGGATGCCGGCCGTCGCGCCGGCGGGGGTGAGCCCGCGCCACCAGACGCCGAGCACGAGCAGCGGGCAGAAGGTGGCGGCGGAGACCGCGAAGACGAGCGGCACGGTGAGCGCCAGGTCCAGCCGCGTGACGAGGAGGGCGGGCGCCACCGGCACGATCGCCGACAGCAGCGCGGCGAGCCGGAAGTCCCGCAGCTTCCCCTTCAACACGTCCGTGAACAGTACGCCGGCCAGGCTCACGACCAGGCCCGACGACGTCGACAGGAACGCCGCCGCGGCCCCGGCGGACACGAGGCCGCCGAGCAGCCAGCCCGCCCACCCGTCGCCCAGCGCGGCGGTCGGGACGAGCAGGACCGCGCCGTCCGTGCGGCCGTCGACCAGCAGCTGCGGGGTGAACGCCCGCGACAGCAGGCCCATGAGCGTGACCAGCACGAACACCCCGCCGATCAGGGCCAGCACGACGACGGTGGTGCGGCGGGCGGCCCGGCCGTCCGGGTTCGTGTAGAAGCGGACCAGCACGTGCGGCAGGCCCATCGTGCCGGCGATGCCGGCGACCAGGATCGAGTAGATCTCGAGCAGGTTCAGCGGGCCGGACCGCGGCTCCAGCCACTCCCGGTCCGTCGCGGGCGTGCCGGCCGGGACGGGGACGCCGGTGCCGGCCTCGAACCGCAGCTCGGTCCCGGCCTCGACGCCGTGCAGGCCGGGCTGCCAGACCAGCGGGCCGTCGACGGGCGCGCCGTCGACCTCGCCGCGGGCCTCGAGCGGGGTGGGCGCGACGACCTCGAGTTCCACCGGCGTGCGGACGTCGATCGTGGTGGCCTCGGGGAACTCCGGCGCGGCGGGCCGGTCGAGCTCGCGGTCGCCCCCGAGGAACAGCGCGAGCGCGACGAGCGCGGGCACCGTGAGGGCGGTGAGCTTGAGCCAGTACTGGAAGGCCTGCACGAAGGTGATCGAGCGCATGCCGCCGGCCACCACGCACAGCACCACCAGCACGCCCGCGCCGAGCACGCCGACCCACGAGGGCAGCGAGGTCAGGGTGGTGAGCGAGAGTCCCGCACCCTGCAGCTGCGGCAGCAGGTAGAGCCAGCCGATCAGCAGCACGAGCGCGGTGCACAGCCGGCGCAGCCGCGGCGAGTGCAGCCGGGCCTCGGCGAAGTCCGGGATCGTGTAGGCGCCGGAGCGGCGCAGCGGGGCGGCCACGAACAGCAGCAGCGCCAGGTACCCCGCGCAGAAGGCGATCGGGTACCAGAGTGCGGTCGCGCCCTCGCGGAGCACCAGGCCGGCGATCCCGAGGAAGGTCGCCGCGGAGAGGTACTCGCCGGAGATCGCCGCGGCGTTGGGGACGGCGCCGACCGTGCGGGAGGCGACGAGGAAGTCCGAGGTGCTGCGGGCGACGCGCACGCCCAGCGACCCGATGACGACGGACGCCACGCCGACGAGGGCGATGGCGACCAGCGCGATGACGGACGGGGTGGGCAACGGCGAGCTCTCTGGGGGATCGGGCGCGGGGGAACGGGCGGGGTCAGTCCTGGACGTGGTCGGCGAAGTTCTGCTCGACCCGCTCGGCGGCCTTCGTGTGCCACCAGCCCAGGACCAGGAGGAACGGGTAGACCAGCACGCCGAGGAGCAGCCAGGGCAGCCGCAGCCCCAGCACCTCGAGCCGGCCGAGCTCGGGGTAGAAGGCGAACAGCGCGGGCAGCATGCCGAGCACCAGCAGCGCGAGGCCGCCGATGCGCAGCGCGACCGCGAGCTGGCCCCCGATGAGGTTCGTGCGCAGCAGCTCGCCGACGGCGGTGCCCTCCTGCACGTCGACCACCGTACGGACGGTGCGGGCGACGCCCTTGCGCTCGGACAGCACCACGCGGACGCGGCGGGGCGCGCCTTCGGGCTGTTCCTCCTCGACGGGCCGGAACCGGGCGCCGACGGGGCGGCCGGGGCCGGTGTCGCCGGTGGGCGCCGTGGGGGCGGTGGGAGCGACGGCGGGCGAGGGTGCGCCGGCGGTGCGGGCGGAGAGCGGGAGCCGGCTCGCGGGGTCGACGGCCTGTGTGGCGTCGGCCGTCCCGTGCGGCGCGGTCCCGGGCTCGGGGGCCTGCTCGAACGCCGGCGCGGGGTGCCCGGGCTGTCCGGGGGTCTCCGTGGGCGGGACCGGCGGGATGACGCCGACGTCCGTGCGTTCGGCGTCGGGGTCCGGCATCGGGCGCGGGAGCCCGGGGTGGGTGCCCGGCGGGGCCATGGGCGCGGACGGGGGCGGCGCGGGCATCGCGCGGAAGGACGGCTCCGGGGTGAACTCGCCGGTGAAGGCCTGGGGGTACGGATCACCCGACGGGGGCCGGACGGCCGGCGGCAGCCCGCCCAGGGAGTCCGGCGCGAGCGCGGGGCGGCCCGCCCGGGACAGCGGGCTGCCCGGGGCGCCGCTCTGCCGCATCCCGCCGGAACCGCCCGACGGGCCCTGCGGGTCCGGTCCGGGGCCGCCGCGGCCGTCGTCGTAGGTCTCGGGCGGCGGCATCCGCAGCGGCACGCTGGCCGGGCCGAGGACCCGCTCGAACCGCTCGACCTCGGGGCCGCCGAACGGCTCGTCGTCCCCGTCGTCGTAGTCGTCGTCGTAGTCCGGGTAGGCGGTGTAGTCCGGCCCGCCCGGCGGCGGGGTGTCGCCGCGGGCCACCCGGGCCCGCAGCTCGCCGACGCCGAACTGCTCGGTGTCCGCCTCGTCCCGCGCGTGCCGGCCGCGGCCGGAGCGGGCGTTGGCGTCCATCCGGCGGCGCATCTCCTCCTGCAGCCACAGCGGCCCGGAGTCCTCGGGACCGCCCGGCGCCGCGCGCCGGCGCCGGGTGGACCCCTCCCCGTCTCCCGGGTCGGGGCTCATCGACGGCGGGGAGCCGTCGACGGCAGCGCTCATGCCTCCTCCGCGGGAACGAGTGCGTCGTCGGCGCTCACCTCTGGCTCCACGCCTGCTTCGTCGCGCGGACCAGGCGGTCCTTCAGCTCACGGGTGTGCCGGCGGGAGACGGGCAGCTCCGCGGTGTCGGGGCCGGAGCCGACCCGCACCACGTACCCCGACCCGGACAGCCGCAGCTCGGTGACCAGCGGCAACGCCACCAGGAACGAGCGGTGGATGCGGACGAACCCGGCGTCGCGCCAGCGGTCCTCCAGCACCGACAGCGGGATGCGGACCAGGTGGCTGCCCTCGGTGGTGTGCAGCCGGGCGTAGTCGCCCTGGGCCTCCACGTACCGGACGGCCGAGCGCGGCACCAGCTTCGTGGTGCCCGCGAGCTCGACGGGGATGACCTCGTCCTCGTCCCGCTCCTGCGGGGCGGGCTCGACGGGCGCCGCGGTCGCCCGGTTGGCGATGATCCGGTCCAGGGCGGCGGCGAGCCGCTCCTCGCGCAGGGGCTTGAGCAGGTAGTCCTTGGCGCCGACCTCGTAGGCGTCGACCGCGCGGTCGTCGTGCGCCGTGACGAACACGACCTCCGGCGGCTGGGCCATGGAGGAGAAGACGCGGGCGAGCTCGAGGCCGTCGAGACCCGGCATGCGGATGTCGAGGAAGACGACGTCGACGTCCGTCTTCTCGGCCACGCGCGTGCCGGCGGCCGGGTGCGGGGCGCCCGCGGCGCGGGCGGCGTTCGCGGCGTGCACGCTCTCCCGGGAGCTGCGGGCGTTGAGGATGCGGAGGGCCTCGGTCGCGTCCGAGGCCTTGAGCACCTCGCCGACCCGCGGGTCCTCGTTCAGCAGGAACGCCAGTTCTTCGAGAGCCGGCTGTTCGTCGTCCACTGCGAGGACGACCAGACCTCCGGAGCTGTCGGTGCTGTCCACGATCTCCTCATCCTGCGTTCCCGGTGCGCGGCCGGGCGCGCACCTCGTCGGTGGCGGCCCCGGGCCCTGCCGACCATGGTGACGGTGATCGGTGCGGGATGCCAGGGCATCTCATCAATCTGCGACCGATCGGCTACTGATCGAACGGGTGAGGACCGGGGCTCCTCTCGGGCTCGCCCACCGCCGGCGAGGCTACAGACCGTAGCGCGCCCATGTCGCCCTGATGTCGGCCGCCTGGACCAGACCGAGCGCGGCGTCCGCCGCACCGCCTGCACCGAGGGCCCCGGGGAGCCCCGCGGCGGGGGCGCCCAGGCCCAGCCGGGCGAGCAGCGGCTTGCGTCCCTCGACCGGGGCCAGCTTGGCGTCCGGGAAGCGCTCCGTGAGGACGGACCGCGCCGTGCCCAGGCCGTCGACCAGGCCGAGCTCCAGCGCCCGCGCCCCGGTCCAGACCTCGCCCGTGAAGAGATCGTCGCCACCGGTCAGCCGGTCGCCCCGGCGGTCGACGACCCACTGCCGGAACAGGCCGTGCAGCTCGTCCTGCAGCCCGCGCAGCCAGGCGACGTCCTCGTCCTTCTCCGGCAGGAACGGGTCGAGCCGGGACTTGGACTTCCCGGCGGTGTGCAGCCGGCGCTCGATCCCGAAGCGCTGGATGAAGCCCTCCAGCCCGAACCCGGAGCTGATCACGCCGATCGAGCCGACGATCGAGGTCGGGTGGGCGTAGATCTCGTCCGCCGCGCAGGCCAGCCAGTACCCGCCCGAGGCCGCGACGTCCTCGCAGAACGCCAGCACCGGCACCTCGTGCTCGGCCGCCAGCCCGCGGATCCGGTCCGCGACCAGGGCGGACTGGGTGGGCGAGCCGCCGGGCGAGTTCACCAGCAGCCCCACCGCGACGACCCGCTCCGTGCCGAACGCCCGCTCCAGCACCTTCTCCGTGGAGGCCGCGTTGATCACCGCGCGAGGTACCGGACCGGGCTGCGGCGAGATCACGCCGTGCAGCCGGACGAGCGGGACGACCGGCGCGTCGCCCTTCTCGCCGAGCCGTCCGGGAAGGCGCGAGGTCAGGCGGTCGGGCAGGCGGAGGGCGTCCATGTGCACACGCTACAGATCAGGACCCGCCGTTGAGGCGATCTTCGAGGGGCCGCGCGTCAGACCCGGATCCCCGCGCGGAACTTCGGCACCCGCAGCGTGATCTTCATGCCGGCGCCGACGGCCGTGTCCACGACCAGGCCGAAGTCGTCCCCGAAGGCCGAGCGCATGCGGTCGTCGACGTTGCCGAGGCCGACGTGCGCGCCGGACAGGTGGGCGTCGTCGAGGTCCTCGGTGAGGCGGGCGGGGTCCATGCCCACGCCGTCGTCCTCCACGATGATCACGCACTCGGCGCCCGCGTTCTCGGCGGTGATGGTGATCGTGCCGCCGTTGGGCTTGCCGGACAGGCCGTGCCGCACCGCGTTCTCCACCAGCGGCTGCAGTGCGAGGAACGGCAGCACGACGTTGAGCACCTCGGGCGCGATCTGCAGCTTGATGTTCAGCCGGTTGCCGAAGCGGGCCTTCTCCAGGGCGATGTAGCGCTCGATGTTGGTCAGCTCGTCCGACAGCGTCGTGTACTCGCCGGCGGTGCGGAACGAGTACCGGGTGAAGTCGGCGAACTCGATCAGCAGGTCGCGGGCGCGCACCGGGTCGGTGCGGATGAAGCTCGCGATCGTGGTCAGCGCGTTGTAGACGAAGTGCGGCGAGATCTGCGCGCGCAGCGCCCGGACCTCGGCCCGGTTGAGCCGGGCGCGCGACTCGTCGAGCTCGGCGAGCTCGAGCTGGCTGGAGACGTACCGCGCGACCTCGGCGGTGGCCCGCAGCAGCACCGGGCCGGCGGTCAGGGTGGTGAGCGCGGCCAGGGTGCCGATGATCGCGCCGTCGCTCTCCAGCGGCACCACGACGATGCCGCGGACGTCGCAGCTCGGGTACTGGCAGGCGATGGCCGAGTGCGAGAGCACCTGCTGGCGGCCGGTGGAGATCACCTGGTCGGCGAGGGCCACCACGTCGGGCTTGTGCTGGTCGGCGTCGCCGTCCCAGGCCAGGACCTCGCCCCGGGCGTCCGTCATGGTGAGCGCAGAGGTGTCCAGCAGGGTGCGCAGGTAGGGCAGCGCGTACGCGGCGGAGTTGGGGTTGAGCCCGTCCCGCAGCGCGGGCGCGGCGAGCGCCACCGTGTGCAGCGTGGAGAAGGTGGCCCGCTCGAGCGGGCTCGCGAAGGTGTGCCGGCGGGCACGGCGCACGAGGAGCACCACGATCACCACGACCAGCGCCACGATGACCGCCGCGAGGACGAGCACCAGCGGCGACGAGAGCACGTCCGCCACCGTGGTCACCTCACCAGTCTGGAGAGCCGCCGGTCGGCCAGGGGTTTGCCGCCGGTCTGGCAGGTCGGACAGTACTGGAACGACCGATCGGCGAACGACACCTCCCGGACGGTGTCGCCGCACACCGGGCAGGGCAGCCCGGTCCGGGCGTGGACCCGCAGGCCGGAGCGCTTCTCGCCCTTCAGCGAGGCGGCGCGCTGGCCCACGGAGCGGTCCACGGCGTCGCTGAGGACCCCGCGCATCGCCTCGTACAGGACGTCGACCCGGTCCTCGTCGAGCCGCCCGGAGACGGCGTACGGGGACAGCCGGGCGGTGTGCAGGATCTCGTCGCTGTAGGCGTTGCCGATCCCGGCCAGCACCTTCTGGTCGGTGATCAGGTTCTTGATCCGCTCGGTGCGCCCGGCGAGCAGCGCGCCGAACCCGGCGCGGTCGATGTCGAGCGCGTCCGGCCCGAGCTTCGCGACGCCCGGCACCTCCTGCGGGTCGTGCACCAGGTACACCGCGAGCCGCTTCTGCGTGCCCGCCTCGGTGAGGTCGAAGCCCGGCCCACCGACGGCGTCGAGGTGCACCCGAAGGGCCAGCGGGCCGCGCCCGCTGGGCTTCGGCGGGGTGGCGGCGGCCTGGTCGTGCCAGCGCAGCCAGCCCGCCCGCGACAGGTGCGTGACCAGGTGCAGGCCCGGCTCGTCCTTGCGGTCCTCGAAGTCCACCGAGAGGAACTTGCCGAACCGGCTCGCCCCCGTGACCACGCGGCCGGCCAGCCCCGACACCGGCGGGTCGAAGGTCTTCAGCACGCTCATGCTGGCCACGTCGACCCGCGCCACCGGCCGGTACAGGGCGTGGTCGCGCAGGTGCTGGGCGAGCGCCTCGACCTCGGGGAGCTCGGGCATCAGTTGACCGGCTGCAGGGGGCTGTCGGCGTGGCCGGGGGTGCCGCGCTGGCGCAGCGACAGCACCACCACGCGCATCTCCTCCTGGGCACGGCTCATCCCGCGGACCTTGCCCACCCAGTGCTCGCGGCCGGCGTCGGAGCCGTAGTGCCCGTCCGTCTCCGCGACGATCTTCCACGGCCGGCGCAGCCACCAGCGGACCGGGAAGAAGCCGAGGATCACGATCGCGGCGAACCAGTAGGCCAGCGGCACGTACACCTGCGACTGGGCGAGCAGCGGCCAGGCCACGATGGCGACGCCGAACACGATCAACGCGCAGACGACCATCACGACGGCCCCGCGGCCGCCGTCCACGTCGTGCTCGAACTCGTCCCCGACGGCGGGCGGCGACCAGTCGATGCGCCTGCTGACCTCCCACGTCCGCCCGTCGTTGGCGGTCACGGTCTTCCTCGCCATGCACTCCGCCCGGTCAGAAGGGTCCCCGACGCGGACCATCGTCCCACACCCGCGAGCCCGGGTGCCGCCTCTTCCACCCCGGCGGCGGACGCGTCACCCCTTCACCGCACCCTGCGTGAACCCGGCGACGAAGCGGTCGAGGAAGAGGGTGAACACCACCGCGATCGGCACCGCGACGAGCACGGCGGCCGCCTGCAGCGACTGCCAGAAGAACACGTCGCCGCGGACGAGCTCGGTGGGCACGCCGGTGCTGATCACCTTCTCGGAGGTGGGCGAGATGAACGCGAGGGCGTAGATGAACTCGCTGGCCGTGAGCGTGAACGCGAACACGACCACCGCGACGAGCCCGGGCAGGAGCAGCGGGACGACGACGCGCACCATCGCCCCCACCCGGCTGTAGCCGTCGACCATGGCCTGTTCCTCGATGTCCTTCGGAATCGTCTTGAGGAAGCCGAGGAGCAGCCACACCGAGACCGGCACGGTGATCGTCGGGTAGATGACCACGAGGGACCAGGTGGAGTCCTGCAGCCCGAGGGCCACCACGAGCCGCGAGAGCGAGAGGAACAGCAGCGTCGGCGGCACGAGGTAGACGAAGAAGATCGCGATGCCCATCCGGCCCGCCCACGGGCGGTCGAGGCGGGCCAGGCTGTACGCGGCCGGGAGCGCGAGCACCAGCGTGATCAGCACGACGAGCAGGCCCACCCAGAGGGTGTTCCAGGCGAACGTCGCGAAGGCGGTGCGGGCGAACAGCAGCCGGAGGTGGTCGAGCGTCGGCGTCTCGTTGAAGACGAAGGGGTTGTTGCGCCGCCGGTAGAGGTCGCTGTCCTGCTTGAACGCGGTGATCGCCGCCCAGACGAACGGGCCCGCGGCGAACAGCGCGGACAGGACCGCGATCACGTAGAGGGTCGCGCGGGCGGCCCGGTGCCGCCACGCGTAGCGGCGGCGGTCGGCCTCGGTGACGACGAGCGTGCCCGCCACGGCTCAGCTCACCTCCATCCGGCGGACCGCGCGCAGGATCGCGATCGCCGCCGCGAGCAGCAGCGGGAACAGGAACAGCGCGATCGCCGCGCCCTGCCCGACGTCGCCGCCCTCGATGCCGCGGAAGAACGCCCAGCTGGCGAGCACCTGCGTCTCGTTGGTCGGGCCGCCGCGGGTGAGGACGTAGACGACGGTCATGTCGGTGAAGGTGAAGATCGCCCCGAAGAGTGCCGAGATCGCGATGACCGGCGCGGTGAGCGGGATCGTGATCTCGACCATCCGCCGCCAGTAGCCCGCGCCGTCGACCAGCGCCTGTTCCTGAACGTCCTTCGGGATCGACAGCAGACCGGCCATCATGATCACCGCGGCCAGCGGCACCAGCCGCCAGACGTGCACCGCGATCACCGAGGCCATCGCCAGGGTCGGCCGGCCCAGGTAGAACATGTTGGCCTGGATGAGGCCGACCTGGCGCAGCACCCAGTCGATCGGGGAGAACACCGAGTCGAGCATCCAGAGCCAGGTGATGGTGGACAGCGCCACCGGCGTGGTCCAGGGCAGGAGCACGAGGAAGCGCACCAGCCACCGGCCGCGGAAGTCGGCGATCAGGACGTTGGCGAGCACCTTCCCGAACAGCACGATGAAGACCATCGACAGCGCGGTGAAGACGAGGGTGTTGCGCAGTGCGCGCCAGAAGACCGGGTCGGCGAAGACGCGCCCGAAGTTCTGCAGCCCGGTCCAGTCGAAGCTCGGGTCGCCGCCGGTGACGTCGGAGAAGCTGAAGGCCACGGCCAGCAGGAACGGCACCCCGACCAGCGCCAGGATGTAGACCACCGCCGGAGCCAGGAACAGCCAGGCCAGGGCACCGTCCCGGTCGGTGAGGCGGCGCCGGTACCGGGTGGGCGCCGGCCGCTCCCGCTCCGCGGCGGGACCGGCGGGCCGCGTGGCCGCCGGGGGTGCTCCGCCTGGGCCGGTCATCGCTCAGGTCCGGACCGGGACGGGGTCCGTGCGCAGCCCCGAGTCCTCGTCGAAGAACCGCAGCCGGCGCACCGGCACCGCGAACCCGTGCCGCTCGCCCGCGGCGAGGGGCGTGTCGACCGTGGCCGGGAGCCGGGCGATCACCCGCGTCGGGCCCGCACCCAGGTCGACGGTGCCGTAGACGTGCCGGTCGCCGGACAGGTACTCCATCCGCTGCACCTCCAGCGTCACCGTGACGCGCTCGCCGGGCACGTTCTCCACCGGCAGCAGGTGCTCGGGGCGGAAGCCGACCAGCACGTCGCCGCGGGGCACGAGGTTCATGGGCGGCGAGCCGATGAAGGTCGCCACGAAGGTGTCCGCCGGGTCGTCGTAGACCTCCACCGGCCTGCCGATCTGGCGCACCCGGCCCTGGGACATGACGGCGATCCGGTCCCCGAGCCCCATCGCCTCGCTCTGGTCGTGCGTGACGTAGACCGTGGTCGCCCGGATGTCCTGCTGGAACCGCTTGAGCTCGTCGCGGGCGCTGGTCCGCAGCTTGGCGTCGAGGTTGGACAGCGGCTCGTCGAGCAGGAACACCGAGGGGTCGCGGACCAGGGCCCTGGCCAGGGCGACCCGCTGGCGCTCGCCGCCGGAGAGCTGGCGGGGCTTGCGGCCCAGCAGGTGCTCGATCCCGAGCATGCCCGCGGCGCGCCGGGCCTTCTGCTCGCGGTCGCCGTGCGGGACACCGGCCGCCCGCAGCGGGAACACGATGTTGGCCAGCACGCTCTTGTGCGGGTAGAGCGCGTAGCTCTGGAACACCATCGCGATCCGCCGGGCCCGCGGCGGCAGCCCGGTGACCACCTGGCCGTCGATCACGACGTCGCCGCTCGACGGCTCCTCCAGCCCGGCGATGGTGCGCAGCAGGGTGGTCTTGCCGCAGCCCGAGGGGCCGAGCAGCACCAGGTACTCGCCGTCGGAGGTCGCGACGTCGACGCCGTCCACGGCGCGCACCCGTCCCGCGTCGAAGTGCTTGTGCAGGTCGCGGACCTCGACCGTGGCCACGTCAGCGCCCGCCGGTGCCGATCAGGCCGCGGGCCCGCCAGTTGTCGAAGATCGGCGTGACCTGCGCCTCGGCGTCGGCCACCGCCTGCTGGGCGCTGACCTCCCCGCGCGCCGCCCGGGCGAACATGTTGGGGATGACGAAGGTCGCGAAGACCTCGCCCTCGGCCGTGTTCGCCGTGCCCGGGTAGCCGACGTTGGTGCTCCAGCTGACGGCGTCGCCGAGCAGCGCGAGCTTGCCCGGGGGCTGGGCGCCGAACGGGTCGGCGTCGAGCCACTTCTTCAGGTCGGGCACCACGTCCGGGTAGGCCGGGAAGTCGTAGAGCTTCGACTGCCAGGCGACCACGTCGAGGTTCGCCGTGTAGTGGAGCAGGAACTCCTTGGCCGCGGCGGGGTTGGTGGCGTGGTTCGGGACGATCCAGTTGTACATGACGTGGCTGGCGGCCCGGGCGTCCGCGGGCCCGCGCAGCGGGGCGGTGAAGAAGATGTCGTGCGCCGTCTCCGGATCGGTCTCCTGGGAGGTCCGCCACGCCGAGATCGAGTTGAGGATGTAGGACAGCTGCCCGGCGGCGAGGCCCTGGTTGTTCGACGCCGCGTTCCAGGAGAACACCTCCGGCGTCATCGCCTGCTGGTAGAGCCGGCTCATGAACGCCACGGCCTCGACGGTCTCCGGCGAGTTGAGCACGACCTCCTCGGCCTCGTTCTGGATCGACGCCCCGTACGACCACAGCAGCGCCCGGCCCGCCATGTTGGAGTCGATCTCCTGCGACATCCCGACGCCGAGCTGCACGCCCTGGGTGCGCTTGATCTCCGCGCCGCCGCGCAGCAGGTCGTCCCAGCTGGCGGGGCCGTTCGCCAGCCCGACGGGCGCCCACAGGCTCTGCCGGTAGTCACCCGGGTCCGGCACCCAGGCGGGGGCGTAGGCGAAGAACTTCCGCGTCGTCGGGTTGACGCTGGACCGGCGGCACAGGTCCAGCTGGGTGCCGTGCCGCTTCTCCGCCTCGGTCACGACGTCCGTGAGGTCGAGCACGCTCGGCTCGTACTGCGGCACCGGCGCGATGTGCAGGATCAGGTCGTGGCCCTGCTTCGCCTGGATCTCGGCCTGCGTGCGGGCGGGCAGCTCGGCGTAGTTGATGTGGTCGACGGTCACGGCCACCCCGACCTTGGAACCCCAGTCCTTCACCCACGGGTCGAACCAGGCGTCGTGCGCCGGGACGAAGTGGCTCCACATGAGCAGGGAGAGGGCGCCGCTCAACGACGTCGACGGCGGGGTGAAGGTGCCCGGCGGGGCGGCCTGGGTGGGCGCAGGGGCACCCCCGCCGCCCCCTCCCCCGCAGGCGACGAGCGCTCCCCCGAGCGCCGCCAGCCCCGTGACCTGGAGGAACCGTCGCCGGTCGAACTCGGACCCGTTCGCCATGGGACACGCTCCTGAGACGTCGTCGGCTCAGATCGCGCGATCGTAGGGGGTGGTGTCGTCCGGCGCAGGCTGGAGCGCCGGATCGTTATCCGGTGGCGGCCGGGGGCTCCTCCGGGCACGCCGAGGGCACCGGGGTGGCCGCGGGCGCGCCCTGGGCGAGGAAGCTGGTGACGACCAGCCTGGCGGGCTCCGTGCCGATGTTGCGCACGACGTGCGCCACCCCCTCGCCCACCACGGCGACCTGGCCCGGCGCGAGCACCCGCGGCGCGCAGGCGCCGGCCTCCTGCACCGCGACCTGCCCGGCGTCGAGCAGGGTCAGCTCGGTGCCGGGGTGGGTCTCCCAGCCGAGGGCCCCGCCCGGGGCGAGGTCGAGGGTCCGCACGGTGTAGTCGGCGGGCGCCGGGGTCCGGAACCGCAGCGGGATGTCGACGACGCCCTGCCCGACCGTCTGCGGACCGGCCGGGGCCGCTGATCTCGCGGCGGCCGGGGCACCGGGAGCAGGGGCCGCGGTGGGGGCCGGGGCGGGTTGGCCGAGCTGGCCCGGCTGGGCGCATCCGGCGAACGCCAGCACGCACGCGAACCCCGTGACCGCACTCCCGATCCGGCCCGTCCGACCCATTGGCACGCCTCCCGTGATCGCTGCGGCGGAGACTAGGCCGTGTCTCTCGACCTGGCGCCGCCGGGCCCGGTGATCCACGTTGTTCCCGGCAAGGCAGCCGGGCTGCCCTCATACCGGGCGTATTCGGGTGGCCCGGCAACGCCGGCGGGGACGGCGTGGGCGCCGGGAGCGGTGGTGGCGGGTTGGGAGACACGGCCTGGACGGGGGTCACCAGCGCAGCGGCAGCCGGGTGACGCCGTTGATGAAGTTCGAGGTCAGCCGCCGCGGCTCGCCCGCGAGCTCCACGTGCGGCAGCCGGGTGAGGAACTCGGTGAGGAACTCCCGCAGCTGCAGCCGGGCGAACGCCGCGCCCAGGCAGAGGTGCGGCCCCTGCCCGAAGGCGAGGTGGTCGTTGGGCGTGCGGCCGATGTCGAAGCGGTGCGGGTCGGGGAAGCGGCGCTCGTCGTAGTGCGCGGACACGTGGTAGACGACGACCTTGTCCCCCGCCGCGATCGCCTGCCCGCCGAGCTCCAGGTCCCGGGCGGCCGTGCGGCGGAACGTCAGCACCGGCGGGTGCCAGCGCAGCATCTCCTCGATCGCCCCCGGCAGCAGGCCAGGATCGGCGCGCAGCCGGGCGTACTCCCCCGGGTGTTCGACGAGCGCCAGCACGCCGCCCGGCAGGGCGCTGCGGACGGTGTCGTTGCCCGCGATGACGAGCAGGAAGAAGAACATCTTGAGCTCGGCGTCGGTGAGCCGCTCGCCGTCGACCTCCGCCTGCACCAGGGCGGTCATGACGTCGTCGGCCGGGTGCCGGCGCTTGGCCTCGGCCAGCTCCTCGGCGTAGGCGAACATGTCCGCGAGCTGCGCGGGCGAGCGCGGGTTGACCGGGCGACCGTCGGCGTCGAGCACGACCTGGGCGTGCTCGGGGTCCTGGTAGCCGATCACGCGGTTCGTCCAGTGCAGCAGCTGCGCGCGGTCCGCGGCGGGCACGCCGAGCAGGTCGGCGAGGTTCTGCAGCGGGAAGTCGTCCGTGACGTCGGCGGGCAGGTCGCAGCTCCCCCGCGCCGCCACGCCGTCGAGCAGCGCGGCGGCCCGCTCCCGCACGGTCGCCGCGAACCGCTCCAGCCGGCGGCGGGTGAACGCGCCGGTCACGAGCGTGCGCAGCCGCACCTGCTCGGGCGGGTCCATGTTGAGGATCATCCGGCGGATGAACGGCAGGTCGGCCGGGTCGGGGTCGCGGATCTGCGTGGCCCCGAGCGACGACGAGAAGTCGGCCGGGCTGCGCAGCACGTGCCGGACGTCGTCGTAGCGGGTCACCGCCCAGTAGCCCGGGCCGGCCGGCCAGATGCCGACCTCGTGCTCCTCCTGCCAGGAGACCGGCGCCTCGTCCCGCAGCCGGCGCAGCGCCTCGTGCGGGACGCCGCGGGCGAACACCCGGGGATCGAAGACGTTCTCCACCACCGTCGGCCGCGCCACGGGGGCACGGTAACCCGGCCCGGTGGTGCGGATCACCGCCGAGAAGGGGGTAATCGCTTTGCGCGGGAGGCCCGCGCGGGTCCATGCTTGCGTAGAGCAACTCGTTGCGTGATACACGCAAAGTACAGGTAAAGAGACCTTCAGGAGCAGGCATGACGGCCGAGATCGACGGCGCGCCCCCGCTCTCCGACCGGACCCTCGACGACCGGGACATCGACGTCGCCGACCGGCTGGTGCACCAGATCGTGATGCTCATGCGGCTGGTCAAGCGGGTGGCCCCGGCCTACCGGGCCGAGCTCGAGACGGCGGCGTTCCCGCTGCTCGCGCGGCTGGCCACCGAGGGCCCGCAGCGCTCCGGGGAGATCGCCGCGGCGATGTGCGCGGACCCGTCGACCATCAGCCGGCAGGTCGCCGGCCTGGTCCGGTCCGGGCTCGTCGAGCGCCGCGCCGACCCCGAGGACGGCCGCGCCAGTCTGCTCGCCGCGACCACCGAGGGCCACCGGGTCCTCGACACCGAACGACGGCGCCGGGCCGGCCAGCTCGTCGACGCCCTGGCCGACTGGACCCCCGAGTCCCGCGGCCAGTTCGCCGACCTGCTGGGCCGCTTCGTCGCCGATCTCCAGCGCACGACCGAGGGGGACCCCCGATGACCAGCCCAGCCGCCGCCGCGCCCGCGCGGCCGGCCCCTCCGACCGACCGGGGCGGTGAGCTGTCGCACAAGCAGATCGTGACGATCCTGATCGGCCTCATGCTCGGCATGTTCCTGGCCGCGCTGGACCAGACCGTCGTCTCGACCGCCATCCGCACCATCGCCGACGACCTGGGCGGGCTCTCCCAGCAGGCCTGGGCCACGACCGCGTTCCTGATCACCGGCACGATCAGCACGCCGCTCTACGGCAAGCTCTCCGACATCTTCGGCCGCAAGCCGCTGTTCCTCACCGCGATCTCGATCTTCCTCGTCGGCTCGGTGCTGTGCACCTTCTCGACGTCGATGTACATGCTCGCGGGCTTCCGCGCGGTGCAGGGCCTCGGCGCCGGCGGCCTGTTCGCGCTGGCCCTGACGATCCTGGGCGACATCGTGCCGCCGCGGGAGCGGGCCCGCTACCAGGGCTACATGCTCGCCGTGTTCGGCACGTCGAGCGTGCTCGGCCCGGTCATCGGCGGCGTGTTCTCCGGCCAGGCCACGATCGCCGGCATCGACGGCTGGCGCTGGATCTTCCTGGTCAACGTGCCGATCGGCGCCGTCGCCCTGGTGGTCGTGGCGAAGGTCCTCAACGTCCCGC
This sequence comes from Pseudonocardia autotrophica, assembly GCF_000717175.1. Lineage (GTDB taxonomy): Bacteria > Actinomycetota > Actinomycetes > Mycobacteriales > Pseudonocardiaceae > Pseudonocardia > Pseudonocardia halophobica. The sequence continues at coordinate 363,129 of NZ_JNYD01000004.1, read as the reverse complement.
ACACCCCGCGCCCGCACCGCATCGACTGGCCCGGGGCGCTCACCCTGGCCATCGGCCTGGTGCCGCTGCTGATCGTCGCGGAGCAGGGCCGGGAGTGGGGCTGGGGCTCCAACCAGGCGATCGTCTGCTACATCGTCGGCGCGATCGGCCTGATCGCCTTCGTGTTCTGCGAGCGCGGCTTCGGCGACGACGCCCTGCTCCCGCTGCGGCTGTTCCGCAACGGCGTGTTCACCCTGAGCAGCATGGCCGGCGTCGTGATCGGCATGGGGATGTTCGGCGGCATCGCGCTGTTCCCCCAGTTCCTGCAGATCGTGCACGGGGTCACCCCCACGGAGTCCGGCTTCCTGATGCTGCCGCTCGTCGGCGGGATCATGACGGCGTCGATCGTGTCCGGCCAGGTCACCTCCCGGACCGGGCACTACAAGATCTTCCCGATCATCGGCACCGCGCTCATGGCCGGCGCACTGGTGATCCTGCACTTCCGGCTCAGCGTCGACATCGCGCTGTGGGAGTTCGACCTCTACATGGCGATGTTCGGCCTCGGGCTCGGGTGCTGCATGCAGACCCTGGTCCTGGCCGTGCAGAACGCCGTGCCCGCGCGGGACATGGGTGTGGCGACGGCGTCGGCGACCTTCTTCCGGCAGATGGGCGGCACGCTCGGTACCGCCATCTTCCTGTCGATCATGTTCTCGACGGTCGGCGACAAGATCACGGCGGCCTTCCGGGGCGACGCCGGACAGGTCTTCCGCTCGGCGCTCGCCGACCCCGCGGTCGTCGCGGACCCCGCCAACCGGCAGATCGTGCAGGGCGCGCAGTCCGGCGACCTGTCCGCGGCCTCCGGCGTGCTGAACGACTCCGCGTTCCTGCAGCAGATCGACGCCCGGCTCGCCCGGCCGTTCCTGGTCGGGTTCACCGACTCGATGACGCTCACCTACCTGGTCGCCGCCTGCGTGATCGCGCTGGCGTTCGTCATCGTGCTGTTCATCAAGGAGTTGCCGTTGCGCACCATGTCCGGCGCCCAGGCCCGGCTGGCCGAGGAGGCCGGCACCCCGCCCGCCCCCGCGGCCGTGACCGCGGCCGTCGAGCCGATCGAGGAGTTCCAGGCCCTGCACACGGGCGACGGGCACACCGGCAACGGGCACACCGGCAACGGGCACGCCGGGTCGCGCACCGTCGCCGAGGCCGTGGCCGCGCGCAACGGGACCGGGCAGGGACCCGTCGACGGCGGCCGGCACCACCTCGTCGGGGAGCCGGCGCCCCTGCCGGCCGAGCCGGCCGAGCCGGCCGCGGGGGGTGCTCCCGGCGGGTACGGCCCCGGACCCGAGGTCAACGGCATCGTGCACCGCGCCGACGGCACCGGGCTGGCCGAGGCGGTCGTGACCGTCACCGACCCGGGCGGGCACCAGGAGGGCCGCGCCGTGACCGGCCCGGACGGCGGGTACCGCATCCCGCTGGCCAACGGCGGCACGTACCTCGTCGTCGCCACCTCCGGCGCCTTCCAGCCGTACGCGGCGATGGTGGCGGTGGCCGACCGGCCGGTCCGGCACGACGTCCCGCTCGCCGGCACCTGCGCGGTCCGCGGGCTCGTCCGCGACGCCGAGGGCACGCCGATCGACGACGCGACCCTCACCCTGATCGACGCGCGGGGCGACGTCGCCGCCACCGGCCGGCCCGACGCCGGCGGGCGCTACCGGCTCGAGGGCGTCCCCGAGGGGCGGTACACGCTGACCGTCACCGGGCCCACGTTCGCGCCGGTCGCCGCGGCGGTCGAGCTGCGGACCGGGCTGGTGACCGACCACGACGTCGAGCTGCCCCGGCGGGCCCGGCTCGTCGGCACGGTGGTGGCCGCGAGCGACGGCCGCGGGGTCGGCGAGGCGCTCGCCACCCTGATCGACGGGCGGGGCACCGTGGTCGCGTCGACCGTGACCGGCCCGGACGGCTCGTTCGTCTTCGAGAACCTGCCCGGCGGGACCTACACGCTCACGGCCAGCGGCTACGCGCCGGTGGCGTCGGTGGTGCAGGTGGGCTCCGGCGGGGTGACCACGGCCGACGTCGAGTTCCCGGCCCCCGCGCAGCACGGCGCCGTTCCGAACGGGGCGGCGCAGAACGGGGCGGCGCAGAACGGGGCGGCGCCAGACGGGGCGCTCGGGACCGCGGCGACGCAGAACGGGACGACGGAGGGAATCCGATGAGCGACGTGACCGGCAGGCTGATGACCCCGGACGGCTGGCCCGTCACCGGGGGCACGCTGACGGCCGTCGACGCGACGGGCGTGCAGCGCGGCCGCGCGGCGAGCCGCGAGGACGGCGGGTTCGTGATCGAGGGGCTCGACCGGGGCCCGTACACGGTGATCGCGGCGGCGGCCGGGCACGAGCCCGCCGCGCGCACGGTCCAGGTGGCCGGCGAGCGCTCCACGATGGGCGTGCTGGAGCTGGCCAAGGTGGGCGGCGACGTCCTGCCCATGCCCGGGACCTGGACGATCGACCCGCACCACTCGAGCATCCGGGCCACCGCCCTGCACCTGGGTATGAGCCGGATCCACGGGCGGCTGCGCGGCTTCGGCGGCCGCATCCAGGTGGCCGACCCGCTCGAGAACAGCTCGGTGGAGGTCTCGATCGACCCGGGCAGCGTCGACTCCGACGACGCCGACCGGGACGCGCACCTGCGCAGCGTGGACTTCCTCGACATCGACGTCTACCCGGAGATCAGCTACAAGTCCGACGGGCTCGTGCGGATCGACACCCGGCACTGGCGGGTCGACGGGGTGCTCACGCTGAAGGGCGTGAGCGCGCCGGTCGCGCTCGACGTCCAGTACCGCGGCACCGGCCCCGACCTGTGGGGCGGCACCCGGGCGGCCTTCTCGGCCACCACCGAGATCTCCCGGGACGACTTCGCGATCTCCTGGAACCAGAGCGTCCTCGCCGGCGTGCTGGCGATCGGGCGCACGCTGCGGATCGACATCGACATCCAGGCCGTCCTGGGCTGACATCCCCCGCCGTATGGCTCCATGACGCACGTTCCCGGGCCCGCCCGAGTGCGTTGTGGAGCCATCGAGCGTTCTCAGGGCCGTCTTCGGCGCGCTATGGAACCACAATGCGAATCGAGGGGCGAAAACTCGCGTCATGTTCCATGACGCGTTCCTCAGAGGGCCGCGGCGGAGCCCACACCGCTGCGGCGGTCGGCGGCGGCGGCGAGCAGGCCGTCGTCACCCCGTCCGACGGCCGAGAGCCGGCCCAGCGCCCACGGGCCGGCGTCGGTGACCCGGTGGCCGCGGCGGGCGAGCTCGTCGACCGTGTCCGCGCCGAGCCGCGACTCGACGACGAGCCCCGCCGGCTCCCAGCCGCGCGGCGCGAACGAGGCGGGGAAGGACGTCGTGTGCCAGGCCGGGGCGTCGATCGCCGCCTGCAGGTCGAGGCCCGCCCGGGTGTGGGCGAGCAGGAAGCACAGCTGCCACTGGTCCTGCTGGTCGCCGCCGGGCGTGCCGAAGGCGACGCGGGGCTCCCCGTCGCGCAGGCCGAGGCTGGGCGAGAGGGTGGTCCGGGGGCGCCTGCCCGGCACCAGCGAGCTGGCCAGGCCCTCCTCCAGCCAGAACATCTGCGCCCGCGTCCCCAGGCAGAACCCCAGCTCGGGGATGACGGGCGAGGACTGCAGCCAGCCGCCCGACGGCGTCGCGGAGACCATGTTCCCGGCGGCGTCGACGACGTCGATGTGCACCGTGTCCCCGCGCGCCACGCCCTGCCGGGTCAGGCTGGGCTCGCTCGGCGCGGGCTCGCCGGTCGCGGCCCCCTCGCCCAGCCGCGCGACCGTGGGCTCACCCGTGCCGGGGCCCTCGGTGCCCTTGCCGATCGGCCGGTCGTGGTCGGTGGCGAGCGCCGCGAGCCGGGGGTCGCGGCCGCCGGGCGCGCCGGGCCGCAGCTCGCGGCACGCCAGCTCGCCGATCAACCGGCGCCGGGCGGCGGTGTAGTCCTCCCCCAGCAGGTCCGCCATCGGCACCGGCGCGCTGTCGCCGTACCAGGCCTCCCGGTCGGCGAACGCGAGCTTCGCGGCCTCCGCGGTGACGTGCACGGTGTCGGCGGTCGCGATCCCGTCGGCGTAGGTCAGGTCGGTGCCGTCGAGCAGGCGCAGCGTCTGGGCCAGGGCCGGGCCCTGCGACCACGGCCCGCACTTGGCGACCTGCCAGCCCGCGCCGGCGTCGACGACCAGGGCGTCCTCGTAGGTCGCCGACCAGCCGGCGAGGTCGTCGGCCGTGAGCACGCCGGCATGGTCCTGGCCGGTCTCGTCGCGCACGGGGGTGCGGCAGAAGCGGTCGACCTCCTCGGCGACGAACCCGCGGGACCAGGCCGCCCGGGCCGCGTCGAGGCGCGCCTCGCGGCTCGGCCCCTGCGCCTCGCCGAGCAGCCGCTCCCAGGTCGCCGCGAGCACCGGCAGCCGGTGCGACCGGCGCGGGATCCCGCCGTCCGGCAGCCACTGGGCGGCCGAGCTCGGCCAGTGCGTGCGGAAGTGTTCCGCGACGGTGGCGATCGTGTCCGGGATGCGCGGGACCAGCGGGAACCCTCCGGCGGCGTAGCCGAGCGCGGGAGCCAGGACATCGGCCAGCTCCCAGGTCCCGTGGTCGCGCAGGAGGGTCAGCCAGGCGTCCCACGCGCCCGGGACGGTGGCGGCGAGCAGCCCGGTGCCCGGCACGATCGTGCAGCCCTCGGCGCGGTAATGGTCGATCGTCGCCGCGGCGGGCGCCACGCCCTGCCCGCACAGCACCCGGGGCCGCGGGTCGGCGGCGGTGCTGAACACGACCGGGACCTCGCCGCCGGGGCCGCACAGGTGCGGCTCCACGACCTGCAGGACGAACCCGGCCGCGACGGCGGCGTCGAAGGCGTTGCCGCCCCGGGCCAGCACGGTCAGGGCGGTGGAGGTGCCGAGGTGGTGGGTGCTCGCGGCCGCGCCGGTGGGCCCGAGCTTCTCGTAGGTGCGGGGTGCCACGCTCCCACCCTCGCACCGGGCGGCCGCCGTCGCCGACCGAGGCTCGTTCCTGTCCCACGAGGCTCGGACCGGCGGGCGCGAGCACTGCCCGGTAGGACGGACGCGGATCCGTGAACAGGGCGGAACGCCATGCACCAGCCATGATCGTCAGTTGTGACCATTGAGCGCCGCATCCGGCGCCTACCGGTCCCGAGCGGTGATCATGAACGCGACGAGAGCGCCCGTTCGGTGACGCCCTCAGAACAGGGTCGGCGCCAGCACGCCCTCGTGGGCGAGCAACCACTCCTTGGTGGCGCGGCCGCCGCCGAAGCCGCCGAGCCCACCCGCCGCCATGACCCGGTGACACGGCACCACGACCGGGATCGGGTTCGAGCCCATGATGGAGCCGACCCCGCGGGCGGCCGTGTAGCCGTGGCCCTGGTACGCCCCGCTGAGCGCGGCGAGCTTCGCGTAGGTGGTGGTCGCCCCGAACGGGACGTGCGCGAAGAGCGCCTGCAGCACGGTGCGCTGGGTGCCGTGCGTGAGCCGCCAGTCCAGCGGCAGGTCGAACGCCCGGCGCTCCCCGGAGAGGTACTCCACGAGCTGGGCGGCCGCTTCCTCCGTCCCGGCCGGGTCCTCCTCGGGCTCGGCGCCCAGCCGCTCCGCGGCCGCCGCCGCCCGCTCCGGCACCGCCCCGAACCCGACGAGGCACAGGCCGGCCTCGCTCACCGCGACGGTGAGCGCGCCGATCGGCTCGGGCGCCGGGAGGATCCGCCAGCTCAGTTGCACCCGGACAGCATGCTCCCGGTCCTCGGGTGCGCGCTGGCGGGTTTCGGACACGGTCAGAGCTCCGCGGCGAGCGGGACCTCGTCGACGGCGCGCGAGGTCATCCACTCCCGCAGCGCCTGGGTGGCCAGCACGTCGTCCGTGTTGTAGCCGAGCAGCCGCTCCCGCTGCGCCTGGTCCGGCGGGGCGCCGTCCATGCCCACCGCGTCCCGGTACCAGCGCATCGAGTTCTCGCCGCCGGCCTCCGGGTCCCGCCAGCTGAACCCGGCGACCGGGGCGATCTTCTTCAACCCCTTGCCCTGCGCGCACAGGAACCACTCGTTGACCACGGCGAACAGGTCGACCCACCAGTCCGCGGCGATGAACTCGCGGACCTCCTCGACCGGCGGGACGCCGGGCATGCCCGCGAACCGGGTGGCCGAGGACAGCAGCCAGCGGTTCTCGGCCTGCTCGTTGTAGCAGTAGGCGGCGAACGTGCGGCCGGTCCGCGCGGCAGCCGCCCGGACGCCGGAGAGCCAGGTCCAGAACTCGGCGAAGGAGCGGCCCTCGTCCGGCGTGGGCACGGGCTCCCAGGTGGCGAAGGCGCGGTAGCCCTCGGGTTCGTCCCGCTCGCGGCGCCCGCCCGGGTAGGAGAGCGCCGCGCCCCACAGGTAGGCGCCGGACTCGCCGAAGCTCTCCATGTCGACGTCGACCTCGACGTCCGCGCGGTACACCGGCACCCGCTCGACCCGCCGCGCCACGGCCAGCCCGCGCCGCCAGCCCCGGGCCAGCGCCACGACGTCCGGGAACGGGGTGCCGGGCAGCGGCACCGGCGGCTCGACCCGGGGGTCGAGGTCGGCCAGCTCGTCGACCGTGCGGATCCCGATCTCGCGCAGCGCCACGGCGGTGTCGCCGCGGACCACCAGGCTCACGTCCCGCTCCGCGGTGAGCCGCGCCTCGCAGGTCGGCCACCACGGGCAGCGCCGGCACTCCAGCACCCGCGAGGGCTCGGCGAGCGGCTCGGCGCCGGTGGCCGCTGCCAGCGCGACGGCCGCGCGGTCGGTGAACCGCTCGTCGTACTCCTCCAGGGTGCTGCGGTCGCCCGGCCAGTGCCCGGCCCGCAGGTCGTGCCACACCACCACGTCCGCGTCGAGGCCGACGACGCCGCCCCGGTCCGCGCCCTCCACCTCGGCCGGCGGGGCCCACCCTGCCGTCCGCAGCATCCGGGTGAGGTGCGCGAGCCGCAGCAGGTCCCGCGGCTGCGAACGCACCTTCCGCTCCTCGTCCTCGGCCGCGAGCTGCGGGAACGGCGCGGTGAGCGGAGTGGTGGCGGCACCGGTGCCGGGATCGGTGATCCGGTGCCGCACGACGATCACGGGCACGTACCCGCCGCCGGGGACCCGGACCAGGAGCTCGGCCGAGCCGCGCCGGCCCGCCGGGTCGATCGGCAGCACCGCCCCGCCGATCACGCCGGCGCCCGCGACGACCAGCTCCCCGGTCAGCCGGGCGCGCTCCGCCGTCGGCAGGCCCTCGGGCACCGCCGACCACGCCCCCGGCTGCGCGCCGGACACGACCTCGGCGATCCGGGCGCGGTGCTCCCGCACGTCCGCCCGGCGCTGCTCCAGCGCCGGGTCGGGCAGGGCCCGCGGCGCCGAGGCGGCCGACGGGTCGTGGTCCAGGTGCACCCGGCGCCGGCACCGGGTCGTGGCCGCCGCGTCGAGCAGGGGAACGCGAGGAGCGGGCGCCGACCCCTCGCCGTGCCCGGGCACGGGGCCACCGGGGCCCGCCTGCCCGCCCGCACCGCTGATCGTCGCCGTCACACCCCCGAGGGTAGAGACCGACACCGACAACTCCGCGCCTGCCACGGCGCGCCACGCCCTCTAGGCTGCCGCTGATCACCGGGAACGGGCACGCGACGCGGGAGGCACGGGACACATGGCACTGCGACGAGGTGGGTCGCCTGCCGCCGCGAAGGCCGCGAAGATCGAGAAGAAGGCGGCGAAGGCCGCCGACAAGGCGGAGCGCAAGGCCCGCCGGGCGGCCGAGCAGGCCGGCGACTCGGTGAGCCGCGCCGCCGGGACCGCGCTGGCCGCCGTCGAGGCCGTCACCTCGGACAAGCCCGGGAGGAAGGCGGCCAAGAAGGCCCGCAAGGAGGCCGGGAAGGCGCAGAAGGCGCTGTCCAAGGAGGCCGGCACCGCGGCCCCCAAGGACCTCACGCCCGCGCACACCAAGCGGCTGATCGCCGTCGGGAAGGCCGTCGCGCCACTGCTCGCGCCCTACGCGATCGCCGCGGGTGCGGTCGCCCGGGACCGCTGGGACGCGCACCGCGCCCGGCAGCTCGGCGTGTCCGCGGACCAGCTCGGCCGCTACAGCGGCCGCGGCGGTGCCCTGCACGCCCGCATCTCCCGCGCGGGCGAGGCGCTCACGGAGCTGGAGAACTCGCCCGACGCCACGGCCGCCGCGACCTCCTTCGTCCGCGAGATGCGGCCCCGGCTCGCGGACCTGGCCGTGGCCGTCCGGGCCGCCGAGCAGATGCCGTCGGCCCGCCGCCGGACCGCGTTCCGCGCCGTCGCGGGCGAGCTCGACCGGATCGAGGACCAGCTGCTCGACCTCCTCGGGATCCGCCCGTAACCCGACCCGCACCGGAACCGGCCCGGGGCTCGGCTACCGTCTGTGCCCATGCAGTCCCGGCCCGGCTCGTTCGGGGCCGGCCCGACGACCGGACCGGCCCACGCGCGGGTACTGCGCGGCGCCGTCCTGGCCTCGCTCAGCACCCTGTTGACCGCCCTCGGCCACCTGGCGGGTGGCGGCACCCTGCCCGACCTCGGGCTGCTCGCCGTGCTGCTCCCGCTGCTGGCGCTGGCCGTCACGTCCACGGCCGAGCGGGTGCGCGGGCCGGTCGGCACCCTGCTCCTGCTCGGCGGCGGCCAGTTCGTGCTGCACGAGCTGCTGGAGTTCCTCGGGCACGACCACACCGGCATCGCGTCCGGCCCGTCGATGCTGGCGGGCCACGCCGTCGCCACCGTGCTGTCCGGGCTCCTGCTCCGCGACGCCGACCGGCTGCTCTCGGCCCTGGCCCGCGCGCTGCGCCGGGTCCTGCCGCGCCGGTCCGCACCCCTCCCCGCCGACGCCCCGCTGCGCACGCTCGCCGTGCCCGCCGCCGGGGTGGCCGGGCACGTCCGCCGCGCCGCCGTCGGCGCCGTCCTCCGCCGGGGTCCACCGGTGCCGGGTCCGATCCCCGCCCCCTGATCGAACCCGCCGGCCCCGCCGGGGGCCGGTCCGCACCCCGCGCGCCCACGCCGGCGCGCCGAGAGGACCACCGTGTTCACCCGCACCCGCCGCACCGCGCTGCGCGCGACGGCCGTCACCGCCGCCGCCGGCGGCCTCCTCCTCGCCGGGACCGTCCCGGCGTTCGCCCACGTCACCGCCCAGCCGAGCACCGCGGAGCAGGGCGGCTACGCCGTGATCTCGATGCGCGTGCCCAACGAGTCCGACACCGCCGGCACCACCAAGCTCGAGGTCACCTTCCCGACCGACCACCCGGTCACCTCCGCCCGCACCACCCCGCAGGCGGGCTGGACGGCCGAGGTCACCAAGGGGAACCTGCCCGCGCCCGTCGAGGTCAACGGCCGGCAGGTCACCCAGGCCGTCACCAAGGTCACCTGGACCGCGCAGCCGGGCACCCGGATCGGCCCCGGCCAGTTCGTCGACTTCCCGCTGTCGCTCGGCCCGCTGCCGACCGGCACCGACCAGCTGGTCCTCCCCGCCACCCAGACCTACGACGACGGCCGCGTCGTCGCCTGGGACGAGCCGACCACCCCGGGCGGGGCGGAGCCGGAGCACCCGGCCCCGACCGTCACCCTGACGCCCGCCGCCGCGGGCGGGCACGGCGGCCACGACGGCGCGGCGGCCGCGGGCACCGAGGACACGGCCGCGTCGACCACGGACACGACCGCCCGCTGGCTCGGCGGCGTCGGCCTGCTGCTCGGCGCGCTCGGGCTCGGCCTGGGCGGTGGGGCGCTGCTGCGCAGTCGCCGGCCGGCGCCGACCCCGGCACCGAGGAGCGAGGACAAGGTGGGGAGCGACACATGATCCGTCTGGCTCGTTTCGCGGCCGCCGGTCTGCTCGCCGGGCTCGCGCTGCTGCTCGGCGCCACCCCGGCGCTCGCGCACGCCGAGTTCGAGGGCAGCGACCCGGCGGACGGCGCGACCCTGGACACCGGGCCGCAGAAGGTCACGCTGACCTTCAGCGACACCATGCAACAGGGCTTCAACACGATCACCGTGATCGGCCCCGACGGGAAGGACTACGTCTCCGGCGAGGTCCAGGCCCAGGGCGACGAGGTGAGCGCGACGGTCGGGCCGCTCGGCCCGGCCGGCCGGTACGAGATCGGGTACCGCGTGCTCTCCGACGACGGCCACCCGGTCTCGGGCAAGGTCGGGTTCACCCTGACCGCGGCCGGGACGGGCACCGGGAGCTCTGCCGCGCCGATCCCGTCGGCCGACGCCGCACCGAGCGCCGCTCCGGCCGCGCAGTCGGCCCCGGCCGAGTCCGGCGGCATGCCGGTCTGGCCGTGGATCGTGGGCGCCGTGGTGCTCGTCGGTGCCGGCGTGGCCGTCGCGATGCGGCTGGGCCGGTCGTGACCGCGCTGGTCACCGAGCAGGAGCGGGCGTGATGGGGGCGCCGACCGCGAGCCGGGGCTCGTCCGCCGAGCGGGTGGCCCCGCTCGTGTGGGCCGCGCTCGCGGTCGGCGCCGCCCTGCTCGCCGCCGTCCTGGCGCAGGCCGCCGGGATCACCCTCGCCGCCACCGCCCTCCGGGCTCTGACGGACGCCGCCGCGGTCGCCTGCGTGGGGCTCGGCCTGGTCACCGTGCTGGTCCCGACCTCGGCACGCGACGCCCGCGGCACCACGGTGATCCGCCGCGGCGACCGGGCGACGGTGGTCGTGGCCGGTGTGTGGCTCGCCGCGGTGCTGGTGTCGGTCGCGGTGCGCTCGGCCGAGGCGGTCGGCCGCCCGCTCGGCGCGCTCACTGCCGGCGACGTCGGCGCCTTCGTCACCCGGGTCGCCGCCGGTCGCGGGACCGTCCTGACGGCGTTGTGCGCGGCCGCGGTCCTCGGCTGCGCGGTCGCCCGGATGCGCAGCCCGGAGTCGGTGCCGGGGCGGGTCGTGCTGGTCGCGGCCCTGCTCGGGTCCCTGACCCCGGCCGTCACCGGGCACACCGGATCGTCGCCGGAGCACTCGCTCGCCGTGGTCACGGTGGCGTTCCACGTCGGGGCCGCCGCACTGTGGGTCGGCGGGCTCGGCGTGCTGCTCCTGCTCGTCGCGCCGCACCGGGCGCTGCTCGACAGGGGCCTGCCGCGCTTCTCCCGCATCGCCACGGTGTGCCTCGTCGGCACGGCGCTCACGGGGGTGGCCAACGCGGTGCTCCGGCTCCCGGTGCTCGGTGACCTGTTCACCAGCAGCTACGGCGCGCTGATCCTCGTCAAGACCGGACTCGTCGTCGTCCTCGCCCTGCTCGGCGGCCTCGCCCGCCGACGGCTGCAGCGCGGCACCCTCCCCGTGCTGCGCTGGGCGGGGGTCGAGGTCACGGTCATGGCGGTGACCATCGGGATCGCCGCCGCCCTGAGCCAGACCGCCCCCTGAGCGCTCGACCGGCGCCTCTCCGCCGAACGTGACAGGAGCGCTGCCGCCACCACCGCCACGTGCCGCTCGAAACGATCATCCGCGGCGGGAGTGACAGGGCGGTTCTCGCCGGAACGGTGCAGGGACACTCGGATGGATCTTCGAGCCGGCTGCCTCGTGCTCACCGGCCGACGGTCTCAGCGCTGCCGGGCCCGGCGGCGCCCCGGGCCGCGCGGGCGGACGGGAGCGGGACTGGTCCAGTGGGCGGGGCGCTCGAACCCGGCGGGCAGGCGGGTGGTGGTGTCACCCTGCGCCGCGGTGAGCTGCGGCGGCACCAGGAACAGCACCCCGCGCAGGTCCGCCCCCTCCAGCCGCGCACCGCGGAAGTCGGCGCCCGTGACGTCGGCGCCCCGCAGGTCCGCCCCGCGCAGGTCGGCACCCAGCAGCAGCGCGCCCCGCAGACTCGCCCGCCGCAGGTCCGTGCCGCGCAGGCGGGCGCCGATCAGGTCGGCGCCGCGGTGGTCCGGCCCGTCGCCGCGCGCGGCTTCGCTGGCCGCGACCAGCAGCGGGTTGACGGCGCGGCGGTGGGCCTCGACGTCGAGCGTCGCCAGCTCCACAGGCTCCAGTTCGGCGAGCTCGGAGGTGCGGGCCACCGCCGCCCCGAGGTCCTCCGCGAGCGCACCCTGCCCCAGCTCCCGCGCCTCGACGAGGTAGCGCAGCAGCTCGTGCAACGTCCTGAGCTGCGGGAACGCGGCGAACACCGCATCGCGGTCACCCGTCCGCCAGTCCGCCCGCGCCGACAAGGCCTGCCCCGCGCCGAAGCAGTCGAAGACCGTGCAGCCGACCATTCCCCGCGGCCTCAGCTCGGCATGGACACCGCACCGGGCGTCGGGTCGTAAGTGCCGGCACGGGGTGCCCGCGGGCTTGGCGAAGGCGAAGTCGGCGGAGCGCGCGAAGGCGGGCGCCACGCAGCACAGCCCGGTGCAGCGGCCGCAGTCGGCGCGCAGGTCGATCAGGTCGAGCACGTGCTCCGACGCTACGCCTGCGGCTCGGACCGGTACGACTCCAGCAGCCGGAGCCAGATCTCGCTGATCGTCGGGAACGACGGGACCGCGTGCCACAGCCGCCCGAGCGGCACCTCGCCGGCGATCGCGACGGTCGCGGAGTGCACCAGCTCGGAGAGGTCCTGGCCCACGAACGTGGCCCCCACCAGCACCTCCCGCGCGGTGTCGACGACGAGCACCGCGGCGCCGTCGTAGCCGTCGGCGTGCAGCGAGGCCCCCGCGACGGCGATGTCCAGCTCCACCGTGCGCACGTCGATCCCGGCCTTGCGCGCCTCCTCGGCCGTCTTGCCGACGTGCCCGACCTCGGGATCGGTGAACACCACCTGCGGCACGGCGTGGTGGTCGGCGGTCATCGCGTGCTCGCCCCAGGCCCCGGTGTCGAGCGTGGCGCCGTTCGCCCGCGCGGCGATCGCGTTGCCGGCGATGCGGGCCTGGTACTTGCCCATGTGCGTGAGCGGCGCGCGGCCGGTGACGTCGCCGGTCGCGTACAGCCACCCGCCGTCGACGCCCTGGACCAGCCCGGAGTCGTCGATCACGAGCGGCTTGCCGGGCTCGAGCCCGACGCTCTCGGCCCCGACGTCTCCGGTCCGGGGACGACGGCCAGTGGCGAGCAGCAGCTCGTCGACCTCGATCGTCTCGCCGCCCACGGTCAGCAAGATGGCGTCGCCCGACTTCGCGACGGCGTCGAGCCCCTGGCCGAGCCGCAGGTCGATCCCGTCCTCCCGCAGCGCCTCGGCCACCTTCTCCCCCGCGACGGGCTCGGCGGAGGTGAGCAGCCGGGCGCCGCGGACGAGCATCGTGACCTGCGAGCCGAGCCGGGCGTAGGCCTGGGCCATCTCGCAGCCGACCACACCGCCGCCGAGGACGCCGAGCCGGCGCGGTGCCTCGTCCGCCGAGGTCGCGTCGCGCGAGCCCCAGGTCCGGACGGTGTCGATGCCGTCGACCGGCGGGGTGACGGGCGTGCTCCCGGTCGCGACGACGACGGCGTGCCGGGCCCGGTAGACGTCGTCGCCGACGGCCACGGCCTTCTCCCCCGCGAGCCGCCCGTGCCCCCTGACCAGGGTGATCCCGGACGACCCGACCCACTCCGCCTGGCCCGAGTCGTCGCCGCGGGAGGTGAAGGAGTCGCGGCGCGCGAACACGGCCTTGGGGTCGAGGCCCGCGGTCACCCCCGGCAACCGGCGGGCGGCGGCGACGGCGTTGGGCGTGCGCAGCAGCGCCTTCGACGGGATGCAGGCCCAGTACGAGCACTCGCCGCCGACCCTCTCGGCCTCGACCAGCGCCACCGACAGGCCGCCCCGGTGGGCGTAGTCGGCGGCGTTCTCCCCGACCGGGCCCGCCCCGATCACGACGACGTCGAACTCGTGCTCGCTCACCCGAACTCCTCCCGTGCCGACGGCTGCGGGGACAGCCCGCCGCCGGAGGCGATCATGCCCCGGCCGGCCGGGCACCGTGCGGGAACCGCCCGACCGGGGATCCTGCCGTCAGTCCTGGACGGCCGCCACCGCCTCGAGGATGTCGGCGTCGCCGCCCATCAGCTCGAGCGTCAGGCCGGCGGTGCCGGGCGCCTCGAGCAGCGTGGCGAGGACGGCGGCGGTGTCGTCCCGGGTGATCTCCGTGCGGTCGAGGTGGTCCTTCGACAGCGCCACCCGCCCGACGCCGGGGTCGTCGGTGAGCGGGCCCGGGCGCACGATCGTGAGGTCGAGGTCGGAGCGGGCGCGCAGGGCGTCCTCCGCCGCCTTCTTGGCCCGGATGTACGCGACCCAGACCTGGCCGCGGTCCGGGTCCGGCTCCTGGTCCACGCCGGTCGACGAGATCAGCAAGTAGCGCCGGACCCCCGCCTGCGCGGCGGCCTCGGCCAGCAGCTCGGCCGCGGCCCGGTCGACGGTGTCCTTGCGCTCGGCGGTGCTGCCCGGGCCGGCGCCGGCCGCGAAGACGACCGCGTCGGCGCCCTTCAGGTGCGGCGCGAGGTCGCCCGGCGCCGCCTGCTCGAGGTCGACCACGACCACCGCGGCCCCGGTCGCCTCGACGTCCGCGCGGTGGTCCGGGTTGCGCACCACGCTCACCACCTCGTCGCCCCGGTTCGCCAGCAGCGTGGCGAGCCGGAGCGCGATCTTGCCGTGTCCTCCCGCGATGACGGTCCGCATGGACGCGACGCTAGCGGCGCCCACGCAGGTGTGCCGCCCGACGATCGCCCGCGTTCCACGTGGAACACGTGCGGGTGAGGTCGGGCTCCGCTCCTCCCCCGAAGAGCAGGCCGTCGCAGGATGAGACACCGGGCCGGACGGACCTCGTATCGCCCACGCCGAGAGCGTCGTCGCAGGTCAGGGCCGAGCATATGGGCTTCTCATGATCGCCCCACTCGGCCGATCGAACGCAGTACGTGCCCGATTAGTCCTTTTTCTCGCATGGCGGAATTTGCCGCCTTGTGACGCCACACACCGTGATCGACGGTGATCGGGACCACAACGGCAGCGACTCCGAGGAGGTACGGGCGTGAAAGCCGTCCGGGTGCACGAGTACCACTCCGATCCGAAGATCGACGACATCCCGGAGCCCGAGCTCCAGGGTCCGCTCGACGTGATCGTCAAGATCGGGGGCGCCGGTGTCTGCCGTACGGACCTGCACATCATCAACGGGGACTGGGCGGAGGCGCAGAACCCCACGCTGCCGTACGTGATCGGCCACGAGAACGCGGGCTGGATCGAGGCGGTCGGCGACGGGGTCACCAACGTCGCCGTCGGGGACACGGTGATCCTGCACCCGCAGCCGTCGTGCGGGCTCTGCCTGGCCTGCCGGCGCGGGCGGGACATGCAGTGCGAGAACGCGTTCTTCCCCGGCCTGTCGAACAACGACGGCGGCATGGCCGAGTACCTGCGGACCACCGCGCGCGCCTGCATCAAGCTGGACCCGAACACCAACCCCGCCGACGTCGCCGCCCTGGCCGACGCGGGCATCACGGCCTACCACGCGGTCCGCAAGGCGGTCCCGGACCTCTACCCGGGCACCACCGCCGTGGTCCAGGGCGCGGGCGGGCTGGGCCACATCGCGATCCAGACGCTCGCGGCGATCACCGGGACCCGGATCGTCGTCGTCGACAAGAACCCGGACGCGCTCGCGCTCGCCAAGCAGATCGGTGCCGACGAGACCGTCCAGGCCGACGGCAACCACGTCGACGCCGTGAAGGACCTCACGAACGGCCGCGGCGGCGACGTGGTGTTCGACTTCGTCGCCGAGCAGGGCGCCGAGCTGGACGCCTGGCAGATGACCGCCCCCGCGGGGTCCCAGTACATCCTCGGTTACGGCGGTGAGTTCAAGGCCCCGACGCTCGACTTCGTCGGTGGCGAGAAGAACGTCATCGGCAACATCGTCGGCACCTACGCCGACCTCACCGAGCTCATGGTCCTGGCGCAGGCCGGGAAGGTCACCCTGCACACCAAGCAGTACCCGCTGGACGCGGCGCTCGACGCCCTGCACGACCTCGACGCCGGTCGGGTCCGCGGCCGGGCGATCCTCGTCCCCTGATTCACCCCCTCTGAACAGCACCGACGCTGACGGAAGGAACCACCACATGTACGAGAAGGACGGCGAGAAGTACTTCATCGTCGATGCGCACAGCCATTTCTGGGACGCGTCGAAGGAGAACTGGGTCGAGGGCAAGGAGCAGTTCGCCAAGGGCTGGATCGACTGCTTCTACGGCTACCACCAGCTCGGCCCGCCCGAGACCCACTGGGACTGGGAGAAGTACCTCAAGGTCACGCCCGAGGACTTCGAGCGCGACATGTTCGTCGAGGGGCACGTCGACCACGCGATCTTCCAGTCGACCTACCTCAAGGAGTGGTACAAGGAGGGCTTCAACACGGTCGAGCAGAACGCCCAGCTGCTGGAGCGCTGGGGCGACAAGCTCATCGTGAACGGCCGCTTCGACCCGCGTGAGGGCGACGCCGGCCTCAAGCAGCTCGAGGCCGACGCCCAGAAGTACAAGCTCAAGGGCGTGAAGCTCTACACCGCGGAGTGGAACGGCGACTCCCGCGGCTACAAGCTCACCGACCCCGAGGCGTACCACTTCCTGCAGGCCGCGCAGGACCTCGGCATCAAGAACATCCACGTCCACAAGGGCCCGACGATCTGGCCGCTGGACAAGGACGCGTTCGACGTCGCCGACGTCGACCACGCCGCGACGGACTTCCAGGGGCTCAACTTCATCGTCGAGCACGTGGGCCTGCCGCGCATCGAGGACTTCTGCTTCATGGCGGTACAGGAGCCCAACGTCTACGCCGGCCTCTCCGTCGTCATCGGCGGCCTGATGCACGCCCGCCCGAAGTTCTTCGCCAAGGTCATGGGCGAGCTGCTGTTCTGGGTCGGCGAGGACAAGATGACCTTCGGCTCGGACTACAACATCTGGACGCCGAAGTGGCAGGTCGAGGGCTTCGTCGACTGGCAGATGCCCGACGACGACCAGTTCGCCGACTACCCGCGCCTCACCACGGCGTCGAAGAAGAAGATCCTCGGGCTCAACGCCGCCAAGCTCTACGACATCCCGGTGCCGCAGGAGCTGCAGCTGCCGACCTCGGCCGACGAGGCCATGCAGCCGGGCGAGGAGCTCGTCGAGGACAAGGCGGGTGCCCAGGCATGAGTCTGGAGCCTGCCGTCTGGCAGGCGCTGGGGACGGTGCTCGACCCGGAGCTGGACGAGCCGATCACGGACCTCGACTTCGTCGAGTCGTGCACCGTCTCCCCCTCGGGGGAGGTCACCGTGGGGCTGCGCCTGCCGACGTTCTTCTGCGCACCCAACTTCTCCTTCCTCATGGTCGCCGACGCCTACGACGCCGTGTCGGCGGTCCCCGGGGTCACCGGCGCCGTGGTCTCGCTGGCCGACCACCACGCGTCGGCGGAGATCAACGGCGGGGTGGCCGCGCACGCCGGGTTCGTCGGCTCGTTCGAGGGCGAGGCGACGGCGGAGCTCGACGAGCTGCGGCACACCTTCCTCGCCAAGGCGGCGCTCGCCGGTCAGGACCGCCTCGCGCGGCCCCTGGTCGACGAGGGGGTGGGGCCGGACGAGCTCGCCGGGCTCACCCTGGCCGACGTCCCCGACTCCATGGAGCTGCGCCGGCTCCGGGACCGGCGGATGGCGATCGGGCTGCCCTACGAGGACGACGCCCCGCTGCTCATCCACCCCGACGGCAGCCGGGTCACGGCCGCCCAGGTGCCGCTGCACCTGCGGCGGGCGCGGCTGCAGCGGGTGGGGATCGAGACCAACGGCGAGTACTGCAAGTCGCTGCTCAAGACGCGCTACTCGGAGGAGGCGAAGGCCAGGGCGTGACGTGCTGATCGACGACCGGGGTCCCGCGGGGGTGGTGGGCCCCGGTCCGTCGTTCTCGGGGCTGGTCGCCGGCGGATCACCGGGCTAACTTTGATGCAGCTGGATCAAAGGTGACCGGCGACGGGGCCGTGGTCCCGGCGAGGGCGTGAGGAGCTGCGACCTTGGGTGTGCTCGACGGGCGGACCGCGATCGTCACGGGCGGCGCGAACGGTATCGGGGCCGCGATCTGCCGGCGGTTCGCCGCGGAGGGCGCGGCGGTCGTCGTCAACGACCTGGGCGGCGGGACGGACGGCAGCGGCGCCGACGCGGGCCGTGCCGAGGCCGTCGCCGCGGAGATCCGGGCCGCGGGCGGCCGGGCCGTCGCCGACGGCGGCGACGTCTCCGACACCGCGACCGGCGCGCGGCTCGTGGAGACCGCCGTGCGCGAGTTCGGCGGGCTGGACGTGCTGGTGAACGCGGCCGGCATCCTCCGCGACCGGATGATCTTCAACATGTCCGACGAGGAGTGGGACGACGTGATCCGCGTGCACCTGCGCGGGCACTTCTCCACCTCGCGGGCCGCGGCGGCGCACTTCCGCGAGCAGCGGCGGCCCGACGGCCACTTCCGGATCATCAACTTCACCTCGCACTCCGGGTTGGAGGGCTCGCCGGGGCAGGCCAACTACGCCGCCGCGAAGATGGGGATCGTCGGGCTGACCTGGTCGCTGGCCCAGGGCCTGTCCCGCTACGGCGTCACGGCCAACGCGATCGCCCCGGCCGCCGCGACCCGGCTCGTCGCCACCGTGGCGGAGAAGGACCGCGCGGTCGCGGACCGGCCCGCGGACGACGACCTGGTCCGGTCCCCGGACAACGTGGCCGAGCTCGCGCTCTACCTGGCGAGCGACCGGTCCGACTGGCTGACCGGGCGGGTGCTGGGCTCGGTCGGCTTCGGCGTGACCGTCTACGAGAACCCGACGGTCGTGGCCGAGGCGCGCTCGGACGGGCCCTGGTCCTTCGACGACCTGGCGTCGTCCTTGGAGAAGGAGGTCCGGGCGGTGGCCGACGGCCTGCCGCCCAGCCTGTTCGCGGACCAGGTCGCCCGGCGGTCCTGACGCCCCGCTCAGGACGCGGTGCTGGGGGCGGGCTGCGCCGCCGGGACGACGACGGGCGCGGTGCGGCGCGGGCGG
The DNA here is from genome assembly GCF_000717175.1 of Pseudonocardia autotrophica. GTDB lineage: Bacteria > Actinomycetota > Actinomycetes > Mycobacteriales > Pseudonocardiaceae > Pseudonocardia > Pseudonocardia halophobica. The sequence continues at coordinate 344,234 of NZ_JNYD01000004.1, read as the reverse complement.
AGCAGGAACGCCGCGACGAGGGCCCCGAGGAACGCCAGGACGGCCGAGACCTCCAGGGCGAGCCGGACGCCGGAGGTCTGGGCGACCGCGTAGGCCGCCTGCACGGCGTGGGCGGAGGTCAGGGCGGCCGCGCCGCGCAGGTCGCCGGCGGCGAGCAGGTCCGCGGCGACCGGCAGCTCGGTGCGGGCGGACGCCAACGCGCCCGCGTGGATGATCGCGCCGAGCACCGCGATGCCCAGCGCGTTGCCGAGCTGCCGCGCGGTGTTGGCCGCGCCGGCGGCGACCCCGCTGCGCTCCGGCGCCACCCCGACCACCGCCGCGGCACCGAGCGCCGGGTTCGCCAGGCCCATCCCGAGCCCGGCCAGCACGAAGCCGGGCAGCAGGAGCGGGAAGGTCCACGACGTCTGCACGAAGGCCAGGGCCGCGAGCCCGGCCCCGGAGAGCGCGAGCCCGGCGGTGAGCCGGGTGCGCAGGGAGAACCGCGCCCCGATCCGCGCGCCGAACAGGGCGACGAGCGTGGAGAGCAGCGTCGCCGGGAGGAACCACAGCCCGGCCTGCAGCGCCGACAGCCCGAACACGACCTGCAGGTACGGGCCGAGCAGCACCAGCATCGACAGGATCGACAGCGCCATCGCCATGCCCGCGACCAGGCCGCCGGCGTAGGTGGGCAGGCGGAGGAGCCCGACGTCGATCATCGGGACCGCGCGCCGGCGCTGCTGCAGCACGAAGACCGGCAGCAGGACCACCGCGAGCCCGAAGGCGACCCACACCCGCGGGGCCGAGGCGCCGGCACCGACCCAGCTCACGCCGAGGATCAGCCCGCCGAGCCCGACCGTGAGCAACACGGTGCCGACCAGGTCGAACCGGCCGCGCGCCGCCCCGCGGGGCGTGGGGAGGGCGAGGACGCCGAGCAGCGCGGCCGCGGCCGAGACGGCGGCGAGCACGGCGAACGCGGGCCGCCAGCGCCCGAACTCGAGCGCCAGCCCCGCCCCGACCGGGCCGGTCGACAGCCCCGCGCCGATCGCCGCACCCCACAGCGCGACCGCGCCCGCGCGCCGCTTCGGCTCCACCGTCGCCGCGATCAGGCTCAGTGACGACGCCATCAGCGCCGCCCCCGCCCCACCCTGCACGATCCGGGCGGCGACGAGGAGGGGCACGGTGGTCGCGAGGGCGCAGGCGGCGGAGAAGACCGCGAAGCCGACCATCGCCCCGATCCACACCCGCGCCGCCCCGAAGCGGTCGCCGAGGGAGCCGCCGGTGAGCAGGAACGCACCGAGTCCCAGCGCATAGCCGCTGACCAGCAGGTTCAGCTCCGCGATCCCGACGCCCAGGTCCGCCCCGATCGCCGGCAGCGCCACGATCGGCAGCGGGAAGCTCGCGAACACCACGAACGGGGCGAGCGCCGCGGCGCCGACGGTGACGAGCTGAGTTTTCGACACGAACTCAAGCTACGGACGTGAGGGTGGGGCGTCAACGGGCTTCCCGAGGTTCGTGTTCGGTGCCTCTGCTTGTGGTGATCGGCGGTGGCGTCGGGGCTCGGCTCCTGCCGGCGGCGGTCATGATCGGCGGAGGTGTGCGGGGGCGGTCGTCGATGGAGCCGCCGGTGCACGGAGGCAGCGATCAGCTGCTGCTTGGCCCGAGCGGCGGTCGACGGGGACGCCGGGGACGCCCGCCGACACCGTGATCAGCGGTGATGTGCAGGAGCGGTCGTGGGCCGAACCGCTGCCGCATACAAGCGGCGATCAGCTGTGGACGGCAGCCGACGTCAGGGTCGGCGGCGGCGACATGATCAGCAGCCGAGTGCACGGACGGTCGTCAGGGGGACAACAGCTGCACGGAAATGGCGATCAAGCGGTGGGTGGGGGCTGACGCGGACGCCGGCGGCGCGAGCAGCATAGTGATCAGCATTTGTGTGCAGGGACGGTCGTAAGCGGACCGCTACTCCACGGAAGCGGCGATGCGCTGTGCGGGGCCGACGTTGTCGGCACAACGATCAGCAGTCGGGTGTGCGGACGGTCGCGAGCGCAACCGCCGCTACACAGAGGCGGCGATCAGCCCTGGGCGGCGGCCGGCGTGGGTGCCGGCGGCAACACCATGATCAGCAGACGGGTGCACAGACGGTTGCGAGCGCAACCGCTGCTGCACCGAAGCGGCGATCAGCTCCGTACCGGTCGCCGTGATCGCCGGGGGTGGGCCAGGATGGCTGTGCGCCGCGCCCTCCCGGCACGGCACCGCGCTCGGCACCTGATCCAGCGCGTCCCTGGTCGGGGTGGGTCAGGCGGAGCGGGCGTCGAGGACGCGGAAGAGGTTCCAGAGCCGGTAGCCGTCGCCGTGGCGGTGTGGGGCGAAGGCGGCGAGCACCGCGTCGCGCACGGCCGCGGGACCGGCGGTGTTGACCGCGTACCGCCCGATGTCGGCCGTGAGCAGCGGGCCGACCAGGGCGTCCTCGTCGGGGTAGTCGAAGGGGCAGCGGACCTCGTCGAGCGCGACGACCTCCAGACCAGCGGTCCCGGCGATCTTGCGGAAGCGGTCGGGTTGGGTCAGCGGGGGCGGTCCGGCCGGGACGCGTCGTGCCCCGCGGGGCGGGAGGAACGGGGCGAGGGCCTCGCCGAAGAGCCGGACGTCGGACTCCTCCTCGCGGCCCCAGACCGTCGCGCGCACCAGCCCGCCGACCCGTGCCGACTCCTTGAGCACCTTGAGCGGGTTGGTGACGTGCGCCAGCACCTGGACGAGTGCGACGAGGTCGTAGGAGCCGTCGAGCTGGTGGGCGTCGCCGACCTCGAAGGTCGCCCCCGGCACCTCCCGCTGCGCCGCTGCGACCGCGGACCGGTCCGCGTCGATGCCGGTGACCCTGAGCCCGCGCTTCGTGGCGAAGGCGGCGAACACTCCGGGCCCGCACCCGACGTCGAGCACCGAGGCGCCCTCCGGGACGCCGGCCAGTACCCGCTCGTACAGCGGCTCGCCCCAGCCCGCAGGCCCCTCGCTCACCCGCCCGAGCCTAGCGGGACGTGGTGCCGCTCACTGTCACCTGCCGCGGACGGGCGAGTCGACGGGGCAGGGCGCCGACACGCGCGTGTTCGCACACCCGTAGGAGCGCAGCACACCCGGTCGCCCGAACACCCCGCCCCACCTCACTTCGGCGGGAGCGTCTTCACGAACCCCACTCCCTCGGCGACCCAGCGGGCGAGGTCGGCGTCGGGGAGGTCGTCGACGTCGGGATGGCCCGAGACCCGGAGCCAGCCGTCCATCTCCCGCCCCTGCATCACCATGCGCTCGACCCCGGCGCCGGCGACCAGTTCGGCGGAGCGGGCCGGGTCGACGCGCACCATCAGCCCGCCCCGCCCGCTGGCGGCGACGGCCATGTGCCCGCCGAGCAGGAAGGCGAGCCCGCCGAACATGCGTTTCTCGGTCAGCCCGGGCTCGTCCGTTACGAGCGCGCGGATCCGGGCGGCGAGTGCCTCGTCGTAGGCCACGGCCGGAGCGTAGCGCCGCAGGTCAGCCCCAGACGTCCTCCGCGACCTGCACGATCAGCCGGAGCTTGGCGATCTCCTCGTCGACGGTGAGCGTGTTGCCCTCGACGGTGGACGAGAAGCCGCACTGCGGGGACAGGCAGAGCTGGTCGAGCGGGACGTACTTCGCTGCCTCGTCGATGCGGCGCTTGAGGGTGTCGGGATCTTCGAGACGGCCGTTCTTCGTGGTCACGAGCCCGAGCACCACCTGCTTGCTTGGCGGGACGAAGCGCAGCGGGGCGAACCCGCCGGAGCGCTCGTCGTCGAACTCGCAGAAGAAGCCGTCGACGGCGAGCTCGCCGAAGAGCGCCTCGGCCACGAAGTCGTAGCCGCCCTCCGCGGCCCACGAGGACCGGTAGTTGCCGCGGCACATGTGCGTGGTGATCCGCATGCCCTCGGGCTTGTCGGCGATCGCGGCGTTGATCTGGCGGATGTAGCGCTCGTGCAGGTGGTCGGCGTCGTCGGCGGCGTGCTCGGCGCGCTGGGCGGGGTCGTTGAGGTAGGCGAGGCTGGTGTCGTCGAGCTGCAGGTAGCGGCAGCCGAGCTCGCCGAGGGCGCGGACCTCGTCGGCGTAGGCGGCGGACAGGTCGTGCCAGAACTCCTCGACGTCCGGGTACACCGAACGGTCGATCGCCGCCGTGCCGCCGCGGTAGTGGACCATGCTCGGCGACGGGATCGTCAGCTTCGGGACCGCGCTCGTGGTGCACGAGGCGAGGAACCGGAAGGCGTCGGCGAAGATCGGCTCGCGCAGCCGGACCTTCTCCGTGATCGCCAGGCCGGCCGAGGTGAAGGCGCCCTCCCCCTCGGCGTTGACCATCCGCACGCGGATCTGCTCGTCCGTCTTCGTGACGCCGCCGAGCTGGTAGATGAAGTCCATGTGCCAGGAGGTGCGCCGGAACTCGCCGTCCGTGGCGGACCGCAGCCCGATCTCCTCCTGCAGCCGGACGACGTCGCGGATCGCCTCGTCCTCCACCGCCTTCAGCTCGGGTGAGCCGGACGCGTGCTGCGCGCGGGCGTCGAGCAGGGCCTTCGGTCGCAGGAGGCTGCCGACGTGGTCGGCGCGGAACGGGGGTTCGGTGCGGAGCGCCATGGCCAGAACGTAACGCGCACCACGCAGGTGTGGCGCGACGGAACCACCGGGATGGCACAGTCCGAGCATGGACATCGGCGTCAGCACCTTCCTCACCGACTACGGCATCGACCCGCTGGTGCTCGCCCGGGGCGTCGAGGAGCGGGGCTTCGCGGCGCTGTTCCTCACCGAGCACACCCACATCCCGACGAGCCGGCGCTCCCCCTGGCCGGGGGGCGCCGAGCTGCCGCGGCAGTACAGCCACACCTACGACCCGTTCGTCGCGCTGGCCGCCATGACCGCTATGACCAGCAGGATCACGCTCGGTACCGGTGTCACGCTGATCAACCAGCACCACCCGATCAACCTCGCCAAACAGGTGGCGAGCGTCGAGCGGCTCGCGCCGGGCCGCGTCGAGCTGGGCGTGGGGCCGGGCTGGAACAAGGAGGAGATGGCGCACCACGGGATCGACCCGCGCCGGCGGACCCCGGAGATGCTCGAGCGGATCGAGGCGCTGCGCGCGATCTGGACGCAGGACGAGGCCGAGTACCACGGCGAGTTCGTGGACTTCGACCCGATCTGGTCCTGGCCGAAGCCCACGGCGGCGCCGCCCGTGCTGATCGGCGGCGGCGGGCCGACCGTGCTCGACCGGGTCCTGTCGCACGGCGACGGCTGGATCCCGCTGCGGGTCCGGCTGAAGGAGCTCGACGCCTTCGCCGAGCGGATCGCCGAGCTGCGTCGCCGCACCGCCGACGCCGGCCGCGACCACCTGTCCGTGACGATCTTCGGCGCGGTCCCGAAGCCCGACGCGCTGGACTCCTACGCGCAGGCGGGCGTCGACCGCGTGCTGTTCACCCTGACCGACCGCGAGGGGCCCGACGCCGACGCCGCCACCCTGGCCGAGCTGGACACCCTGGCGGACCTGCTCAGGCCGTGAGCACCCGGGACACGCGGTCCGCCGCCTCGCGGACCGCGTGCTCGAGCTCCCAGCGCCGCGCCGTGAACTCGGCCCGGCTCACCGCGACCCCCACCGCCGCCGTCGACCCGCGCAGCGCGACGGCGACGCCGGCCACCCCGCGGTGGAACTCCTCGACCTCCACCGCCGCGCCGGCCGCCCGGATCCGCCGCAGCTCCCGGTCGAGTCCGCGCCGGTCCGCGAGGGTGCGCGGGGTGTAGGCGGTGAGCGGCGTGCGCTCCAGGACCTCGCCCAGCTCGGCCGGGCCGAGGCCCGCGAGCAGCACCTTGCCCAGGGCCGTCGCGTGCACGGGCGCGGGCTCGCCGACGCGCAGGCCGAGCGGCCCGGGATGGTCCGCACAGCGGTCGACGTGCGCGACCACCACGTCGACGTCCCGCCGGACCGCGAGGTAGGCGGCCGCGCCCACGCCGTCGTGCACCTCGTGGAGCAGCCCGCGGACCGCCGCCGAGGGCCGGACCTGGGTGGTGAGGCCCCGGTGCAGCTCGGCGACCTTGTAGCCGAGCCCGTAGCCCCGCACCGCGTTGAGCCGGACCAGGTAGCCCTCCTCGACCAGCGTCCCGAGTGCGCGGTACACGGTGGGCAGCGGGCAGCCGAGCCGGCGGGCGATGGCCTTCGCGGTCACCCCGTCGCCCAGCGCGGAGACGGCCTCGAGCACGCGCAGCGCCCGGACCAGTGAGCCGCCCTGCCCCGAGGTCACGCGACTAGTGTCTCAAAGTGCAGTGATCTACCGGCAAGCACTTCAGCGGAGGATCCACCATGACCGACGACGCCGACCTGCGGCACCGCATCACGGAGCTCGTCGACGAGGAGCACCGGCTCGAGCGCTCCCACATCGGGAAGCCCCTCAGCGACGACGAGAAGGCGCGGCTGGACCGCATCGGCGTCGACCTGGACCGGTGCTGGGACCTGCTGCGCCAGCGCGACGCCCGCCGCGCGGCCGGCCAGGACCCCGACGAGGCACGGACCCGGGACGCCTCGGTCGTGGAGAACTACCGCCAGTGAGCCCGACGCGCTCGATCCGCGCGGTGAGCCGGGAGGCGCTCGCGGAGCACCTGGTCGAGCGGACCGACGCGCTGCCGGGGCGGGTCCGCGTCGCGATCGACGGTCCGCCGCCGACGGCGACGGCCGAGCTCGCCGAGGCGGTGGCCGAGGGGCTGCGGCTGCGCGGCCGGGAGACGGTGGTCGTGCGGGCCGGGGACTTCCTGCGGCCCGCCTCGCTCCGGCTCGAGTACGGCCACCACGACGAGGACATGTACCTCGACGGCTGGCTCGACGAGGGCGCGTTGCGCCGCGAGGTCCTCGACCCGGCCGGCCCGCACGGGGCGGGACGCGTGCTGCCGCGGCTGTGGGACGCCGAGCGCGACCGCGCCTACCGCGAGGACTACCGCGAGCTCGGCCCCGCCGGCGTGGTCCTGGTGTCCGGCGCCCTGCTGCTGGGCCGCGGGCTGCCGTTCGAGCTCGTGGCGCACCTGCACATGGGCCGCGCCGCGCTCGCCCGCCGCACCCCGCCCGAGGAGCGCTGGACCCTGCCCGTGTTCGAGCGGTACTCCCGCGAGCGGGATCCCTCCGGGGCCGCCGACGTGCTGGTGATGGCCGACCACCCCGAGCGGCCGGCGATGCGGGAGTGAGCGCCGTGATCGACCGGTCGCCGCAGGGAGCGGGCGGCTCACCGACCCGAGAACGGACGAAGGCCCGCCGGCGACCGGCGGACCTTCGGGGGGTGGTGGGCGAGGAGGGAGTTGAACCCTCACGTCCTTTCGGACACACGGACCTGAACCGTGCGCGTCTGCCATTCCGCCACTCGCCCGAGCGACTGGGAGAAGTTAGCACGGGCCCCGGAACCCCCGTGCGAGGGGGGTCCCCTACGCGATCGTCACCCGTCGATCCGGCGCGCGCGGGCGGACGGTCACCGCACCACCGGTCCGGGTGTCACCGGACGTGGGCCTACCACGGATACCATCGGGTAAGCCGGTAACACGCCGAGCGGACGAAAGGAAGATCGAGTGGGCCGTGTCGATCGCTTCGAACGCCGCCTCCAGGGGATGGTGGACGACGCCTTCGCGCGGGTCTTCGGAGGCAGCGTCGTTCCCCAGGAGGTCGCCCAGGCGCTGCTCAGGGAAGCCGAGGACCATCTCCGGCAGCTCGCGGGGGGTCGGGTGCTCGCACCCAACGCCTACACCGTGCAGCTCAGCCCCGCCGATCTGGACCGCATGGCGGGCGACACCGCGGGGGTCGTGGACTCGCTCTCCGCCCACGTCGCCGCACAACTCGCCGACCAGGGATGGGACACCTACGGCGAGGTCGTAGTCTTCCTGGAGCGCTCCGAGGCGCTGCACACGGGACAGTTCCGCACCCGCTCGGCCGTGGACCCCGACGCTTCCCGTCGGTCCGCCGGACGAGCACGCAACGCAGGAGAAGCACCCATGAGCCAGCAACCGGGCCACCCCGAGGAGAACGGGCAGTACGGCTACGACCGTGGTGCCCCGTACGGCCAGCAGACCTACGCCCCGCCGCAGGACCAGCACGGTCAGCAGGGCGGCCAGCAGGGCTACGGCCAGCAGGGCCAGCAGGGCTACGGCCAGCAGGGCGGGTACGACCAGCAGGGCTACGGCCAGCAGGGCGGCTACCCGCAGCAGGGCTACGACCAGGGCTACGGCCAGCAGCAGGGCGGGTACGGCCAGCAGGGCGGGTACGGCGACCAGCAGGGCTACGGCCAGCAGGGTTACGGCCAGCCCCAGTACGGCGGCCAGCAGGGCTACGACCAGGGCTACGAAGGCGGGCAGCAGTACGGCGGCCAGCAGGCCTACGCCCAGCCCGGCTACGGCCAGCCCCAGTACGGCGGCCAGCAGGGCTACGCGCAGCCCGGGTACGACGGCTACGGCCAGCAGTACGACCAGGGCTACGACGGCGGCTACGACCAGCAGCAGGGCTACGGCCAGCAGCAGGGCTGGGGCGGGCAGCCGGGCTACGGCCAGCAGCTGCAGGCCACGCTGACCCTGGACGACGGCTCCGGCCGCAGCTACCCGCTGACCGAGGGCACGCACGTCATCGGCCGCGGGCAGGACTCGAACTTCCGGCTCCCGGACACCGGCGTGTCGCGCCGGCACCTGGAGATCAGCTGGGACGGCCACGCCGCCACGCTGTCGGACCTGGGCTCCACGAACGGCACCACGGTGAACGGCAACCCGGTGCAGCAGTGGCAGCTCACGGACGGCGACGTGATCCGGGTCGGCCACTCCAGCCTGGTCTTCCGCACCCAGGGCTGAGCCGACCCGCGTCCGGGCGGGAGGTCGCGCGGGCGGGGTCGGTACGCTGCACCGTCCCTGCCGTGTCCTTTGCCCACCGAACGAGATCGGAGTGCCCGGCGAGTGCCCGAATTGGTGCTGCAGCTGACCAGAGCGGGTTTCCTCGCCCTGCTCTGGCTGTTCGTGCTGGTCGCGCTGCGGGTGGTCCGCTCGGACCTCTACGCGGCGTCCGGCCTGCGGGCGATCATGCCCGGTGGCGGCCGGGTGTCCGCCAAGGCGGGGCGCAGCCGCACCGCCCGCCAGCTCCAGGTCACCCAGGGCCCGCTCGCGGGCACCCGGATCACGCTGGACTCCCGGCCGATCCTCATCGGCCGGGCGGACGACTCCACGCTCAAGCTGGACGACGACTACGCCTCGACCCGCCATGCGCGGATCAGCCAGCAGGGCGAGGAGTGGTACGTCGAGGACCTCGGGTCGACGAACGGCACCTACCTGGACCGGGCTAAGGTCACCGGACCCACCCGGGTGCCCCTCGGGGTCCCTGTCCGTATCGGCAAGACGGTGATCGAGCTGCGCTCATGACGCTGGTCCTGCGCTACTCCGCCCGCAGCGATCGCGGGCTCGTCCGGCAGAACAACCAGGACGCGGTCTACGCCGGTCCGCGGCTGCTGGCCCTGGCGGACGGGATGGGCGGGCACGCCGCCGGCGAGGTGGCGTCGTCCCTGGTCATCTCCGCACTGGCCCCGCTCGACGAGGACCAGCCGGGCGACGACCTGCTGGCCGAGCTGCGCGAGGCCACCTTCGAGGGCAACGCGGCGATCACCCGGCACGTCGCGGAGTCCCCCGACCTCGAGGGCATGGGCACCACGCTGACCGCGATCCTCTTCGCGGGCACCCGGCTCGGCCTGGTGCACGTCGGCGACTCGCGGTGCTACCAGCTCCGCGACGGGTCCTTCGCCCAGATCACGAAGGACGACACGTTCGTCCAGTCGCTGATCGACGAGGGCCGGATCACCGAGGACGAGGCGCACACGCACCCGCAGCGCTCGCTGCTGCTGCGGGCGATCACGGGGGCCGAGGTCGAGCCCTCGCTGACGATCCGCGAGGCCCGCGCCGGGGACCGCTACCTGCTCTGCTCGGACGGGCTGTCCGGCCCGGTGAGCGACGAGACGCTGGCCGAGACGCTGCGCCAGTACCAGGACCCGCGCGAGTGCGCCGACCGGCTCATCGAGCTGGCCCTGCGCGGAGGCGGGCCGGACAACATCACCTGCATCGTCGCCGACGTCCTCGACGTCGACTACGGCGACGACGCCCCCATCATCGGCGGCGCGGCCGGGGACGGCAGCGAGGACGGGATAGTCGGCGCCGACACGGCCGCGTCCCGGGCCTCCGCGACCACGCTCCCCCGGGCCCTGCCCCGCCGCGTCGAGCCCGCGGCCGCGTCCCACCCGGACCGGCCGCACCGCCGCACCGCGGTGCGCGTGGGCATCGCCGTGGCCGGGCTGCTCGTGCTTCTCGCCGTGGGCGGCTGGCTGGCGCGCAGCTGGGTGATGCAGCAGTACTACGTCGGGACCGACTCCCAACAGGTCGTGATCTACCAGGGGGTGCGCGGGAGCGTGCTGGGCGTGCCGTTGCAGACCGTGGCCGAGCGGTCGGACATCACGTTGTCCGACCTGCCCGAGGACGCGCGCAACACGGTCACCGCCGGCATCCCCGCCTCGAACGGCCTCGACGGCGCCCGCGGCACCGTCGCCCGGCTGCACCAGCGCATGCTGCCGGTCTGCCCCACCGAACAGCCCGCCACCACGACCCCGCCCGCGCCCGCCGGCGCCGCACAGCCCGACCCGAACGCCCCGCCGGACCCGAACGCGCCGCCCACGGACACCACTCCGCTGCCGACCGTCACCCCCGAGCCGGGCTTGACCTGCCGGCCGGCGAGCTGATGGCGGCCCCGGGACTCAGTGCGGCCCGGCCGGGCGGGGCGAACGGTCGGGAGGGCGCTCCCGCGCTGCCCACCGGACGCACCATCGAGCTGTTGCTGCTGGTGTTCGCCGCGGTCATCGTGACCGGCGCGCTGGTGCTGGTGGAGGCCAACCAGGAGCAGGAGCTCACGCCGACGCTGCTCTACGTGGGCCTGGCGTACCTGGTGGTGCTCACGCTCGCGCACCTGGCGGTCCGGAAGTTCGCGCCGTACGCGGACCCGCTGATCCTGCCCTCGGTCGCGCTGCTCAACGGGCTGGGCCTGGTGATGATCCACCGGCTCGACCTGGCCGACCAGGATCGCGCCGCGCTGCTCGGCCAGCCCGTGCCGGACTCGCTGGTGTTCAAGCAGATCCTGTGGACGGCCGTCGGGCTGGCGCTGTTCATCGCCGTGCTGTGGCTGGTGAAGGACCACCGGACGCTGGCGCGCTACGGCTTCACCTGCGGCCTCGTCGGCCTGGTCCTGCTCGCCCTGCCCGGCCTGCTGCCGTCGTCGATCTCCGAGGTCAACGGCGCCAAGCTGTGGATCCGGATCGGTGGCGCCGGCATCCAGCCCGGTGAGTTCGCCAAGATCCTTCTGATCATCTTCTTCGCCGCGTTCCTGGTGCAGAAGCGGGACCTGTTCTCCACCGCCGGGCGCCGGTTCCTCGGCATGGAACTGCCCCGCGCCCGCGACCTCGCGCCGCTGCTGGTGGCGTGGGGGCTGTCGGTCGGCGTGCTCGTCGTCGAGCGCGACCTCGGGTCCTCGCTGCTGTTCTTCGGGATCCTCCTGGTCCTGCTCTACGCGGCGACCGAGCGCGTGTCGTGGATGCTCATCGGCATCGGGTTCTTCGTGATCGGCGCGCTGATCGCGTACCAGCTCTTCGGGCACGTGCAGGTCCGCGTGCAGGTCTGGCTCGACCCGTTCTCGGACTACGACAACCGCGGCTACCAGATCGCGCAGGCGCTGTTCGGGCTCGGCACCGGCGGCGTCGGCGGCACCGGCCTGGGCGCGGGCCGCCCGGACCTGGTGCCGTTCGCGGAGAGCGACTTCATCTTCTCCTCGCTCGGCGAGGAGCTGGGGCTGATCGGGCTGGCGTCGATCCTCGTGGTCTACCTGGTGCTGATCACCCGCGGCCTGCGCAGTGCCCTCGCGGTGCGGGACAGCTTCGGCAAGCTGCTGGCCACGGGCCTGTCCTTCGCGGTCGCGCTGCAGATCTTCGTGGTCATCGGCGGCGTCACCAAGCTGATCCCGCTGACCGGCCTGACCCTGCCGTTCCTGTCCTACGGCGGGTCGTCGCTCGTCGCGAACTACGCTCTCGTCGCGATGCTCCTGCGGATCTCGAACGCGGCGCGGGCCCCGCTCACGCGCCGCCCCGCCGCCCCGGCCGTCCCGATCGCCGACGCCGGCACCGAGCTGGTCCAGCGGCCCGCGGTCGGCCCGACCACGGGACCGGTCCCCGGCCCGACGGGGGGCCGCCCGTGAACACCCCGATCCGCCGGATCGCGATCGCCGTGATGGCGCTGATCCTGCTGCTGCTCGGCAACCTGACCTACGTGCAGGTCGTGAAGGCCGGCGACTACCGGGACGACCCGCGCAACCAGCGCGTCCTGCTCGCCGAGTACGCCCGCAAGCGGGGCCAGATCTCGGCCGACGGGCAGGTGCTCGCGCAGAGCGTCGAGACGGACGACCGCCTCAAGTACCAGCGCCAGTACACGGACGGGCCGGCCTACTCGCCACTGACCGGCTACTACTCGGTGATCTACAGCTCCAGCGGCCTCGAGCGCTACGCCGACCCGGTGCTCAACGGCAGTGACGACCGGCTGTTCGCCCGCCGGCTCTCCGACCTGATCACCGGGCGGGACCCGAGCGGCGGCAACGTCGTGCTCACGGTCAAGCCGTCCGTGCAGGAGCGGGCGTACCAGGAGATGTCCGAGAAGGGCTACGAGGGCGCCGTCGTGGCCCTGCAGCCGAAGACGGGCGAGATCCTGGCGATGGTGTCCACGCCGTCGTTCGACCCGAACCCGCTGGCCAGCCACAACTCGGCGACCCAGCAGCAGGCGTGGAAGGCCGAAAACGCCGCGGACCCGGCGACCCTGCCGAACCGCGCGATCGACCAGACCTTCCCGCCCGGGTCGACGTTCAAGCTCGTCGACGTCGCGGCCGCGCTGCAGAACGGCTACACCCCGGACAGCCAGCTCACCGCGGCGCCGAACATCAAGCTCACCAACACGAACACCACGCTGGAGAACTACGCCGGCACCCAGTGCGGCACCGGCCAGACGGCGTCGCTGCGCGAGGCGCTGGCCCGCTCCTGCAACACGGCGTTCGCGCAGCTCGGCGGCGAGCTCGGGGCGGACAAGCTGCGCGCCCAGGCGGACGCGTTCGGCATCGGCCGCTCCGACCTGTCCATCCCGATGCCGGTCACGGCCTCGGGCGTCGGCGACCTGCCGGACACCGCCGCGGTGCAGCAGTCCTCGATCGGCCAGCGGGACGTGCGGCTGACCCCGCTGCAGAACGCGATGATCGTCGCCTCGATCGCCAACGGCGGGCAGACCATGGCCCCGCACGTGATCAAGGAGGTGCAGGGCCCGGACCTCGACGTCATCGACACCACCGAACCGGACCGGCTCGGCCGCTCGATGCCGGCCGGCGTCGCCGCCACGCTCACCGACATGATGATCGGCTCGGAGGCCCGCACCTCCGGCGGCGGCAAGATCACCGGCGTCCAGATCGCGTCGAAGACCGGCACCGCGGAGCACGGCACCGATCCCAAGAACACGCCGCCGCACGCCTGGTACGTCGCGTTCGCCCCGGCCAACGACCCGCAGGTCGCGGTGGCCGTGCTCGTCGAGAACGGCGGCGACCGGGCCCTCGAGGCCACGGGCGGCTCCGTCGCCGCCCCGATCGGGCGGGCCGTGATCGCGGAGGCGTTGCGGGGCGGCCAGTGACGGCCGCGGGCGGGCCGATCCCCGTCCCCGGCAGCCTCGCCGCGGGCCGGCTGATCGCCGACCGCTACAAGCTGGAGCGGCGGATCGCCGTCGGCGGCATGGGCGAGGTCTGGGAGGCGCTCGACGAGCGGCTCGGCCGCAACGTGGCCGTCAAGGTGTTGCGCGGCGAGCTCTCGGACGACGACGAGTTCCTCCACCGCTTCCGCATCGAGGCCCGCACGGTGGCCTCGCTCAACCATTCCGGCGTCGCCTCCATCCACGACTACGGCGAGGACGAGGTCACCGAGGACGGGCGGCGCACCGCCTACCTGGTGATGGAGCTCGTCCGTGGCGAGCCGCTGTCCGCCGTGATCGCGCGCGGGCCGATGGAGCCGGCCGAGACGCTGCGGATCATGGAGCAGGCGGCGCACTCGCTCTACGCGGCCCACGAGCGCGGGTTCGTGCACCGGGACGTCAAGCCCGGGAACATCCTCATCCGCGTCGACGGCACGGTGAAGCTCACGGACTTCGGCATCGCCAAGGCCGCCAACGCCGTGCCCGTCACCCGCACCGGCATGGTCATGGGCACGGCCCACTACATCGCGCCCGAGCAGGCCAGCGGCGGCGAGGCCGGGCCGGAGGGCGACGTCTACTCGCTCGGCATCGTCGGCTACGAGTGCCTGGCCGGCCACCGGCCCTTCCGCGCCGACAACGCCGTGGCCGTCGCGATGATGCAGGTCCGCGACGAGCCGCCGCCGCTTCCGGAGTCCGTGCCGTGGCGGGTCCGGCAGTTGATCGAGACGATCCTGGTCAAGGACCCGGACCGGCGCTACGCCGACGGCGCCGAGCTGGCCGCCGCGGTCGCCGCCGTGCGCCGGGACGAGGCACTGCCCACGCCCGCGCGGATGACCGCGCAGGGCCTGCGGCTGCCGTCGGCGGGGTCGGACGGCGCCGACCCGGGCACCGACACCCCCACGAGCCACCGTCGGCGCAGCAAGCGGGAGCGGCGGGCGACGCGCGGGCGGGACCGGAGCCGCGCCGGGTCGTCGTCCGCCGCAGGAACGTCGTCCGGCGAGGTGTCCTCGGACGGGGTGTCGTCGGGCGGGGTGTCCGCCGCGGGCTCGTCGACCGGTTCCCCGGCGGCCGGGGTGTCGTCCGCGCCGTCCCTGCCGCCCGTGTCCCCCACCTCCTCGCCCTCCGCGGGCGCGCGCCGGGCGATCGAGCAGGCCGGGTCCGCGGATCGGGACGGAGCGGGTCCCGGCCGCGACCGGTCCCGCCCCTCGCCGGAGCGGAACACCCCCGACCGGAACACCCCCGGCCGCGGCACCTCCGACCGGAGCGCTTCCGACCGCGGCACCTCCGACCGCAGCGCCCCGGACCGCGGCGCCCGGGACAGGGC
The DNA here is from genome assembly GCF_000717175.1 of Pseudonocardia autotrophica. Taxonomy (GTDB): domain Bacteria; phylum Actinomycetota; class Actinomycetes; order Mycobacteriales; family Pseudonocardiaceae; genus Pseudonocardia; species Pseudonocardia halophobica. The sequence continues at coordinate 329,146 of NZ_JNYD01000004.1, read as the reverse complement.
CGCCGCGGACGGGCGTCCGGCTCCGGCCGCCGCCGCGTCGGGCCCGCAGGCGCTGCGCTCGCCCGCCCGGGGTGCCACACCCGCCCGGCCCTCGCCGACCCCCACGAGCTCCGGCGGCGCGGCGCGCACCGCCACGCCCAGCCCGACCCCGACGCCCACACCGACGCCCGGTGGCACCGCGCGCCCGGCGACCGGCCCGGCGACGCCCGGAGCCGCATCCCGCACGCCCCCACCGCGCCCGCCGGTCGCGCCCGCGCCGCCCACCGAACCGCTGAAGCTCGTCGCCCGGCAGCAGTCGCAGCGCTCCGGGACCGTGCTGCTCGTGGCCTTCGTGCTGTTGATCGTCGCGGCCGTCGTCGTGGCGGCGCTCACGGTCCCGAAGCTGTTCGCCGACGCCGCGGCGCCGTCCACCGGGCTCACACCGAACGGGACGCACGCGGACACCTCGACAGGTAGCGTGTCGGGCCAGGTGGCCGTCCTCGCCCGTCCGGCGGCACCGGCCGGGCCCGCGGGGTCCGCGGCCGCCCCGACCCGCACGGAGGAGGTCCGGTGAGCCCTCGCAGTCGCCGGGTCGGCGCACGCCCGGGGTGGCCGGGGACCGCGGTCCCACCCGGGCCGGGCATGATGAGTCCCGCCCCCGACCCCCTCAGGAACCGGACCCGATGACGACCCCCAAGCTGCTCTCCGAGCGCTACCAGCTGGGCGACACGCTCGGCTACGGCGGCATGTCCGAGGTCCATCGCGGGATGGACACGCGACTGAGCCGGGACGTCGCCATCAAGGTGCTGCGCGCCGACCTGGCGCGCGACCCCCAGTTCCAGCTGCGGTTCCGCCGCGAGGCCCAGAACGCGGCCGCGCTGAACCACCCCGCGATCGTCGCGGTGTACGACACCGGCGAGACGCAGACCGAGTTCGGCCCGCTGCCGTACATCGTCATGGAGTTCGTCGACGGCCAGACGCTGCGGGAGATCGTCAAGACCACCGGGCCGCTGTCCCAGCAGCGGGTCATCGAGGTCATGGCGGACGTCTGCGCGGCCCTCGACTTCAGCCACCGGCACAACATCATCCACCGGGACGTCAAGCCCGCGAACGTCATGATCACCCGCAACGGCGCGGTGAAGGTGATGGACTTCGGCATCGCCCGCGCGCTGGGCGAGGGCCAGAACGTCACGCAGACCGCGGCCGTCATCGGCACCGCGCAGTACCTCTCCCCGGAGCAGGCGCGGGGCGAGCAGGTCGACGCGCGGTCGGACGTCTATGCCGCCGGCTGCGTGCTGTTCGAGCTGCTCACGGGCGAGCCGCCGTTCACCGGCGACACGCCGGTCGCGGTCGCCTACCAGCACGTGCGGGAGGACCCGCGCCGCCCGTCGGACGTCAACCCGCAGATTCCCCCGTCGCTCGACGCGGTGGTGCTCAAGGCGCTGTCGAAGAACCCGGCCAACCGGTACCAGTCGGCCGCCGAGATGCGCACGGACCTCATCCGGGTGCGCAACGGTCAGCAGCCGCTCGCGCCGATGGTGATGAGCGAGGACGAGCGCACCGCGCTGCTCGCCGAGCACACCGCCGCCACCCGGCGGATCTCCGGCGGCGGCCGGCACGCCCCGCCGCCGCCCCCGCAGGCCTGGGAGGACGAGGAGCCCCCGCGGCGCACCGGCCGCACAGTGGGAATCATCGTCGCGGTGGTCGCCGCGCTCGGCCTGATCGGCTTCTTCGCCTACCAGGTGCTGGGCGGGCCGGCGCAGCCCGACCAGGTCGCCGTGCCCAACGTCGTCGGCCAGGATCCCGACGCGGCGCGCACCGCCGTCGTCAACGCCGGACTGCTCGTGGACCTGAAGCAGGAGCCGTCGGACGTGGCGCAGGCCAACAAGGTCACGCGCACGGACCCGGGGTCCAACGTGCAGGTCGCCGAGCGCAGCCGGGTCACGATCTACGTGGGCACCGGGCCCGCGTCGGCCACCGTGCCGGCGCTGACCGGCAAGACCCCGGACGAGGCCGCCTCGCTGCTCGAGCAGCGGGGACTCAAGCTGGGCGAGCAGAAGACGCAGGAGACCTCGGACTCGAGCCTCGTCGGCACGATCATCTCGTCGACGCCGGCGGCCGGGGTCGACGCGCCGGGCGGCAGCGCCGTGGCCGTCGTGGTCGGCACGAAGCAGACCACGGTCGCGGTGCCGGACGTCAGCGGCCAGAGCGAGGACCAGGCCAAGTCGACCCTGGCGAACTCCGGGTTCAGCTCCGTGCAGACGCAGAACGTCGACGGTGGCGGCCAGGAGGGCACCGTGGTGGGCACCAACCCGGCGGCCGGCACCCGGGTCGCGCCGGGCACCACCATCACGCTGCAGATCTCGCGCGGCAACCAGGTGCAGATGCCCAACGTCGTCGGCCAGTCCGTGAACGACGCGGTCGACCAGCTGCGCTCGGCCGGCATCCGGAACTACCAGCTGCAGGCCACGCAGGTGAACGACTCGTCGCAGAACAACCGGGTGGTCCAGACCGACCCGTCGGCCGGGCGGTCCGTCGACCCGGACGAGACGGTCACGCTGGTGGTCGGCCAGTCGTCCAACGGCGGCGGCGGGTTCTTCGGAGGCGGGAACTGATGCGCGTCCTGGTCGTCGACAACTACGACAGCTTCGTCTACAACCTCGTCCAGTACCTGGCACAGCTCGGCGTCGAGCCGGTCGTCCTGCGCAACGACGAGCTGTCCGCCGGGCTCGACGAGCTCGGCGAGGTGGGCGCGGTGCTCGTCAGCCCCGGCCCCGGCACCCCCGAGGAGGCCGGCCGGAGCATCGACGTCATCAAGGCCGCCGGGGACCGCAACCTCCCGCTGCTCGGGGTGTGCCTCGGCCACCAGGCCATCGGTGTGGCCTGGGGCGGTGTGGTGGAGCGGGCGCCGGAGCTGCTGCACGGCAAGACCTCGCAGGTCTTCCACGACGGCGTCGGCGTGCTGCGCGGGTTGCCCGAGCCCTTCACCGCCACCCGGTACCACTCGCTGTCGATCCGGCCGGACACGCTGCCGGTCGAGCTCGAGGTCACCGGGCGCACCGAGTCCGGCCTGATCATGGCGGTGCGGCACAAGGACCTGCCGATCGAGGGCGTCCAGTTCCACCCGGAGTCCGTGCTCACCGAGGGCGGGCACCGGATGCTGGCCAACTGGCTCGCCGGCGCCGGGTTCGAGGTGCCGGAGGAGCTCGTCCGCCGGCTCGGCGACGAGGTCGCCGCCCTCACCGCCCAGGTCTGACCGCCCCGGATCCGCGGCACCCCGCCCGATCCGGGGTGTTCGCGCTGATCGCGGGGCTCTCGTCCGGCCCGCGCCGCCCGTGTGTCCGATACGGTGGTCGCGAGCGGTGCGCGCGACCGGCGTGCACCACCCCGCACCACCGCAGAAAGCTCCACGAGGTCCCCGATGCCGAAGTCCAAGGTCCGCAAGAAGGCCGTCTACACGCCGCCGGCGAACGACCGGAGGCCGGTCAAGATCAAGGGCCCCACCCATCCCGCGTACGTCGCCATCATGCTGGGCGTCGGCCTGCTCGGGCTGGCCTGGCTGATCACCGACTACCTGGCCCGGGACGCGATCCCCTTCATGCAGGCGCTGGGCGGCGCGAACTTCCTCGTGGGCTTCGGATTGATCGTCATCGCGCTGCTCATGTCGATGCGCTGGCGCTAGTCGATCAAGTAGTCACGCTGCGTGATCCTGGCCATATATGCTCGGGCACGTCGCTGACCAGCAGGAACTACGAGTGTGTGATTCATCCCCACTGTGGACAAGCCCTGTGGACAACTTTCACAGCTACCGTGCGTGAACACCGGTGGGCCCCCGCTCCGGGGCTCGTCGTGCTCGCCTGGGTCCTCACCGCGGCCGCCCTGGGCTGGCTCGCGGTCCTGCTGCTGGGCCACGCCGACCCGGCCGGGCGGCTGATCGCCGGCGTCGCCGCGCTCGGGCTCGGGTACGCCGCGCTGGTCGGCACCATCGCCCGGCCCCGGCTCGCCCTGCACCGGCACGGCCTCGAGGTGCGCAGCCTCACCCGCACGCGGTCCGTCGACTGGCCCGCGGTGCAGCGGGTGCGCGTGCTGCGGACGCGGCGCTTCGGCCGCGAGACCAGCCTGCTGGAGCTGGACCTGCTGGCGGGTGGCGAGGAACGGCTCGTCGTCCTGGGCCGGCTGGACCTGGGCGCGGATCCCGAGGACGTCGCCGAGGCCGTGCGGCCGTACCTGCCCAGCCGCTCCTGATCACCCTGACGGCCCAGTGATCCTCACCCTCCGCCGAGCGCCGCTGGCCCGCCGTGCCACCTCCGGAGGCTCGCCCCGGTGGCCGCGGCCTTCCTAGGCTCGACCTGCCGACGAGGAAAGGGAGATCGCCATGATCGCCAGGACGCCGATGCGTGGGACCGACGGCTGCTCCACCGGCTGCGGGTGCAGCAAGCCGGAGTGATTCCGGTGGCCGGGGACCGACGATGCTCCCCGGCCCACCCCGATCGCGCGGTCAGACGAAGGCGACCGCGGCGGCCCGCCCGGCGATGACGGTCAGCACCGCGACCGTGAGCACCACGAGTGCCCCGGTCTGGAGCAGGGTGCGGTTGCGCACGGGCGGCACGTGCACCAGCGCGGCCGCGGCGGCGGCGCCGAGCACCAGCCCGCCCAGGTGGCCGACCAGCGAGATCCCCGGGATGACCACGCTCAGCACGAGGTTCACCACGACGAGTCCGACGACCTGGCCCGTGGGGACCCGCAGCCGCCGGGCCACCACGAACAGCGCCCCCATCAGCCCGAACACGGCGCCCGAGGCGCCGGCCACGAGCGAGCCGGGCGCGGAGAACAGCATCACGGCGGCCGCGCCGCCGAGCAGCGCCACCAGGTAGACCGCGAGGAAGCGCACCCGGCCCAGCACGGGTTCGAGCTCCCGCCCGATGATCCACAGCGCCATCATGTTGAACACGAGGTGCAGCGGCCCGTAGTGCAGGAAGCCGGCCGTCAGCGGCCGCCACCAGTCGCCGGCGGCCACCAGCCCGGGCACGAGCACCCACTCGCGGAAGAGCGGCGCGGCGTCGTTGGAGCCGATGCTCTGCGCCTGGGCCGCGGTGAGCACGAACAGCGCCACGTTGAGCGCCACGAGCACGGGCACCACGACCGGGCGGCCGCCCGGCTCGGCGCCCGCCACCGTCCTTCCCCGCCGGACACCCCGGCCGGCCTGGTACACGCAGTCGACGCACTGCTGGCCGACCGCGGCGTCGCGCAGGCACTCCGGGCAGGCGGGCCGTCCGCAGCGCGTGCACCGCAGGCCCGTCGGGCGGTCCGGGTGCCGGGCGCAGGCCGGCAGCGCGGCCGTCGGGTCCGGCGGTCCGGCGGGGTACGTCACTCGGCTCCTACTCGACGTCGATGTGCTGGATCACGACGTCCGTGAGCGGCCGGTCCGCCCGGTCGGTCGAGGTGTTCGCGATCGCGTCGACGACGGCCCGGGACTCGGCGTCGGCCACCTCGCCGAAGATGGTGTGCCGGCGGTTGAGGTGCGGCGTCGGGCCCACGGTGATGAAGAACTGCGAGCCGTTGGTGCCGGGGCCCGCGTTCGCCATCGCCAGCAGGTACGGGCGGTCGAACTTGAGCTCGGGGTGGAACTCGTCGCCGAACTGGTAGCCGGGGCCGCCGCGGCCGGTGCCGGTCGGGTCGCCGCCCTGGATCATGAAGCCGCTGATCACGCGGTGGAAGACCGAGCCGTCGTAGAACGGCCCGCTGTCGCCGCCGGCGGCGTTCGGCTGCGAGTACTCCTTCTTGCCGGTCGCGAGGCCGACGAAGTTCTCCACCGTCTTGGGCGCGTGGTCCGGGAAGAGGATGATCCGGATGTCGCCCTCGGACGTCCGCAGCGTCGCGGTCTGCTTCGAGTTGCCTGGTGCAGTCACGTCGTCCATCGTGCCAGGGTCGGTGGGGCACGCCACCCCGGCACACCACGAGCGGAGGCCCCATGAACGCCCCCAGCATCCCCACCGGTACGCGCGAGGCGCTCGGCCGCGCCCGCGACCAGGCGGGTGCCGCCCTGTCGTCGTCGTTGTCCTCGCTGGGCGGGACGGTGGAGGAGCTCGCCCACGAGGTCGCCGGGAAGGTGGAGGAGAACCTCCCGGTGCTGGCCGAGCGGGCCGGCCGGCTCGCCGGTCAGGCCGAGGCGGTCGCCGGCGCCGCCGCCGCGACGGCCCTCGAGAAGCTCGACGAGGGCGTGCTCACCGCACGCCGCGAGCTGGCCGCCCGCATCGACCCCGGGACCCCGTCTCCGCGCCGCTGGTGGTGGATCGGCGCGGGCCTGCTGCTCACGGCCCTGTCGATCGCCGGCTGGCTCGTGCTGTCCCGGCGCCCGCAGCCCGTCGAGCAGGTCACCGAACCGCCGGCGACGAACCCGCCCGGGAGCGTCGACCTCGACGCCGGCTCCCCCGCCGCGGCGGCCCGCAACGGTCACTCCTGAGGGAGCACCTCCGTGAGGAACCCCGTGACCGCGCGCTCGTAGCGCTCGGGATCGGCGTTCCAGGCGGCGGTGTGCTCCACGCCGCCGACCTCGACGTACCGGATCGGCCAGCCCAGGTCGCGCCCCGCCGCGGCGAGCGCGCGGCTGGGCCCGACCGGCACGGCCGTGTCCGGCGTGCTGTGCACGAGGAGCGTCGGCGGCCTGCGCGCGGGCGGGTGCCGCAGCAGGTCGAAGTCGTCGAAGTCGATGCCGATCCGGCGGCGGGTGACCGCCGTGGCGACCGGGATCAGCTGCGGCGGGAGCAGCCGGTTGCGGGCCTGCCGGCGCAACGTCGCGCGCCAGTCGACCAGCGGCGCGTCCCACACCACCGCGTCGACGAGCTCGGCGGCCGGCGAGCGGTCGAGGAAGGCCCCGCCGATCGCGGCCCCCATCGACCAGCCGACGAGCACGATCCGCCGGGCCCCGCGGCCCTGCGCGTACCGGACCGCCGCCTCCAGGTCCTCCCACTCGGTGTCGCCGAGGTGAAAACGCCCGTCCGGGCTGGGTGGGGCGTCGTCGTCGTTGCGGTAGCTGATCACCAGGGTCGGCAGGCCGAGCCGGTGCAGCACCGGGAGGATCCGCAGCGCCTCGCGCCGCCGGCCGCCCCGGCCGTGCACGGCGACCGCCCAGACGTCCCGCGCGGCGGGCACCTCCCACGCCGGGGCCGGGCCGAGCGGGGTCGCGACCTGCACCTCGGTGAACGCCAGGCCGCGCGCCCCCGGGTCCGGGTCGAACGGCCCGGCGTCGACGACGGCGGGTCCCTCCGGCGGGACCGGACCGGACAGCAGCCGCCTGCGCACGCCGTGCCGGTCGTCGGAGAGCACCCGGCCGACCACGGCGAGGCCCTCCGTCCAGCGCAGGCCCCACACCCCGGGCTGCCGGACGAGCCGGCTGCCGGCGAGCGTCACGGCGTCCGTGTCGGCGCGCAGCACCCGCTCGGGATAGGCGACGACCCGCGAGGGGTCGAGCAGCACGTCGGCGTAGTACCGGCCGACGCCGACCGCGCCGGCACCCACCAGTCCCAGGCCCGTGCCGACGCCGGCGGCGAGCAGTCCGCGAACACCCACGCGTCCGATCATCCCGAGTGGCCCGCGCCCGCGTCGAGGCGCCTCCGCGCGGGCCGGGGGCGAGATGCTCGCAGCGTCAAGCACCGCCGCGCCCCCGACGCGGTGAAACGCGTGTGACCTGCGTCTTTGTCTCCACCGCATCGGGTGAAGCGGGGCCGGAGGGCACAACCAGGTAACGACGGCGTCGTTGGCCCCGCAGATCCACACGCGAGTTGACCGATGTTCGACATCCGGTTTCCCCCGATCGGAAGGACCCCCAGTCATGAGCAGTCTCGCCAGGCGCACGCTCGCCACGACGGCCACCGTCGCCGGTGTCGCCGCCCTCGGCGCCGCCTTCGCGGGCCAGGCGTTCGCCGCCGACCTCCCGTCGCTGCCCGCGGCGCCCGAGCTGCCGACGGGGGCCCCGGCCGCCCCGGCCGAGGCCCCGGCCCTGGAGGCCCCGGCCGCCCCCGAGCTGCCGACGGACTTCGAGTCCTTCTCGGTCCCCGGCGTCGCGAACCTCGAGACCCCGAACGTGTCCTTCGAGAGCGCCGGCAACAGCTCCACCGCGGACATCCCGGCGGCCTCGCACGAGGCGGCACACGAGGCCCCGGCCCTGCCGGCGCTCCCGGACGCCGTCGCGAGCCACCTGCCGACCACGGGCGGCGAGCTCGCCACCCCGCAGGCGACCCTGCCGCTGGCCGGCCCGGAGCTGCCGGCCGCGCCGGCCGCGCCGGAGCTGCCGGCCCTGCCGTCGACCGCGGACCAGGACCTGGACACCCAGGACGTCGCGCTGCCCACCAGTGACCTGGCGGCCCCGAACGTCGCCCAGCAGATCGCTTCCCTCGCGGGCTGAGCGTCCGCTCCCCACGGTGCCCGGAACCCCCGAACCGGGCGCACCCATTCCGACGCGCCGGCCGGCCCCTCCCCAGGGCCGCCGGCGCGTCGGCTTTCGTCGCGAGGACCGGGCCCCTAACGGACGACGCGGCCGTGGATCAGCCCGGTGAGCAGCGGCGCCAGGGCGACCCGCTCCCCGGACACCCGCACCCACCGGGGTCCGCCATAGGGGTCCTGCTCCTCGACCTCGACGACCACGCCCGGCCGCAGCCCGCGCTCGCCGAGGTAGCGCAGGGCGTCGCTGCGCCGGTCCGACACCCGCTCGATCTCGAAGCGGCACCCCTGCGGTGCGACGGCGAGGGGCTGGCCCCAGCTCTCGTCGTGCCGGCCGGCCGCGCCCGGGATGGGATCACCGTGCGGGTCGTGCGTGGGGTGGCCCAGTGCCGCGTCGATCCGGGCCTCCAGCCGGTCGCTCAGCGCGTGCTCGAGCTGCTCGGCCTCCTCGTGCACCTCGTCCCAGGGCATCTCCAGCGCCTTGACCAGGAAGGTCTCGAGCAGCCGGTGCCGCCGGACGACCCGCAGCGCGGCCCGCTCGCCGGCCGCGGTGAGGGTGAGGGTGCGGCCCCGCCGGACCAGCTCGCCGTCGGCCAGCCGTTTGACCATGGCCGACACCGACGGCGAGGACACCTGCAGCTCCTTCGCGAGCGCGCCGGTGGTGACGGCCTCCCCGCGCGTGGACAGCAGGAAGATCGTCTTGAGGTAGTCCTCGACGGCGGGTGTCATGGTCCCCACGCGACGATGTTAGCCGCGCCTGACCTCACCCGGAGCGCACGTTCGGGCCCATCCGGCGGCGCGTGGAGGTCGGACCGGTCAGGCCACGGTCCGGTCGGCCTCGATCCGCTGCCGCGCCGCGTCGGTTCGGGCCGTCACCGGGACGCGGCCGGTCGCCTTCGCCAGCCCCAGCTCGGGCGTGCCGACGTAGACGCTCTCCGCCTGCGCCACCCGGTACGTCTCGTGCCACACCCCGACCACGCCCGGCGCCTTCCGGGCCCGGCGGTTGAACGCGGCCCACGCCGGCCGGTGCGTCGCCGTGCGGTCGCTCGCGTAGGCGTAGAGCTTGTCGACCGAGCTCCAGTACTGCACCACGGTCGGTCCGCCGGCGCCGAGCAGCCCCCGGAACCCCAGCAGTCCCGAGTCCGGGTCCTGCGAGAGCTCCCGCAGCATCGGGCCCATGGCCAGCAGCGTCGGGAGCCACTGGTCGACCCGCCACCAGCGGTTGATCGTCATGCCGATGAGGAAGACCACCAACTCGCCCTCGTGGTCGTGGGTCGTCCGCCGGCCGTCCGTCCGCGCCATCCCGCACCTCCTCAGATAGCAGATAGCGTCGCTCTCCAATAATGGAGAGCGACAGTATCTGTGTCAAGGTGTGAGGCGCCCGGGGCTCGCGTCGGGAAGCAGTCACGTGATTGGTTGACGCCGTGCGCTCCGAGCTGACGGGCCCGCGCCGGGGGCGGCGGACCGGGTGATCGAGGTACGACTCCTCGGCCCGGTCTCGGTCGTGGTCGACGGGAACGGGCGCGACGTGGGCCGGAGCAGCGAGCGGGCCCTGCTGGCCCTGCTGGCACTGCGGACCGGCACCGTCGTGTCGAGCGCCCGGCTGATCGACGACCTGTGGGGCGAGCAGCTCCCGGACGACCCGGCCAACGCGCTGCAGACCAGGGTCTCGAAGCTGCGCCGGGCGCTCGCGGCGGCGGGCGCCGCCGGCGTCGTCGCGACCCGTTCCCCCGGCTACGTGCTCGATCTCGGGTCCGCCCGGGTCGACGCACTCCGGGCGGCCGAGCTGGTGGAGCTGGCCCGCCGCGCCGACCCGGACCGGGCGGAGGCGCTCCACACCGAGGCGCTCGGGCTGTGGCGCGGCGAACCCCTCGCGGAGTTCACCGGTGAGGGCTGGGCGGGTCCCGAGCAGGCCCGGCTGGCGGAGCTGCGGCTCACGGCGGTCGAGGAGCGTGCCCGCCTACGGCTGGCGGCGGGCCGGGACGCCGAGGTCCTCGCCGAGGTGGAGCCGCTGGTGGCCGCCCACCCACTGAGGGAGCGGCTGCGCGCGCACCAGATGACCGCCCTCTACCGCGCGGGACGGCAGGCCGAGGCGCTGGAGGCGTACGCCGACCTCCGCCGTGCCCTGGCCGACGAGCTCGGGCTCGATCCGTCACCCGAGCTGGAGGCGGTGCACGAGGCGGTGCTGCGCCGGCACCCGGACCTCGACCCGCCGGCCGTCGCCCGGCCCCGTCCCCACGCGCCACTGCCCGCGCGGCTGACCGCCGTACTGGGGCGCGGCGAGGAGCTGGAACGGGTGGCGCAGCTGTGCCGGGACCGCCGGCTCGTCACGCTGACCGGCCCGGGCGGGGCGGGGAAGACGACGCTGGCCACCGAGGCCGCGCGCACCGTGACCCACCGCTTCCCCGACGGTGTCGTGCTGGTGGAGCTGGCCGGGGTGGAGGACCCGGCGCGGGTCCCGGCCGCGGTCGTCGACGCGCTGGGGCTGGCCGGCGACGCCGCCGTCGATCCGGCGGAGCGGCTGGTCGGGGCGCTGCGCGGCAGCCGCCTGCTGCTCGTGGTCGACAACTGCGAGCACGTCGTCGACGCCTGCGCGGTGCTGGTCGAACGCCTGCTGGCGGGATGCCCGTCGGTGCACGTGCTGGCCAGCAGTCGGGAGGCGCTGGCGGTGCCCGGCGAGGTGCAGCTCCCGGTGCGTCCGCTGCCGGTGCCGCCGGCCGGCGCGGCCCCGGACGAGCTGGCCGCGAACGACGCGGTCCGGCTGTTCGCCGAGCGGGCGTGGGCGGCCCGTCCCGACTTCGTCCTGGACGACTCGACGCTCGGGCCGGTCGCCGAGATCTGCCGCCGGCTCGACGGGCTGCCCCTGGCGCTCGAGCTCGCTGCGGCCCGGGTCGCCGTGCTGCCCGTGGACCGGATCGCCCAGCGCCTGTCGGACCGCTTCGCGCTGCTCACCGCCGGTCCGCGCACGGCGGCCGCGCGGCACCGGACCCTGCAGGCCACGCTCGACTGGAGCCACACCCTGCTCGACGACGAGGAGCGGGTCCTGTTCCGGCGCCTCGCCGTCTTCCGCGGCAGCTGGACGCTGGAGGAGGCGGAGGCCGCCTGCGCGGGCGACCCGCTGCCCGCAGGGGCGGTGCTCGACGTGCTCGACCGGCTCGTCGCCCGGTCGCTGGTCGTCGACGCCCACGGCGGCGACGGCCGCTTCCGGATGCTGGAGACCGTGCGCGCCTACGCGGGGCGCCGGCTCGACGAGGCCGGCGAGCGGCCCGTGTTCGCCCGCCGGCACGCCGAGGCGGTGCTCGCGGTGGCCGAGGCCGCCGCACCGCTGCTGAGGGGCCGCGACCAGCACACCGCGCTCGCGCGGCTGCGGGCCGAGCGCGACAACGTCGACGCGGCGCTGACCTGGGCGCTCGACCACGTCGCCGACGCCCCGGACGTCGCCCTGCGGCTGGTGGGGGCGCTCGGCTGGTGGTGGTACTTCGGCCGCCACGACGAAGGCCGGCGGGTCGTCGACGCAGTGCTCGGTGCAGCCGAAGGGGTGGTGGGCGGCTCGCCCGCGGCGCGCGCGGTGGCCCACCAGGCGGCATCGCTCGTGTGGCGGCCGGGCGCGTGCGTGGTGCACCCGAGTGCGCGGTGCGCGCAGGAGGCGGCGGTGAGCCTGGCCGCCGCCGAGGAGGCGGGCGCGGTCGGGCCCGCGACCTACGCGCGGATCCTGCTGGCCGTCGAGGGCGTGACCGGAGCCGACCCGGCCGGCGCCGAGGAGCTGTTGACCGCGGCCGAGCAGGCCCTGCACCGGGCCGGGGACGAGTGGGGGCTCGCCCTGACCACCTTCGTCCGCGCCGAGATCGGGTTCCGGACCGGATCCGTCCCGCTCGCCGAGGCCGAGCGGCTCGCCGTCCGGGCGGCGGACGGTTTCGCGGGCCTCGGTGACCGCTGGGGCCACTCCGCGGTGCTGGGTCACCACGGCACCGCGGTGCGCCTGTCCGGGCGTCCCGCCGAGGCCGTGCCGCTGATCGAGCGGTCCGCCCGACTCGCCACCGAGCTCGGGCTGCTGCTGACCCTGCAGTGGATGCAGGCCGAGCTGGCCTACTGCGCCCTGCTCCTCGGCGACCGCGACCGTGCCCTGGAGCGGTGCGCGGAGGCCGAGGACACCGCGCGGCGGCTCGGCGCGGGCCCGGGCGCGGAGTTCGCGGCGCTGGTCCGCGGCATCGACGCCCGCCGCCGCGGCGATCTGGCCGGCGCCCGGTCCGTGCTCACCGCGGCCGTCGACCACCTCGCGGCCGCCGGCATCGGCGGGCTCGCGGCCGCGCTGGCCGTTCAGCTGGGGCACGTGCTCGAGCTGTCCGGCGAGCTCGCCGCCGCGGAGCGCACCCACCACCGGGCGCTCGAGCTCGGCGGCGCCGCCGCACGACCCGCCGCCCTCGAGGGGCTGGCCTGCGTCGCGGTCGCCCGGGGCGACGCCGCCCGGGCCGCCCGGCTGCTGGGAGCGGCCGCGGCCGACCGGGACCGGACCGGGCATCCGGCCGACGCCGTCGAGCAGGAGGCCGCGGACCGCGCCCGGTCCGGCGCGCGCACGGCACTCGGTGAGCAGGCCTTCGCCGAGGCGCTCGCCGACGCGCGCCGCACGGGCCCCGGCCCGCTGACCTGCGGGGACTGACCCGACCGCGGCACCTGTCCCGACCTGGCCGGCCCGGACAGCGCGGGGACAGTGGCCGGACAGCGGCCCCGCCGACCCTTCTCCCAGGCGTCCGAACCGCGGACGCGACCGGAGGAGGGATCGTCGCCGTGGGAGTACTCGAGCTGCGGGTGCCGGACATGACCTGCGAGCACTGCGTCCGCGCCGTCTCCGCCGGGATCGGCGACGTCGTCGGTGTCACCTCCGTCGAGGTCGACCTGCCCGCCCGGACCGTGCGCGTGTCCGGTGCCGCCGCCCCGGAGCGGGTGCGCGCCGCCGTCGCCCGCGCCGGGCACCGCTGCGCGCCCTGACCGCGCCCGTCCCCACCGCCTATCGACATCGGAGACCCTCGTGAAGACGCTGCTCCGCCCCACCACCCCGACCGGCCACCTCGTCCGCCACTACCTGGAGATGGTCGTGGCGATGATCGTCGGCATGGTCGCGCTCGGCCCGCTGTGGTCCCTCGCCGGCGACGCCCTCGGCTGGACCCCGGTGCTCCACGCCACCGAGCCCGCGGTCCTGATCATGGCCACGAACATGTCCGTCGCGATGTGCGCGTGGATGCGGTTCCGCGGCCACGGGTGGCGGGCGACCCTCGAGATGGCCGCCTCGATGTACCTGCCGTTCCTCGTGCTGTTCCCGCCGCTGTGGGCCGGCCTGATCTCCGCAGGCACCGTCATGGTCGGCGGCCACGTGCTGATGCTGCCCGCGATGGCCGCGGCGATGCTGCTCCGTCGCAGGGAGTACACCGGCCACTGCCCGGCGCGGTCCTGACCCCTCCCCTTCCCTCGCCGCCGGGCGCGTCACGCCCGGCCGCCACTCCCGAAAGGAACCGATCATGGTGGTCGAACTGCTCGTCGAGGGTGCCGTCGGCGGCGCCTTCTGGTCGCTCGTCGGCATCGCCCTGTCCCGCTACGTCCGCGACATCGCCGGGCGCATCCTGCTCGCCGCCGTGCTGATCGCCGCAGCCGTGTTCTACGTCGTGTTCGCCGCGCAGGGCGACGCCGGCGGCGCCTGGCTGGCCGCCGAGGTCGTCGGGATCCTGGTCTACGGCGGGATGGCCGTGCTCGGGATCCGGCGCTCGCCGTACTGGCTCGCGGCGGCCTGGGCGCTGCACCCGGTGTGGGACGTCGTGCTGCACAACATCGGTCCTGGCCGCGCCTTCGCGCCCGAGCCGTACACGATCGCCTGTCTGAGCTGGGACCTCGTGGTGGCCGCGGCCATCGCGGTGGCCTACGGAACGGGCTTCGTCGGCGACCGTCGCACGCGCCCCGCACCCGCCGACGCGGTGGCGGTCGACGCCGGCTGATCCCACGGAGCAGCGGACCGGCCCGGAGGGGCCGGGCCGCTGTCGTGTCCGGGCCGCTTCCGTGCCGGGCGCTACTGGTGGGCCGGGGCCGGCTGCGGGTTGCGGGCCGCCATCTCCTCCGACGCCTTGACGACCTGCACCATGTCGCCGATCTGCAGGTAGGTGAACCAGGCCTCGGCGTCGGCGGGCTCCAGGTGGATGCACCCGGCCGACGACCGGTCCGGGCTGCCGGAGTGGAAGGCGATGCCGCCGTCGTTGAAGAACACCGACCACGGCATCGGGGCCGGGTCGCCGTTGGGCAGCCGCGACTCCTGGCTCAGGTGGTCCTTCTCCTTGCGGTAGACGCGCAGGGAGTGGCCGATCGGGGTCTCCTGGCCGTTGCCGCCGGACGAGATGCGGACCGGGCCGCGCGTGACCTTCCCGTCCTGGATCAGCCAGGCCTGCTGGGACTCCAGGTCCACGCAGGCCTTGGCCGAGACCGAGCAGGGTGTGCCCTCCACCAGCGGCTCCGCGTGCGCCCGCTGCGCGGCGGGCGACTCGGCGAATGCGGGGCCGGCGACCAGGGCGCCGCCGAGCCCGATCGCGGCCACGACGGTCGCGAGGACCGCCCTGCGTGTGCCGGTGCGTGTACCGGTGGCTGATGCGAAGCGCCGCGTACCCAAGCCCTGCCGCTCCTCGTGTCGGTGTGGTGGCTTCCGAGAGGAAGACGCCCACACACCCTCCGGGGTTGCTCGGTCACCGTGAGTAGATATCCGTCGAGAACCGAGCATCGGGTCCAACGCCCGCGCACCCACACGGGAAACGCCCGCGCCGCGGCCGGTCACCCGGAGGCGCCGAACGGCGGGTTCTCACCCGAACGCCACGTGGTGCAGCCAGAGGTCGAGCAGCGCGGCGTCGCCCGCGACCTGCAGGCCCGCCCCGTCGTGCCGCCGGTAGATCAGCAGGAGCAGGTCCGTGAGCGGTGCCCGGACCGTCACGGCGGCCTCCCCCGCCCCCCGCCGCCAGGTGATGACCGGGCCGGTGAGGTCGACGAACCACGCGGCGTCGCGGTCGGTGGCCTCCAGCGCGAGCGTGCGGCCGGGGGCGAGCAGGTCCCGCTTCTCCGGACGGAGATCGAAGTGCTGCGGGAGGACGTCGAGCTCCATCCACTCGTCCACGGCGTCGAGCGCCACCTCCGGCTCGACCGCGAACGGGGTGCCCGCGGCGAGGGCGGTGTCGGCCCGGTGCATCAGCGTCTCGTGGGCGAAGCGCCGGGCCCAGAAGGTGGTGCTGCGGAAGTGGAAGGGGCCCCAGACCTCGGCGCCCGGCCCGGCGGCGCGCAGGGTGGCGGCCAGTCCCTGGGCGCCCTCGCGCAGGTCGTCGGCCGGTAGGGGTCCGCTGTCGTCGCCCAGGACGTCCCGCACGATCGTGTCGTCGGGGAACGCCGTCGCGCGGGTCCGGACGATCTGCTCGGCCCACCGGTGCCCGCCGTCGACGTGCCGCGCGAGCGCGCCCAGGGTCCAGCCCGGGCACGACGGCACGGGTGCGCGCAGGTCGGCGCCGCCGGCGTCGCGGACGAGCAGGTCCGTCTGCGTGACGATCTCGGTGCAGTGGCGGTCGAAGTCCATCGGGTCCTCCCCTACGGATGTGGTGTCGGGGAGTGGTCGGAGCCGGTCCGCCGTCCTCGACATCTCCCCCCTCGCGCGTCCTTCGTCCGGGTGGTTGGCTCCCGGCGTGGACCCCATCGACGAGTGGACGCAGGCACAGCAGCGGGTCGTGGCGCTGGTCTCCGCGGCGCCCGACCCCGAGGTGCGGGTGCCGGCCTGCCCGGACTGGACGGTGCGCGACCTCTTCTCGCACATGGTCGGCCTGGGCGCGGACGTCGTCGCCGGCGACGAGCCCGACGACCACAACGAGACGTGGACGGCCGCGCAGGTGGAGAAGCGGCGCGGGCACACCGTCGCCGAGC
The DNA here is from genome assembly GCF_000717175.1 of Pseudonocardia autotrophica. Classification (GTDB taxonomy): domain Bacteria; phylum Actinomycetota; class Actinomycetes; order Mycobacteriales; family Pseudonocardiaceae; genus Pseudonocardia; species Pseudonocardia halophobica. Next base: position 312,796 of record NZ_JNYD01000004.1, on the reverse strand, counting down.
TCGTCGCCGAGTGGCAGGAGGTCGCCGAGCCGCTTCGCGGGTGGATGCGCGACCACGGCGCCCGGCCGCTCGGCGACGTGATCATCCACGAGCAGGACCTGCGCGGCGCGCTGCACGAGCCCGGAGCCCGCGACACCCCGGGCCTGCAGGCGATCCGGGACCGCTTCGCCGGGCGGCTGGCCGACCGGCTGCCGGACGGGCCGTCGGTCGCCCTCGTCGGCGAGACGTGGCAGTGGACCGCGACCGGCACCGTCGACGAGGCCCCGGTGCTGATCCGTGCCTCGGACTTCGACCTGGCCCGCCTGCTGATGACCCGCCGCTCCGCCGCCCAGCTCGCGCGCTGGACCGAGCGGGGCGACGTCGGCCCCCACCGCTCGGCCTTCGAGTCCCTCGGCGCGCTCCCGGCGCACGACCTGACCGACGGGTAGCTCAGTCGCCGGCGCCGTCGCGCAGGGTCAGGACCACCCGCAGGACGTGCTCGACGGCGGACTCGAACAGGGCGCCGCGCAGCTCGCCGCGGGTCGCGAGGTTCTGCGAGGCGAACTGGAGCATGCGCTCGGGCCCGACCCGGCGCACGACCAGCGCCGCGATCTCCTCGAGGTCCAGCCCGGGGTTGTCCAGGCGGGCGAGCGCGAACTCGACCACCAGCTCCTCCTCGGTCACGCTCCCCTCCTCTCCCCACGCCCATCATCCCCCGGCCCGCTCCCGGGCCGTCCACCACGCGCAGTTCGTGGGGCCGCACCCATCGTGGCTCGTCCGTCCGGCGGCTGTGGCGGTGCCGCGGGTGCCACAGCATGAGGGATCGACGCGTCCCGGTCCCCGGCACTGCCGGTCGGGCGTTCGTGCACCACCACCCGCGAGCCCCTCCAAGCGTCGGAGAAGACCATGCGCCCCGGTGTCGGGCGGTGTCGATCCCTGCGTGGCCGTGCCTCGCTGGCGGCACGGTGAGCAGACGGTGAACGCCCTGATCAGCACGGTGGCCAACCAGATCTACACCCTGCCGCAGCAGGCCGAGCCGCCGGCGCCGCCGACCACGACACGGTGACGGCGCCACTCTTCTGGACTTGATCCAGTCAGCTTTCCGTGGTGGGATCGACGCCGTGCCGAGCCGCGCGCAGATCGAGCGTTCCCTCCGCGAGGCGGCGCTGCGTGTCACCGCGCCACGCAGGGCCGTGTTGTCGGCCGTGCACGAGCACCCGCACGCCGACACCGAGACCCTGCTCGCGGCGGCCCGGGCTCGGCTCGGGTCGGTGTCCCACCAGGCCGTGTACGACGTCCTGCGTGCCCTGACCGACGCCGGACTGGTCCGCCGCATCCAGCCGGCCGGATCGGTGGCCCGTTACGAGGCGCGGGTGGGCGACAACCACCACCACCTCGTGTGCCGCGCCTGCGGCACGGTGCGGGACGTCGACTGCGCCGTCGGGGAGCCGCCCTGCCTGACCGCCGTCGACGACGGAGGCTTCGCGATCGACGAGGCCGAGGTCGTGTACTGGGGCCTCTGCCCCGCCTGCCAGTCCCCGCCCGCGGGCCGCTGAGCGCGCCCACCACCGACCAGACCGCACCCACCACCAGGCCGGCCCTCCGGGACCGGCGTTCCCCGTGAGGAAGGACCTGACGTGACCGACCCGAAGCCACGCGACGACTCCGCGAGCCCGCAGGGCACCGACACCACCGCGAGCCGCAGCGAGAGCGAGAACCCGGCCCTCGCCGGCCCCACTGCGCACGTCGACCAGCGGCCGCGCTCCAACCGTGACTGGTGGCCGAACCAGGTCGACCTGTCCGTGCTGACGAGGACCTCGCGCGAGTCCGACCCGCTCGGCGACGACGACTTCGACTACAAGAAGGCCGTCTCGCAGCTGGACTTCGAGGCCGTCAAGGCCGACATCGTCCAGGTCATGCGCACTTCTCAGGACTGGTGGCCCGCGGACTGGGGCCACTACGGCCCGCTGTTCATCCGCATGTCGTGGCACGCCGCCGGCACCTACCGCCAGCACGACGGCCGCGGCGGCGGCGGTGAGGGCGCCCAGCGCTTCGCCCCGCTCAACAGCTGGCCGGACAACGGCAACCTGGACAAGGCCCGTCGCCTGCTGCTGCCGGTCAAGCAGAAGTACGGCCGCAGCCTGTCCTGGGCCGACCTGCTGGTGCTCGCCGGCAACGTCGCCCACGAGGACATGGGCTTCGAGACCTTCGGCTTCGCCTTCGGCCGCCCGGACGTGTGGCAGCCGGACGAGGTCTTCTGGGGCCCGGAGGACACCTGGCTCGGCGACGAGCGCTACAGCGGCGACGCCCCGCTCGAGCTCGAGGGCGCCCTCGGCGCCGTCACCATGGGCCTCATCTACGTCAACCCGGAGGGTGCGAAGGGCGAGGCGGACCCGCTCGCGACGGCCCACGACATCCGGGTGACCTTCGGCCGGATGGCGATGAACGACGAGGAGACCGTCGCCCTCATCGCCGGTGGCCACACCTTCGGCAAGGCGCACGGCGCCGGCAACCCGGACCTCGTCGGTCCGGAGCCGGAGGGCTGCCCGGTGTTCTCCGGCGGCCTCGGCTGGAAGAACCAGAACGGCACCGGCAAGGGCGCCGACACCGTCACCAGCGGCCTCGAGGGCGCCTGGACCCCGAACCCCACCCAGTGGGACAACGGCTACTGGGACATGCTGTTCGGCTTCGAGTGGGAGCTCACGCAGAGCCCCGCGGGCGCCAAGCAGTGGAAGCCCAAGGAGGCCGAGGGCCAGGAGCTCGTGCCCGACGCGCACATCGAGGGCAAGAAGAACCCGCCGATGATGGCGACGAGCGACCTCTCGCTGCTCGCCGACCCGGAGTACCGCAAGATCTCCGAGCGGTTCCGCGACAACCCCGAGGAGTTCGCGGAGGCCTACCGCCGGGCCTGGTTCAAGCTGCTGCACCGCGACATGGGCCCGGTCTCGCGCTACGTCGGCCCGTGGGTGCCGAGCGAGGTCCAGCTCTGGCAGGACCCGATCCCGGCCGTCGAGCACGAGCTGCTGTCGGACTCCGACGCCGCCGAGCTCAAGAAGCAGATCCTCGCCTCCGGCCTCACGGTGTCGCAGCTCGTGCACACCGCCTGGTCGTCCGCGGCGTCCTTCCGCACCACCGACAAGCGCGGCGGCGCGAACGGCGCCCGGCTGCGCCTGGAGCCGCAGGCGAGCTGGCCGGTCAACGCCGGCACCGCCGAGGTCATCGCGAAGCTCGACGAGGTCCGTCAGGCGTTCGGCAAGCCCGTCTCGCTCGCCGACACGATCGTGCTGGCCGGCGCCGCGGCCGTCGAGAAGGCCGCGGCGGACGCGGGCGTCACGGTCACCGTGCCGTTCGCCCCCGGTCGCACGGACGCGTCGCAGGAGCAGACGGACGTCGACACCTTCCAGTACCTCGAGCCGCGCGCCGACGGGTTCCGCAACTGGATCTCCCCGGACGTGAAGCTGGAGCCGGAGACGCTGCTCGTCGACCGGGCCTACAACCTCGAGCTCTCGGCGAAGGACCTGACCGTGCTGATCGGCGGCCTGCGCGTGCTGGCCGCCAACACCGGCGGCACGCAGCACGGCGTGTTCACCGACCGGCCTGGCGTCCTGTCGCAGGACTTCTTCCGCAACCTGCTCGACCTCGGGGTCGAGTGGAGCACGTCGAAGGACGCCGAGGGCGTCTACGAGGCCCGCGACGCCCAGGGCAACGTGGTGCGCACCGCCACCGCCGTCGACCTGGTCTTCGGCTCGAACTCGATCCTGCGCGGCATCGTCGAGGTCTACGGCGCCGACGACGCCAAGGAGAAGTTCGTCCGTGACTTCGTCAAGGCCTGGGACAAGGTCATGAACCTGGACCGGTTCGACCTGCGCTGACCCGACTTTCCGACGCCCCCGGCCCGCCGCACCCGCGGCGGTCCGGGGCGTCCGTCATGGGCGTGCGACCCGCGTCGTCCCGGGGAGGCGCCTTCGTATTCCGCACAGCCCGGACACGCGGTCGTTCGTCCACGGTGCAGACCGTGCCCGCTGTCGGCGAGGAGACTCGACGGGTTCGAGCGTGGACGCGAACGAGGAACCGCAGGGAGACCTGGTGTGCACCGGACCGCGATCACGATCGGTGATCGGCGCATGATGACGGCCGACACCGGCCGGGGCCCGGCCCCTGCCGTTCGCTGGCTCGAAGGGCCGCACACCGCGCTCGTCCACCGGTCCGGGCACGCCGGGGACGAACGCGTCGGGGCCTGGATGGACCGCGAGTTGAGCCAGGGTAGACAGCTCTTCTACAAGCACACCGAACCCGACCCGGAGGTCCGTCACCGGCTCACCGCGCTGCTCGGCGGTGACGTGCTCGCCTCCGGTCAGGTGAGCCTGATCGAGGCGGCACGCTGTCACGCGGAGACCGCCGGACAGCCCGCAGCGCTGCGCAGCTGGCACCTCGCGCTGATCGAGCAGGCCCGCGACGCCGGCCACCGAGGGGTGGCGATCGTGTGCGACGGCACTGCCCTGCGCACCATCACGCCCGACCCCGCGGCGATGCTGGAACACGAACTCGATCTCACCCGGCTCGCCGCCTCGAACCCGCTCACGGTGCTGTGCTACTACGACACCTCGACGGAGACGCCCACGACCCTGCAGCAGGTGGTGGGGGCGCACACCGCGCTGGACGACATCGGGTTCGCGGCCCGCCGCGACCCCGAGGCGCTCACGATCTCGGGGGAGATCGACATCAGCAACGCCGACCGGTTCGGCGCCGTCCTGCGCGCCGCCATCGACCACGGCACGCGGACGGTCGAGATCAGCGAGGTGCGGCATCTGGCCGCGGCCGGATGCCACGTCGTGCTCGACGCACTGCCACGGTTGCGCGCGGCCGGCCAGACCCTCGTCCTGCTCCGCCCCGGGGACTCCGTGCGGCAGATCCTGGACATCGCCGGGCTGGGCGAGACCGAGAACGTGGTCATCTCTGCATGAGACACCGGTGACGGGTAACTCCGCCCTCGCCCCAATCGGCGAGAGGGGAGGCGGACCGTCGTGCAGCCCCGGGGACGAGTCGTGTCCGTGGAGCTCAGCGACGCCGACCCGTGCATCCTCGCCGACCTGCGGGAGTGGGTGCACGAGCTGCTCACCGACGCCGCGGCTCCCGAACCGGCGATCACGGCGACGCTGAGCATCCTGACCGAGCTGGTGACGAACGCCCTGACCCACGGCGCACCTGCCGGGCAGTGCCGCCTGCGCCTCGTCCCCGGCAGGGTCCTCCGCATGGAGATCGACGACCGGAGCCCGCAGGCGGCCACCGTCGCCGACCGCACGAGGAGACCACCGGGGTCAGGTGGCTTCGGACTTCTGATCGTGCAGAGCCTGGCCAGCGCCTGGGGCCAGGTGCCCCACCCACCCGGGGGCAAGACCGTCTGGGCCGAGATCAGCCTCCGGTAGGGGCCGACGTCCTCACGCCGACGACCGGAACGTCGTGATCATCCCTTCGCGCAGGGTGCGGCTGGGGAGCTCGCCGTAGGCGGTGCGGTACTGCTGCGTGAACCGGGAGTGGGTGAACCCCCACCGTGCGGCGACGGTGGCGACGGTCCGACCGTCGTCGGCGGTGGCAGCGCAGAGCTCGTCGCGGGCGTGGTCGAGGCGGACGCGGCGCAGGTAGCGCATGGGGGTGGTGTCCAGATGGCGCCGGAAGGCGAGTTGCAGGCCGCGGGGGGTGACACAGGCGGCACGGGCGATGTCGGTCAGCGTGAGCTCGAGATCGGGATTGGCGTCGATGAAGGCGACGGCACGGCGCACGGTGGACGGGCTGGCGTCGTGCCGGTCGGTGGTGCTCGGCGTGGACACTGCGGTGGTCGGGAAGGTCTGGAGGACGCGCGCGGCCAGATACTGGCTCGCGGTGGAGACCACCAGCGGCGCCTGGGCCGCGTCGGGGGCGTCCAGCACGCTGTCGCGCACGTAGGCGACGGAGCGTCGCAGCTGCAGCGCTGCCTCTCGGGAGACCGGCCGGTGGTCGAGCACGCGCACCGGGTCTGCCTCGTCCGCCTTCCCGGTCGCCGCCACGCGGGTCAGGAGGGCGGGGTCGATCAGGGTGAACTGCAGGCGGGTGGCGTGTGCGACCCCGGCGTAGGGGAGATCGGGCCGGCTGATCAGGAACTGGTCGCCGGGACCGAACACCTCGAAGCCGCCCTCGCCCTCCCTGCGGATGGTGTTGGAGACGACATCGCAGATGATCATGAGCCCCTGGGGCTCGGCGGAGTAGCCGATGTCGAAGCTGTAGTCGAGATCGTCGAAGCTGATCTCGGGCGCCATCACGCGCCGGGTGATCTGCGCGCGGGTGCGCGCGCCGACCGCGCCGATGCGCATCCGGGAGTACAACCTGCTCACGGTCGCCTCGACCAGGCCGACATCGTTGCTGTCGAAGGTCAACGGTTCCACGGGTCCACTCCTCCCGCCCGTCCGGTGGGAAGGGTACGACCGGACACGCCGTTCTGCTCGCGGTGACCCGGGCCAGGAGGCCGACGGCACGGGTCGTGGAGAACCGGACGGCCGCGCTGCACGGCGAGGTGCGGCGTCATCCGGCCTTCGGACGGATGCGCAACACCTTCACCTGCTCGTCGTCGAACTCCTCGAAGTGGAACTGGAGACCGGCGAACGGGCTGCCCGGGAAGTCGCCGGAGATCGTGCAGGTCACGACCGGTCCGTCCGCGGACTGCTCGACCGCGGTGATCGTGTGGGTGACGAGCGGGACGCCGGAGCGCCAGGCGCGGACAGCGGCGGTGCCGGAGTGCTCCCCGCCTTCGTCCTCCACGAGGGCGTCCTCGGCGAACAACGCCAGGTAGGCCTCGTGGTCCTGGGAGGAGGCGAGCTCGAAGTACTCGCGGACGATCCGGGGGAGGGTGACGGCGGTCATGATTCTCCTTGTCGGGTGACGACCGGGTCGCGGTCGGATCAGGGACGGGATCAGATGGTCGGGACGGTGCCGCCGTCGATGACGTGCTCCGCGCCGGTGATCGCCGAGGCCCGGTCCGAGACCAGGAATGCGACGAGCTCGGCCACCTCGGCGGGCTCGGCGGGTCGGCCCAACGGGATCCCGCCGAGGGAGTCCGTCAGGGTCGCCAGGGCGGCCTCCGCGCCGATGCCCTGCCCCTGGGCGATCCGGTCGATGAGCGCCTCGGCCGCAGTCGTCCTGATCATCCCGGGAGACACGGTGTTGACGCGGATGCCGCGCGGGGCGACCTCGTTGGCCAGGCCCTTGCTGTAGGTCGCCAGCCCGGCCTTGGCGGCGGCGTAGCCCAGGGTCGCGTCGAACAGGGGCATGGTGCGCTGGATCGACGTCACGTGGACGATCGCACCCCTGCCGCGCTCGATCATCCCGGGCAGCAGTCCGCGATCGAGCCGCACGGCACTGAGGAGGTTGAGGTTCAGCTCCTCCCACCAGTGGTCGTCGGTCAAGGCGGCGAACCCTCCGGACGGCGCGTGCGAACCCCCCGCGACGTGCACGAGGATGTCCACTCCCCCGTTCCGCACGACCTGCTCGACAACGGCTCGCACCCCCTCGGGAGTCGTCGCGTCCGCCGCGATGAAGTGGGACCGATCGGTGCAGCCGGCCGGCATGGACCTCGCCGTGACCGTCACGTCCGCGCCGGCTGCGCGCAGCCGCTGCGCGACGGCGGCGCCGGTGCCCTTCGTACCCCCGGTGACCAGTGCGCGTCGTCCGAGGAGATCCTGCTCAGTCATCGGCCCTCGCTACTGCTAGAATAGAAGTCAGTGACTTCGACAGTAGCAGCAACTCGGAGGGAGTCAACCGTGGCAGGCAGGATCCGGCTCGAGGACCGCGAGTGCCCACTGTCGACGGCTCTGGGGTACGTCGGCGAGTGGTGGACGTTGCTGATCCTGCACGACTGCTTCGACGGCTACAGCCGCTTCGACCAGTTCGAGGAGAACCTGCAGATCTCCACCAGCATGCTCACCCGCCGCCTGAAGACCCTCGTCGAGAACGGGCTCCTGGAGAAGCGGCCGTACCAGACCAACCCGGTCCGCCACGAGTACGTCCTCACCGAGCTCGGCCGCTCCCTGCGGCCGGTGATCGTCGCCCTCGCCGCCTGGGGGAACGCGCGGCTCGATCCGGCCGATCGCAGCATGATCCTCGTCGACGCCGCCACCGGGCAGGAGGTCGAGCCCGTGCTCGTCGACGACGCCACCGGACGTCGGGTCGACGGCGACGGGTTCGTCTTCGCCGCCGGTCCGGCGGCCAGCGCCCCCTTCCGCGACCGCTACGCAGACGTCGTCGCTGCGCCGCATGCCTCTGCAGCTGCAGCCGTGGACTGACGGACGCCTCGAGGGTCGTCCGCGCTCGGCGTGCAAGCTGGTCAGCGGTGGTGGAGACGAGGAGAATCGAACCCCTGACCCCCGCCTTGAAGGAAATCGGCGTCGTGACCTGCGTTGCAGTCAGCAGGTCAGCGCCCCTCCAGCCCTGTCCGTGTTGCCTGCGCTGGCTTCGAACGACCCAGGTTCAAATATCCACTGCGGACCGGAGTTCCTGGCCGTAGGCTGCTTTGAGTGCGACGTCAATCGCCTGCCAGCTGCTCAGTGCAGCCCGCGGCCAGGGCTTGATCGATCTTGTCCAGCGCGCCTCTGACCAGCTCGCCGTATGCGCCCTCGCCCAGCGCGCCGACCGTGGCTCGCGCCTTCTCGAGATGCTCATGAGCGCGGTCGGTGTCGCCGAGTCGGCGGTGGTCATCGGCGACGCTCAGGTACAGCGACGGCATGAACCCCCGAACCTGCAGCCTGCGATCGAACTCCTGCGCACGCTCGTCGGTCACACCTTCTACAGCGGCTAGCGCGCGCTCGTCCCACAGCAGCTCGGCCAGGTCATCGTCCTGCAGGTCGGCCAGGAAATGCGCGATCACGCAGCGGTGGAAGTCGTCGCCTCCGCCCCGCTCGACCTCGACCCACATGTTCTCCAGCTGCTGCCGGGCCATCGCTCGCTGGCCGGTCTGACCGCGCTGCACAGCGGCGATCACCCGAGCCATGACGTCGTCGCCCATGAACCTCCTCTACACCGCCGTCAGAGCGACGGGTGATCATGGTTCACGCTCGCGAACGCCACACCCGCTACCCCACATGGGCACCGTCGTCAGCAGGCTGGACGGTCAGCTCGGCTCCTCGGCACCGTCATCCGATTCGCCCTGTTCTTCGACGGGACCTGGAACGCGCCCGTCGCCTGCACCACGATGCACGCCTTGTACCGCCGCACGCCCGAACAAGAGCCCACTGGTCCTCCTGCGGTCGAGAGTGCCCAGGTCGAGGAACACGTCGCGCCATCCTCGGCGCCCGGTCGTCCAGCGGCGCGGCAGTCTACCGCCACCCGTGACTGGCCGGACCGAGGCCGACGCGCTCGAGTTCTTCGACGAATTGATGAACGAAGGCCGTCCGGCTCGACCACGTCGGAGATGCGATCGACGAGGCGACGGGGTCGGCCGGCGTCCCGTTTCCGCGAAGGGTGGACTCCTGGCGCGGCGGCAGTGACAGGTGCCCTCCTCGTGCTTGAGCACCAGCCGACCCCTCGCCTCACGACCGAGGGAACGGGTAGACGCACCGGGTACCAATTGCCCAGGTCACGCCAGACCGACGATGAGGTCCTTCAACGGGGTGGCCGCGTCCGCCGCGGCTCCCGGCGGGATCGTCGCCCCCTTACCCAGTGCGCGCTCAACAGCCATGGCAGGTTGCGCACGCGAGCGCGCCCCCGCACTCGGCGACGATCCCGGGGACCCCGGACCGGGTGCCGGGCCCGGCCGACGGGTGTTCCGTCGGCCGGGCCCAGGGTGGTGCACGGACTAGAACAACTCGAAGTACTCGCGGTGCTCCCAGTCGGTGACGCCGTTGACGTAGGTTTCGGAGTCGGGGTTCTCGGCGACCCAGGCCTCGTACCGGCCGATCTCGCTGCGCTTCATCGTGACCATGTAGTCGACGAAAGTGCTGCCGAACTCGGCGCGGAAGAACCGGTCGTCCTCCAGCACCCGGACCGCGTCGGACAGGCTGGCCGGCAGCTGCTCGACCTCGGCACTGTAGGGGTCCTCGCTCAGCGGCCCGGGGGAGGTCCGGTTGACGATGCCGTCGAGGCCGGCGACCACCTGCGACGCCATGTACAGATAGGGGTTCGCCGACGCCTCACCCACGCGGTTCTCCACGTGCGAGGCCTTGTCGCCCGGGGCGCTGATCACCCGCATCATCGCGGCGCGGTTGTCGTAGGCCCAGGTCAGCCGGTCCGGGGCCAGCGAGTAGGGCCGCCGGCGGCGGTACCCGTTGACGGTCGGGGTGGTGAACACCGACGCCGCGGCGCCGTGCGCGAGCTGCCCACCCACGTAGTGTCGACCCAGCTCGGAGAGGGTCTCGCCCTCGCCGGGGACCATCAGGTTCTCCCCGGTGGTGCTGTCGGCGATGGAGGTGTGCAGGTGCCAGCCGCTGGCGTAGAACCCGGCGATCGCGGGCGTGCACATGAACGAGGCGAGGTACCCGTGCCGCTTCGCGGTCTGCTTGGCGGCCATCTTGAACAGGCTGGCCGCGTCCGCCGCCGCGAGCCCCTCGATCACGTCGAACGTCGTCTCGACCTGGCTGGGGGCCCACTCGTCGTCGAAGGAGCGCAGCGGCAGGCCCATGGCGAGCACCGAGTCGCGGATCGGGGTGAGCGCCTCGTCGATCTCGTCGAGGTGGTCGAGCAGCAGGTAGTTGTACCCGCGGGCGACCGGGGCGACCTGCGGCGGGTCCGCCGGGGATCCCGGCGCGCCGAGCGAGCACCGGCCGAGCAGGTCGTCGACGATGCGGGTGAGGTACCACTCCATCTCGATACCGGCGACGAGGGTGTAGTTCCGCTCGGCGAGCTTGGCCAGGGCGTTCCGTAGGATGGTGCGCGGCGCGAGCGGGAACAGCGACCCGTTGCCCATGAAGAGGTCGGCGAAGACCACCGCGGTCTTCGGCGCCCAGGGCAGCAGCCGGAAGGTCTCCGGGTCCGGAACCATGGTGACGTTCGGGCTGCCGCCCAGGCCCTCGACCGCGAAGCCGCCGTCGGCGCTGAACGGGTTGAGCACGATGGCGTTGGCGGTGTCGAAGAAGAACGGCGCCATGGTGATCTCGTTGCCGGTCTTGAGCGCGCTGAAGTACGCCGTCCGGGTCAGCGCCTTGCCGCGCAGCAGGCCGTGCTGATCCGGCCACACGACGCGGACGAACTCGACATCGTGCTGCTCGACCAGCTTCTTGGTCCGCTCGGCGGCCTCGATCTTCTCGGGTCCGTACAGGTCGTGGCGCTCGATGAACGAGCCGGTGGTGGGCATGGGCTTCTCCTCCGTGTCAGTGTCGGAAGCGGGCGGTTGCGATGTCGTGGAACCAGCGGTCGAGCAGCGCCCGGGAGTCCCGGGCGCCGCAGGCGAAGTACCGCTCGGCATCGGCGCGCACCGCGGCGACATCGACACCGAACCGTTCGAGCTTCGGACCCTCCACGGCGAGCAGGTCCTGCACCCCGTCCAGGGTCATCTCGGGGTGGAACTGGATCGCGAGTGCCGTCCCGAGCGTCCAGGCCTGCACGTAGCGGTCGGACTCGGCGAGGATCTCGGCCCCGGGCGGCGGCGTCATCGTGTCGGAGTGGAAGGAGAAGTACTCCCCCTCCACCCCGGTCCCGGCGGGGGCCGCGGACCGGACCCGGATGACGCCGGCCTCCAGGCCCGCCTCGCCGGGCCGCGCGCAGCCCCCGAGCGCTCGGGCCAGCACCTGCGAGCCGAGGCAGATCGCGAGCACCGGGAGGCCGGCGTGGACGGCGTCGCGCAGGAAGCGCTCCTCCTCGGCCAGGTACGGATGGTCCTCGTAGGCCGCCTGCGGCCCGCCCAGCGCGACCACGGCGCCGATCTCGTCGAGCGCCGGGAAGGCCTCCCCCCGGTAGGGCCGCACCGTCCGGTAGGCGTGCCCGTGCTCGCGGGCGGTCTCCTCGACGAGCCCCCCGACCGCCTCGTCGACGTGGGTGAGAACGGCGACGGTCGTCATGGCTGCGGCCTCGCTTCGATACCGGTGCCCCACGGGTCCCAGTGGTCGATCCCGGCGAGCGCGCCCATCAGTGCCATCGCCTTACCGCGGTCGACCGCCACCCAGGTGTCGTCCGGGGTGACCTGGTAGGGGGTGAAGTCCCAGAAGGACAGGGTCCGCGCCTGCTCCACCAGCGGCCGGGTGCTGCGGACCTGTCGCTCCAGCCGGGCGAGCCGCCGGTGCAGCAACGCGTTCTCGTGGCGCAACGCGTCGACCTGCGCCCGCAGGGTGGCCGGTTCCTCGTCCCCCATCAGAACACCAGGGTGAGGTTCTCGTGGATCTGGTCGGATTCCAGCAGGTTGACCTGCTTGAGCTTGATCCGCCAACCGTCGCCGGTCCGTCTGAGCACGTGGCCGTACCAGCCGGGATAGGTCTTGGTCACCCCGGCCCGGAGCTCGTGCACCACGAAGGTGGAGCGGATGAGCCGCTCGTCGGTCACCGGGTCGACGGTCGTCTCCACGTTGCCGATCAGCCGCCGCGTCCGGGAGGCCGGGATCTGGCTGAACGCCAGCCCAGTGCGCAGCCAGTAGACGCGATCGGTGAGCCGGCGCCGGTCGTCGAAGGCGTGCGAGACCTCGACGGTCGGGTCCCCGGCGCCCGCGGTCACCGGGACCCAGTACAGGCAGTCGTCGGTGAACTGCTCCAGCCAGTCGTTGAACCGGCCCACGTCCACGAGTCTGGCCTCGCGGGCGAGGAACGACTGCGCCTCGACGATCTCGGCGACACCGGCGTCGGGCCAGTCCTCGCGCAGCAGGGCGGACTGGCGCGCCAGCTCCGCATAGAACCGGTCGTCGACGTGGTAGGACCACGAGGAGGTGTCGGCGTACTCGGCCGGGGTCCGACGGCTCATCGCGCGGTGCCCTCGCTCATCATCTCGAGCCATGCGGCGTAGTAGCGGCGCATGTGCAGTTCGTCGGTCGCGGTGCTGGACACGACGCCGTCCGGGCCCACCTCCTGCCACCCCGGCACGTCCAGCCCGCGGTTCATCAGCACCCACTCGGCCTCGGGCGCGGCCAGTCCACGCTGGACCTCCTCGAAGTTGGCCTGGTCGTCGGGCTCGCCGAAGGCCGGGAAGTCCTCCTGGGTGCGCATCCGCATCGTGTTCACCTCCGGTGGCACTCCGCCGATCGTGGTGGCATGCCAGGTGAGCTGCGTGCGGTCCACCCCGAGCGGCTCGATGACCTGGATCTGGTTCCCGATCACCAACAGGTTGGGGAAGATGCTCAGGTTGATCTGCGAGCCGATGGTCAGGTCCAGCAGCCGGTCGGCGTCGGCGCCGTGTTCGGCCCGGATCTTCTCCTCGAACCACTCCCGGCCGGGCTGCGGGCGCTGGTTGGCCCAGAAGCTGCCCGGGCCGTCGTAGTTCGGCCGCTGGTCGATCACGCTGTGTCCGTTGCCGAGCATGTAGGTCCGCATGGGGCCCTCGTCCGGGGAGCGGCCGAAGTAGGCCATGTCCTTCGCATCGCCCATGCGAGAGGCCATCTCGAGCAGCGACCGGTGGGAGAAGGCGGGGTGGTACCCGTCGCCCGCGTTGTCGTAGGCGAGCTTCCAGTTGCCGCGGTAACCCATCCGGTGCGCGGCACTGCGGACGACGACCTCGCCACCGGGGGCGCGGTCGACCCAGTAGTCGAGCCAGCCGGCCGCCGGGCCCAGCCAGTCCACCACCGACGGGGCGGACTCGTTCAGCGTCCCGAAGACGAAGCCGCGGTAGGACTCCACTCGGGCGACCTTGTGCAGGCCGTGCTCGGACTTGTCGAACGACGGCCCGAAGCCCTTCGGCCACGGGGTCCCGACGAGCTCGCCGGTGTTGCGGAAGGTCCAGCCGTGGTACGGACACTGGAAGCTCTTCGCGGTGCCGGACTCCTCGCGGCACAGCGTGGCGGCCCGGTGGCTGCACCGGTTGAACACCGCGTGCAGGTCGCCCCTGCGGTCCCGCGTGACGATCACCGGGCGCAGACCCATCCGGACGGACCGAAAGGAGTTCGGCTCCGGCAGCTGTGACTCGTGGGCCAGGTAGACCCACGAGCGGCCGCCGAAGACCTTGACCATCTCCTCGTCGAAGATGTGCTGCTCGGTGTAGACGGACCGGTGCACTCGATCCTCGCGCACCAGCGCCGCGTAGTCGGTGCGACCTGGCGCCGGCGCGACGGCCGGCAAGTCGCGGGAAACTGTCATCGCTGCCTCCGCGAGGGGTGTGTGGGGACGGTCGGCGGTGCGCGTCGGGAACGAACGACTACGGATTCGTGTTCCGTGTTTCGTATACGATGAGAGTATGGCGGCTCGCTGTTGATCACGCAAGCACTAGGATCGGTTCGGGTGAGGCGATGCGCTCGACCGGGCACTCCGGCCGAGCCCGCCGCACCCGGAGGACCCGCGCCTGCCGGCCGGCAACGCGCGGGGCTGCGGACGGCGGAACCGCACAGCGGGACCGTGGACAGCGACGGGGAGGTCGGCATGGTGCTCCAGCCCATCGGGCGGGTGGGGACGCCCCTGGCGGACGAGGCCTACCGTCGGATCAGCGAGGCGATGCTGGCCGGGGACCTGCCCCCGGGCTCGCGGCTGGTCATGGACGCGATCGCCGAGCGGCTCGGGATCAGCCGGACCCCGGTGCGGGACGCCCTGCGCCGCCTGGAGCGGGAGGGGCTCGTCGAGCCGACCGGCCGCAAGGGGTACACCGTCCGCGCCATCGCCGCCGCCGATCTGGCCCACCTCTACGACTCCCGTATCGCGGTCGAGGCCTACTCTGCGCGCCGGGTGGCCGAGCTCGGCGAGCCCGCGATCCGCACCATCGAGGCCGTCATCGAGACCGCTGTCGAGAAGGGGGCGGAGACCGCGGCCGAGGCCTACCACCTGAATCGGCTGGTCCATCGGTCCGTCGTCGAGGCCGCCGCGAACCCCATCCTCGTCGAGCTGTTCGACAGCGTGTGGGACCGCGCCAAGGCCCTGCAGATCTTCGAGCAGTTCCACACCTTCGCCCACGACGGGGGAGGCGAGCAGCTCTCCGAGCACTACGATCTCACCGCGGCGATGCGGGTCGGGCCGGATCAGGCCTTCGCAGTGATGGAGCGCCACATCGTCGACGGGTTCGGGGCGCACCGCAACGGGCGCTGACGCCCCGCGTTCGAGGCCGGCGCCGGGAAGCCCCGCCGCCCGAACCCTGTCAGTTCTTGGCGGCGTGGGCCGAGCCCCAGGTGACGTTGCCGCGTCGGTGGTCTCCTGTGCAGTCGCTGGCTCGTCGCCCCGGGCAGCTTTCAGATGCGCTCGGCGAGGATGGCGAGCTGCTGCACGCGGCTGCGTGGCTTCACGATGTCGGCTACGCCCGGAGCTGGCGACGACCGGGTTCCATCCCCTCGACGGGGCTCGGTACCTCGTCAGCGCGGACGTCCTGGAGCGCCTCGTCGGCCTGGTCGCGATGCACTCGTCCGCGGCCGCGGAGGCGGAGCTGTTCGGGGTGGCGGACCAGCTCGCGGAGTTTTCCGACGAGCGGACGCTGACGCGGGATTTCCTGTGGTGGTGCGACAGGACCATCGGCCCGGATGGACAGCGCATGACCTTCGCTGAGCGAATGGACGATGTGCGGGCCGCCACGCCCGGATCACTACGTCACTCAAGCCCTCGACCGCGGAATGGCTGAGCGGGTGGGAGCGGTCGAGCGCGCCGAGGCCTGGATCGCGTCGATAGGGCTGACCGGTCAGATTGAGAAGGGCTCCAGAACTCCCGGAATCCCGCCGATGCGCTAGGTATCGCTCTGCTGTTCTGGGCTATTGCGGTGGCTGGCCCTGAAGCGCGCCTTCTTCTGACGGTTCCCGCACGTGTTCATCTCACACCACCTGCGAGTGCGACTTCGGCTGGTGTCGAAGAAGGCCGCTCGGCAGGTCGGTGAGGCACACAACGCCAATCTTCCGTCGCGCTCGCCCGAGATGATGCTGATCGCGTCTGCGGCGATCACGCCAAGGGCGTCCTCCAGCCCGGACGTCGAGCCGAGCTGCCAGCGGCGCTCGCCCCCCGGTGTCAAGATTGCCGTCGCATGCCCCTGAGCGCTGCGGTCGTTGATGATCTGTACGGCCGACGCCGGGAGTGGGTCCTGGGTCGCGGCGGCGGTCGCGGCGGCGTGGATCGCCTCTCTCAGCTCCCGAGCACGGTCGAGCTGGACGTCGGTGCAGGACTCGACCACGAGGCCGTACACCGCCAACCAGTCGATGAGTCGGCTCGGCGTGGGGATGCGCTCCACGGCTTCGCCCCGGCGCTCCGACAGGGTCCCCGTGAAGCTCGTCGCCAGCACCGCGCCGAGCCGGAACTCGGGAAGCTGCGCGGACATGGAACCAGCATAGCCGGTTGCTCTCCGGTCTTGGCGCCTGCTAGAACCGTCTTTGCTGGTTCCAACGACACTCAGGAGGTCCTCGTGAACCGATCGACCAGTGACGTATGCGTCTTCGACGCCCCTGCGACAGACGCGGACCTTGCCGACCTCCGCGCACGACTGGCCGCCGCACGTCTGCCGGAGCCCGAGACGGTCCAGCGGGGCGCGCGCGGACCCGACCGTTGGCAGCAGGGCGTGCCTCTCGACGACCTGGTCGACGTCGTGGAGTACTGGCGGACCGGCTACGACTGGCGGTCGTTCGAGACACGTCTCGATCAGATCGGCCAGTTCCACACGACCATCGACGGCCTCGGAATCCACTTCCTGCACCGCAGATCCACACGCCCGGACGCCACTCCGCTCATCGTCACGCACGGTTGGCCGGGCAGCGTCGCCGAGTTCGTCGACATCGTGGACGAACTGGCCGACCCGGGGTCCGCGGACGCGCCGGCGTTCCACGTCGTCGTCCCCTCGCTTCCGGGGTTCGGCTACAGCGACAAACCAACCGCCACCGGATGGGGAACGGAGAAGATCGCGGCCACCTGGGTGGAGCTGATGGGGAGACTCGGCTACCACGAGTTCCTCGCCCACGGCGGCGACTGGGGCGGCGTGATCACCACGATCCTCGCCGGCAGGTTCCCGGACCACGTCCTGGGCATCCACACGACGACAGCCCAGGCACCACCCGGGTTGGCGACGGACGGACTGACCGCGACCGAACTCGCATGGACCGAGGAGACCCGCGACTTCTGGCGCCACCGCGCGGCGTACGCGAAGCAACAAGCGACCCGCCCGCAGACCATCGGCTACTCGCTCGTCGACTCACCGGTCGGGCTACTGGCCTGGATCCTCGACAAGTTCGCCGAGTGGACGGACACCGAGGACACCCCGTTCGAGACCATCTCCCGCGACCGGATCCTCGACGACGTCACCCTGTACTGGCTGACACGGACCGGCGCCTCGGCCGCCCGCATCTACTCCGAGAGCCACAACTCGCTCGACCCCGACCTGCGCGTCGACGTCCCCTCCGCTATCAGCGTCTACCCGCGCGACATCGAGAAGTGCCCGCGCCCCTGGGCGCAGGAACGGTACCGACAGATCGTGCGATGGAGGTCGCCCGAGCGCGGAGGACACTTCCCCTCACTGGAGGCTCCCAAACCCTTCGTCAAGGATGTGCAGGCGGGCCTTGCAGCAGTGCTGGCTGCGACTCGATGAGCGAACTGACGAACTGACGCAGTCGAGCGGGCAGCGGCGTGGATCGCCTCGGTGGGGCTGGCCGGTCAGGTGTAGGACGGCTCGGCCCGCTCCTGGGGTCCGTGGTCGATGCGGAGCCGGACGGAGGGGTGAATGTCCAGCTCGTCGAGCTGGGCTGGGTCGACCCAGCGGACTTCGGAGGACTCGTCGCTCATGCGCGGCTCGCCGCTGACGGACTCGCAGAGCTCGATCAGCTGCGGAACGTGTCGACGCGCGTTGCGCAGCGATGCCTCCGGCTCCAACGCCAGGATCCAGGCGAACCGCTCAGGCTGCGCGACGATCGGAGTGGCTTCCAGCGACGAAGCAATCTCGCGACTCTTCGAGTTCGTCAACGTGGTGATCTCAAGCGCGCGGGCGCGCCGGGGTAGTCGATGCGGTAGTCGAGGCTACCGTCCTGACCTGGGAGATCGAGCCGCGAACAAGTCACCTGCTCGATGCATTCGAGGCAGAGCCGCGCGAACTACTCGTCGCCGCTCTCCGCGCTCGCCGACATGTCCGCCTCCTCTGCATATCCGGGCAGACTGCGATCCCCGGCTGGCCTCACTCACCACCGGTGTGGCACGTGTGCGGCACGACCTCCGCCAAGGACGTCCCAGCGGGGGTCGTTTTGCCTGGTGGAGACGAGGGGAATCGAACCCCTAACCCCCGCCTTGCAAAGGAAACCAGCGATGTGAGCTGCATTGCATTCTGCAGGTCAGCGGGGCATCGCCGTTGCATGGGCTGTCCTGAGTGATGTGAGACGGCGGTGGTTCATTGCCATCGTCAGTGCCATTTCGTCCATAATGGACATTCGGGGATGAACGAGCACTCTCGTCGGGAAGTGATCAGCCATCGGTGGGGCCCGCCCCTTCAGAGGCGTTCGACGCGGTCCGCCTGCGGGCCCCGGTCGCTCTGACGCACCGCGTACCGGACCCGGTCACCCTTCTGCAGCGGCTCCGACCCCAGGACCACGGACACGTGGGCGAAGAGATCGTCGCCGCCTGCGTCCGGGGTGATGAAGCCGAAGCCGCGGTCGCCGTCGTAGCGCGCGACGACGCCCTCGCCGCCTCGCACGGGCACGTCCCGCGCCGCCGGCCCTCCGGGTGCCGACCGCTGCGGCGCCGTCCGGGGTTCCCGGACCAGGTGCACGTCGCGGGCCTGCGGACCCTTGTCCCCACTGGCCACCTCGTAGGCGACGCGGTCGCCCTCCGCGAGCCACGTCAGCCCCTCGGCCAGACCCCGGGCGTGAACGAAGACGTCCCCGGCGCCGGAGTCGGGGTTGATGAAGCCGAAGCCCTTGTCCTCGTCGTACCAGGCAACCGTGCCGTCGGCACCGTCCGCGATGCCGCCCGCAGCGGATGGGCCGGCCACCGCTCCCAGCGGGATCACATGCTCGGCCTGCGGGCCGCGCTCGCCTTCGACGATCAGGAAGGCCACCCGCTGCCCCTCGGTGACCACGCCGCCGGTCACGATGGCGGAGCTGTGCACGAAGATGTCGGCGCCGCCGCCGTCCGGCGATACGAAGCCGTACCCCTTGCCCGGCTCGTACCAGTTGACGGTGCCGAGCAGGCCCACGGCGCTGCCGGTGGCCGCATCGGCGGTGACGCGAACGCGCAGCGCCTGGGGCCCGCGGTCGTTCTCGCCGACCTCGAACACGACGGCCTGACCCTCGCGGAGCACCTTCGCGCCGCCGTCCCCGACGA
Organism: Pseudonocardia autotrophica; assembly: GCF_000717175.1. Classification (GTDB taxonomy): domain Bacteria; phylum Actinomycetota; class Actinomycetes; order Mycobacteriales; family Pseudonocardiaceae; genus Pseudonocardia; species Pseudonocardia halophobica. The sequence continues at coordinate 293,465 of NZ_JNYD01000004.1, read as the reverse complement.
TCTCGGAGGCGTGCACGAACACGTCCGGCGAGCCGTCCTCGGGCGCGAGGAAGCCGAAACCCCGGTCGGCGTCGAACCAACGGACGGTCCCCTGCGGCATCAAAGGCTCCAAGTCGAGACGGCGGGCACTGCCCCCCAGTCTCTCTGACAGACCTCGCGTCCGTCGGGCCGGGCCCACAGGCGGGCGGTGCAGAGCCAGGGGGCGGGGCGTTGGTCCACCTCGTGCCTCGTCGCAGGAGGTTGACGTCGTAACCCTCGAGGACTGTCGTGAGCGTCGCGAGGTCGACGTGCCGCTCCGGCTGCCCGGCAGCCCGGTGTCACGAGGAGCGGTCCGGACCGTCCTCGCGCGGGCGGTGCAGGACGAGCGCTTCCGGCCCGATCGCGACGAACGCGACCTCGTCCAGCGCAGCGACGATCGCGTCGAGGTTCGCGGCGAACGACGCCAACAGCGCCGCGTTGGTGATGTTGCCGGTCGCGACCAACGAGTAGCCGGCGGGGCGACCCGGACAGCAGATGTCCGTCTCGGAAGTCGCGGTCCTTCGTGACGACCACCCAGAGCGGCGATCTGCGCGTCCGTCGTCCGGTTACCGTCCGGCAGATCGGTCGTGTGCAGCGCTTGGTGGCCGGCGTCGGCCAAGGCCCGCGCCAGTCGCGCAGGCAGCTGCGCGTCGACGAGGAACCTCACGCGGCGCCGAGCGGGACCACCCGACGGCGACCTGACGCCAACGCGCCGAACTCCAAAGCCGCGAGCAGATCGTCACGTTCGAGGTCGGGGTAGTCCTCGAGCACCTCGTCGATGCTCATGCCTGCCGACAACAGTTCGAGCAGGCTCTCGACGGTGTAGCGCAGACCCCGCACCGTCGGCTGGCCGTGGCACACCGCCGGATCCGAGGTGATGCGGTCCAGACGCGTCATGAGCACAGCGTACCGACGCGAAGGGGCCGGTACCGAGCTGATCCAGCTGGGCTGGCGCCCAGGCTGCACTCCGACGGCACCATTCCGGGCTGGGCACCTGTGGAAGGTCCGACCTCTACGAGCACACCGACCGGCCACAAGCAGGGTAGGAGGACACCGTTCCCGTCGAGTCAGTGCCAGATGATCATTATGTGATCTTGCAGCAGGCGTCACTGCAGTTCAGAGTGGTGGAGACGAGGGGAATCGAACCCCTAACCCCCGCCTTGCAAAGGCGGTGCTCTGCCAATTGAGCTACGTCCCCGTGGGGCCCACGCTACCGCGTGCGGCCCGCGGTGCGGGCGTCCTACTTCGTGGCCTCGTGCCAGGGGTCCTCGGCGGGACGGCTCTTGACCTTGAGGAGGACCAGGATCGCGGCGCCGGCTGCGGCGACGAGAGCGAGGATCTTCTTCACGTCGATCACCTTCGGAGCCGGTGCCAGAGGAGTGGGCCTAGCTGGATTTGAACCAGCGACCTCATCGTTATCAGCGATGCGCTCTAACCAACTGAGCTATAGGCCCCTGCGGCAGGAACGACTGTACATGAGCCCCCGCAGGCCTCCCGCACCGGCCCCTCGAACCGGGGCGGGAGGCGAACCCGCAGGTCGGCGGCCCGTCTGGGGCCGCCGCGGGGCGGACCTCAGTCGCGCTCGGAGAGCGTGACCTCGATCCCACCGACGAGGTCGGCGGAGACGTTGTAGACGAACGCGCCCACGGTGAGGGCCACCGCGAACAGCAGGCTGTTGATCGCGCCGATGATCGCCGCGAAGCCGAAGACGCTGCCGGCGCTGATGAGCGAGCCGCCGCCGCTCTCGCCGCCGCCGGAGACCAGGTCGGCGTAGGTGCCGTTGAGCCGGTCCCAGACGCCCATGCCGTCGAGCACGCCGTACAGCACACCGACCGCCACGAGCCAGATGAAGAACAGCACCACGGCGAGGACCAGCGCCAGCTTCAGCACCGACCACGGGTCGAACCGCTTGACCTGCAGCAGCGCCTGCCGCGGCGCCCGGCCGGCCACGTTCGGCACCTCGGCGTGCACCTCGGCCTGGGACCCGCCCGGGAGGGTCGCGGGCCCGGCCGCGGCAGCGGCACCCGCGGCCCCCTCGGCGCCGGGCGACCCGCTCCGGTCGATGTAGGCCGTGGGCGCCTCGCTGAGCAGCGAGTCCACCGCGGGCGAGCGCTGCGGGGCCGGACGGGGCGTGCGCACCGTCTCCGCGCCCTCCGCGCCCTCCTCGCCCTGCGCCCGCCGCCACGGCGGAGGCGTCGGCACCGTGCCCGGGTGGACCTCCTGGGTCTCCCCCGCCGCCGCGGCCTCGGACCCCGCCGCGGCGGAACCCGATGCGGCCGCGGGGCGCGGGCTCGGCACCGGCCGCGCCGAGGCGCCGTCGGCACTCGCCGGCTCGGCCGCGGTGGCGGCGGCCGATCCGGACCCATTGGACGACCCGTTGGTAGAGGTCGCGGAACCCACGGCCCCGTTCCCGGCCGGCCCCGCCTCCGCGGCCGCGGGCGTGGTCCGGTCCTCGGCCGTGTCGGCCTCGACCGGCGCCGCCGCGGCCCCGTCGGCGGGCAGCTGGGGCGAGTCGGGGCTGTCCGTGGCGACCCGCCCCTCGTCCTTGGCGCCCGGCGGCGTCGCAGGCTCTTCGTTCTCGCTCACGAGGTGGAGCACTCCTCGTCGGTCGGCGTGCAGGACATCGTGCGGGACAGCGGGGTCACCCGGTGGGCCGGCCTCAGCCGGTCACCTCGGTGGCGTCCGCATCGTCCTCCGCGTTGCGCGCGACCGCCAGCAGCGTGGCGTTCTCGCCGAGGTTCATGAGGCGCACCCCCTTCGTCTGCCGGCCGGCCTTCCGCACCTCGCGGGCCGAGGTCCGGATGACACCGCCGGTCGACGTGATCGCGTACAGCTCGTCGTCGATCCCGACGATGAGCGCGCCGACCAGCGTGCCACGGCGGCGGTCGTACTGGAGGGTCAACACTCCCTTGCCGCCGCGTCCCTGGACCGGGTAGTCCTCGATCGGGGTGCGCTTCGCGTACCCGCCCGCGGTGGCGACCAGGACGAAGCGGTCCGGCACGACCACGCCGATCGACAGCAGCCGGTCGCCGTCGTTGAAGCGCATGCCCAGCACACCGGACGTGGCCCGGCCCATCGGGCGCAGCACCTCGTCGCTGGCCGTGAACCGGATCGACTGGCCCTCGGCGGAGACGAGCAGCAGGTCGTCGTCCGCGGCGCAGAGCACCGCACCGATCAGCTCGTCCTCGTCCCGCAGGTTGATGCCGATCAGGCCGCCCGAGCGGTTGGAGTCGAAGTCCTCGAGGCGGGACTTCTTCACCAGGCCGTTTCTCGTCGCGAGGACGAGATACGGCGCGGCCTGGTAGTCCTTGATCTGCATGACCTGGGCGATGTGCTCGTCCGGCTGGAAGGCCAACAGGTTGGCGACGTGCTGGCCGCGGGCGTTGCGGTTCGCCTCGGGGAGCTCGTAGGCCTTGAGCCGGTACACGCGGCCCTTGTTCGTGAAGAACAGGATCCAGTCGTGCGTGGAGCACACGAAGAAGTGGGCGACGATGTCGTCCTGCTTCAGCGTGGCGCCCTGCACGCCCTTGCCGCCGCGCTTCTGCGCGCGGTACAGGTCCGTCTTGGTGCGCTTCGCGTAGCCGGTCTCGGTGATCGTGACGACCACGTCCTCGACGGCGATGAGGTCCTCGTTGGTGACGTCGCCGTCGTCGGCGACGAGGCGGGTGCGCCGCTCGTCGCCGTGCTTGTCGACGATCTCCATGAGCTCGTCGCGGACGATCTGCCGCTGCCGCTCGGGCCGGGCGAGGATGTCCTCGTAGTCGGCGATCTCGAGCTCGATCTCGGCCAGCTCGTCGACGATCTTCTGCCGCTCCAGGGCGGCCAGGCGGCGCAGCTGCATGTCCAGGATCGCCTGGGCCTGGACCTCGTCGACCTCGAGCAGGTCGATGAGGCCCTGCCGGGCGACGTCGACCGTCTCCGACGCCCGGATCAGCGCGATGACCTCGTCGAGCGCGTCGAGCGCCTTGACCAGACCACGCAGGATGTGGGCCCGCTCCTCGGCCTTGCGCAGCCGGTAGCGGGTGCGCCGGACGATGACCTCGATCTGGTGCCGGATGTAGTTCCGGACGACCTGGTCCAGCCGCAGCGTGCGGGGCACGCCGTCGACGATCGCCAGCATGTTGACGCCGAAGCTGTACTGCAGCTGGCTGTGCTTGTAGAGGTTGTTCAGCACGACCTTGGCCACGGCGTCGCGCTTCAGTGTGAAGACGATCCGCATGCCGACGCGGTCGGAGGACTCGTCGTTGATCTCGGAGATCCCGGTGAGCTTGCCGTCCCGGATCATCGAGGCGATCGACTCGACGAGGTTGTCCGGGTTGACCTGGTACGGCAGCTCGGTGACGACGAGGGTGGTGCGCCCCTTGGCGTCCTCCTCGACCTCGACGACCGCGCGCATCCGCACCGAGCCGCGGCCGGTGCGGTAGGCGGACTCGATGCCGTCCCGCCCCACGATCAGGCCGGCCGTCGGGAAGTCCGGGCCCTTGATGCGGGCCATGAGCGCCTCGAGGAGCTCCTCGTCCGACGCCTCGTGGTTGTCCAGCGCCCAGACGACGCCCTCGCCCACCTCGCGCAGGTTGTGCGGCGGGATGTTCGTGGCCATGCCGACGGCGATGCCGACGGAGCCGTTGATCAGCAGGTTGGGCACCCGCGACGGCAGGACGACGGGCTCCTGCGTCTTGCCGTCGTAGTTGTCGATCAGGTCGACGGTGTCCTCGTTGATGTCCTGCAACATCGCGAGGGCGAGCGGCGAGAGGCGGCACTCCGTGTACCGCATGGCCGCCGCGGGGTCGTTGCCCCGGGAGCCGAAGTTGCCCTGCCCGTCGATCAGCGGGTAGCGCATCGACCACGGCTGCGCGAGCCGGACCAGCGCGTCGTAGATCGCCGAGTCGCCGTGCGGGTGGTAGTTACCCATCACCTCGCCGACGACGCGGGCGCACTTGACGTAGGAGCGGTCCGGCCGGAAGCCGTTCTCCCCCATCGAGTAGAGGACGCGCCGGTGCACCGGCTTGAGGCCGTCCTCGACCAGCGGCAGCGCGCGCCCCACGATCACGCTCATCGCGTAGTCGATGTACGAGCGCTGCATCTCGTGCTGGATGTCGACCGGCTCGATCCGGTCGCCACCGCCGCCGTCGGCGGGCCCGGTCGGTGGGAGCGTGGGGTCCAGGGTGTCGGTCATCGTCCTTCTCTCACGTGCGATCCGTACGTGCGTCTAGAACAGGCGTGTGATCTAGACGTCCAGGAAGCGCACGTCCTTCGCGTTGCGGGTGATGAAGGAACGCCGCGACTCCACGTCCTCGCCCATCAGGACGGAGAACAGCTCGTCCGCCGTGGCGGCGTCGTCGAGCGTGACACGCAGCAGGACCCGGTGCGCCGGGTCCATCGTCGTCTCCCAGAGCTCCTTGGCGTTCATCTCGCCGAGACCCTTGTAGCGCTGCACGCCCTCGTCCTTGGGCAGCTTCTTGCCGGCCTCGCGACCGGCCGCGATCAGCCCGTCCCGCTCCGCATCGGAGTAGGCGAACTCCGGCTCGGCGCCGCGCCCGCTCCACTTGATCTTGTAGAGCGGCGGCTGCGCGAGGAACACGTGACCGGCCTCGACCAGCGGGCGCATGAACCGGAACAGCAGCGTGAGCAGCAGCGTGCGGATGTGCTGGCCGTCGACGTCCGCGTCGGCCATCAGCACGATCTTGTGGTACCGCAGCTTCGCGAGGTCGAACTCCTCGTGGATGCCGGTGCCCAGCGCCGTGATGATCGACTGGACCTCGGTGTTCTTGAGGACGCGGTCGATCCGGGCCTTCTCGACGTTGATGATCTTGCCGCGGATCGGCAGGATCGCCTGGTACATCGAGTCCCGGCCGGACTTGGCCGAGCCGCCCGCGGAGTCGCCCTCCACGATGTAGACCTCGGACTTGGTCGGGTCGGTGGAGCGGCAGTCCGCCAGCTTGCCCGGCAGCCCGCCGATGTCGCCCGCGCTCTTGCGCCTGACCAGCTCGCGGGCCTTGCGGGCCGCCAGCCGGGCCTGCGCCGACGACACCGCCTTGTTCACGATGATCTTGGCCTCGGCCGGGTTGCGCTCGAACCAGTCCGAGAGCCACTCGTTGCTGATCTTCTGCACGAACGACTTGACCTCGGTGTTGCCGAGCTTGGTCTTGGTCTGGCCCTCGAACTGCGGCTCGGCGACCTTGACCGACACGATCGCGGCGAGGCCCTCGCGGATGTCGTCCCCGGACAGGGCCGGGTCCTTCTCCTTGAGCAGCTTCTTGTCCCGCGCGTACCGGTTGACCGTGGTGGTCAGCGCGGAGCGGAAGCCCTCCTCGTGGGTGCCGCCCTCGTGCGTGTTGATCGTGTTCGCGAACGTGTAGACGGACTCGGAGTAGCCCGAGTTCCACTGCATCGCGACCTCGATCTGGTGCCCGGGGCCCTCGCCGGTGTAGCCGATGACCTTCCGGTGGATCGGGTCCTTGCTCTTGTTGAGGTGGGCGACGAAGTCCTCGAGACCGCCCGGGTAGTGGAAGGTCTGCTCCTTGACCTTGGCCACGAAGCCCTCGGCGTCGGGCTCCTCGGCCTCCTCCGACTCCCCGTTGCGCTCGTCACGCAGGACGATGGTGAGCCCCTTGTTGAGGAACGCCATCTCCTGCAGCCGGCGCTGGATGGTCTCGAGGTTGTAGGTCGTGGTCTCGAAGATCGTGGGGTCGGCCCAGAAGGTGATCGAGGTGCCGGTGCGCTTCGTGGCCTCGCCCTTGTGCAGGACGCCGGGGACCGAGTGGTCGTAGCGCTGGGTCCAGACGTGGCCGCCGACGTTGATCTCGACGTCCAGCCGGCTCGACAGCGCGTTCACGACCGAGACGCCGACGCCGTGCAGGCCGCCGGACACCGCGTAGGACTTGCCGTCGAACTTGCCGCCGGCGTGCAGCACGGTGAGCACGACCTCGACGGCCGGCTTCTTCTCCACCGGGTGCATGTCGACCGGGATGCCGCGGCCGTCGTCCACCACGCGGACACCGCCGTCGGCGGTCAGGGTCACCTCGACGCGCGTCGCGTACCCGGCCATCGCCTCGTCGACCGCGTTGTCCACGACCTCCCAGATGAGGTGGTGCAGACCGCGCTCGCCGGTGGAGCCGATGTACATGCCGGGGCGCTTGCGGACGGCCTCCAGGCCCTCGAGGACCGTGATCGACGACGCGCTGTAGCCGCTCTTCTTCTCCGCCACGGGCTGTTGGTCTCCTCGCCACGAGAGCCGGCCCGGGGACGCGCGGGACACGCGCCGGTACCGGCGAGGACCGGGCGGGGCACGGGGACCCGCACGGCACTACTGATGATTCTACCGGTCCGGCCCGACAGGAATGCGGCTAGGACACGTCCAGAATCGTCACAGCGGCGCGATCGTGGGCCGAAACGGGTCCGGACGGCGGGAACGGGGGTCGAACGGCGCTGCTGCGGCGTCATGTGGCGCTGAGCGGGCCCCTGGCGGACGCGAACGGTCGTCCCCGGCCCGGCACCGCCGGGATGAACGAACGGCACCTTCGCCCCATCCTCGTGAGCCGGAGCGCCGTTCGTGCTGGTCGCGGAGGTGCGTCGGGGGCGGGTCACCCGTCCGTGTCCCGACGGTCCCCGGACCGCCGCCCGGTCAGCACTCCCTGGCCTGTCAGCCGTACGTGTCCCGGGGGCCGCGGCCGCGGACGTGGCGGGGGCCGTGCCGCCAGCTCGGCCCGCTCGGCCCGACCACGCGGATCCGGCGCACGACGTCCGGCCCCACCGCCCCGGCGAGCCGCTGCAGCAGCTGGCGCTGCAACGTCCGGAGCTGCGTGGCCCACGCGGTCGACTCCGCCTGCAGGGTCAGCTCGCCGTCCCGCAGCGAGACCGGCGTGCAGTGGTCGGCGATGTCCGGCCCGACGAGCGTGGGCCAGCGGCCCAGCACCGTCGCGTCGGTCAGCCGCGAGGACCAGCCGCGGTCCATCGCCACCCGGGACACCACCCGGCCGAACGGCTGCGGGTCGCGGTTGTCCGGGCCGGGGCCGGACCAGCGCCGGCGGCGACCGCGGCCGAAGCCCTTCGGCCGCACGCCCCGCTGCTCGGCCTCCCGCTCCTGCCGCTTCTGGGCGTTGGCCTCCCGGGCGGCCGCCAGCGCATCCCGGGCGAGGTCCGCACCGCGTCGCTCACCGTCGCCGACCGGTTCCTCCCCGTCGCGCCGAGCGGTACGAGCGGTCTCGTCCCCAGGGGTGTGGACAGGGTTGTGGGCTACCGGTCGGTCCGACGGTCGATCGTTCGCGGCGGGCGGTGTGTTGTGACGGGAGTCACGAGAGGAGCGGGAGTTATCCACAGTATCCACAACCTTGTCCCCAGGAGCGCCCGCCCGGAGGGCGCTCGACGTCTTCCGTTCCGTCGCACGTCAGGTGGTGTTCGGCGGTGGTGTGTCCGGTTCGACCCGTACCGCCGATCCACCGCCCACCGCATAGCGCGTCCCCAGCAGCTCCGCCGGGACGTCCTCCGCGACCGCCGCGGTCACGACGACCTGCTCCGCCTCCGCGGCGACCGCGGACAACGCGCGCCGCCGTTGCGCGTCCAGCTCGGCGAACACGTCGTCGAGGATGAGGACGGGCTCGACGTCGTCGGCCTTCAGCAGCCGGTACGAGGCCAGCCGAAGCGCGAGCGCGATCGCCCACGACTCGCCGTGGCTCGCGTAGCCCTTCGCCGGCCCCTCGCCGAGGTTGAGCAGCAGGTCGTCCCGGTGCGGGCCGACCAGGCACACCCCGCGCTCGATCTCCTGCCGGCGCACCTGGGCGAGCTCGTCGAGGAGGAGCGCCTCGAGCTCTTGTGGTGAGGGGGGCAGCTCGCCGGGGATCGAGCACCGGTAGGCCAGCGTCAAGGGATCCGACGACGGCGCCACCTCGGCGAAGGCCTTCTCGGCGTGCGGCGCGATGCCCTCGACCAGGTCGAGCCGGCCGGCCAGCAGCGCGGCACCGTGCCGGGCGAGGTGCCCGTCCCAGACCTCGAGGGTGGAGAGGTCGGCGTGGCGGTTGCGTGCGGTCTTGAGCAGCGCGGACCGCTGCCGCAGCACACGCTCGTAGTCGCTGCGCACGCCGGCGTAGCGCGGGTAGCGGGCCACGAGCAGCTCGTCGAGGAACCGCCGGCGCTCGCCGGGGTCGCCGCGGACGAGGGCGAGGTCCTCCGGCGCGAACAGGACGCTGCGCAGGATGCCGAGGATCTCGCGCGGGCGCGCCACCGGCGCACGGTTGACCCGCGCCCGGTTGGCCTTGCCGGCGGTGATCTCCAGCTCGACGTTCAGCTCGCGGCCCTGGTGCACGACCTGGCCGCGGACGATGGCGCGCTGGGCGCCGCGCCGGATCAGCGGGGCGTCCGTGGCGACCCGGTGCGAGCCGAGCGTGGCGAGGTACCCGATCGCCTCGACCAGGTTCGTCTTGCCGACGCCGTTGGACCCGACCAGGACGGTGACGCCCGGTTCCAGGAGGAGCTCCGCGCGTTCCCAGGAGCGGAAGTCCTCGACCGCGAGCCGACGGAGATGCACCTCGCAGGTCTACCTCAGCCGTGGGTGGAGCCGGTGCCCGAGCTGGGTCCCGCGACGTCACCGGGGGCGCCGGCCGGGCCGGCGGCCTTCTTCACCGCGTGCCCGCCGAACTGGTTGCGCAGCGCCGCGACCGCCTTCATCGCGGGCGACTCGTCCTGCCGGGAGGCGAAGCGCGCGAAAAGCGCCGCGGAGATCACCGGAAGCGGAACTGCGTGCTGGATGGCCTCCTCGATCGTCCACCGGCCCTCGCCGGAGTCGTCGACGTAGCCCTCGAGGTCGGCCAGGTGCGGGTCGTCGGACAGCGCGTTGACCAGCAGGTCCAGCAACCAGGACCGGACGACGGTGCCGCGCGACCACGCCTGGATCACCCCGGGCACGTCCTCGACCAGCGGCGAGGCCTCCATCAGCTCGAAGCCCTCGGCGTAGGCCTGCATCAGGCCGTACTCGATGCCGTTGTGCACCATCTTCGAGAAGTGGCCGGCACCGACCGGGCCGGCGTGGGCGAAGCCCTCCTCGCGCGGGCCCTCCGGCCGCAGCGCGTCGAAGATCGGCATGGCGAGCTCGATGTGCTCCGGGGCGCCGCCCGCCATCAGGCCGTAGCCGTTGTCCTTGCCCCAGATGCCGCCGGACACACCACAGTCGACGTAGCCGATCCCCCTGCCGTGCAACAGCTCCGCGTTCGGGGCGTCGTCGGTGTAGCGGGAGTTGCCGCCGTCGATCACCAGGTCGCCGGGCTCGAGGATGTCGGCCAGCGCGCGGACCGTGGAGCGGGTCGGCTCGCCGGAGGGCACCATCACCCAGACCACCCGCGGCGCGGACAGCGCCTTCGCGAGGTCCTCGAGCGACGGCACGTCGGTCACCTCGGGCCGCGGGTCGAACCCGACGACCTCGTGGCCCGCCGCGCGCACCCGGTCCCGCATGTTGCCGCCCATGCGGCCCAGGCCGATCAGTCCGAGTTGCACGTCCCGCTCCCTACAGCTCGCTCGTGGGTCCCCGCGCCGGCCGGCGCCGGACCCATCGTGCCGCATCGGACGGCGCGACGATCAGTCGGAGCACGGCGCTCGGACGCCGATACTCGCTTCGCGAGCTCCGCTCAGCGCTGATGTTCGCTCCGCGAGCTCCGCTCAGCCCGGCAGGCGGACCGGCATCAGCAGGTGGAGGTACCCCGGAACGGCGGGGGCGTCACCCGCGTCCTCACCGTCGGCCGGCGGGACGACCGGGCGCACCAGGGCGGGCCGGTTCGGCGTGGTGAACGTGAGCTGCGCCTTCTCGGTGTGCAGCGCGCCGAGGGCGTCGAGCAGGTAGCCGGGGTTGAACGCGATGGTGAGCGCGGTGCCGTCGAGCGCGCAGGGCAGCTCCTCCTCGGCGCTCCCGACGTCCTCGCCGCCGGCCGCGAGCCGCAGGCCCTCCTCGCCGAACTCCAGCCGGATCTGCGCGACGCGGTCCGCGACCAGCGACACGCGCTTGATCGCCTCGACGAGCGCGGCGACCTCGAGCTCGGCCGCGGTGGTGTGCTCGGCGGGGATCAGCTGCCGGAAGCGCGGGAACTCGGCGTCGAGCAGGCGGGTGGTGGCGCGGCGGCCGCCACCGGTCATGCCGAGCATCCCGTCGCCCGCGGAGAGCGCGATCTCGACGGTGCCGGCGCCGGCGAGCGTCTTCGCCACGTCCGAGAGCGTCTTCGCCGGGATGAGCACGGCGGTGGACACGCCGGCGTCCTCGGGCTGCCAGTCGAGCTCGCGGACCGCGAGCCGGAACCGGTCCGTGGCGGCCAGGGTCAGCCGGGAGCCCTCGATCTCCAGCCGGACGCCGGTGAGCATCGGCAGCGTGTCGTCCCGGCCCGCGGCGACGGCCACCTGGGCGACCGCCCCGGCCAGCTCCGCGGCGTCGACCGCGCCGGCGCGCTGCGGCATCGCCGGCAGCTGCGGGTAGTCCTCCACCGGCATGATCGGCAGCGAGAACCGGCTGTTCCCGCAGTTGATCGTGGCCCGGGCGCCGTCGACCACGAGGTCGACCGGCTTGTTCGGCAGGGCGCGGGTGATGTCCGCGAGCAGCCGGCCGGAGACGAGCACCTGGCCTGGGTCGCCGATCGTCGCGTCGAGCTCCACGCGGGCCGAGGTCTCGTAGTCGAACCCGGAGACCGTGAGCCGGTCGCCGCCCTCCCCCGAGGCGGCGTCGATCAGGACACCACCGAGGACCGGAACCGGCGGCCGCGCGGGCAGGCTGCGTGCCACCCAGGCGGCAGCGTCGGCGAGGACGTCGCGTTCGACCCGGAACTTCATGGCGAGGGAGACCTTTCACCGGTGGTCACTGGGTGTGACCGGGAGGCGGGCACACGGGACGGGCTGTGAGGAGCCCGGACGAGGTGGGTCCCCGACGGGGTCCGGCGGCTCGGCCGTGAACGGCTCCCCGGGATCCCGCCGACGACCCGGCGGTCCGGGATCGGCCGACTCACCGTAGAGCCTCCCGCGTCCGGGTGTCACGTCGCCCGGTCGCCGTCCGGCGAGCGGTCGGCGGAGATCGGCTCGTGCCCCGTCCGTGTCCTCCATCCACCCCCTTCTTTCTCTTGTAGTTCCTCGAAGAGAGAACTCCAGAAGCAGAGACAGGGCCTGTGCACAGTGTGGATGGCCGTCGTCGTCGCAGGTCGCGCGGTGCGGCGTCCTGGGGACCGAGCCTCGGGACCGAGTCGGGACGGACGCGGCGGGCCGTGGATGGCCGGCGTTCTCGCGAGGTTGTCCGACGCCCATCCCCGTCCCGGTGGGGAGTTGTCCACTGTTCTCGGGGCGTCCGTCCACGGGCTGCGGCACGACAATCCACAGAGTTGTCCCCAGATGTGGGTGAAGCGTGGCCGTGCGTCCACGCTGTGCGACCGGTCGGCGTCCTCGCGGCAACCCGGTGGCGACGGGCGGCACCCTCAGAAGTCCCGCCCTGCACACGTTCCGCAACTGACCGTGAGCGGATCGGTCACGCCGCGAGCCCGGCGCTGGGCCGGCCGTGCGCCGAACGCCCCCTACCGGACGACGAGCGGTGAGGGCGGGAGCGACACGCGGGCGATTTCGATCTCTACCGGATGGAGATCGCGGTCGGGAGGTGTGGGAGGCGGCGAAGCGGAAGTGGATCTCCACGGCGGTCGTTCCGCGTGCTGCGGAGAGGCGCTGAGACGGCCGCAGAGGCCCGTTCGCGATGAGCCGTGTGGGTGCAGGTGGTCCGGTGCAGCCGGTGACGGTGCGAGATCGGGCGGCTCGTGCTGCGGCGGGCTCCTCCCGGCCGGAGAGCTTGGGGATGGCTGGGGACAACTCGCGATCTTCGCTGCTCGCGCGCCCGCGAGTCGGAGGCTCCGGTGGCGCGAGTCGGGAGATGTGGAGCGCCGCGAGGCCGGTGGGGCGTCCGTGATCGTCGGCTCGGGCGCAGATCGGTCGCCCGTGGCGTCGAGCGGTCCCGGACGACGATCACGTCGGTGAGCGCGCCGCCGTAGGGCGCCGAGCCGGCGCACACCGATTCGCACGCTGCCCGAGGCTGCCCTCCGGCCACCGGAGGGCAGCCGCCCTCAGTGCCGGGCGCGCTGCTTGATGCGGGCGGTGAGCTCCTGCACCTGCTCGAAGGTCTTACGACGCAGCGAGATCTCGTTGCGGATCTTCTTGTCCGCGTGCATGACCGTGGTGTGGTCGCGGCCGCCGAAGGTCTGCCCGATGCGCGGCAGCGAGAGGTCGGTGAGCTCGCGGCACAGGTACATGGAGATCTGGCGGGCCTGGGCGAGGGCCTTCGTCTTCCCCGGCCCGCAGAGCTCCTCCATCGTCACGTCGAAGAACTCGGCGGTGACCGCCATGATCGTCGGCGCGGTGATCTCGGAGGCGGCCGAGTCGGGGATGAGGTCGCGCAGCACGATCTCGGCGAGCTGCGTGTCGACCGGCTGCCGGTTGAGCGAGGCGAAGGCCGTCACGCGGATCAGCGCGCCCTCGAGCTCACGGATGTTCCGCTCGATGCGCTCGGCGATGAACTCCAGCACGTCCCCGGGCACGGCGAGCCGGTCCTGCGCGGCCTTCTTCCGGAGGATCGCGATGCGCGTCTCCAGCTCGGGCGGCTGGATGTCGGTGATCAGGCCCCACTCGAACCGGGTGCGCATGCGGTCCTCGAGGGTCTCGAGACGCTTCGGCGGCCGGTCGGAGGAGACGACGATCTGCTTGTTCGCGTTGTGGAGGGTGTTGAAGGTGTGGAAGAACTCCTCCTGGGTCCCCTCCTTCCCCTCCAGGAACTGGATGTCGTCGACCAGCAGGACGTCGACGTCCCGGTAGCGGCGCTGGAAGGCGACCTTGCGGTCGTCGCGCAGGGAGTTGATGAAGTCGTTCGTGAACTCCTCGGTACTGACGTACCGCACCCGCATCCCCGGGAAGAGCCGCTGGGCGTAGTGCCCCACCGCGTGCAGCAGGTGGGTCTTGCCCAGCCCGGACTCGCCCCAGATGAAGAGCGGGTTGTAGGCGCGCGCCGGCGCCTCGGCCACCGCCACCGCCGCGGCGTGCGAGAAGCGGTTCGACGCCCCGATGACGAAGGTGTCGAAGGTGTACTTCTCGTTCAGCCGGGTCTGCGAGCGCGGTGCGACCGGGTCGCCCGCCTGCGGGGCCGAGTAGGTCGGCCACACCTCGGGACGGCCGGGGGTGAGCGGGCCGGCCTCGCCGGGGACCGGCGGCTCGGCGCGGTCGACCCCGGCGGGCTCGGGGAGCGCCGCGGCCGCGGCCGGGTCCACCGGGATGCCCGACGGCGGGGTGGGCGCGTCGTGCACCGTGCCGTCCGCCCCGTTCGATGCCGGGGGCGCCATGCCGGGCAGGGGTGCCGCCGCGACCGGGCTCCGACCGTCGGCGATCTCGCCGAGCGACGGGGCACCGGGCCGCACGCGCGACGGCGGGTCCGGGACGTCCGTCCCGCCGGAGGCGGCGTTGGCGTCGACCACCACCGCGAGGTTCACCTGCACGCCCATGTGCCGGCCGATGGCATCGCTGATCGGGCGCCGGAGAATGCGCTCGATCGCGTCCTTCGCGAACTCGCTGGGCGCGGCGAGCAGGGCCGTGCCGTCGAGGAGCCCGAGCGGGCGGGTCAGCCGCAGGAAGGCGCGCTGCTGCGCGGACAGTCCGGGCGAGCCCGGATCCGTCGCGGGTCCGGCGAGGTCGGCGATGACCAGGCTCCACACCTGGGCGAGGTCACCGGGTTCGGCCACCGCTCGGCCCCTCTCCGCGTGCCGACCGTGGGGAGCGGTGGGCACGACCTCGTTCGTCGTCTCGTCGGTGTGGGCTGGGCATCCCCAGACTTATCCACACATGTGCGTAGACCGTACGCAGGGGAGTACGGCGGGCCGCGACCACCCTCCTGTCGGGCGCGCGCCCGCAGCGTCCGTCGTGTGACAGTCGGAGAAGCCCCGATCCCCCCGGATGGAACTGCGAAGCCCGCACGCTAACAACGACCGGCCCGAGGTCACAAGATGCGCAGGTCGGGAGCCTGTACGGACCCGTCCGACGCCCCCGTCCCAACCTGCGGCGATCACGCAGCGCACCCTCGTCGTCACCGGGATCGGGGCCGCCGCGGGGGTGGTTTGCACCGCTCGGAAGCGGCTGCGTACCCTGGTCTGCAGGCGCGGTCCCGTCGCCGGCACGTCCGCGTGCCCCGACACGGCAGATGCTGCCACCGCGCACGACCGAGATCAGAAGCTACCGACGGCCCGAGCACCCCGCGGCGCCGTCGACCGGGAGAGTCGACCGTGAGCAAGCGCACCTTTCAGCCGAACAACCGCCGCCGGGCCAAGACGCACGGCTTCCGGCTTCGGATGCGCACGCGCGCCGGGCGCGCGATCATCTCCGCGCGCCGCCGCAAGGGCCGCTCGCAGCTCTCGGCCTGATCCCCGCACCGTCGGAGTGCTGCCCGCCGGCGCCCGGCTGACCCGTCGGGACGAGTTCGCCTCGACGATCCGCCACGGCCGCCGTGCGGGCCGCTCCCGGCTCGTCGTACATCTGGACATGGCGTCCACCACCGACCCGGCCTCGCAGGCTCCGCCGCGGGCCGGGTTCGTCGTGAGCAAGGCCGTCGGGAACGCGGTGGTCCGCCACCGCGTGGCCCGGCGGTTGCGTCATCTCGTCGCGGCCCGGCTCGGCATCCTGCCGACCGGGTCGTCGCTCGTCGTGCGGGCGCTCCCGCCCGCCGCCGCGGCGACCTCCGCCGAGCTCGGCGCGGACCTGGACTCCGCGCTGCGCTCCGCGTCGAAGAAGCTGCGGGGCCGGGAGCCCGCCCGGTGAGCCCCTCCCCCGCGGCCCGCGTCCTGGTCGGCGCGGTGCGCGTCTACCAGCGCTGGATCTCCCCCGCGCTGCCCCCGACCTGCCGCTTCTACCCGAGCTGCAGCGCCTACGCGCTCGAGGCCGTGCAGGTGCACGGCGCGGCGCGCGGCACGTGGCTGGCCGTGCGACGGCTGCTGCGCTGCCACCCGTGGCACCCTGGCGGGGTGGACCCGGTACCACCCCGGGCCCCGGATCAGGACCCGGAGCCCGAGGAACCCGATCGCCCCGCCCGCCCCGACGACCGTCGAGCCGCCGACTGCACTGAGAAGTGCGAGGAGCAAGCGCCGTGCTGAACTTCATCTACTACCCCGTGTCGTTCATCATGTGGGTCTGGCACAAGGCGTTCGGCTTCGTGTTCGGCGCGGACTCGGGCATCTCCTGGGTGCTCGCGGTGATCTTCCTGGTCTTCACCCTGCGCGCCATCCTGTACAAGCCCTTCGTCGGGCAGGTCCGCTCCATGCGGAAGATGCAGGAGATGGCGCCGGAGATGCAGAAGCTCCGGAAGAAGTACGCCAACGACAAGCAGAAGCTCGCCGCGGAGATGCAGAAGCTCCAGTCGGAGAACGGGGCGAACCCGCTCGGCGGCTGTCTGCCGGTCCTGGTGCAGGTCCCGGTGTTCATCGGCCTGTTCCACGTCCTGCGCGAGTTCAAGCCGGGCAAGACCGAGAACTACTTCTTCGGCGCCGACGAGGTGCGCTCCTTCGTCGACTCGGACTTCTTCGGCGCCAAGCTGGGCGCCTCGGTCGTCAACACCCAGTACTCGACGACCAGCCTCGCCGAGCTCGGCGGCAACCTGACCAGCCAGCTGATCGTCATGATCCCGCTGATGATCATCGCGGGCATCTTCACGCACATCACCGCGCGGCACTCGGTGGCCCGCCAGGCGGCCAACCCCGCGGCCATGGCGAACTCGCAGACCGCGATCATGAACAAGCTGATGCTGTACGTGTTCCCGATCGGTGTCGTGGTCGGTGGCCCGTTCCTCCCGCTCGCCATCCTGTTCTACTGGGTCTCCAACAACCTCTGGACCCTCGGCCAGCAGTACGTCGTCTACAAGAGGATCGACGCCGAGGAGGCCGAGAAGAAGGAGAAGGCGTCCGCGCAGCGCAACTCCCTCGCCCCGAAGCCGGGCCAGAAGCCGCAGCGCGACGTCCGCGGCGTGACCGACGGGGCCACCAACGGTGCGGCGCCGGCCGACGAGGTGGAGATCGACTCCAACGGCAGCGGCGACGGCGACCCGTCGGCCGCGCCCGCGAAGAAGCCGGGCGCCAAGCCCGTGAACAAGCCGAAGCCGGGAGCGAAGCCCGTGGGCGGGAAGCCGGCGAACCGGCCGGCCGGCCAGGGCGGGCGCCCCGGCGGCGGCAACCGGACGCAGGCCCGGAAGGGCAAGAAGCGCCGGTGACACGAGGTCGGCGGGCGCGGCGACGCGACCCCGACCTCGACGGACCTTCGAGCGGGCGGCCGGGCGGCGCCGCCCGCTCACCTCGTCCGACCCGCCCGGGCGGAGCGGACGAGCGCAACGTGGAGAGGAGACACACGTGCCGAAGACCGCGGAGAGCGGGTCCGAGGACCAGCTGATCAAAGAGGGGGACATCGCGGGCGACTACCTCGAGCGCCTGCTCGACATCCTCGACTACGACGGCGACATCGACCTCGACGTCGAGGCCGGTCGGGCCATCGTCAGCATCGACGGCGGCGAGGACCTCGTGAAGCTCGTGGGCGACCGGGGCCAGGCGCTGGAGTCGCTGCAGGAGCTGACCCGGCTCGCCGTGCAGCAGGCGTCGGGCAACCGCAGCCGGCTGATGCTGGACATCGCCGGCTGGCGGCAGAGCCGCCGGGACGAGCTCACCGAGCTCGGCACCCGGACCGCGCAGGAGGTCAAGGACTCGGGCCAGTCCGTGCGGCTCCGCCCGATGACCCCGTTCGAGCGCAAGGTCGTGCACGACGCCGTCGCCGCGGTGAAGGGCGTCTCCAGCGAGAGCGAGGGCGAGGAGCCGCGCCGGCAGGTCGTCGTCTTCCGCGACAAGTGAGGCCGGGTCCCCCCGGGACCCGCACCCCAGCACCCGCCCGCGCCCTCCGTGTCCGCATCGGACCGGAGGGCGCGGGCGTGTCCGGCCCCTCCAGAATCTGGACGGTTTCACGTGGAACATCCCCCCGCCCCGGCGGAGAAGGTCTTCGGCGACCGCCTCGACCTCGCCGCCCGGTACGTCGAGCACCTCGCGACGTCCGGTGTCGAGCGCGGCCTCATCGGCCCGCGCGAGACCGACCGCCTGTGGGACCGGCACGTCCTGAACTGTGCCGTCGTCGCGGAACTCGTGCCGGACGGCGCGAAGGTCGTCGACGTGGGTTCGGGAGCGGGCCTTCCCGGGATACCGTTGGCGCTGGCTCGCCCGGATCTTCGGATCGTGCTCGTGGAGCCGCTCGCCCGCCGGGTGGAGTGGCTCAGCGAGATCATCGACGATCTGGGCCTGTCGCTCACCGTGGAGCGGGGGCGGGCCGAGGAGAATGCGATCCGGCGGCGATGGGAGGGGGCGGACGTGGTGACCGCTCGTGCCGTCGCGCCGCTCGCCCGGCTCGCCGGCTGGTCGATCCCGCTGCTCCGGGTCGGTGGCAGGCTGCTCGCCGTAAAGGGTGCCTCGGCACCCGACGAGATCGCCCGGGACGCCGACGAGGTCCGCAGGCTCGGCGGCGGCACCCCGGTGATCGAGCGGTGCGGGGCCGGCGTCGTCGACCCGCCGAGCACCGTCGTCTCGGTCGAACGGGAGAGTCGGACCGCCGGCAGGCCGCGGAGGAGGCGCTCGTGATCCCGCCGTTCCACGTGACACGTCGTCAGGAAGGCCCCGCACGATGAGCATCGGCTGGACCCCCATCGCCGAGGAGGCGGAGCGTGCCGCCCGCCTGCGGCACCCCGACCGGCACTCGATGCCGAAGCCGGCGCACCGGCGGATCCTCACCGTCGCCAACCAGAAGGGCGGCGTCGGGAAGACCACGAGCACCGTCAACATCGCGGCCGCGCTCGCGATGCACGGCCTGCGGGTGCTCGTGGTGGACCTCGACCCCCAGGGCAACGCGAGCACGGCCCTCGGCGTCGAGCACCGCGCCGGCACGCCGTCGATCTACGAGGCGCTGCTCGGCGAGATCGGGATCGTCGAGGCCACGGCGGTGAGCACGGCGTCGGACAACCTGCTGTGCGTGCCCGCCACGATCGACCTGGCCGGCGCCGAGATCGAACTGGTCAGCATGGTCGCCCGCGAGTCCCGGCTGCGGCAGGCGCTGTCCGACGAGGTGCTCGACGAGCTCGCCGTCGACTACGTCCTGATCGACTGCCCGCCCTCGCTGGGCCTGCTGACGGTCAACGCGCTCGTCGCGGCCGCCGAGGTGCTGATCCCGATCCAGTGCGAGTACTACGCGCTGGAGGGGCTCGGCCAGCTGCTGAGCAACATCGACCTCGTGCGGTCGCACCTCAACACCGCGCTGCACGTGTCGACGATCCTGCTGACCATGTACGACGGCCGCACCAAGCTCGCCGACCAGGTCACCTCGGAGGTGCGCCAGCACTTCGGCGGCACCGTGCTGCGGACGGTCATCCCACGCAGCGTGAAGGTCTCCGAGGCCCCGGGCTACAGCCAGACGGTGCTCGCCTACGACCCCGGGTCACGCGGCGCGATGAGCTACGTCGACGCCGCCCGGGAGATCGCGCAGTACGGCTCGCGGATGGGCGGGCCGGAGACGAACGGGGCGTAGATGGCCGAGCGCAAGGGCGGGCTGGGCCGCGGCCTGGCCGCGCTGATCCCCACGGCGCCTCCGGGCGAGCCTTCGACCCGCCCCTCTCCCCCGACGCCGTCGGCGCACGTGCCGGAGTCGTGGGACCGGGGCGCGCCGACGGACGGGTTCGCGCCGGCCGGGGCCGTCGCCGAGGCGGGCGCGGTCTACCGGGAGATCCCGGTCGCGGCGATCCGGCCCAACCCGAAGCAGCCGCGCAGCCAGTTCGACGAGGAGCACCTCGCCGAGCTGGCGCACTCGATCCGCGAGTTCGGGCTGCTGCAGCCCATCGTGGTTCGCGAGAAGGGCTCCGGGAGCTACGAGCTCGTCATGGGCGAGCGGCGGTGGCGGGCCTCGCAGCAGGCCGGCCTCGAGGTACTGCCGGCGATCGTCCGGCGCACCGGCAACGACGAGATGCTGCGGGACGCGCTGCTGGAGAACATCCACCGCGTGCAGCTGAACCCGCTCGAGGAGGCGGCCGCCTACGAGCAGCTCCTCGCGGAGTTCGGCGTGACCCAGACCGAGCTGGCCGACCGCATCGGCCGCAGCCGGCCGGTGGTCACCAACATGATCCGGCTGCTGCGCCTTCCGGTGGCCGTCCAGCGTCGGGTCGCCGCGGGCGTGCTGTCCGCCGGTCACGCCCGCGCCCTCCTCGGGCTCGACGACGCCGAGGCCCAGGAGGAGCTGGCCGCGCGGATCGTCGCCGAGGGCATGTCGGTGCGCGCGACCGAGGAAGCGGTCGTGCTCGCGCGCAACGAGCGGTCGCCGGGCAGGCAGCGGCAGTCCCGCTCCCGCCCCGCGCCGACCGAGGGGATGACCGAGCTCGCCACGCGCCTCTCCGACCGCTTCGACACCACGGTCAAGGTGGAGATGGGCGCGCGGAAGGGACGGCTCGTCGTCGAGTTCGGGTCGGCGGAGGACCTCGAGCGCATCGCCGGGTTGATCGAGCGGGGCTGAGCCCCTCCCACGGGGATCGGCGCGGGTGCCGTTCCCCGTGAAACGTCATCCCCGCTCGACGGCGCGCTCCACGAGGGCCGCGAAGACGGTGCCCAGGTCGCTCCCCTCGGCCGCGACGGCGGTGGGGAGCAACGACGTGTCGGTG
The DNA here is from genome assembly GCF_000717175.1 of Pseudonocardia autotrophica. GTDB lineage: Bacteria > Actinomycetota > Actinomycetes > Mycobacteriales > Pseudonocardiaceae > Pseudonocardia > Pseudonocardia halophobica. Next base: position 272,746 of record NZ_JNYD01000004.1, on the reverse strand, counting down.
AGCCCGGGCGACACGTTCACCTCGAGGATCTGGACGCGGCCGTCGGCGTCGACGACGGCGTCCATGCGGGAGACGTCGCGGAGCCCGAGCAGGGCGTGCGCCTCGAGGGCGGTCTCGCGGAGGCGGTCCAGGACGTCGTCGGGCAGCCGGGCCGGGCAGTGGAAGCTCGCGGCCCCCTGCGTGTAGCGGGCCGTGTAGTCGTAGACGCCGCCGGGGACGTCGACCTCGACCGGCGGCAACGCGCGCGGCTCGGCGCCGTCGTGCACCACGGACACGGCGACCTCGGTGCCGATGACGAACCGCTCGGCGAGGACCGTGTCGGCGTAGGCGAGGCAGCTGACCATCGCCGACGGCAGCTCGGCGGCCGAGCGGACCACCTGGGCCCCGAGGGCGGAGCCGCCCTGGTCCGGCTTGAGCATCAGCGGCAGCCCGAGCCGGTCCACCATCGCGTCGAGGACGGCCTGGGCGCCCAGCTCGCGGAAGGTCGTGTGCGGCAGGGCGACCCAGTCCGGGGTGTCCAGGCCGGAGCGCGCGAGCTCGGCCTTCGCGGTCGGCTTGTCCCAGGCGCGCCGGCATGCCGCGGACGCGGTGCCCACGAACGGCACCCCGAGGAGCTCCAGGACGGCCTGCACCGCCCCGTTCTCGCCCTCTCCCCCGTGCAGCGCGACGATCGCGGCGTCGGGGCGCTCGGTGCGCAGGCGCTCGATCAGCGCGGCGTCGGCGTCCCACTCGCGGACCTCCAGCCCGCTGGCGCGCAGGGCGCCGGCCAACCGGCGCCCGGATCGCAGGGACACCTCACGCTCGTGGGAGAGCCCACCCGCCAGCACGGCCACGCTTCGATCGCTCACCGGGGCATTCTGCGCCACGGCCCCGCCGGGTCCGGCGTCCGGTCCGAGGTGTTCCACGTGAAACAGCGGCCCGCGGGACGGCCGACCGGCACCCGGAGCGGGGGAAGTTCGGCCCTGTCACGACACGGCCGTTCCGGGGAGGGTGACGCGATGCTCCTCTCGCACCCGGCCCTCACCGTGCGCATCGTCGAGCCCTCCTGCGGAACGGAGTGAGCGCGCCCGTGTTTCACGTGAAACGGGCCGGGAACGAGGAACGCCCCGCGGTGCGCACCGCGGGGCGTTCGGAAGACCGGGGATCAGGCCGTGTCGGGGCTCGGGGTGTGCGACCCCCTCCGGAGTTCGGGCGCCGGCGCGGCGGGGAGGCCGAAGGTGCGTCGCACCTCCAGCTCGGCCTCGATCACCCCGGCGAGGCGACGGACGCCCTCGGTGATGCGCTCCGGCGTCGGGTAGCAGTACGAGAGCCGCAGCTGGCGGCTGCCGAGCCCGTCGGCGTAGAACCCGGTGCCCGACGCGTACGCCACGCGGGCGGTGACGGCGCGCGGCAGCATCGCCTTGGCGTCGACGCCCTCCGGCAGCGTGACCCAGACGTAGAAGCCACCGTCGGGCACGGTCCAGGTGCAGCCCTCCGGCAGGTACGTGTCGAGCGCGGACAGCATCGCGTCCCGCCGCTCGCGGTACTGCTCGGTGTAGGCCTTCACCTGCGCGCGCCAGTCGTGCTTCTCCAGGTACCGGGACACGACCATCTGCGTGAAGCTCGGCGGGCACAGCGTGGCGGACTCCGCGGCCAGCACCAGCCGGTCCCGCACCGCCGGCGGCACGAGCGCCCACCCGACCCGCAGACCGGAGGCGAACGTCTTGGAGAACGACCCGAGGTAGATGACCGAGCGGTCCAGCGACCGCAGCGCCGGGTAGCGGGTGCTGCTGAAGCCGAGCAGCCCGTACGGGTTGTCCTCGACGACGCCCACCCCGTACTCCGCGCACAGGTCCAACACCCGCTGCCGCCGCTCGACGGCCATGGTCACACCGGCGGGGTTGTGGAAGTTCGGGATCGTGTAGAGGAACTTCGGGGTGACACCGCGCGCGGTGAGCGAGCGCAGCGCCTCCTCGAGCAGCTCCGGGACGAGCCCGTGCTCGTCCATCGCCACGTGGACCACGCGCGCCTGGTAGGCGGCGAAGCTGCCCAGGGCGCCGACGTACGAGGGCCCCTCGGCGAGGACCACGTCGCCCGGGTCGCAGAACAGCCGGGTGACGAGGTCGAGGGCCATCTGCGACCCGACGGTCACGACGACGTCGTTCGGGTCGGCCTCGATCCCCTCCTCCCGCATGACGTCGCAGATCTGGGCGCGCAGCGCCGGCACGCCCTGGGCGGAGCCGTACTGCAGCGCGACCTGGCCCTCGCGGGCGACGAGGTCGCCGATCTCGCCGGACAGCTCGTCGAGCGGGAGGGCGGCGAGGTTGGGCATGCCGCCCGCGAGCGAGACGACCTCGGGGCGGCTGGCGACGGCGAAGAGGGCGCGGATCTCGGAGGCGACCATCCCGGAGGTCCGTGCTGCGAACCGCTCCGTGGGAGGGACCGGCGCGGCTGCCGCCGCCCGCTCGACGGAGACGTCGGGCTGCTGCGGGGACGGCGGGATCGTCACGGTGGATCCTCCAGGTCGACGGCTGAGCGGAGCTCGCGGAGCGAACATCGGCGCCGATCGCCGCCCGGCGGCCACGCGCGCGCAGCCTCGGGGAGCGAAAGTGGCACCTGAGTGTAACCGGGACGGGTGTACGCCCTGCCCTTCGGCGAGGCTGAGACACCGGTCGCAGCAGCCGGGGTGTCGCAGGGGCCCGTATCGACCTACCATCGAACGGCCTCGTGATCACACGGGGGCTCTCGACCACGCGGAACCCGATCGGGTCGGCCGCCCGGAGGTAGCACGTTGTCCTGGCACGTCGCCGCGGTCAACCTCGACAACCTGGGAGACCTCCCCAAGCGTTGTCGCTCCTGCGTCTTCTGGGAGCTCGCACCGCACCTGGCCAAACAGGCCGAGGAGTTCGGCACCACCGATCTCGAGAAGGAGGCCTGGGTCTCGGAGATCCTGCTCGAGTGGGGCTCGTGCGGGAAGATCGTCTACGTCCGCGGGGCGCCCGCCGGCTACGTCATGTACGCGCCGCCCTCCGCGGTCCCCCGCGCCACCGAGATGCCCACCGGTCCCGTGAGTGCCGACGCGGTGCTGCTCACGACCCTTCAGGTCATGCCGGAGTACGCCGGCGAGGGCCTCGGCCGCATGCTCGCCCAGTCCGTGGTGAAGGACCTCACCCGCCGTGGCGTGAAGGCCGTCGAGGCCTTCGGCGAGGCGCGGCCGGGCTCCGAGCCCGGCTGCATCATCCCGGCCGACTTCCTGCGCAGCGTCGGGTTCAAGACGGTCCGGCCGCACCCGCGCTGGCCCCGGTTGCGAATGGAGCTCCGCTCGGGGATCACGTGGAAGGAGGACGTCGAGCACGCGCTCGAGCAACTCCTCGGGACCGTCACGATCCCGATGCAGGCCGCGGCGCCCGTCGGGCAGCCCGGGTACCAGGTACCCGCCCCGGCCGGTGCGCGCGTACGCGCGATCTGAGGGCGCGCTGTACGGCCCGCTGAGCGACCGAATTACACGAGTGTGACCCAGGGCCCCGGGAACAGGTGATTGGCCGTTCCCGGCCCTGAGATCGATTCTCCCGGCCTCAGATGGCCTGGGCCTGGTTCCGGTTGATCTCGTGGGCCAACACGTCCGAGAACGTGAACGTGCCCGTCGGCTGGTCGTTCTGACCGAGCAGGTACAGCCGCTTGACGGCCACGAGGATGCCCTCGGCCACCACGTCGCGGAAGCCGGGGTCGAGCAGCTTGGTCCGGTCGCCGATGTGCGTGAGGTAGCCGAGCTCCACGCGGACGGCCGGCATCTGCGTCAGCCGCAGGAGCTCCCACGTGCGGGCCTGGCTGCCGCAGTCGAGCATCGCGGTGCGGGTGAGCAGCTCGCGCTGGATCAGCCCGGCGAGCGCCTCTCCCACGGTGGAGGTGGCGCCCGAGCCGTTGCCGAAGTGGAAGGTGGCGAGGCCCTGCGCGTACATGCTCCGGTTCGCGTCGGCGTGCAGGGAGAGCACGAGGTCGGCGTTCGCCTCGTTCGCGAACGCGGCGCGCTCGGCCTCGGCCGGGCAGGTGTCCTCCCGGCGGGAGAGCAGCGCCTCCATGCCGGTGGCGGACATGCGCCCGACGAGCCGGCGGGCGAGGTCCCACATCAGGTCGGCCTCGCACACCCCGGCGACCTGGACGCCGCGGTCGAGGCCGCCGTGCCCGGGGTCGACGACGATCCGCTTGCCGCGCATCCGCGGGCCGGCGCGCCGGAGCAGCTCCTGCTCGCGCAGCAGGCCGGGACGCCCGCCGACGACCTTCCGGCCGAGCTGGCGAAGGGCACGCAGGGTGCCGGGGCCGCACACACCGTCCGCGGCGAGCCCGTAGTCCCGCTGGAAGCCGCGCAGGGCCTGCTCGGTGCGCTCGTCGAACACGCCGGAGGGGCGGCCGGGGTCGTAGCCGAGCTCGAGGAGGCGGGTCTGGAGCTGACCGACGTCGTCCCCGCTCATGGGCGCGGACACCATCAGCGCCAGCATCCGGTCGCCGAGCTTCCAGCCGGCCTCACGCAGCGCGCGGTAGGTGTCCGGGCCGACGATCCCGTCGGTGATCAGCCCGCGGCGCTGCTGGAACGCCTGGACGGCCCGCTCGACGGCACCGTCGAACACGTCGTCGGAACCCGGGGCCGGGGCGGCGGCCAGGAGGCCGAACCGCCGCAGCGTGGTCCTGATCTCGACGACCGCCGGGCCGCGGTCCCCGCGGCGGAGCAGCTGCATGCACCCCTCGCTCGATCTCCGTCGCGCCGAACCGACGGCGCGTCTCGATGGTCCGGGCCCGCACGCCGGCACGCGGCGCACTCCGGCATGTCGGCCCGGTTCTCGGCCGCCGACCATTCTGCCCTGCGGTGCCACGTCCGGGGGACAGCGGGGCGTGCACGGGCGTGTCCGCGCAGTCAGCGGACGAGAAGGGCGCCGAACGGCCGAACGGCCCGTCGACCGATCGCCGGGTGTACCGGGCGATCGGCGACAGGCCGTGTCGGATCGGTTGCGGACCGACCTACAGGTAGTCGGACAGGTCGTTCAGCAGGGCGGCCTTCGGCTTGGCGCCGACGATGGTCTTCACCGGCTGGCCGTCCTTGAACAGGATCATGGTCGGGATCGACATGACCTGGTACTGCTGGGCGGTCTTGCCGTTGGCGTCGATGTCGAGCTTCGCGACGGTCAGGTTGTCCTTGTGCTCGCCGGCGATCTCGTCGAGCACCGGGGCGACCATCTTGCACGGCCCGCACCAGGTCGCCCAGAAGTCGACCAGCACGGTCTTGCCGCTCTTGAGGACGTCCTGCTCGAACGTGGCGTCGGTGACGTCCACGGTGTTGTTGCCCATCGCGTTGCTCTCCTCGTTCGGTACTGCGCCAGGAAGAAGGGTGCCAGGAAGTACGGGGACGGTCAGTGGACCGCGGCCGCGACGTCCTCCGCGTCGCTGCCGTAGCCGCCGCCGGCCATCTCGGGGTCGATCGGCTCCTCGGCCAGCCAGCGCTCGGCGTCGATCGCCGCGGAGCAGCCCGACCCGGCGGCGGTGATCGCCTGCCGGTAGGTGTGGTCGACCAGGTCACCACAGGCGAACACGCCCGGGATGTTGGTGTGCGTCGACGGGGCCGTGGTCTTGACGTAGCCCTCGTCGTCGAGCTCGACCTGGCCGCGGACCAGCTCGCTGCGCGGGTCGTGCCCGATCGCCACGAACATCCCCGAGACCTCGAGGGTGGACTCCTCGCCGGTCACCGTGTCCTTGAGCTTGAGCGCGGACACGCCGTTGTCGCCGACGACCTCGGTGACGGCCTTGTTCAGCTCCCAGCGCATCTTCGGGTCGTTCTGCGCGCGCTCCAGCATGATCTTCGAGGCGCGGAACTCGTCGCGGCGGTGCACCACCGTGACGCTCGACCCGAACCGGGTGAGGAAGGTGGCCTCCTCCATCGCCGAGTCGCCGCCGCCGATCACGGCGATCGGCTTGTCCCGGAAGAAGAACCCGTCACAGGTGGCACAGGCCGACACCCCGCGCCCGAGCAGCTCCTGCTCCCCCGGCACACCGAGGTAGCGGGCCGCGGCCCCCATGGCGAGGATGACCGCGCGGGACCGGTAGGTCACGCCGTTGGCGGTGACCTCCTTGACCGCGCCCTCGAGCTGCACCGACTCGACGTCCTCGGCCCGCAGGTCGGCGCCGAAGCGCTTGGCCTGCCCGCGCATCTGCTCCATCAGCTCCGGGCCCATGATGCCGTCGGTGAAGCCGGGGAAGTTCTCGACCTCGGTCGTGGTCATCAGGGCGCCGCCGAACTGGGTCCCCTCGAACACCAGGGGCGCGAGCTGGGCGCGCGCGGCGTAGACCGCTGCGGTGTACCCCGCCGGTCCGGAGCCGATGATGATCAGCTCGTGGATCTTCTGCTCGGTGCTCACCGATGCCTCTCCTCCCGCTCTCCGGCCCAGTCAACACGATCCTAGGAGCGGGCATTCCCCCGGCGGAGCGGCGCACGGCAGGGCTGTGGCTCCGGTCACCCACCCGTGGTGAGGTCGGCCAGGACCGCGCCGCAGCCCTCGTCCGGGACGACGGCGCGCACCCGGCCGAGCACGCCCGTGCCGAGCACGAGCAGGGTCCCCCGCCGCCCCTCGACGACGACCGGGCGCCCGGCGAGGAGCGGGCCGCGAACGGGCGCGGCGCCGGCGCGGTCCAGGCAGGCCGCGAGGGCCGCCGGCTCCCGCAGCTCCCCGACGTCGAGGGTGCCCTCCGCGAGCACCCGTGCGGCGGCGGAGGCGGGGTCGACCGCATCGCCCGCCGGCTGAGCGGACGGCCCGACGATCGCGACGGCGACCAGCGCGGCGGCCGCGGCCGTGAGCAGGAGCGGACGCCGCCGCGGACCCCGTCGTGAGTGGTAATCGTCGCTATGACGACTATTGCCACTCACGGGGTCGTCCAGCGCGTCGAACCCCGCCGCCAGCCTCGCGGCGACGGCGGTGGGCAGGCGGACCGGCGGTACGGCGGCCAGTTCGGCGCGGGTCGTCGCGAGCGCGGCCAGCACCCGGTCGCTGCCCGGTCCGGCCGCCGCGATCACGCGGCTCGCCGCGTCCTCGTCGGGCAGACCGGCCTCGGCCTCGGCCAACCGGGTGAGCCAGCCGCCACCGGCCGCGAACCCCTCCGGACCGCTCATGCGCCCTCCTCCCGCAGGTGCCCGAGCAGCCCGGCGAGCCGGACCCGGCCGCGGGCGCAGCGACTCTTCACGGTGCCCGCCGGCACCTGCAGGATCGCCGCCACGTCGGCGACGGGATATCCCATCACATCGACGAGAACGACGGGAACGCGCTGGTCGGCGGGCAGATGGGCCAGCGCGTCGAGCACCGCCAGCCGGGTCGTGGCGCCCTCGGCGGGATCGCGCCCGACCGGCACCCGGTGGGTGCCCCCGTACCCGGAGGGCGGCCGCGCGCGGTCGTACCGGATCCGGTCGACGCACTTGTTCACCACGATCCGGTGCAGCCACGTGCTCACCGACGCCTCCCCGCGGAAGCCCGCCGAGCGGCGGTAGGCCGACTCGAGCGCGTCCTGCAGGACGTCCGCGGCGTCCTCCGGGTCGCGGAGCACCCGCAGCGCCACCGCCCACAGCCGGTCGCCGTGCCGGCGCACCAGCTCGTCGAACGCGCGGCGCTCGCCGGACCGGTGCGCCTCCAGCAGCTGCAGGTCGGACCGCGCGTCGAGCAGGGGCACGCGGCGGACGCTAGGAGCCGGGTGCCCCCGCGTGGTCCGGAACGGCGCAACCGTTCACAGGAGTGACTTCAGCAGCCTCCTCAGAGGCCCGCGCGGTAGAAGGTGAGCTCGTCGATCTGGCTCACGTTCGCGTCGCCCCCGCCGCCGAGCTTGGTGATCCACACCAGCACGTGCTGGGTCGGCTGGCTGTCGGCCAGCGAGATCGTGCTGGTGCCGGTGGTGAGGGTCTGCCTGGTCAGCAGCTGGGTGTCCTTGAGGTCGGCGTCGGCCGACGGCGCCGACCGGATCTCGACGACCGTCCCGGCGCTCGGCGACTGGACCGTGATCCGGGACAGCTGCTCCACCGAGGCGAAGGAAGCCATCAGGCCCACACCCGGCTTGAGCGCCGGCAGCTGCTGCTTGTACGTGAAGGTCGACCAGCTTGTGGTCGGGTTCCCGTCGACCGCCCGCTCGACGTCGACGGCGTTGTCCCGGTCCCCGGTGCGGTCGTACACCTCGAGCGAGACGCCGCTGACCGCCACGCTCGCGGCGGGGCCACCGGGGGCGGTCGGGTTGGGTGCGGCCGCCGCGTTGTCACCGACGACGATCGCCGGGCCGCTCGACTCCCCGAACATCGAGCCGAGCTGCACACCCAGGTACCCGAGCACCACGAGCACACCCGCGGCGAGCACGCTCAGCCCGATCAGCAGCTTTCGCCGCCGGTCCGGGTCCTGCGGCGTGGCCTTGCGCGTCTTGTTCTGCCAGACGTCGCCGGGCTCGGCGGGCACGCCGTCGTGCTCCGGCGGGAAGATCGCGCCCCGGTCGTCCTCGAGCACGACCTCGCCGATCATCTGCTTCACGGCGGCAGCGGTGTGCACGCGACCGACGGCGGGCCCCACGGCGTGCGACCCGAGTGCGGCCGTGCAGACGGCGTCGAGCTCGACGGGCACGCCGGGACGCAGCGCCGACGGCGGCACCGGGGCGCCGTGCTCGTCCCGCTCCGGGGAGGGCAGGCCGGCGCGCGCGGCGTCGGAGCCCGACAGCGGCCACCGCGAGGTCAGCAGGGTGTAGAGGACGGCGCCGAGCCCGCGGACGTCGTCCTCGGGCGTGAGGCCGGGCCGGGGCAGCACGAACGCGACCTGCGCCCGCCCGTCCCGGGTGACCCGGATCCGCTGCGGGTGGTCGGTGCCGAGGACCAGGCCCCGGCCGTGCGCCTCCTCGGCGGCCGAGGCGAGCTGCTGGACCATGCGGGCCGCGCGCAACGGCTTGATCAGCCCGCCCGCGACGGCCTCGGTCAGGCTGTGCTCGGCGACCCACTCGGTGACGGCCGCGCCGAGCACGTCCGACGGGACGCCGGGCGAGCCCGCGGCCAGGACGTCGAGCAGCCGGGCGCAGCCCGCGTGCTCGAAACCGCCGGAGCGCAGCGCACGGACGATCATCTCGCCGGCGCGGGCGGTGCCCTCCGGGTCCTCGTCCGCCTCGTCGGCGGGGAGCCGGCGCAGCACGGTGACGCCGACGTCCCGCTGCAGGATCGTGTCCTCGGCCCGCCAGAACTCGGCACCCGCGCTGAGGTCCGAACCGACGCGCAGGACGAGCCGGTAGCGGTTGCCGAGGACGGTGCCGGGGCCGGTCGCCGCCGTGGACCGGACGGCGCTCTCGGCGCGTCCGAGCGAAGCGCCGTTGACCGGCGGCGCGGACTGGACCGAGCGGACCGTGGCCGCGTCGGGCGGGACGGCGGGGCTCGGGATCGCGGTGCCGGGGACCGTGGGTGCGGCGGCGGTGGTCGAGGTGACGGATGCGGCGGATGCGGTGGCACCGGTGCCCGGGCCGGGCACAGGGCTCTCCTCCGTCTGCCCGCTCACCGGTCGCGACCTCCACCCCGTGCGCCACGCGCGACTGTCTGCCCCCTGCCGCCAGGTCGTCAGCCTACGGCAGATCGCCGTCCGGCGCGGTCACCCCGCGCCGTGACGCGCGCGGGAGTCCGGGCGGGAACTCCGCGGACCCGACGGACGTTCCCGCCGGCCGCTCGCCGGGACGAACCGCAGGTCGGGGACCTTCCGGACCGCCCGTGACCGGCGACTCGGGCACTCCGGCCGCGGGGCCGGCCGGCGGTCCGCCGTGCGGCGCGCGCACCGGGACCGGAGGTCGGACGGGCCCGGTCGGCGGGCCCGTGCCGGTTCCGTGCGGTCCGGTTCCCCCGTCCGGACCTGACCGGTCGCCCCGGATCCGCCGGACGATCCGACGGGCGGCGAGCAGCACGAGCAGCACGCCGGCGACCGCGGTGAGCCAGATCGTGACGGTGCCGTAGACCGTCGAGCGGACCTGCAGCCGGGTCGGCTCGCCGAGCGCGCCGCCGTCCGGCGTGCGGACCGAGGCCTCGACGGTGAACTGCCCCGCGCGCAGCACCTCGGCGCTGACCCGGACCTGCACCCGGCCGAGTGGGGGCACGCGCTGCACCGGGATCGGGGCGACCCGCAGCCCGGCCGTGCTGGCCAGCTCCACCCTGACCGTCATCGTGATGGGAAGTCCGTTGGCCACGGTCAACGGCACCGGAGCGTCCCGTGTACCCAGCGAGAACGGCCCCGGCGGCTCCAGCACCCGCACCGAGCCGACCAGCTCGTCGATCCGCGTCCCGACCAGGCCGGCCTGCACCCGGGCCGCGGCCGGGTCGCCGCGCCACCAGCCGGAGACCGCGCGCAGCATCCCGCGCAGCAGGGGGTCGAAGACCTGCTCCGGCGGCGCCCCGACACCCGTCTCGTAGTCGGCGGCCGCCCGCAGCCGCTCGACGTCGTCGCGGTCCTCGGCCACCGAGGCGACGACCGCAGGCGGGATCTCTAGTGCCCCCATCCGCACGGGGTAGGTGAGCCGCCGCCGATTCGCCCCGGGCGGGGCGCCCGCCGCGACCGAGGCCCCGAGCGCGCGCGGCTCGGCCAGCCCGGCCGTGATCAGTCGGGACGCGCCGTCGAGCAGGGTGTCCGCGCCGCGGCCGTCGATCGCCCACCGGTGCGGCGGGGCGAGGACCAGCGGCCCGCCGGCGCGGGCGCCGGACAGTGCCCGGAAGGCGAGCGCGCCGAGCGCGTCCTGCGTCCCGAGGGCCCCGGGACCGCCGGCCGGGCTGGTGCTGGTGGTCGACGCGCTGCTGCCGCCGGCCGCGAGGGTCAGCAGCGGGTCGGTGAGCACCCCGACCGTCGACGTGCCGCCCGCGGTCGGGTCGGCCAGCGGGACGACGCCGGAGACCTGCGTGGCGCCGGGCTGCTCGACCGAGTCGGCGGAGAGCACGGCGGCCGACGACCCGTCGCCGGCCTGGCCCACGTCCGCCAGGGTGGCCTCGTCGAGTGCCCCGTCGACCGGCCAGACGGTGTCGGCGAGCACCGGCGTCCCGAGCAGCCGCCCGGTGAGCTGCCGGCCGTCGTCGACGGCCCGCCGGGCGAGGTCCGACGCGCCGGACCGGACCAGGGCGACCAGGTCGGCGTCGTCCTGCGCGAGGGCGAGCACGCAGCTGCCCCGCAGGGTGGCGGAGAGCCGGGCGAGCCAGGCCCGGGCCGCGTCGGCGCCGGCCCCCGGCGTGACGGTCCCGTCCGGGGCGCGCACCTGGTAGCCGTCGGCCATCTGCGCGGCCGTCTCGACGAGGTCCGGGTCGATCGCGACGCACAGCCCGGCCCGCAGCGGCGAGCCGACGGGGGCGCGGGCGGCCAGCGCCTCGACCAGGCCGGCGAGCCGGCCGCCGGGGGCGAACGAGGCGGCGAGGCCGTCGTCGGTGAGGGTGACCGGCTCGCCGGGCACGGTCGGCAGCCGCCGCGGCGGCTCGACCATCGGATAGAGCAGCGTGAACGGCGTCGAGCCGGTCGGTGGCGCGGCCGGTCCCGCCGGGGCGCCCCAGGGCAGCGAGAGCACCGGCAGCAGCAGGCGCACCGCCGCCATCCGGGACCGGAGGCCGTCCCGGGTGCCGTTGACGTTGACCAGCAGGGCGTGCACCCCCGTGCGGGCCAGGGCCAGCGACGAGGTGGGCGGACCGGTGAGCGGCACCGAGAGCGTGACCGGCTCGGACGCGCCGGCGGCCAGGTCGGGCAGGTCGGTGAAGACGGGGGTGACGGCGTCGGCGGCGTCGTCGCCGGCCAGGGCCTCGCGCACCGCGGCCTCGCTGCGCAGCGGGTCGCTGCGCTGGACGCGGGCGCCGAGGCCGGTCACCGGGCTCGACCCGGTGTTGGTCAGCGTGCCGGTGAGGGTCAGGGTCGCGGGCCCGTCCGCGGTGACGACGCGGGGCGAGGCGGCCGTGACGTCGAGACGCAGGCCGGTGTCCGCGGCCGGGGGCGCGTCGGGCTGCGCCGCGGCCGTCCCCGCCGCCGCCCCGACCAGGGTCGCGAGCAGGGTGAGGATCGCGGCGGCCGCCGCGACCGCTCTCACGCGGTCTCCTCCAGCAGTTCGGTCGCCCGCCGGATCAACCGTCGCTCGTCGGCGTAGGCGAGCCGGCCCTCCAGCTCCCCGAGCGGCACCCACGCGACCTCGGCGACCTCGACGTCGTCGTCGCACAGGTCGCCGCCGAGGGCCCGCATCAGGAAGTGGTGCACGGTCTTGTGCACCCGGCGGTCCTCGGCGACGAACCAGAAGTCGATCGTGCCCAGCGGTGCGACCACGCGCCCGATGATGCCGGTCTCCTCCTCGACCTCCCGCACCGCCGCCTCCTCGGCGGTCTCCCCGGCCTCGATGTGCCCTTTCGGCAGGGACCACAGGAGCCGGCCGCGGCGGTCCAGACGGCCGATCACGGCCGCGCGGCCCAGCTCGTGGTCGACGACGAGGCCACCCGCGGACGTCTCGTCGACCGTCCGCAGGCGACGGCGCCGGTCGGCGGGCCTCCCCGCGCGGCGCCCCCCTGAGCGGCCGCGGGAGGAGGACATGTGGCGATGGTAACGAGGGGACGGTCCCGGGGCGGGGTTCTGCAGGACGCGCGTGCGTCACGCCCCGTTCGTCCCGCCGTCGGATCCCCCGGGCGGCGCCCACGGGCGCCGCCTACACTGGCCCGCCGTGTCTTCCCCGCTCGTGATCTCCGGTACCGCCGTGGCCGCGGCACCGGATCGGCCGGACGCACTCCGGCGCGCCCAGGAGAATGCGCTCGTGGAGCTGCTCGACATCCCCGCCGTCGCCGACGAGCTCGGCGACCGCTTCCGTGCGGCCGGGCACACGCTCTACCTCGTCGGCGGCAGCGTCCGCGACGCCCTGCTCCGCCGCGGCGGCGCGGACCTGGACTTCACCACCGACGCCCGGCCCGAGCGCATCCTCGAGATCGTCGCCGGCTGGGCGGACGCGACCTGGGACACCGGCATCGAGTTCGGGACCGTCGGCGTGCGCCGCGGCGACGACACCCTCGAGATCACGACCTTCCGGGCCGACGCCTACGACCGCGTCGGCCGCAAGCCGCTCGTCCGGTTCGGGGACTCGCTCGAGGGCGACCTGGTCCGCCGCGACTTCACCGTGAACGCGATGGCCGTCGAGGTGCACACCGCGCCCGGCGACCGCCGGTTCGTCGACCCCTACGGCGGCCTCGCCGCGCTGGCCGCCGGGGTCCTCGACACCCCGGCCGCGCCACAGGAGTCCTTCGCCGACGACCCGCTGCGGATGCTGCGGGCCGCCCGGTTCGTCTCCCAGCTCGGGTTCACCCCGGCCGCGCGGGTCACCTCCGCGATGTCGGCGATGGCCGGCGAGCTCACCCGGATCACCAAGGAGCGGATCCAGGCCGAGTTCTCCAAGCTGCTGCTCGGCGCGCACCCGCGGCGCGGGATCGAGCTGCTGGTCGACACCGGGTTGGCCGAGTACGTGGTGCCCGAGGTGCCGGCGATGCGGCTCGCGATCGACGAGCACATGCAGCACAAGGACGTCTACACGCACTCGCTCGTCGTCATGGAGCAGGCGATCGAGCGGGAGGAGAAGCCCGACCTGGTGCTGCGCCTCGCGGCCCTGCTGCACGACGTCGGCAAGCCGCCGACCCGGCGCAAGGAGCCGGACGGCCGGGTGAGCTTCCACCACCACGAGGTGGTCGGCGCGAAGATGGTCCGCAAGCGGCTCCGCGACCTGCGCTACCCGAAGCACGTGGTCGACGACGTCAGCCAGCTCGTCTACCTGCACCTGCGGTTCCACGGGTACGGCAAGGGCGAGTGGACGGACTCGGCCGTGCGCCGGTACGTCGCCGACGCCGGGCCGTTGCTCGACCGGCTGCACGCGCTCGTCCGCTCCGACTGCACCACCCGTAACCGGCGGCGGGCCGCGGCGCTGCAGCGCTCGTACGACTCGCTCGAGGACCGGATCGCCGAGCTGCGCAAGCAGGAGGAGCTCGACGCCATCCGGCCCGACCTCGACGGCAACGCGATCATGCAGATCCTCGGCATCCCGCCGGGCCCGCAGGTCGGCAGGGCCTACAAGCACCTGCTCGCGCTGCGGATGGAGAACGGGCCGATGAGCGCGGAGCAGGCCGAGGCCGAGCTGCGCCGGTGGGCCGCCGAGAACCTCTGAGGGATCGGCGCGGGCGTCAGGTGCGCCGGCGCAGCTGTGCCTCGTGCCCGGCGAGGCCCAGCAGGTAGACGACGGCGGCCGAGCCGAGCAGCCACGGGAAGTTCCCGTCGGGCGGGGCGAGGAGGGCCGCCGCGGCCACGGCCACGACGTAGCAGGTGTTGAACAGCGCGTCGTAGAGGGCGAAGACCCGGCCGCGGGCCTCGTCGGCCGTCTCCTGCTGGATGGCCGCGTCGGCGCACAGCTTCACCACCTGACCGGCGGTGCTGAGCACGAAGGCCGCGGCCAGCACCGTCGGGATCGTCGTGACGGCGGCGACCCCGACCTGCGCCAGCGCCGCGACGACGAGGCCCGTCCGGATCGTGGTCGCGCGGCCGAGGCGGTGGGTGAGCCACGGCGTGAGCAGCGCCGCCACACCGACGCCGGCGCCGGCGGCCATCACGACCTGCCCGACCCCCGCCAGCCCGGCCCGCCAGACACCGGCGTCGTGGAACGCGTAGCGGAAGAGCAGCAGCGACAGCAGCGTGCTCATGCCGAAGGCCAGCCGGTGCGCGCCGACGGCGCAGAACGCGGCACTGGCCGTGGGGACCCGCACCACCGCGCGGGCGCCGTCCAGCCACCCGCGCGCGACGGCGGCGATCCGGCTGCGCGCCTCGGTCCCGTCCGGCCCGAGCACGCCCCGGGCGAACCCGGCCGCCGCGAGGGCCGCGAGGAGCGAGCCGACGATCGCGAACGCCGTGGTCACCCCGGAGCCGGCATCGCCCGCCCCGACCAGCTCCCGGACGCCGATCGCCATGGCCCCGCCCAGCGCGGCCGAGGCGGCCCCGGCGGTCGACGCCACGACGTTGGCCTCGACGAGGTTGCGCGGCTCGACGACGTGCGGCAGCGCCGCGGACAGCCCCGCCCCCACGAACCGGCTCACCCCGACGACGGCGAGCGCGCCGAGGTAGAGCGGCGCGCCCGCCACCCCGGTCCCGACCGCCACGGCGACGATCGCGATCAGCACCCCGCGCAGCAGGTTCGCCAGGAGCAGCACCCGGCGGCGGTCCCAGCGGTCGAGCAGCGCGCCGGCGAAGGGCCCGATGAACGAGTACGGCAGCAACATCACCGCGAGCCCGGCCGCCACCGCGAGCGGATCGGCCTGGCGCTCCGGGTTGAACAGCACCGCGCCGCCCAGCGCGGCCTGGAAGAACCCGTCCCCCCACTGGGCCGGAACCCGCGACAGCAGCAGCCTGCGGAAACCGCGGCCCCGCATCAGTGCGCGGACGCCCACCTTCACGGCGGCCGCGTTCCCCGCCGCCGGCGTCAGGGGCGGAGCGGGGTTTGGGACGGACACGGGTGGAGCGTACGTCCCGGGGCGGGGGTGCGAATATGGGTGAGTGAGGGACGACCGCCCCGGCAGGCAGGCCACCGCTCCGGTCGGACCGGGCACCCTTCTGGTGGCCGCACCCAACCTCACCGATCCCAACTTCTCCCGCACCGTCGTCTACCTCGTCGAGCACCGGGAGCACGGCAGCCTCGGCGTGGTGCTCAACCGGCCGTCCGAGGCCTCGGTGCGGGACGTCCTCCCCCGCTGGGCGGCGCTGGCCTCCGGTCCCGGCACCGTCTTCGTCGGCGGGCCGGTCGACGGCACCACCGCGCTCTGTCTGGCCAGCCTGCGGCCGGGCCATCGGCCCGACGGGGTCGAGGGCGTCGTCGGGGTGAACGGGCCGGTCGTGCTCGTTGACCTGGACAGCGAGCCGGCGGCCGTCGCCTCGCAGGTCCGGGGGCTGCGGGTGTTCGCCGGGTACTCGGGCTGGGACTCCGGACAGCTCGCCGGGGAGATCGCGCGCGGGGACTGGTTCGTGGTCCCGGGCCTGCCCGACGACGTCACCACCGACCGGCACGCCGACCTCTGGGGCCGGGTGCTGCGCCGCCAGGGCGCGCCACTGGCCCTGCTCTCCACCTTCCCCGTGGAGATCGGGCTGAACTGACGCCGCGCGGTCGACCCCGGTCGGTCCGTCCGCCGGCTTCGATCGGCCTGTGGCTCCGGGGCGGCCCGTCGGCCGGTCGGCTGGTTGATCTCGGTCGGCTGGTTGATCTCGATGGGCTCGTCGGGCTTCGGTCGGCCGTTGGTCTCGGTGGGCCCGTCGGTTCCGGTCGGCCCTGCTCGGCAACGCGTTCGTGACCTGCGGGACCTTCCGCCGGTGCGGCCGTGCGGGGACCCTGGAGGCCCGCACGGACCGAGGAGGCCGGATGTCCGCCCGTCGTGCCCCGTCCCGCGCCGGCCTCGCCGTGGTCGCGGCCCTCGCGCCGCTGCTGGCCGCCTGCTCGGTCCTGGTGACGGGCACCCCGACGGCCGCCCCGCCCCGCACCCTCGACGGGGCGCAGGTCGAACGGGACGTGCGCGCGGTGCTGGCCGCGGATCCGTCGACCGCGGCGCTGGCCACGGCCCCGGTGCTGTGTCCGCAGCAGGTCGTCGTGTACCCGCAG
Organism: Pseudonocardia autotrophica; assembly: GCF_000717175.1. GTDB lineage: Bacteria > Actinomycetota > Actinomycetes > Mycobacteriales > Pseudonocardiaceae > Pseudonocardia > Pseudonocardia halophobica. Next base: position 256,111 of record NZ_JNYD01000004.1, on the reverse strand, counting down.
CTCGTGCTGTTCTGCCAGGCCCACCTGGGCAACGTCATCCGCTCGATCCCGGTGACGGTCCTCGACCGGGAGGGGAACTACCAGGTCGGCAGGCCGTTCTGACGTCCGTATGTAATTAGACGTACGTCTGAGACGAACGTCTAGAAGCCCGCGAGTCGGGAGATCCGGCACCGCGAGTCGGGAGTTCTGGGCCCCGAGTCGGTTGCCGTGGCACAGCGAGTCGGGAGTCCGGCCCGTGCCGCTCCGCGCTTCGCGAGCACCTTCACGCCCGCCCTGGCCCCACGACACAACCGATCACCCCGTCCCACGCCCCGTCGACGACCTGCGGGACGTCACTTCGGGTGTGCCGGCTCGGTGCGAGTCGGCCACTGTCGACCCAGAGGCGGCCGCTGTCGGCCTCCGCCCGCGGGACCGTTCGACAGGGCGGCCGTCCGTCCCACTCCCCGTCGACGGCCCGCGCGACGCCGCTCCGGGTGTGCGAGCGTGCGAGGCGCAGCGGGAGCCCGCCGGACACCAGGGCAGCCCCGGACCCTTCCGCGCGCACATCCAGAACCGCGCGCCACACCCGTCGACCGGACGCGTCGAAACCGCGAGGAAGAGGTCAGCGCAGGGCGGTGCGGCAGCCCGCGACCAGATCACAACCCGCGCAGGAGCCCGTGCAGCCGTTGTCCGCCTCGGCCTCGGCGGCCCGGGTGGCGGTCTCGATCCGGCCGGCCCGGTCGCCGAGCGCCCCGCCGATCCCGGCGAGCACGAGCGCGCCGACGGCGCCGATCGCCGTGACGATCCAGCCGAGCGCGGCGGGCGGGGCGGCCAGCAACACGATCCCGGCGAACAGGCAGACCGCCCCGGCGGCGGCGAGCGGCGGGGCCGCCACGCGGTTCGCCGAGACCCAGGCGGGCGCGGACTCGAGGGTGGCGGCGGTGCGGACCCCGGCCCAACGGTTGCGCGGCAGCTTCGACCGCGCCCCCAGCACGGCGACCGTGACCAGCGCGACGCCGGCCAGGACGAAGAGCACACCGAGGACGAGGCGCAGGGTCGCGGGCACGTCACCAGGGTAGATCGGGCCTCCCCGCGTGCCGCGCGGCCCCGTCCCCGCGCAACCCCGTCGAAGCCCGTCGGCCAGCGGCGTTACCCTGGGTATCGCGTTCCACGGCCCGCCGGAAGCCCGGCCTCACCCGGCGCCGCGCCGAGCCGCACGCCGAACCGACCACCCGGGCCGACCGGGGCGGGCGCGCTCCGGCCGCGCGGCTCCCGGCGACCGCACCAGCAGGCCGACCGGCGAACCGTCGCGGGACGGTTCATCCTCGAGGTAGAGCGGGATCATGAGCACGGAGAGCACCACCATCGCGCCCGGAGACGCTCCCGCGTCCCCGCCCCACCGCTACGACGCGCGCCTGGCCGGCGAGATCGAGCGCCGCTGGCAGGACCGGTGGGAGGCCGAGGGCACGTTCCACGCGCCGAACCCGGGCGAGCCGGGCTCGGAGAAGCCCAAGGCGTACGTGATGGACATGTTCCCGTACCCGTCGGGCGCGGGGCTGCACGTCGGGCACCCGCTCGGCTTCATCGGGACGGACGTGCTGGGCCGCTACCTGCGGATGACCGGGCACAACGTGCTGCACCCGATGGGTTTCGACGCGTTCGGCCTGCCCGCCGAGCAGTACGCCGTGCAGACCGGCACGCACCCCCGCACGACCACCGAGGCCAACATCGCCCGGTACAAGCAGCAGCTGCGGCAGCTGGGCCTGGCCCACGACCCGCGCCGGTCGATCGCGACCACGGACGTCACGTACTACCGCTGGACCCAGTGGATCTTCCTGCAGATCGTCGAGTCCTGGTACGACACCGAGGCCGACCGCGCCCGCCCGATCGCCGAGCTGAAGGCCGAGTTCGGGTCCGGTGCCCGGCCCACCCCGGACGGGCGCCCGTACGAGGACCTCACCGAGGCCGAGCGCCGCGCGCTGATCGACTCCTACCGCCTCGCCTACATCTCCGAGGCGCCGGTGAACTGGTGCCCCGGCCTGGGCACCGTGCTGGCCAACGAGGAGGTCACGGCCGACGGCCGCTCCGAGCGCGGCAACTACCCCGTCTTCCGCCGCAACCTCAAGCAGTGGATGATGCGGATCACCGCGTACGCGGACCGGCTGGCCGCGGACCTGGACCGCGTCGACTGGCCCGAGTCGGTCAAGGCGATGCAGCGGAACTGGATCGGCCGCTCCGAGGGCGCCCGGGTCCGCTTCCCCGCCCCCGCCGGCGAGATCGAGGTCTTCACCACCCGCCCGGACACGCTGTTCGGCGCCACCTACATGGTCCTGGCCCCGGAGCACCCGCTGGTCGACCGGTTGACCCCGGCCGCGTGGCCGTCGGGCACGGACGTGCGCTGGACCGGCGGCGCCGGGACGCCCGCGGAGGCCGTCGCGGAGTACCGCGCCGTGGCCGCGCGGAAGTCCGAGCTGGACCGGCAGGAGAACAAGGAGAAGACCGGCGTCTTCACCGGCGCCTTCGCCGTCAACCCCGTGAACGGCGAGGAGATCCCGGTCTTCGTCGCCGACTACGTGCTGATGGGCTACGGCACCGGCGCGATCATGGCCGTCCCGGCCCAGGACCAGCGCGACTGGGACTTCGCCACGGCGTTCGGCCTGCCGATCGTGCGCACCGTCGACCCGGGTGAGGGCTGGCAGGGCGAGGCCTTCACCGGTGAGGGCGCGGCGATCAACTCGGCCAACGCGGAGATCAGCCTGAACGGGCTGGGCGTCACCGAGGCCAAGCGCGTGATCATCGACTGGCTGGCGGCCAAGGGGTTCGGAGAGGGCGTCGTCCAGTACAAGCTGCGGGACTGGCTGTTCTCCCGGCAGCGGTACTGGGGCGAACCCTTCCCGATCGTGTGGGACGAGCACGGCCCCGTCGGGCTGCCGGAGGACCAGCTGCCGGTCGTCCTGCCCGACGTCGACGACTACTCCCCCAAGACCTACGACCCGGACGACGCGGACACCGAGCCGGAGCCGCCGCTGTCGCGGGCCGACGAGTGGGTGAACGTCGAGCTGGACCTGGGCGACGGGCCGCGGAAGTACCGCCGCGAGACCAACACGATGCCGCAGTGGGCCGGCTCCTGCTGGTACTACCTGCGCTACCTGGACCCGGAGAACTCCGAGCGCTTCACCGGCGTCGAGGCCGAGAAGTACTGGATCGGCAAGGAGCCGGAGATCTCACCGGTCGACCCGGGTGGCGTCGACCTGTACGTCGGCGGCGTCGAGCACGCGGTGCTGCACCTGCTGTACTCGCGCTTCTGGCACAAGGTGCTGTTCGACCTGGGGTACGTGTCCAGCGAGGAGCCCTTCCGGAAGCTGTTCAACCAGGGCTACATCCAGGCCTACGCCTACACCGACTCGCGCGGGCTGTACGTGCCGGCCGAGGAGGTGGTCGAGGACGACAACGGCCGTTTCACGTGGAACGGCCAGCCCGTGAACCGTGAGTACGGGAAGATGGGCAAGTCCCTGAAGAACGTCGTCACGCCGGACGAGATGTGCGACCGGTACGGCGCGGACACCTTCCGGTTGTACGAGATGTACACCGGCCCGATGGAGGCCTCGCGGCCCTGGTCCACCCGGGACGTCGTCGGGCCGCAGCGGTTCCTGCAGCGGGTCTGGCGCAACCTGGTCGACGAGAACACCGGCGAGTCGCGGGTCGCGGACGTCGAGCCGGACACCGACACCCTGCGTGCGCTGCACAAGGCGATCGCGGGTGTGCGCGAGGACTACCCGGCGCTGCACTACAACACCGCCGCGGCGAAGCTCATCGAGCTGAACAACCACCTGACCAAGGCGTACCCGGGCGGTGCGCCGCGGTCGGTGGCGGAGCAGCTGGTCCTGATGCTGGCGCCGCTGGCCCCGCACATCAGCGAGGAGCTGTGGAGCCGGCTGGGCCACGGGTCCACGCTGGCCTACGAGACCTTCCCGGCGGCCGACGAGCGGTACCTGGTGCAGGACACGGTCGAGTACCCGATCCAGGTCAACGGCAAGGTGCGCTCGCGGGTCACCGTCCCGGCCGACGCCGACGGCGCAGCCGTGCAGGCCGCCGCGCTGGCCGACGAGAAGATCGTCGCCGCGCTGGACGGGGCCGAGCCGCGGAAGGTGATCGTGGTTCCCGGCCGCCTGGTGAACGTCGTCCGCTGACGGCGCGTCAGCCCGTCTCCGACGCCCGGCGCCGCTTGAGCGGCCGCACCGCCCGCCGCGTCGCCCCGGTCCGGGGCGGCGCACTGCGGGCCGGGTCGTCGAGCCACTCGTCGACCTCCTTGACGACGAGGCCGGCGTCGGCCAGCGCGGCCCGCGCCTCCTCGACCGGCACGGCCGCCCAGGAACGCTCGGCGAGCGCGGCGCGGTTGAGCAGCGAGCGGAGCTTCCGCCCGGTGACCGGGTCCATCGCGCGCTCGCGGACCACCCGGCGGACGTAGGCCGAGACGACGTCGGACGGCTGGTCGCGGGTCTCGTCGAGGGCCGCCAGCGCCACCTGGGCGGACTCGAGCGCGGCGCGGGCGGCGGCGACGACCGCCTGGCCGGCGAAGCCGTTCCCGGCGAGGAGCTCGGCGGCCGCCAGCTCCCGGCGCGCCCGGGCCATGCCCGGCCGCGGGCCGGGCGAGGGTTCCACCGCGTTCACCGCAGCCGCACCGCCTCGGCGCGGGCGCGGACCAGCCACGGCTCCTCGGGACGCGACAGCTGGGCCTGGGTCACGGGATAGGCGCACACGGTGATCCCGGAGCGCTCGGTGTGCCGCCACAGCACGGACTCGACGGCGCGCAGCTCGCCCCACGGCGACTCCAGGTCGTCGAGCACCAGGAGCAGGTCCAGCTCGGACTCGACCGACCCCTCGCCGCTGGCCCACGGCCCCACCAGCAGGACCTGGTGCAGACGGTCGCCGTAGTGCGTCGCGAGCTCCGCGGCGACGGCGGCGGGCAGGTCCTCGTTCTCCGGGGCCGGGTCGGGGTAGCCGGCCGCCGCCTGCTCGGCGGCCTCCGGGTCGACGAGCCCGGCGTCGGCGAGCCAGTCCAGCGCGCGGCGGCGGGCCCGGGCGTCGCGGAACCGGAACCACTGGTCCCGCACCTCGGGGAACTCGAAGAGGGTGTTCTTGAAGCGGCGGAAGGCACCGCGGCCGTTGAGCGCGCGGTCGAGGAGCTCGGCCGCCCGCCGGTGCTGGACGCCGGCGGTGAAGTCCGCCATGTCCTGGTAGCCCTCGCGGGAGCCGGTCTGCTCGATCGCGACCCAGCCCTGCTCCTGGAGCTCCTCCGAGTCGTCGGGCTCGCCGGAGTAGATCTCGGGCACCGTCGAGACGATCCGGCCCGTGCGCGGGTCGATCCACCACTGCACCTCGGGGGTGCGGTCGTCGAGGGCGTCCGCCAGCTCGCCGAGATCGACCTGCGCCGGATCGAGCATGGCTCGCACCCTACCCAGGCACGGGCCGCGCGAACCCGTCGTCGCCCGGCCGGATCAACGCGCCGGATCGGAGGGACCCGGTCAGCGGGGTCGGATGACGATCTCGGGCAGGTGCGCGTCGGCGCCGGCGGTCACCGCGGCGAGGATCGCGGCGGCGACGCTCTCGGGCCGCAGGAACTTCGACCCGTCGTACTCCCCGCCTTCGTGCGCGACGACGGACCGCTGCATGTCGGTGTCGACGCGGCCGGGGTGCACGGAGGTCACCCGCAGGTCCGGCTCCTCTGCGCGCAGCGCGTCGGCGAAGGCGCGCAGCGCGAACTTGCTGGCGGCGTAGGAGCCCCAGCCGGCGCGGGCGGTGAGCCCCGAGCCGGAGTTGACCAGCACGACGTCGCCGCGGGCCGCCCGCAGCGCGGGCAGCAGCAGCCGGGTCAGCCCGGCCACCGCGACCACGTTCACCTCGAACTGGTGCCGCCAGGTGTCCGGCTCGGTCTCCTCGATCGTCCCGAGGAGACCGACGCCGGCGGAGTGCACCAGGACGTCGAGGCGCGGCAGGTCGAGCCCGGCCACGGCCGCGGCGACGGACCCGTCGTCCGTCAGCTCGACCGGCCAGGCCCGCGCGCCGTCGAGCTCGGCGGCGAGGGACTCGAGCGCCACCGCGTCGCGCCCGCCCAGCACCAGGTCGTGCGTGGGGGCGAGGGCGCGGGCGACGGCGGCGCCGATCCCGCGGGAGGCACCGGTGACGAGGGCGAGCGGCCGGGAGTCCACGGCCGCCACCCTAGATCGCGGACCGTCGGATCAGACCCGGCGGGCGCCGCTGAACGGCATGGCGTTCAGCGAGCTGATCTTCACCGGCTGGCCGCTGGTGCTCGCGTGCACGACCTGGCCGTTGCCGATGTACATGGCGACGTGGCTGACCGGCTTGTAGAAGAACACCAGGTCACCGGGCTGCAAGCTGCCCTTGGACACCGGGGTGCCCACGCCCGACTGGGCGCGGCTGGTGCGCGGGATCGACACGCCGGCCTGCTTGAACGCGAAGCTGGTCAGGCCGGAGCAGTCGAACGCCGACGGGCCGGAGGCGCCGTAGCGGTAGGGCTTGCCGACCTGGGCGAGCGCCGTCGACAGCGCGGAGGCGCGCTTGGCGGCGGGCGAGAGGCCGGCCGAGGCGGCCTCGACGGCCTGGGCGGGGGCGGTGAACGCGACCGTCCGGACCGCGGCCTCGACCGGGGCGGCGGGGGCGGCGGCGGGAGCGGCCGCGGTGACGGCCGGGGCCTCGGCGTCGGCCCCGGTGGAGGCGGGCGCCAGGGAGAAGAAGGCGGCCGCCGCGGCGGTGGCGGCGACCAGGGTGGAACGGAGCAGCGCAGGTTTGTGCTCGGGCACCGGTGTGCATCCTCGTGAATCGCACCGCCCCACGGCCGCCGGCGTGCGCTCGGGGGAGAGCGGGCAGCCGGTGCGACGGGTGCGGTGGGGAGTACTCCGGCCCTGCTGAGGGAGCTTGCTGGGAGCCCGGGCCGGCGACGCACCCGCCCGTGGGGGCGGTGACCTCGTGCCCGTCCTCCCGGGTGGAGGGCGGTGGCGCGAGGCCGCGAAGGAAATTACGAACGCATTAAGGTCGCCGCCATGACGCAGATTACATTTCCGCCCGGAAAATCGGGTGACCGTGCTCACCGAATTGGTGACACGTTCGGCGCAGTGCTGGCGTGATCAGCCCGTGATAGTGCGCTCAAACTCGTCGATGCAGGTGAGGCCGACTGAGCTTGGTCACGTGATGCTGTCGTGATGACTCCGTCCGGGTGAAACCATTTCCGGTTCGGAAGCTCCGCGAACATTTCCGGAAAGGAAGCAAAAAGGAACCCCGGCCGGAGACTGGCTCCGACCGGGGTTCCGACGAGGGGTGGAGGCTCAGCGCTCCCGCTCGCCCCGGATGAACTCCTCGACCGCGGTGCGGGCCTCGGAGTCGCTGTACTGCTCCGGCGGGGACTTCATGAAGTAGCTCGACGCGGAGAGGATGGGACCGCCGATCCCGCGGTCCTTCGCGATCTTCGCGGCGCGCACGGCGTCGATGATGATGCCCGCGGAGTTGGGCGAGTCCCAGACCTCGAGCTTGTACTCCAGGTTGAGCGGGACGTCGCCGAACGCGCGGCCCTCGAGCCGGACGTAGGCCCACTTGCGGTCGTCGAGCCAGGCGACGTAGTCCGACGGGCCGATGTGCACGTTGTCCTTGCCCATGTCCCGGTCGACCTGGCTGGTCACCGACTGGGTCTTGGACACCTTCTTCGACTCGAGCCGCTCCAGCTCCTTCATGTTCAGGAAGTCCATGTTCCCGCCCACGTTGAGCTGCATCGTGCGGTCGAGCTGCACGCCGCGGTCCTCGAAGAGCTTCGCCAGCACCCGGTGGGTGATCGTCGCGCCGACCTGGGACTTGATGTCGTCGCCGACGATCGGGACGCCCGCGTCGCGGAACTTCTGCGCCCACACCGGGTCCGAGGCGATGAACACCGGCAGGGCGTTCACGAACGCCACGTTCGCGTCGATCGCCGCCTGCGCGTAGAAGCGGTCGGCCGCCTCGCTGCCCACCGGGAGGTAGGAGACGAGCACGTCCGCCTGCGTCTCGCGCAGGACCGCCGCGACGTCGACCGGCTCCTCGTCCGACTCGGTGATCGTCTCGCGGTAGAAGCGGCCCAGCCCGTCGAGGGTGTGGCCGCGCTGCACCGGGACGCCGAGCGGCGGCACGTCGGCGATCTTGATGGTGTTGTTCTCGCTGGCCGTGATGGCCTCCGAGAGATCGCGGCCGACCTTCTTCGCGTCGACGTCGAACGCGGCGACGAACTTCACGTCGCGCACGTGGTAGCCGCCGAAGTCGACGTGCATCAGGCCGGGGACGCGGGCGACCGGGTCGGCGTCCGCGTAGTACTGGACGCCCTGGACCAGCGACGCCGCGCAGTTGCCGACGCCGACGACGGCGACTCGCACCTCACTCATGCCGGCTCTCCTTCTTTCTCCGTCGGGACTTCAGGCCTCGGGAAGGCCTCGTGGACCGGCCTCGTCGCCGGGGTGACGCTCCCGCTCGATGAGCTCGTTCAGCCACCGCACCTCGCGCTCGGTGGTGTCCAGCCCGAGCTCGTGCAGCTCGCGGGTGTACCGGTCGATCTGCTCGCCGGCCCTGGCGAGCGCCGCGCGCAACCCCTCGCGGCGCTCCTCGACCGCCCGGCGCCTGCCCTCCAGGATCCGCATCCGGGTCTCGGCCGGGGTGCGGGAGAAGAACGCCAGGTGGACGCCGAAGCTCTCGTCGTCCCACGTCTGGGGGCCGGACTCGGCCAGCAGCTCGGCGAACCGCTCCTTGCCGTCGGCGGTGATCCGGTAGACGCGCCGGGCGCGCCGGGACCAGCCGCCGCCCGTCGCCGGGGGGCTCCCGGACCGGTCGGGATCCTCGACGATGAGGCCCGCGCGGACGAGCCTGCGCAGCGCCGGGTAGAGCGAGCCGTAGGAGAAGACGCGGAACCCGCCGAGCCGCAGCCCGAGCTGTTTGCGCAGCTCGTAGCCGTGCATCGGGGCTTCCAGCAGCAGCCCGAGGATGGCGAACTCGAGCATCCGCCTCCCTTCCCCCACGTGCCGCCCGGGGACCCCGATGTCCCCGGCGATCGGTCGGATCACTATATCGGCTCGATACATCCGCGTGCAGTGCCGAGATTCCGGTCACGCTCCCGACCTGCGGGTGCGCCCGGCGGTCCCGCCCGTCCGGGCGGTTCGGGAACCGCACGGGCGGGTGGCTGAGTACCCTGGTCGGGTGCTCACCCCGCGACAGGTCGTCGACTACGCGTTGCAGCGCCGTGCGCTGCTCGCGGACGTCTACGCCGGTCGGGTGGGAACCGCGGAGGTCTGTGACGCGAGCCCGTACCTGTTGCGGGCCGCTCGGTTCCACGGCCGGCCCACGCAGCAGCAGTGCCCGGTGTGCCGCAAGGAGCGGCTGACCCACGTGTGGTGGGTGTTCGGCGAGGAGCTGCGCCAGGTGTCCGGCTCGGCCCGCGACCCGGATGAGGTCGAGGAGCTGGCGGCCCGGCACGGCGAGTTCTCCGTCTACCTCGTGGAGGTCTGCCGCACGTGCAGCTGGAACCATCTGGTCCAATCGTCGGTGCTGGGCACCGGTGCCCGGCCCGACCGCCCGCGTCGCCGGAGGACCGCCGCCGAGTGACCACCTCCGCCCGATGAGCCCCGACCCCGTGAGCCGTACAGCGCCTGCACCCCACGCCCCAGCCCGGTCCGCCCCTGCTCCCCGCCGGCGGACCGGAGAAGCACGGAGCCCGCGGTGACCGATCAACGCAGCGACCGACCCGCAGCCGGCGGCCCGCCGCCCCGGCCCGGAGTCCCGGACGTCTGGGACATCCGCCCCACACAGGGCCCCCCGCCACCCGGCGCGGGGCCCTGGCGCGGTCGCGCGTCCCGGTCCGGTCCGCCGCAGCAGGGTCCGCACCAGGGCCCGCCGCCCGGCCCGCCGCAGGGTCCGCCGCCCGGGGCGCGTCCGGGTCCGCCCGCGCAGCAGGGGCCCTACGGCCCGCCGAACCGGCCGATGCCGCAGCGCGTCGGGCCGGGGCCCCAGGGTCCGCAGGGTCCGCCGATGTCCGGCCCGCCGCCCCTGCTGACCCACGACCCGAGCACGTCCGGCCCCGACGACCGGCCGACCTCGCTCGCCCTGGCCGACCCGCCCGGTCCCCCGCCGCGGCGGCCCGGCACCGGCGGGGGCGGCGACGGCGACGGCGGTGGTCGCCGGCCCGGAGGACGGAAGCAGCTCGTGCGCAGGATCGTGCTGTGGAGCCTGGCGGCCCTGATCGTCGGGCCGTTCCTGGCGTTCGCCATCGGCTGGGTGGCGTTCAAGGTGCCCAGCGCCGACGACGTCGCCAACACCCAGGTGGCCACGTTCACCTTCGCCGACGGCAGCCCGCTGGCCACGGTCCGGCCCAACAACATCAACCGGGTCAACGTCACCCTCGACCAGGTGCCCGAGCCGGTGCAGCACGCCGTGCTCTCCGCCGAGGACCGCTCGTTCTTCTCGAACCCGGGCTTCGACATCTCCGGCATCGGCCGGGCGGTGTGGAGCCAGCTGACCGGCGGCATCGGCGGCGGATCCACGATCACCCAGCAGTACATCAAGGTGACCACCGGCCAGGACCAGTTCTCGCTCTGGCGCAAGTACAAGGAGATCGTGCTCGCCGCGAAGATCTCCAAGGAGCAGACCAAGCAGGAGATCCTCGAGAACTACCTCAACGCGATCTACCTGGGTCGCGGTGCCTACGGCATCCAGGCCGCCAGCCAGGCGTACTTCGGCAAGGACGTCCAGCAGCTGAACGCCTCCGAGGGGGCGATGCTCGCCGGGCTGATCCAGTCGCCGTCGCGCTGGGACCCGGCGAAGAACGAGGACAAGTCCCGCGAGCGGTGGAACTTCGTGCTCGACGGCGAGGTCCAGATGGGCTGGATGACCCAGGCCGAGCGGGCACAGCAGCAGTACCCGCAGTGGGTGCCGCCGTCGTCGGCCGAGGGCGGCATCCCCGGGGACGCCAACGGCCACATCTACAACCAGGTCCGCGCCGAGCTGGAGCAGAACGGGATCTCCGAGGCGGAGATCAACACCGAGGGCCTGACCGTGCAGACCACGATCGACCCGGACAAGCAGAAGGACGCCGTCGACGCGGCCAACCAGGTGCTGAAGGGCCAGCCGGACAACCTGCGCACGGCGTTGGTGTCGGTCGACCCGAAGACCGGCGCCGTACTCGCCTACTTCGGCGGCAACGACGGCGTCGGCCTCGACTACGCGCAGGCCTCCAAGCAGCCCGGGTCGTCCTTCAAGCCGTTCGTGCTGGCCGCGGCCCTGCAGCAGCCGGACCCGATCGGCCTGGGCACGCAGTACGACGGCTCCTCGCCGCAGACCCTGGCCGGCCAGAAGGTGTCCAACTCCGAGGGCGTGAGCTGCGGCCGGTGCTCGGTCAAGACGGCGATGACGCAGTCGATCAACACCGTCTTCTACAAGATGGCGCTCGACATCGGCCCGCAGAAGGTGGCCGACGCGGCGATCAAGGCGGGCATCCCGGCCGCGCCGCTGGCCAACCCGACCGGCGGCATCTCGCTCGGCGACAAGAACGTCACCACCGAGAACATGGCGGCGGCCTTCGCCACCTTCGCGGCGGACGGCGTCGCCCGGCAGCCGTACCTCGTCGCGAAGGTGACCACCAGCGACGGCCGGGTCATCTACGACCACGGCGCCGGCTCCTCCGCCGGGACCCAGGCCTTCAGCCAGCAGGTCGCGCGCAACGTCACGGAGTCGATGACGGACGTGGCGAGCTCGTCGCGGATCGGGCTGCGGGACGGCCGCCCGGTCGCCGCCAAGACCGGCACCGTGCAGAGCAGCATCGAGGGCCAGAACAACGACGCCTGGACCGTCGGCTACACCCCGCAGATCGCCACCGCGGTGTGGGTCGGCACCGACGACAACTCGCCGATCAAGAACTCGGCCGGCCGGCCGGTCTACGGGCGCATGCTGCCCGGCTCGATCTGGCAGCAGTACATGTCCGACGCGCTGCGCGGGACGGACGTCGAGCCGTGGTCCAAGTTCACGCCGATCGGGCAGGCCCCGGTCTCCGACTACGCCGGCCAGTCCCCCGCGCCCACGCGGTCCGCCGGCTCGAACGACGACGGCGAGGACGGCCAGCAGCCGCGCAACCGCGACAGCGGGGACAACGGCGACAGCGGGAACAGCGGCAACGGCAACTCCGGCCGCGGCAACAACGGCAACGGCAACGGGAACGGCGGCGACTCCGGGGACAGCGGCGACTCCGGGGACAGCGGCGACAGCGGCGGCGACGGCTAGGTGACGCCGCGGCCGGTCGCCCCCGAGGACACCCGGTCCTCCGCGGCCCGGCGGCCGACGCGCCGGCCCGAGCCGCCGCGCGGACCCGCACGGGTGATCCCGACATGGACCGAGCCGCTGGTCGCCGCCGCGAGCCGGGTCGTCGGCGGGCCGCTCGGCCGGCACGCCCTCGTGGGCCGCGCCGCGTTCTGGACCCCGCTGCGGGTGGTGCTGCTGCTCGCGGTGGTCACGCTCGCCCTCGGTTGGCTCGGCAAGTCGCCCTGCCTGCAGCAGTACCGCACGGACGACGGGCAGCTGGCGCTCGACTGGCAGAACAACCGCCAGTACGTCGCCATGTGCTACTCGGACACGGTCCCGCTCTACGCCATCGAGCGGCTCGACGACCCCTCGGCGGTGCCCTACCGGGACTCGTGGACCGACTCCCCCTCGGGCGGCGTCGCGCAGACGCGGTACATGGAGTATCCGGTGCTCACCGGCTTCTACCAGTGGGCGGCGGCGCGGCTGACGGACGGGTGGCAGGCCGCGGCCGCGGTGCTCCCGCTGCCGACGGCGCTCCCGGTCGTCGTGTACTTCGACCTCGTCGCGTTCGGGCTGGCCCTCGCCTGGATCGTCGCGGTGTGGGCCGTGGTCCGGCTGCGGCCCGACCGGCCGTGGGACGGTGCGCTGGTCGCGATCTCCCCGCTCGTCGCCGTGCACGCCTTCACCAACTTCGACGCGCTCGCCGTCGCGGCGGCCTGCGCCGGGCTCCTCGCGGTCGCCCGGCGCCGGCCGGTCCTCGGCGGGGTGCTGCTCGGGCTCGGCGGTGCGGCCAAGCTCTACCCGCTGCTCCTGCTGCTGCCGGTGCTGCTCGTCGCCGCCCGGCGCCGCGAGCTCGGCACCGCGTGGCGGACGATCGGCGCCGCCGTCGTCACGTGGCTGGCGGTGAACCTGCCGGTCGCCCTGGCCTGGCCCACGGGCTGGTGGGAGTTCTTCCGGCTCAACCGGACACGCCCCGCCGACCCCGACTCGCTCTACTACGCGCTCTCGTACTTCACGGGCTGGAGCGGGTTCGACGGCCCGCTGCACGCCGACCAGGCGCCGAACACGCTCAACGCCGTCACCGCCGCCCTGCTCGTGATCGCCTGCGCCGGCCTGGTCGTGCTGGCCGCCAAGGCACCCCGGCCGCCGCGGCTCGCGTCCCTGGCGTTCCTGATCGTCGCCGCGTTCCTGCTGGCCAACAAGGTGTGGAGCCCGCAGTACTCGCTCTGGCTGGTGCCGCTGGCCGTGCTCGCGCTGCCGCGCTGGCGGCTGCTGCTCGCGTGGATGGTCGTCGACGCCCTGGTCTGGGTGCCGCGGATGTTCTTCTACGTCGGCACGGACAACAAGGGCCTGCCCCCGGACTGGTTCCTGGGCGCGGTCCTGCTCCGCGACGCCGTCGTCGTGCTGCTCTGCGTGCTCGTGGTGCGCTCGATCCTGCGGCCCTCGCGGGACCCGGTGCGCGCCGGCGACCCGGACCGCGACCCCGACTGGGCGGTGCGACGGCGGTCACACGGACCCGCGCACCGCGTGCCGGTCAGGCAGAGTCCGGAGCATGGCACCGGGTAGTGGTCGCGTCGCGGAGCTGCGCGCGGCCGTCGAGCAGCGGCTGGCGGGGTTCGAGCGGCGGGCGGTCGAGCGCCCGGACCTGAAGCGCTCCGCCGTCACGATCACGCTGGTCACCACGGGCGGCGCCGGCCTCGCCGACGGGCTCGCCTTCCTGCTCACCCGGCGGGCCGCCACCCTGCGCCGGCACGCCGGGCAGTGGGCGCTGCCCGGCGGCCGCTCCGACCCGGGCGAGACCATCACCGAGACCGGCCGCCGCGAGCTGCTCGAGGAGATCGGGCTCGCGTTGGGCGAGGACGCCGTGCTCGGGCTGCTCGACGACTACCCCACCCGCTCCGGGTACGTGATCACGCCGGTCGTGCTCTGGGGCGGCGAGGTCGGCGAGCTCACCCCGAACCCCGACGAGGTCGGCGAGCTCCACCGGATCCCGCTGGCCGACATCGACGTGGAGCCGCGCTTCCTGACCATCCCGGAGTCCGAGGCGCCGGTCATCCAGGTGCCGCTGTTCGACCGGTTCGTGCACGCGCCGACGGGGGCGGTGCTGTACCAGGTCCGGGAGCTGCTGCTGCACGGTCGTCCGACGCGGGTGGACCACCTGGAGCAGCCGGTGTTCGCCTGGCGGTGAGGCCGCCGGTCTCCCGGGCGTCGACCGTGCCGGGCACGCGCAGGAACAGCACGAACAGGATCGCGAGCAGGGCCGCCCTGCCCCACACGCCGAGCACCACGGACTGGGCGGCGAAGCCCGCGGCGACCCCGGCGTCGGCCCGGACGTCGAGCAGGTAGAACCAGCGGAAGATCCCGACGCCGATCAGCGCGTCCGCCGTGAGGTACGCCGCGATCCAGCCCCACCGGACGCGCAGCAGCACCAGGAACGGCAGCAGCCAGAGCGTGTACTGCGGCGAGTGCACCTTGTGCAACAGCAGGAACCCGCAGAGCATCGCGCCGCTGACGCCGATCCACGGGTAGACCGCGCCCCGCCGCCACCGCAGCAGGCCGACCCCGGCGGCGACCACGAAGGACAGCAGCACCAGGGCCGGCGACAGCACGTCGGACGCCGGGGCGAAGAACTCGCCCAGGCCCAGGTCCGCCATCAGCGGCCGGACGCCCCAGAACCAGATCGAGTTCGTGCTGACGTCGATCGGCCGCTCCTGCTGGAACGTGAACGACGCGGCCCAGCCGGGGAAGCCGAGCACGGCGAAGGGCAGGTTCGCGGCGGCCGCCGTGAGCGCGCCCGCGAGGCACACGCGGACCGCCCCGGGGACGTCGAGGCCGGCACCGGGCGGGCGGCCCCGGGTGAGGACGTACAGCGCCAGCGGCAGCAGGAAGGCCCCGGGATAGAGCTTCACCGCGAAGCCGAGGCCGAGCAGCACCGCGGCCACGGTCGCGCGGGTGCCGAGCGGCACCTCCCGGCGCAGCCCGTGCATCACGAACACCGCGCCGACCGCGCACGCGACGGCCGGCAGGTCCCAGTTGTGGAAGGCGTAGAGCACCAGCGGTGGGCCGAGCGCCCACAGCAGCGCCCGCCAGCGCGCGAGCCGGCCCAGCATCCAGGCGGTGACCAGGCCGAACGGGGCGAGGATGAGCGCCGAGACGAGCAGGAAGTCGGCGTCGGTCGACGCGCCGAGCGCGCCCAGCCACATCAGCACGCCGGTGAGCACCGGGTACTCGACGGTGCCGCCCTGCAGCTGCCCGTCCGGTGTGATCGAGCCGTGGACGTACGGGAAGACGTGCTGGTCGACGTCCCGGCCCAGCCACAGCTTCTGGATGTCCGAGTAGCAGACGTCCCGGTACTGCCGGACCGTGTGGTCGGGACCCGACCGTCCCGCCGCGTCGAACTCCGGCCCGGTGCAGCGGGCCTTGTTGGCGTAGCCCAGCAGCAGGGTCAGCCCGGTGAGCAGGACGATCAGGACCAGGCCCGCGGTGCCGAGCGGGCGTCGGATGGTGCCGTCGGGTGTGGCGGTGTCGTCTGTGGGCCGCGCGGGTGGTGTGGTGTCGTGCGGGGCGGTGGGTGGTGTCCCGGTGTCGTGCGCGGCGGGGCCGGCGGGCCGCGCGGCCGGGGAGCCCGCGGCCGCGCTCTCGCTCACCGTCCGAGCTTCTCGCGCAGGAACGCGATGTCCGCCGCCTGGCCCTCGGCGGGGGTCTCCACGACGACCGGGGCGCCCGCCGCGGCGCACACCGCGGCCAGGACCGCGGGCTCGATGGTCCCGGAGTCGACGTTGGCGTGCCGGTCGCGGGCGGAGTCGAACTCGTCCCGCGAGTTGTTCAGGTGCACCAGGTCGATCCGGCCGGTGATGGCCTTCGCCCGGTCCACGACGTCGACCAGGTCCTCGCCGGCGGCGAAGGCGTGGCAGGTGTCGAGGCAGAAGCCGACGCCGAACTCGCCCACCGCGTCCCACAGCCGGGCCAGCGCGTCGAACTTGCGGGCCATCGCGTTGTCGCCGCCCGCGGTGTTCTCGATGAACACCGGCACCGCGAAGCCGCCCTCGTCCTGCTGGCGCTCCACGAACTTGCGCCAGTTGTCGACGCCGACGGCCGGGTCCTCGTCCTTCGTGACGTGCCCGCCGTGCACCACCAGCCCGATCGCGCCGACCGCCTTCGCGGCCTCCGCGTGCTGGACCACGAGCTTCCGGGAGGGGATGCGGATGCGGTTGTTCGGCGAGGCCACGTTCACGACGTACGGCGAGTGGACCACCGTGGCGACCTCCGCGGCCGCGAGGGCCTCGGCGTGCGGGTGCGGCTGCGGCTTCTTCCACCCCTGCGGGTCGGCGAGGAAGAACTGGACGATCTCCGCCCCCCGCTCGGCCGCCGCGGCGAGGGGGTCGTCGTCGCGGACGTGGGCACCGATGAGCATGCCGACGAGGGTAGTGACCCCCACCGACAGTCCCGCACTCCCGCAGTCCGGCGAGCGTGCGTCGCCCGACGAGGCGCGGATCCGTCGGCGGCTCCCGGCACCCCCACCCGCGCCCACCGCGGTTCCCGGTGCCGGATCACACCGGATCCTCCACACCCGGGAAGGATCGCGGGGGCGGGGCCGGAGCGGCGGAAACGCGCTGGTAACCTCGTGTGCAACCGCTCCGACCGGTGGCCACCCGGGCCGCCGCGACGAGCCGGACCGCGGACCCCGTGTCCCGCGGCCGGCCCGATTCTGTCGGTGCGGGGTGAGAACCTCCTGCCGCGGAAGCGCCGCGGCCGTTCCAGTCCACAGGAGGTGAGTGGTTCTCATGCGTCACTACGAGCTCATGGTCATTCTCGACCCGAGCCTGGACGAGCGCACGGTGCAGCCGTCGCTGGAGACCTTCCTGAACGTCGTCCGCTCCGACGGCGGTTCGGTGGAGAAGGTCGAGGTCTGGGGCAAGCGTCGCCTCGCCTACGAGATCGCCAAGAACGCCGAGGGCATCTACGCGGTGCTCGAGGTGCAGGCGGAGCCGGCCACCGTGGCCGAGCTCGACCGCCAGCTGGGTCTCAACGAGTCCGTCCTGCGCACCAAGGTGCTGCGCAAGGAGCCCAAGAAGGCCGCGAAGGCCGCCCCCGCGCGCACGCCCGCCCCCGCCGCGAGCTGAGGAGGCCCCCATGGCCGGCGAGACTGTGATCACCGTGGTCGGCAACCTCACCGCCGACCCGGAGCTGCGGTTCACCCCCTCCGGGGCGGCCGTCGCCAACTTCACGGTGGCGTCCACGCCGCGCACCTTCGACCGCCAGTCCGGCGAGTGGAAGGACGGCGAGGCGCTGTTCCTGCGCTGCAACATCTGGCGCCAGGCCGCGGAGAACGTCGCGGAGACACTCACCCGCGGTGCGCGCGTCATCGTGCAGGGCCGGCTGCGGCAGCGGTCGTTCGAGACCCGCGAGGGTGAGAAGCGCACCGTCATCGAGATGGAGGTCGACGAGGTCGGCCCCTCGCTGCGGTACGCCACGGCCAAGGTCAACAAGGTCAGCCGCGGCGGTGGCAGCGGCGGCTTCGGCGGCGGCGGTGGCGGCGGCGGTTTCGGTGGCGGCGGCGGCCAGGGTGGCGGCGGCGGCTACGACGACCCGTGGGGTTCCGCCCCGCCGGCCGGCAGTGGCCCCGCCGCGGACGACGAGCCCCCCTTCTGACCTCGATCCACACCCCTGCGTGAGCGCGGGGACCAGTACATCCAGGAGCACCAGCAATGCCCAAGCCCGTCCTGCGCAAGCCGAAGAAGAAGGTCTGCGCGTTCTGCAAGGACAAGGCCCAGGAGATCGACTACAAGGACACCGGCCTGCTGCGGAAGTTCATCTCCGACCGCGGCAAGATCCGGGCCCGCCGCGTGACCGGCAACTGCCGGCAGCACCAGCGGGACGTCGCCGTCGCGGTGAAGAACAGCCGCGAGGTCGCCCTCCTGCCGTACACCTCGACCGCTCGTTGACCTGAGGAAGGAGTAGCACCGTGAAGCTCATCCTCACGGCCGACGTGCCGAACCTGGGCGCGCCCGGCGACATCGTCGAGGTCAAGGACGGCTACGGCCGCAACTACCTGCTCCCGCGCCAGTTCGCGATCGTCGCGACCCGGGGCGCCGAGAAGCAGGTCGAGCAGATCCGCCGCGCCCAGAAGGCCCGGCAGATCCGCGACCTGGGCCACGCCCAGGAGGTCGCCGGCTCGCTCAAGGAGCTGTCGGTCACCGTCAAGGCCAAGGCCGCGGGCGACTCCGGTCGGCTGTTCGGCTCGGTCACCTCGGCCCAGATCGTCGACGCCGTGCGCGCCGCCGGCGGCCCGGCCCTCGACCGGCACGCGGTCGAGATCGGCGAGCAGATCAAGTCGGTCGGCACCCACCCGGTGAAGGTCCGCCTGCACCCGGAGGTCACGGCCGACCTGCAGGTGGCGGTCGTCGCCGCCTGACATCCGGCATCGGCGGACCCCGGTCCGTCACGCTCCGTCACGAGGGCGGGATCGCGGTCGAGTCGACCGGGTCCCGCCCTCGCGGCGTTCTCGGGCCGCGGATCGCGCTCGGTGTCGATCGCGGAAGGGGGCTCCGGGACTGCTCGCGGCGAGCGGCGGCACACCGACCGTCCGGCGCGTGGGAACGACACGCAGAGGTTGCGCCCGCGTCGCTCGGTGACATCCCGGATGCGCCGGGTGGACGCGCGCCGGAGGGTCCCGACACGCCCGTCACGGGACGCGCCGGGCCGATCGGAAAGAAAGTTGTCCACACCGGTCACCCTACGTCTGAACTGCGGAAAGACGCACTGAGCAGGGGTTGTCCCCACGGTGTCCACAGCTCGGTGGGGAGGGCCGCCTGCCCTGTCCCCGATCCGTCCCCACGCCCTCCCCAGGGTTGTCCACACGCCGGTTTGGGCCCTGGCGCGGACTGGCCTAGCGTCACGTGCCCGGGCCGCGTGGACGATCGCCGTCCGCCCCGCAGACCGTTCGTCGCACGCCACCCGAGGGCGTGACCCCGGACGGGTCCGGGTCGGGGTGGGGCGTTCGCCGCGCGGCCGGGAGAACCGGCTGCGGATCGAACTCATGTTCGATACCATGAGGCCACGTGGTGACAGGGGGTGACGTCGGGCATGGCGGTGACGGATGACCGTCCCAATCGGCCGCGAGCCGTCCGCGAGGGCGAGGGCCGGCAGGGCGGGGACTCCGCGGGCGGGGCCGTCCCGAACCCGTTCGACCGTCAGCCCCCGCAGGACCTCACGGCCGAGCAGTCCGTGCTGGGCGGGATGCTGCTGAGCAAGGACGCGATCGCCGACGTGGTGGAGGTGCTGCGGCCGGACGACTTCTACCGGCCCGCGCACCAGACGGTCTACGACTGCATCCTCGATCTCTACGGCCGGGGCGAGCCGGCGGACGCGGTCACGGTGTCGGCGGAGCTGCAGCGCCGCGGCGAGCTGATCCGGCTCGGCGGCGCGCCGTATCTGCACACGCTGATCGCCACGGTGCCCACGGCGGCGAACGCGGCGTACTACGCCGAGATCGTCGCGGAGAAGGCCACGCTGCGGCGGCTGGTCGAGGCGGGCACGCGGATCGTGCAGCTGGGTTACCACGGGGCCGAGGGCGCGGAGGTCGAGGAGGTCGTCGACCGGGCCCAGGCGGCGATCTACGAGGTCACCGAGCGGTCCACGAGCGAGGACTACGTCCCGCTCGAGGAGCTGCTGCAGCCCACGATGGACGAGATCGACGCGATCGCCTCACGCGGTGGTGTCTCGCTGGGTGTGCCCACGGGGTTCCAGGACCTGGATGCGTGCACCAACGGGCTGCACCCGGGGCAGATGGTCGTGGTGGCGGCCCGGCCGGGTCTGGGCAAGTCCACGCTCGGGCTGGACTTCGCGCGGTCGTGCTCGATCAAGCACCAGATGACCAGCGCGGTGTTCTCGCTGGAGATGAGCAAGACCGAGATCGTGATGCGGCTGCTCTCGGCGGAGGCGCGGATCCGGCTGGCGGACATGCGGGCGGGCCGGATGAGCGACGACGACTGGACGCGGATGGCGCGGCGGATGTCGGAGATCTCCGAGGCGCCACTGTTCATCGACGACTCGCCGAACCTCACGTTGATGGAGATCCGGGCCAAGGCGCGGCGGCTCAAGCAGCGCAACGACCTGAAGCTGATCATCCTGGACTACCTGCAGCTGATGACCTCGGGCCGCAAGGTCGAGTCCCGCCAGCAGGAGGTCTCGGAGTTCTCCCGGCAGATCAAGCTCCTCGCGAAGGAGCTCGAGGTGCCGGTGGTGGCGATCAGCCAGCTGAACCGTGGCCCGGAGCAGCGCACGGACAAGCGGCCGATGATCTCGGACCTGCGTGAGTCGGGCTCGATCGAGCAGGACGCGGACATGGTCATCCTGCTGCACCGGCCGGATGCGTTCGAGCGGGACGACCCGCGTGCCGGCGAGGCCGACCTGATCCTGGCCAAGCACCGTAACGGCCCCACCAACACCATCACGGTGGCCCACCAGCTGCACTACAGCCGCTTCGCCGACCTCGCGCACGGCTGATCCCCGAGCCGCATTATGGAACCACAATGCGCGAAATCCCGGCTCAGAATCGCGTTATGGAACCATAATGCGTTCAACGTGGACCAGAAACCGCATTATGGTTCCATGATGCGGGTCAGTGGCAGGTGTGCTCGTGGCCCACGTGGGCGTGCTGCTCCAGCTGCAGGGTGCTGTGGCTGAGGCCGAAGCGCTCCCGCAGGGCGGCACCGGCGCGGTCGAGCACGGTCGCCCCGCAGCCCGTCGCGTCCTCGGCCTCCTCCGTGACCACCAGGTGCGCGGACATGGACGGCGTGCGGTCGTTGATGGCCCACACGTGCAGGTCGTGCACGTCGGCGACGCCGGGCACGGCGAGCAGCGAGCTGCGGACCTCGGCGACGTCGATCCCCGCCGGCGCGCCCTCCAGCAGCACGTGCCAGACCTCGCGCAGCAGGCCGATCGCCCGGGGCAGGATCAGCGCGGCGATGAGCAGCGAGGCGAGCGTGTCGGCGTAGGGCCAGCCGGTGGTGACGAGCACGATCGCCGCGACCATCACCCCGACCGAGCCGAGCGCGTCCCCCAGGACGTGGAGCATCGCCCCGCGCAGGTTCATGTTGCCGCGGTCCCCGCCGGCGAGGATCGCCAGCGACACGAGGTTGCCCGCGAGCCCCGCCGCACCGATGACGAGCAGCGGCAGCCCCGGGATCTCCGCGGGCTCGAACAGCCGGGCCACGCCCTCCACGGCCACCCACACCACGACGGCGACCAGCGCCACGGCGTTGAGCCCGGCCACGAGCACCTCGACCCGGCCCAGGCCGAAGGTCCGGTGGTGGCAGGCGGGCCTGGCCGCGAGCACCGACGCGACGACGGCGGCGGCGAGCGCTCCGGCGTCCGTGAGCAGGTGGCCCAGGTCCGCGAGCAGCGCGAGCGAGCCGGTGAGCAGGGCGCCGACGCCGCCGAGGACGGCGCAGGCCAGGGTCACGAGCAGGGCGGCGACCAGCCGACGGCGGTCGCTCCCCGCGCCGTGGCCGTGCCCGTGTCCGTGACCCGTTCCCATGGCCCGCACGCTACCCATGCGTGATCGCGCATGTAAAGGGGAAGGGTCCCCTCACCCCGCGCGGTGGCGATCACATCCCTGGTCCCGTCACAACCCTGTCCAAGGTCACGATTCGGTCACCTACACTGGTGGGTGGTGCACCCGGATCAACGGCGAGCGGGACGCCGTTCCCCAACCAGGCCTTCGCGAACCCGGGGGTAGCCCGAACGATGCTCAGCGACCGCGAGCGAAGCCAGTTCGCCCTGATCGAGCAGGGCCTCATGTCCGGCGATCCGCTGTTCGTGGCGCGGTGCAGCGCGCTCGGGCGGAAGGTGCGCCGGCACCGGCCACCGCAGAGCCGCACCGCCCGCCCCGCGGACCGCCGCTCGGTGCACGCCGCGGGCCTCGTGCCCACGATCCTGCTCGGCGGCGGCCTGCTGCTGCTGGTGCTCGGCGGGGCGGCGGCCGCGGTCCCCATCGTCGTGGCCGGGATCCTCATGGCCATGGCCGCGCTCGGGCTGGCCCTGACCGCGCCCCAGCGGGCGCGGCCCGACACCCCTTAGGTCACCGCCACCCCTCAGGTCAGGTGCCCGAGGAGGAGGTGGTTGGCCTCCTCCGTGCTCTGCATCGTCGCGAGGTGCCCGCCGTGGATCACCTCCAGGTGCGCCCCCGGGATGCCCGCGGCGATGGTGCGGGCGTGCGGCTCGACGGGCGTCGGCTTGTCCTCGTCCCCCGCGATCACGAGCGTCGGCGCGGTCACGGCGCCCAGCCGGTCGCGGTGGTCCCACACCTCGATGGCCTCGCAGCAGGCGATGTAGCCGTCGTCGGGGGTGTCGGAGACCCACCCGACGGCCCGCTCGACGACGTCGGGGTGCTTCTCCGCCCACTCCGGCGTGAACCACCTCTCGACGACGCCCGGCGCGATGCCCGCCGTGCCCCCGGCTCGCACGGCCTCGATGCGCTGCCGCCAGACCGAGGGGTCCGGGAAGTTCGAGGAGGTGCAGCACAGCACCAGCCGAGCGATGCGGTCCGGGTGCTCGGAGCCCAGGTACATCCCGACCATGCCGCCGAGCGAGAGCCCGCACCAGTGCACGCGGTCCGCGCCGAGCGAGTCGAGCGTGGCGAGGACGGCCTCGCCCAGGGTCCGCATCGTGTAGGGGCCGGGCGGGTTGGGCGAGGCGCCGTGTCCGAGGTGGTCCATGCGGATGACCCGGAAGTGCTCGGCGAGGGCCGGGAGGTTCGGCTCCCACATCTCGAGCGTGCTGCCGAGCGAACCGAGCATCACGAGCACGGGCCCGTCCTCGGGCCCGTCCGTCCGGGTGTGGAGCAGGTCGGTCATGGGCCCGATCCTGTCATCCGGCCCGCAGCGCGGCGACCTCCTCGGCGGTGGCCGGTTCCGTGACCCCCACCTCGTCGGCGACCTCGAGCGGCCAGCCGGTCTCGGCGCGCACCCGGTCGACGGAGACGCCCGGGTGGACGTCGGTGAGCACGAGCTCGGCCGTGGCCGGGTCGGGCCGCAGGATCCCCAGGTCGGTGACGACGGCGACCGTGCCCACCCCGCGCAGGCCCAGCTGCGCGCGGTCCAGCGGTCCGGCCAGGGCACCGGGCGCCGTCACGAAGTCCACGCGCACCACGAACGCCGACAGTCGGTGCGGCAGCAGCACGACGACCCGCCCCGCGCCGGCCGCGATCTCCGCGGCCGCGCCGACACCGGCGAGCCGTGTCGTCGGCTCGTCGTACTCGCCGAGGACGGTGGTGTTGACGTTGCCGAAGGCGTCGACCTGGTCGGCGACGAGCACGCCGACGTCGACCCGCCCGCCCTGCAGCCAGTAGGTCGTGTCGGCGACCCCCGCGGTCGCGGCGGGCACACCGTCGACGGTGCCGTCGTCGCCGAGCACGGTCAGCCCGGGCGCGTGCACGGCACGGGCGAGCCTGGCGGCGCGCCGGGCCGCGCCGCAGCCGGCCACACACACCTCGCCGTCGGCGAGCAGCCGGGCGGCGGTGACGAGCATTTGGTCGCTCACGCGCGGATCCCCTCCAGCCAGCTCGTGAAGCGGGCCCGGTCGCCGGAGACGCCCGCCCAGGAGCGCCCCACGGTGTCGTCGCACGGGTCGGCGCGCGGATCACCGTCCGGCGCGGCGGCGGGCACCACCGCGATGCGGGTGACCGTGAACGCGGGGAGGACGACCGCGCCGTGCTCGGGCTCGAGCTCGTCGACGACCTCCTCGACCGTGACGAGGGCGCGGCGGGCGGCCAGCACGGCCTCCTTGCGCAGCCCGGGCACCCCGCGGAGCTGAACGTTCCCGGCCCGGTCGGCGCGCTGCGCGTGCACCACGGCGAGATCGGGGCGCAGCGCCGGCAGCGCGGTGAGCTCGGCGCCGGTGAACGGGCAGCGGACCGTCGCAAGGTGCGTGACGGCCGCGAGATCGGTGCCGGTGTAGCCGTCCCGGACCGTCCCGAAGGGCAGGCCGGAGGCGCCCGCGACGTACCGCGCGGCCATCCCCGCCTGGGTGTGCTCCTCGATCTCGAGCGGCGCGGGCCAGCCGGTGACCAGTGCGTCCCGGATCCGGTGCAGGCCCGGGTCGAGCCGGGAGAACACGAGTTTCCGCACGCATCCCGCGCCGACGAGCTGGTCGCCGGCCGGGCCGGGTGCGGTGCCGACGAGGGTGAGGTCGCGCGGCCTTCGTCGCAGGATCGCGTGGGCGGCGGCCGCGGGGACCGACGCGCCGAGCCCTTCGAGGGCGATCTCCGCGCCGTCGTGCACCAGTGCGTCGACGGCGTCGGCCAGCGGCGAGATCGTGGCCACGGCGCGAAGTTAACGGGCGGCGGCAGGGGCGGCAACCGGACGCAGTGACCGCCGTGACCCCTGCGGTGCTGGTCACGATCGGGGGCGACGCGGACACCGACGGTGCCACCCTCGTGCCATGACCAGCGTCATCTCGCAGAACGAGGCCGCCGAGGGCGCCGGCCCCGCGGCTGCCGCCGGCACGTTCCGGATCGGCGAGGGGCCCGTGGTCCGCCGCCTGGGGTTCGGGGCGATGCGGATCACCGGGCCCGGGGTGTGGGGCCCGCCCGCCGATCCCAAGGCCGCGATCGACGTGCTGCGCCGCGCCGTCGACCTCGGCGTGAACCTCGTCGACACCGCCGACTCCTACGGCCCGGAGACCTCCGAGGAGCTGATCCGCGAGGCCCTGCACCCGTACGACGGGCTGACCATCGCCACCAAGGCGGGCCAGCTGCGGCCGGGGCCGGGGCAGTGGACGCCGTGCGGGCGGCCCGAGTACCTGCGCCAGCAGTGCGAGCTGAGCCTCCGCCGGCTCGACGTCGAGCGCATCGACCTCTTCCAGCTGCACCGCGTGGACCCGACGGTCCCGGCCGCGGACCAGTTCGGCGTGCTCGCCGAGCTCAAGGCCGAGGGCAAGATCGCCGAGGTCGGGCTGTCCGAGGTCTCCGTCGAGACGATCGAGCAGGCCCGCGGGATCGTCGAGGTCGCGACGGTGCAGAACCGCTACAACCTCGTCGACCGCGCGAGTGACGACGTCCTGCGCCACTGCACCGAGAACGGCATCGGCTTCATGCCGTGGCACCCGGTCGCGGCCGGCGCCCTCGCCGAGCCCGGAGGCGCCGTCGCCGAGATCGCCTGGGCCCACGGCGTGACCGCGCCGCAGGTCGCGCTCGCGTGGCTGCTGCAGCGCTCGTCGGTCATGCTCCCGATCCCGGGCACGGCGGACCTCGCCCACCTCGAGGACAACTGCCGCGCCGCGGAGCTCGAGCTCGATCTCGCCGAGATCGACCGCCTCGACGCGGGCCTCACCGAGCTCTGACCTACGACGCCCGCCGCTCGGCCCCGGTGGCCGCCGGGGCCGAGCGCTCGGCGGTGCGGGTGATGTTGCGGACCATGCCGCCGAAGACGATGCCGTGGAAGGGCGCGACCGACCACCAGTAGAGGTGGCCGGCGAGCCCGTGCGGCACGAAGACGGCGCGCTGGGTGTAGCGGGAGCCGCCGGGGTCGGGGCCGACGCCCATCTCCAGCCAGGCCAGGCCGGGCACCTTCATCTCGGCCCGCAGCCGGAGCAGCGTGCCCTCCTCGAGCTCCTCGACCCGCCACCAGTCCAGGGCGTCGCCGGTGTGGAGCCGGTCGGGGTCGCGCCGTCCGCGGCTCAACCCCACCCCGCCGACGAGCCGGTCCATCCACCCGCGCACCGACCAGGCGAGCGGGAACGAGTACCAGCCGCGCTCGCCGCCGATCCCGGTGACGACCCGCCACAGCTCCTCGGGCGGCGCGGAGCAGGGCTGCTCGCGGTCGTCGGTGTACACGCTGCCGCCGGACCAGTCCGGGTCGCTCGGCAGCGGGTCCGACGGCGCGCCCTCGACGGCGGCGCCCGACCAGTGGGTCTCGACCTCGCCGGACCGGATCCTCGTCAGGGCCAGCTCGACGGCCCGGTCGTAGCCGATGCGGCCCTCGGGCGGGTCCGGTACGTACTTCAGGATGTCCTGCTCGCGGCACACCACCTCGTGCACCAGCGACTCGATCAGCGGCGCCGCGATGCCCTTCGGCACCGGCGTGACGATGTTGACCCAGTGCGCCGAGAGCCGCGGCGTGAGCACCGGCACGCCGACGACCCGTCGCCGAGGCAGCCCGGCGACCGTCGCGTACCGCTGCATCATGTCCAGGTAGGTGAGCACCTCCGGGCCGCCGATGTCGAAGGTCCGGTTGACGTCCGGCGGCAGGTGGGCGGCACCGATCAGGTAGCGCAGGACGTCGCGCACCGCGATGGGCTGGATGCGGTTGTGCACCCACCGCGGCGTGAGCATCACGGGCAGCCGCTCGGTGAGGTAGCGCAGCATCTCGAAGCTCGCCGACCCCGACCCGAGGATCACCGCGGCCTGCAGCGCCGCCGTCGGCACCCCGCTGCGCAGCAGGATCTCGCCGACCTCGGCGCGCGAGGTGAGGTGCTCGGACAGCGGCCCGTCCGGGTGCAGGCCGCCCAGGTAGACGATCCGGCGCACGCCCGCGGCGCGCGCGGCCTCGGAGAGGATGAGCGCCGCCCGCCGGTCGATCGAGGAGAAGTCCCGGTCGGCCAGAGAGTGCACGAGGAAGTAGACGACGTCGACGCCCTCGCACGCCCGCCGCACGCTCTCGGCGTCGAGCAGGTCGCCCTGCACGATCTCCGCGTGCCGGGCCCACGGCACGTCGCGCAGCTTGCCGGGATCGCGGACCAGGCAGCGCACCGCGGAGCCGGCGCCGCCCTCCTCGATCAGCCGGGGGGCCAGCCGTCCGCCGATGTACCCGGTCGCACCGGTGATCAGGTATCGCACCCGCCCGATCCTCCCGCTGCCGGGCCGGATCGGCACGTCAGGCCGCGCGCCGTGGCCTCAGCCGGAGCGGCGCAGCCGGCTCTGCACCCGGCTCCACCACGACGGCACCCGGATGCGGTGCGCGGTCTCGGCGTTGGCCTCATGCGGGTCGACGGCGTTGATCGTGCGGGCCGGGGGCTCGTCGTCGCGCACGAAGGAGCGGATCGCGGCGCTGAGCACGGCGAGCAGCGGCACCGCGAGCAGGGCGCCCGGGATCCCCGCGATGACCACGCCGCCGGCCACGGCCAGCACCACCGCGAGCGGGTGCAGCCGGACGGCCCGCCCCAGCAACAGCGGCTGGAGCACGTGCCCCTCCAGCTGCTGCACGGCGATGACGACGGCCAGGATGATCACGGCGGGGATCGGTCCGTTGGCCACCAGGGCGATGAGCACCGCGACCGCGCCGCTCACCACCGCGCCGACGGTCGGCACGAACGCGCCGAGGAAGACCAGCGCCGCCAGCGGGACGACCAGTGGCACTCCGACGGCCCAGAGCCCGATGCCGATGCCGATCGCGTCGACGAAGGCCACGAGCACCGTGGCGCGGGTGTAGCCGACGAGCGTCGCGAAGGCCCGCCGTCCGGCGATGTCGACCTTCTCCCGCCGGGCGCGCGGCGCGGCCTTGAGCAGGAACGCCCAGATCCGCCGGCCGTCGTACAGGAAGAAGATCAGCGTGAAGATGGTGAGCGCGAGCCCGGCGCCGACCTCGGTGATCGTCGCGGCGGTCGTGAGGGCGCCGGACGTGAGGTTGGCCTGGTTGTCCGTGATCGCCTGCCCGATCTGCGCCGGGATGTTCCGCAGCTGCTCGGAGCTGAGGTTGAACGGCGGCCGCGCCAGGAACTGCTGGATCGACGTGAGG
This sequence comes from Pseudonocardia autotrophica, assembly GCF_000717175.1. Taxonomy (GTDB): domain Bacteria; phylum Actinomycetota; class Actinomycetes; order Mycobacteriales; family Pseudonocardiaceae; genus Pseudonocardia; species Pseudonocardia halophobica. The sequence goes on along the minus strand of NZ_JNYD01000004.1, from coordinate 228,077 downwards.
CTCGCGGTGAGCTGCTGCTGCAGCTGCGCGAAGCCGCCGATGAACGTGTTGACCACGAAGGACAGCAGCCCGCCGATGATGCAGAAGCCCGCGACGATCGTGATCGCCACGGCCGGCCCGCGCGGGACCCGGCGGGCGACGAGCCAGTGCACGACCGGGGCCATGAGCGCGGAGATCAGGGTCGCGATGGCCACCGGGATCACCACGACCCGGAGCTGGATCACGAGGAAGACGAGCAGGCCGGCCGCGGCGGCGATGATCAGGCCCCGCGCCGCGACCTCGGAGGTCACCCGCAACGGCGTGGGCACGTAGGAGGCCGCGTTCCGTCGGCTGCGCTGCTCGGGGACGACCGGGGACGGCGGGGGGACGGGGGTGCCCGCGGGTTCCGGGGTGCGGGGCGCCGCCTCGGGGTCGGTCCGGTTGTCGATCCCGGGGCCGGTGGCGGCCGCCCGATCGTCGGTCATCCGCGAACGGTAGCCCTTCGTCGATCGCGGCGCGGGCCGATCGGGCATGACGCCGTCGGAAGAGGCCCGCTGCTCCGTTCCGGTGGCCGGGAGTAGCAGTGTCCACCGCGTTGGCCTAGTGAGGTTACGGATCGTCGAATTACACCCGTGTAGTTGACCGCCTCCTGAGCGGGTACTGAATCATCCGAGTGAGAGCGTGGTGACGCTCCGGAGCACTCGGTGGTTGCGGTGACAGGCAGAACCGTAGTGATCTTGGGTTCGGGGCCGCCCGGGCGACACGCCGGACGACGTCGATCACGCCCGATGGTGTGGTGGCCGCCGGGGCCCGGGTCGATCTTGTCGGTACTGCCGGTACCAGCGGGGACGGGGCCGGCCGGAGCCGGCGCGGGCGCGCGGGCCCGGGCCCCGTGAAGATCGTCGGGGCGGGCCGGACGATCGCCCGCGGAGCCGTCCGTCCCGAACGGGTGAGGTCGGGGCGGAGATGCAGGTCCCGAGGTCCCGCCGGGCGCCTCGGAGGCTCCGCAAGCCCCGGCAAGGCGTCACTGAGCGTCTCGAAAGTGGCTCAGCCGGAAGCGGAGAGCGACGATCGGTGCACCGTGGCACCGCCACACCACCCGAACGGCTGGAGATGGCCCGAAAGCGGGTAACGGCTGCTTCCGACCCGTTTCCCCGAGAAGGTGACCCCGTTGTGGGTGGTGTGTGGCCGAACGGCCCTGTGGGGACAGGGCCGATGGCAGCATCGCGCGGCACACGGACGACGCGAGTTACAGAGATGACGGAGGTGCGGGGCGTGACCGACAGGGAGCGAGCCCTCGACGGGGCGGTCGGCCGGCGGAAGGCCACGGTGCGGGTGCGGGGCGTCGAGGACACCGGTCCCTTCCCGGGCCGCCACGCGAGCCGGACCGAGATCGCGGCGGAGACGCCGATCTTCCACGCCCTCACGGTCGGCGGCTGGCGCGGCCGGCAGAGCGAGCAGACCCCCCGGCAGGCCCCGGCCCGCCGGCCCGGCCGCCGCTCGGCCGAGGCGCTCGACGACTTCCGTCGCGACCCGCTGACCGCGCCGATCCCGGTGCAGGCCTACTCCACGCTGACGGCCCGCCCCGCGCCGCCCGCCCCGGCTGCTCCGGTCGCGCCGCCGGCGCCGCCCGTGCGGCAGCCGGAGCCCGCCCCGGTGTCCGCGGGCTACGACCGCGCGCCGCTCTACGCCGCGCACGTGCCGACCTACGCGCCGGCCGCCCCGGCGTACACCTCGCTGACGGACACCGGCCCGCAGGCGCTGGGCGAGCTGTCCTCGCGCACGGGCCGCCACCACCGCCGGGCCGTCGGCTCCGGGTCGGGGCACCACCACCTGGCGTACTGACGCCGGGACGCAGGACCCCGGGGCTGGGGAGCCCCGGTGAGGGAAAGAGAGAACGGACCGCGGCAGCTTCGGGCCGCGGCGGACGTCGGTCGGCTGGGGAGCGGATCGGCGTCGACCAGGGGCCGGTGGCCCGGGGTCCGGGGGAGTGACCGGATCGCGGAACCACCGGCCCTCGTCGTGTCCGCAGTACGGAACCACAACGCGTCGAAAGGGGCTCCCGAGCCGCATTATGGTTCCATAATGCGCAGAAAGGGTCCTCGGAAGCGCATTATGGTTCCATAGTGCGATTCAGGGGCCGAGCAGGGCCTCGAGGTGGTCGCCGTTGAAGAGGCGGTCGGGGTCGAGCCGGTCCCGCACGGCGAGGAAGTCCGGCAGCGCCGGGTAGGCCACCGCGACGTCGGCCGCGGTCCAGTCGTGCCGGCCGCCCCAGTGCGGCCGCCCGCCCATCCCCTCCAGCACCGAGCCGACCAGCCGGAAGAGCGGCCCGTGGTCGTCGCCGCGGTGGGTCCGCACGGTGATCCAGGCCGTGGCGCGCCCGTGGGCGGGATGCAGCCAGCCGGTCTCGGCGGGACCCGTCCGCACCTCCACCGGGCGCCGGATCTCCTGGTCCCGCGCCGTCGTCGCCGCCCCGAGCGCGCGGATCGCGTCCGCGAGCGCCTCGCGCGGCAGCGCCCACTCGGTGAATCCGCCCCGGACGGGGTGCGGGTCGGGCAGCAGCTCGTGCGGCGGCCCGGTCACCACGCCCTCCCAGCGCGGCGCCGGCCGCGAGCGCTGCGCCGACCACTGCGCCGACGCTGTGTGCCCCAGCCGCGTGACGACGCGGCCGAGCGCCTCCACCGGCCCGCCGGGCACGGCTTCGGGCTCCCGGTCGACGACCGGGCCGGCCCATCGCAGCAGCGCCTCGCCGCTGGGCAGGTGCAGCTCCACCGCCGCGAAGCGGTGCGCGTCGAGGGGCCCGTCGACCGCGAGGGCCTCCTCGGCCACGACCGGCTCCTCGTGCGCCTCCACCTCGGTCGCCGGCACGGTCCGCAGCTCCACCTCGGTGACGACGCCGAGGGCCCCGAGACCCGTACGCACGGCGTCCAGCTCCCCGACGTCCCCGTTCTCACCGGCCTTGCGCACCCGGCCCGTGCCGTCGACGAACCGCATCCCGACGACCTGGTCGGACAGCGAGCCGATCCCCGCGCCGCCGCCGTGGGTCCCGGTCGCGATCGCGCCGGCCACCGTCGCCAGGGGCGCGTGCGCGACGGGCGCGAGCGCCCGGCCCCGCGGCGCCAGCGCGGCCTGCACCGACGCGAGCGTGGCGCCCGCGCGGGCCCGGACCGTGTCGGAGGTGATCGCGGCGACGCCGGTGAGCGCCGAGCAGTCGACGTGCACGTCGTTGGTGAGGGTGAGGGTGCTGTCCGAGCGGCCGGAGCCGAGCGGGCGGACGGTCAGGCCACGTTCGGCGGCGCGGCGCACGGCGGCGACGACCCCCGCCTCGTCGAGCGGCCGGTCGGTGCGCCGGGGCCGGCACTGCTGCCCGCCCCACCAGTTCACCCACATCGCGTCGACGATAGGAGCCTCACGTGTGCAGCCGGGCGGCGACGGCGCGCAGGTCGGCGCGGGCGCGCTCGGCGTCGACCTTGACCGGCTCGCCGTCGTCGATCACCCGCTCCCCCGCGACCCAGACGTCCCGGACCAGCCGGGACCCGCCGGCCCAGACGAGGTTGGACAGGAGCTGGGCGTCGTCGTCGGGGTCGACGAAGGCCTGGTCGTCGAGGTCGACGTGCACGAGGTCCGCCCAGCGGCCGGGCTCCAGGACCCCGATGTCCGCCCGGTCGATCGCCTCGGCGCCGTCCCGGGTGGCCATGAGCAGCACGTCCGCGGCGGTGAGCGCGGCGGCGTCGTCCTCGCGTACCCGCGCGAAGAGGGCGGCGAGCCGGGCCTGGTGCCAGAGGTCGAGGTCGTCGCCGGAGGCCGGCCCGTCCGTGCCGAGTCCGATGCGGACACCGGCGCGCCGCAGGTCGCCGACCGGGGCGAGGCCCGCCGCGAGCTTGGCGTTGGACCCGGGACAGTGCGCCACCGCGACGCCGTGCCGCCGGTAGAGCCCGATGTCCTCCGCGGACACCTGCACGGAGTGGGCGGCGAGCACCCGCCCCCCGAGCGCGCCGACGGCCTCGAGCTGGGCCGGTACGGAACCGAACTCCTCCCGCTGCGCGAGGTCCTCCTGCCGGGACTCGGCGACGTGCACGTGCAGCAGCGCGCCGCGTTCCCGGGCCGCCTCGGCCGTCGTGGTCAGCGCCTCGGGCGGCAGCGTGTACGCGGAGTGCGGCCCGTACCCGAGCTCGACGCGCTCGTGCGGGCCGGACCGCAGCCCGCCGGCGTCGATCCGGGCCGAGACGCCGTCGCGCATCTCCTCCCAGGTGCCGAGCCGGTCCCAGCCGGGCGCGGCGATGATCCCCGGGGTGAGCAGCACCCGGGAGCCGGCGGTGAGCACGGCCTCGATCACGGCGTCGGCGACGAAGTACATCTCCACCGAGGTGGTGCAGCCGGTCCGCAGCAGCTCCACGGCACCGGCGGTCATCCCGATCCGGACGTCCTCCTCGGTGAACCGCGCCTCGGCCGGCCACATGACCTCCTGCAGCCAGGACATCAGCGGCAGGTCGCCGCCCATCCCGCGCAGCGACAGCATCGGCGTGTGGCAGTGGGTGTTGACCATGCCGGGCATGAGGAGACCGGGCAGCGCGTGCACCGGCCCGTCGAGTTCGGGGGCGTCCGCCCGGGGGCCGACGTGGGCGATCCGCCCGTCCGGCCCGACGTCGACGACGCCGTCGCGCAGCACGGGGAACCCCGCGCCGCAGGTCAGGACCACGGGCGCGGTGAAGCGTTCGCCCCCGGTGGTCACCGGCGCGGATCGAGCAGCGAGCGCAGGGACCGGAAGGGCGGGAGCCAGGCGCCGGTGTCCGGCAGGGTCTCGAGGGTCATCCGCGGCAGCGGCTCGCGGAACACGCCGTCGATGTCCTCGAGGTCGAGGAAGGAGATCGTCTCCGAGTTCAACGCGAAGTTCGCGTACTCGCGGAACCCGATCACCGTGACGTCCGTGTGCTGCTCGATCAGCTTCTCGAGCGGCTCGCGGAAGGCCCGGCCGTCGCCGGACGCCACCACGACGTGCCGGAGGTGGCCCTCCTGCTCCCGCATCTCGATGTGCCGGAGCATGTCGTCGTCGATGTCGGAGTCCTCGGTGACCTTCGGCTTGGCGAAGACCGCGAACCCGACGTTGCGCAGCGCCTCGACCCACGGCCGCACGACCTCGGTCGACCCGGGCACCACGTTCGTGAACACGCACGCCTCGGCGACGGCCTCGGGGCCCGCGAGGTCGAGCAGCCAGCGGCCGACCGCGTCGAACCGCGGGCGGAAGGCGGAGGTGGGCCGCGCGCCCAGCAGCGAGCCGAGGCTCATGTCCATGTTGGGCGCGTCCCAGACGAGCAGCACGCGCGGGAGGGGGCCGGTCGACGTCACGGGGTCCGGGTCTCCCGAGGCTGGGTGCGCATGTCCGTGACCCTATCCCGACTCCGACGCCGGTGGCGGCCCGTCACACTGACCGGGTGAGCACGAACGGAGCGGACGATCCCGCGGCGGATCCCCAGGCGACGGCGGAGCGCGTCGCGAAGGCGATGGTGCACCACGACGAGGCGATCCGCGGCGCCGGCATCCGGCTCGTCGACGTGGGGCCGGGGCGGGCGCGGACCGCGCTGACGATCGAGGAGCGGCACGTCAACGGGCACGGCATCGTGCACGGCGGCTACCTGTTCTTCCTCGCCGACGCCGCCTTCTCCTTCGCCTGCAACAGCCACGGCGTCTCGACGGTCGCGTCCGGCGGCGACGTCGCCTTCCTGCGCGCGGCCCGGGTCGGCGAGGAGCTGGAGGCCGAGGCGGTCGAGCGGGCGCTCGTCGGCAAGTCCGGGCTCTACGACGTGACGGTCCGGACCGCGGCCGGCCAGGTCGTGGCCGAGTTCCGTGGCCGGTCCCGCGCGGTGCCGCACCTGCCGGCGCCGACCCTCGACTAGCCGGCGCCTAACGCACGTACAACAGGTCCCGGATCGCCCGGCCCTCGCGCTCCGCGCGCTGCTCGAACTTCGTCAGCGGGCGCGAGTCCGGGCGGGGCAGCCACCCCTCGGGCCCGGCCGCGGGGGCGCGGTGCAGCAGCGGGCAGGCGTCGCACACCTCGCGCATCTGCAGCGCGTAGTGCTCCCAGTCCGTGGCCAGGTGCAGCCAGCCGCCCGGGCGCAGCCGGGAGGCGGCGAGCGCGACGAACCCGGGCTGGACGAGCCGGCGCTTGTGGTGCCGCCGCTTCGGCCACGGGTCCGGGAAGAAGATCCGAATGCCCTCGAGCAGGCCCTCGGGGACCGCGCGGTCGAGGAGGTCGACGGCGTCGCCGCGCAGCAGCCGCAGGTTCTCCAGCCCCGCCTCCTGCCGCAGCATGAGCAGCCGGGCGAGCCCGGGCTCGTAGACCTCGACGGCCAGGTGGTCCACCTCGGGTGCGGCGGCGGCCATCTCGGCGGTGGCGTCGCCCATCCCGGAGCCGATCTCCAGGACCACCGGCGCCGTGCGACCGAAGAGGGCCTCGGGCTCGAGCCGTTCGACCTCGGCGACGTCGCCGCCGTACTCCGGCCACCACCGGTCCCACGCGTGCTGCTGGCCCTCGCTCAGCCGGTTGCGCTGGTGGACGAACGAGGGGATGCGGTGGTGTGTGTCAGGCACCGTCGGCCGCGGGCAGGGAGACGTGCGAGGTGGCGCCGGGCAGCTTGCCGCGGACGTAGCCCGCGGTGGTGAACCCCAGGCAGACGACGACGGCGGCCGCGGAGGCCGGCCGCTTCGCCTTCACCTCGCGGATCAGCGCCCTGGGCAGCACGGTGGCGACGTAGCCGCGCTCGGTGGACAGCGCGTCGTCCGTGCCGACCAGCTTGGAGACGGCGGCCTTCGACAGCCCCTCCGCCCAGCTGCGGCGGCGCAGGTAGGACCAGTCGACCCGGTCGTCGGAGACGCGGTGGTCGACCTCGGCGCGCGGCTCGAAGAGGATCTTCACCTCGCGCCCGTCGGCCTTGTAGGCCTGCCGGGCCCGGATGCAGAGCTCGGTCTCCTCGCAGCCCAGCGGGTTCTTGCCGATCCGGCCGATGTCCTCGGCGAACCCGCCGACCCGCTTGAACACCTCGCGGCGCAGGGACATGTTGCAGCCCATGAGGTTGCGGACCTCGGCCTGCTCGGTGGGCTGGCCGGTGTAGGTGCAGCCGACGACCCAGTCGAGCTCGCCGGTCGCGTCCCGCCCGCCGGGCGCGCCCGGGAGGGTGGCGGGCCGGCCCGAGTCGTCGACGGCGGCCCGGGCCACGGGCCAGCGGGGGTGCGCCACGCCGCCGACGCCGATCACCGCCGGGTCGGCGTAGGGCGCCAGCAGGGCGCGGAGCCAGCCGGGGCGGGCGGAGGCGTCGTCGTCGAGGAACACCACGACGTCGCCCGTCGCCATCTCGACCGCGGTGTTCCGCGCGCCCGACAGGCCCTGCTTGTGCGCGTTGGGCACCACCTGCACCCGCGGGAACGCCTCGCGCGCCCGCTCGAGCAGCCCCTCGTTGTGGTCGACGACCACGATCGTCTCCACCGGCAGCACGTCCTGCGCCGCCACCGACTCGACGGCGGACACGATGTCGGCCCACCGCTTCTCGGTGTAGACGCAGACGACCACGGTCGCGGTGACCGGCGGCTCGGGTGCGGGCTCGAACAGGTTCACGGGGCGGGGTCCTCCGGGTGCGGTCCGCCGGCGGCCGACTCCTGCGGTCAGCTCTTGCGCTTGTCGGCGCGCCGGTGCTCGGACAGCAGGGTACGCAGCACCCGGGTGCCGTCCGCGAAGGTCCGCAGGTTCGTCTCGCCGAACATGCGCTGCTTCTCGACCGACGGCACCTCGGTGATCTTCAGTCCGGCGGCGGCGATGCGGCAGTTGAGCACGGTCTCGATCTCGAACCCGTCGCCCCACAGCATCGTGCCGTCCTCCGGCTGCGGTTCGCCCGGGTCCGGCAGCTCCAGCAGCGGGAGCAGGTCGGCCCAGAAGGCGTTGTAGCCGTAGCACAGGTCGGTGTACGACGTGCCGAACAGCGCGTTGGCCACGGAGTTCAGCCCGGCGTTCCCGGTGCGGCGCAGCAGGGTGATGTCGTCGCTGCCGCCGCCCGCCGCGAAGCGGGTGCCCTTGGCGAAGTCGGCGCCGGCGACGAGGGCCGAGACGAACGCGGGGATCTCCGCCGGGTCGGCCGAGCCGTCCGCGTCGAACATCACGACGACGTCGCCGGTGGCCGCGGCGAACCCGCACGCCATCGCGTTGCCCTTGCCCTTGCGGGTCTGCGTGATGCACCGCACCCAGGGCAGTGTGCGACGCGCCGTGCCGATGGTGTCGTCCGTGGAGTTGCCGTCCACGACGATGATCTCGTGCACCGCGGGGCGCACCGCCGCGATCTGCGGCAGGACGACCTCGAGGTTGCGCGCCTCGTTGCGGGTCGGCACCACGACCGTGACGGCCGGGTTGGCCGAGCGCCGCGGCGAGGGCCGCGGTCGCGGCCTCCGGATCCCGGCCGGCGGACCGGCGGGCGGCGCGAAGGGGCCGGGCGGCATCGCGCCGGGCGGCACGGCCCCGGGCGGGGGCCGGTACCCGACGGGCGGGGGCCCGTAGGGACCCGGACGCGGGCCCGGTCCGGGGTGCTGCCCGGGGCCGCCGGGCCGAGGTCCGCGGTACGGCGGCGCACCGGGCGCCCCGGGGGGCACCGGCGACGAGGCCGGACGGGCGGGCGTTACGGCGCTCACACAACCTCCAGACAGGTCCGCTCCAATCGGGACAACGAGTCACCGCGACCCCCGGTTACGGGTGATCGCGATCTCACTCGCCGGGGATCGGGTCGGTCGGGGAGCGTGACCGTGTCGTGACTCGATCCTCGTAGTCGTACGCATCCTGACGCGTCCGATCGGCGGCATGCTCAGCGGTATGTCCGAACCGACCGGTCGTCCGCCCGCGCTCGACGAACGGCTGCTCTCCGTGGCCGTCGAGCTGACCCGTCTCGGCAGGCGGGTCGACGAGCTCGGCGGCACCGTGAACGCGCTGGTCACGGAGCTGCGCGGCGGTGCGGCGGACGGCATCCCGGACGGGGCCGCGGTGGGGGCCTCGGCGGGCCCTGCGGAGGCCTCGCGACCGTCCGCCGACGCGTCGGCACCGTCCGTCCCGCCGCGCGTGTCGCGGCACTACACCACCGATCCTGTGGCCACGCTGTGGACGCCCCGGTCGGGTGTGTCGCCGTCGCCCGCGGGTGGACCGTGGGGGCCGTTCCCGCCGGGCGTCGCCATCGGTCCCCACCAGGCGTTCCAGTACGCCGCGCCGATCGGCCCGCGCCGGCCCAGCCTGGTGGAGCGGCTCCGGGGCCGGTTCTCCGGCCCCGCCCTCCTGGCGGTGACCGGTGCGGCGGTGACGCTGCTCGGTGTCGTCCTGCTGCTGGTGCTGGCCGCCTCGCGGGGCTGGTTCTCCCCGCCCGGCCGCGTGGCCGCGGGGGCCCTCCTCGGGGCCGTCCTGGTCGGGCTCGGGATGCGGCTGCACCGCCGGCCCGAGGCGCGGACCGGGGCGCTCGCGCTGGTCGGCACCGGGGTCACGGCGCTGTACCTGACGGTCGCGGCCGCCACCGCGCTGTACGGCCTCCTGCCCGCGGTCGCCGGCCTCCTCGCCGCCCTCGTCGTCGCCGCGGGCGGGGTGGCCCTGGCCGACCGCTGGCGGTCGCAGGCGCTCGCCCTGGGGTCCGTGGTCGGGGCGGCGCTGCTCGCGCCGTTCGTCGCCGACGGCCCGGGACCGCTGCTCGTCGCGCTCGTCGTGGTGCTGCAGGCCGCGGCGGTGCCGGCGGTGGTGCGCCGCGGCTGGGGCGTGCTCGCCGCGACGGCGGCCGGCGCGCCCGCGCTTACGGCTTGGTCGGCCCGTACGCCGAACCGCTCGTCCCCGCGATCGCGGCCGCGGCCGCCGCGCTGGTCGTGGGGCTCGTCCCGACGCTCCTGCTCGACCGTCCCGGCACCCGGCCGGCGCCGCTCGCCCTGGCCTGGGTCGTCGCGGCCGCTCCGCTGCCGCTGCTGGCGCTCGCGACCCGGACCGGTCCGTGGCCGGGCGCGGGGCTGGCGCTGCTCGCGGCGGTTGCCCTTCTCGCGCTGGCGATCCCGGCCGGGCGCGCCGCCGTCCGGCTCACCGCGCTGGTGGCCGGCTCGGTCGCCCTCCTGGTGGCGACCGTCGTGGCGTTCGACGGCGGCACCCTCGACGCGGTCCTGCTCGGCGAGGGCGTCGTGGTCCTGGTCGCGGCTGCGGTGCTGCGCAGCCGGGTGGGGTTGCTCGTCGGTGGCGGCTTCGCGCTGATCGGCTACCTCGGTGCGCTGGCCGGGGCGCTGCCCGACCCGACCTCGGTCCCCGCCCTGCCCGTCCCCTTCCGCGGTCTCGTACTCGCCGTCCTGGTCCTCGCCGCGGCGGTCGCGGCGCTCGTCGCCGCAGGGCGGACCGGGCTGATCAGGGCCGACGCCCGCACCGCCGTGCTCTGGGTCCCGCTGGCGCTCGTCGCGCTGCACGGCGCCACCACCACGGTGGTGACCGCGGCGCTGCTCGTGTCGCCCGACCGCACGGGCTTCCTCGCCGGGCACGCGCTCGTCACGGTGTCGTGGACGGTCGCGGCGCTGGTCCTGCTGGCCCGCGGGATCACCCGGCCGGCGCTACGGGCGGCGGGTGCGGTCCTGGTGGCGGCAGCGGTCGGCAAGCTGGTGCTGTTCGACCTGCTGGCGCTCGACGGCCTCGCCCGCGTCGCGGCCTTCCTCGGCGCCGGGCTGGTCCTGCTGGCGGCCGGACACCGCTACGCGCGGCTGGTCGCCCGCGGCACGGGGGACGGGGCCGGGAACGGGACCCGAGACCAGGAACGGCGCGAGGAGTGACGGCGTGGCCTCGCCGGCCAGCCGCAGCGCCTCCCGGCCGTCGACGTCGTGGGCGTGGAAGGCGCCCCGACCGGCCGCCGTGGTCGCCCCGAGGGTGACGAGTCCGTTGCGCCGCTGCAGGATCGTCTGCCGCACGGTCCAGCCGATCACGCCGTCGAGGTGCAGCGCGACGGTGCTGCGGCGCAGCGACCCGGCGCGCACCACGAGGTAGCCGCCGACCACGGCGTGGCCCAGCCCGCGGTAGGTGTCGAGCGCGATCGCCGCGCCGACCGGGGCGCCGACGGCGGCCAGGACCACCGCGACGAGCACCGGCCACAGCGTCCCGGTGACCACCCCCGCCGCGACGAGCACCACCACCGGCGGCGTGACGACGAGTGCCGCCCGCCGCAGCCGCCGGCGGCGCGCGGCGGGCGGGTGCGGGCGCAGCGCGGCGGCCGTGGGCGAGCGGGACTCGCCGAGGATCACCGCGGCGACGCGCTCGGCGAGCCGGCGCGGCGCGGTCGGCAGCAGGGTGCGGTGCTCGGTGCTCTCGGTGCCGCTGCCCACGAGCAGCCCGCTCGCGACGGCGTCGACACGCGCGGCCCCGGCCAGCCGCACCCCCAGCGGCTCGACGAGCTCGACGCCGGTCAGGCGCCGCTCCTCCAGCGAGATCGAGCGGGTGGTGAGCACTCCCCGCCGGACGCGCAGCGTGCCTCCCGGCTCGCGGTCCAGCCGGAACCCGCTCCACGTCTCGGCGTACACCAGGAACGCGACGACCGTGCCGGCCAGCAGGATGCCGAGCACGACCAGCACGATCCGGGCCGCCGGCGGCGCCACCCGCAGCAGCGGGCCGAGCGGGCGGTCGACCAGCGCGAGGACCACGGCCAGCACGGCGATCCCGAACAGCGGGGTGGCGGCGGTGAGCACGCCGTAGCGCAGCCACCGCGGGTCCAGCTCGGCGATGCGGCCGTCGGCGGGGCCGGCGGGCGGGCCGCCCGCGGAGCGCATCCGGTCGAGCAGCAGCGTGCGCAGCCGGTCGGCCTCCATCCGCTCGACCGGGCGCAGCCGCAGCGTCGCCTCCCCGCGGCCGCGTTGCTGGCCCGTGCCCACGCGCAGGGTGACCAGGCCGAACGCCCGCAGGACCGGGCCCGCGGCCACGTCGACGGTCCGGACGCGCTCGATCGCCATGCTGCGCGCCCGCCGGACGATCACGCCGGTGCGCAGCTCGACCCGATCGGCGGTGACCCGGTAGCGCGAGCAGCGCCACCGCGCGTAGGAGGTGGCGACGGCGAACCCGACGAGCAGCAGCGAGACCGCGAGCGTCCACAGCGCGACCGGCCCGGCGAGCTCGGGCTCGCGGGCGGCGACGACGACCACGGCCGTCGCGCCCAGGACGGCGACGGTGACGGTCGTCAGCACCCCCGCGACCGGTACACCGCGCTGGTCCAGCCCGGTCCAGCCGGCCGGGTCGGGCTCGAGGTCGGGGCTCCCGGCGAGGTCGGCGGCGAGGCCGGCGCCGGGGGGCGCGCCGGGCCTCACCGGCCCGCTCCCCCACCCCGTCGGCCCACGATCGTTTCCCCCCGGTCGCGTCGTCCCGTCCCGTCCTCGACGTTCCACTCTGACGTACCGACGGCCCGCGGGCGAGGGGCGGGGTGCGATCGGGCGGAACTCGTGCAGGTCGCGTGCGAGCGTGCGGCGGTGCCGCGCCGGACGGGCCCCGGGGAGGATCCCCCGGCGGGGGTGAGCCGCGGTGGTCGCGCGGGACGACCACGCGGCGCCGGAGGCGTCCGTTCACGCGCGTGAAGGGTTCCGCCGATCCATCCCGCGGGCCGCCCCCGGTCGGCGAGGCTGCCCGCCGTGACCACGACCGCAGCCCTGCCTCCGCTGACCCGCCGGCACGCCGAGGCGTTGCGCGCCAGGCGGACCGAGGTCGCCGCCGCACTGGCCGAAGTGGACGGACGGCACCGGGCGCGGCTGCGCGGTGATCTCGCCCTCGTCCGGCTCCGCGCGACCGCCGACCTCGCGGCCGCCCTCCGTGACCTGCGCACCCTGAGCGCCCCGTGGATCAGCGGCCCGCGCTCGTCGCTGCCGGACGTGCTGGAACCCGCGATCGGGCGCGCGACGGCCACGCTCCTCGCCCGCAGCAGGGGAGAGGCCGAGGCGGCGGTGCGGCGCGCGGCGGGCCGGATGCTCGGCCCGCTCCCGTTGCCGCCCGAGCTCGTCCCCCGGCCGTCGAGGGAAGCGGGCGCGATCACGGCGCGGCTGCCCGACCCCCCGGGGCGCGTGGGGTGGCTGGACGCGGTGGTGCGCACCGGGTCCGGCACCGCCGTCGTGCGGTTGGCGCTCGTCCTCGTCGCGGGCGCACCCGCGCTGGGGTTGTCCGTGGCGGGTGGCCGCACCCTCCTGCCGGCGGCGATCGGGCTGGCCGTGGCCGCGGTGGTGCTGCTCGCGCGGCGCCGGCGGGCGGCCGTCGAGCGCGAGGAGTGGGGGTACTGGCTCGACACGGCGCTGCGCGACGCCGAAGCCGCGACCGTGTCGGCGTTGTCCGCCTTGCTGATCGACCTCGAGCGGCGGGCCACCGAACTGCTCGACCGCACCGCCGCCGAGCGCCGCACCGCGCTCACCGCGGAGCTGAGATCGCTGGGAGGTCCCGGTGCGCGCTGAGCCGGACGGGGACGTCGACGCCCCGGTGCGGGCCGAACCCCTCGGGTACGACCCCTCCGTGCCGATCCGCGTCGCGGTCGGCGCCGACGATCTCGACACGGACGCCGACGGCCACGCCGACTCCGCGGTCCTCGCGGACGGGCCGGACCTCGTGCTGCACACCGACTTCGACGGCGACGGCCTCGCCGACCGCGTCCTCCGCCTCGGCCCGACGACGCTCCCCGCGCACCCGGTCCGTCCGTCCACCGTGGAGCCTCCGGGCGAGGTGCACTGGTGGGCGCCGTGGACCTGGTTCGCCGACCCCTGAGTGACAGCACCCGACCGGTCTAGCTACAGCCGACCGAGTTCGGATGGGTCTGGATGGGAGTCGAAATCCGTCTGATTGCGTTGTGGCATCTCGAATCGCGATGCTGCCTCATAGGACGGTGTAGATCGTGAACGGCCGCGGTGTTTGTCGCCGAGGTCGGCGCAACCCCGTTGCCGTAGCGCACCATGCCGCCCAGACCTTCCGGCGCGGCGAAGGGATGACCGGCAGCGGGCCTTGACCCCGGTTCATGGACACAGGGGTGGGATTACGCGGCTGCCGGGACGGTAGCTGCGTGGGCCTTCTCGTAGCCGTTCGGGGTCTGGTAGCGGCACCAGGAGTGCCGGCGTCGGGTGTTGTAGCGGGTCAGCCAGCGGAACAGCTCGCGCCGGCAGGTGGGCTCGTCGGGCCAGGTCGAGGCGTCTTGGAGGACCTCCCGTTTGACGGTGGCGTTGAACGACTCGGCCAGGGCGTTGTCGGTGCTCGACCCGACCGCGCCCACGGACTGGGTCACCCCGAGCTCGTCGCAGAGCCGGGCGTAGACACGGGAGGTGTAGACCGACCCGTGGTCGGAGTGGAAGATCGCCCCGCCGAGGCTGCCGCGGGTCGCGGCGGCGCGCAGGGCGTCTTCGACCAGCTCAATGCGCATGTGGTCGGCGACCGCCCACCCGGTCAGACATCCCATGGCGTAGCGGTGTCAAGCGGCGGCGGTGAAGCGGTGGGCCCAGGCGGTGGTCTCGTCGTAGGTGGTTCGGGTCTTGAGGCAGCCGTGCAGGATCCCGACGAGCCGGTTCCCGAGCTGGCGTAGGGCGGCGTGGTGACCGACTTTGCGGGCTCGGAGCTGGTCGTAGTAGGCGCGGGCGCCTGGTGAGTTCGTGAGCGCGTAGAAGGCCCATTGGTGGACGGCGTCGCCGAGGCGTTTGTTGCGGGCGTAGCGGGCCAGCACGACGGTGCGCCGTCCGGAGGCGCGGGTGATCGGTGAGGTTCCGGCGTAGTTCTTGCGGGCTTTCGCGTCGCGGTAGCGGTGCGGGTCGTCTCCGAACTCGGCGAGCACCCGGGCCCCGAGGATCGCACCGAGGCCGGGTTGGCTGGTGTAGATCTCAGCGTCCGGGTGCCGGCCAAAACCCTCGCCCAGCACCGCCTCCAGCGGCGGGAGCTGGGCGATGATCCCGGCCAGCAGCCGGATCTGAGTGCCCGCGACGACTGCGTAGGCCGACTCCAACGCCGCCGGCTGGCGCAGCGCCGGGGCCCGCAGCGCGGTCTGGATCAGCTCGGCGCGGGCCTCGACATCACGCCGTCGGGCCCTCTTCAAGATCGCAGCGATCTTCGACCGTGACAGCCGGGCCGCCCGGTCCGGGTCCCCGGCTCGCTCGATCAGCTCGAGGGCGTCGGGGTCGGTGAGCTCCAGGCGGCCCGCCGTGATCACGTCCAGGGCGGCGGGGAAGTACTCCCGCAACGCCTGCCGCAGCCGCTGAGCATGTCGGGTGCGGTCCCAAACCAGACTCTGGTGCGTGCGGGCGATCATCTTCAGGCCCTCGACCTGCGCGGAGTCCCCGGCCACCGGGCGGTGATGGGCCCGGTCGAGGCGCACGATCTCGGCCAGCACGTGGGCGTCGCCCGGGTCGGACTTTGCTCCCGAGGTGGAGTGCCGTTCCCGATAGCGGGCCGCCGACAGCGGGTTGATCGCGAACACCTCATACCCGGCTGCGACCAGCGCCGCGACCCACGGACCGCGGTCGGTCTCGATCCCGACCACCACAGCCCCGGCCGCGAACATCCCGGTCTCCGGGTCGACGTCGGCGTCGTCGAGGTGCTCGGCGATCATCTCGTGCAGCCGGGTCATCCCGGCCATGCCGTCGCCCAGCCGGGCCCGGCCCAGACGCCTCCCGGTGTCGTCGAGCAACTCGACGTCGTGGTGATCCTCGGCTCAGTCATCACCCACGAACACCGTCATCCGGCCTCCCGCGCACTCCATCAGCAACAACGGCAGCGAGAGGAGACCACTGCGCTCTAATGGTCAAGTGCTCACCCACCACACGTCGCACGCGGGGGCACGTCATCCCATCAGCAGTCTCAGTCCCTCACGACCAGCGGGCGCACGGTCTGACCGTAGAGCTCGACGCTCGGAGGTCGGGAGTGCTGACCCGCTGGCCGCTACCGGAGCCAAGCCTGGCACAACCAAGCCCGACAGGACCCATTAGATGTCGGGAACAGCAGTCGATGACCGTGGCCAGGTAGAGATTGCCGCCGTCGGCCAGCGGCAGGTAGGTGATGTCCCCGACGTAGACGCGGTTCGGCGCCTCGGCGGTGAAGTCGCGCCCGAGCAGGTCGGGCACCGCGCCCTCGGCGGGCTCGGGGATCGTGGTGCGGACCTTGCGGCGTCGGCGGTAGCCGTGGATGCCGTGCGCGCATGATTCGGGCGATCCGCTTGTGGTTGACCCGCCGCTGCGGTGGCGCTTCGTCGCCCCGCTCGGCGGTGATCCTGGGCCGCCCGCAGGTGCTGTCCGCGGCGTGCACCGTGCGGATCCGCTGCGCGAGCGTGGCATCGGCAGCGGCGCGCGCGGCCCGGGCCGCCGCGGTGGCCTTCCAGGCGTAGAACGAGGAACGTCGCACGTCGAGCAGGGCGCACAACCGCTTCACGCTCCAGCCGGGGCTGCAGGTGCCGGAGTGGTCGGCGACGAACTGGAAGCGGTTCACCAGTTCGTCTCCCCGGCGAAATACTTGGCCGCCGCGCGCAGGATCTCCCGCTCGGTGACGAGCTTGGCCTTCTCCGCCTGCAACGCGGCGTTCTCGGCCTCCAGCCGTGCCAGTCGCTGCTCCGCGGTCTCCGGCTCACCGGTATCGGACCCGGCGCCACCGGCACATGGTCGATGCGAGGAGCGGGGTGTGAGCGGGCTACGGGCCGCGGTGCCGTCCGCGGCGGTCTTGCGGCCGGTGCCGAGCCGCTCGAGCCACATCCGAAGGGTGCCCCGCTCGATGCCCAGGTCCTCGGCGATGCCGCGCACCGTCGCGCCCGGCGTGGACTCGTACAACTCCACGGCCTGCCGACAGAACTCGTCGGAGTAGTTCTTGCGGGCCATGGTCGTGGGTCATCTCGCTTCGCCCGCAATGCGGGGATCAGCGTGTCCATGAACCGGGGTCAGGGCACCACCTCGCCAGTCTCCTTGCTGATTCAGCGCCTCTGCCAGACCCAGGCCGATTCACCACCGACGCCCAAAACGCCAACTCCGGGCCCAGGTGATCACCGCACCGGACCCAATGCGGGCCTCGGTCCCGCGGTCAACGCCCGGTGATGATGATCGCCACCGCGGCCCGGCTGCGACCCACCGCCACGGATGTGCACGTGTTCACCATGCTGACCACCCTGCGGGCGCCGGCCCGGCGGATCCGGATGCTGCGGGGGAAACCGACGCCCACGAGCGGGCGATCCGCGCGATCGTGCGCGCCTGGCGCCCGGACCTGCTCGCGATCTCCGGGGTCGGGCCCATCGTCGCCGCGGTCGTGCTCGCCGCCTGGTCGCACGCGACGAGCTTCTCCATCCGCCGTGTGGAGACCCCCGAGCAGACAGCAGGTCGCGACCAGGTGGTCAGGGCGCGTTCGGCGCGGCGGCGCCGCTCGAGGAGCCAGTCCGGGAAGTACGAGCCGTTGCGCAGCTTCGGAATACCCACGTCGATCGTGCCGGCGCGGGTGTCGAAGTCGCGGTGCCGGTAGCCGTTGCCGGTGTTCGTGCGGGACTCGGAGCGTTCGCCGTAGCCGGCGCCGCACTCCGCGTCGGCCACGGCGGACATCAGCGTGTGGATGAAGGTCGTCAACATCTGCCGCAGCAGGACGCTCCGATGGATCGTCAACCCGTGAGCGGCGGGTTTTCGAGCTGTCGGTAGAGCTGTCCGGTGATGTAGTGCTTGAGGCAGCGTTTGATCTCGTGGTCGGTCTTGCCCTTGGCGCGGCGGCGTTCGGCGAGGTCCCGGGTGGTCGGGTCGTAGCGCAACCGGGATAACGCGACGGTGCTCAAGGCGCGGTTGAGTTGGCGGTCGCCGGCGCGGTTGAGCCGATACCGGTCGGTCTTGCCCGAGCTGGCCGGGATGGGGGGCGGTGCCGGTGGCCGGGTGCGGAGTTCGGCGACTTGCGCGTCGACCCTCGACCAAGGCCCCTACACCTTCGTCACCGCCGACGCGCTCGTGCTCAAGGTCCGCGAGGGCGGGCGAGTGGTCAACGTCCATGCCCTGCTCGCCACCGGGGTCAACGCCAGGGGCACCGACAGACCCTCGGGCTGCAGGTTCCTGGAGGGATGACTCAGGCGAACGTGAACTTCGGGGCCTCGTCTCGACGAAGCGCCGCCATTCAATGCCTGAGGACCGCCAAGTCTCGTCGTCCCATGAGTGCGCCGGCCAGTGGCTCACACCTGTCACGCTTCGGCTGGCCGTCCTTCCTGATCTCCTATATATTGGAAGAGGAACTCGGTGAGCGAAATGAGTAGGTGAAGTTTGCAGAGCTTCTCAGACATGATACGCCCGGCGGATCCAGAACAATTCTTTCGAGAGGTTCTCAATCGACGTCCCTGGTACCAGCCTGCGCAGTCGTCGGATCGCTTCAGTAGACTCGTCGATTGGGCTACAGTCGACAATATCCTTATCCGTCCTGATCTCGATTTTCCTCAGGTGAAGTTTGCAAGTGATGGGCGCATCTTTTCGGCGGGACTGCTGGACCAGCAGAAGGAAGCGCGAACCCCTGAGGCGTTTCATGAGGAGTTGCGCTCCGGATCGACCCTGATTATCGACTCGTTCGAGAAGTTGCATAGGCCTGTCGCAGACGTGTGTCGCTTCACTGCAGCCTTTCTGCATGCCGACGTTGACGCGAACTTGTTCGCTAGCACGACAACCAATGCGGGTTTCGCAACACATTGGGACGACCACGACGTTTTCGTGTTGCAAGTACAAGGGTCGAAGTTGTGGCGGATTTACGAGCCGACGCGACGATCGCCCCTCGACCGAGATGTAGAAGTAAATCGTCCCCCGGCCGCCACGGCGAGGTTCAGCGAGCTACTCCTCCGCCAAGGCGACTTGTTGTACCTGCCACGGGGATATTGGCACAATGTGCAGTGCCCCGAAGGGGAGCAGAGCTTGCATCTAACCCTTAGTGCCCGTTTCGCGAATGGATTAGACTTCCTGCAGTGGCTAATCGACCGGTTGCGGGCCTTCGAAGAGCTCCGAGCCGACATCACTACCTCTTTCGGCGACACAGTTTACCTAGCTAGGGTCTGGGAGATTGTTTCGGACGCCCTCGCCGACAAGAAGCTGCTGCAGGATTTCCGGGAATTCAAAGACAACCAGAGTCCCCCATTCTCGCTTGCTCGACAGCCTGAAGACGGTCTAGATACTCCGATTCGAGCGCTGACTTCGAGACGTCAGTCCTTCACATGGCTTGCACCGCGGGCTCGGATTGTCCCGACCGTGACCTCAGTGAAGGTCATCACCAACATGCAAATGCTGACGTTCTCAGTGCGGGCCCTGCCTATCCTTTTAGGGTTGACAGGTAGACAGTGGTGGCGACTGGATAGCTTGCTCGATCTCGGAAAGAATGCGGGAGCCAGCGAAGAAGACGTTGTGCAGATGCTCCGTGCGTTGCTTGAAGTTGGGGTCGTAGGCATGCTAGCCTCCGACGAGGTGGGGTTCGCCCACTAATGATCCCATTCAAAAAGGAAGGGCGACGCGAGCATGAGAGCGGATCCCCAGCCTGCGGGCCAGAATGTTGACCAGGAACAGGCAGACGGGCTGGCAGCACCGCTGCTGATCGCGGTAAGTGCGATCCGATTGCCTGTTGTCGACGAACAGGGAGAAACCATCGGGAACGGTAAGAACCGCTCAGCGCATAGGTAGGCGGCTTTCCGTCCTCCTCGAATCGGGTTGTCAGCTCTGGCTACAGCGTCCGCGCTCGGAAGAAACGCGAATATGGAGAAGTCGGTCGGTATGGCCGGGCGATCAGTGCAGCTCCTCAGAGATTCTTCCCGGGTAGACTGCGTCCGGCAAGATCGGTCGTGAAGTCCTCGATCCGGTCGGCGAGGTCAATCCCATCTCGTGAGCGGCGGTACCGTGCATTCGCTAGCTGCCCGCGAACAATCTGCAGTCGGGGTCTTAGCCAGTCTACCCTCCTGCTGTTAGATAGAGATAGAATCGGTTCCAACGCGCTTGCGGCTCCGGATAGGTCGCCGAGCGCCAATCGTGCTGTCGACACGTCAACTCGCGCTACGGCTTCATTTCCATAAGCACGCTCCTCTATCGGCCCTTGTTCATATAGGGCTATTGCGCGCATTGCATGCGATTCTGCATTAAGCGGCTCTCGAATCAAGTTGAGCGCAGTCGCCGCATAGTACTCTTGTTTGGCCTCGGTACAGCTGAACATACCTCTGACACGCTCGGACAAGCCGTCTGAGCCGTCGGCACGCTCTCGCTCGGCCGCACCGAGCCGGAGCGCGTGAAGGGTGCCTTCGCGATCTCCATCGGCGGCTAAAGCGAGCCCGCGAAGGCTGTGCAACCGCAGCCGCGCACCAGGATTCGCTGCGATCGAGAGGCCTGACTCAGCCAGTCTGGCCGACTCACGTGGTCGGTCTGCAGTAAAGGCAGCGAAGGATTGGGCTCCCCTCACCCACGCTTGCAAGCTTGAGTCTCCGATAATCTGACCGTACGCCCACGCAGCGCGAAATTGCTCGCTCGCCGCTTCCTTGAATCCAAAGTTGTTGCTGGCGTCGCCCAGTAGGCAGCTCAACTTGCCGACCGCGAAATATAGATCATTCGTTTGGCGCGGGTACTGCCTTCTCTCCAGTAACCGATAGGCTCTGTCTCGGAGTCGTATCATTTCACCGAAGGCCGGGACCGGATCTGCGTGGAGGAAGACGCGAGCAATTCTGTCGACCTCGTCGTTCAATTCAGTGATAGTAAGATCTTCCACGTGACTTACCTCGGCCTTCTCCACGTGCCTGCTCGAGTCCTCTGCCGCTGCCATAACGAGGTTGCGCAGGGTTTTGTCGCCACTTCTATTCACCGGTCGAGCCTCGTCTAGTCCGGATTCAGTTCGGCGAGCTTGAGGAGCGCCTGCACCCGGCGCCTTCTCACCGAGTATGGTTCTCTCGATCCCCTGTATTAAGGATAGATCATCAGCTGAAAAGTGCTGTCGGTCCTGTGTATCGACCAAATCGCTGATCTCGGCCTTGAGGACGCTTGCGATTATGAGAAGGGTAGACACGGTTGGCTTGCTTCCACCCGAAGGCCAATTCTCGTAGTCACTGATCCGTTTGCCAGAGATTCTCGCGGCGGGATCCGCCAGCGCGTCGTTGCAGCGGTCAGCTAGTTCATCTTGCGAGAATCCGTTAGCGTGACGGAACGCTGCGCGAGGACGCAGGTACCATCGCCGGCTCATCTCGATCGAGATATCACGTACTGAGAATCCTTGGTTGAGCATCTGACGGCGGAGCTCTTCGCGTTCGCGCTTGGATCCAAGATTTCGAAGCTTCGGACTCATATCGAACTCCGTCCCAAGTCTAGTCGCCTTGCCGCCTAGTAGCTCACTGTAGAGACTCGACGAGGCATCCGAGGGACATGATCTCCCCTGATGCCGGAGAAACTATCCGGAACAGAGACATCGCTGCAGGTCAACGGCGTGCGAGCACTCGGAGAGTTGGGCACATAGAAGGACGGGCGTCAGCCGGGCCATTGCCGCAAGACTGTGGTGGTTTGGTGAACCCGGTCGCAGCGGGTGGCTTGAAGGAGCGTGCCAGGATGGACTCGTCACGTAAGGCTTCCCAGCGGTGCATGGATCTGGCAGGCCTCGGCATAGCCGCAGGCGCGGCGGTTGTGGGGGCATGGACTGGCCTCGACTTTGCAGCCCTCATGGGGCTTGGAGGAGCATTGGCGACGATCCTCGGTGGCTGGATTCGGGTTACGAGGAGAGGACGAGTCTGACGGCCGTCCAGAAGATCTCCGGTTCCGGTCCTCACGGGCCAAGGTGCCGGTCGAGGAACGCGCTGATCGTCGGCTTCAGCTCCTCCGCCCCGGTGAGCGGCGCCCACTGCCCGGCGCCCGGCAGCTCCACCCGTTCCCAGTCCGGCCGGGCCTCGCCGAGCACGTCGACCAGCGCGCGCACCGGCTCGAGCGGGTCCGGCGAGTGGATCAGCAGCGTGGGGGCCTCGGCCGTCGCGACCTCGGCCAGCGTGAGCCCGGGGTCGGTCACCGCGTCGAACTCGGCGAGCCGGTGCCGGAGCCCCTTCACCACGGAGGCCTGGCGCTCGGCCGGGAGCGCGTCCCAGTGGCCCGGCCCGAGCCAGTGGTCGGTGAGCTCGCGCGCCGCCTCGTCCGGCCGCCCGGCCGCGATGCCCTCCGCCAGCCGGTCCCGGGAGGCGCACACGGCGTCGAACAGGTCGTCGTGGCCCGCGCGGGCGAGCAGCGCGAACGGCGTCGGCTCGACGAGGACCAGGGCCCGGACCCGCTCGCCCAGCTCGACGGCGGCCCGCATCGCGACGGCCCCGCCGAAGGAGTGCCCGACCAGCCCCAGCCGTTCCGTGCTGCCCGCGGTCACCGCGTGCACGAGCCGGACCTGGTCGGTCAGCGTCTGCGGCCGGAAGCCCGGCCAGGGCGGGGTGGCGCCGTGCCCGTGCAGGTCCAGCGTGAGCACCCGGTAGCGGTCCAGCAGCGCGTCCGCGAGCGGGTCCCACACCCGGCGTCCGCCGGCGATCGAGCCGAGCAGCACCACGGGCGGGCCCGCCCCCACCCGGTCCACGTCCACGTCGACGACGCCGCGTCGCACCAGCACCATCCGATTCGTCCCCCCGGGCCGGAGAGTCGGCGCGGGGGGAGCCGGCGTTAGCCCCGGGAGGACGAGATCAACAACTCACGGAGCCGCGCGACGAGCGCGTCGACGCCGACGTCGCCGGTCAGCGGGGCGCCGGTGAGCGTGCGCAGGTACAGCCCGTCGCCGACGAGCTGGATGAGCCAGGACAGCACCGGGTCCGGGACCTCGGTGCGCAGCGCGGCGAGGCCGTGCGCGTCGACGTCCGCGAGGGCGCGGCGGGTCGCCTCGCCGGTGGCACTGCCGTCGGCGATGCGCAGGGCGGCGAGGTAGGTGCGGGTCAGCCCGACCGGCGAGGCCGCGCCGGGCACGGAGGTCTGCAGGTAGTAGGCCACGGCGCCGTCGGGGTCCGCGCGCATGTGCGCGACGTCGGCGGCGCTGCGTTCGCGCAGCCGCTCCAGCAGGCCCTCGGCGAGCGCCTCCTTGGACCCGAAGTGGTAGAGCAGGCCGCCCTTGGAGACCTCGGCCGCCGAGGCGACGGCATCGAGCGTGGCGCTCGCCGGACCCTGCTCGATGAGCAGCGTCTCGTAGGCGTCCAGGACGCGGTCGCGGGCGCTCGGCACATCCGGACCCTACCGACCTGCTCGCCCGGTGAGGCCGCTCACCAGCGGAATGTGCGGCTGGACCCGCCCGTTGGAGCTACTGTACCGTCCGGACGGTAAAGCTGTACCGTCCGGACGGTACAGCTGCGTCCCCGCCCCCGATACGCGCCCCCGGGCGCCGCCGGCCCATGCAAGGACCCCGTACGCCATGACCGCCACCCGGCTCTCCCCGCCGACCTCCACCCGTTCCCCGCTGCAGATCCCGGCCCGCGCCGGTGTGCGCGAGTGGCTCGCGCTCGCCGTGCTCTTCCTCCCGACGCTGCTGGTCGCCGTCGACAACACCGTGCTCGGCTTCGCCCTGCCGGCGATCAGTCGCACGCTCCGCCCGGACGCGACGACCCTGCTGTGGATCGTCGACGTCTACCCGCTCGTCCTGGCCGGGCTGCTGATCGCGATGGGCGGGCTCGGTGACCGCATCGGGCGTCGCCGGCTGCTGCTCGTCGGGATCGCCGGCTTCGGCGCGGTGTCCCTGCTGGCCGCCTTCGCGACGGACGGGGCGCACCTCGTGGCCGCGCGCGCCGCTTTGGGCTTCTTCGGCGCGATGCTGATGCCCTCGGTGCTGGCGATCCTGCGCACGATCTTCGCCGACCGCACCCAGCGGCGGCTCGCGCTCGCGATCTGGGCGACCGGCTTCGCCGCCGGCGCGGCGCTCGGCCCGATCGTCGGCGGGCTGCTGCTCGAACACTTCTGGTGGGGCGCGGTCTTCCTGGTCAACGTGCCGGTCGCGGTGCTGGTGCTGGTCGCCGCCCCGCTGGTGCTGCCCGAGTCCCGGATGGCGAACCCCGGCCGTCCGGACCTCGGCGGGGTCGTGCTGTCGATGCTGGCCGCGGCGCCCGCCGTGCTCGCGATCCACACGATCGGCGAGCACGGCTTCAGCGTCGCGTCGGTGATCGAGCTGGCCGTCGCGGGCGCGGCCGGCGCGCTGTTCGTCAGGCGCTGCCGGGACCTGCCCGGTCGCGGCCGCCGGCCGCTGATCGACCTGGACCTGTTCGCGTCGCCGGTCGTGCGGGTGTCGGTGCTGGCCAACGCGACCACGATGTTCGCCCTCACCGGGCTGCTGTTCTTCGCCGCGCAGTACCTGCAGCTGGTGCTGGGCCGCTCGCCGCTGGAGGCCGGCCTCGTGCTGGTCCCGGGGATGGTCGCGACGATCCTCGCCGGGCTCGGGGCCGCGGCCCTGGCCCGGCGCTTCCCGCTGCGGGCGCTGGTGCCGGCGGGCCTCGGGCTCGCGGCCGCGGGCTACGTGCTCTGCACGCGCCTCGGCGTCGGCTCCGCCGGGACACTGCTGCTGGTCGCCGCGGTGCTCATCGGCGCGGGCATCGGTCTGTCCGAGACGATCACGAACGACGCGATCCTCGCCGCCGCCCCCGCCGACCGGGCCGGGTCGGCCTCGGCGGTCAGCGAGACCGCGTACGAGCTCGGTGCGGTGCTGGGCACCGCGGTCCTGGGCAGCGTGCTGAGCGCGGTCTACCGGGCGGCGGTCGAGGTGCCGGCCGACGCGGCGCCGGGTGTGGCGCTCGGCGCCGCGGCGTCCGACACCGCGCGGCAGACGCTGGGTGGTGCCGTCGACGTCGCCGCCGGCCTGCCCGCTCCGGCCGCGGACGCGCTGCTCGGCTCGGCGCGGGAGGCCTTCGCCCTCGGCGTCGACGTCACCGCCGGGGTCGGCACGGCCGCGCTGCTGCTCGTCGCGCTCACCGTGGTGCTGGGCCTCCGCCGTCGCTGACCGCGTCCTCGGCGAGGCGGGCGGCGAGCCGCGCCACCGCCTCCCGGACCTCGTCGGGACGCAGCACGGTGAACCGCCGGGCGAGGCCGGCGAGGGCGCGCGCCATCCCGTCCGCGTCCTCGGCCCGGGTCCGGAGGAGCGTGCCGTCGGGGTGGGCCTCGACGGAGCCGAGCCAGGCCGGCCACCGTCGGGCAACCTCCGCGGGCGGACCGTGCACCAGGACCTCCACCTCGAGCCGGTAGGGCACCTCCGCCAGCCCGGCGACGACGTGGGCCACCGGGTCGAACCCCTCCGGCGCGGCGAACCCGGCCCCGGTCGGTGCCACCCGCGCGACCCGGTCCAGCCGGAAGGTCCGCACTGCCCCGCGACGATGGTCGTGACCCGTCACGTACCACCGTCCGGAGTGGAAGACGAGGCCGTAGGGGTCCAGCTCGCGGGTGCTCTCCTCGCCGCGCCAGGAGCGGTAGTCCAGCCGCACCCGGCGCCGGTCCCGCACCGCCTCGCCGAGGCCGAGCAGGACATCGGCCGCGGGGGCGGCCCCGTCGCGGGCGGCAATGGTGAAGCCGAGCGCCCCGGCGACGGCGGCGACCCGGTCGCGCAGCTCGGCGGGCAGCACCCGCTCCACCTTCGCCCGCGCGCTCGCCACCGCCGGGGCCGCGGCGTGCATCCCGGTGCGTTCGGCCGCGAGCAGCCCGAGCACCACGGCGACGGCCTCGTCGCCGGACAGCATGAGCGGCGGCAGCTTGTAGCCGGGCAGGAGGCGGTAGCCGCCGTACCGCCCGCGCTCCGCCACCACCGGCACGCCGAGCCCCTCCAGGGCGGCGACGTACCGGCGGACCGTGCGGACGTCGACCTCCAGGCGGTCCGCCAGCTCCGGGCCGGTCAGCCCCGGCCGGGCCTGGAGGAGCTCCAGCAGGGCGAGCACGCGACCGGCCGACATCCCGTCAGTAAACAGGACCGGATCAGCCCTGATTCGCCCTTACCGTTCTTCCCATGACGACATACGTACTGGTTCCGGGGTTCTGGTTGGGGGCGTGGGCGTGGGACGCGGTGGCCGCGGAGCTGCGCGTCGCGGGCCACGAGGTGCATCCGGTGGATCTCGGGCACGAGCCGGACGCGACCGCGGAGAGCCACGTCGACGACGTGCTGCAGGTCCTGGAGAAGGTCGGCCCGGCGGTGCTCGTGGGGCACAGCGGCGGCGGCCCGGTCTGCGCGGCCGCGGCCGAGCGGGCCCGGGACCGGGTCACGCGGCTCGTGTTCGTCGACACCGGCCCGCTCCCGGACGACGTGCCGCAGGTCGACTTCAACCCGCCGGAGGCGCAGGAGTGGATCCGTGCCCGCATCGCCGATCACGGCGGGGTGCAGCCGATGCCCACCTGCGCCGAGTTCGCGCAGCTGGGCACGAGCACCGCGGGGCTCGACGACGAGACCTTCGCCGAGCTGCACGCCCGCGCGCTCGCCGAGCCCGCCGGGGTGGTCCTCACCGGCGCCCGGCGCGGCACACCGGACCCGACGCTGCCGAAGACGGTCGTGGCGTGCAGCTTCACGCAGGCCCAGGCCCGTGAGCTGATCGCGGCCGGGGTGCCGGCCTTCGCGGAGATGGCCGGGCCGGAGTGGTCCTTCGCCGAGCTCCCGACGGGGCACTGGCCGATGCTCAGCGAGCCGGCGGCGCTGGCCCGGCTGCTGGCCGGGCTCGGCGACCCGGCCTGACCGGGCTCGGTCGGTACGCGGCCCGAGCGGGCCCCGCCGGTACCCCGCTCGTCCCGCGGGCAAACGCCGTTCGGCGCATTCCCTCGTCGTACCCGGAGGCCCGTCCGGCGCGTCGCGCCGCCGCGGGCGTACCCGGTCCGCACCATGTCCGTTGAGCCTCGGGTCGGGTGAAGTCAACGAGCTGTTCCGCGCCACCGACGCCGCGGCCGGCGAGTGCGAGGAGGTCGGACCGTGTCCCTGGACGCCGTGAGCGCGTACACCCTGGTCGTGGGCGACGAGGACGGGCCGGCCGACGTGCAGGTCTTCTCGACGGCCGAGGCCGCCTGGCGCGCGCTCGACGCGGAGATCCGCCTGCGGTGCGGCATGCGGCCGCGCCCGCGGCGGGTCACCGACCCCGAGGCGGCGGCCCGGCTGGCCGACGCCTGGCGCGCGGGCGAGCCCGAGACCCGCTTCTGGCAGGTGCAGGCGCACCGGCTCCCGATCCTGCTCCCGGCGATCGCCGGCACCCCGTCCCGGCCGTCGGGTCGCCCGTCGCGCGCGGGTGCGTTGCGCAGCGCCTGAAGAGGACGGGAATTGCTGTTCCGTCGGGCATGGTTGCGCATTTCGAATTCGTAAGCCCTGAGCCCGATTTCACACGTGCGTCATGACGGCGTCGCACCGCTGAACCACGGCGCCGGCGGCCGGCCGCCGCGCGCACGTCCCGGACGTGCCCGGATCCTCCGCGAATGCGGTGGTGAGCGCATTTGTCAGCACAAACTGTATCGATTCCATGATCGGTGTTGTGAGTCAATCGACAGTTCGCATCGATGTGTGGAACAGGGTCTGCCCGGTAACCTCTGTAGTCATCTTTCCCCGTTACGAGCCTCGTCCCGACCAGGCGAGGCTCTGCCAGCATTCCCCGGCCGGGGAACGGGGGCCGGCCAGGCTAGGAGACTCACATGACCGCAGCGACCGTCCCAGGGATCGACGATGCGCCCACGACCAATGCGCGCCTGCTGTCATGGGTGCGTGAGATCGCGGAGCTGACCGCGCCGGAGGCCGTCGTCTGGTGCGACGGGTCCGAGGCCGAGTGGGACCGCATGACGAGCCGCCTCGTCGAGGCCGGCACCTTCGTCAAGCTGAACGAGGAGAAGAAGCCCAACAGCTTCTACGCCGCCTCCGACCCGGACGACGTCGCGCGGGTCGAGGAGCGCACCTTCATCTGTTCGGCCACGGAGGAGGGCGCGGGTCCCACCAACAACTGGGCCGACCCCACGGAGATGCGCGAGACGCTGCGGGGGCTCTTCCGCGGTTGCATGCGCGGCCGCACGATGTACGTCATCCCGTTCTGCATGGGCCCGCTCGACGCCGAGGAGCCGATGCTGGGCGTCGAGATCACCGACTCCGAGTACGTCGTGGTCTCGATGAAGATCATGACCCGGATGGGCGCCTCGGTGCTGCCGCTGCTGGACGGCCCCGCAGGCGAGAAGTTCGTCCCGGCGGTGCACTCGGTCGGTGCGCCCCTCGAGCCGGGGCAGAAGGACGTGCCCTGGCCCTGCAACGACACGAAGTACATCACCCACTTCCCGGAGACCCGGGAGATCTGGTCCTTCGGCTCCGGCTACGGCGGCAACGCGCTGCTGGGCAAGAAGTGCTACGCGCTGCGGATCGCCTCCGCGATCGCGCACGACGAGGGCTGGCTCGCCGAGCACATGCTGATCCTCAAGCTGATCAGCCCGGAGGAGAAGTCCTACTACGTCGCGGCGGCCTTCCCGTCGGCCTGCGGCAAGACCAACCTGGCGATGCTGCAGCCGACCGTCCCGGGCTGGCGCGCCGAGACCGTCGGGGACGACATCGCCTGGATGCGCTTCGGCGAGAACGGCCGGCTGTACGCGGTCAACCCCGAGTTCGGCTTCTTCGGCGTCGCGCCGGGCACGAACTGGAAGACCAACCCGAACGCGATGCGCACCATCGAGGCCGGGAACGCGATCTTCACCAACGTCGCGCTCACGGACGACGGCGACGTCTGGTGGGAGGGCCTGGAGGGCGACCCCCAGCACCTCAAGGACTGGAAGGGCAACGACTGGACGCCCGGGTCCGAGTCGGACGCCGCGCACCCGAACTCCCGCTACACCGTGCCGATCTCGCAGTGCCCGGTCGTGGCGCCGGAGTGGCAGGACCCGCAGGGCGTGCCGATCTCGGCGATCCTGTTCGGCGGCCGGCGCAAGACCACGGTCCCGCTGGTGACCGAGGCCCGCGACTGGCAGCACGGCACCTTCATGGGCGCCACGATGTCGTCGGAGAAGACCGCGGCCGCGACGGGCGGGCTCGGTCAGGTGCGCCGTGACCCGATGGCCATGCTGCCGTTCCTCGGCTACAACGTCGGCGACTACTTCCAGCACTGGGTGAACGTCGGCAAGGACGCGGACGCGAGCAAGCTGCCGCGGATCTTCTACGTCAACTGGTTCCGCCGCGGCGAGGACGGCCGCTTCCTGTGGCCGGGCTTCGGCGAGAACAGCCGCGTGCTGAAGTGGGTCATCGAGCGGATCGAGGGCAAGGCCGCGGCGGCCGAGACCCCGATCGGCTACGTGCCCACGCCGGACCAGATGGACCTCGAGGGCGTCGACGCCACCGCCGAGGACGTCGCGGCCGCGCTCGCCGTCGACCCCGAGGAGTGGAAGCAGGAGATCCCGCTCATCGAGGAGTGGTTCGCCAAGGTCGGCCACAAGCTGCCGACGTCGATGCGCGACGAGCTCGAGAACCTCAAGCAGCGCCTCGGCCTCTGACCCGAGCCGTACGGACGGCCCGCCCCGGATCTCCGGGGCGGGCCGTTCCGCGTTCCGCGGCGGTCCCGTCCGGGTGCCGTGATCGCCGCCCCCGGCGCGTGATCCGGCGATCTCCGCAGGACCGACCTAGGATGCGCGCGTCCGAGGCCGGTTCCTGGCGCAAGGCCGAGGCGCAGGCTGATCGTCGTCGATCGAATCGGGGAGTCATGGCCGCACACGAAGGCCGGTCCGGGTTCCGCTGGAGCCCGTGGAACCTGCTGCTCCTGGTCCCGCTGCTGATGCTCGTCACGCCGTGGTTCAACAGCACGGACCCGGTGGTGTTCGGGATGCCGTTCTTCTACTGGTCGCAGTTCCTGTGGGTGCCGGTGGGCGTCGTCTGCGTGCTCGTCGTCTACCTGCGGACGAAGGGCGACGGTGAGTACGCACCCGACGTCGACGATCGGGTGGACGACCTCGACGAGGGGGCGCGGCGATGATCCAGTGGGTGGAGCTGTCCGTCTTCGTCGTCCTCTTCCTCGTGGTGACGGTGATGGGCTTCATCGCCTCGCGCTGGCAGCGGGGCGGCGGGCTCGACCATCTCGACGAGTGGGGCCTGGGCGGCCGCAAGTTCGGCTCGTGGATCACCTGGTTCCTCGTCGGCGGTGACCTCTACACGGCCTACACCTTCGTCGCGGTGCCCGCGCTGATGTTCGGGGCCGGGGCGATGGGCTTCTTCGCGCTGCCCTACACCGTGATCCTGTACCCGATCGTCTTCCTGCCGGTGCTGCGGCTGTGGTCGGTCTCCCGGGTGCACGGCTACGTCACCCCGGCGGACTTCGTGCGCGGCCGTTACGGCAGCTCGCTACTGGCCTTCCTCGTGGCGGTCACCGGCATCGTCGCCACGATGCCCTACATCGCGCTGCAGCTCGTGGGCCTCGAGGCGGTGCTGCGGACGATGGGGCTCAACGGCACCGGCATCGCCGGGCACCTGCCGCTGCTGGTCGCGTTCGTGATCCTGGCGGTCTACACGTACCAGTCCGGGCTGCGGGCGCCGGCGCTGATCGCGTTCGTCAAGGACATCCTGATCTACCTGGTCATCCTCGTGGCCGTGATCTACCTGCCCGCCAAGTTCGGCGGCTGGTCGGACATCTTCGGCGCGGCCTCGGACAAGCTGGCCCAGCCGAGCCCGGCGACCGGCAAGCCGGCGGGCTCGATCCTGCTGACCGGCAACAACCAGCTGCAGTACATCACCCTGGCGCTGGGGTCGGCGCTCGCGCTGTTCCTCTACCCGCACTCGCTCACCGGCGTGCTCGCCTCGCGCGGGCGGGACGTGCTCAAGCGGAACATGGTGGCGCTGCCGGCGTACTCGCTGCTGCTCGGGCTGCTGGCGCTGCTCGGCTACGTCGCGATCGCCGCGGGCTCCAAGCCGATCACGAACAACGCGACCGGGCGCCCGGACACCAACACGATCATCCCCGTGCTGTTCGACGGCCAGTTCCCGGACTGGTTCGCGGGCGTCGCCTTCGCGGCCATCGGAATCGGGGCGCTGGTGCCGGCGGCGATCATGTCGATCGCGGCCGCCAACCTGTGGACGCGCAACATCTACAAGGAGTACATCCACCGCTCCGCGACGCCCTCCCAGGAGGCGCGGCAGGCCAAGCTGGCCTCGCTCGTCGTCAAGTTCGGGGCCGTGGCGTTCGTGCTGTTCGTCGACCCGCAGTTCTCGATCGACCTGCAGCTGATCGGCGGGGTGATCATCCTGCAGACGCTGCCGGCCGTGGCGATCGCGCTCTACACCCGCTGGCTGCACCGCTGGGCGCTGGTGGCGGGCTGGCTCGTCGGCATGGCGTACGGGATGTACCTGCTCTACCTCATCCCGAACCCGGCGACGGGCAGGGCGCACTTCGGCGGCTCCGCGCTGACCCTGGACAAGCTGACCGTCTTCGGCTGGCACCCGTTCGCCGGCTCCCAGGTGCAGATCTACGTGGGCTTCGTGGCGCTGATCCTCAACCTGGTGGTGGCCGTCGTCGTGTCCGCGGTGCTGCACGCGATGAAGGTCGGCAACGGCGCCGACGCCACACAGGGCCCGGACTACCACGCCGACGAGCACTCGAAGCGGCTCAAGCCGGTCGCGGACGTGCTGACGCACTGACGCCGACCGTGAGGTGAACGCCCGACGCCCGGTCGGGCGAGCGCGGTGTGCTCGTGCGGCCGAACGAGCGCACCGCGTGACCGGGTCGTCCCGTACGTGTTGCAGCACCACGCCACCGGGGTGGAACATCGGGGCCGCCTGAGCGATACCCCCGGTGACCGCCGGGAACGGCGGTGGCGGGAGGTGAGTGATGGCGGAGATCCGACGTGTGGTCCGCCACCTGCACACGGCGGGTACCGGGCGGGACGGTGAGCCGGAGGAGGAGCCCGTGGCGGAGGGTGCCGACGACGCCGATCCGCGCGCGGGCGCGCCGCGGGAGGGCGGCGGGCTGGGCGACCTCGTCGAGCGGTTGGCCGAACGCGCCGCCGACGAGGCGGAGTCCGTCGCTCCCGCAGGTGGCCCGGCCGGGCCGCCCCCGGCCGACGCGGCCACGCTCGCCGCGGCCGAGCAGGTCCGGGCCCGGATGCAGGCGGGCGCCGCCCCGGCCGGGCTGCGCCGGCTCGCCGAGGCCCTCGCCGGGGCCGAGGCCGCGACGGTGACGGACGCCGTCGCGCCGGTCGTGCCGCGGCAGCGCACCGCGTCCGAGAGCCCGGCACCGCTCACGGACGTCGTCGCGGCCGTCCGCACCGAGTCCTTCCTGGTCCTCGAGGGTCACCGCCCGACCGAGATCGCGGCGGCCGTCGACGGTCTCGCGCGGGCCGGTCTGCGGGTCGCCGTGACCGCGGCCGACCTGGCCAGGCTCGACGCGGTCGCCCCGACCGTCGACCGGCTGCCGGCCCTCACCGGACCCGAGCAGCGCGAGCTGCGGCTGCTCCTCGCCACGGCCACCCCGGCCCGGCGGGACCACGCCGCACGCGAGATCCCGCCGCCGCCCGCGTTCCCACCGGTCGACGAGATCCGGGCCCTCTGCGCCAACGCCGCCGGGGCTGCGCGGGCGCGCACCGGCGCACCGGACCTGCTGCGGGACGTCCTCACCACGCTCGACGAGCCGCGGCTCGCGGCCGTCGCCGGCGTCGCCCGTGCGGTGCGTGCCGCCCTCGACGCCCTCGGCCCGCGCGAGGACTCCTGGGTGTGGCCGCTGCTCCCCGACCTCGTGCACTCGCGCCACCGGCCGGTGTTCGACGCGTTGCGGTCGGCCTCCGCCGCAGCCCTCACCCTCGCCGACCGCTCGCGGGACCTCCCGCTCGTCACGCTCGCGGGCGCGCTGCCCCCGCACGCCCACGAGCTGCTCGTCGACTACCGCGAGTACCTCGACTCGGGCGGCCGCGCGCGGCGGCGCTTCCGCAACGGCGTGCAGCGGGAGGTGCAGCCGGTCCTCGACCTGATCCGGGTGGGCGGGCAGGTCCCCGCCGACGCCCGGTCGGTGCACGCCGCCGTGCTGCACGTCGAGCTCGCGGGCCGGCTCACCGCCGTCGACGAGGGGTGCCGCGCGCTGGGCCTCCCGACCCCCGACGACGTCGGCGACCTGCGCGCGCTCGTCACCGGGCTGGACCTGGTCGACGAGGCGGCGCGGGCGGTCGGCCAGCTGCGTCACGACGTCCTGTTCCTGCACCCCACCTCGCCCGTCGCCGTGCCGGACCTCGCCGCCGCCGAGCGCGTGGCCGCCGGCATCCTCGACGTCGCCGAGCACGGGTCCGCCCCCGAGGCGGCCGCCCGGCTCGACGCGATCGCGGACGGGCTCGCCGGCGACGCCCCGCTCGCGGAGCTGGTCGAAGGGCACCGCGCGGCCGTGGAGGCCCTGCGCGCGCGCGACGATCAGGCCTACGAGGTCGCCCTCGCCGCCCTCGCACCGGCCCGGCGGGCGGCCGCCGACCAGGCCCGCTGCGACGAGCTGCTGGCCCGGCTCCGCGCCGAGGACCCGGAGGCGGCGCGGGCCTACGCCGACGGGCGCGGGTTCGTGTGGAGCGTGCCGTTGGAGTCGCTGCTGTCCCGGCTGCCGGCCGACGACGTGCTCGACGCCGTCGTGGTGCTCGACGCCGCCGAGCTCTCCGTCGAGCGGTTGCTGGTGGCCGCGGCGGCCCCGCGGCTGCTCGCGGTCGCCGACGCGCACCCCGCCGACGCCGGGCCGACCGTCCTCGGGGCGCTGCAGCGGGCCGAGGCCCCGGTCGTCGCCCCGCCGCGCCCGCCGGACCCCGGGGGTCGGGTGGTGCGCCTCCCCACGGCCCGCCGCCCCGAGGCGCCGCGGCGGGAGCAGGCGGGGGCCTGAGGGCCGCCGGCTCTTCCTCGGACGCGCGCGTGCCGGCTTTCGGCGCACGGGGGCGGACGTCGCGGTGGCCGGCTCGGAGAGTGCTCGGCCGCAGATCGGCGTGGCCCGTGCGCGACGGGATCCGAGCGGTCCTCAGCCCGCGGCGCGGACGGCCGAGCGGATGCGGTCGAGCAGCACGAACGGGTCGTCGGCCGAGGGTTCCTGGCGCTCCCAGCGCTCGCCCGAGACCGTCGGGATGTAGAGCACCCACCGGCCGCTGTCGCGCTCGTTGCGCAGCTGCGCGAGCGGGGTCGACGACCACACCGCACCCAGCTCGGGGAACGCCGGCGGGCGGCGGTCGAGGATCGTGACGTGGTCGCCCACGGTCGTGTACGCGATCCGGCGGTGCTCGCGCTCCTCGGCGGACAGGCAGTCCGCACACCAGTCGGACAACCGGGTACGGATCTCCTCGGGCACCCCCATGCCCGCAGATGATGACGTTTGCCGGCCCGCCGGGGAAGGACCACGCCCCGGATGTTCTCCGCCGGTTACCAGCCCGGCCCGCAGGCGGCCCCGCCGGAGGCACTGCGGCACGCCCGCTCGGCCGTCCCAGACCCGCCAGTGCACCGCGCACACCCGGTCGGCCGCCGCACACCCGTCACAGCACCGCGGCACACCCGCCGGTTGCCCCCGCCACGCACTCCCCGCCACGCACTCCCCGCCACGCACTCCCCGCCACGCACTCCCCGCCGGGTACGCCGGGTCGGAGAGGGTGGGGCCTCCGGGGCGTGTCCGGGAGGCACCTGCGGAGGTACGGTCGCGGCCATGGGAGATCACGCGGTGAGCCGCTTCGGGCACGTGGAGCTGGAGGACATGCCCGAGGACCTGCGGGAACGGATCGGTGCGATCGCCGAGAAGTCCGGGTTCGTGCCCAACGTCTTCCGCGCCCTGGCGAAGCGCCCCCGCGAGCTGCGCGCCTTCCTCGACTACCACGACGCCCTCATGGACTCGGACGACGGCCTGAGCAAGGCGGAGCGCGAGCTGATCGTGGTGGCGACGTCGGGCGCCAACCACTGCACCTACTGCGTGGTGGCGCACGGCGCGATCCTGCGCATCCGCGCGAAGGACCCCGAGATCGCGGACCGGGTCGCGACCAACCCCTACGCGGTGGAGCTGAGCCGGCGCGAGCGGGCCATCGTGGACCTCGCGCTGCTGATCGCCACCGACTCCGCCGCGCTCACCGACGCCGAGCTCGACGACGCCCGCGCCGCCGGCCTCACGGACGACGAGATCTGGGACGTCGGCGCCATCACCGCCCTCTTCGCCCTCTCGAACCGTATGGCCCACCTGACGGCGCTGCGGCCCAACCCGGAGTTCTTCCTGATGGGCCGCCTGCCCCGCTGATCGACCGCCGGCCGTCACTCGCACCCGGTGCCGTCCTTGTCGGCGTCGAGGCCGTAGATGTCGCTGCCGGTGACCCGCACCGGCCCGCGGACGTACGAGGGGCCGTTGCCGCTGCCGCCCTCGCAGTCCACGTCGGAGTCGACGGGCACGCAGCCGGAGTAGTTCGGGTCGCAGTTCGACGCGGCCCGGGCGGCCGCCGTGGTGGTCCGGACCGGCGGGCGGGTCGTCGGGGCGGCCGCGCGCACCACGGTGGTCCGCGGGGCCGGCGGACGGGTGGCGGTGGCGTGCGTCGTGTGCGGGACCGTCGCGGGGGCGACCACGACCGCGGCGGTGGTCGTCGGCGGCGGAGTGGTCGTCGTGGTCGTGGTGGTGGCCGCCGGGCGGGTCGTGGTCGGCGCGGCGGCGAGCGACACCGGGGTGGCGGACGACGAGCCGCAGCCTGCGAGCAGGGCGGCGAGGAGTGCGGGGAGACCGACGGCGACGGCGGTGCGGGAGCGGATCACGAACCGTTGGTCGGTGGGGACGGTCCGCGTGCAACCGCATCCGGACGATCTTCGTCAGGACTGACGAGGACGGGCACCGACCGCGGCCGGGGTGGCCACGGGATCAGGACGAACGGGTCACGAATGGCTCACGAGCGCACGGCGGCGGCGTCGATCGCGAGGTCGCGGAGCAGCCAGCGGTCGAGGACGGCGGCGTAGGTGCCGTCGGCGATCAGCGAGGCCAGCGCGGCGCGGACGGCCGGGACCGCACGGTTGTCCACGATCATGCCGGCCGTGCCCTCGCCGTACGGGGTGCCGGGCAGCGCCAGCTTCCCCTTCCCGAGGACGACGGCGTGACCGGCGGCCGGGGCGTCGGCGACGAAGGCCTCGAGCTGGTCCGCCAGCAGGCGCCGGGTGGCGTCCTCGGCCCCGCCGACCGGCACGATCTCGATCTCCGGCCGCCGGTTGTCCGTGCAGTGCAGGTTCTCCTCGGTGACCGCCGCGTGCTGCGCCGACCCGGCGACGACGCCGATGCGGTGCCCGCAGAGCGTGGTCGGCTCGACGCGGTCCGGGTTGCCGGGCGGCGTGACGATCGCGGTGCGGGCCTCGAGCCACGGCAGCACGCTGCCGCCCAGCGGGGCCTCGGGCACCGGGACCGGCAGGATCCCGACGTCGTGCCGGGCGCCGACGAGCGCCCGCGGCAGCGCCGTCGCGGAGACCCCGTCGGACAACGACCGCAGGCCGAGCCGGGCGGCCAGCGCGGCGCCGAGCTCCTCCTCGGCCCCGCTCGCCGGCCGGGCCACGCCGGGCACGGCGACGCGCAGCGTCCCGCCCTGCAGCGCCGGCGGGAGCATCGCGGCGAGCGCCGGATCGGCGGCCACCTCGGGCAGCGGCTGCTGGACGACGCCGACGGGCGGCGCGGGGGTGGTCGCGCAACCGACGCCGCCCACGAGCACCGCCCCGGCCGCCAGTACGGCCGCGACGAGCCGGGTCAGTCCTCGGGTGCGCACCCCACGATCGTGTCATCCCGCCAGGTCTGCGCCCGATTCGGGTGCTTCGCCCGCTTCCGCGGCGCCCGTTCCGGCGCCGCGGCGCACCGGCCCCAGCGCACCTGACCCAGCGCACGGGGCCCAGCGCACCGGGCCCAGCGCACCGGACCCAGCGCACCGGCCCCAGCGCACCGGCCCCAGCGCACCGGCCCCAGCGCACCGGCCCCAGCAGCCGTCGCGGCTACAGCACCTTCGACAGGAACGCCTTCGTCCGCTCGTGCTGCGGGTTGCCGAGCACCTCCCGCGGTGCGCCCTGCTCGACGATCACGCCCTCGTCCATGAACACCAGGGCGTCGCCGACCTCGCGGGCGAAGCCCATCTCGTGCGTGACCACGACCATCGTCATGCCCTCGCGCGCGAGCCCGCGCATGACGTCGAGCACCTCGCCGACGAGCTCGGGGTCGAGTGCCGAGGTCGGCTCGTCGAACAGCATCAGCCGCGGCGACATGGCGAGCGCCCGCGCGATGGCGACGCGCTGCTGCTGCCCGCCGGAGAGCTGCGACGGGTAGTTGTCCCGCCGGTCCGCCAGTCCCACCCGGTCGAGCAGCTCGACGGCCCGCGCCTTCGCCGCGGCCTTGTCCTGGCGGCGCACGACGACCGGCGCCTCCATGACGTTCTCGATCGCCGTCTTGTGCGGGAAGAGGTTGAACCGCTGGAACACCATGCCGATGTCCCGCCGCTGGTGCGCGACCTCGGACTCGCGCATCTCGTAGAGCTTCCCGCCGCGTTCCCGGTAGCCGACGAGGTGCCCGTCGACCCGCAGCCGCCCGGAGTCGATCCGCTCCAGGTGGTTGATGCAGCGCAGCAGCGTGGACTTGCCGGAGCCCGACGGTCCGATCACGCAGCTCACCTCGCCGGGCTGCACGACGAGGTCCACCCCGCGCAGCACCTGCGTGGGGCCGAAGCTCTTGTGGATGCCGAGGGCCTCGACCATGGGCGTCACGCGGGGGCCTCCTCCGGCGTCCGGCGCAGGAACCCGAACAGCGACGGGCCGGGCGGCCCGGTCTGCAGCCCGCGCCCGTAGCGCCGCTCGATGAAGCCCTGCCCGACGGAGAGGATCGACGTCAGCGCCAGGTACCAGATCGCCGCGACGATGAGCAGCGGGATCGTCTGGAAATTGACCGAGTAGATCCGCTGCACGGACGTGAGCAGCTCGAAGTACCCGATCACGACGACGAGCGAGGACGTCTTCAGCATCGAGATCGTCTCGTTGCCCGTCGGCGGGATGATCACCCGCATCGCCTGCGGCAGCACGATGCGGCGCAGCGTCTGGGCGCGGGACATGCCCAGGGCGCCCGCCGCCTCGGTCTGGCCGTGCTCGACCGAGGCGATGCCGCCGCGCACGATCTCGGCCATGTACGCGGCCTCGTTGAGCCCGAGGCCGAGCAGGCAGGCCGCGAACTGGTTGATCAGCTGGTTGGTGTCGAAGGAGACGAATTCCGGCCCGAACGGGATCCCCAGCGACAGCCGCGGGTAGAGCGCCGACAGGAAGTTCCAGAACAGCAGCTGCGCGATCAGCGGCGTGCCGCGGAACACCCAGATGTAGAGCGCGGCGACCGAGCTGAGGATCCAGTTCGGCGACAGCCGCATCACGGCGAGCAGGACGCCGCCGACGATGCCGATCACCATGGACAGCACCGTCAGGACCAGCGTGTTCTTCAGCCCGTTGAGCACGGGCGGCGAGAACAGGTAGTCCCCGACGACGGGCCAGCCGAAGCCGTCGTTGGTCAGGATCGTGTGGACGAGCATGGCGGCAAGCACCGCCAGGACGGCCACGGCGACCCACCGCCCCGGGTGCCGGACCGGGACGGCGTTCATGGGCTCGGGACGGCCCGGCGGAGCTGACATCGGGCCGCTCAGGCGTTGATCTGCGACGTCGGGATGGCCCCGTTGCCGACGTTCCACTTGTCGAGGATGGCCTTGTAGGTGCCGTCGTCCATCAGCGCCTGGATCGCGCCCTGGACCGCCTGCGGGAACTCGGCCTGCCCCTTCTTGAGGACGACGCCGTAGGGCGCGGTGTCGTACGGCTCGCCGACGACCTCGACGGCCTTGTTCGTGGTGGTCACGGCGTAGGCGGCGACCGGGGAGTCGGCGAGCATGCCGACGATGCGCGACGAGGTCAGGGCGAGCGTGACGTCCGTCTGCTGCTGCAGCTCGGTCACCTGGATCGCCGGCTTGCCCTGGGAGGTGCACTCCTGGCTGCGGGTCACGACCTCCTCGGCCTGCGTGGTGCCGGCCTGGACGCCGATCGCCTTGCCGCAGAGGTCGTCGGGGTTCAGTCCGTCCGGGTTGCCCGCCTTCACGGCCAGGCTGGTGCCGGCGGTGAAGTAGCTGACCATGTCGACGGTCGCGGTGCGCTCGGGCGTGATCGAGAAGGACGACATGCCGGCCTCGTACCGGGCGCCGTCGATGCCGGGGATGATCCCGGAGAACTGGCTGTTCTGGAACTCGGCCTGCAGCCCCAGCTTCTGCGCGATCGCCGTGCCGAGGTCCACGTCCATCCCGATGATGGTGCGGCCGTCGGTGTCGGTGAACTCGTTGGGCGGGTAGGAGGCGTCCGTGCCGAAGACGAGCTTGCCGTCGGCGGAGACGGAGGCGGGGACCTTGGCGGCGAGGGCGTCGTCCTTCGCGGCCGCCGGGACGGCCGGGGCGGAGCTCGCGCCGGCGCCACCGCCGCCGGAGCCGTCGCCGCTGGAGCCGCACCCGGCCAGGACGACGGCGAGGGCCGCCGCGGCCAGCGCGGCGGGGATCGTTCGGTTTCGGGCGGACACGCCGGCACCTCCTCTTCGGTCCGCGCGGGCGGCGCGGTCGTCGGGATGCTGCCACCTGGCTGCCGGAAGGACATCCCGGAACGATCGTCCGTTACCCGACGGACACATGGTTGGCCGCCGCGGATCGCGGGAACCAGGACATATCACCGGGCGTTGACGGTGTGGAACGGACGGTGGACGACACCGGACACGACGGGAGGAAGCGCATGGCGGGCTTGTTCAAGAAGCTCGGCGCGCTGGCGGGTGCCGCGGAGGCGGCGCGCCGCTACGCGAAGAAGAACCCGGACAAGGCCGGGAAGTTCGTCGACCAGGCCGCCCAGTTCGTCGACAAGCAGACGAAGGGCAAGTACTCGGGGCAGATCCACGGCGCCGCGCAGAAGGCCAAGGGTGCCGCCGGCATCCACGGCCAGCAGGGCCGGGGCCCCCAGCAGGGCTACGGCCAGCAGGGCTACGGCCAGCAGGGGCAGCCGGGCTACGGCCAGCAGGGCTACGGGCAGCAGGGTCCGACCGACCCGCCCACCGCCCCCTACCGCGGCTGACACCCGCGACGCGCACGCGCGGCCCGGTCATCTCGTCGAGGTGACCGGGCCGTCGTCGTTCCCGGCGGTGATCGTTCCGAGGCCCGAGGATCGGACGCCGAACGGAGCCGTGGCCCCACGCACGGCCCGCCGCCCGATCCTGTGGGATCTCGCGGTCCCCCCGCCGGCGCGAGCCGTGCCACTATCACCTCAGAGGACGTCCGGCGCGGGGCGGCCCACACACCCGAGTGGTCCGCCGCCGGCCGTCCGTCGGCCCGCGGGCGGTGTGCCACAGCACGGACCCCGCGTGTCGTGAGCACGAGGAGGAACGCGTGTCCCGTCCACAGAGCTGGGTCCCGACCGATCCCCGATCCGCACCGACCCGCGAGCACGTCCTGTCCGGACTGCACGGCACCGACGAGGGCGGCGCCGAGCTCGTCCAGCTGCTGACCCCCGAGGGGCAGCGGGTGTCCGACGACCGGTTCGGTTCCTGGGCGGACGACGTCGGCGCCGAGGAGCTCAAGGGCTACTACCGCGACATGGTCCTGGTCCGCCGCGTCGACCGCGAGGGCAACGCCCTGCAGCGCCAGGGCCAGCTGGGCATCTGGGTGCCGCTGCTCGGCCAGGAGGCCGCCCAGGTGGGCGCCGGCCGCGCCGCCACCCCGCGCGACATGATCTTCCCCAGCTACCGCGAGCACGGCGTGGCCTGGTGTCGCGGGATCGACCCGACGGACCTGCTGGGCATCTTCCGCGGCACCGACCACGGCTCGTGGGACCCGATCGAGGCCCGGTTCCACCTGTACACGATCGTCATCGGCAACCAGTGCCTCAACGCCACCGGCTACGCCATGGGCCAGAAGTTCGAGGGCAAGGTCGGCGACGGGCCGGACGCCGAGGCCACGATGTGCTTCTTCGGCGACGGCGCCACCAGCCAGGGGGACGTCCACGAGGGGTTCGTGTGGGCGGCCGCCTACGATGCCCCGGTCGTCTTCTACTGCCAGAACAACCAGTGGGCGATCTCGGTGCCGCTCGAACGCCAGACCCGGGTGCCGCTCTTCCAGCGGGCGCGCGGCTACGGCTTCCCGGGCGTGCGGGTCGACGGCAACGACGTCCTCGCCTGCCTCGCCGTCACCCGCTGGGCCCTGGAGGAGTGCCGCACCGGCAACGGGCCCGTCCTGATCGAGGCGTTCACCTACCGCATGGACGCGCACACGACGTCGGACGACCCCTCGCGCTACCGGCTCGCCGACGAGCTCGAGCTGTGGAAGCTCAAGGACCCGATCGAGCGGGTGCGGGTGAACCTGGTGCGCGAGCACGGCGTGGGGCAGGACTTCTTCGACGAGGTGCAGGCAAAGTCGGACGAGCTCGCCGCCCGCTTCCGCGCCTTCTGCGTCGCGATGCCGGACCCCGGTCCGGACCGGATGTTCTCCGAGGTCTACGCCGAGCTGTCGCCCCAGTTGGCGGCGGAGAAGTCGGCGTACCTGGAGTACCACGCGTCGTTCGAGGGGGCGTGAGACGGATGACCACGATGACGCTCGCCAAGGCGCTCAACTCCGGGCTGCGCGCGGCGATGGAACTCGACCCGAAGGTCCTGGTGATGGGCGAGGACGTCGGCAAGCTCGGCGGCGTCTTCCGGGTGACGGACGGGCTGGCCAAGGACTTCGGCGAGCAGCGCGTGCTCGACACCCCGCTGTCGGAGAGCGGGATCATCGGCACCGCGGTGGGCCTCGCGATCCGCGGCTTCCGCCCGGTCTGCGAGATCCAGTTCGACGGGTTCGTGTTCCCCGGCTTCGACCAGATCGTCTCCCAGCTGGCCAAGGTGCGGTTCCGGTCGCAGGGCAAGGTGCCGATGCCCGTCGTCGTCCGGATCCCGTTCGGCGGCGGGATCGGCGCCGTGGAGCACCACAGCGAGTCGCCCGAGTCGCTGTTCGCGCACGTCGCGGGGCTCAAGGTGGTTGCCTGCTCGAACCCGGACGACGCCCACTGGATGATCCGCCAGGCCATCGCCAGCGACGACCCGGTGATCTTCTTCGAGCCCAAGCGGCGGTACTGGGAG
Source organism: Pseudonocardia autotrophica (assembly GCF_000717175.1). Classification (GTDB taxonomy): domain Bacteria; phylum Actinomycetota; class Actinomycetes; order Mycobacteriales; family Pseudonocardiaceae; genus Pseudonocardia; species Pseudonocardia halophobica. The sequence continues at coordinate 186,111 of NZ_JNYD01000004.1, read as the reverse complement.
AAGGGCGAGGTCTCGGAGACCGAGCCCGCCCCGCTGTTCTCCTCGCGGGTCGTCCGGTCGGGCGCCGACGTGACCGTGGCCTGCTACGGCCCGCTGGTGAAGACCTGCCTGGAGGCCGCGGCGGCCGCGGAGGCGGAGGGCACCGACATCGAGGTGATCGACCTGCGCTCGCTGTCCCCGCTGGACCTCGGTCCGGTGTTCGGGTCGGTGCGCCGCACCGGCCGGCTCGTGGTGGTGTCCGAGGCGCCGTCGGAGGCGTCGGTGACCTCGGAGGTCGCGGCCCGGGTGCAGGAGGAGTGCTTCCACTCGCTGGAGGCGCCGGTGCTGCGGGTGACCGGCTTCGACACCCCCTACCCGCCCTCCAAGTGCGAGGACGACTACCTGCCCGATCTCGACCGCGTGCTCGACGGCGTCGACCGCGCGCTGGGGTGGTGAGCGTGCCCGAGATCTTCCGGATGCCCGATGTCGGCGAGGGGCTGACCGAGGCCGAGATCGTGGCCTGGCAGGTCGCCCCGGGCGACCCGGTGGCGGTCAACCAGATCCTGGTCGAGATCGAGACGGCCAAGGCCGTGGTCGAGCTGCCGTCGCCCTTCGCCGGGACGGTCCACGAGCTGCTGGCCGAGCCCGGTGCGACCGTGCAGGTCGGCGAGCCGATCATCGCGATCCGGACGGCCGAGGGGGGCACACCCGAGCCGACGCCCGTGAGCGAGAGCCCGGCGGAGAGCAAGGGTGCGCTGATCGGCGAGGCCGGCGCCGACGGCCGGATCGCCACGCTCGTCGGCTACGGCCCCCGGCAGGGCGCCGCGCGGCGGCGCCCTCGGAAGGGCGTGCCCGGCGCGGCGGCCGCGGTGGCGGAGCCCGAGGTCGCCCCGGTCGTCGCCGGGGAGGAGGCGGCCGCCCAGGTCGGTCCGGCCGCCGCGGCGGCGACCGCACCGGACCTCGACGACGGGCGGCCGGCGGGCCCGGAGTCCCTGGTCCCGCTGGCCAAGCCGCCGGTGCGCAAGCTGGCGAAGGACCTCGGCGTCGACCTGCGGGCGCTCGCCGGGTCCGGCCCGGGCGGGGTCATCACCCGGGACGACGTCCGCGCGGCGGCGTCGGCGCAGGCCGCCGGTGCCGCCGGTGCCGCCGGTGCCGCCGGTGCCGCCGGTGCCACCGGTGCCGCCGGTGCCACCGCGGCCCCGGCGGCCGAACCCGTGGCCGTACCGGCCGCAGCCGCACCCGAGTCCGTCGGCGGGGTGCGGCGCGAGCCGATCCGCGGGGTGCGCAGGGCCACGGCGGCGGCCATGGTGCAGTCCGCGTTCACGGCCCCGCACGTCACCGAGTTCCTGTCGGTCGACGTCACGGAGACCATGGCGCTGCGGGACCGGCTGCGCGCGTCGCGGCGGTTCGCCGACGTCAAGCTCACGCCGCTCGCGTTCGTCGCCAAGGCGGTGTGCCTGGCCGCGCGCCGGACCCCGGCGGTCAACGCGAGCTGGGACGAGCCGGCCGGCGAGATCGTGTACTACGACCACGTCCAGCTCGGGATCGCCGCCGCGACCCCGCGCGGCCTGCTCGTGCCGAAGATCCGGGACGCCGACCGGCTCGACCTGCACGGCCTGGCCGCCGCGCTCGGCGCGCTCACGGAGACCGCGCGGGCGGGGAAGACGGCCCCGTCGGACCTGGTCGGCGGCACGATCACGATCACGAACGTCGGGGTGTTCGGCGTCGACACCGGCACGCCGATCCTCAACCCGGGCGAGGCGGCGATCCTGGCCGTCGGCTCGATCAAGCCCGCGCCGTGGGTCGTCGACGGGGAGCTCACGGTGCGGACGGTGTGCCAGCTGGCGCTGTCCTTCGACCACCGGCTGGTCGACGGCGAGCAGGGCTCCCGCTTCCTCGCCGACGTCGGCGCCCTGCTCGAGGACCCCGCGACGGCGATGCTCTGGTGACGACCCCGTGGACGGCGCTCTCGCTCGGGAGGTGTGAGCGAGAGCGCCGTTCGCTCGGGTGATCGGGAGAAAAACGGCGGTCCCGTGCGTTGGACGGGTATGCCGTTCGTGCTGCTGTACCTGGTGGTCGAGATCGTCGCCGTGGTCGCGCTGGGCTCCTGGATCGGCGCCCTGCCGACCCTGCTGGTGCTGCTCGCGGGCTCCGTGCTGGGCCTGTGGCTCGCCCGCCGGGAGGGGCTGCGGGCCGCGCAGGCCCTCGCCGAGGCGGCCCGGAACCGGCGCGTCGCCACCTCGGAGACCACGGACGGGATGCTCGTCGCCGTCGGCGGCCTGCTGCTGTTCGTGCCCGGCCTGGTCACGGACGTGCTGGGGCTGCTGCTGGTGCTGCCGCCCACCCGGGCGCTGGTGCGCCGCCGGCTCGTCGCGTCGACCGAGCGCCGGCACCCCGGCCTGCGCACCGCGCGGATCCGCAGCGAGGGTCAGGTGATCGACGCCGAGGTCGTCGACGTCCGGCCCGGGGCGGGCACAGAGCCGCCGCGCCGCCCCGGCGGCCCCATGGTGATCGAGGGGACCGTGGTCGACGAGCGCTGAGCTGAGCGCTCGCCGGCGCGCCACCGGTGTTCTTCGGGGCTACTCGGCCTCGGAGGTCAGGAAGGCGACCGTCACGGGGCCGCCGTGGTTGTGCAGCACGGCCGCGCTGCTGCCGGTGAGCAGCAGGCCGACGGCCGCGGTGAGCATGGCCCGGGCGGTCGCCCGCAGCCCGATCCGGCGCTGTCGTCCGGGGCGCATCCGCAATTCCTGCCGGGTGCGTCGCGTCAGGCGGTGCCGTCCCCCTCGAGAACCCACGCTGTCCTCCCGTCACGAACCGAGTGACTAGTCCGAACGAGTGTCGGACCGATGGCGGGAATTGCGCTACCCGGACGCTCCGATTCACCCAATGGGACAGCAATTCGGCGGGAAAAGCGCCGATATCACGAGCCGATCAACGTCCATGTCGTCGTGCATCGCGCGGTGACGCGCACCGGCTCCGGTTCGAGCCCCAGATCGGCGACGTCCGGTCCGCCCTCGGCCCGGGCCGCCCGCATCGCCATCATCGGCGCGGCCCCGTGCTCCGGCCCCTCGCTCAGCCGCACCAGCCGGCCCAGGCTGCCGCCCAGCGCCGCCGCGTAGCCCTCGGCCCGGCGGCGGGCGTCGGCCACCGCGCGACGCTGCGCCTCCGCCAGCACCGCGTCCGGGTCGGCGAGCGACCACGCCGGTCCGGACAGCGCCGCGGGTTCCGCCCCGAGCAGCAGCGACAGCACCTCCTCGAGCACGTCCGGGTCGTCGACGCGCACCTGGATGGCCTCGCTCGCCCGGCAGTCCGACGGCTTCGACCCCTTGTACTCGGTGTGCACCGACACCCGCCGGCCGCGGACCGTGAGCCCGGGCAGCCCGAGCGCCTTCTCGGCGCCGCCGACGCGACGACCCAGCTCCTCGACGGCGGCGGTGCGGCTGCGCCCGCGCGCGTCGAACACCACGGAGAGCTCGGCGCGGTCGGCCGTGTGCTCGACCCATCCGTTGCCCTCGGTCACGATCTCCGGTGCGTTCTCGGTCACGCCCCGAGCCTCCCAGATCCCGGCCGATCACGGCGTATCCCCGAGTATCGGTCGGGCGCTAGACGGGCGCAGACGCGGCGATGGTTACCGTGATGAGGTGCTCGCCCCCCTCCGGCGTCTGCGCCGGTCGGTCCGCCGCGGTCGCTCCGACGCGCCCGGCCGTGTCGTCGACCTCCTCGGCCGCGGCGGCCTCGTCGCCTACGGCGTCGTCCATCTCGTGGTGGCCTGGCTCGCCGTGCGGATCGCGATCGGCCTGCCGAAGGGCTCGGCCGACGCCCAGGGGGCGGTCGCGGAGATCGCGACCGGTGCCGGGGCGGTCGGCCTGGTGGTGGCGGTCGTCGGGCTCGTCGCGTTCGCGGTCTGGCAGCTCACGGCCGCCGCGCTCGGCTTCCGCTGGGTCTCGGGCGGCGAGCGGGTGCGCAAGCGCGTCGGCGCGGTCGCCAAGGCGGTGACGATGCTCGGGCTGGCCGTGATCGCCGTCGCGTTCCTGCGGTCGGGCCCCCGGTCCGGCGACGCGGGCGCGCGCGACGTCGTCGCGGACCTCCTGCTGCTGCCCGGTGGCCGGCTGCTGGTGGCGGCGGTGGCCGTGGCGATCGGGATCATGGGTGTGACCATGACCTACACCGGGGTCAAGCGGACGTTCATGGGCGATCTCGACGTCCGGCGGCTCTCCCCCGCGATCCGGCGCACGATCGAGGCGGTCGGCGCGGTCGGGCACCTCGCCCGGGCGCTCGCGCTCGGCGTGGTCGGGGTGCTGGTCCTCACCGCGGCCGTGGCCTCGGACGCGCGTCGGGCCGGCGGGCTCGACGCCGCGCTGCGGGCCCTCGGCGAGACACCGCTCGGGATGTCCCTGCTCGTCGTCGTCGCGCTGGGGTTCGGGGCCTTCGGGCTGTACTGCCTGGCCGACGCGGCCTTCCGTCGAGCCTGACCTACCGGTGTCTAGCGTCTGCGCCAGACGGGCGCAGACGGACCGATCGACGACACGCCATCGCGCCGGATAGCGAAATCTAGGGTCGGCGCGAGACGCGCGGATACCGTGCGATCCATGGATCCGGTGCGCAACCCGTTCGCTCCCGGCGCAGGTCAGCGGCCCCCGGAGCTGGCGGGCCGGGACCGCGAGGTCGACGCGTTCGAGATCGTGCTGGAACGGGTCGCGCGCGGCCGCCCGGAACGCAGTCTCGTGCTCACCGGACTGCGCGGCGTCGGGAAGACGGTGCTGCTCGGCGAGCTGCGGTCGATGGCCGTCCGCGCCGGCTGGGGGTCCGGCAAGATCGAGGCCCGGCCCGACGCCGACCTCCGCCGCCCCCTCTCGGCCGCGCTGCACCGGGCGATCCGGGACCTGGCGGTGCAGCACCCGCGGCAGGAGCGCGTCGACGAGGTGCTGGGCGTGCTCAAGGCCTTCGCCCTGCGTGCCTCGCCCGACGGCGCACGGATGCGGGAGCGCTGGCAGCCCGGCATCGACGTGCCGGTGCGCAACGGCCGCGCGGACTCCGGCGACATCGAGATCGACCTGGTCGAGCTGTTCACCGAGGTCGCGGAGCTGGCCAGCGAGGTCGCCACCGGGATCGCGATCCTCATCGACGAGATGCAGGACCTGCGGCCCGACGACGTCTCCGCCCTCTGCGCGGCCTGTCACGAGCTCTCGCAGTCCCGGATGCCCCTGGTGGTGGTCGGCGCCGGCCTGCCCCACCTGCCGGCCGTGCTGTCGGCGTCGAAGTCCTACTCGGAGCGGCTGTTCAAGTACGCCCGGATCGACAAGCTGGACCGCAAGGACGCCGACTTCGCGCTCCTGGCGCCGGCCGAGCGCGAGGAGGCGGCCTTCGACGCCGAGGCCCTCGACCAGCTCTACGAGCGCTCCGGCGGTTACCCCTACTTCGTGCAGGCCTACGGCAAGGCCTCCTGGGACGCCGCGCCGACCAGCCCGATCCGGGCCGACGACGTCGCCCTGGCCGCGCCGGAGGCGGAGGCCGAGCTGGCGGTCGGGTTCTTCGGGTCGCGGTACGAACGGGCCACGCCGGCGGAGCGCGAGTACCTGCGCGCGATGGCCGAGCTGGCGGAGGGGACGGACGAGCCCGTCGTCACCTCGACGATCGCGCAGCACCTCGAGCGCAAGCCCTCGTCGCTGTCACCGGCGCGGGACAGCCTGCTGAAGAAGGGCCTGGTCTTCTCGGCCCAACGCGGCCAGATCGCCTTCACCGTGCCGCACTTCGGCCGGTACCTGCTCGCCTCCACCTGACCCAACCACTGCCCCGAACGAGTGAAGAACGTATTTCGGGGACGCAGGCGTAACGACCCGGCCGGACCGGACGAATCCTGGGGTAGCCCCGTGGCGCTGTCGGACCCCCGACCTGGCAGCTCCGCGGGGCCTCTTCGTTCCCGCCGGGCCCGTCCGGTCCGTCCGCGCCGTCCGTCACCTGCCCGAGGCGACACCGCCGGGTGACGGTGTCCGCGCTGCCCGTAGCATCACCCCGGTGCCGGACCCGAAGTTCGAGATCCAGATGCTGCACGACCGCGTCATGATCAAGATCGTGGAGTCGGCGGGCGAGCGTCGGAGCTCCTCGGGGATCGTCATCCCGGCCACGGCCCAGGTCGCCAAGCGGCTGATCTGGGGCGAGGTCTTCGGCATCGGCCAGCACGTGCGCAGTGTCAAGGTGGGCGACCGGGTCCTCTTCGCTCCCGAGGACCAGTACGAGGTGGAGGTCCAGGGCTCCAGCTACATCGTGATGCGCGAGCGCGACCTGCACGCCGTCGCGACGGAGCGCACCGAGCACGGGACCGGCCTGTACCTGTAGGGCGCGCGGCGCAGCACGGAACCGTCCCGGGGCACGCGGGACGGGTGGACATCGGTGGGGAAGGAACACGGCCTGATGCCCGAGCGGCAGCCCTCGCCCGGCGAGGTGGACGAGCAGCGCACCGGCGGCGGGGGGAACGGCGCCGGCCCGACCACGGACGGCCCACGGCCGGCACCGGGCCCGCGCACGGACAGCCCGCGCGGGGACGCGCTGTTCTCCCCGTCCCCGCGGCCCACGCCGCAGCCCCGTGAGCAGGGCGCGAACGGGAGCGGCACGAACGGGACCAACGGCGCCAACGGCACCGCCGCCGGGAACGGCACCGCCGCCGGGAACGGCACATCCGCCGGGAACGGCGTCGCCGCAACGAATGGCGAGCCCGCCACCCGGCCCTCCCCGACCACCCGGCCCTCGCCCGGCCCGCGGCCGGCAGCGGCCGCCGCTCCCGGGGCCGGTGCGAACGGCGTCGCTCACGGGGCCGGTGCGAACGGCGTCGCTCACGGGTCCGACGGTGCCGCCGCCGAGGCCGCGACCGGGCAGGGTGCCGTCGAGAGCGGTGCCGCCCCGGGACCCGGGAAGGACGCGGCCGCACCGACCGCGGATGCCACGGGCGGAGGATCGGACGGATCCGCCGCGCCCGAGGCCGCGACCACCTCGGGCGAGACCGCGCCCGCCTCCGCCGGGCCGCAGGCCCCCGGCGCGACCGCTCCCGCCGCCCCGATCACCACGGCCGACGGGTCTACCGCGAACGCTCCCGCCGAGGCGCCGGGTGCGGACGGTCCCGTCGCTGCGGGCGCGAACGGTCCTACCGATGCGGCGGGCGCGAACGCCGCCGCGGCGGCCCGGCCGGCGGGCGAGCAGCAGCCCTCCGCCCCCGACACCGCCGTGGCCGACACCGCCGTGGCCGACACTCCCGCGGCCGGCACCCCGGTCGCCGGCACGGCCGCGCCCGGCACCCCGACCAGCGGCACGCCAGCAGGCACCCCGGCTGCCGGAACCGCCGCCGTCGGCACCCCCGCGGCCGCGCCCGCTCCGTCCGTTCCGTCCGACGACACCGACGACCGCCCCACCGCGGTGCATTCCGCCGCGCCGGTCTGGGGCTCGGAGGACACCCAGGTCCTCCCGCGAACCGGTGCGGCGGCGGTGAGCGTCGACCAGCCGACCCAGCGCCTCGGCGCCCCGGCCCGCCCGGTCGACCCGCCGACCGAGCAGTTCCGCATGCCCACGGGTGGCGCGGTCCCGCCGACGCAGAGCTCCGGCACGCCGCCGACCGGGGACCACCCCGGCGGCTCCGGCTCCGGCGGCGGCCGCCGCAGGAAGCCGCTGCTGATCGTCGCCGGTGTCGTGGCGGTGCTCGGCCTGCTCTACGTCGCCGACCTCGTCGTGTCCGCGGGCAACGTGCCCCGCGGCGTCACCGTCGCCGGGCTGGAGCTCGGCGGGCTCTCCAAGGCCGACGCCCGGCAGCGCCTGCAGGAGGCGATCGAGCCCCGGTCGTCGCTCCCGGTCCAGATCACCGCGGGCCCGGTGCAGAGCCAGATCGACCCGAAGGCCGCCGGCCTCGAGGTGGACTACCAGGCCACCATCGACCAGGCGGGCGCGCAGCCGCTGAACCCGGTCACCCGGATCACGTCGTTCTTCTCCGAGCGCGAGGTCGGCGTGATCAACAAGGCCGACGAGCGTTCGGTCACCACCGCGCTGGAGCAGCTCAAGCCGGTCGTCGACCAGGCCCCCGTCGAGGGCAACGTCCGGTTCGAGGGCACCACCCCGGTCGCCGTCCCGCCGGTCCCGGGCCAGACGCTCGACCTGTCCGCCGCCGTCGGCGTGCTGGAGCGGGAGTGGGCGTCGGGCGCCCCGGTCGCGCTGCCGCTGATCCCGCAGCCGACCGCCACCACGAACGACGACGTCCAGGAGGCCATCGAGAAGGTCGCGACGCCGGCCGTCTCCGCGCCCCTGACGATCAAGGGCGAGGGCGCCGACGCCGTCCTGCAGCCCGCGGACATCGCGAGCGCCCTGACCTTCCGCGCCGACGCCGCGGCGAGCCCCAAGCTCGTCCCGGAGATCAACAACGAGGCGTTGAAGGAGGTCGCGTCGCCGCAGCTGGCCGCGACCGAGAAGCCCGCCCGGGACGCGAGCCTGGACTTCTCCTCCGGCACCCCGACCGTCGTCCCCTCGCAGGACGGCCGCGGGATCGACTACGACAAGACGTTCGAGAACGTCGTCGCGGTGCTGACCGGGACCGGCGAGCGCAGCGTGGTGGCGGTGTACGCCGACCAGAAGGCCGAGCTGACCACCGAGAAGCTGTCGTCGCTCGGCATCACCGGCGAGATCAGCTCCTTCACCACCGGCGGGTTCGCGGCCGACTCGGGCCAGAACATCAAGCGGGCGGCCCAGCAGGTCAACGGCACGATCGTGCAGCCCGGCGAGACCTTCAGCCTCAACGCCCTGACCAACCCGCGCAACGCGGCGAACGGCTACGTCGAGGCCGGCATCATCGAGAACGGCCACTCGGCGCGCGGCGTCGGCGGCGGCGTCTCGCAGGTCGCGACCACGCTCTACAACGCGGCGTACTTCGCCGGCATGGTCGACGTGGCGCACAAGGAGCACAGCTTCTACATCAGCCGCTACCCGGTGGCCCGCGAGGCCACGGTGTTCGACGACATCATCGACCTCAAGTTCCGCAACGACGGGCCCACGGGCGTGCTCATCCAGACGTTCTGGACGCCCTCGAACCTCACGGTCAAGATGTTCGGCACCAAGCGCTACGAGGTCACCTCGGAGACCGGGCCGCGGACCAACCCGACCGAGCCGCAGACGATCACCATCCCGCCGGGCCAGGCGTGCACCCCGTCGAAGGGGTCGCAGGGGTTCACGGCCACGGACACGCGGGTGATGCGCAACCTGGAGACCGGCGAGGTCACCCGGAAGACCCGCACGGTGAAGTACAACCCGTCACCCAACGTCATCTGCGGCTGACCCGCCGTCGGACGATCGGGGCGAGCCGCCGTTCAGCCCTCGCGTGACACCTGTCACGGTTCGTACCCTCCTCCTCGGACAACGACGTCGAGGATCGGGGGCACGGATGCGCATCGCGGACATCCTGCGGAGCAAGGGGCACGCCGTCGCGACGATCGAGCCCGAGGCCACGGTGTCGGCCCTGCTCGCCCGTCTGGCCGAGGGGAACTACGGCGCGCTGCCGGTCGTGCAGGACGGCCGGCTCGTGGGGATGGTGTCCGAGCGCGACGTCGTCCGGAAGCTGCACGAGCGGGGCGCGGACCTGCTCGGGATCGCCGTCTCGGAGATCATGACCACGGTGGTGGCCACCTGCACGCCCGACGACGGCGTGAGCCACCTCGCCCAGGTCATGACCAACCGCCGGGTCCGGCACCTGCCGGTGGTGGTCGACGAGGAGCTGCTCGGCATCGTCTCGATCGGCGACCTCGTCAAGGCCCGCATCGACTCCCTGGAGCGCGAGCGCCAGCAGCTGGAGTCCTACATCGCCCAGTGAGCCACTGCGCCGCCTGTAAGTGGCAACAGCCGCTACCGCCGTTGCCACTCACAGGTGCCTAGAACGAGGCCTCGTCCAGCTCCATCAGCGAGTTGTCCGCCGCCTCGACGATCGCCCGCTCGGCGGTGAGCTTCGGCAGGGCGGTCCGGGCGAAGAACCGGGCGACGCCGATCTTGCCCTCGTAGAACGCCTGGTCCTTGGCGCTGACGTCACCGGCCAGCGCGTTCTGCGCGACGTCCGCCTGGCGCAGCAGCAGCCACCCGACGAGCAGGTCCCCGACGGCCATCAGGAACCGCACGCTGTGCTGGCCGACCTTGTACAGCTCGGCGACATCCTTCTGCGAGGCGAACAGGTAGCCGGTCAGCGAGCCGAGCATGCCCTGGACGTCGGCCAGTGCGGTCGCCAGCAGCGCCCGCTCCTCCTTGAGCCGGCCGTTGCCGGTCTCGTTCTCGAGGAACGCCTGGATCTCGCCGGCGACGTGCATCAGCGCGGCGCCGTTGTTCTTGACGATCTTGCGGAAGAGGAGGTCGAGCGACTGGATCGCCGTCGTGCCCTCGTACAGCGAGTCGATCTTCGCGTCGCGGATGTACTGCTCGAGCGGGTAGTCCTGCAGGAAGCCCGAGCCACCCAGCGTCTGCAGGGACTGCAGCAGCTGCTCCGACGCCCGCTCCGAGCCGACGCCCTTGACGATCGGCAGCAGCAGGTCGTTGACCTTCTCGGCGAGGTCGACATCGCCGCCCTGGCGGATCGTGTCCTGGAAGGTGCCGGTGTAGAGGTAGAGCGCCCGCAGGCCCTCGGCGTACGCCTTCTGCGTCATCAGCGAGCGGCGGACGTCCGGGTGGTGCGTGATCGTGACGCGCGGGGCGGTCTTGTCGGTCTGCCGGGTGAGGTCCGGGCCCTGCACGCGCTCCTTGGCGTACTCCAGCGCGTTGAGGTAGCCGGTCGACAGGGTCGCGATGGCCTTGGTGCCGACCATCATGCGGGCGTACTCGATGACCTGGAACATCTGCGCAATGCCGTCGTGCACCTCGCCGAGCAGCCAGCCCTTGGCGGGGACGCCGTGCTGGCCGAACGTGAGCTCGCAGGTCGTGGAGACCTTGAGGCCCATCTTGTGCTCGACGTTCGTGACGAAGGCGCCGTTGCGCTCGCCCAGCTCGCCGGTCTGCGAGTCGAAATGGAACTTCGGCACGAGGAACAGCGACAGGCCCTTGGTGCCGGGCTTCGGGTCGAGGCCGGGCGCCTCGGGGCGGGCCAGCACCAGGTGCATGATGTTCTCGGTCATGTCCTGGTCGCCGGACGTGATGAACCGCTTCACGCCGTCGAGGTGCCAGGAGCCGTCCTCCTGCAGCACGGCCCTGGTGCGGCCGGCGCCCACGTCGGACCCGGCGTCGGGCTCGGTGAGCACCATGGTGGCGCCCCAGCCCTTCTCGATCATGATCTCGGCCCAGTGCTGCTGCTCCTCGGTGCCGTTGGCGTGCATCACGGAGGCGAAGTTCGGGCCGGCCATGTACATGTACAGCGCCGGGTTGGCGCCGAGGATCAGCTCCGAGGCCGCCCACTGCACCGACGGGGGCACGCCGAAGCCGCCCAGCTCGACGGGCAGGGACAGCCGGTACCACTCGCCGTCCCACAGCGCCTTGTAGGAGTCCTTGAAGGACTGCGGCAGTGTCGCCGTGTGGGTCTTCGGGTCGAAGACCGGCGGATTGCGGTCCGCGTCGGCGAAGGACGCGGCGAGCGGGCCGGTGGCCAGCGTGTTCAGCTCGCTCAGGATGCCCTTGGCGGTGTCGGTGTCGACGCCCTCGAACGCGCCCGTGCCGAGCTGCTCCTGTACCCGGAACACCTCGAACAGGTTGAACTCGAGATCGCGCACGTTGCTCTTGTAGTGGCCCATCGCGGTGCTCCTTCCTACCGACGGGTAACTCGCGCCGCCCAGCTTATTACCGACGAGTAACCAGAGCAACCGTCGTTCGTGCCGGGCGTGGTCGTCACACCTTCGGGTCGTCCGGTTGTGCACGGAGCGTGCGTGATCCAAGGTTCTCGCGGGGCGGATGTGACTCGTGTGACCACGCGGGTCATCCGGACGGGCAGGGGGCCACGATGGGTCGTCAGCGTGGGGTGACGGGAACGGGGCGCGGGGATCTGACCCGCCGCGGTTTCGTCCTGGGTGGACTCACGGCCGGGGCGCTGGTCGCCGCGCCGGGGCTGGCCCAGGCCGGCGAGCGGCCGCCCGGCAGCGCCCTCACCGACGGCGTGGCCTCACCGGACATCGTGGACTGTGCGGGCTGGGGGGCCCGGCCGAACAGCGCGATCGTGCCGATCTGGAACCAGCGCCCGGTGAAGATCCTCGTGCACCACACGGCGTCGGCCAACGTCGCCGACCTGAGCCGCGGGGCCGCGGACCGGGTCGCGCGCGCGATCCAGAACTTCCACATGGACAGCCGCGGCTGGCTCGACACCGGCCAGCACTTCACGATCAGCCGCGGCGGCTTCGTGCTCGAGGGCCGGCACCGCTCGCTCGAGGTGCTGCGGATCGGCCAGCGCCAGGTCGAGGGCGCGCACTGCACGGGGCAGAACGTCGTGGCGGTCGGGATCGAGAACGAGGGCACCTACATCGACCAGGACCCGCCCGGCGCCCTCTGGGACTCGCTGCGCACCACCTGCGCGTACATCTGCAGCCAGTACGGCATCGCGCCGACCGAGCTGTACGGGCACCGCGACTTCAAGAACACGATCTGTCCCGGCGACCGGCTGTACGGCATGCTCCCGCGGCTGCGCAGCGAGGTGGCCGAGGTGCTGGGCCGGCGCGTCGAGGAGGCGGACACGCAGAAGGCGAGCTGGCCGCTGTTGCGCGCGGGCGACGCCGGCGACACCGTCCTGGCCGCCCAGTACCTCCTGCGCGACGCCGGCATCCACACCAACGTCGACGGTCGCTTCACCCCGGCCACCGTCGCCGCCGTCACGGAGTTCCAGCAGGCCACGGGCGCTGAAGAGCCCAACGGGATCCTCGGGGGCGAGTCCTGGCCGGTGCTCGCCCGCATCGTGGACCGCGCGACGGAGTCGGGCTCGGACGCCGCCCGCGCCGTCGAGATCCTCGCCGGCAACCGCTCCTCCGAGGCCGTCCCGGACACGGTCGACCGGCCGGCCTGGCAGGATCTCCTCGGCACCTCCGGCGCCCCCACAGACACCTCTGTGGACCCGGCCGGGCCGCCGCAGTAGCGCTCCCGCGAGCCTGAGAACCACCCTCACCCGATCGGGGGTTCGTGGCTGCGCCGATGCGGCGGCGGAGCGCTGCACCGCCCCGGATCGATACGCTCGGTCGTCGCACGGTCGGGGGGCCGTTAGGGGGTGGAACGGTGTCCGAACCGGACCCGGGAGAAGCGCTGGCCGGGGCGCCCGCGGCGCGCCGGCTCGTCCGCGCGGTCGCCGCGGATCCCGGCGCGGCCCTGGTGTGCGACGTCGTCGGGCCGGCCGGGGCCGGCAAGACCACGACCCTGCGCGCCGTCGCGGCAGCGTGGTCCACCTCGGTCACCGACACGGTCGAGGGCGCCGGGGACGGCCCCCTCGTCGTCGACGACGCCCACGACCTGTCCGCGCAGGCACTCGACCTGCTGTGCGAGCGCGCGGCCCTGCCCGGAGCGCGGCTCGTCGTCGCCCGCCGGCCGTGGCCCCGCACCCCTCAGCTGGCCGCCCTCGGCGCCGCGCTCAGCACCCACCGGCCCCCGCTGGTCCTCGGCACCCTCGACCGCACCGGCGTCGCTGCCCGGGCCGCGCGCCTGCTCGGCGGCCCGGCCGCGGACCCGCTGGTGGAGCACGTCCACACGAAGACCGCGGGCCTGCCGGCGCTGGTGGACCGCATGCTCGCCGAGATCGTCGAGCGGATCGGGCCGCAGAACCGCTCCCGGCTGCTGCGCGACGCCCCGCCCGGCTCGCTGCGGGTGCCCGTGCCGACCGGCCTGCTCGACCAGCTCGGGCACCGGCTCTGGGCGCTCGACGCCCGGGTCCGGGAGCTGGCCGTCGCCGTCGCCCTGGGCGCCCCGCTCGACGCCGAGGTGCTGGTCCCCCTGCTCGGCCTGCTCGACTCCGCGGGCGGCGGGATCGACGAGGTCGACGAGCTCGTCGAGGAGGCGCGCACCGCGGCCGTCTTCACGCCCTCCGGCGGACCCGCTCCCCTCGTGGCCGGCGCGATCCTGCGCGCCGTCCCCGAGGCGCGGCGGCTGGAGATCCGCCGCACGCTCGCCGAGATCGAGCTGGACCGCGGCGGCAGCGTGCTCACCGCGGCCCGCGGGATGCTCGGCACCGGCGCCACCGGCACCCGGTCGGCGGAGGTCTTCACCGCCGCGGGGGACGAGCTCACCCGCACCGACGCCGACGAGGACGCCGGACCCTTCTACGCCGCCGCCGTCACCGCCGGGGCGCCCGCCCTGCCGCTGGCCGCGCGCCGCGCCGAGGCCGCGATCCGCGCCGGGCGGCTCGACGACGCCCTCGCCGAGGCCGACCAGGTCCTGTCCTCACTGGACCGGGTCGACGTCGACGACGCCCTGCGCGCCGGGACCGTCGCCGCCGCGGTCCTCGCCCACCGCGGGATGCTCGCCCGCAGCGCCGAGCTCTACCGCTGGATGGCCGGGGCCGGGGCGCCGACGGCGCTGGCGATCCCCGCGCTCGTCGGCACGGGGGCCCTCGACGAGGCCCGGGCCGCCCTCCACGTCCCGGCACCGCCACCGGTCCCCAGCGGCCCCGCGACGTCGGCCGGTGCCGTGCTCGGTGCCCCGCCCGGCTTCGGCGGCGGCCCGGCCACCGGCGGCCCGGCGCGGCCGCCGACGCTGCTCGCCGGGGCCGAGGAGCTCACCGCCCAGGGCGTACTCGACTCGGTCACCGGCTCGCCCACGCGCGCGCTCTCCCAGCTCGCCCGGGCCGCCGCGCTGCTCGAGTCCTCCACCCGCGCCGCCCTGTTGCCCGACACCCCGGCCGCCCTCGCCGCGCTCGTCGCGGTCCAGACCGGGGAGCTCGACGTCGCGAAGTCGCTGCTGGAGCGGGCGGTCACCGTCCGGCTCGGCGGGCCCGCCGCCGCGGCCCGGCACCGGCTCCTGCTCGGCTGGATCGCGTTGAACCGCGGCGCCTTCGGGTCCGCCCGGGCGCACCTCGACGCCATCGGCCGGGACGCCCTCGAACCCCGCGACGAGCTGCTCGCCTCCGCACTGGAGGTCGCGCTCGCCCGCCGCGCGGGCGACCTCGCCTCGCTGATGCCGCTCTGGGGTCGCGCCCGCGAGGCGATCGTGCGCCACCCCGTCGACCTGTTCGTGCTGCAGCCGCTGGGCGAGCTGGCCATCGCGGCGACCCGGCTGCGCGAGCCGAGCTGGGTCCGCCCGCACCTCGACGAGGCCGAGGCCCTGCTCGACCGCCTCGGCAGTCCGCCGCTCTGGGCCGCGCCGCTGCACTGGGCGCGGCTGCACGCGGCGATCCTGGCCGAGGACCGCGAGGAGGCCGCCGGGCACGCCGCGGCCCTGCAGGACGCGGCCTGCGGCAGCCGGTTCGCCGAGGCCATGGCGGTCGCGGCACCGCACTGGGTGGCGCTGCTCGACTCGCACGTGGACGCCGGCGCGGTCGAGGCGGCCGCCCGCGGCCTGCACGCCGTCGGCCTGTCCTGGGACGGCGGCAAGCTCGCCGGGCAGGCGGCGATCCGCACGGACGACCGCCGGGCGATGAGCGCGCTGCTGACCTGCGCCCGCGCGCTGCAGGGCCAGCAGACGCCGCCGGCCCCGGCCCGCCCGCAGGACCCCGGTCCGGAAGCGGCCGGCGTGCCGGCCGAGGAGGAGCCCGCCGACGGCCAGCTCTCCGACCGCGAGCGCGAGGTCGCCGCGCTGGTGCTGGAGGGCCTGACCTACAAGCAGATCGGCGAGAAGCTGTTCATCTCGGCCAAGACCGTGGAGCACCACGTGGCCCGGATGCGCCAGCGGCTCGGGTCGACGAGCCGCGGCGAGCTGTTCGCGCAGCTCAAGCGGATCGTCGGCTGAGCACCACCGCTCAGCGGAGTCGGGCGAGCATCCCCTCGCAGCTGCGCACGACCACCCGCGCGGCGTCGGCGGTCGCCCGGCTCGCCAGCGGGCTCTCGGCCCGCCGCTGCCACCGGACGACGGCGTCGAGCGCGGCGGCGCGCAGGTCGTCCGGCCCCGAGGCGGGGTCGAGACCCAGCCGGGCGGCCACGCCGCTGCCGTCGCCGCCGAGGAGGCGTTCGGCGTCGTCGAGCGCGTCGGCCGGGAAGGTGACGGCCCCGGCCCGCAGCGCGGACAGCATCCGCAGCTCGACGAACTCGTGGGCGCCGGCGAGGATCCGCTCCATCTCCGCGGCGATCGGCTGCGCGGTGGGCCGCGGCTCGCGCTGCAGGACGAGCTCGACGGCGAGCAGCGCCGACCGTGCCTTGAGCAGCTCGCGGCGCTCGGCGAACTGCGTGGCGAGCACCGTGCGCAGCTCCTCCAGCCCGCTGCGCCGCACCAGCTCGGAGGCCAGCGCGGACGGGTCGGTCACGCCCTGGCGGATCAGGGTGGTGCCGAGCCGGACGCCGAAGAGCCCGAACCGCTCCACCAGGCGCCCGCGCACCTCCGGCGCGGGCGCGCCCTCGACCTCGCGGGTGGCGAACCGGTCCGCGGAGAGGAGCAGGGCGTCGAGCTCGGCGCGCGGCATCCCGGCGAGGGTCGCGAGCGCCCCGTACTCGTCCTGCCGCATGGTGCGCCCGGTCTGGGCGAGCAGCCCGGCCACCGCGACGACGGTCTGGCAGAGCCCCCGGATCTTCGCGTCCGCCCGGTACCGGCGGGCGATGCGGCGGGCCGAGGTGAGCGCGTCGAGCCGCCCGACGCCGATCTCGTCCGCCCGGGACAGCACCGCGATCGTGTTCACCGGGGTGGCCCGGGCGACCCCGCGGTCCAGGAAGGACTCGAGGAACCGCACGTCCGTGCTGTGCAGGTGCCGCATCAGGTAGACGACGGCGTCGGCCTGCGAGGGCGAGTCGTCCGGCGCGAGGAAGGCCCCGGCGCGCGCGGCGGCGTCGGCCGACAGCGAGGCGATGCCCGGGGTGTCGACCAGCGTGGTGGACCGCAGGTACTGCGACGGCCAGTCGACGACCAGCCGGTCCACCTGCTCGGCCGGGAGCCCGCCGAGGTCGAGCTGCAGGGCGCCCTGCGACCGGGCGATCGTGAGCTGCCGCGGCGCCCCGGCGCGCGGGAACATCTGCACCCGCGGCGCCGGCGCGTCCTGGTACCAGGTGACGACCCGGGTGCACTCCCCGGCGTCCGTCGGCGCGATCTCCTCGCCGACCAGGGCGTTGAGCAGCGTCGACTTGCCCGCCTTGACCTTGCCCGCGATCGCCACGCGCAGCGGCTCCTCGAACCGGGCGAGGTGGTGGCGCAGCCAGCCGACGGCCTGCGGGCTGTCGGCGTAGACGTCGATCGTGCGGCGGAGCAGGGTGCGGACCTCGGCGCCCAGGCCGACCGGCTGCGCCGAGGTCCGGAGGGTGGAGTGTTCGGTCACTTCTCGTCCACCAGCGCCCGGGCCCGCTTCGCCAGGGACTCGACCCGGGCGATCTCGGCCTTCAGGTCCTCGATCCGCTTCTGCCGCTGCGAGACGTCCGTGTTCACCGCGCTCTGCGCCGCGGACACCGAGGTCGCCAGCGACACCGACAGCTCCTCGGCCAGCACGGTGAAGTGGTCGCGGAGCTGGCGCTGGGCGCGGCGCAGGGTGTCCCGGGAGTCCTTGCCGACCTGGAAGGTCACCTCGTCGATGTGCCGGCGGACGGCCGTCTTCGCCTCGGCCCGGCGCCGCTCGCGCAGCCGTTTGCGCTCGTCCCGCACGGTCTTGCCGCCGAACAGCAGGCCGGCCGCGATGGAGAAGGGGTTGAGCAGGGCGAGGCCGGCGAAGCTCGTGGCGAGCCCGATCATCAACAGGCCGCCGTAGCCGCCGCGCATGCCGACGAACAGCTTCTGGCCGATCCCGAACTTCTCGCCCTCCGGCTGCTCGAGGGCCTGGACCACGCCGCCCAGCCTGCTCCCGTCGATGTGGATCTCGGGGAGGGCGGCGTCCGCCCCCTCGGCGAAGTGCTCGGAGACCTGCTCGGCGAGCCAGCGGGCGCGCTGCGCGGTCCACACGTAGTTGGCCGAGGTCGCCTGGCTCACCTGCTGGTGGAACCACTGGGCGAACTGGTCCCAGATGTCGGCCGGGTCGGCGTCGTCGAGCAGCTGCTCGGCCTCGCGGGTCACCGAGCGGAGCCGGTCCCGCAGGTCGTACTCGATGTCCGAGATCAGGTCGGCGACGCCGTCGTTCAGGGTGATCTGCCAGCGCGCCGACCGCTGCCGCAGGTCGTCCGCCCGCGCCTTGGCCCGGGTCAGCTCCTCGACCAGCGCCTCGGCCTTGCCCGGGTCCTCCAGGGCGGCGAGCTCGGCGGTGAACTGCGCGGACAGCTGCTCGGCGACGGCCCGGACGTCCTGGCTGGTCGAGCGGCGGTCCAGGTCGTCCGCCCGGGCGACGACCTTGCGCAGCAGGAAGCCGACCAGCGGCGCGAACCCGGACTCGCTCATCAGCTCGGCGTCGCCGGTCTCGGCGCCCGCGAGCCGCAGCGCCGACGAGACGGGGTAGATCTCCGCCTCGACGCCGGCCTTCCGCAGGTGCCCCTTGTCGAGCTCGACGATCTTGCGCCAGTGCGGGTACAGGTCGGTCTTGGTGACCACGCACCCGACGTTGGGGCACAGGCCCATCGCCGAGCGCAGGAAGTCGATCTCCGGCGCGGTGTACTCCTGCGCGGCGTCCGAGACCAGGACGACGGCGTCGGCGGTCGGCAGGGCGGCCATGGTCGCGGCGCCGTGCGCGGAACCCAGCCCGCCGACGCCGGGGGTGTCGACGAGCACCAGGCCGCTCTGCAGCAGCTTGCGCGGCAGGGTGACCTCGGCGTGGTGCAGGCCGGCACGGTTCTCCGGGTTGCCGGCCTCGGAGACGAAGTCGGCCAGCCGGGAGGTCTCGACGACCGTCCGCTCCTCGACCGGCTCGGCGTCCTCCGTCGCACCCGGCGGCACCTTCACCAGGGTCACCGTGGTGGTCTCGGCGAACCGGACCTCGGTGGGCACGGCGGTGGAGATGTCATCGTCGACGGGGCAGACCGGGGCGTTGACCAGCGCGTTCACCAGCTGGCTCTTGCCCTGCTTGAACTCCCCGACGATCAGCACCCGGACGTTCGGGTCGGCCAGCCGGGCCCGGGTCGCCTGCAGCCGGACGGCGAGGTCCGGACGCTCGTAGGCCGACGTGGCCTTGAGCGCCAGGTCGACCAGCTGGACCGCTGCCGGTACCGCCACCGAATCGTCGTCCTCCCCGGTCCCGACCGCCGGGACACCTGTCCGTCACATTCTGCCTACACGAGGACCGCGTCCACGACGAAGGCCCCGACACCCTCGGGTGAGGGTGCCGGGGCGTTCGTCACGCGGGAGGCGTGTCAGGCGTCGACGGTCACGTCGTTACCGCTGCCGATGTTCGTCTCGGTGTCGACGTCGGTGTTGCTGATCGTGGTGTCCTCGTCCGAGACGCTCGACTCGAAGTCGTTGTCCTGGTTGTACGAGTCGTCGATCGAGGTCGAGTTGTTGGTCTCGGTCGAGTACTCGTTGCCCGAGTTGTCGACGTCGTAGTTGCCGGAGGCCGTGCCGCCGACGGACAGCGCGCCGCCGTCGTCCACCGAGACGTCCTCGAAGGACGCGCTGTTGGCGTCGCCGGAGCCGAAGGCGGTGGTGTTGTCGTCGCCGTCGACCACGTTGTTGCCGTCGCCCACGACGTTGCCGTTGCCGGTCGTGATCGTGGAGTCCTCGATGTCGCCGCCGGCGGCCACGGCACCCGGTCGAAGTCCGAGTCGTCGTTGTCCTGGATGAGGAGCGCGGCGTCGTGCACGTCCTCGGCGGTGAACTCGGTGAGGCCGCAGCCCTCGATGTAGGCGGCCGGGTCGGCCTTGAAGGCCTCGGCGGCCTCCGGGTCGTTGAGCAGGCTGAGCAGCAGCTCGATCAGGGTCTGGGGGGAAGCCATGTCGTTCGTCTCCGTGAAGGTCGTGAAGTCGTGAGGGAGGGAGGAGCGGAGGTCAGCTGACCTCGACGTCGACCTCGTTGCCGCTCAGCACGTTGGTCTCGCTGTCGACGGTGGTGTTGGTCTCCGAGTAGGAGTCCGACTCCTGCGAGAAGGAGACGTCGTTGTCCTGGTTGTAGGAGTCCTCGATCTCGACGCTGGTGTTGGTCTCGTTGCTGACCGAGTTGTACGAGTCGGAGACGTCGTAGTCGCCGGTCGCGGAGCCGCCGACGGAGAGCGCGCCGCCCTCGTCCACCGACACGTCCTCGAAGGAGGCGCTGTTGGCGTTGCCCGTGCCGAAGGCCGTGGTGTTGCCGTCGCCCTCGACCACGTTGTTGTCGTCGCCCACGACGTTGTCGTCGCCGGTGGTGACGACCGAGTCCTCGATGTCGCCGCCGGCCGCAACCGCGCCGTCGCCCGACGCGGTGACCGCGTCGATGTCGATCTCCTGGTCGAAGTCGCCGCCGTCGGTGTCGATCTTCTGGTTCACGGAGTTGTCGACAATGGTGTCGCGGTCGTCGACGTGGTTGTTGGTGACGTACTTGTTGATGTACTCGATCGCGCCCTTGTGGCCGTCGTGGTCACCCTCGTGGTGCCCGCCGCCGTGGTGCGGGGCCGCCGCGGCCGCGACCAGGTGGTTGCTGCCCGTGTCGTAGTTGCGGTCGAAGGACGCGGTGTCGTTGTCCTGGATGAGGACCAGGGCGTCGTGCACGTCCTCGGCGGTCAGGTCCTCGAGGCCGGCCTCGCGGAGCGTCTCGGAGGGGTTGTCGCGGAAGTCCTGCTGGAGCTCAAGGGACTCCTCGTCGTTGCCGATGAGCTTGAGGAGGAACTCGAGAAGCGTCATGGGGATCGTCTCCAGGTGTGGATCGTGTGTGTCGGTGTCGCGCCGGGCGACCCCGGCTGGCGTTGATCCGAAAGGTAGGAGCGCGGGGCGGCCCCGCCATCGGGGATCGGGCACGGTTACCCACCGGGTGGCATAGGGGATCGGGCGGGGGGCCGTTAGGGGCTTCCGGGGCCCGGCACCCCCGGGCGTCACCCGATCGTGTCAGGAGGGGGTCGGGGACGATAACGGCGCAGCTCCGCCACGCGATGGCGACACAGGCGCGCGGGGGCGCGCCGGGGGCAGAGCTGCCGGTTCGGCGGGGGGAACGACGATGGGCTACCAGCTCGGCATCGACCTGGGGGCGACCTACAGCGCGGCGGCCGTGTGCCGGCCCGCGGGCGAGCACTGGGTCGCGCCGGAGATGGTCGCGCTCTCGGGCCGCCGCACGGACGTCCCCTCGGTGCTGTTCGTGGGGCCGGACGGCGAGGTGCTGGTCGGCGACGCCGCCGAGCGCCGCGCGGTCACCGACCCGGACCGCGTGGTCCGCGAGTTCAAGCGGCGCGTGGGGGACTCGACGCCGATCGTCGTCGCCGGGCGGGCCTGGGCGCCGGAGGAGCTGTGCGCCCGGCTGGTCCGCTGGATCGTCGACCAGGTCGCCGATCGCGAGGGCGGCCCCGCCGAGCAGATCGCCGTCACCCACCCCGCCTCGTGGGGCGGGCACAAGCTGGAGCTGATGGCCGAGGCGCTCGACGGGCAGGGCCTCACCGTGACCTTCCTGGCCGAGCCGCAGGCCGCCGCCCTGCACTACGCCGCCGGCGAGCGGGTGGCCGCGGGCTCGACCATCGCGGTCTACGACCTGGGCGGCGGCACCTTCGACGCCGCCGTCGTGCGCAAGACCGACCGCTCCCACTTCGCGCTGCAGGGCCGGCCCGAGGGGATCGAGCGGCTGGGCGGGGTCGACTTCGACCAGGTGGTGTTCGACCACGTCGTCACCGGGCTGCCCGAGGCCTTCGAGGGGCTCGACGAGGCCGACCCGGCCGTGCTCGCGGCCGTCGCCCGGCTGCGGCGCGAGTGCACCGAGGCCAAGGAGGCGCTGTCGGCCGACACCGAGGCGGCGATCCCCGTCCTGCTGCCCGGCCACCGCGGCTCCGTCCGGCTGCACCGCAGTGAGTTCGAGGACGCCATCCGGGACCGGATCGAGGAGACCGTCGAGGCGCTACGCCGGGCCGTCGCCTCCGCCGGGCTGCAGCCCGCGGCGCTCGACGCCGTGCTGCTCGTCGGCGGGTCCTCGCGGGTGCCGCTGGTCGGGCAGTTGGTGTCGCAGGAGCTCGGGCGGCCCGTCGCCGTCGACACCGACCCGAAGAACGCGATCGCGAAGGGCGCCGCACTCGCCGTCTCCCCGCGGCCCACGGCGTCCTGGCCCGCGGTGGCGCTGGCCCCCATCCCCGGGGGGCCCGCGACCCCCACCGGTGGGACGGCCTTCGTGCCCCCTCCGCCGCACCCGCTCACGGACTCCGGCTCGGGCTCGCTGCCCGCGCTCATCGGAGCGACGGTGGCGATCGGCACGCCGCCCTCCGGCGCGACCGGCCCGATCGACGTCGTCGGATCCACCGGTGGCTGGGCGCCCGCCGGCCCGCCGCCCCGTCCCGGGCTGCCCGCCGCACCCGCGGGCCCGGACTGGGAGTACGACCCCGAGCCCGACGGCCGTCGACGCATGCCGGTCGGCCTGCTGGTCGGCCTCGGCGGGGCGCTGGCGGCCGCAGGCATCGTGGCCGCGGCCGTGTTCTGGCCGTCGGCTGCGCCGGCCGTGAGCACCGGCGTCGGCGGGATGAGCGTGCCCACCTCGGGCGCGCCGGCCGCGGACCCCACGACCGCTCCCGTCGACCCGACGGCGGTGAACCAGGCCCCCGCCGGGCAGGCCGGCTCCTCGGCATCGGGCGGGAGTGCGAACACCGGCCGGGCGACCGCGCCTGCCGCGGGCGGGGCGCGCACCCCGGCCGCGGGCGGTGCCGCCCCGGCCGCTCCTGCCGCCCCCGCTCCCGGTCCTGTCGCTCCCGGTCCTGTCGCTCCGGGTCCCGCGGCGCCCGCCCCCGGATCGTCCGCGCCGCCGCCGGCGGGAACGTCGAACCCCCCACCGTCCTCGGGTGCCGACCCGGGCACCGGGACCGGAACCGGGACGGGCAACGACACGGGCAGCGGGTCCGGATCGGGCACCGGGACCGGGACCGGCACCGGGACGGACTCGGGCAGCGGGACGGGTACCGGCACGGGAACGGGTACCGGGACCGGCACCGGGGCGGACCCCTCCACGCCCCCCGCGACCGACGGCGCGCAGACCAGCAGCGCCGCCCCCGCCCCGCCGAGCAGCGCCGCCCCGGTCGCCCCCGCAGCCTGACCCGGCAAAGGCAGCCCCACACCAGCGTTATGGCTCCATAACGCACCGAGGGCAGCCCCACACCAGCGTTATGGCTCCATAACGCACGGAAGGCAGCCCCTCAGCAGCGTTATGGCTCCCTGACGCGCTCGCACCTCGTGCCCCTCCTCCTGCCGGTCCGCTTCGGTGTCCCCCAAGTGGCCGGAAGGAGGCCTCCGGGTGTCCCGTCACCCGTTCCGGGTCTCGGTTGCGTCTCGGCTCCCGTACTCGGCGTGACGTCCCCGGCTCCCCGGCCGATAGTCGGGTGCGGCGCCCCACGAGGGCGCCGCGTCAAGATCGAGTTGTGGGGAGGGACCCGCGGTGGGTCGGCTGGCAGGAGTGGTGATCGGTCTCGAGGCCGCGGCGGTCGTCGTCGCGTATCTCGCCTTCGGGTGGCCGGTGCTGCTGATCGGGATCCCCGCGCTGATCGGTACGGCGTTCGTGCTGCTGTTCGTGCACCTGTCCGAGAAGCCCCGGGCCCGGCTGCAGGAGGCCCGCGCCGCCCGCTACGAGGACGCGCCGGTCCCCGGTGGTCTCATGAGCGGGTTCTTCGAGGTCCCGGCCCCGCGAGCGGTCGTCGAGGTGGATCGCACCCGGGCGTGAGCTGCCGGTGGCCCGCCGTCGTGCCACGGTGGTGAGGTGGCCCGAGGCGTGCACCCGTGCTGACCGGCCTGCTGTTCGCCCTCTGCGCGACCGTCCTCAACAGCGGGGCGGGGCTGCTGCAGTCGGCGGCGGCGCAGCAGACCTCGTCGCGCACGCACCTGGCCCTGCGGCCGATGTACCTGGCCGGCCTGCTGGTCGACGGCCTCGGCTGGATCTGCACCGTGGTCGCGCTGCGGCACCTGCCGGTGTTCGCGGTGCAGGCGGCGCTCGGCCTGTCGATCGCCCTGACGGCCGTCGCGACGTGGGGGCTCTACGGCGTCCGGCTGCGGGCGGTGGACCGGGTGGGCGTCGGGGCCTGTGTCCTCGGGCTCGGGGTGGTCGCGGGGAGTGCGGGCGGTGAGGCCCCGGCGGACTTCTCCGGCACCGCGATCGTCGTGCTGGCCTCGGGGGTGGCGGCGCTGGCCGTCGCCGCGATCGCGGTCTGGCGGCTCTCCGCCGCGTGGCCGCTGTCGTTCATCGCGGGCCTGGGCTTCGGCGGGACGTCGCTGGCGGTCCGCGCCGTGCACGTCGCGCCCGACGCCGGGTTCGACGTCGGCCAGCTCGCCGGCCAGCCGGCGACGTACCTGATCGGGCTGTACTGGGTCATCGGGATCACCTGCTACTCGCGGGCGCTGGCGATCGGCAGCCTCGCCGGCGTCACGGCGGTGTTCTCGGTGACCGAGGTGATCGCGCCCGGCCTCGTGGGCATCGTGCTGCTCGGCGACCCGATCCGGAGCGGGTGGATCGTCCCGTTCGCGGCGGGCCTCGTCGTGGCGGTCGCGGGTGTGGTGGCCCTCGCGAATGCGCCGACGCCCCCGACCGTGCATCGTCGGCGCCGGCACGTCCGCTGAGAGCCGAGGGAGCACGGAGGAGCATCGATGCCGACCTTCACCCGCGACGGGGTGACCCTGCACTACCAGGAGCACGGCTCCGGGTTCCCGGTGCTCCTGCTGGCCCCCGGCGGGCTGCGGTCCACGATCGACGCCTGGCAGCGCGCCCCGTGGAACCCGATCGACGAGCTCGCCCCGCTCTACCGCGTGATCGCGATGGACCAGCGCAACGCCGGCGGCGGCTCCGCCGGCCCGGTCACCGCCGCGGACGGCTGGGACACCTACACCGCCGACCAGCTCGCCGTGCTCGACCAC
The DNA here is from genome assembly GCF_000717175.1 of Pseudonocardia autotrophica. GTDB lineage: Bacteria > Actinomycetota > Actinomycetes > Mycobacteriales > Pseudonocardiaceae > Pseudonocardia > Pseudonocardia halophobica. Next base: position 161,188 of record NZ_JNYD01000004.1, on the reverse strand, counting down.
GCGGGCGCCGAGCGGGCGCACGTGCTGGGTATGTGCATCGGCGGCGCGTTCATCGCCAACCTGCTGCGGACGGCGCCGGACCGATTCACGGCGGCCGTGGCGCTGCAGCCCATCGGCCTGTCCGACAACCGCGGGCGGTTCCACGAGATGGTGCAGGGCTGGGGCGAGGAGCGCGGGATCCCCGCCGAGGACCTCACCGGCTTCGGGGACAACCTCTACGGGGGCGACGACGTGCTGTGGAGCGTCTCCGACGCCGAGGTCGAGCGCTTCGACACCCCGATCCTCGTGCTCATGGGCAACGACGAGTTCCACCCGCCGGCCGCCTCGCGCACCCTGGCGCGGCTGGCACCGAACGCGTCGCTCCTGGAGACCTGGAAGGACCCGGACAGCATCCCGATGGCACAGAAGGCCGTCGCGGAGTTCCTGGCCGCGAACACCCCGGCCTGAGATCCGTTCTCTCCACGACGGCGGGTGCCCGGTCCGCCAGGATCGCCCTGTGGCGGCGGAAGGCGCCCGCCCGGCGGTGCGCGACCGGGACGGTCAGGCGCGGTAGGTCTGGGCCACGACGTCGCCGAAGCGGGTGACGTCGGCCAGGCGCAGCGACACCTTGGACCGGTCCCCGGGCCAGAACCGCAGCCCGCCGCCGATCGCGACCGGGAAGACCTGCAGCCGCAGCTCGTCGACCAGCCCGGCGGCGAGAAGGGTCCGGACCAGCGTGGCGCTGCCGTTGACCAGCAGCGGCCCGCCGTCGCCCTTCCTCAGCTCGGTCACCGCGTCGACGACGTCGCCCACCAGCGGGCGCGCGTTCCACGTCAGCTCCTCCGGGCGCGAGGTGGCCACGTACTTGGGCAGCGCCGTCATCCGCTCGGCGAACGCCCCCTCGCGCTGCGGCCACGAGCCCACGAAGCTCTCGTAGGTGGTGCGGCCGAGCAGCAACCCACCCGCCTCGACGACCTCCCGGTACTTGAACTCGAAGAGCTCGGGCCTGGCGTACTCCGGGACCCAGTTGGTGTGCGGGTGCGTCGGCTCGCCGCCGGGCGCCTCCATCACGCCGTCGAGCGTCACGAACTCGCTCACCACGATCTCGCGCATGGGTGCCGTCCTCTCCTGCCTCCGATGGCCCCCGGTCGACCGCCGGACGCCCGGGAACTCATCGGCCTATCGTGGCGGCATGACGAGCTGGGTCCCCGACGCGTGCACGCTCCCCACCGAGGAGCGTCCGCTGCGGGTCGCGGAGTTCGACACGCTCCTGTCCACCGGGGTCACCGAGATGGTCCGCGTCGACGCCGGGCACGTTCGGCTCACGCTGCGCCCGGAGCGGGTGGCCGAGGCCGCGGACCTGGTCGCGCGGGAGAGCGCCTGTTGCTCGTTCTTCGCCTTCACCCTCGCCGGGACGGTGCTCGACGTCCGGGTGCCCGAGGCGCACGTCGGCGTACTCGACGGGCTGGTCGCGCGGGTGAGCTGATCACGGCTCCAGGAACGCGTGGAGCAGGGCGGCGCCGCGGAGCATGGCGCGGGCCCGGGTGTCGTGGGCGGCGCGCCGCTCCGCCACGGCCGCCCGCAGCGCGTCGGGGCTCCCGGTGCGGTGCAGCCCGTCGAGCACCGGCCGGATCCGCGCGAACGGGTAGTGGCCCTGCCGGAGCAGCCGCACGATCTGCGCGTCCCGGATGTCGGCGGCCCCGTACCGGCGGGCGCGGCCGATCCGCTCGCGCTGCGGCGCGAGCAGCCCCGCGGCCTCCCACACCCGCAGCGCCGACGGCCGCACGCCGAGCCGACGGGCGAGCTCGCCGACGGACAGGGGCGGCCCGGGTGGCGCCTGCGGCTCGGCCCCGGCGAGCACCTCCAGCGCGGCGGCGGCCTCGTCGGTGGCCAGGCGTTGGGCGTGCAGGCCGGCGTGGCTCTCGTCGAGCAGCCGGAAGGCCCGGGTGGTGTCGCCCGCGTGCACGGCGTGCATCACCGCCGTCGCGGTGGGATGGCCGTGGCCGACGGCCAGTGCGCGGTACGCCAGCAGCGCGCGCAGGTGCGTCCCGTCGTAGGCCCGGTAGCCCGACGGCGTCCGCGGGACCGGCGGCAGCACGCCGGCGTCCTCGTGGTTGCGGACCTGCTGCGTCGAGATGCCCGCGGCGCGCGCCAGGTCCACGGGACGCAGGCGGGTGCGGGTCGGCTGCCTCACAGGGTGCGGAAGTACCGCACGGAGGGCAGCGCCGTGTAGCCGCAGTGCTCGTACAGCCCCCGGGCCGCCGCGTGCCCCGGGTCCCCGCCGGTCTCGACCATCGCGACCGTGCTGCCGCGCTCGCGCAGCCGGGCCGTCGCGTGCTCGGTGAGGGCCCGCCCGACCCCGTGCCGGTGGTGGGCCGGGTCCACGGCGACCATGTGGATCTCCCCGGTCGTGTCGTCGAGCGAGTGCAGGGCGACGAACCCGGCCACCCGCCCGTCGACCTCGGCGACCCAGGCCTCCATGTCGGCACAGGCCTGCGCGACGGCCCCGGCCTGCGCGGTCCGCCAGTCCGGGTAGTAGGCCTCGTACACCCCCGACCCGGCCAGCACCCGCTCCATCGAGGCGAACACGGGTTCCCACGCCCGCAACGACAGCGCGACCACGGCCTCGCGGTCCCCGGCGGTGAACGGACGCAGCTGCACCATCCGGGCATCGTGCCCGGGTGCGTGCCGGCCGCAAAGCGACTTCAGGCGGCGCGGTCCAGCGCGACCGGCAGGGTGAGCCAGGCGCGGCGCTCGAGCAACCGGTCCAGGTCGGCCTGCCACGTCGCGACGGCGGCGGGGGCCCGGCCGGCGTCGCGGGCGATGCGGCCGCGCAGCCGGGCGAGGTGCCGGTCGAGGCTGACGAGGTCGGGGCAGTGGTAGCGATCCCTCGAGCCCTGCACGCTGAGCAGCGGGTCGAGGTGCCGGGCGGGGGCGAACGGAGCGGTGGTGAGCACGGTGTCCTCCGGGTGTCGGTGCTGACCGTGCGAGGGTCGCGAACCGGGCGGACCGCCGGCGTCGGCGAGCGCTGCCCACACCGGACCGCGAGGTGCCCAACCGACGGCGGCGATGATGCCCACGCGGGGCGTGCGGAGCGCGGGAACCCCGAGAACGACGAAAGCCCAGGCCTGTGACCTGGGCTTTCGGAGTGAGAGCGGATGACGGGAATCGAACCCGCGTATTCAGCTTGGGAAGCTGATGTTCTACCATTGAACTACATCCGCAGTGCGTGAGAGCGACTCTAGCATCCCCGCTGCGGCCCTCGATCCACCTCCCCGGATAGGCTGCGGGCGTGTTGCTCTCGGACCGCGACCTGCGCAAGGAGCTCGAGTCCGGGCGCCTCGGGCTCGACCCGTGGGACGAGGCGATGCTGCAGCCGTCGAGCATCGACGTGCGGCTGGACCGCTTCTTCCGGGTCTTCCAGAACTCCCGCTACACCCACATCGACCCGTCGATCCAGCAGGACGAGCTCACCACGCCGGTCGAGACCGCCGACGGGGACACCTTCGTGCTGCACCCCGGGGAGTTCGTCCTCGGGTCGACGTTCGAGCAGGTCAGCCTGCCGGACGACCTGGCGGGGCGGCTCGAGGGCAAGTCCAGCCTCGGCCGGCTGGGCCTGCTCACCCACTCGACAGCAGGGTTCATCGACCCGGGCTTCACCGGCCACATCACGCTCGAGCTGTCCAACGTCGCGAACCTGCCGATCACGCTCTGGCCGGGCATGAAGATCGGGCAGCTGTGCCTGTTCCGGCTGTCCAGCCCCGCGGAGCGGCCCTACGGCAGCGAGGGCGTCGGCTCCCGCTACCAGGGGCAGCGGGGCCCGACGCCCTCGCGCGCGTGGAAGAACTTCCACAAGGTCGACACCCGGCGCTGAGTCGACCCGAGGGGTCAGACCGCGGCCACCCGCGCGTCCCATCGGAAGTTGCGGGTGGCCAGCCAGCCGAACAGCACCGGCCACGCGACCAGCGAGACCAGGGCGTACGGCGTCCACGGCGCACCGTAGGCCACCCGGCTCAGCGCGCCGATCGCCCCGCCCGGCAGCAGCGCGAGGATGTCGGGCCAGCCGCCCGCCGGGATCACGGCGATGATCACCGCGGACCCGACCACCACGAAGAACAGCGGCAGCGTGGTGATCTGCGCCCGCTCGGCCGAGGGCGTCACGATCGCGGTGGCGAGTGCCGCCGTCGTCACCAGCGCGAGGCCGCCCAGGACGGCGAGCAGCAGCGCGAGCGGCGCGCTCGGTGCCGGCAGGCCGGCCACGACATCGAACACCCCGAACAGGATCAGCTGCGCCAGGGCCAGCACGGCCGCGGGCCCGACGGTCCCGACCAGCAGCCCGCCGTCGGAGATCCCGCTGGTCCGGAAACGCTTGAGCACGCGGGACTGCCGGCGCGCGACCAGCGTCTGCGTCCCACCGACGTACACCCCCATCCCGAGCGCGAACACGATCTGCATGGCGACGACGTAGGTCGGCGCGTCGATCTGGCTGAAGGTCAGGAAGACGCCGAGGGCGAGCGGCACGACCAGCACGGACGTCAGCATCGTGCGGTTGCGCAGGATCAGCTTCAGCTCGGACCAGACCAGTGCGGTGACGCGGTCCATCACGCCTCCTCGGGTGCCGACGCGGTGTCCGAGTCGGTGCGGATCGAGTGGTAGATGTCGGCGAGCGACGCCGGCGCGGCCCGCAGGTCGGACAGCCGGATCCCGTGGTCGGCCGCCCAGGCCAGGAACGCGGTGAGGTCGCGTTGCAGATCCGTGGTGCCGACCCGGACCGTCCGGCCCTCCAGCACCGCGCCGTCGGGCGGCGTGACGCCCTCGGGGAGCGTCGCCGAGAACCCGGCCGGTCGGCTCGCGAGGATCTGCTCGAGTGTTCCGGACACGGCCAGCCGCCCCTCGTGCATGATCGCGACCCGGTCGGCCAGCGCCTCCGCCTCCTCCAGGTAGTGCGTGGTGAGGACGACCGTGCGGCCGGCCTCCTGCAGCTCCTGGATCGCGTCCCAGGTGCGGCGCCGGGACCCCGGGTCGAGGCCGGTCGTCGGCTCGTCGAGGACGACCAGCTCGGGCGAGCCCCACACCGCCGTCGCCAGGTCGAGGCGCCGCTTCTCGCCGCCGGACAGGGCACCGACGCGCACGTCGCGGCGGTGCCCCAGGTCGAAGCGCTCCAGCAGCCGGTCGGGCCGGTCCGGACGGACCGCCAGCTTCCCCCACAGCTCGAGCGTCTCCCCGACCGTCAGCTCCTCGACGAACCCGCCCTCCTGCAGCTGGATCCCCATCCGCGCCCGCAGCTCGTCGCGCTGGGTGCCCGGGTCGAAGCCGAGCACCGAGACCTCGCCCCCGCTGCGCCGCTGGAACCCCTCGAGCACCTCGAGCGTGGTCGTCTTGCCCGCGCCGTTGGTGCCCAGCAGCGCGAACACCTCGCCGCGCAGGACCTCGAGGTCGACCCCCCGGACGGCCTCGAACGTCCCGTACCGCACCTGCAGCCCCCGTACCCGGATGGCCGTGTCGCGTCCCCCCGCACCGGCCACCGCCGGCTCGCTCACCGTCTCCGTCATGACCACCACGGTGCCCGGCCGCCGGGGTGCCGCGGTAGGCGCGCGCATCACACGTCCTGCTGACGCTGTGCACGGCTGGCGATGACAGCTGTCATCGGTCCCGTCGCAGGTCGGGACCGGGCCGGACGTCTCGGATACCGTCGGCGGTGTGACGACCGACCGCCCGCCGACCGCCGAGCCGAAGGGGCGGCTCGCCGCCGAGGAGCGGCAGGTCCGCGCGGCGCGCCGGTTCAGCCGGATCGGGCTGCTCATGACCGTCGGCTGGCTGCTGCTCGTGCCCGCGTTCGTGCTGTGGACGGGGCTGCCGGAGCCCGCCTGGCTGGCCGCGCTCGTCCCGCTCTACCTGGCGGCGATGGTGCTGCACCTGATCCGGATCCGGCGGTACGTGCGGTCGCTCGGCACCCCAGCCTCGCCCGTGTTCGTGACCGCCGCGTGCGCGGTGGGCCTGGCGATCACGCTCGTCGGCGTCGCCTCGTCCTGGGCCGGGTGGACCTGGGCGCTGGTGGCCGGGATCCTCCTGGGCGACGTCGTCGCGGGCCGGCGGGCGCGGGTGATCGCCCTGTGGGTGGTCGCGTCGGCCGCGGTGGTGGTCGCGCTGACCTACGCCCTCGGCGCGCTCGTGCGGCCCAGCATCGAGGGGGTTCCGATCTCGCCGTGGTTCGCGGCCGGGATCGCCGGGTTCTACGTGGCGAGCATGTGGTGCCTCGACGTCGAGCGGCTGTGGTGGTTCAAGGCCGTCACCGACCTCGACGACTCGCGCCGCACCGCCGCCGAGCTCGCCACCGCCCGCGAACGGCTCCGGCTCGCCGACGACCTGCACGACATCCTCGGGCACGCGCTCGAGGTCGTCGCCTTCAAGAGCGAGCTCGCCGCCCGGCTGCTGGAGGCCGACCCCGACCGGGCGCGGTCCGAGATGGACGAGGTGCAACGGGTGGCGCGCGAGTCGTTGACCGAGGTCAGGGCCCTGGTCCGGAGCACCCGGGACACCGACCTCGCCATCGAGCTCGCGGGGGCGCGGGCGGTCCTCGGCTCCGCCGGGGTGGCGCTGGAGGTGCGCGGCGACCCCGACGCCGTCGCGCCGGCCGCCCGCAACGTCCTCGGCCGCGTGCTGCGCGAGGCCATGACCAACGTCCTGCGGCACGCCGAGCCGAGCCGCTGCACCATCGAGATCGGCGCGGACCGGCTGGTCGTGTGCAACGACGGCGTGTCCGGCCCCGGCGACGGCGCCGGTACGGGGCTCGCCGGGCTGGAGCGCTACCTGGAGGAACACGCCGGGCGGCTCGCCGCCGGCTGCGACGGGCGGGGCGGCTACCGGCTCGAGGCGGTTCTGGGGAGCGGCCGGTGATCCGGCTGGTCCTCGCCGACGACGAGTCGCTCACCCGGGGAGCCGTCGGTGCCCTGCTCAACCTCGAAGCCGACCTGACCGTGGTCGCCGAGGCGTCCTCGGGCGACGAGGCGGTGGCGGCGATCGCCGCGCAGGAGCCGGACGTCGCGGTCCTCGACGTCGAGATGCCCGGCCTCGACGGTGCCGAGGTCGCCCAGTGGGTGCAGGCGAACGCGCCGGGCGTCCGGTGCATCGTGCTGACCCGGCACGCCCGGCCCGGGGTGCTGCGGCGCGCGCTGGCCGCCGGGGCGGCGGGCTTCGTGACGAAGAGTGCGCCCGCCTCGCTGCTCGCCGACGTGATCCGGCGGGTGCACGGCGGCGGCCGCTACGTCGACCCCGACCTGGCCATGACCGCCCTGACCACGGAGGACTGCCCGCTCACCGAGCGGGAGCTGCAGGTCCTGCGCAGCGTCGGGCAGGTGGGGCCGGCGGGCACGGCGGGCGACATCGCCGCGCGCGTGCACCTCTCCGCCGGCACCGTCCGCAACTACCTGTCCTCGGCGATGCAGAAGCTCGGCGTCGCGACGCGGGTGGAGGCGCTGGAGCGGGCCCGCGACCACGGCTGGTTGTGAGGCCGCTACCGGACGCAGCGGGTCGCTAGGCTGGGCGCCGATGGAGCGCCGCGACCCTGCAGCCCGCCCCGACCCCCCCACCGGGACGGGGGCGTGGCGCAGTGGGCGGCACGCCCCGGCGCGGCGCCCGGTCGAGGACCCGAGCGACGTCGCCGCGTCGGGGTCCTTGGACGAGCGTCCCGATCCCGAGGCCCAGGTCGCGCGGCGGGACGAGGGCGACTCCGTTGCGCAGCGGGACCAGGCCGGACGGAACCGGGGCGAGCTGGTCCCGATCGAGCTGGTCCCGGGTGACCGGGACCAGGCCGGACGAGACCGGGTCGGTTCGGAGCGGGACGAACGCGGCGCTCCCCGGGACGGGGACGGGCCGGGGCGTTCGTCGGGCTCCGCCGGAGGACCCGACCCGAGCGGGCGGGAGCCGCGCGGGGACCGGGCGCCGGCGGCGGAGGCGTTGCGGAGGTTCCGCCCCCGGAGCTGGCGCGGGGCGATCGGGCTCGGGATCCTGGGCGCGGCGGCCCTGCTGTTCCTCTTCGTGGCGTTCGACGACCAGGCCCGCTGGTGGGTACCGGTCGCGGCCGGGCTCGTGGTGCTCGTGCTCCTGGCGCTGCTGCGGCTGGACCGGCTGCTCAAGGGCTGGACCTGGCACGTCGCCGGGATCGCGATGCTGGCCGGGCTCGTGCACGAGACCGCCGGCAACCCGTGGTCCTGGGCCTTCGCCGCGAGCATCGGGGTGCTGATCGCCGGGCTGCTGCGCTTGCCGCGGTGGCAGCTCGCAGCCGTCGGGGCGGCGTTGTGTCTGGTGTCGTTCGTGGGCTACCAGTTCCGCGCCGCCGAGGTCCGCGACCAGGAGGCGCAGATCGCGCAGCAGGCCGGGACGCAGATGCGGGCGGGCTTCGGCTACGACCGCCCCGACCTGGTGCTGACCAAGCTCGGCGAGGGCCTGACCCCGGCCGACCCGGAGGCGGTGTGCCGGCTCCTCGACCCCGCCGCGCAGACGCAGCTGGCGCAGACCACCGGCACCGCCGACTGCGCCGCGGGGGTCGGCGTGGCCGCGACCCGTGTGCCCGCGGGCAGCCCGACCTCCGCGCCCCGCGCCTCCACCTCGCCCACCCCGGTCCCGCCGCCGGGCACCGTCCTCGCGCTCGACGGCTGCTCCACCGCCTGGGGCCTCGCCGTCCCCGCACTGGGCACCGTCGAGGTGGTGCGCACGGAGAACACCGCCAAGGCCACCTGGCGGGTCGCGAGCTTCCGCCCCTGCCCCTGACCCTCGCCACCTCAGCGGCACTCCCGCGAGTCGCGCTCCGACAGCCCGCCGGACTCCGCAAGATCACTGTTCGGGACCACGCCTGGCCAAGGGCGGCCCCGAACGGTCCGGAACGACGATCACGGCTCCTCCGCGGTGCCACTCCGACGACGCGTCATGATCACCCTCGGTCCGCCGTATCCCGAGACCGGGAACGACTGCGCCCGACCGTGACCTCCGATGATCACGTCCGCCTCGTCCCACGACTGCGCCCGCCGGCGTCCCCACCCACACAGCACCCCCGAGAACGCCACCGGCCCCGCGATCGGGGACCGCGGGGCCGGTGAGTGGACTGCGTCAGGAGGTGGAGTCGCCCTTGTCGCCGGTGCCGGAGGAGGCGTCGGTGCGGGCGTGGCCGTTGGTCTCCGGCTTGGGGCCGGAGCCGTTGCTGCCCGTGGACTCCTTCGACGCCTCGGTCGACCCGGTCGGGGGCTCCGACGGCCCGGCCGTCCCGGCCTCGGTCTCCGCGGTCGGCTCCTTGCCCGAGCCCTCGACCGCGGCGTCGTTCATCCCGGTGGTGACCTCGGACTTGTCCGCGTCGGGCCCCGTGGTGTCGGCGTCGGCGGCCTTCTCCGCGACCGCGTCCCCGGGCGCCTCGGCCGGCTTCACCGTCTCCGCCGCGGCGTCCGTGGAGGTCGAGGCGTTGGCGGCCCCGGAGTCGGCGGCGCCGGCCGGGGTGTTCTCGGTGAGCGGGGCCGAGGTGGTCTGCTCGACGTCGCCCTCGGTCGCCTCCTCGGCGGCCGGCGTCGCGACCGCGGAGTCGCCGCGCTGGACCGAGGCGAGCAGCATCTGCGCGACGTCCTGGACCTGGACCTGCTCGCCCTCGCCGCCGGCCTGCTTCTGGGTCAGGCCGTCGCCGATCATCGTGCGGCAGAACGGGCAGCCGACGGCGATCGTGCCGGCCGCGGCGGCCGCGCCGTCGCCCCCGGCGGGGGAGAGGGTCTCGAGCGCCTCGGTGGTGCGGGTGACGTTGATCCGCTGCCCGATCCGCTCCTCCATCCACATCCGCGCCCCGCCGGCGCCGCAGCACATGGAGCGGTCGCCGTGGCGCGGCATCTCCGTCAACGTGCCCACGGCGGAGACCAGCTCGCGCGGCTCCTCGTAGACCTCGTTGTGCCGGCCGAGGTAGCACGGGTCGTGGTAGGTGACCTTCTTCGAGGCGTCCGGGTCGGCGACCGGGACGAGCTTGCCGGTGCGGACCAGCTTGTTCAGCAGCTGGGTGTGGTGGATGACCTCGTAGTGCCCGTCGAGCTGCGGGTACTCCCGCGAGAGCGAGTTGAGGCAGTGCGGGCAGGTGGTGACCATCTTCCGGGTGCCCGGCTCGCGGCCCTCGAACACCGCGTTGAGCATCTCGGCGGTCTGCTGGGCCATCATCTGGAACAGGAACTCGTTGCCCGCGCGCCGCGCCGGGTCGCCGGTGCAGGTCTCCTCGGTGCCCAGGACCACGTAGTTCACCCCGGCCCGGTGCAGCAGCTCGGCGGTGGCGCGGGTGGTCTTCTTCGCGTTGTCGTCGAAGGCGCCGGCGCAGCCGACCCAGAAGATGTACTCGGTGTCGGCCGACAGCTCGCCGTCGAACACCGGGACCTCGAAGGGCAGGTCCTGGGTCCAGGCCAGGCGGTCCTTCTGGTTGGAGCCCCAGGGGTTGCCCTTGTTCTCCAGGTTCTTGAACAGCCCGGACAGCTCCGTGGGGAACTCGGTCTCGATCATGACCTGGTAGCGGCGCATGTCGACGATGTGGTCGACGTGCTCGATGTCGACCGGGCACTGCTCCACACAGGCCCCGCAGGTGGTGCAGGACCACAGCACGTCCGGGTCGATGACGCCCAGCACGTCCTCGCCGCCGACCAGCGGGCGCTCGGCCTCCTTCACCGCGGCCTCCGGGATCGCGGCCAGGCGGGCCTCGGCGTCGTCGCCGGTCAGCCCGACCTCGTCGCCGGTCATGTCCTTGCGCCCGCCGGCGAGCAGGTACGGGGCCTTGGCGTAGGCGTGGTCACGCAGCGCGTTGACCAGCAGCTTCGGCGACAGCGGCTTCTCGGTGTTCCACGCCGGGCACTGCGACTGGCAGCGGCCGCACTCGGTGCAGGTGGTGAAGTCGAGCAGGCCCTTCCAGGTGAAGTCCTCGACCCGCCCGGCGCCGAAGGTGTCGGTGTCCGGGTCGGCCTCCTCCAGGTCGAGCACCTTGCCCTGCGACGTCATGGGCTTGACGTTGCCCAGCGCCTTGCGCCCGTCGTCCTCGCGCTTGAAGTAGATGTTCGGGAACGCGGTGAACCGGTGCCAGGCCACGCCCATCGTGGGCTTGGCCGCGATCACGATCAGCCACAGCGTGGCCGAGAGCACCTTCACCGCGGCGAACACCGAGATCAGCGTGGGGCTGCCCGGGAAGATCGTGGACAGCGGGCCGGAGACGAAGGTCGACCAGTCCGGGGCGTCGAACGCGCCGAGCGCGAGCTTCGAGGCGCGCACCACGAGGATGCCCACGCCCTCCAGGAACACGATGGCCTCGACGAAGTAGGCCCGGCCCATGTGCGAGCCGTAGAACCGCGACGCCCGCCCCAGCCGGCGCGGGTTCTTCACCTGCCGGTAGACGATCAGCGGGAGGATGCCGACCACGGTGCCCACGCCGAGGATCTCCACCCACAGCGAGTACGGGCCCCACTCGCCGATGATCGGCAGGTGGAAGGTCGGGTTCCACACCTCGACGAACGCCTCGACCAGCGCCAGGAACAGCCCGCCGAAGCCGACCATCACCAGCCAGTGGAACACCCCGACGTGGCTCCACTTCAGCATCCGGGTGTGGCCGAGGGTCTCCTTGAGCATGGTGGCGAACCGCGGCCCGAACGGGCCGTTGCGCGTGGCGTCGGCCTGGCCCAGGCGGATGATGCTCACCATGCTCGCCACCGTGCGCCACACCAGCGCCACGGCCACCACGGCGGACAACACCGTGACGATGCCGAGCACGTACTGCACCCAGGTCATGTGGACGAACCTCCCTGTCGTGGTCCCGGCAAGAAGGCTATACGCGTGGTTACTGACGAGTAGCAACACGAAACGGCCTCGTTGCGGTTCGCGACGACAATCGCGTGAGCGGGAGAATAGGTCACCGGGGTGGCCCTGTGCCCTGTGACGGGCACGGCACGCTGCGCAGACGGGGGGCGCCGGACGCGCTCCGCAACCGCTGCTCCCCCGGTCAGGGCGCCGAGGACAGGGTGCCCTTCTGAGAGCGGAATCACCGAATGTCCGGGTCGTGCCGCCCACCGGGCGGGACGACCGGTCACCGGAGCCGCGCACCTCTAGCCCGATCGGCGGGCCCCGCTTCACGGTCGGTGGGAGATCTGGGACGAACGGGTGCCGCCGGGAAGCCGGAAACGCGTGCGAACGGGTGGCTCTGGCGTGGTCACACCAGGTCTTCAGGTCGGCGTGGCTACCCTGGTCCGCTGGCGGCCCGTGCTCCCCCCTTTCCCGCAGGGTGCCCGCCCGACCACGGCAGGAGAACACCGATGACCGGACCAGGGGCCCGCACCCTCTGGTACGCCCAGAACCTCACGACGAACGGCCTGCAGGGGTGGATCCAGGACAACATCGTCCCGCTCATCCTGCTGGGCATCGCCATCATCCTGCTGTGGATCGGCGGCAAGGGTGACAACGCCGGCGTCGCCCGCCGGAGCGTCGGACTCCTCGTCGGCCTGGTCGCGCTGGGTATCGCGGTGTCGGGCAACGGGCCGCAGGTCGGTGCCTTCCTCGCCAGCCTGATCACCGGTTGACCGTGCTGGTCCGCACCGACGACGAGGTGTACCGGGTCGACTCCGTCTGGCTGGGTCCGCCGCGCGCGACCTTCCCGTGGCGCGCGCGGTACGTCTCCTACGGTGTCGGCCTGCTCGTCATGATCGTGATCATGTTCCTGCAGCGCCGTATCGGCATCGGGCTGGACTTCTTCTCCGTGGCCTGGGCGCTGGTGCTGACCGTGGTCGCCACCCGGTTCCTGGGCAAGAAGATCGACTACGAGCGCCCGCTGAGCCAGGTCGCGGAGCACTTCCGGCACGAGGTCACGGGTCCCCGGCGCCGCCGGCGCGGCGCGGGCGGGCCGGTGCGTTTCGCGCACGTCCGGACCCGACGCGCCCTCCCGCGGTCGGGCCGCCCGGCCGTCCCGGAGCCGCGACCGGCCGAGCGGACCGCACCGGAACCCGAGCTCGGGCCCGCCCCGCAGGTCGTCGAGGCCGCGCCCGTGCTGCGGGACGTCACGCCGGTCGAGGCCGCCCCGAGCACGGCCCCGAAGACCGCACCGGACACCGCGCCGAGGACCGCTCCGGAGCCCGCGCCGAGAGCCGCCCCGCGTCGCGTCGGGCGCAGGCCCGCCGCGCCGCAGCCCTGGGCGACCTCGGCGCAGCGCCGCGAGGCCGCCACGAACAACGGGTGGAAGGGGTCGGGCCGTGGCCGCGCGTGAGAAGCGCGATCCCTTCCGCGACGGCCGCCGCCCCGCCGGTCGCTCCCTGCAGGGCGATGCCAAGCTCCCCAAGTTCAGCCCCACGATCGCGCTGCGCAGCATCGACGGGCACGTCACCCGCACGTCCACCCAGGTCATGGCCTGGTACCGGCTGTCCCCGCAGGCGTGGAGCTTCCGCAGCGACAGCCAGCGCGAGATCCTCATCCGGCAGATCGCGGCGCAGCTCGGCGAGCTGCAGGGCCGGTGGCTGCACCTGCGGGTGACCACCCGCCCGTACCCGGTGCACATGTGGGCGGAGTCGTTCGACAAGAACGCCCTCGGCCGGATGCCCGACGTCCCGGGCGCCCTGGGCTGGGACGGCTTCCTGGAGGGCGAGCAGCGCCACCTCATGGGACTGTCCATGAGCGACAAGGAGGTCTTCCTCGGCGTCGAGGTGTCCGGCCGCAGCATGCTCGACCGCTGGGTCGAGCGGGCGGCGCCGGTGCTGGGGCGGGTCGTGCCGGCGGCGGTGCGGGCCGAGCTGTCCGCGCTGGAGTCCGAGCTCAACCACCTCGACGCGCTCGTGGCGGGCTCGGGGCTCGACGGCGTGCCCGCCTCGGCGTCGGACATGGCCTGGCTGATGCACCGCTCGGTCGCGCTCGGCCTGCCCGCGCCGCGCAGCCTCTCGTCGGTCCCGGTGGGCGTGACCCGCTGGGAGGAGGAGGACCTCGCGGCCTTCACGGACGGCGTCGAGCTGCACCAGGAGCCCTACGCCCCCACGGTGAAGGTGACCGGCCGGGTCCGCGGCCAGGCCGTCACGCGGGACGTGGCGGTGCTCTCCCTCGGCCTGATGGAGGGCCTGCGCATCCCCGAGGTCGACGACCCGTGGATGCAGCATTCCGACCGGCTCCCCTTCCCGGTGGAGTGGTCGGCGCGGATGTACATCCGCAAGCCGGAGGAGGTGACCGGGGAGCTGCAGCGCCAGATGGGCAAGGTGCGCAGCCAGATCCGGCACTACACCCACGACCACGACCTCGAGCCGCCGATGTCGCTGGCCCGCCAGGCCGACCGCGTGCTCGAGGTCGAGGACGAGCTCACCAGCGGCCTGACGCAGCTCAACACGCGGCTCTACGGCTGGTGGCGGATCGCCGTCTCCGGGCCGGACGAGGGCGAGGCCATCCAGCGCGCCCAGCAGGTGCTGGACCTGTACTCGCCGAAGGTGCAGATCGAGCACCCGGAGGCGCAGTACCGCTACGCCCGCGAGTTCATCCCAGGCGAGGCGATGGCGTCCACGGCGTACCGCCGGCGCGGGTCGGTCACCTGGGCGGCGGCCGCGGTCCCGGCCGCGACGGCGAGCGTGGGCGACCGGCGCGGGATCATGCTCGGCGAGACCTGCACCGCGACCCGACGACCGGTGGCCTGGGACCCCTGGCTCGCGCAGGAGGTCCGGCGGGCCTCCGGCCTCACCGCCGTCGTCGGCGGGCTGGGCTCCGGCAAGTCCTTCCTCACCGGCCTGATCGTCTACAAGACACTCCGCGCGGGTGCACGGTGGACGGTGCTCGACCCGTCGGGCCCGCTGGCCGAGCTGACCCGGCTGCCGGAGCTCGCCTCCTTCTCCCGGCACATCAACCTGCTGCGCGCCGACCCGGGCATCCTCAACCCGTACCGGGTGGTCGCCGAGCCGCGGCCCGAGCACTTCGCCGACGACGAGGACCCCGAGCGGTCCTGGCGCCGCGAGCGGTCCCTGGCCGCCGCCACCCGCCGCCGCCTGGTGCTCGACGTGCTCACCGGCCTGCTGCCCTACGACGTCGCCCGGCTCCCGCACACCCGGATCGTGCTGCTCCGCGCGGTGCGCGAGGTCGGCGGCGCCCCGGACCGGCACCCCGGCCTGGTCATCGACGCGCTGCGCCGGCACCAGCGCGAGGGCGAGGAGCACGCCGGGGTGGTCGCGGACTTCCTCGAGGAGCGCCGCGAGCTCCCGCAGGCCGCGCTGCTGTTCCCGGACACCAGCCGGGACGACCCGTGGGCCGCCGACCGGGACTACCGGCTGACCGTGCTCACCATGCAGGGCATGACGCTGCCGCGGCCGGGCAGCCCGCGCGAGGAGTGGACGGACAACGAGGCGCTGGCCGTCGAGCTGCTCAACCTCGCGTCGTGGCTGACCCAGCGCACGATCTACGACGCCGACCGCAACCTGCGCAAGGGCGTCGCGCTCGACGAGACGCACTTCCTGTCCCAGGTGCCCACCGGCAAGGTGCTGATCGACCGGCTCGCCCGCGACTCCCGCAAGTTCAACGTCCGGGCGCTGTTCGCCTCCCAGCTGGCGGGCGACCTGCTGCGGGTCTCCGGGTTCGCGTCGCTGGTCAACGCCGTGTTCGTCGGCCGCACGGACGACGAGGAGGCCCAGACGGACGCGCTGCGCCTGCTGCGGGTCCCCACCGGCGTCGGCTACGAGCAGATGCTGAGCACGCTCTCCCCGCGCCCGCGGCACGACGACCGGCCGGACGACACCCCGCGCCAGTTCGTGTTCGCCGACGGGCACGGCGGCGTCGAGAAGATCCGGATCGACCTCGAGGCGCCGCACCTCGACCACGTCCGCGAGGCCCTCGACACCAACCCCGACGCCAGCCGGGTCGCCGTCAGCGGGGCTCCGGTCCTCGCGGCGGACTCCGGAAGGGCGCCCGACGAGCCGCGCCCGGTCGGCGCGCGGCAGGTCGTCGTGCCACCGGGCGGGATCGACCTGGACGAGGATCTCGACCCCGTCGACCTGACCGCCCCCGAGATCCGCACCGGCGAGGCCACCCGCGTCGGACCGGGCCGGCCGGGCTGGGACGACGGGGTGCGGGTGGTCCCGGGCTCGCTGGAGCCGGACCCGGACGACCTCGACGACGAGCAGCTCGACCTCCTGGACGACCTGGAGGAGGGCTGGGCGGACGTGGACGACGACCTCGCCGAGCCGACGTCGGTGGGTGAGGACCTCCCGGTCCACGACGGGCACGGGAGTGACGGCCGTCCCGCCGCCGAGGAAGCCGGCGACGTCGCCGCCGAGCGCGCCCGCTCCGGCGCCCCCGGCGAGGGCGGGCGGTGAACGCCGCGGCGTCCGTCACGGCGTCGACCGGCGGGACCACCGGGCTCCTGGCGGTACTGCTCGTCCTGGCCGCCGCCGTGGTGGTCGCGGTACGCAAGGACCGCGCCCGCCGGCACGCCGGGGCCCCGCGCCGTCGTCGCGGCGCCGCCCTGCTGCTGGTCCTCGCCGTGGTGGCGGGCAGCGGGCTGGTCGGCAGCCCGGCCGTCGCACAGGGCTTCGACTGCAAGCAGAGCCCCGAGCCGGACCGCCCCGGCACCGGACTCGTGGGCTCGCTGGACCCGCCCCGGCCCGACGGCGGCGAGCCCGGCTCGGTGTACCGCGAGGTCGGCTACGCCGGGATGACCTGGCACAACTACGACCTGGGCTGCGCCGGCGGCGTCCTCAACCCGGCGACGACCACGGACACGTGGCTCGGCAACCAGACGTTCAACGTCGCGAAGTTCGCCGTGGGCGGCGTGAACTGGGCGCACTACCTGATCGCGGACGGCGGGGCCCTGCTCGACCCGCTGGACAACGTGATCACCGCGGCCACGCGGGCCATGTACGACTCGGTGTTCACGCTGTGGATCGGCGTGGCGCTGGTGATCCTCGCGGTGATCCTGCTGGTCCTGGCGCTGCGCGGCGACCTGGCCCGGCAGACGCAGCGGGCGGCGTTCGCGCTCGGCGCCCTGGTGCTCGCCGGCGCGGCCTACCTGGCCCCGGTGAACTGGGCGCGGGCGGCGGACACGCTGCTGCTCGACGGCGTCACGCAGATGCAGGAGGGCTTCCTCTCCCAGGTCGGCCTGGGCGACCGGGACACGCTGCCGACCGTGCTGGTCGACCAGGTGGTCTACACGAACTGGCTGCGCGGCAACTTCGGCTCGCCGGACGTCCCGCAGGCCACGGACCTCGGCCGGCCGCTGCTGCGCGCGTCGACCTTCACGATCAACGAGGTCGCCGAGGGGCAGGACACCCCGCAGCTGGCCGAGCAGAAGAAGAACGACTACGCCACGCTCGCCGGGCAGATGGGCGACCGGTACAGCTACTTCCAGGGCGAGTCCGGCAGCCGCGTCGGCGTCGGCGTGCTGTCGGTGGTGCAGGCGGTGTGCATCGCGCTGTTCCAGCTGCTGTCGAAGGTGCTGGTGCTGGTCGCGATGCTGCTGCTGCGGCTGATGGTGATGACGGCGCCGGCGATCGCCGTGGTGGCGGTGCTGAAGCCGGACGTGCTGCCCGCGCTGCTGCGCGTGGCCGGCGCCGCGATCGTCAACACGATCATCGTGGGCGCGCTGGCCGGGCTGCACGCGCTGCTCGTGGTGTCGCTGTTCCGGCCCGGCGCGGGCATCGACCTCTGGCTGTCGTTGCTGGTCACCGGCGTGGTCACGGTCGTGCTGTGGGCGGTCGCGCGGCCCTTCCGGCGGCTGGTGTCGATGGTGTCGCTGACGCGGGACCAGTTCGGCGGGATCGTGCCGTCGATCGGCGGCGGCCCCATGTCCCGGGTGTGGCAGCGGGTCCGCGGCGCGGACCCCGAGGACCGGCAGGGCCGCTGGTGGAACGAGCGCCGGGGGTCCGGCGCCGGGGACGATCCCGACGCCGTGCGCCCCGAGGCCGAGTACTCCCGCGTCCCTCCCGTGCAGGCCACGGTCAGCCCGGCCGGACCGGGTGCGCGCACCCCGCGGCGGCACGCCGAGGTCACCGGCGCGGACGCCGCCGCCCTCTCGGCCGCGCGCCGTCCGGCCCTGCCCGCGGGCGGGTCCCCGACCCCGGCGGCGACCGGCGCGTACCCCACGCGCAACGACCCCAGCGAGATCGACGAGCGCGTGATCTACCGCAGGTCGGATCCGGCGGCGGCCCGCGCCGTCCAGGCCCGACCGGTCGACGCCGAGCTCGTCGACGGCGTCCCGGTCTACCGGATCTACCGCCCCGCCCGGACGGGCCGCGATGCCGATTAGGTCCCCGCGCGGGCGCGCGGCCGCCTACCGGGCGGTGTGGGGGTGGCCCCTCCGCACCCCGCTGCGGCTCGCGGTCACCGTCGTCGTCGTGCTCGGCCTGGCCGTGCTGGTCAGCCTGGCCGTGGGTGCGCTCCGTCCGCCCGCGCAGGCGCCGGTGGTGACCAAGCCCGGCGCGACGACGGCCACGACCGGGGCCCGGGCCCCCGCCTCGCCCACCCCGACGGCCCTCCCGCCGGTGGCGGCGCTGACCCCGACCACGCTGCCGCTCTCCGCCGCCCCGGCCGAGGCGCTGCAGGTGGCGCAGAACTGGGCCACCGCCTGGGCCACCCACCCCGCGGGCACCACCAACCAGCAGTGGGTGAACTCGCTCGTCCCGTACACGACGCCGGAGTACGTCGGCACGCTCACCGGCGTCGACCCCGCCAACATCCCGGCCACCCGGGTGACGGGATCGGCGACGGCCACGCAGGTGTCCCCCGCCTCCGTCGTCGTCGACGTGCCGACGGACGCGCTGACCCTGCAGGTCACGGTCGTCGACACCGAGGCGGGCTGGCGCGTCTCCGGCTACGACCGGGCCTGACGGGGTGCGCCTGCTCCGGCCGCTGCGGCTGCTGCTGCCCTTCGTGGCGATCGGCGTCGCGCTCGTCGTCTTCCTGACGCTCGGTTTCCTCGCCTTCGCGCCCAACGCCGGGCAGCCGCGGGTCACCAGCGGGTGCGACGCCGGCATCGGGCCTATCGGGACCGTCGGGCGCGGGGGCGCGGCGGGGGCGACCATCGACACGCTGACGGACGAGCAGCGGCAGAACGCCGCGACGATCATCGGCGTCGGCAAGGAGCTGCAGGCTCCGCCGCGGGCGTGGCTCGTCGCGCTGGCCACGGCGATGCAGGAGTCGACGCTCCGCAACATCGACTACGGCGACCGGGACTCGCTCGGGCTTTTCCAGCAGCGGCCCTCCCAGGGCTGGGGCTCGCCGGCGCAGGTCACCGACCCGAACTACAGCGCGCGGATCTTCTACGACCGGTTGCTGCAGGTGCCGGACTGGGAGGACCAACCGGTCACCGTGGCGGCCCAGACCGTGCAGCGGTCGGCCTTCCCCAGCGCCTACGCGAAGTGGGAGGGGCTCGCGGCGGACCTCGTCGAGCAGCTCGGCGACGTCACCGACCCCACCGGCTGCGGGAGCGGCTCGGCCGAGCTCCCGGCCGGGGTCGCCCGGACGGCCATCGAGTTCGCCCTCGGCGAGGTCGGCAAGCCGTACGTCTGGGGCGCCACCGGCCCGAACACCTACGACTGCTCGGGGCTGATGCTGCGGGCGTTCGAGAAGGCCGGGATCAAGCTCCCCCGGGTGTCCCGGGACCAGTACCGGGCCGGCGGCCACCTCCCCGTTCGCCAGGCCCAGGCCGGCGACCTGATGTTCTACGCCTACGACCGCACCGACCCGACGACGATCCACCACGTGTTCCTCTACCTGGGCAACGACCAGATGGTCGAGGCGCCCTACAGCGGGCAGAACGTCCGGGTGCAGCCCGTAAACTGGGACTACAAGGAGCTCGTGCCCCTCGCGACCCGCCCGGGCACCCCCTCCAACACCGCCTGAACCCCATTCGGGAGCACGCACGATGGCCCGCCCGGACGCGTCCCGTCCGTCCCGCCCGCGCTCGACCACGCCGCTGGCCGACTACCTCGACCGCCCCGCCCCGGGCGCCGGCCCGGACTACCTGGTGGTGCCCCGCGGGCTCGCCGAGGCGATGCCGCTGCGCTGGCAGCAGGTGTTCGCCGGGCTGCTGGCCGACCTGCACGACGCCTACGGCCACCTGGACTGGCCGGACTACCGCGTGGTGCCGAGCCGCTGGGAGCTGCTGCGCGACCTCGACGAGGAGCAGCTCGCCGCGGCCGGGTACGTCGCCGACCTGGACCCCGAGGGCGGGCTGGAGTACCGGGACGCCACCGGCGAGGCCGTCGCCGACCCGGAGCACCACCGGGCCCTGGCCCCGGTCGAGGAGACGCTCCCGCGCCCGGGGGACGAGGTGCCGCCGCCGCGGCCCGCTCCCGCGTTGTAAGGAGCTCTACGGCTTTCTCGTTCCTCCGCTAGACGACGACAGACTCCGCGATCCGCGGAAAAGTTGAGTCGGGTGGGAACAAGTCGGGTACGCCGCCCGTTGGACCGGGCAGCAAGTTGAGTGAGCTAGGCTCAAGGCCGGGTTGACGGCAGGCGCCTCGATCGCGAAACTTGAGCCGGATCCGCTCAACGGCGGTACGGAACCCGACAGTTCTACACAGCACTACGAAGCACAGCGTTCGACAGACACAGTGTTCGACACGGAGGCACACACCATGGCTCGTGCGGTCGGTATCGACCTCGGGACCACCAACTCCGTCGTCTCCGTCCTGGAGGGCGGGGAGCCGACGGTGATCGCCAACTCCGAGGGCAGCCGCACCACGCCCTCGGTCGTGGCGTTCGCGCGCAACGGCGAGGTCCTCGTCGGGCAGTCCGCGAAGAACCAGGCCGTCACCAACGCGGACCGGACGTTCCGCTCGGTGAAGCGGTTCATCGGCTCGGACTGGAAGACCCCCGAGATCGACGGGAAGAGCTACGCCGCGCAGGAGATCAGCGCCCGCGTGCTGCAGAAGCTCAAGCGGGACGCGGAGGCGTACCTCGGCGAGGAGGTCGTCGACGCCGTGGTCACCGTCCCGGCGTACTTCGAGGACGCGCAGCGCCAGGCCACCAAGGAGGCCGGCCAGATCGCGGGGCTCAACGTCCTGCGCATCGTCAACGAGCCCACCGCGGCCGCGCTGGCCTACGGGCTCGACAAGGGTGAGACCGAGCAGACGATCCTCGTCTTCGACCTCGGCGGCGGCACCTTCGACGTCTCGCTGCTCGAGATCGGCGACGGCGTCGTGGAGGTCAAGGCCACCAACGGCGACAACCACCTCGGTGGCGACGACTGGGACGAGCGGATCGTGACCTGGCTCGTCGACAAGTTCAAGGGCAGCCACGGCATCGACCTGACCAAGGACAAGATGGCGATGCAGCGGCTCCGCGAGGCCGCGGAGAAGGCCAAGATCGAGCTCTCGAGCTCCTCGAGCGCCACGATCAACCTGCCCTACATCACCGTCGACGCCGACAAGAACCCGCTGTTCCTCGACGAGACGCTGTCCCGCGCCGAGTTCCAGCGCATCACCTCGGACCTGCTCGACCGCACCCGCGCGCCGTTCAACCAGGTGATCAAGGACGCCGGCATCTCGGTCGGCGACATCGACCACGTGGTCCTCGTCGGCGGCTCGACCCGGATGCCCGCCGTGACGGAGCTCGTCAAGGAGCTGACCGGCGGCAAGGAGCCGAACAAGGGCGTCAACCCGGACGAGGTCGTCGCCGTCGGCGCCGCGCTGCAGGCCGGTGTCCTGCGCGGTGAGGTCAAGGACGTCCTGCTGCTCGACGTCACCCCGCTGTCCCTGGGCATCGAGACCAAGGGCGGCGTGATGACCAAGCTGATCGAGCGCAACACCACGATCCCGACCAAGAAGTCCGAGATCTTCACGACGGCGGACGACAACCAGCCGTCGGTGCAGATCCAGGTCTACCAGGGTGAGCGCGAGATCGCGGCCTACAACAAGAAGCTCGGCATGTTCGAGCTGACCGGGCTGCCGCCGGCCCCGCGCGGCGTGCCGCAGATCGAGGTCTCCTTCGACATCGACGCCAACGGCATCGTGAAGGTCTCCGCGGTCGACAAGGGCACCGGCAAGAGCCAGGACATGACGATCACCGGCGGGTCCGCCCTGGGCAAGGACGAGATCGACCGGATGATGCGCGAGGCCGAACAGCACGCCGAGGAGGACAAGAAGCGGCGTGAGGAGGCCGAGGTCCGCAACCAGGCCGAGACCCTCGTCTACCAGACGGAGAAGTTCGTCAAGGACAACGAGGACAAGGTCCCGGCGGACGTCAAGGACTCGGTGAACGCCGCCGTCGGCGAGGTGCAGGAGGCCCTCAAGGGCACCGACACCGACGCGATCAAGTCCGCGATGGAGAAGCTCGCCACCGAGTCGCAGAAGCTCGGCCAGGCCCTCTACCAGCAGCCGGGCGCCGAGGGCGCCCCGGGCGGCGCGGCCGGGGACAACCCGGGCACCGGCGCCACGGGCCAGCAGGCCGGTGCGGACGACGTGGTGGACGCCGAGATCGTCGACGACGAGGAGAAGAAGGACAAGTGAGCACCCCGTACGGATCCGACCGCAGGCCGGGCCCGGAGGGGGAGCAGGAGGAGCCGGTCCGCGTGCGCGACCGGCGCCGGATCGACCCCCTGACGGGGGAGGTCCGGTCCTCGGCCGACGTCGGCAGCCAGCAGGCTGCCGGCGCCCCGGCCGGGGCCGCCCCCGGTGGTGAGCCCGAGCCCGGGATCGAGCTCGACGACCCCCGGATCGCCGACCTGGAGAAGCAGCTCGAGGAGCGCACCCAGGACCTCCAGCGGGTCACCGCGGAGTACGCCAACTACCGGCGCCGGGTGGACCGGGACCGGGAGGGCGTGGTCGTGGCCGCGCGCGTCTCGTTCGTGTCCGACCTGCTCACCGTGCTCGACGACCTCGAGCGCGCCGAGCAGCACGGCGACCTCAACGGCCCGTTCAAGTCGGTGGCGGACAAGGTCGTCGGTGTGGCGACCCGCCTCGGGCTCGAGGCCTTCGGGGCGGACGGCGAGCTGTTCGACCCGGCGCTGCACGAGGCCGTCCAGCACGAGCCGGCCGAGGCCCCCGGGCCCACGGTCACCGTGCTGACCGCGGTGCTGCGGCGCGGCTACCGCATGGCGGACCGCGTGCTGCGGCCCGCGATGGTCACCGTCGCCGACCGGCCCGAGTCCGAGGTGCCGGCCGCGGCCGAGGTGCCCGACGCGCCCGCGGGCGAGCCGGGTCCGGTGCCGTCGCCGGACGAGCCGACGAACCCGGCCTGAGCCGGGCGCGCGGACACCACTTCAGACAGACGTACCGGAAGGAGGCGGGATGACCCAGCGGGACTGGATCGAGAAGGATTTCTACCGTGAGCTGGGCGTCTCGTCCTCGGCGTCGGACTCGGAGATCAAGAAGGCGTACCGCAAGCTCGCCCGCGAGCTGCACCCCGACGCCAACCCGGGCGACGCCGTGGCCGAGACCCGGTTCAAGGCCGTCTCCGAGGCCTACGGCGTGCTCTCCGACCCGGAGAAGCGCGCGGAGTACGACGAGACCCGCAAGCTGTTCGCCGGCGGCGGGTTCTCCGGCGGCTTCCCGGGCGGCCAGGGCTTCCCGGGCGGGTTCCCCGGCCAGGGCGGCGCCCAGGGCTTCGACCTGGGCGACCTGTTCGGCCAGGGGACCGGCTCGGGGGGCGCCGGCGGTCTCGGCGACCTGTTCGGCAACCTGTTCGGCAACCGCGGTGCCAGCACCGCCGCCGGGGGCTACTCCGGCGGGCAGCGCCCGCAGCAGGGTGCGGACGTCGAGAGCAGGCTGACGATCCCGTTCGAGGACGCGGTGCGCGGCGCCACCATGACGCTGAACATCTCCTCGCCCGGGACCTGCGACACCTGCCACGGCTCCGGGGCCAGGCCCGGCACCGGCTCGCACACCTGCCCGATCTGCGGCGGCGCGGGCGTGGTCAGCCGCAGCCAGGGGGCGTTCGCCTTCTCCGAGCCGTGCCGGGACTGCCGCGGCACCGGCCGGGTCGTCGACGAGCCCTGCCCGGAGTGCGGCGGCGACGGCGTGAGCACCAAGGTGCGCACGCTGACCGTCCGCGTGCCGGCGGGGGTCGACGACGGGCAGCGCATCCGGCTGCCCGGCAAGGGCGAGCCGGGCCGCTACGGCGGTCCGCCCGGCGACCTCTACGTGCGGATGAGCGTCACGCCGCACCGGGTCTTCGGGCGCTCGGCGAAGAACCCGAACGACCTCACCCTGAAGGTGCCGGTGACCTTCCCCGAGCTCGTCCAGGGTGCGACGCTGACCGTGCCGACGCTCGACTCCACGGTGTCGCTCAAGATCCCCGCGGGGACCCAGAGCGGCCGGACCTTCCGGGTCCGCGGGCGCGGCGTGCAGGCGAAGAAGGGCGCCGGCGACCTCCTCGTCACCGTCGAGGTCGCGATCCCGCAGCGGCTCGACGAGGCCGCGGCGGCGGCGTTGCAGGAGTACGCGGACGCGACGAAGGCGTCCGACCCACGGGCGGACCTGCTCGCGGGCGAACGCTGAGCACGAGGGACGAGGTGAGGGGACATGTCGGACCGTGACGGCCGTGGCCCCGAGGGCGCCCTCCCGCCCGGCGCGGGCCAGGACACCCCGGTCTTCGTGATCTCCATCGCCGCCGAGCTGTCGGGGCTGCACGCGCAGACCCTGCGCAGCTACGACCGGCTGGGGCTGGTGAGCCCCGGCCGGTCCCCCGGCGGCGGCCGGCGGTACTCGGCCCGTGACATCGCGCTGCTCCGCGAGGTCCAGCGGCTCTCCCAGGAGGAGGGCGTGAACCTCGCCGGGGTGAAGCGGATCATCGAGCTGGAGCAGCTGGTCGACCAGCTGCGCTCCCGGGTCGAGGAGCTGACCGAGGAGCTGGCGGCCGCGCACGCGGCGGCCCAGCAGGCGGCCGCGATGGTGCACCAGAGCTACCGCCGCGACCTGGTCCCGACCGAACGGGGCTCGCAGGTCGTGGTGTGGAAACCGCGGGCCCCGCGCCGCCGTTCCGACCCGCAGGACTGAGACGGATGTGCCGGACCCCGTACCGCGCGGTGCGGGGTTCAGCCGTTCTCGGCGGAGCCCTCGCGGGTCGCGTCGATCTCCCGCTCCACGTCCGCGTACGGGCGCCGGGCCAGGGTCGCGCCGGGCAGTCTCGCGTCGAGCAGGCCGGGGTCCGGCTCGTCGACGTCGGCGATTACGGCCGTGCCGCCCGCCGGGACCGTCCGGGCGAGGTGGCCGATCGCCAGCTCCTCCGGGCTCTGCTCGGCGGCGCCGTAGAGGGACACCAGCTGGTTGCCGAACAGCAGGGTGTCGATCGGCCCGAGCAGCAGGGTGACCAGCGCGCCGAGGCGCGGGTGCCGTTCGGTGAAGGACACCGCGTCGCCGGTCTCGTGGTCGAGGGAGAGCGCGCCGTCGGCGTCCCGGTGCACGATCGCCGCGGCCCGCAGCTCCAGCGAGCCCGCGCCGTCGAGCGCGCCGAGCACGTCGAGCACCTGCCGGGGCTCGGCACCGGTCACCACCACGACGTTCTCTGCCATGCGGTGCACGCTAGCGCGCCGATCACGCTCTCGCCGCGACGCCGGCAGGTCGCCCGGCGGGCACCGCGGGGGTGCGATGCGTAGACTTTCTCCGCGTTGAGCGGAACAGACTCAACTTTCCTGCCGTTGAGGATTACGAGAGGGCACACCACGTGCCCGGAGACCGCACGACCCGAGGAGACACGGGGATGGATTCCTTCAACCCCACCACCAAGACCCAGCAGGCGATCTCGGCCGCCGCGCAGGCCGCCGCGCTGGCCGGCAACCCGGACGTCGGTCCCACCCACCT
Source organism: Pseudonocardia autotrophica (assembly GCF_000717175.1). Classification (GTDB taxonomy): domain Bacteria; phylum Actinomycetota; class Actinomycetes; order Mycobacteriales; family Pseudonocardiaceae; genus Pseudonocardia; species Pseudonocardia halophobica. Next base: position 135,470 of record NZ_JNYD01000004.1, on the reverse strand, counting down.
GCTCGGCGCCTTGCTGGCCCAGGGGGACGGGATCGCCGCTCCGCTGCTCGCCGCCGTCGGCGCCGACGCCGCGGCCGTGCGCACCGAGCTGACCCAGCTCGGCAACCGGCTGCCGTCGGCCTCCGGCTCCACGGTGGCCGCACCCCAGCTGAACCGGGACGCGCTGGCCGCGATCAAGTCCGCCCAGCAGCTCGCCACGGAGATGGGGGACGAGTACGTCTCGACCGAGCACCTCCTCGTCGGCCTGGCCGACAAGGCCGGCCCGGTGAGCCAGCTGCTGCGCCGGCACGGTGCCACCCCGGAGGCGCTGCGCGAGGCGTTCGGCAAGGTCCGCGGGTCGTCCCGCGTGACCAGCCCCGACCCCGAGGGCACCTACCAGGCGCTGGAGAAGTACGGCCAGGACCTGACCGCGCGCGCCCGCGAGGGCAAGCTCGACCCCGTCATCGGGCGGGACACCGAGATCCGGCGCGTGGTGCAGGTGCTGTCCCGGCGCACCAAGAACAACCCGGTGCTGATCGGCGAGCCCGGCGTCGGCAAGACCGCGATCGTGGAGGGCCTGGCCCAGCGGATCGTGGCGGGCGACGTCCCGGAGTCGCTGCGCGGCAAGCGCGTCGTGGCCCTGGACCTGGGCTCGATGGTCGCCGGCGCGAAGTACCGCGGTGAGTTCGAGGAGCGGCTCAAGGCCGTCCTGAAGGAGATCACGGACTCGGCCGGCGAGATCATCACCTTCATCGACGAGCTGCACACCATCGTCGGCGCGGGCGCGACCGGCGAGGGCGCGATGGACGCCGGCAACATGATCAAGCCGATGCTCGCCCGCGGCGAGCTGCGGATGGTCGGCGCCACCACGCTCGACGAGTACCGCCAGCACATCGAGAAGGACCCGGCCCTCGAGCGCCGCTTCCAGCAGGTGCTGGTCGGCGAGCCGAGCGTCGAGGACACCGTCGGCATCCTGCGCGGGCTCAAGGAGCGCTACGAGGTGCACCACGGCGTGCGGATCATCGACGCCGCCCTGGTCGCCGCGGCCACGCTCTCGGACCGCTACATCACCGCCCGGTTCCTCCCGGACAAGGCCATCGACCTGGTCGACGAGGCCGCGTCCCGGCTGCGGATGGAGATCGACTCCCGGCCCGTCGAGATCGACACCGTCGAGCGCTCCGTGCGCCGGCTGGAGATCGAGGAGATGGCGCTGGCCAAGGAGTCCGACGAGGCGTCGAAGGAGCGGCTGTCGGCCCTGCGCGCCGAGCTCGCCGAGCAGCGCGAGGAACTGTCGGCACTGACCGCACGCTGGCAGAACGAGAAGACGGCCATCGAGTCCACCCGTGAGCTCAAGGAGCAGCTCGAGCAGCTGAAGGGCGAGTCGGAGCGCGCCGAGCGCGACGGCGACCTCGGGCGCGCCGCCGAGCTGCGCTACGGCCGCATCCCGCAGCTGGAGAAGGAGCTCGCCGAGAAGACCGCCGTCGTGGAGCGCCACGAGGAGGTCATGCTCAAGGAGGAGGTCGGCCCGGACGACGTCGCGGACGTCGTGAGCGCCTGGACCGGCATCCCCGCCGGCCGGATGCTGGAGGGCGAGACCGCCAAGCTCCTGCGCATGGAGGACGAGCTCGGCAAGCGGGTCGTCGGCCAGACCGAGGCCGTGCGCGCGGTGTCCGACGCCGTCCGCCGGGCCCGGGCGGGCATCGCGGACGAGAACCGGCCCACCGGCTCGTTCCTGTTCCTCGGCCCCACCGGCGTCGGCAAGACCGAGCTGGCCAAGGCGCTCGCCGAGTTCCTGTTCGACGATGAGCGGGCCATGGTCCGCATCGACATGAGCGAGTACTCGGAGAAGCACTCCGTGGCCCGGCTCGTCGGGGCGCCCCCCGGCTACGTCGGCTACGACCAGGGCGGCCAGCTCACCGAGGCCGTGCGGCGCCGGCCGTACACGGTGGTGCTGCTCGACGAGGTGGAGAAGGCCCACCCGGACGTCTTCGACACGCTCCTGCAGGTGCTCGACGACGGGCGGCTCACGGACGGCCAGGGCCGGACCGTCGACTTCCGGAACACGATCCTGGTGCTGACCTCCAACCTGGGCAGCCAGGCGATCGCGAACCCGGCGCTCGACGACCAGGGCCGCAGGGACGCCGTCATGTCGGTGGTGCGCGGGCACTTCAAGCCCGAGTTCCTCAACCGGCTCGACGACGTGGTGGTCTTCCACGCGCTGTCGACCGAGGAGCTGACCCACATCGTCGACATCCAGCTCGACGTGCTGCGGCAGCGGCTGGCGCGGCGCCGGCTCACCCTCGAGGTGTCCGACGGCGCCCGCGAGTGGCTGGCGATGAACGGGTTCGACCCGGTCTTCGGTGCCCGCCCGCTGCGCCGGCTGGTGCAGTCCGCGATCGGCGACCAGCTCGCGAAGGAGCTGCTCTCCGGCGCGGTGCGCGAGGGCGACACCGTGCGCGTCGACCTCGACCCCACGGCCGAGGGCGGTACCGGCGGCCTGATCGTCGGGCGGGGCGTGCCGGCGGCCGTCTGAGCCGGCCGTTGACGATCGTGAAGTGATCGTCCGAAGCGCCATGGGCGCGGACCGTGATCCCTACGGTCCGCGCCCATGAGTGTTCCCAGCAGCAGCGTTCCCCGCGTCGGTGTTCTCGGCGACGGGCAGACCTGGCTCGCCGACTACCGGCGCCGGATCGAGGAGCTGCGGGGCCGCGCCGAGCTGGCGCAGGCCGAGATCGCGGCGTTGACCGCCACCGCCGCCAGCCCCGACGGCGCCGTCCGGGCGACCGTGGACAGCACCGGCGCGTTGACCGGGCTGGCCTTCGGGCCGGCCGCCGACGGGCTGGACCGCGGAGCCCTGGCCGACCTCGTCGTCGCGACGACGGCGAGCGCCGCCGCCGAGGTGTCCCGCCGGGCGACCGCGGCGCTGGGCCCGCTGCTGGAGCACCGGTGAGCGTGTCCGACGGGTTCGCGGTGGACCCCGCGGTGCTGGAGGCCCACGCCGCCACGCTCGAGGCAGCCGAGCGGCGGCTCGCCGGCGGGATGCCCGGCCCGGGCGTCCTGTCGCCCGACGCGTTCGGGCTGGTCGGGCGGCTGTTCGCGGGGGCGGCGAGCGAGGCGGCCGAGGCCGGGGTGGCCGTGCTGGAGGCCGCGCGGCGGGGCCTGGTCGCCGCCGCGGCGTCGGCGCGGGAGGCGGCCGCGACCTACCGGGAGGCCGACCTGGCCGCGGCCCTCGCGCTGGAGCGGGCGACCGGGCCGGCCTCGCCGTGACCGCGCCCTTCACGCCCACGCCGGCCGCGGCGCCCGGGACGTTCGACGGCGCTGGTCTGGCGTCGAGCGTGGCCGACCTCGCCGACGCGGCCGCGGTCGACCGGCCCGACCCGGCCGCGCTGGCGTGGACGGCGGCGGGGGCCGGGCTCGACGCGCTCGGGTTCGTCGCGGACCCCTTCGGCGAGCTCGCCACGGCCGGGATCGGCTGGCTGATCGAGCACGTCGGGTTCCTCCGCGAGCCCCTCGACCGGCTCGCCGGGAACCCGGCCGAGGTCGTCGCGCGGGCCACGGACTGGCACCGCGGGGCTCGGGCTGCGGCTGCCGAGGCGGCAGAGCGCGTCCGCCCGGATCTCGGGGGCTGGACCGGTTCGGCGGCCGACGCCGCGCGCGCCGCGGCCGCCCGGGACGCGGAGGCGCTGACCGGCCTCGCCGCCGGCTGCGCGGCCGTGGCCGACCGGCTGCTGGAGGTCGGGGCGACGATCGGGGCCGAGCGGGCGCTGATCCGCGACACGGTCGCCGGGTTCCTCTGGGACCTCGCCCGCTGGGCGGTGGCCTCGATCGCGAGCGCCGGCACCCTCACCCCGCTCGCCGTCGCCTCCGCGGTCGGCGAGGCCGCGATCCTCGCCGCGCGGATCGCCGACGGGATCCGCACGCTGCTCTCCTGGCTCGACGAGGCGCGGGCGGCCCTCGGTGCCCTCCTCGCCACCTTCTCGCAGGTCACGGGCCGGTTCGCCGTGCCCGGCGCGGCCCGGATCCTCGAACCCCTCGGCGGCTCCGGCGACGCGCTGCTCGGCCTCGGCCGGGACGCCGTCGTCGAGACGGGGAAGGAGGGCGCGAAGGCCGACGGCGTGCGCGCGGGCTGGGCCGAGCCCGCGCGGCCGCTCGCGTGAGGACGGTCCGATGTGCCGTTCGGCGCCCGTCCGGCCCGTTCGGCCGTCTTCCCCGGACGGGTGATCGTGGCGTTCCCGCACGTTCCGGGCCTGCGGCGCTAGGGTCGCCGCGTGGGTGTTCCGTCGTGGGTCTGGTTCGTGATCGCCGTGGTCGCGCTGTTCGCCGGCGCCGCGCTGCTCCTCGCCGACCGCCGGCGCGGCGGGGCCGGGGAGCCCGGGGTGCGTGACCGCAGGCGATGGGCCGCGCTGCACGACTGGGAGTACCTCGACAGCGACCCGGTGCTGCCCAGCCGCTGGCGCTACGGGACCGTGCAGAACGGCGGGCCGGGCATCGCCCGCAACCTGGCCAGCGGCACCGTCCCCACGCCGGAGGGCGGCCGGCACGGCTTCATCTTCGACCACGAACAGCAGGGCACGGTCAACGCCGTGGTCGTGGCCGTGCAGCTGCGCGAGGGCCTGCCGGCGGCCGTCGAGCTGCGGCTGCCGTCGGCCCCGCTGCCCGAGACGGACGGCGCCGGGCTGGACCTGCTCGAGCCGGTGGGCGAGCGGTACTCCTTCGTCTCCGACGCCGAGGCCATCCGCCCGCTGCTCACCGCGCGGGTGGCCGACGCCGCCGACGCGGTGGGGGACGACATCGAGCTGCTCTGGGCCGAGGACACCTGGGTGCTCGCCGCGGCGCCGGTCGACGTCACCCCGGAGCGCGGCCAGGACCTGCTCGCCGACCTCGCCGAGGTCGCGACCGCCCTCGAGCACGCGCTCGACGGCACACGCCACACCACGGGCAGCTGAGCCCGGCCCCCGGGCCGACTAGTGTCGCCCGCGTGCCCTCCGTCCTGATCACCGGCGCCACCTCCGGCATCGGTGCCGCGTTCGCCGACCGGCTCGCCGCCGAGGGGCGCGACCTCGTGCTCGTGGCCCGCACCGTCGAGCGCCTCGAGGAGGCGGCCGCACGGTACCGCGAGGCGGGTGTCTCGGTGGAGGTCCTGCCCGCCGACCTGACCGCGCCGGACGAGCGCGCCCGCGTGGTCCGCCGGCTCGCCGACCCCGACCGCTCCCCGGTGGACCTGCTGGTGAACAACGCCGGCATGGGCCAGCGGGGCAGCTTCCTCGCCACGTCCGCCGAGGACCTGCAGGCGCAGCACGACCTCAACGTCACCGCGGTGCTGCACCTGACCCGGGCGGTCGTGCCGGGAATGGTCGACCGCGGCCGCGGCTCGATAGTCAACGTGTCGAGCGTGGCGGGGTTCCTGCCGGGCAGCGGCTCGACCTACACCGCCGACAAGGCGTGGGTCACCGCCTTCACCGAGGGCGTCGCCGCGTCGCTGGCCGGCACCGGGGTGCGGGCGCTGGCCCTCTGCCCCGGGTTCGTCCGCACGGAGTTCCACGAGCGCGCCGGCATCGACGTCGGCGCGCGCACCGGGCCGCTGTGGCTCGACGCCGCCCGGGTGGTCGACGACTGCCTCGCCGACCTCGCCGACGGGCGCGTCGTGTCCGTCCCGAGCCTGCAGTACAAGGCGATCTCGTCGGTGGTGGGCGTGCTGCCGCGCCGCGTGGTCCGCCGGCTGGTCGCCACCTTCGACCGGGAGCGCTGAAGCATGAGCACCGCCACCGACCCCACCGACGACACCGACCGGCTGCGGCTGGCCGAGCTCGTGCGCGAGCACGGGGTCGTGCACGGGAAGGTCACGCTGTCCTCCGGCCGCGAGGCCGACTACTACGTCGACCTGCGCCGGGTCACGCTGCACCACGAGGCCGCTCCGCTGGTCGGCCGGCTGCTGCGCACGCTGACCGCGGACTGGGGGTACTCCGCCGTCGGCGGGTTGACCCTGGGCGCGGACCCGGTCGCCGACGCCGTGCTGCACGCCGCCGCGGCCGAGCGGGCCGCCGACCCGGGGGTCCCGCCCGTCGACGCGTTCGTGGTCCGCAAGTCGACCAAGGAGCACGGGCTGCAGCGGCTGATCGAGGGCCCGGACATCACGGGCCGGCCGGTGCTCGTCGTCGAGGACACCTCCACGACGGGCGGGTCGGTGCTGCAGGCCGTCCGCGCCGTGCGCGAGGCCGGGGCCACCGTCGTCGGCGTGGCGACCGTGGTCGACCGCGCCACCGGGGCCCGGGAAGCGATCGAGGCCGAGGGCGCGCAGTACCGCGCGCTCCTCGGCCTCGCCGACCTGGGGCTGTAGAAGAGGTCCCGACCCCCGCCCGGCCCGCCCCATTCCCGGCCGTCGTACCGGGTCTTCGGGCAGGACGGGGGCCGGCTCCGGCCCCCGCCGGGGTCAGACGACCCGGATGCGGACCGAGTCGAAGGCCGGGGTCTGGTCGGCCCGCTCCATCATCGGGATGCGGTGCGAGCCGTCACCGGCCCACGAGCTGCACTGGGCGGTGCCCTTCGGCAGCCCCGTGACGTCGATGGTCACCGTGCTCTCGCCGGCGCCGCCCTTGTTGTCCTGGGTGGCCACGAAGAAGGCCGGCTTGTCGCCCGCGGCGGGGGCCTCGTCGAGCGAGATCATCCGGCAGGCCGTGTGGAAGTGGCCGCGCTGGATGCCGTTCTCGTCGAGCAGCGAGCTCTCCAGGTAGTAGCCGCCGGCCGCGGCACCGAGGAACCGGTCGCGCTTGAGGTTGCTCGTGGTCACGTCGATGCTGAAGGGCTGGTTCGCCTGTACCTGCTGCGGGAACTTCGTGATCAGCAGGGACGGGTTCTGGGCGGCGTCACCGACCTCGCCGAACTCGGTGGAGACGCAGCGGTCGCCCTTCTGGAACCCGTCGTGCGGGGGCAGGTTGCTCTTCGAGCAGTCGCGGGCGAGGACGTCGAGACCGTTGATCTTCTCGCCGCCGCCCTGGTCGGCGGCCTGCGCGTCCTCCCCGGCGGCCTGCTCGTCGCCCTGGGCCTCCTCCGCGGCGGCCTGGCCCCCGTTCTGCTGGCCGTTGCGCGCGTTCGCGTCCGCCTGGTCGGCGCGGTTCTGCCCGCCGCGGGCCTGCTGCTGCGCGTCGGCGGCGGCGTCGTCGGTGCCGGCGGCGTCCTCCGCGGCACCGGCGGCGTCCCCGGTCCCGGCTGCGTCCTGGTCCTCCTGGTCGGCGACCGGCGCGGCGGACCGGGAGGCCTGCCCGCTGCCGCCGGTCGGGATCCGGTCGGCGGCGGCGGCGTACCCGCAGGCCGTCGGGACGACGAGCATGGCGGCGGCCGCGGTGGTCAGCAGGACGCGCCGAAGGCGGGCGGACCGGGCGGTGCGCCCGACGCGGGGGGTCTCGGGGGTGTCTGGGGTGTCGGTCCGGGTTGCCATCAGCGGGTCATTCCTCGGGTAGCGGATCGGGGGGAGCGGGCGGCCGGGTCGGACTCGTCGAGCCGGTGGCCGCCGGTGTCGGTGGGGCGCGGCACGCGGTGGCCGCCGGTCTGGCCGGCCCGGTCGGAACCGAGCAGGTCGTCGAAGCGGAACCCGCCCGAGTCGGCGCCGCGGCGCCGCCGGTGCGAGCCCGTGTCGGACACGGAGGGGAAGCCGCCGGAGTCGCTGACGGCCGTCGCGGTGCGGGCGGTGGGGAAGCCGCCGGTGTCGGCCGCGTTCCGGACGCGGTGGCCGCCGGTGTCCGAGGCCGACCGGGTCAGCCGGTGGCCGCCGGTGTCGGCGCGGCGGAAGCCGCCCGAGTCGTCGACGCGGAAGCCGCCGGAGTCGTCGACCCGCAGGCCGCCGCTGTGCGAACCGCCCTGCGACCCGCGCCGCCGGGCACGGTGGCCGCCGGTCGAGGTCGCGCCCGAGGGCTGGGCGGCGCCGCCCACCGGCAGCGGGGCGCGCTTGCCGCGTCGGCCCGACGACTCCTCCCGCGGAGCCGGAATGGTGAGCACCGGTGCGGAGTGCAGGGCCGCGAGCTGGCTGCCGGTGGCCGGGGCCGCGGCGGTCGGGGCCTTCTTCTTGCCACGGCGCAGGGTGACCAGCAGGCCGATCGCGGCACCGGCGCAGGCCAGGAACACGATCGCGGGGACGATCATGTCGGCGGGCCTGGTGGCGCCGCTGAGCAGGCCCGGCGAGGGCGACTCGGGCAGGGCCGAGTAGTCGACGAGGCCGGTGGCCTCGAGCATCGCGATGTGCCCGGTCACGTACTGGAACGAGGTGTCGGCGAACTGCCGGACTAGCTCGTTGCGGGTCCCGACCCGGACCTGGGCGATGACCGGCAGCACGTTGCCGTGCGCCTCGCGCACGATCTGCACGGCGGTCTTGTCGTAGTCCGTGCCGGTCGTGTTCGTGATCTGGTTCATCCAGCCGATCTGCTGGTCCGTCGGCCGGCTCGGCAGCTGCACGCCCAGCTTGTCCGCGACCTCGCGGTCGATCTGGTCGAGCACGGCGTGCTGCTCGGCGAGGTGCTGACCGGTCTCGCGCACCTGCTGGTTGGTGGCCTGCTGGGCCATCTGCTGACCGGTCGGCGCCTCCCACAGGCCGGCCTGCCGGACCTTGATCAGCAGGTCGCGGTCGGCGGGTCCGAGCGGACCCCACTGGGTCTGCTGCCAGCCGCCGGTGCCGGGCGCGCCGGACGTCCAGGACTGCAGGACGGACACCGTGACGGCGCCGAGGACGGCGACGAGCAGGGCCCAGCGCACGGAACGCGGGATGCGGTGCAACATCGATGGACCTTTCGGGGAGCGGCCCGTGGGGAGCGGGTGCGTGCCGGCCGCGAGGGGGAGCGTGGCCGGGTGGAGCGGAGCGACCGTCGGCACGGTGCGGGGTCGTCGGGATCGGTTCCCCCGCCGGGCGGCACCGGCCGGCGGAGGGGGTCGGGGATCAGGCCATGTCGAACTGCTCGGTGTGGATGTGGTCGTCGGCCACGCCCATGACGGTCAGTGCGCCGTGCACGTCGGAGACCATCGAGGGCGGACCGCAGAGGAAGTAGTCGTTGCGCGCGCCCACGTCGAGGGTGCGCAGGACGCTGGTCAGCAGCGCGACGTCGATCTCGCCCGTCGCGCCCGTCCAGGCCGCGGACGGCCGGCGGAGGACCTCGGTGACCTCCAGGTCGAGGTAGCTGCGCAGCATCGCGAGCTCGTCGCGGAACAGCAGGTCGCCGGTGTCGCGGGCGACGTAGATCAGCCGGTGCGGCCGCTGGTCGCCGCGGTCCGCCGCGGTGCGCAGCATGCTCATCATCGGGGTGATGCCCACGCCGCCGGCGATCAGGACCAGGCCGGCGGCCGGGACGTCGTCGCAGGTGAAGGAGCCGTACGGGCCGTCGACCCACACCGACTCGCCGGGGCGCAGGTCGCGCACGCCGGTCGCGAAGTCGCCCGTGCCGCGGATGGTGAACTCGGTGTACCGCGGGTCGTGCGCGCTGCTGGCGATGGTGAAGGGGTGCTCCTCCACCGCCGAGCGCTGCAGCCGCACCCAGGCGAACTGGCCGGGCGAGAAACGCAGGCCCTCGCCGCCGTCGCGCGGGGACAGCACCAGCGTGGTCACGGTCGGGTTCTCGGCCCGCACCGCCTGCACGACGAACTCGCCGCCGTGCTCGAGCACCGACCGGCCCCACCAGCGCATCGTGAACACGACCACGACGAGCATGCCGAGCGCGGTGAGGATCGGGCCCATCACGGCGTCGTTCACCAGGTGCTGCAGCCACAGGACGTGCAGTGCGGAGCCGCCCAGCACGAACACGGCCAGCATCACGTGCAGCCAGCGCCAGACCTCGTAGCGCAGGTTGAACCTGCGCCGGTAGAGCGCCAGCACGACCAGCAGCGCGATCGACACCGTGGCGGCGACGGCCGCGCGGGCCCGGTTCGGCGCGGTGGACACCATCAGCAGCGAGACCTGGGTGGGGTTGGCCGCGACGACGGCCGCCAGGTGCACCGCGATGAGGACCGCGGAGAGGATGCCGAGCTGGCGGTGCAGCCCGACGACGGTCTCGATGCCGAAGGCCCGGGTCAGCCCGCGCAGCCGGGACGGCAGCGCGGCGGTGCAGACGAGCGCGGACAGGGCCACGAGCCCGGTGACGGACGACAGCTGCCGCCACATGCCCATGGGCTCGGAGGTCAGCAGGTGCACCAGCGCGGGGCCGGCCAGCACCGCGAGCAGTGCCGTCACCCATGCCGTGCGGGCGCCCGCCGCCGGGGCCGCCGAGACCGTCGTCCTGTCCACGGCGAAGGACGGTAGGCAAGGCCCGCCCGAGGGGTACGGAAGCTTAAGGGCCCGCCGGGCGACGGCGCCCGGGGCGGGCCCGGCGGTCGGCGACGGGCGCGAAAATGATCCGAACGCCCGGGCAATTGCTCCGAACGCCGAGCAACCCCCTCAGATTCGGGCCGCGAGTGCGCCGGACGGTCGCCCACCGCCACCGCTCGCAGACCGACCGTGTCCGCACGGCGCAGGGCGCGCGGCGGGGCCCGGGAGGTCACCCCCTCACCGGCCGTTGACCCCTCCGCCCCTAGCGTGGCCCACGACGGCCGCAGAGGTCACACTTCGGGCAGTGGGAAACGCCTTCGCAACCTGAACGGTGCAGTGTCGGGGACGTTTCGTGCCGCATACTCGAAGGTCACGGAAGAGTCACGGTGGGGGAGGGCTCCATGGCAGGACGAGCGGGGCGCCGGGCACGGCGTGGGCCCGCGCTGCTCGCGCCGATGCTGCTGGCGACGGGGATGGTGGTTGCGCTCCTCGCCGGCTGCGGGGCGCCGTCCTGGACCTACGTCACCAACTCCGCCGACCGTACCTACTTGAAGGTGCCCACGTCGTGGAAGCAGGTCCCGCCGAACGAGGTGGAGAGCCAGCTCGGCGTCGAGCCCGCGAAGGACTCCAGCGAGGGCGTGTGGATCCAGGCGTACGACTCCGACGCGCAGCCGTCGCTCAACCACATCATCGGTGAGTCCGCCGAGTCGCCGGCCATCCTGGTGACCGTCCAGCCCATTCCGGTGAAGTCGCGCGGGCAGATCTCGCTCGACACGATCAGGGACTTCATCTACCCGGTGTCCGACACCGCGCGCCAGACGATGCAGCTGGGCGGCCAGCAGAGCGGGCTGACCGGCTTCACCCTGCTCGGGGACCAGGTGCTGACCCCGGGCGAGGGGATCCGCGGCGTGCACACGGTGTTCTCGTACCGGGTCAACGGCGGTGCCCCGCAGATCTTCGACCAGACCGGCTACCTCAACGACGACGCCAGCAAGCTCTACCTCGCGCTGGCCCGCTGCTCGGCGGACTGCTTCGAGAAGCGGCAGTCCGAGATCGACGGCGTCGTCTCCTCGTTCACGGTTCGGGAGGGCCCATGACCATCACCGACGACCCGGCCGACCCCGGGAAGCCGGGGCAGCCGGAGGGTCCGCCGCCCGAGCAGCAGGCGCACCACGAGCCGCCGCCGGAGAAGTTCGAGCCCCGGCGCAGGAAGGCGTCCCTGTGGGACCGCGGCAAGCTGCTGCTGCTGTTCGTCGTCGCGTTCCTGGTGATCGTGTGGTCGCAGGTCGCCGACAACCCGCTGATCACCTTCACGGACGCGTTCCGCATCGAGACCGTCGAGTCGCAGTGGCTGCTGTGGCTCGCCGGGCTGGAGCTGCTGCGGCAGATCCACTACTTCGTGTCGGAGCGGTGGTCGGCCTACCACGTCTTCTGGACGCGGAAGGTCTTCGGCGGCACCGACCGGGCGCTGAAGAAGCGGTTCTCGGACTGGACCCGGTTCCGGCTCGCCCGCGTGATCAAGATCGTGCTGCTGCTGGTGCTGGTCGCCCTGGTCGCCGGCGCGGCCCTGGGCACCTCGCCCTTCCTGGCCATCTTCCAGGCCCCGGCGCTGATCTGGCAGGCGCTGCCGTTCATCCTCCAGCTGGCCTTCGCGTTCTTCTTCATCGCGTTCCAGTTCATCGGCCTGTTCTGGCTGCTCTCGCGCGGCGGAGTGGACACCTACTACCCGGACGACATCAAGACCCGGTTCGCCGACGTCTGGGGTCAGGACCACGTGGTCCAGCGGATCCGCGAGAACATCATGTTCCTGGAGAAGCCGGACGAGATCGAGGCCAAGGGCGGCTACGTCCCCGGCGGCCTCCTGCTCTGGGGCCCGCCCGGCACCGGCAAGACGCTGATGGCCGAGGCCGTCGCGGGCGAGACCGGGAAGCCCTACGTCTTCGTCGACCCAGGCGCCTTCATCAACATGTTCATGGGCGTCGGCATCCTCAAGGTGAAGTCGCTGTTCCGGAAGCTGCGCAAGCTCTCGCTGCGCTACGGCGGCGTCATCGTCTTCTTCGACGAGGCCGACGCGCTGGGCAACCGCGGCTCGCTGGCGGTCACCGGGCCCGGCGGCGGCCCCCGCGGCTTCGGCCCGGCGCCCTTCCACGGGACCGGGTGCCACGGCTTCTCCTACCTGTCCCGGGACACGCAGTCGATGCTGTTCCGCGAGTCCATGGCGTCGGCGCCGCCGGTCGAGGAGCCGCGCAGCCGCTTCGTGATGGGCGGCGCGATGAACGGCGGCGGCGGGGGCGGGATGGGCACGCTGCAGGCGCTGCTCACCGAGCTCTCCGGCCTGAAGAAGCCGCGCGGCCTGCTCAACCGGTGGGGCCGGCGGGCGCTGGGCATGCGGCCGAAGCCGCCGCCCAAGTACCGGATCCTCGTCATGATGGCCACGAACATGCCGGAGTCGCTCGACGAGGCGCTGCTGCGGCCGGGCCGCATCGACCGGATCTACCGCGTCGGCTACCCCTCGAAGGCCGGCCGGATCCGCACCTACCAGGGCTACCTGGACAAGGTGCCGCACGAGATCACGGACGAGCACCTCGACAAGCTCGCGACGATCACCCCGTACGCCACCGGCGCGACGATCAAGGACCTGGTCAACGAGGCCCTGATCACCGCGATCCGGGACGGGCGCGAGGTCATCACCTACCGCGACCTGATGAAGGCCAAGCAGCTCAAGGAGCTCGGCCCGCCCGAGGACGTGGAGTACATCGAGCGCGAGCGGCACGCCGTCGCCGTGCACGAGGGCTGCCACGCCGTCGTCGCCTTCCGGGTGCGCGAGCACATGGAGATCGACCTGGCGACGATCGAGAAGGGCTCGGACTACCTGGGCATGGTCGCGAGCATCCCGCCCGAGGACCAGTTCACCCGGTGGCGCTCCGAGTACGAGGCGGACATCCTCGTCTCCCTCGCCTCGCTGGCGGGCGAGCGGATGTTCTTCGACGGCGACAGCTCGTCCGGCGTGTCCGGCGACCTCGAGTCGGCGACCACGGTGGCCTCGTTCATGGAGGGCTTCTGGGGCATGGGGTCGACGGTGTCGTCGTATTCGTCGGCCCGGCGGCTCGAGGTCGGCGCCCCCGGCGGCGGCAAGGGCGCGCCGGGCAAGGACGGCAGTGCCGAGGAGGTGCTCCGCCGGGCGCTCGCCGACCGGATCGAGGACCACCTCGACGGGCTGCTGGACAAGGCCGCGGAGATCCTCCGGGAGAACCGCTCGTCGGTGCTGGCCATCGCGCACGCGCTGGAGACGCACAAGACGCTGACCGGCGAGGACGTCGAGGCGGTGCTCACCGGGCGGGAGGGCCCGACGATCGACGGCCGCATCTACGCCGACCCGGACTTCCTGGCCCAGCTGGAGGAGTACCACGCCGCGGCGGCCGGGGCGCACCGCGCCCACGCGCCCGTCCGGCTGGCGCTGCCCGCGATCCGGGAGCGGGAGGAGGGCAGCTCGGCCGCGGCCACGCCGCCGGCGGCGACCCCCTGACCGAGCACGCGTCGAACGCCGGCCCGCGGACCATCCGCGGGCCGGCGTTCTTCTCGCGGCAACTCCGTACGGTGTACTCCGGGACGGTCGAGGAGGTGCTCCGGATCGCCCGCGAGGGAGCTGGGCGCCGCAGATCGTCGCGACGGACGCCGTGCGCGAGCCGTACCCGCACGGCCGCAGCACCCCGATCGCGATGGACGACATCGCCCGGGTGGCCGCGGTGGCCCTGACGACGCCCGGGCACGAGGGCCGGTCGTACCCGCTCACCGGACCGGAGGTGCTCACCCGCGTCGACCTGGTCGAGCGGATCGGCGCGGCCCGCGGGAAGCCGGTCGAGTTCGTGCAGGTCACCCGGGACGAGGCCGTCGAGGTGCTGCGGCCGGAGATGGGCGGGACCGCGGAGTGGTACGTGGACACGATCCTGAAGGGCGGCGTCGACTGGCCCGCTGAGGTGCAGCCCACCGTCGAGGAGGTCACGGGCGCGCCCGCGACCACCTTCGCCGAGTGGGCGGTGGACCACGCCGCCGCCTTCCGCCCCTGAGAACGCATGAGGGAACCATAATGCGAATTCGCACCCGTCCTGGGTGCACTATGGAACCATAATGCGACGAATCCGGGTCGGAAATCGCATCATGATTCCATAGTGCAGGGGGTTACGGAACGAGGATCGCCCGGCCGCGGACCCGTCCGGCGTCGAGGTCGTCGATCGCCTGCTGGAAGTCGTCGAGCCTGTAGCGCTGGGTGTGCAGCGTGACCAGGCCGCGCGCGGCGAGCTCCATCAGGTCGCACAGGTCGTTGTAGCTGCCGACCAGGTTGCCCACGATGTTCTTCTCGGCGGAGATCAGATCGATCGTCGGCACGTCGACGTTCTCGCCGTACCCGACCACGTGGTAGTCCCCGGCCTGCTTGGTCATCCGCAGGCCCTCGGACGTGCTGCCGCCCTCGCCCACGAAGTCCACGACGACCTCGGCGCCCTCCCCGCGGGTGAGCTCCAGGACGTGGTCCACGTGCCCGCCGTCCGCGACCACCCCGAGGTCCGCGCCGATGGACTCGGCGAGCTTCACGGCCTCCGGGTTCCGGTCCACCACGACGACCTTCGCCGGCGTCGACGCCTTCAGCACCTGGATCCCGATGTGCCCCAGCCCGCCGGCGCCGATCACCACGCAGGTGTCGCGCGGGCCGAGCCGCCGGGCCGCCTTGGCCGCCGCGTGGTACGCGGTCAGACCCGCGTCGGCGAGCGCGGCGACGTCGGCCGGCTCCAGCGCGTCGTCCAGCTTCACGACGCTGCGGGCGGAGGTTCGCAGGTACTCCGCGTAGCCGCCGTTGGTGTCGATGCCCGGGAACCGGGACCGGTTGCAGTGCACGTCGTCGCCGGAGCGGCAGGCCCGGCAGAGCCCGCAGGTGATCAGCGGGTGCACGATCACCTTGTCGCCCTCGGCCACGTTGGTCACGGCGGAGCCGACCGCCGCCACCCAGCCCGCGTTCTCGTGGCCGATCGTGTACGGCAGCGTGACCTGCGACTTCTCGGCCCACTGCCCCTCGAGGATGTGCAGGTCGGTCCGGCACACGCCCGCACCGCCGATCTTGACGATCACGTCGTACGGCTCGACGACGGTCGGCTGCGGGACCTCGGTCATCTCCAGGTTGCGGTGGTACCCGACCACCTGCACGGCCTTCACGAGACCTTGTCCTCCAAGTCGTAACGGGTGGCCAGCAGGCCACGGCAGAAGTGGGCGTTGCCCTCGATCGAGATCCGGGTGGACCGCGCCAGGCGCAGCTGCAGCGGCAGCTCGACCTCCGGGTACGGACTGCCGCTGTGGTCGACGAACACCGGCAGGTCGTCGCCGGTCCGCAGCCCGATCGCGGCGCGGCGGCGCAGCAGGGCGCGGGTGGCGTCGTCGAGCGGCAGGTCGCCGATCGTGACGCGCCCCAGGTCCTCGACCGCGTGCCCGCCCCGGACCATCCGGGTCAGCACCCGTTCCATCGCGGCGGTGTGGGCCTTGCGCCGGAACGTGGTCCGCAGCTCCTCGAGGTCCTGCTCGGCCTCGTGGGTGAAGGTGCCGCGGTAGCCGGCGTCGGCGGCCAGCCCGGTGTTGATGAGGTCGGAGTCGTGGTGGTCGTCGAGCTCGACGACCACGCGGCGGGTCCACGGCAGCGCCGTGAGCACGTCCTTCGCGTCCGACGCCATCAGGTAGGCGAAGTTCGGGGCGCAGAAGCTGGTGGGCAGCCGCAGGTGCACCACGACGTCGGCGCCGGTCACGTCGAGGGACCGCACGAAGTTCAGGTCGGTGATCGGCTCGTCGAGCTCGGGGTCGACGACGGCGTCGAGCGCCCGCCAGGCGTCCTCCTGCCGGCCCATCACGCCACCGCCACGGCCTGCGGCTCCTCGCGCGGGAGCTGCAGCTCGGCCGGGACCGGGATGTCGTACATCGCGGCGGCGTTGAGCCCGAGGATCTTCTTCTTCTGCGCGGTGGTGAGCGGCGCGTACTCGGTCATGTCCTCGGGAATCTGGAAGTCGACGAACATCTCGACCAGCCAGCGCGGGGTCCAGAGGGCGTAGTCGCTGGAGAACTGGATGCGGTCCTCGTCGAGCCAGTAGAGGAGCTCGCCGATGATCTGCGCGAAGTACTTGGGCCGGGTGTGCATGAACGGGATCGCGACGGCGAGGCCGGCGTGCACGTTCGGCTCCTGGGTGGCGATCCAGCAGAAGTCCTCGAGCCGCGGCAGCCCGCAGTGCTCGACCACGAAGTTCATCTCGGTGAAGTCCGAGGCGACCTTGTCGACGTCGGCAACGTCGAACGCGTCGCGGTCCAGGGGCCGGATGGTCGGACCCTTGTGAATGTGGATGTTCTTGATCCCCAGCTCCTGGGCGGTCTCCAGGTAGCGGTAGGACCACGGGTCGTCGAGCTTCCAGCCGCGGGACTCGCCGTGCCACTCCGCCGTGTAGAGCTTGCAGCCCTTGAGGTTGAACCGCTTCGCATCCTCGCGCAGCTGCTTGAGCCCGGTCTCGCCGAACCGCGGGTCCCAGAAGTGGTTGTAGGTGAGCTTGTCCGGGTTGGCCTCGGTGAGCCTGAACGCCTCCTCGGTCTGCCCGAACCCGTTGTTGTAGAACTCGCCGAGGTACGCCGGCTGGAAGATGGCGTGGTCCACGTACCCGACCTCGAACAGGTCGTGCATCAGCCGGTCGCCGCCCTGGTAGAGGTACTCCTGGTAGGGCCAGACCTCGGACTCCGGGCTCAGGTTGCGGTGGTAGTCGTAGAAGCAGTCGATGAACTGCTTCCCGTGGATGTTCCGCTGGTTCTCCGGTCGGGCGTCCCACAGGGCGACGTGGGCGTCGACGATGAAGTAGTTCTCCCCGTCCTTCGAGTACATCGTTGTCCTCCTGGCTGATCGGCTCTGGTCGTCGCAGGCAGCGTGTTCGGGTCGGCGGCGACGCTAGGCAGCCGGACGGCCCGGTCGGGCCGATCCGAGTCTCAACCTGAGACGCGGCTCGCACCGGGTGCCGGACCGGCTGTGTCAGAGTCGAGGGGCAGGTGGCGCTCGAGGAGGTGCGCGTGGAGGAGATCCGACGAGGCGGCGGCGTCGCGGCCCCGCGGTTGTCCGCGTCGTGGCGGCGCAGCGAGAGCTACGGGGTCCCGCTCGACGCGGTGAACCCGGCGTTCACCGGCGCGGTCGACGACCAGTCGCTGTTCTCCGAGTGCGGCAACGAGGTGCTGCACGGCCTGCGGGACACCCTCGCCGGCGAGCCGGTCAGCCTCATGCTCACCGACGCCGACGGCCTCGTGCTCAGCCGGATGTGCGACGAGAAGGCGCTGGTCGACGCGCTCGACCGGACCTACCTCGCCCCCGGCTTCGCCTTCTCCGAGCGGGAGGCGGGCACCAACGGGCTCGGCCTCGCGCTGGCCGACCGCGCGCCGTCGCTCGTCCGCGGCGACGAGCACTACTGCACCGGCCTCTGGGGCTACACCTGCGCGGCGGTGCCGGTGATGGACCCGGTGTTCGGCCGGCTCGTCGGCAGCGTCAACCTCACCACCTGGTCGGACAAGTCCGACGGGCTCCTCCTCGCCCTCGCGCAGATGGCCGCCGGGCACACCAGCGCGCTCATGCTCGCCCGCGGCCGCGGCGCCGAGCCCCGGCCGACGCCCCGCGGCGAGGTCTTCCGCGTCTACTCCGCGCACCGCGGCGCCGAGGCGCCGCCCGAGCTCGGCCGGGCGTGGCGGGCCGCGCTCGACGAGGTGGTCGCGGCGTTGCGCGCGGGGCAGGTCGTCGCCGTGGTCGGCGAGACCGGCGCCGGCAAGACCGCGCTGCTCGGCACGGCGCTGCGGACGGTGCACCGCGACCACCGGATCCTCAACGCCCGGCCGCCGAACCCGCGCGACGCCGAGGCCTGGCTCGCGCTGTGGACCCCCGAACTCGCGAAGGAGACGACGAGCGTCATCGCCGGCGGGGTCGACGCGCTCCCGCAGTGGGCCGCCACCGAGCTGGCGGGGATCGTGGCGGCCGCGCCACGGGCGTCGCTCGCCGTGACGGCGTCGGAGGCCGCGGCGATCCCGGCCCCGCTCGCCCGGCTCGTCGACGTCGTGGTCGAGGTGCCGCCGCTGCGCCGCCGTCCCGACGACGTCCTCCCCCTCGCCGAGCACCTGGGCGCCCGGGCCCGCGGGCGGGAGGTCCGGTTCACCCCGGCGGCGGTCAAGGCGATGCGGACCTTCTCCTGGCCCGGCAACGTCGAGCAGCTGCGCCGGGTGGTCCGCGAGGCCGTGACCCGCAGTGACGTCGTCGACGCCCGGCACCTCGCCCCCGAGGTCCTCTGCGGCTCCAGCCGCACGTTGACCCGCATCGAGACCCTCGAGCGCGACGAGATCGCCCGCTGCCTCGCCGAACCCGGCGTCACGGTCACCCGGGCCGCCGAGATGCTGGGGATGAGCCGCGCCACGGTCTACCGCAAGATCGCCCAGTACGGCATCCGCACCTCCGACTGACCCGCTCCCCGGCGCCGCGGTGTCGGCTGTGCGGGGTGGCGGAGCCGTGTGCGTGTCGGGTAGGGCAGAGCGGGATCATGGGGTGGTGGAGGAGGACACCCGCGGGGCGACCGAGTGGGCCGTGCCCGGCCAGGTGGGCGTCGGTCCGTGGGAGGGGCCGTGGCCCGACGACCCGCGCTACGACCCCGAGCTCCTCGCGCACGGCGACCGGCGCAACGTCGTCGACGCCTACCGGTACTGGCGGCGGGAGGCCGTGGTCGCCGACCTCGCGGCGCGCGCCCACCCGTTCCACGTCGCGATCGAGAACTTCGGCCACGACCACAACATCGGGACCGTCGTCCGCACGGCCAACGCGTTCGCGGCGGCCGCGGTCCACGTGGTCGGGCGACGGCGCTGGAACCGGCGCGGCGCGATGGTCACCGACCGCTACCAGACGCTGCACCACCACCCGGACGTCGCCGGACTGCTCGCCTTCGCCCGCGAGCACGGGCTCGCCGTGATCGCCGTCGACAACACCGCGGGCTCGGTGCCGCTGGAGACGGCCGAGCTGCCGCGGGAGACCGTGCTGCTCTTCGGCCAGGAAGGCCCGGGCCTGACGGACGAGGCCCGGGCCGGCGCCGACCTCCTGGTCTCGATCGCCCAGTTCGGCTCCACCCGCTCGATCAACGCCGGCGTCGCGGCCGGCATCACGATGCACGCCTGGATCCGCCGGCACGCCGACCTCTCCCGCGCCTGGTAGCGGAGCCGCCCGAGATCGCCGCGAGTGTGACGCTGCGGCGGTGCGAATTGCCCTCCCGTCACGCTCGCGCGGATCTTCGGGGACGTGCACCGCCGAGATCGCCAGGAGTGTGTTGCTGCGGCTGTGCGAACAGCGCTACCGGCGCGCTCGCAAGGATCTTGAGGACGCACCCCGAGATCCTCACCGGCACTTCACCGCGGCCCGGTGGTCAGCGGGACGGGGCGAGGGCGGCGGGTGGGCCGCTGAGCAACTGCTTGGCCCCACGGGTGAGGTCGTCCGCCAGGACCTCCTCCTCACCTGCGGCGACGGCGTCGAGGATCTGCGCGGCGACCTGCGCCGGCGGGATCTTCGGGACGTCGAGGCGGGCGGTCATGTCGGTGTCCATGTAGCCCATGTGCGCCCCGACGACGAGCGTGCCCTGCCCGCGCAGTTCGGCGCGGACCGAGTTGGTCAGCGACCACGCCGCCGCCTTCGACGCCGAGTACGAGCCGGAGGCCGGGAGGGCGAACCAGGACAGCACGGACAGGACGTCGACGACCGCGCCGCCGCCGTTGCGGGCGAGCACCGGCGCGAACGCCCGGACCACGTGCAGCGGGCCGAGGTAGTTCGTCTCCAGCTCGGCCCGCACCGCCTCGAGGTCGGCGGTGAGCAGCGACCCGGCTCCGGCCCGGCCGGCGTTGTTCACGACGAGCGTGACGTCCTCGCATGCCTCGGCGGCCCGTCGGACCGACTCGGGGTCCGTGACGTCGAGTGCCACGGGGACGAGCCGCTCGTCGGTGACAGACTGCGGGTCGCGGACGGCCGCGTAGACGGTCTTGGCGCCGCGCTCGAGCAGCTGCGCGGCGAGCTCCCGGCCGAGCCCGCGGTTCGCGCCGGTCACCAGCGCGACGCTTCCGGAGATGTCCATGGTCAGAGCCTCTCGATGATGGTGGCGTTGGCGGTGCCGCCCGCCTCGCACATGGTCTGCAGGCCGTAGCGCCCGCCGGTCCGCTCGAGCAC
Organism: Pseudonocardia autotrophica; assembly: GCF_000717175.1. GTDB lineage: Bacteria > Actinomycetota > Actinomycetes > Mycobacteriales > Pseudonocardiaceae > Pseudonocardia > Pseudonocardia halophobica. The sequence goes on along the minus strand of NZ_JNYD01000004.1, from coordinate 114,966 downwards.
GCCGAGCAGGGTGGTCGCGAGCCGGGCCCCGCTGGCGCCGAGTGGGTGGCCGATGGCGACGGCGCCGCCGTCGACGTTGACCCTCGCCGGGTCCGCGCCGGTCTCGGCGAGCCAGGCGAGGACGACCGAGGAGAAGGCCTCGTTGACCTCGAAGGCGTCGATGTCCTCGATCGTCAGCCCGGCCCTGGCCAGGACCTTCCTCGTGGCCGGGATGATCCCGGTGAGCATGAACACCGGGTCGTCGCCGGTGACCGTGGTGGTGTGGATCCGGGCGCGCGGCCGCCAGCCGCGCTGCGCGGCGATCTCGCTCGTGGTCACGACGAGGGCGGCGGCGCCGTCGTTGATCGGCGACGAGTTGCCCGCGGTGACCTTCCAGTCGAGGTCGCCGAAGCGGTCGGTCCAGCGGGGGTCGGCGAACGCGGGCCGCAGCCCGGCGAGCGCCTCGAGCGTGGTGCCGGGACGGACCGTCTCGTCGCGCTCGAGCTGCGTGACGCTGCCGTCGGCGTGCGTGACCTTGAGTGGCGCGACCTGCGAGGCGAAGAACCCCTGGTCCCACGCCGCCGCGGCGCACTGGTGGCTGGTCAGTGCGAACTCGTCGAGCTGCGTGCGGGAGAGACCCCACTTGCGGGCGATCAGCTCGGCGCTCACACCCTGCGGGATCAGCCCGCCGGGGTAGATCCGGGCGATCGACGGGCCGTGCACGTCCGCCCGCACGCCGTCGACGTTCGCGGAGCTGCCGATCGGCACGTGCGACATCGACTCGACGCCGGAGGCGACGACCACGTCGTAGACACCGGCGATCACGCCCTGCGCCGCGAACGACAGGGCCTGCTGGCTGCTGCCGCACTGGCGGTCGACGGTGGTGGCCGGCACGGACTCCGGCAGGCCCGCGGCCAGCGCGGCGAACCGGGTGGTGTTGCCGCTCTGCTCGCCGACCTGCCCGACGACCCCGCCGATGACGTCGTCGACCTCGCCCGGGCGCAGCCCCGGCACCCGCTCCACCGCGCTCCGGATGGCGTGCGCGTGCAGCTCGACCGGGTGCACCTCGGCGTAGGCGCCACCCGGCTTGCCCTTGCCGACCGGCGTCCGGACGGCCTCGACGATCACCGCGTCCCGCATCGGATCCTCCTCGATCTGAGTTCCTCGATGCAACCCAGTCTGCGTTGCAAACAGGAACTCAGCAAGGGTGCGCCGCGTCACGCCCGGTCGAGGTGTACGGCCGCCTTACCCCGGACGTCATCGACGGGCGCCCGCCCGGGGGCGACGCTCGACGCCGACACCCCGAACGAGGAGGAACGGACATGACCGCCTACGCGATCGCCCACCTGCGCAGCGTGACCGCGAACGCCGAGATCGTGGAGTACCTGCAGCGGATCGACGCCACGCTCGCGCCCTACGGCGGCACCTTCGTGGTCCACGGCGACCTGCCCGAGGTGCTCGAGGGCGAGTTCCCCGGCAACCTCGTGGTGATCGCCTTCCCCGGGCTCGAGGAGGCCCGGGCCTGGTACCGCTCGCCCGGGTACCAGGCGATCCTGCCGCTGCGGACCCGCAACTCGGACGGCGCCGCGATCATCGTGCAGGGCGTGGGGCCGGAGCACCTCGCCACCGACGTCCTGGCCGGTCTCCCGGTCGAGGCCGCCCGGTGACGAGGTGACCTGCGGGTGGCGCGGCCCGCAGCTAGTGGTCGTGGCCTCAGTGGTGGTGGCCGACGTACTCGGCGGGCCGGCGCAGCATCGCCAGCAGCATGCCCGGGAGCATCAGGACGTGGCCGGCCGTCATCACGCCGTGCCCGTCGAGGACCCCGGCCCAGAACGGCACGAAGAGCACCACGAACGGCAGGTACATCGCCGCCGCCATCTCGCCGATCGCCGCCCGGGAGTGCCGGCGCACCAGCATCCACGCGCTCATCCCGACGGTCATCGAGGTGGCCATGAGCAGCGAGTGCAGCTCGACGGAGCCGCTCACGTCGGGCAGGCCGGCGAGCCGCCACAGCGGGAGCAGCACGACCATGCCGAGGACCATCGCGACGACCATCTCGACGTAGTGCCGGACGAACCGGCGGTCCGTGACGACGGCGCGCAGCTCGGCACGGGTGCGGGGACGGGTGGTGGCGGGAAGGGTGGAACGGACCGACATGTCGTCTCCTTCGACGGTCACAGGGGTCCGGGTCGCGGACCCTCGAGAGGGGGCGGAACACGGATCAGGAGCGGGCGGCGCGGTACTCCGCGATCCGCGCCATGACCTCCTCGCCGACCTGGTCCGGGTGGCCGGCCTTGTACGGCGGCTCCGGGTCGTACTCGACGTAGACCTGGGCGGCCTGCGCGGCGACCTCGTCGACCAGGCGCGCGACCAGCCGGATCGCCATGTCGATCCCGGACGAGACGCCCGCGGCGGTGACGATCCGCTGCTCCGGCAGCTCGACGACGCGCTGTCGCACCGGCTCGGCGCCGAAGCGCGCCAGGATGTCGACCGCGCCCCAGTGCGTGGTCGCGGGCAGGCCCCGGAGCAGCCCGGCCGCGCCGAGTATCAGGGACCCGGTGCAGACCGACGTGGTCGCGCGGGTGCCGGGGTGCACGGCGCGCACCCAGTCGACGAGCGGGCTGCCGTCGAGGTGGTCGCGGCTGCCGACGCCGCCGGGCACGACCACCACCGCCGGCTCGGGTACCTCGGCGAACGTGGCGTCGACCGTGAGGCCGAGCATCCCGTTCTCGGTGCGGACCTCGCCGCGCTCGGCACCGACGAACACCACCTCGAGGTCCGGGACGCGCTGCAGCACCTCGTAGGGGCCGATCGCGTCGAGCGCGGTCAGGCGGGGGAACAGCGGGATGGCGACCTGCATGGCGGGCTCCTTCGGGCAGGGCGGGCAGGGCGGGCAGGACCGGGTGACCGGCCGCCGGCGGCGGCCGGCCGGTAGGTGCCCGGGTCAGCTCCCGGCGATACCGGGCCGGCCGGCGAACCGGCGGCGGTAGTGGTCGGGCGCCACCCCGAGGCGGCGCAGGAAGGCGCGGCGCATGGTCTCGGCCGAGCCGAACCCGGCCCGCGAGGCCACCGCGGTGACGGTGAGCCCGCCCGACTCGAGCAGACCGCGGGCCGCCTCGACCCGCACCCGTTCGACGTACACGCCGGGCGGGGTGCCCACGAGCCGGGTGAACTCGCGGGCGAAGTGCCGCTCGCTCATCCCGACCCGCGCCGCGAGCACCGGGACCCGCAGGTCCGCTGCCGGCTCGGCGTGCACGATGTCCTGCGCCGCGCGCACCGACGGCCGCGGGGCCGGCGGTGCCCAGACCGGGCTGGCGTACTGGCTCTGCCCGCCCGCGCGGCGGACCGGCAGCACCAGCTCGCGCGCCACGCTCTGCGCCACGTCCGGCCCGAGGTCCTCCTCGACCAGCGCCAGCGCGAGGTCCATCCCGGCGGTGACCCCGGCCGAGCTCCAGATCCGGCCGCTGCGCACGTAGATCGGGTCCGGCTGGACGTCGACCTCCGGATGCTCCTCGGACAGCCGCTCGGCCCACCGCCAGTGGGTGGTCGCGGGCTCGCCGCGGAGCAACCCGGCCGCAGCCAGCAGGAACGCCCCGGTGCACACCGACACCAGCCGGCGGGTCTGCGGCGCGACGTGCCGGATCCAGCTCACCAGCTCGGTCTCGTTGCCGCGGCTGCCCGGCGGCCCCTGCCGCCGCGCACCGCCGCCGCCCGGGACGAGCAGGGTGTCGATCGGCCCGGCCGGCAGGCCACTGCGGGCGACCAGGTCCAGCCCGGTCTCCGAACGCACCGGGCCCGGCCGGACGCCGACCAGCTCGACGTCGTACCCCCGGCCGCCCGCCACGTAGGTCGCGATGCGCAGCACCTCGTGCGGCCCCACGACGTCGAGCGGCTGGATGCCGTCGAAGAGGGGGACCACCACGCGGTGGCGGCCGGATCGATGGGTCATGACTCCACGGTCGCGGACCCCCGATTTGGCGTCAACGACGGGGAGCCCTCGGATCCGGCCACGGATTCCGCCGCCGCACCCCGCCGATCCCGCCCCTCACCCGCAGAACCGGCACGGCAGGTCCTCCCCGGCCTCCTCGGCGTAGCCCTCCTCGGGGACCACCAGCAGCGCCTCGACCGGCGGCCCGCCCGGGACCCGGTACAGCCGGTTCGCCCCCAGCAGCCAGTCCGCGGAGTCGGGGAAGGCGAGCAGGCTGACCAGGCCCTCGGGCAGACCCACCGTGTCCCCGGGGCCGAGCCGGCCGCCGAGCCGGACGTACTCCCCCAGCCGGTTGAGCGCCCGCGCCGCCGTGGCCTGGTTGACCGCGAACACGATCAGCTCGGGATGGTCGAAGCCGGACAGCCCCACCGTGTAGACGAAGGGCGGACCGTCGGCATCGCCCAGCACCGCCTGCAGCGCCCAGCCGTGCCGGCGGATGGTCTCGCGCTGCCAGGCCTCGTACTGGTCGATGCGGTGGACGAGCTCGGAGGGGATCTCGGACGGGATCTCGGGGTTCATGCCGCGGACGGTAGGCCCGACCCCCGACAGAAAAACTCTGCGATGATCGCCGCGATGACCAGCCTGTGGACGGACCGGGCGGCCGCCGCGGAACGCGCGGTCACCCGTCGCTACCTGCACCGCGTCGGCGGCGTGCTGCCGGCCACCCGGATCGGCCGGATCCGCAGCCCGCGGCCCGCCGCGCCGCGCGAGCGCGCCCGGGCGCTCGTCGGGCCGTGGCACTACTGGTGGCAGGCCCACCTGCTCGACTGCCTGGTCGACGCCCAGGTCCGGGCACCGGACCGGCGTCGCGGGGCCGCGATCGCCGGGATGGTGCGCGGCGTGCGGATCCGCAACCTCGGCCGCTGGACCAACGACTACTACGACGACATCGCCTGGTTCGGGCTGGCCGTCCAGCGGGCGGGGGTGCGGGTGCGCAGCCGCCGCGGGGCCCTCGACGCGATCACGGCCCGGATCCGTGCCGCGCACACCCCGGCGGGCGGCGGCGGGATCTGGTGGCGCCGCGGCGACGACTTCAAGAACGCCCCGGCCAACGGCCCGGCCGCGATCCTGCTGGCCCGCACGGGCTCGGCGGACGACCTGGGGACCGCCGCCGCGCTCACGGACTGGATGGCGGCCACCCTCGTCGACCCGGCCTCGGGCCTGGTCCGCGACGGCGTCCGGCTCGACGCCGAGGGCGCGGTCCGGGAGGTCGCCGGCACCACCTACACGTACTGCCAGGGCGTCTACCTCGGCGCCTGCGTCGAGCTCGCGCAGCGGGAGCGGGACGTCCGCTGGCACGACCGGGCCGCCGCGGTGCTGACGGCGACGGCGCGCGGCCTGGCCGAGCCGAGCGGGGTGATCGGCGGCTACGACGACGGCGGCGACGGCGGCCTGTTCAACGGCATCCTCGCCCGCTACCTGGCCGACGCCGCGGTCCGGCGGCCGAGGCTGCCGCACGCCCGCGACCTCGTCCTCGCCAGCGCGGAGTCGGTGTGGGACAACCGGGCGGACACGGCCGCGGGGCCGGCGTTCGCGCACGACTGGCGCCGGCCCGCCCGCCGGCCCGCCGCCGGCGCCCCGGAGGGCGACCTGTCGGTGCAGCTCTCGGGCTGGATGCTGCTGGAGGCCGCCGCCCGCCTGGAGCGCACGGGCGCGGCCTGAGGACCGGGCCGCTCAGGGCCGGTCGACCGGCGCGGGGTCGACGCCCGGGTCGGCCCCGGAGGCGGCGGGGCCGGACCCGACCCGCGCCTCGTCGTCGACCGGCCGCCGCACCTCCATGACGTACCGGACGACCCCGACGGCCGTGCCGACCACGAAGAAGGCGATCGCCGCGACCACCGCCACGTGCCGCACCCACGGGATGCGGTCGAGCAGCCCGGCGGCGTAGTAGCCGAGCATCATGAGCGTGGGCACCCAGGCGAGGGCGCCGACCAGGTTGGCCAGCAGGAACTTGCGGTTGTCCATCCGCGCGGCGCCGGCGATGGCCGGGGCGAGCGTGCGGACCCACGGCACCCAGCGGGCCACGACGATCGACCAGAACCCCCACCGGTCGAGGAACCGCCCCGCCCGGTCGAGGTTCTCCCTGGTCAGGAGCTTCCCACCCTTGCGGACCTTGATCCGGTTCCCGGTGTAGCGCCCGACGAGGTAGCCGACCTGGTTGCCGGCGACGGCGACGATCACCGCGGCGGCCGAGAGCAGCCAGGCCGAGAGCTCGTGCTGCTGGGCGGCGAGCACCACGCCCGCCGCGACGAGCAGCGAGTCGCCCGGCAGGAACAGCCCGATGACGAACGCGCACTCCAGGAACACGAACGCGAGCACGACGACCCAGACCGTGACCGGCCCGGCCGAGCCGAGCGGGTCGAAGGCCAGGACCGTCTGTCGCACGTGCTCCTCCGGGTCAGCGGTGGTGGCCGGGCGGCCGGTCGTCCGGCCGGACGACCGGGATGCGGGTGGTCGCGTCGGGGTCGTACCCCTCGGCCGCGACGGCCCCGTGGGACTGCCGCCGGGCGCGCAGGAACTCGATCGCGATCGGCACCACCGAGAGCAGCACGATCAGGATGAGCATCAGCTCGATGTTGTCCCGCACGAACTGGATCTGGCCGAGGAAGTAGCCGAGCACCGTGACGCCGGCGGCCCAGGCCACGCCCCCGATCAGGGAGTACGTGAGGTAGCGCTTCGCCTCCATCTTCCCGACGCCGGCCATCACGGTGATGAACGTGCGGACGATGGGCACGAAACGTCCGAGGACGATCGCGCGGTTGCCGTACCTGTCGAAGAACTCCTGCGTCTTGACGACGTGTTGCGGCTTGAACAGCCTGCTCTTCGGCTTGTCGAAGATCGCGGGTCCGGCCTTGCGCCCGATGCCGTAGCCGCAGGCGTTGCCGACGAAGGCCGCGACCACGAGCAGCAGGCAGACCACCCACAGCGGGGTGCGGATCGCGCCCGACGCCACGAACAGTCCGGCGGTGAACAGCAGGGAGTCACCCGGCAGGAAGAACCCCAGCAGCAGGCCGCACTCGGCGAACACGATGAGCGCCAGGCCCAGCAGCGCCCAGGGGCCGAGCCAGCCGATGATGACGTCGGGCTTCAACCATTCGGGGCCCAGGGCAAGCGTGTGGGTCACGCGGAGGACGGTACCGGGCGCACCTGTGCGTCCCGTCAGCCGACCGTGGGAAGGACCCCGGGGAACAGCAGCGAGACGAGCCCGATCCCCGCGCCCAGCACCAGGCCCGCGAGCAGGGCGATCACCAGCGCCCAGAGGAGCTGCCGGCGCAGCGCGGCGTCGGCGCGCGGCTCCGGGGACCGCCGCGGGGCGGTGTGCGCGACCGGGTGCCCGGCCGGCGCGGACGCGGACGAGACCGCCTGCGCGTGCAGCGCCTCGGCCAGCCGGCGACCGGGGTCGACCGACGGGTTCGGGTTCGCGTGGGCGTGCGGGTTCGTCATGGTTGGTGTGTCCTCCCGGGGACTATCTTCCCCCGGACCGTTCGGCCATGACACGGGCCACCGCGTCGAGCGCCCGGCTGGCCGTCGACTTGACCGTCCCGCGGGTGATCCCGGCGGCCTCGGCGATCTCGGCCTCGGACAGCCCGCCGTAGTAGCGCAGCACCAGGACCTCCCGCTGCCGCGGCGGCAGCGTGCCCAGCGCGTCGACGACGGCCTGGTGCTCGGCCGAGAGCATCGCCAGCGACTCCGCGGACCGGGCGTTGACCTGGTGCGGGGCCACGTACTCGCGGGCCGTGCGGCGGCGGCGCAGCACCGACCGGGACCCGTTGACGACGGCGGTGCGCAGGTAGCCGACGGCCGCGGCCTCGTCGCGCAGCCCGGCCCAGTGCCGGTGCAGCCCGGCGAAGGCCTCCTGCACGACGTCCTCGGCGGTGGCCGGCTCGTCGACGAGCAGCACGGCCAGCCGGACCAGCCGCATCCGGTGGTCGCGGTAGAGGTCGGCGAGGGTGAGCGGGGCACCGGGGACCTGCGGCGGCGGGGCGGCCACCGCGGGGTCGGGCCGCGAGTCGATCCGGCGCAGCCTGCTCAGCGTGCGCTCGACCGTGCTCTCGTAGCCGCCGGTGTCCACCGGGTTCGCTCCAGCCCCCACGGGTCCACCTTATCGAGCGTGCGATCCGCGCAGACGGAGCTCGGGAGTCCGTGCGGGACGGGCCCGGCGGAGTCGACCATCACGTCATTCGGCACGTCGGCGCTGGTGGGTGATACTGGCGGGCGAACGACGCGGACCCGAGGAGGGCACTTCAGATGCCGATCGCCAGCCCCGAGATCTACAACGAGATGCTGGACAAGGCCAAGAGCGGGGAGTATGCGTACCCGGCCATCAATGTGACCAGCTCCGAGACGCTGCACGCGGCCCTGCGCGGCTTCGCCGAGGCGGGCAGCGACGGCATCGTGCAGGTCTCGACGGGCGGTGCCGAGTTCCTCTCCGGAACCCGGGTGAAGAACATGGTCACCGGCGCGACCGCGCTCGCCGAGTTCGCCCACGTGGTCGCGGACTCGTACCCGGTCAACGTGGCGCTGCACACCGACCACTGCCCGAAGGACAAGCTCGACGGCTTCGTCCGCCCGCTGATCGCGATCAGCCAGGAGCGCGTGGCCAAGGGCGGGAACCCGCTCTTCCAGTCGCACATGTGGGACGGCTCCGCGGTCGAGCTCGAGGAGAACCTCAAGATCGCGGCCGAGCTGCTCGACGAGGCGGCCAAGGCCAAGATCATCCTGGAGATCGAGATCGGTGTGGTCGGCGGCGAGGAGGACGGCGTCGCCAACGACATCAACGAGAAGCTCTACACCGCGCCCGGGGACTACGAGCGCACCGTGGAGGCCCTCGGCGCCGGCGACAAGGGCCGCTACCTGCTGGCCGCGACCTTCGGCAACGTGCACGGCGTCTACAAGCCGGGCAACGTCAAGCTGCGCCCGGAGATCCTCAAGGAGGGCCAGCAGGTCGCCACGCAGAAGCTGGGCCTGGCGGAGGGCTCCAAGCCGTTCGACCTGGTGTTCCACGGCGGCTCCGGCTCGCTGCTGGAGGAGATCCACGAGGCGCTGTCCTACGGCGTCGTGAAGATGAACGTGGACACCGACACCCAGTACGCCTACACCCGCCCGATCGCGGCGCACATGTTCGAGAACTACGACGGCGTGCTGAAGGTCGACGGCGAGGTCGGCAACAAGAAGACCTACGACCCGCGCTCCTACGGCAAGAAGGCCGAGGTCGCGATGTCCGAGCGCGTCGTCGAGGCGTGCGAGTCGCTGAAGTCGGCCGGCAAGTCCCTGGCGGGCTGAGCCCGGCCGGATCGCACGAGGGGTCGACGGGGCAGGATGGAGGCATGAGTCTGCACGGCAACCTGCTGGGCCCCGAGCCCACGCGCCTGCCCGTCGACCCCGCCGCGGCCGCGCTGGCCGCGGGCGAGGACCCGGCCGACGTCGCGGCGGCCAACCCCGCGTCGTCGATCGCCTGGGCCACCCTGGCCGAGAACGCCCTGGCCGACAAGCACACCGTGGCGGCGTACGCGTACGCCCGCACCGGCTACCACCGCGGCCTGGACCAGCTGCGCCGCAACGGGTGGAAGGGCTTCGGCCCGATCCCGTGGTCGCACGAGCCGAACCAGGGCTTCCTGCGCGCGCTGGGTGCGCTGATGCGCTCCGCCGAGGCGATCGGCGAGACGGACGAGGTCGAGCGGATCCGCGGCTTCCTCGCCGACTCCGACCCCGCGGCGGCCGCGGCGCTGGGCGTGTCCTGACCGCCGTCGTCGGATGAACGCTATCCGATGAGCGTGGCCGCGCGGGCGCGCGCCCGGCTGCACCTGGGCGCGCGCCGCCTGCGGATGTCGGCGCTGCCGATCGTCCAGTGCGGGCTGGCGGCGGGCCTGGCGTGGTTCGTCGCGGCCGACCTCGTCGGGCACCCACGCCCCTTCTTCGCCCCGATCGCCGCGGTGATCAGCCTCGGCGTCTCCCTCGGGTCCCGGCTGCGCCGGACCGCCGAGCTGGTGGTGGGCGTGAGCCTCGGGGTGCTGGTCGGCGACCTGCTGGTCGCCGCGATCGGCTCCGGGCCGTGGCAGATCGCCCTGGTGGTGATGCTCGCCGTGGCGGCCGCGGTGTTCACCGACGGCGGCACCCTGATCGTCGCGCAGGCCGGCTCGTCGGCCGTGCTGGTCGCGACCCTGCTCCCACCGGGGCAGACGGGCGGGATCGACCGCTGGGTCGACTCCCTGATCGGCGGCACGGTCGGGCTGCTCGTGGCCGCGCTGCTGCCGTCGCACCCGCTCGGCCCGGTCCGGCGGCAGGCGCGCCGGGCCCTCGACGAGCTCGCCGCCGTGCTGTTCGGGGTGGCGGAGGCGCTCCGGCAGCGGGACGAGGCAGCGGCGGCCGACGCGCTGCAGCGCGCCCGCCGCAGCCAGCCCCTGGTCGACGAGCTGCTCGCATCGGTGAAGTCCGGGCGCGAGGTCACCGCGGTGGCCCCGCTGCGGCGCCCGCACCGCGCCGAGCTGGCCCGGTTCGGCGAGCTGGCCCGACGCACCGACTACGCCTTCCGCAACACCCGGGTCCTCGCCCGCCGCGCGCTCACCGCGCTGCAGGACGACGAGCCCACCGTCGAGGCCCTGCCCGACGCCGTCGCCCAGCTCGCCGCCGCGGTGCAGAAGCTGACCGCGCAGGTCGGCGAGGGCGATCGCGAGGCGGCCCGGGAACCGATCCTCGACCTCGTGCACGACTCGCCGGTCCTGGGCGCCGCCGCCGGCGACCTCGGCATGTCCGAGCAGGTGATGATCGCCCAGCTGCGCTCGATCGCGATCGACCTGCTGCAGGCCACCGGGCTCAGCCGGTCCGACGCCCAGCAGGCCCTGCGCGCCGAGCTGTAGACCCGCACCATCGACGGCTCACGGGCCGCGCAGCGCCAGCTCCCGGCCCGCCCAACGGCGGCGCAGCCAGCGGTCGTGCGAGGCGACGACGACGGCGCCGGGCCCGGTCCCCAGGGCCTCCTCCAGCTCGTCGGAGAGCCGGGGCGAGAGGTGGTTGGTGGGCTCGTCGAGCAGCAGGAGCTGCGGCGGGTCGGCGACCAGCAGGGCCAGCGCGAGCCGCCGACGCTGCCCGACCGACAGCTCGCCGACCCGGGCGCCCAGGTCCCGGGGCGCGACCAGGCCGAGCGAGACCAGCGGCACCGCCTCGGCGCCCTCCGGGCCGAGCGTGCGCTCCCAGGTCTCGCGCACGGTGCGGTCCGGCCGGGCGAACACGGTGTCCTGGGCGAGCATGCCGACGCGCAGCCGGCGGCGGCGCCGGACCTCGCCGTCCGCGGCGAGCGTCCCGGCCAGGACGGCGAGCAGCGTGGACTTGCCCGCCCCGTTCGGCCCGGTGACGAGCAGCCGGTCGTCCGCGGTCACGTCGAGCCGCTCCAGCGAGAGCCGTCCGGGCACCCGGATCCCGCGGAGGGCGACCAGGATCCCGTCGGACGAGGCGGCGGCCAGCGCGGGCGCGCGGAACCGCAGCGGCGCGGGCGGGCGGCGCACCTGGTCCCGCTCCAGCTCCTCGAGCCGCCGGGTCGCGGCCCGGACCCGGCTCGACACCTGCCGCTCGATGCGCTGCGAGCGCCGCCCGTAGCCCATCTTGTCCCGGTCGGGCATCGGCCGGTCGTGCGCGACCCGCCGCGAGGTCACCGCCACCGAGTGCCGCAGCGCCGCGAGCTCCTCCTGCTCCTCGGCGAACCGGCGCTCCCAGCGCTCCCGCTCGGCGCGCTTCGCCGCGAGGTAGTCGGTGTAGGTGCCGCCGTAGCGGGTCGGCCCGTCGAGCGCGGGGTCGAGGTCGACGACGTCCGTGCACACGGCGTCGAGGAACGCGCGGTCGTGGCTCGCCACCACGACCGCGCCCGGCATGCCCCGCAGCTCCTCCTCGAGGAACGTCGCCGCGGCGTCGTCGAGGTGGTTGGTGGGCTCGTCGAGCAGCAGCGCCGCGGGTCGGCGGAGCAGCAGCGCGGCCAGCGCGAGCCGCCCACGCTGCCCGCCGGACAGGGTGCCGAGCGCGCGGTCGTGCCCGACCCCGCCGAGCCCCAGCCCGGCGAGCACCAGCCCGGCGCGGCGGTCGGCGTCCCACGCGGCGTGCCGCTCGGCCGACTCCAGGCGTTCGCCGTAGGCGGTGAGGAGGTCGGTGTCGTCCGGCGCCTCGGTGAGCGCACGCCCGATCCGGTCCAGCTCGGCGAGGTCGGTGCGGGCCTCGCGCAGGGCGTCGTCGACGACGTCGGCGACGGTGTGGGCCGGGTCGTACGGCATCTCCTGGTGCAGGAACCCCAGGTCCGCCGGCCGCGTGACGGTGCCGCCGTCGGGCTCGTCCGTTCCGGCCAGCAGCCGCAGCAGGGTCGACTTGCCGGCCCCGTTCTCGCCGATCAGGCCGATCCGCCGGCCGGGGGCGGCGGTGAGGGACACGCCGTCGAGCACCCGGCGCGTGCCGAGGGTGCGGACGAGGTCCTGGGCGAGCAGAGCAGCGGGAGCGGACATGGCGACACCACCGGGGAAGATCGGGATCTCGCGCCCGCCGGGCTCGTGCCGCGGCCGCGGGCGCAGGGTGGTGTCAGAGGCCCATGATGCGATCACCTTCGCCCACGGCGGCCCGGCCCCGCAACCGATTAACCGCCGAAGAGCATCCTCCAGGCGGATCGGCGCAGGCCACGGGGCAGGCGCGGGGCCCTGCGCCGGGCCGGGTCGGGCTCGTCGAGCCGGGCCCGCAGGTGCTCGGGGACCCACGGCCCGTCGTCGCGGAGCAGCCCGCCCGCGACCGCCTCCGCGCGGACGTGCCGGCGCACGAGCGGGACGTAGACCGGGCCGAACCAACACCACAGCGGAGGCTCCGCCGGCAGGCCCATCCAGTCCCCCAGCGCGGCGAGGTAGGGCTCCTCGCCGCCCGGCCGGTCGTGGACGAGGGTGCCGCGGTCGAGGAGGACGTCGCGGCACACCGAGGCCGACACGTACAGCGTGTGCCGGCCGGCGAGGGCGAGCGCGAACGCCCGCACCCGGCCGTCGGTCGCGCCGCGTTCGGCGTGCAGGGTGTGCGCCGCGACCGGCCCCCAGCTCGTGGTCGGCCGCGCCGCGAGCGACGCCGCGTGCACCGGCGGGGTGCCGGTGGCGGGTGGGGGCCGCCCCACCGCGGGCTCGGGGGCCGACCGGGCGGACCGCGGCGCGCCGGACGGGAAGCCTTGCGGAGCATGACCACCACCACCGGGACGGCGCCCACCGCCGTCAGCACCTCCGTCGCGCTGTGGTTCACCGCGATCGGCTGCGGGGTCGCGGAGACCCTCGTGCGGTTCGCGACGCCCGAACCGCCCGGCCCTATCGCCCTCGCCGTCCGGTTCGCGATCTACCTCGGGCTCGCCGTCCTCGTCCTCGGGCTGTACTCCGGCCGCGACGCGGCGCGGTGGGCGGTCGCGCTGCTGATGGGGCTGCTCGGGACCGCCTCGCTCGTCGTCGAGCCGCTGCGGTGGCTGGCCGCGGGCGGCGCCGTGCCGGAGTTCCTCGCCGCGGCCGACGGACCGACGATCGTGATCGTCGTGCTGCGCGCGGTGCACGTGCTGGCCGTCCTCGCGGCGCTCGCCGCCATGTTCCGGCCGGCGGCGGACCGCTGGTTCGGGCGTTAGCGGAGCGCACAAATCTGCACCGCCTCCCTCACGTGGCGGAACCGCCGACGTCACGTCGTCGGTACGTTCCAGAGCGGTGACCTGGGCGTCACAATGGGTGCGCGACACTGGTCCGGACGACGTCGGGGTGCGTCCGGCCGGGTCCCGGGGGAGGATCAAGAGTCATGCAGTTCCTGATCAGGTGGGTGCTGGCGCCGCTGGTGCGGATGATCTGGCGGCCGCGGGTGCAGGGGGTGCAGAACGTCCCGGCGCACGGGCCGGTGATCTTCGCCGCGAACCATCGTGCGGCCGTCGACACGGCCGTGATCCCGCTGGTCACGCCGCGGCCGGTGGCCTTCCTCGCCAAGGCCGAGTACTTCACCGCGCGCAGCCTCAAGACCCGGCTGATCGGGCGCTTCCTCGGCGCGCTGGGCTACGTCCCGGTCGACCGCGCCAACGCCAAGGCCGGGCTCGCCGCGCTGGAGGCGGGGCGCACGGTCCTGGAGGCCGGCGGCGCCTTCGGCATCTACCCGGAGGGCACCCGCTCGCTCGACGGGCGGCTGCACCGCGGGCACACGGGCGTCGCGTCGCTCGCGCTGTCCACCGGTGCCGTGGTGGTGCCCGTCGGGCTGGTCGGCACCGAGAAGGTGCAGCCCGTGGGGAAGAAGCTGCCGCGCGTGGCCCGCGTCGAGGTCCGCTTCGGGCGGCCGCTGGACTTCAGCCGCTACGACGGCCTGGAGGGCTCCGCCGCCATCCGCCGCGCGGTCACGGACGAGGTCATGGACGCGATCGCCGACCTGAGCGGCCAGGTGTACGTCGACCGCTACCACCGCCGCCCCGGCGAGGCCGCGGCCGCCTGACGCGCGGGAGGGATCACGCCGTTCCGTCCGGTGTGATCGGCCCCCGGTGGGGCAGGATCCGTCCATGACGGATCTCGCCGAGGAACTGGCGACCGCGGTCGACCGCGACCTCGCCCCGGTCGACGCCGTGCTCGCGACCGCGTATCCCGGCGACGTCGGGACCCGCCAGCCCGTGCACACGGTGTACGTGCCGGCGGACCGCTTCGACCGATCCGTGTCCGCCGCCTGGGGTGCCACTGCCTGCGAGGTGTTCGACTCGCACGCCCCCGGCCAGGCCGAGCTGGCTGCGTGCTGGGGGATCCCCGCCGGCGGGGCCGACGCGCTGCGTGCCCGGGTGCGGGACAAGCTCGTCACCGAGCCGATCGAGGACCTGCGGATCGACTTCGAGGACGGCTACGGCGTGCGGCCCGACGCCGAGGAGGACGCCGAGGTCCGCCGCGCGGCCGCGGAGCTCGTCGCCGCCGTCGACGCCGGGACCGCACCGCCCTTCACGGGGATCCGGTTCCGCAGCCTGGAGGCGGCCACCCGCCGTCGCGGGATCCACACGCTGACCGCGTTCGTGGCCGAGCTGGCGGCGCGCGGCGGAGTGCCGGCGGGATTCGTCGTCACGCTGCCGAAGGTCACCGCGCCGGCCCAGGTCACCGCGCTCGTCGCGGTGCTCGACGCGCTCGAGGAGGCGCACGGCCTGCCCGCCGGCACGCTCCGTTTCGAGATCCAGGTCGAGACCCCGCAGACCGTGATCGGGCTCGACGGCGCCTCCCCGCTGCCCGGCATGATCGCCGCCGCGGAGGGCCGCTGCTCGGGCCTGCACTACGGCACCTACGACTACTCCGCCTCGCTCGGCATCGCCGCGGAGTACCAGAGCATGGAGCACCCGGCGGCCGACCACGCCAAGGCCGTGATGCAGGTGGCGGCGGCGGGGACGGGCGTGCGGCTCTCCGACGGATCCACCAACGTCTTGCCGGTCGGGAGCCCGGAGGCGGTGCGGGCGGCCTGGGCCCTGCACGGCCGGCTCGTCCGGCGCTCCCTCGAACGCGGCTTCTACCAGGGCTGGGACCTGCACCCGGCCCAGCTGCCCAGCCGGTTCACCGCGGTGTTCGCCTTCTTCCGCGGCGCGGCCGATTCGGCCGCGTCCCGGCTGCGGGCCTACCGCGAGCGTGCCGACTCCGGCTTCCTCGACGAGCCCGCCACGGCCACCGCGCTCTCCGGGTTCCTGCTGCGCGGCATCGACTGCGGCGCGCTCGACGGCGCGTGGGTCGAGAAGGCCGCCGGCGCCGGCCTCGCCGAGCTGTCCCGGCTCGCCCGCCGCACCACGCGTTCCCCGCGCTGACCGGCTCGGACGGGGCCGGCCCCACCCTGGCCGTCGGGTTCGCCCCCGCCGGTTCGGGTGTGCGCTCCCTCGTCCGGGTGAGCCCCGCACCCCCATCCTCCGCTGAACCCGCCGCGGACCCGTGGCCGGGCCCGCGGAGGATCGGGGAGGAAGGACTGTGGGGACCAGGAGAACCAGGCGGGCGGCGGTCGCCGTGCTCGCCGCGGCCGGGGCGGCGGTGCTCTCGTCGTGTGCGGTGCCGGGGATACTGCTGACGGCACCGACGCCGGCACCGGCACCCGTCGCCGCGGCACCGGTCGAGCCGCCGGCGCCGCTCGCGCCCTATTACTCGCAGGTGCTGGCCTGGGGCCCGTGCCTCCCGCTCGCCGACGACGACCGCGAGCGCGAGCTGTTCGGCGCGCCCGGGGTGGAGTGCGCGCGCCTGACCGTGCCGCTCGACTACGCGAAGCCGGAGGGCCGGACCGCGGAGATCGCCGTCCTGCGTGCGGCGGGCGAGAGCGTGAACCACATCGGCTCGCTCGTCCTGAACCCCGGTGGTCCGGGCGGTTCGGGCGTGGAGATGGCGGCGGCCTTCGCGGCGCAGGGGGCGGCCGGCGTGTTCGACATCGTCGGCTTCGACCCGCGGGGGGTCGGGAAGAGCACGCCGACGATCGACTGCACCACCGACGCGGAGTGGGACGCCGCCCGGGCCGAGTCCCTCCGCGGCCTCGTCGCCGAGGGGACCGCGGCCATCGAGGCGCGGGCGCGGCAGGACGCCGAGAACTGCGTGCAGCGCTCCGGCGGCGCCGACGTGCTGGCCAACTCGGGCACCCGCGACGTGGCGCGCGACATGGACGTCCTGCGCGCGGCGCTCGGCGACGAGAAGCTGACCTACCTCGGCTACTCCTACGGCACCCGGATCGGCGCGACGTACGCGGAGATGTTCCCGCAGAACGTCCGCGCCATGGTGCTCGACGGTGCCGTGGACCCGACGCAGACGGCGGCCGAGGGCGCGATCGCGCAGATGACCGGCTTCCAGGGCGCCTTCGACGCCTACGCCGCGGACTGTGCGCAGCGGGCCGACTGCCCCCTCGGGACGGACCCGTCGCGGACGACGGCGGAGTTCCAGGCCCTGACCCGGCCGCTGCTCGACCACCCCGCGCCCGTGTCCGACGGGCGCACCCTCTCCTACTCCGACGCCGTGACCGCCGTGATCGCCTCGCTCTACAACCCGGCGGCCTGGCCGGGCCTGACGCAGGGCCTGCAGGCCTTGCGCGCCGGTGACGGGACCCCGCTGATGACGGAGGCCGACGGGTACTACGGCCGCCGTCCGGACGGCAGCTACGGCAACGACCAGGAGGCGCTCATGATCGTGAACTGCGTCGACGGCGGCCCGATGGCGGGCGCGGCGGAGCGCGCGGACCTGCAGCGGCGGGCCGCCGAGGCGGCCCCGTTCGCGGACCCGGGCCTGCCGGCCGGCGACGGCGCCCTCGACACCTGCGCGATGCTGCCGGTCACCCCGACCTCCCAGCCGCACCTGCCGCACGCCGAAGGCCTGCCACCCACCCTGGTGGTCTCGACGACGGGTGACCCGGCCACGCCCTACCAGGCGGGTGTCGACCTGGCCGCGGCGCTGGGCTCGCAGTTGATCACGGTCGAGGGGACCCGGCACACCGCTGTGCTGCAGGGGAACTCCTGCGTGGACTCGGCGGTGGGCGCCTACCTCGTGAAGCTGAAGGTGCCGACCGAGGACCCGCACTGCCGATTCGCGGACAGCTGACCGACGACCGGGGCCCGGCGGCAGTCGTCTGCCGCCGGGCCCTCGCGCGTGGTCCGTGGAGTCCATGGGGTCGGCGCCATCAGATGAAGCCCTTGACCCCTTCCCACGCCCCCGGGGCCGGGGGCACGTCGTCGCGGACGATCGACGCCTCGATCAGCCCGTAGGGCCGGTCGGCGGCGAACCAGACCTCGTTGGGGTTGTCGAGGCCCCACTTCTCGAGGTCGACCAGGAAGTGGTGCTTGTTGGGCATGGAGAACCGGATCTCCGCGACCTCCGGGTGGGCCGCCAGCGCCGCCTCGCCCATCGTGTACAGCGTCTGCTGCAGCGACAGGCTGTGGGTCTGCGCGAAGCGGTCGAGCAGGATCTGCCGGATCGACGTGAAGGACTTGTCCCAGTCGACGTCCGTGCCGAGGTACCGCCACCGGGCGGTGACGGCCGTGGCGAGGATCCGGTCGTCCGTCTCGACGAGCGAGGTGTACGGCACGTCCGGGAACCCGTGGAACTCGCTGCCGGTGCTCTTGAGCACCGTCAGTCCGGTGAGCCCGGAGACGACCGTCTCCTCGGCCCCGTGCTTGGTCACCACGCACGTCCGGACCTCGGAGCCGGCCCTGCTGAACGCGTGGTCGTGGGGCCCGCCCTCGGTGGTCGAGATCCGCTCCCAGTGGTCCAGGTTCACCTCCTGCCGCGCGCCCGTGACCTGCGCGAAGCCGTCGACGAAGTACCGGGCCAGGAGCAGCCCGAACGCCTCCGGCGACCCGACGCCGTGCTGCCGGGCGAGCGCGTACAGGGTGTTCTTCTGGGTGTCGGTGGCGATGACCGTGCCGTTGTCGCCCGTCAGGTGCGTGTCCGCGAAGTCGCCGATCAGCTGGCTGGTCACGGTGATGTCGGTGATCGCGTGGACCGGCGTCGACCGGTCCACGTGCACCAGGTGGCACTCCGCCTTGCCGTACTGGTTGTAGCCGAGCGAGATGCCCATTCGTCCTCCGGTGGTCGTGCGTGGTGTGCTCCGCTCAGGCCGGGTCGGCGGCGGGCTCCGGCGTGCTACCGGTCCGGCTCCGCGAGATCACCCAGTGCAGGACGAACGCCAGGGCCGCGCCGATGAACCAGCTGAAGGCGGCGGCCGTCGTCGAGCCGAAGAGGACCACGGCCATGGCGACGACGGCGCCGACGGCCGTCGCGACGATCGCGACCGGGTTGTAGCCCTTGCGGTAGTGGTAGGTGCCGTCGGCCTCGAGCGTGTACAGGTCGTCGACGACGACCCGGCCCTTCTTGATCAGGTAGTGGTCGGCGATCAGGACGCCGTAGAGCGGGCCGATGAAGGCACCCAGGGTGTCCAGCGTGTAGTGGATGACCTCGGGGCTGGAGTAGAGGTTCCACGGCGTGATCAGCACGGACCCCACGGCGGCGATCATGCCGCCCATCCGCCAGCTGATCTTCTGCGGGTTGACGTTGGAGAAGTCGAAGGCCGGGGACACGAAGTTCGCCACGATGTTGATGCCGATCGTGGCGATCATGAACGTGAGCGCCCCGAGGACGACCGCGAACGTGCTGTCCAGCTCCGCGACCGTCTCGACCGGGTCGGTGATCAGCCGGCCGAACACCGGCAGGGTGGCGGCGGCGGTGATCACCACGAGCAGGGCGAAGACGACGAAGTTCAGCGGCAGGCCGAGGAAGTTGCCCTTCTTCACGTCCGTGAACGTCCGGCCGTAGCGGGCGAAGTCGCCGTAGTTGAGCATCGGGCCCGAGAAGTAGGACACGATCAGCGCGATGGCCGTGAGCATGACGCCCACGGACTGCCAGCCCGACAGGTCGACCTCGGAGAGGTTGAGGTCGATGTTGCTCCAACCCGCCTCGATCACCAGGTAGCCGGCCAGCAGGAACATCACGACGTAGACGGCCGGTCCGCAGAAGTCGATGAACCTGCGGATGGCCTCCATGCCGCGCCAGAACACCGCGGCCTGCAGCACCCACATGGCGAGGAAGCAGATCCAGCCCAGCAGCGACAGCCCGGCGAAGCCGTACCGCCCGACCTCGGCGTACGGGGCGAGCCCGGGCCACAGCTTCAACGCGACGATGACCAGCGAGTGCGAGGCCAGGTAGGTCTGGATGCCGTACCAGGCCACCGCGATCAGGCCGCGGATGATCGCGGGAATGTTGGCGCCGAGCACGCCGAAGGACACGCGGGAGATCACGGGGTACGGCGTGCCCGTGGCCTGCGAAGGCTTGGCGACCAGGTTGCACAGGGAGTAGACGATCGTGATGCCGATCAGCAGCGCGACCAGCACCTGCCAGGCGGCCAGGCCGAGGGCGAACAGCGAGCCGGCGGTGACGTACCCGCCGACGCTGTGCACGTCGGACATCCAGAAGGCGAAGAAGTTGTAGGACTTCCAGCTCTGCTTCCTCAGGGGCGCGAGGTCCTCGTTGGTGAGCCGCTCGTCGTACCCGGCCTTCACCTCGCCCGGCGTGCCGCTCGTGGCGACCGGCGCGTTCCCCGCCGTCGCGTCCACCGATTCCGTCATCTCCCGCTCCGCCCTCCGCCGACCAGAAGTCCAGTGCGGACGACGGTAGGTGGCCGCCGTACCCGAAAGAGGGATACGGCCGCGGAATTCACGAGACCGACGCGGGGGTCAACGCAGTCTCAACATCTATCCGCAACCCCGAGCCGGAAATGGCGCAGCAGTCCGGTGTAGGGCTTCGCCGGGGGCCGCGCGAACTCGCCGCGGTCCCCGGTGCGCAGGCCCAGCGCGACGAGCGACTCGACGGTCCGGGTGGCGGCCGCGACGCCGTCGACCACCGGCACCCCGACCGCCGCCGAGATGTGCGCGCAGAGGTCCGCCATGCCCGCGCAGCCGAGGACGATCGCGTCCGACCCGTCCTCGGCGACGGCCCGGCGGCACTCCTCGGTGATCCGCTCGCGCGCGCCCGAGGCGGGGTCCTCGAGCTCCAGGACGGGGATCGCGCAGGCGCGCACGCCGCGGCAGAAGCGGGCGGCGCCGTAGTGTTCCGCCAGGTCCTGGGCCCGTCCGACGGTCCGGCCGAGCGTCGTGACCACGCTGAAACCCCGGCCCAGGTAGCTCGCGGTGCGCATGGCGGCCTCCGCGATCCCGACGACCGGGCCGCGGGCGAGCTCGCGCGCCGCGTCGAGGCCGGGGTCGCCGAAGCAGGCGATGACGTAGCCGTCCGAGCCCGCCTCCTCGCCGGCCGCGATCTCGGCCAGCAGCCCGGGGACGGCCAGCGCCTCGTCGTAGTGGCTCTCGATCGACGCCGGACCGGTGGCGGGGGTGACCGCCCGGACCGTCGTGCCGGGCGACACGACGGCGGCGGCGGCCCTCCCGATGGTCGCCGTCATTGATTCCGTGGTGTTGGGGTTGATGACCGTGAGCAGCACCGCGGTCCGTCCTTTCCCGTGCGCCGGACTCGGTGTCGACGCTAGCCGCACGTTCGCAATTCCGGGCCTCGGGCGGATATCTTGTAACGACGACGTGAACGACTTCCCCGAGCCATTTCGGGTTATTGCCAGTCCCTCCTGCGATGCTCTGCGGCATGGCAGGCATCAGCACGCACGTCCTCGACGCCGCCCTCGGCCGCCCGGCCGCCGGCGTCGCGGTGACCCTGACCGCGCCGGACGGCACGGTCCACACGGGCACCACCGACGCGGACGGGCGGGTCGGCGACCTGTACACCGGCCCGCCCGCCCCGGGGACCTGGACCGCGGTGTTCGCGACGGGCGCCTACCACGCCGCGACGGGGCAGGAGGCCTTCTTCCCCGAGGTCACGATCGCCTTCATCGCCGACCCCGAGCGCGGCCACTACCACGTCCCGCTCCTGCTCTCCCCGTACTCGTACACGACCTACCGCGGCTCCTGACCCCGTGAGCGGCAACTGCCCTTAGAGCGGCAGTAGGCACTCACAACCCCGGCTGACCTGCGACGACTCAGCGGGCGGCGTTCTTCACGAAGCCCGTCTCGGTGTCGCGCAGGCCCGGGTCGCCGCCCTGCCAGCCGCCGCGGACGTGCCGGCGGACGGTGGCGTCGTCGGTCGCGCGGGCGGCGGAGTGCCAGAGGAACGCGTCGTGCAGGATCACGTCCCCGCGCTCGGCGTACACCGGGAGCTCGCCGCGGACCTTCTCGAAGCCCAGCGGCATCGGGAAGGGCGGCGGGGTGTCGGTGTAGCCGCGCGCCCCCGGGGCGCCCTCGGGGACCACCGCGCCGTTGACGTTCTCGAAGGGCGAGGGCGTGGCCCACAGGTGGCTGCCGGGTACGACGCGCAGGAAGCCGTTGGCCGGGCTGGTGCCGTCGACGTGGATGGTGAAGGCGGTGCCGGGCCAGATGTCCAGGTGCGGCACGGCCTGCCAGTCGGCGTGCCAGCCGATGCGGCTGTAGCCGGACTCCCGGCCCGGCCGCGCGTCCTGGTAGACCACGCCGTTCCGGTTGCGCCAGAAGCCCTCGCCGAGCAGGTCGGCCACCAGTGCCCGCAGCGCGGGCAGGGCCAGGGCCTCCTCGACGCCGGGCGCCAGCTCCTCGACGTGCTCGACGTAGTTGACGAACTTCTCGACCTTGCCCTCGTCGTCGAGGTATTTGGTCGAGCCGTACCGGGGGTCGGCGGTGCCGGCGAGCACCTCCTGCTGGGCGGCCACGCACTCGGCCTCGATCCGCTCGAGCAGCGGGGCCGGGAGCAGGTCGCGGAGCACCACGAACCCCCAACGGCGGTAGAACTCCGCGGCCACGGCCGGCTCGTCGGGTGTGTGCACGCCGAGATCGGTGAACGCGCCCAGGTCGAGCGTCTGCACGGTGCCTCCACAGGTGTGAACCACTTGGTTCACCGAGCATGACCGGCGCGTCCGGTGCCGCGCAAGACACCGCGGTGACGTTTGCGTCAAGGCTGCTCGGTGTCCTCGATGTGCTGAGACAGCAGATGTCTCATCGTCCCTGAGCAGGAACAAGTCGCTGACGACCATCGCCGGTCACAGGGGATCAGGGGCGGCGGGGGGCGAAGGCGTCGAGCAGCTCCTGCGGCCACTCCGAGCCGGGAGCGCGGGCGGCGCGGAGGGCGCCGTTGATCAGGGCCGGATCGAGGCCCGCGCCGGTGAGGGCGTCGCGCAGGTGCATCGGGGGGAGGGCGTCGAGCCAGCGACCCGCCGCGGTCTCCACCCCGCCGTCGGTCAGCTCGCCGTTGGCGCGCAGCCGGGCGAACCCGCCGTCGGGGTAGATATCGATCTTCAGATGCGTGACGACCGGGGAGCCCGGCCGGATGCCGAAGCGGTGCGGGGTGTCGGGCCGGACCGTCCGGCGCGGCACGATGGGCGTCCACACCCGCGAGACCAGCGCGTCGGGCGAGATCGGGCCGTCCACGCGGCAGCCGCTGATCTGCACTTCGCCGGGGGCGTTGCCCACGAAGTGGCTGGTGTCGAACTCGATGTCGCGCAGCCGGCTCGGTCCCGCCAGTGCGACGACCACCCAGTCGTTGCCGGAGTCCCGGCGGCGCGCCGTCTCCCAGCCCTCCCCCATCGTGCGGGCGGGCCCGGGGAGCAGCAGGTTCGCCGGCGACGAGAAGAACATGTCCGAGCAGGTCATGATGAGCCCGCCGCGGTCCTGCGCCGCCAGGTCGACGGTGCCGTGCAGCAGCCGTGGGTCCACCACCGCCTCGCCGTGGACCCGGAACCGCGCGACCCCGCCGTCGGGGTGGATGGTCAGCCGGACGTGCGTCCAGCGGTGCGGGTTGCGGACGTCGTAGACGTTGGCCCGGTCGCCCTTCGCCGGCGAGCGCGGCACCAGCGTCTCCCACTCGGCCGCGGCCAGCTCCTCCTCGCCCGGGTAGTCCTCCAGCGCGGTGGCCTCGACCGAGATCTCGGGCGGGTAGTTGCCGCGGAAGTACGAGGTGTCGACGACGACGCCGTGCACGATCCCCGGGATCCCCAGCCGCACGATCGCGTGGTCGGAGCCGGGCTCGCGGCGCCGGCGGGTCTCCCAGCCGTCGTAGACCTTGCCGCGGTAGCCGAACTCGCTGCGCGGCTGCACCGGACCGGGCATGACGAGCGCGGCGCGGTCGGCGAAGAAGTCGTCGTTGGCCGCGACGACCGCCCCGCCGAGCCGCCGCGCGGCGAGGTCGGGCAGCCGCACGAAGTCCGCGTCCATGTCGGGCCCGTCGAGGCGGGCCGCCTCCGAGGAACGGGTGCGTGCGGGTCGGGTGTCGGGCCGGGTCATCGGTCTCCTCGTCGCGGCAGTCGGCCGGTCAGCCGATTTCGTCGATCACGAACTCGCTCGGCCCGGACAGCGCGCGCGGCCCGGGTCACGGTGCCTCGGTGCGGGTTCCGGCTGCACGAACGGCACTTCCGTGCGTACCTGGCGCACGAACGGCACTGTCGTGCACTGTCCCGGCGGTCCAGCCGGGGTGGGCCGCGACGGCCTCGGCGAGGGCTCGTTGAGTGCTCACCGCGTCGGGCCCGACGGCGGTGGCGAGGCTGCCGCGCACGGCGAGCGGGGCGAGCGACCACCAGCTCCCGGCCGCGGCCTCCCCGTCCTCGCCCCAGAGCAGCACCTCGGTGCCCAGCACGCGACGCCCGGCGAGGTGCGCGGCCGAGTCCTGCAGCGCGGCGTCGCCCAGCTCCTGGGTCTGGTGCAGCAGGGGTGTCGCACGAACGGCGCCCTCGCGCATGCCTGGTGAGCGAGAGGGCCGTTCACCGGTCTCCTCGATCCGCACCGTGCCCCGGTACCGCCCGCTCGGCTCCCCCGCGCGCCCCGCCACCAGCACCTCGCGGGCGCGCAGCCGGGCGGTCGGATGCAGCTGGACATGCAGCAGCGTGCGGTGGTGCGCCCGGGCGGTGATCACCGTCGGCTCGGGGAGGTACTGCAGCGAGGCGCCCTCGTCGAGCCCCACCCGGATCGTCAGGGAGCTGGGTCGGTCGGTCCCCGGCAGGGCCACGGCCGCCGCGAGGCCGGTGAGGACCAGGTCGGCGCCGGGGCGGACGTGGACGTCGAGCTCGACGTCGTCGCCCGCCAGGGGCGTGCTCGCCGAGCCGACCATGTGGACCGTCACCCCGGGGTCGGCCGCCGCCGCGGTGCCGCGCCGGGGCACGAGCGAGAGCGGGGACTGCGACCGCAGCTCCCGCACGACGCTGCGCCCGCCGGCTCCCCGCTCGACGGTCAGGACGGCCCGGGCGTGCATGTCAGGCGGCCACCCGCGTGGCGAGCCGGTCGAGCACCCAGGCGCCGACCTCGCCGGCCGACGGGTCCTCCACCAGCGACTGCGTGATCACCGGCAGCTCGCCCCGGATCCGGCGGGCGTCCCCGGTCATCACGTCCATGTCCGCCCCGACCAGCGGCGCGAGGTCGGTCTTGTTGATCACCAGCAGGTCCGCGGTGGTGACGCCCGGGCCGCCCTTGCGCGGCACCTTGTCCCCGCCGGCGACGTCGACCACGAAGATCTGCGCGTCGACCAGCCCGCGGCTGAACACGGCGGTGAGGTTGTCGCCGCCGCTCTCCACCAGCACCAGCTCCAGCCCCTGCCCGTCACGGGAGGCGAAGCGCTCCTCGAGGGTGTCGATGGCGTCGAGGTTGGCGGTGATGTCGTCCCGGATCGCGGTGTGCGGGCAGCAGCCGGTCTGCACGGCCTCGACCCGCTCCGGCGGGAGCACGGCGTTGCGGCGCAGGAAGTCCGCGTCCTCGGTGGTGTAGATGTCGTTCGTCACGACGGCGAGCCGGACCCGCTCGCCCAGGCTGCGGGCGAGCGCCGCGACCAGTGCGGTCTTGCCGGAGCCGACGGGCCCGCCGATCCCGATCCGCAGCGCGCGGCCCTGCGCGGGCGGGGCGGCGTGGTGGTCGGGTTCGGACTCGGTGGGGTCGAAGGAGACCAGGTGGCCGTGACCGTGCTGACCGGTGGGGCCGTGCTGATGCGTGTGGTCGCCGCTCATCGGCGTGCTCCGTTCATCGGGGTCAGGAGGCGAACAACCGCAGGCGCCCGCGGTGCTGGTCGACGTGGGCCTGCGCCATGAGGTCGAGCACGGGGGCGCCCGGCGCGGGCAGGTCGGACGAGGGAGCCCCGGCCGCCGACACCGCCTCCGCCACGACGCTCTCCAACGCGGGGCCGAGCCGGACCAGCACGGCGTTGACGGCGAAGGGATCCAGCCCGAGCAGCCGCACCGCCGCGGACGCCGGCCCGGAGACGGCGAGGTACGCGACGCATCGCGCGGCCTCCCCCGGCGGCTCGCCGGCGACCCCGCACACCGCGCCGACCAGCAGCGGATGGTGGGGGCGCGGGTGGACAGCGACGAGGTCGTCGAGCACGGGCGACGGCCAGGCGGCGCGGACCGCCCGGAGCGTCCCCCGCCCCTGCGCCCGCGAGGCCTCCCGCTGCGCCGCGCTCGGGGTCCGGGCCTCCAGCTCTGCGTCCAGCTCCGCGAACCGCGAGCGGGTCACATCGGCGTCGTCGCAGGTCAGCGGGGGTCGTGAGTGGGAAGTGCCGCTAGAGGGGCAGTGGGCACTCACGGGTACGGAGGCCGCGGCGAACGCAGCCGCGACGAGGCCCGCGGTCCGCAACCGCCCCAGGAGGAAGCCTTCCAGGGAATCCACGGACGAGACGAGGCCGCGGGAGACGGCCTCCTCCAGCCCGCCGGAGTGCACGTGCCCACCGCCGGGGAACCGGGCGTCGGCGAGCACGAGGGATGCGAGACCCGGCATCAGAACAGGAAGTACCGCTGCGCCATCGGCAGCTCGGACACCGGCGCGGGCTGCACGACGGTCCCGTCGATGCGGACCTCGAAGGAGTCCGGGTCGACCTCGACCGCCGGCGTCGCGTCGTTGAGCAGCATCGACGCCTTGGTGATCGAGCGCGTGTCGTCCACCGCCACCGCGCCCTTCGCCAGGCCGGAGAGCGCGTCGGTCCCCATCGCCACGGACGCCACGAAGTTCAGCGAGGTCGCCGACGCCACCAGCGGCGCCGCCCCGAACTGCGGGCGCGCGAACACCGGCTGCGGGGTGGGGACGGAGGCGTTGGCGTCCCCCATCTGCGCCCACGCGATGAACCCGCCCTTGAGCACGACGTCCGGCCGCACGCCGAAGAACTTCGGCTCCCAGAGCACCAGGTCCGCCAGCTTGCCCACCTCGACCGACCCGATCTGCGAGGCCATGCCGTGCGCCAGCGCCGGGTTGATCGTGTACTTCGCGACGTACCGCCGGGCGCGCAGGTTGTCCGCGGGCCCCTCGAGCGCGCCCTGGGACTCCTTCATCACGTGCGCCGTCCGCCAGGTCCGGATGATCACCTCGCCGATCCGGCCCATCGCCTGCGAGTCCGAGCTCATCATCGAGATGGCGCCCATGTCGTGCAGCAGGTCCTCGGCGGCGATCGTCGTCGGCCGGATCCGGCTCTCGGCGAAGGCCAGGTCCTCGGGCACCGAGGAGTTGAGGTGGTGGCAGACCATCAGCATGTCGAGGTGCTCGTCGAGCGTGTTGACGGTGTGCGGCCGGGTCGGGTTGGTCGACGACGGCAGCACGTGGCCCGTCCCCACCACCTCGATGATGTCCGGCGCGTGCCCGCCGCCCGCGCCCTCGGTGTGGAAGGCGTTGATGGAGCGTCCGGCGATCGCCTCGAGCGTCGACTCGAGGAAGCCGGCCTCGTTGAGCGTGTCGGTGTGGATGGCGGCCTGCACACCGGACTCCTCGCACACCCGCAGGCAGGCGTCGATCACGGCCGGGGTGGTGCCCCAGTCCTCGTGCAGCTTGAACCCGCCCGCACCCGCGCGCAGCTGCTCCCACAGCGCGTCCGCCGACACCGTGTTGCCCTTGCCCATCAGCAGGATGTTGACGGGCAGGTGGTCCAGCGCCTGCAGCATCCTTCTCAGGTTCCGCGGGCCGGGCGTGACGGTGGTGGCCTTGGTGCCCTCGGCCGGCCCGGTGCCGCCGCCGGCCAGCGTCGTGATGCCCGCGGCCAGCGCGGTGTCGACCAGGCCGGGGGTGATGAAGTGGACGTGGGCGTCGATGCCGCCCGCCGTGAGGATCTTGCCGTTCCCGGAGAGGACCTCGGTCGACGGGCCGATCACGAAGTCGACGCCGTCCATGGTGTCCGGGTTGCCGGCCTTGCCGATCCCGGTGATCCGGCCGTCCGTGATGCCGACGTCCGCCTTGACGACGCCCCAGTGGTCGAGGATCACCACGCCGGTGATCACCAGGTCCGGCGCGCCCTCGGCCGACGTCACGGCGGACTGGCCCATGGACTCGCGGATCACCTTGCCGCCGCCGAAGAGCACCTCGTCGCCGGACCCGGCGCCACGCGAGCGGTCCTCGGTGACCTCGATCAGCAGGTTCGTGTCGGCGAGCCGGATCCGGTCCCCGGTCGTCGGGCCGAAGAGGTCGGCGTAGCGGCCCCGCTGGATCCGGGGGACGGCAGCCGACGGAGTCGGCGGGGTGGGTGGAGTACTGCTCATCCGCCGTAGTTCCTCTCGGTGGGCTCCGCGGAGCGCGAGTCCAGCCCGCCGGCGTACTCGGCGCGCAGGCCCGGGACCTGCCGCTTCCCGGCCAGCGGGACGAGCACGACCTCCTTCTCGACGCCCGGCTCGAACCGCACGCTCGTCCCCGCCGGGATGTCGAGGTGGGTGCCCCAGGCCGCCTCGCGGTCGAACGCCAGGCCCGGGTTCACCGCGGCGAAGTGGAAGTGCGAACCGACCTGCACAGGCCGGTCCCCGGTGTTCGTGACGACGAGCGTGGTCCGCTCCCGCCCCGGGTTCAGCTCCACCGGCTCGTCGTCCGGAATGATCTGGCCGGGGGCCCAGCCCCCGGACGTCGCCCCGCCCGCCATCAGACGATCGGCGAGTGGACGGTGACGAGCTTGGTGCCGTCCGGGAAGGTGGCCTCGACCTGCACCGAGTCGACCATCTCGGGCACGCCCGCGAGCACCTGCTCGCGGCTCAGGACGGCGCGCCCCGAGTCCATGAGCTCGACCACGCTCCGGCCGTCACGCGCGCCCTCCAGGACGTGATCGGTGATCAACGCCACCGCCTCGGGGTGGTTCAGGCGCAGGCCGCGCGACTGCCGCGCCCGCGCCACGTCGGCGGCGACGTGCACGAGGAGCTTGTCGCGCTCCTGGGGGCTCAGATGCATGGCGACAGTTCTACGGCCCGGATGTTTCCGCACCGTTTCGCGTGCCAGACATCCGCGCGGCACTGCCCGGGATCACCGCAGGTCAGGGACGCACGAGCAGCCAGTCCGCGGTGTGCCGGTACCAGGTCCAGCGGGGCGCGGGCCGCGGGTGCGGCACGCCCTCGACCTCGATCCGGGCGCCCGTGGAGCCGATCTGCAGCGCCCGCCCGGTGGCCGCCCGCACCCCCTTGCCGGGCAGCGCCGACACCCCACCCGGCCCCGGCACCGCGACCAGCCGGCGCACCCGTCCGCGCAGCACCAGCGTGTTGTCGCAGTAGGCCTCGCCCTCGACGTCCCGGACCACCCCGCGGCCGACGAGCACGCCGCCCGCGTCGTCCCGGATCAGGGGCGTGGGGCGGGCGGGGCCGTCCAGGGCGAGGGCCGCCGCGTCGCGCGGCAGTTCCCAGGCCATCGCGACGGCCGAGCGCCGCACGGCGGGCACGAACGCCACCTCGACGTGGAGCAGCTCCCGTCGCAGCAGCCTGACCAGCACGGACGCCAGGTCGGCGTCGTCCCCGTGGACGATCACCCGGCGGGGTTCGCGCTCCTTGAGCACCGGGTCCACGTCGTCCTTGCCGGGCCGCGCCGGCAGCGCGACGGCCGGGACGTGGGCCAGCACGCCGGGCACCCGTCCGAGCCGCGCCGCCGGGCGGCTACCGTGGAACGGGAAACGGCGCACCGGCCTGTCGCCACAGGTCAGCAGCACCAGTTCCTGATCGATCGAAGCCACCTGATCGGTTACCCTCCCGCCGCAAGCCAGGACTGGAGTTTCACATGCCGGCGATCGTGCTGATCGGTGCCCAGTGGGGCGACGAGGGCAAGGGCAAGGCCACGGACCTGCTCGGCGGGTCCGTGCAGTGGGTGGTGCGCTACCAGGGCGGCAACAACGCCGGCCACACCGTGGTGCTGCCCGACGGGCAGGACTTCGCGCTGCACCTGATCCCCTCGGGCATCCTCACCCCGGGCGCCAAGAACGTGATCGGCAACGGCGTGGTGGTCGACCCGGGCGTGCTGCTCGAGGAGCTGAAGGGCCTGGAGAACCGCGGGGTGGACACGACGGGCCTGATGATCAGCGCGGACGCGCACTTGATCATGCCGTACCACGTGGCCATCGACAAGGTGACCGAACGCTTCCTGGGCAAGTCCAAGATCGGCACCACGGGCCGCGGCATCGGCCCCGCGTACCAGGACAAGGTGGCGCGCGTCGGCGTCCGGGTGGCGGACGTGCTCGACGAGAAGATCCTGCACCAGAAGGTCGAGGCGGCCCTCGACTTCAAGAACCAGGTGCTGGTCAAGGTCTACAACCGGCGGGCGATGGACCCGGCCGAGGTCGTCGACGGCGTGCTCGCGCAGGCCGAGGGCTTCAAGCACCGGATCGCGGACACCCGGCTCCTGCTGAACCAGGCGCTCGAGGCGGGCGAGACGATCCTGCTCGAGGGCTCCCAGGGCACCCTGCTCGACGTCGACCACGGCACCTACCCCTTCGTGACCAGCTCGAACCCCACCGCTGGCGGCGCCGCGGTCGGCTCGGGCATCGGGCCGAACAAGATCGACCGGGTCATCGGGATCCTCAAGGCGTACACCACGCGCGTCGGCTCCGGCCCCTTCCCGACCGAGCTGTTCGACGCCTCGGGCGAGTACCTGCGCAAGACCGGCGGCGAGGTCGGCGTGACCACCGGCCGCCCGCGGCGCTGCGGCTGGTTCGACGCCGTGATCGGCCGCTACGCCCAGCGCGTCAACGGCATCACGGACTTCTTCCTCACCAAGCTCGACGTGCTCTCCTCGCTCGACCGGGTGCCGATCTGCGTGGCCTACGAGGTCGACGGCAAGCGCGTCGACGACATGCCGATGACCCAGACGGACATCCACCACGCCGTGCCGGTCTACGAGGAGATGCCGGGCTGGTTCGAGGACATCTCGGGCGTCCGCGAGTTCGACGACCTGCCGGCCGCCGCGCGGGACTACGTGCACCGCATCGAGGAGCTCACCGGCGCGCCGGTCTCGGCCATCGGCGTCGGGCCGGGCCGGGACCAGACGATCACGCGCGAGGTCTGATCCGCGCCAGCACCACGGAGCCGCGGGCGACCAGCCGGTCGCCCGCGGTGACCCGGCACGTGGCGAACACGGTCCGCCCGCCGACCCGGTCCACCGTCGTGACCAGCTGGATCCACTCGCCCACGTCGACCGGCGCGAGATAGTCCATCGTCATCGTGACGGTGCTGACCCCGGACCCGTCGCCCATCGCGGCGCGGGCACCGCGGGAGGTGGCCACGTCGACCGCGGTCGCCAGGAACCCGCCGTGCGCCCGGCCGCGGACGTTCGCGTGCTCCGGCCCGACCCGCATGCCGAACGTGTGCTCCGGCGCCTCGGGAGCGTGGTAGAGCCCGCCGAGGTGCTCGACGAACGCCGACGTCGGCAGGGGCACGAATCCCTCGGGCACCCCGTTCGCGCCGGTCATGCCGCGCAGGAGCCGGTGTCGACGGAGCGGGTGAGCCCCGGCGCGTTCCCGAGCGCCCGCGCCACCTGCTGCGCCGTGAGCACGAAGCCGGTCTCCGAGTCGTCGAGCGCCGCGCCGAAGACCACGCCCAGGACCTGCCCGTCCGGCGCGATCATCGGGCCGCCGGAGTTCCCGGACTGGACCTTGGCGCGCACGGTGTAGACGTCCCGCGTCACGGTGTTGGCGTCGTAGATGTCCGGGCCGCGCAGCTGGATGCGGTCGCGCACCTTGCCGGCCGAGATCGTGTACGGGCCGTCGAGCGGGTAGCCGAGGATGATCGCGTCGTCCCCCGGGGTGGCCGGCGCCTGCGCGAAGCTCAGCGGATCGGCCTCGAGGTCCGGCACGGCCAGCACCGCGACGTCGATCTCCGGGTCGTAGCTGACCACCCGGGCGTCGAGCTGGCGGATGCGGTTCGACGACGTCGTGACCTCGACCGTGGTGTCCGTGGTCCCGGCGACGACGTGCGCGTTCGTCATGACCCGCTGCGGCGCGACCACGAACCCGGTGCCCTCCAGCTGGCGCTGGCAGGACGGCGCCCGGCCGTGCACCTTGAGCACGCTGCCGCGCACCTCGGACACGATCGGCAGGTTGAGCAGCGCCGGGTCCGGCGGGCCGACCTGCTGGATCGGGGTGGCCTGGAAGGGGCTCAGCACGTCCGGGAAGCCGGAGCGGTCCAGCAGCGTGCGCAGCTCGGCGGGCAGCGAGCGGGCCTGGTCCGGCATCACCGCGTCGACGCCCTTGAGCACCTCGGACTGGCGCACGCTGGCGGCCAGGCCGGGGAAGCTCGCCGAGGCCAGCGGCAGCGCCACCAGCCACGCGGCGATCACCACCGTGACGGCCTGCACGATCGCGCCCAGCGTGGAGTCGACCGCGAGGAAGCGCTCGCCGCGGATCCGGTCGCGGATCTTGCGGCCCAGGTAGACGCCGAGGGTCTCGCCGAGCGCGACCAGGAGCACGACCACCACGATGCTCACGATGATCCGCGTGGTCTGCGCCTGGATGTCCGCGACCAGCAGCGGAGCCACCCGGACACCGATGATCGCGCCGCCGAGCACGCCGACGAAGGACAGCAGCGCGACCGCCATCCCGTGCCGCCACCCGGACACCGCCGCGATCAGGGCCAGGACGACGACCGCGACGTCCACCCAGCTCATCGCTGGTCCTCGTGGTGGGTCCGCCTCACGTGCCCGCAGCCTCCTGCCCGTCCTGTCGGCGTCCGTTCCGGTCGCCATCGCGTGCCGAGCGAGCTGCCGACCACGCCGCGCCCAGGTCCACGACCCGGGACTCGTCCCAGGGATGCGCCCATCCCGCGCGATCCAACAGGCCGGACAATAGGCCCCCGGTGAAACCCCACACGAGCACCCCCGCCACCAGGAAGGCCGGGCCGCGGTGCCCGCTGGGGTGGTGCACGGTGATGCGGTTCGCGGGGTCGACGAGGTCGGCCACCGGCACCCGGACGACGGCCGCCGTCTCGGCCGGGTCCACGGCGTGCACCGCGCTCGGCTCGGCCCAGTAGCCCAGCACCGGGGTCACCACGAAGCCCGACGGCGGGATGAACAGTTCGGGCAGCAGCGCCAGCGGGACGACGCCCGCGGGGTCCAGCCCGGTCTCCTCCTCGGCCTCGCGCAGCGCGGCGCCGAGCGGTCCGGCGTCGCCCGGGTCGATCCGGCCGCCGGGGAAGGCCACCTGGCCGGCGTGGTTGCGCAGCGTGGAGGCGCGCTCGACGAGCAGCACGTCCGGCCCCTGCGGGCTCTCGCCGAACAGCATCAGCACGGCCGCCCTCGGGCCGCCCGCGGGCGGCGGGACGCGGTGGGGGGCGAGGTCGTAGGCCTCGACGCTGTCGAGCGAGCCCAGCAGCGGCTCCAGGAAGGCGGGCGCCGCCTCCGGGTGCACGTCGGTCATGAGGACAGCTTGCCCACCGCGGCCGCCACCTCGTCGGCCGACCCGAAGGGAACCGGCGGGTCGACACGTGCCACCGAGCCGTCCGCCCGCACGACGTAGCTGGCCGGGATGGCCGGCGGCACCGCCAGCCCGGCCCGCAGCGCGCCCTCGGGATCGGTGACCGACGGGAGCCGGACGCCGATCTCGGCGAGCAGCGCGAGCGCCGCCTCGTCCGTGTCCTGGATGTCGACGAGCAGGACGGGCGCCGCGCCGGGGCGGGCGGCGTACCCGGCGAGCGCGGGCAGCTCCTCGCGGCACGGGGCGCACCACGACGCCCACACGTTGACCAGCGCGGTGCGGCCGGCGAGCGCGCCGCCGACGTCGACCGGCGTGCCGTCGGCCAGGCAGGGGGCGACGACCCCGGCGAGCGGGCCGGCCCCGCCGGTGCCCGACGGGCAGGGCGGCAGGTCCGCCCGCGCCCGCAGATCGGCGAGCCGGGCGGGATCGGGCGCGGCCGTGGTGGTCGCGCCGCCTGCCGTGCCTCCGGACGGGGCGGGGTCGCGCGGCCACAGTGCGACGACCCCGATCACCACCAGCACCACCACCACCAGCGTGCTGACCAGCTCGGACCGGTGCCGCCGCAGGACGGCCCGGGGTCCGGTGCTCATCGGTGGCTCATTCCCCGCCCAGCCCCGCCAGCTGCAGCAGGTGCGGCGCCTCCGGACCCTTGACCAACTTCGCGGCCGCGACCGGGTCGGTGGGGCCGAGGCCGAACGACGGGCAGTCCATCGCCAGCGTGCAGGCCCCGCAGGCCGGCTTCTTGGCGTGGCAGACCCGGCGCCCGTGGAAGATCACGTAGTGCGACGCCATGGTCCAGTCCTTCTTCGGGACCAGGTCGCCGACCTCGTGCTCGACCTTGACCGCGTCCTCCTCGGTGGTCCAGCCCCAGCGGCGCACGAGCCGGCCGAAGTGGGTGTCCACGGTGATGCCGGGGACGCCGAACGCGTTGCCCAGGATGACGTTCGCGGTCTTCCGCCCGATTCCCGGCAGGGTGACGAGATCGTCGAGGTTCCCGGGGACCTCGCCGTCGAACCGCTCGACGAGGGCGGCGCCCAGGCCCATCAGCGCGTTCGCCTTGTTGCGGTAGAAGCCGGTCTGCCGGACGTACTCCTCCAGCTCGGTGCGGTCGGCGCCCGCGTAGTCCGCCGCGGTGCGGTAGCGGGCGAACAGCGCCGGGCTGATCTCGTTGACCTTCTTGTCGGTCGACTGCGCGGACAGGATCGTGGCGACGGCGAGCTCGAGCGGGTTCGTGAAGTCCAGCTCGCAGTGCGCGTCGGGGTACGCGACGGCGAGCGCCCGCAGGATCCGCCCGACCCGCCGGGCGCGGCCGATCCCGCTCTCGCCGGCGGCGATCCGCGCGGACAGCTTCGCGACCTCGCGGCTGGTGGGACGCCGGAGTGTGGTGGTCACACGGCGAGACTACGGCGACCCACCGACAACCTCGGGCGCGGTACGCAGGGTGACGGGCCGTTGCCGCAGGTGACGGGTCTCGATCGCGCATCGATCCCGACACGCGGGGGCCCCGGTGGGGCCGGGGTGCCGGGGGTAGGCCATCATCGACCGTGACATGACTGCCTGGTTAGCCGTCCTCGTGCCGCTCCTGGTGATGTTCTTCGCGCTCGGTATGGAGCGTGTCGAGTCCCGGATGCGGGAGTCCACCGTGCGGCAGGACGAGCTCGACGAGTTGCTCGAGCGTCCCCGCCCCGACGAGGTGCGCGCGTTGTTCCGCCAGGGCACCGTCCGCGCGCTGGAGCTCTTCCGCCTGCGCAACCGGGGCGGGAGGCGCGGGACACGCCGGAGTAAAGTCTCCTCGTAGCCCGTTCGGCCCGTGAGGGTCGGCCGGGAAGGGGGGCCGAACGGGTCGGTCCGCGGTGCCCGGGTACCCCAATCCGGGCATGGTGTTCACACGTCGTCTCGTCACACTGTGCGGAGCGACCCCCTAGACTGGCGCGCCGATGATCCGCCGCGTGGCTGCGGTGGATGTGGACGAGGAGCAGGTGTTGTGGACGATGTTCTGATCCGGGCAGGGATCTTCCAGGGTGTGGAGCCGCACGCCGCCGAGGTGCTGGCCCAGACCCTGGAGCCCGTGGAGTTCCCGCGTGGGCACGTCATCTTCAGCGAGGGCGAGCCGGGTGACCGGCTCTACATCATCGCCAGCGGCAAGGTGAAGATCGGCCGGAAGTCCCCCGACGGCCGGGAGAACCTGTTGATGGTCGCGGGCCCGTCGGACATGTTCGGCGAGCTGTCGATCTTCGACCCGGGGCCGCGCACGTCGTCGGCCACCTCGGTGACCGAGGTCCGCGCCTTCACGATGGACCGCGCCGCGCTGCGCGAGTGGATCGGCAAGCGGCCGGAGATCGCCGAGCAGCTGCTGCGCGTGCTGGCCCGCCGGCTGCGCCGCACCAACAACATGCTCGCGGACCTGATCTTCACGGACGTGCCGGGCCGCGTGGCCAAGTCGCTGCTGCAGCTGGCCCGTCAGTTCGGGTCGCAGGAGTCCGGCCTGCTCCGCGTCACGCACGACCTGACCCAGGAGGAGATCGCCCAGCTCGTCGGCGCCTCCCGCGAGACGGTCAACAAGGCGCTGGCGGACTTCGCGCACCGCGGCTGGCTGCGGCTCGAGGGCAAGAGCGTGCTGATCCTGGAGCCCGAGCGGCTCGCCCGCCGCGCCCGGTAGAACCGTCCCGCGCCACCCTCGTGGTGGCGTGCGGCAAATAACTGGTACGGCCGTACCAGATCGTGCGATCCTCGACGGCGTGTCCGTCTCGCTCGCCGACTACCGCGCGGCCGTCACCGCTCCCGGTGCGACCGTGCCCGTCCTCACCTCCGCGGTGGGCCGGTTCCCGGTCGCCATGTTCAGCTTCGCCACGCTGCTCTACGTGCAGCGCGAGTCGGGCTCGTTCGCGGTGGCGGGTGCCGTCTCGGCGGGGTCGCTGGTCGGCGTCGCGCTCGGCTCGGTGCTGCAGGGCCGGCTGATGGACCGGCGCGGGCCGTCGGGCGTGCTGCTGGTCGTCGCCACGTTGTTCGCACTGGGCGCGGGCGGGCTCGTCGCGGCCGTCGAGACGCGGGTCGCGCTGCCCGTCGTCGTCGCGGTCGCGCTGTTCACCGGGCTCGTCATGCCCGCCATGCCCGGCGCCTCCCGGGCGCTGTGGGAGCGGCTGGTGCCGTCCGGGCCGCGGCGCGAGGCGGCGTACAGCTACGAGGCGATCAGCCTCGAGGTCTTCTTCATCCTCGGGCCGGGTGTGGCCGCGCTGCTGGCCTCCACGCCCTGGCCCGGGACCGGCACGGCGGTGGCCGTGGCCGCGACCGTCGTCGGGACGGTGGGATTCGCGCTGAGCGGGCCCGTGCGCGGCAGCCGGCCGCTCCCGTCGACCGGGGCGACGCTGTGGGGCGCGATCGCGAGCCCCGGCATGCGGACGATCGCGCTGGCCGGGCTGGGCTTCGGGCTCGTCGTCGGCGCCGTCGAGGTCGGGGTGCCCGCGGTCGCCACGGGTCTCGGCGAGCCGTGGCTGGGCGGTGCGCTGCTGTCGGCCTGGTCGGTCACCTCCGTGCTGGTCGGCGTCCTCTACGGGATGCGGCCGTGGCCCCGCGCGCTGCACCTGCGGATGCCGGTGCTGGTCGCCGGGTTCGGCGTGCTGGTGCTGGCCATGTGGCTCGCGGGCGTGGCGGACTCGCTCGTGCTGCTCGTGATCGCCATGCTGGCGGCCGGCGGGCTCATCACGCCGCAGACCACGGGGCACTCGCTCATCGTGGAGGTCGTGGCGCCGCGCGGCGCGGCCACCGAGGCGTTCGGCTGGGTGGTCACGGCGATCACCGTGGGAGCTGCCGTCGGCCAGTCGCTGGCCGGGGTCGTGGTCGAGGCGGCCGGGGCGTCCGGGGCCTTCCTCACCGGTGGCGCGGCCGGCCTGCTCGTCGGCGCCGTGCTCTGGGTCCGGCGCCGGACGATCGAGGGGACGCCCTCAGCCGCGTAGGTAGTCCAGCTGGGCCTTCACCGAGAGCTCCGCGGCGTCCCACAGCCGCTGGTCGACGTCGGCGTACACCACCTCGACCACCTGCCGGGGCGTCGGGTCCTCGGGCAGCGTGCGCAGGGCCTCGCGGACCTGGTCGAGCCGCTGGTGGCGGTGCTCGCGGTAGTACGTCGCGACGGCCGCGGCGTCGGGCAGCTCCGGGCCGTGGCCGGTCAGCACGGTGGTGCCGGGCGGCAGGTCGGCGTACCAGTCCAGCGAGGAGAGGTACGGGGCGAGCGCGCCGTCCGGGTGCGCGATCACGGTGGTGCCGTGGCCGAGGATCATGTCGCCGGCCAGCAGCGGCGGCGGCCCGTCACCCGGGCCCTCCAGCAGGAACGACGTCGAGTCCGACGTGTGCCCGGGCGTCGCCACCACCCGCAGCTCCAGCCCCGCCGCGGCCACCACGTCGCCGTCGGACAACGCCTCGGAGCCGAGCACGAGGCTCGGGTCCAGGGCCTGCACCGGCGCCCTGGTGAGCTCGGCGAGCCGTCGGGCCGCGCCGCAGTGGTCGTGGTGCCGGTGGGTCAGCAGGATCCGGGCCACGGGCCCCTGCGCCGTGAGCCGCTCGAGGTGCTCCTCGTCGTCCGCCTCGCCGGGGTCGACGACGATGCACTCCTCCACCCCGGGCGCCCGCAGCACCCAGGTGTTGGTGCCCTCCAGCGTCATCGGGCCGGGGTTGTTCTGCAGCAGCACCGAGACGAGCGGCGTGACCTCCCGCAGGACGCCGTAGGCCGGAGCGGTCACGCCGACCGCGCGGGCGCGAACTGGTGCTCGGAGCCGTCCGGGAGGATGACGTACCGGACGCCCGCGTCGTCCTTGCGGAACTTCGGGTGCACCGGGGTCATGTCCCGGCCCGCGCACCCGGCCAGCGCCTCGGCCGTCGTCGAGAAGGCGGAGAGGTCCCGCAGCGAGAGCAGGGTCGGCGGCATCAGCGTCATCTCGCCGGTGTCGAACGCCGCCAACGCGTCCTCGGGGTACCACCAGGTCGCCTCGACGGCCTCGGTCGTGTGCGCGTCGGCCTCCTGACCGGCCGGCATGCCCGCGACGAAGAAGATCGTGTCGTAGCGGCGGCCCTCCTGCGGCGGTGTCACCCAGTGCGCCCAGGTCCGCAGCAGGTCCGAGCGCAGCACGTAGCCGGAGTCCACCAGGACCTGGGCCAGCGAGAGCGTGTGCTCGGTGAGCTGCTTGCGCCACAGCGGGGCCTGCGCGGTGAGGGAGCCGGGCTCGCCGCCGGGCGGGCCCGCGAGCAGCACGCCGGTCTCCTCGAACACCTCGCGCACGGCCGCGGACACGGCTTGCCCCGCGACCTCCGGCGTCACGCCGATCAGCTCGGCCCACTCGGTGGGGTCGGGGCCGGCCCAACGCTCGGCGTCGGGCACGTCGGAGGGGTCGACGCTGCCGCCCGGGAACACGGTCATGCCACCCGCGAAGGCCATCTGCTTCACCCTGCGCTGCAGGAAGACCTGCAGGGGGGCGCGACCGGGCGGGGGTGCCGGGTCGTCGCGAAGCAGCAGCACCGTCGCGGCCGGCTTCGGCTGCGCGGCGCTCTCGGTCGTGTTGTCACCGGCGACGCTCACGTCCGGACCTTAACCCGCCGCCCGCCGGGGGTCGGCCGTGAAGATGGCCACGCCGCCCGCATCGCGGGACGGATCGAGGCTGGTTCATCGATCCCCACGGCGCTTCGGGCGAGGTCTCGGTCGCGTTATGGATCCCTGACGCGCTCGGAGTGGGGCTCTCGGCCGCGTTGTGGATCCATAGCGCGTTGGGGTGGTGTGTTCTGCTCGCGTGAGGGTGCGCCGCGGCCTGCTGCCTCTGTGTACCCATGACGCGCTCAGGGCTGTGTAGGGGTGCGTGACGCGGGTCGGCCAGGGCGAGCGGGCAGGATGGGGCCGTGGATCAGCTGCGCGTCGGACTCGTCGGGGGCGGGCCGTGGGCCCGCTCCGTGCACGCCCCCGCCCTCGCCGCCCATCCCGGGGTGGAGCTGGCGGGCGTCTGGACGCGGCGGCCCGAGCCGGCCCGGGAGATCACCGCACTGCACGGCGGCACACCGTTCGTCGAGGTCGAGGAGCTGTTCGAGGCCGTCGACGCCGTCGCCTTCGCCGTGCCGCCCGCGGTGCAGGGCGCGTTGGCCCCCTCGGCCGCGGCCCTGGGGAAGCACCTGATCCTGGACAAGCCGCTCGCCGACACGCTGCCCGCCGCCGAACGCACCGCGGCCGCGATCGCCGAGGCCGAAGTCTGCTCGACGACCGTGTTCACGTTGCGCTTCCACCCGCCGGTCCGTGCCTGGCTCGCCGGGCTCCCGGCCGGTCCCGCCGACGCCGACACCACCGCCACCGCCCGCTGGCTCTCCGGAGCGCTGCTCGGCGGTCCGTACTCGGCGTCGGCCTGGCGGGCCGAGCGGGGCGCGCTGCTCGACATCGGCCCGCACATGGTCGACCTGCTCGACGCCGCGCTCGGCGAGGTCGTCGACGTCGAGTTCGCCCACGCGAGCGCGCCGGACCTCTGGCAGGTCGGTCTGCGGCACGTCGGCGGCGCCCGCAGCACCCTGACGCTCTCGCTCGCGCTGCCGATCGACCCCACCGAGATGGAGGTGACGGCCTTCGGCTCGGTCGGTCGGCACGTGCTCACCGACCGCCCCGCCGACGCGACCGCCTCCTACGCCGTCCTCCTCGACGAGCTGCTCGACGCGGTCGCCGATGGCCTCGTCGACGGCCCGCACTCCGCCGCCCGCAGCCTCCACGTGCAGCGGGTGCTGGCGCGGGCGGAGGAGTTGGCGCGGGGGTAGGT
Source organism: Pseudonocardia autotrophica (assembly GCF_000717175.1). Taxonomy (GTDB): domain Bacteria; phylum Actinomycetota; class Actinomycetes; order Mycobacteriales; family Pseudonocardiaceae; genus Pseudonocardia; species Pseudonocardia halophobica. The sequence continues at coordinate 75,094 of NZ_JNYD01000004.1, read as the reverse complement.
GGGGCGTGAGGGCTGTTCTCGAGTTCGAGAACAGCCCTGGTGTCCCGTTCGACCTGCGCGGCCGGCGTTGATCAGCCTGCGAGGTCCGGCGGGCCGTAGGGGCCGGAGCCGTTGCGACGCTCCGGCGAGGACTCCCGCACCGCCAGCTCCTGCTGGAGCAGGCGCAACAGGTCCTGTTCACGGCTGGAGAGCGAGGAGAACGACTCCGCAACGGTCTCCTGCCCGGCGGGCCCGTCGGACGCCGGGGTGTCGTCGCCCCGCGGTTCGTCCTCGGCGCGGGCCGGGCCCGGACCGGTGCCGAAGGGGTCGTCCGGACGGCTGGGCGGCACCTCACCGGGACCGAAGAGCCCGCTGACGGGCTGCTCGGACGTGCGCCGGATGCGCGGGATCGTCCGCGGCACCGGCCGGGGCGGGGGCAGCCCGTCCGAGCGGTCCTGCGGCCCCTCGTCGGGCTGCGGTGCGGGCTCCGCATCAGCGGCGGGCGCCGCGGGTCCGGCGTCGGTCGCGAAGCCCCACGGGTCGGGCTCCGCGTCGTCCGGGCGATGCCGGGCGCGACGACGGCCACCCGGCACCGGACGGATCGTCGGCACCCCGTCCCTGGCGGCGCGGCGCCCGGTGGGGGCGTCGTCCTCGCCCTCATCCGGGGTGTCGCCGTGTGCAGCCGCGGCGGAGCCCGACCGGTTCGCGGCCCCGCTGCCCGGGGCGTTGTCGCCCTGTAGCGAGCCGCTGTCGCCGGACGAGTTGGGGGCGGCTGAGCCGAGGGTGTCGCCCGAGTGGGAGTCGGGCGCATCCGGGCGGGGGCCGGAGGTGCCGCCGCTCAGGTGCGAGGCAGAGGTGTCGCCGCCCAGGCCCGCGGCGGCAGCGCCAGCGCGCGAGCCGGAGGTGACACCGCCCAGATGCGAGCCGGACGGGTCCTCCGGGCCGGTGGCGTCGGTCGAGCGCGGTGCCACCGCGTTGCTCGAGTCGGAGGCGGTGGAGGCGCCACCAGGACCCGAGGCGGGGCCGGTGTGCGAGCCGGCGATGTTCCGACCCGCAGCAGATCCCTCGCGGGGCGAGTCGGAGATGTCGGTTTGGCGCGGGCCGGAGGTGCCCCCGCTCCGGTCCGGGCCGGTCTGGCTGCCGAGGGGCGGGCCCGAGGTGTCGCGCGGGCTCGAGGCGGAGGTGTCCCCGCCCCGGTTCGGGCCGGGGATCCCTCCGGCGAGGGGCGGGTCGGAGAAGCCGGTCGGGCGCGAGTCGGAGGGCTCGCCGCCGCGCATCGAGCTGGTCGCGCTGCCGGGATGCGGGTCCCAGGTTCCGCTCGGGTCGGAGGTGTTCCCGCCCCGGCCCGGGCCGGAGGGGTCCCCGTCCGGGTGCGCGCCGGGTGCGTCACCCTCGAGGAGCGAGCGGGAAGGGTCGTCGCTCGCGGACGAGCCGGGAGTGGCCTCGCGCGGGGACGGATCGGAGGCGCCTGCTGACCGGAGCGCCTCGTCGACGCGCTCCGACGAACCGCGCGGGTCGCCGGTCTCGGACGGGGCGCCCGAGTGGTCCGCGGCGCCGCTCGTGCGCTCGGCGCGTCGACGCCCCCCGGAGCCCGTCGGGGCAGTGAACGGGGCGCCCGGGCGGTCCGGCGCATCGGCACGGCGACGGCCTCCACCGTTCGCCGAGCCGCCGGAGGGCGAGTCGGTGTCGCGCGCATCGAGTCGGGTTCCCTCGGGGCCTGCAGTCGCGTCGCTCGTGCGGTGCTCGCCCTGGGAGCCGACGGTCCCGGAGGCGCCATCTCCGCTGTTCAGCGACCCGGCCAGGGGCGAGTGCCCACCGAACTCAGGTGCATCGACCGTCTGGTCGTGCTGGTCGGAGCTGCTCGCCGCGGGGGCGAGGGCGTTCGCGCCATCGCGCGAGCCGGGCAGGTCCACGTCCGAGGGACCTTGTGCCGGGCCCGTCGGGTCCGTGCTGTTTGCAGACGCGGACTCCTGTGAGGTCGCCCCGAGCGGCGCGGTGCGGCCCGCGTCGTCGGCCGCGGCGGCCCGGCCGGCAGCCGGGAGAGCGGATCCGGAGCGACGCTCGGTGGTCGGCATGGCCCAGGCACCGGACGTCCAGTCGCGTGTCCACTCCGCGGCAGGCTCCCGCCGGGGCTCCTCGGCGCGACGGCGCCGCCCCGTCGTCGGAGCGGAGGCCGGGGCCTCCGACGGCTCGGCGGCGTCGGGCTCCGCCTCGGCGGTGCCCTCCTCGACGGGCGAGACCTGCGGCGGGGTGAGGCCGACGATCGGCACGGGGCCGGTCTCGGCGCGGTCGAGCTGGGCGTCGAGCAGCGGCTCGCGCAGCGGACCGCTCAGCGGGTCCCGCATCGACGCGAGGACGGGCGGGTCCGCCTCCTCGGTCTCCTCGCCGCGGGACGCCGGCCAGGGCTCGACCGGGGTCGGGAGCGAGTCCTCGGCATGCACGACCGGCGTCGGACGCGTGACGGGCGCCTGGCGCGGCCCGCTCGGGGGCTCGTGTCCCGGCGCGGGGGGCACCACGCTGAGCGCGGGGCCGGACCGGCGGGCCCCGGGCGCCCGGGTGCGCTCGAAGGGCGTGGTCCGCGGCTCGTGGTGCGGGCCGTCCGGCTCGACGGCGCCGAGTCGTGGGCCGTGGGATCGGGGGCCGGGGCTCGGCACCGGGCGCGGCCCGGAGCGGTCCGCCGGGGTGTCGGCGACCTGGGCCGGCCCCTCGATGACCGCGCTCTCGGCGGCTTCCGGGTGTGGGCGCAGCGGCTGGAACGCGGCCGGCGGCTGCGAGGTCGTGATCGGCTGACCGAGGACCGGGCGCGGCACGGGCGGGAGGGTGCCCGGCCCCGCGGTCACGGGTCGGGGCGACGGCGAGGGCCGCGATCCCGGCTCCGCCCGACCGGGCGCCGGCCGGACCTCGTCGGGACGGCTCGCCGCCTCCTCGCCGGGCACCCGCCCGGCGTTCTGGACCTCGTCCGATTCCGCGAGCCCGACACCCGCATCGCCGTGGGCGGCCGCACCTCCGTGGGTCGCCATTTCGCCGTGAGCGGCCGCGCCGGCGTGAGCAGCAGCTGCGCCGTGGTCGGCCGCAGGGCTGTGGTGAGCAGCCGCCCCGCCATGAGCAATCGCCCCGCCGGGGGCAGCCGTCCCGCCGTGGACAGCCCCACCGCCGTGATGAGCAGCGGACTCACCGAAGGGCACCGGGCCGCCGTGCACAGCCGCCCCACTGCGCACAGCCGCCCCACTGCGTCCGGCCCCGCCGCCCGCCGCCCCGGGAGCTGCTGCGCCGTGACCGACCCCACCCTGAGCGGCACCGCCGAAGGGAGCCGGCCCCCCGGCCCGCCCGATCTCCCGCGCCCGCTCCAGCGCCGCACGCTGGTAGGCCGGGAGCGCGTCGGCGGGCGTGTACGCCTCCACCGACGCCGGCAGGCCGGACCGCGTCAGGTGCGCCCCGAGCCGGTACGACACGACCTCGGGCGCGATCCCCGGCCCGGACAGCTCCACCAGCAGCACCGGGTGCGGCACCGGCCCCGGCGCGGCACCCGCGGGCGTCAACCGCCACGTCACCCGCACCGTCGAGCCGGGCGGCGGGGAGGTGATCAGCTCCGCGATCCGTTCGTCCGCGCCGGCCGGGCCCGCGCCGAAGACATGGCGGGTGCCGTCGAGCGACCCGGCGGCGGGGGCGAGGAGGCCGTCGACGTCGAACTCGACCGCGCGCCGGCGGGACAGCTCCACGACCTCGGACCGCAGCGGGGCGGGGAGCGCGGTGCGGTCGGCGACCAGGGTCGCGACGAGGATCTCCAGCGCCTGCGGCTCCTCGCCGATCGCGACGAGCTCGCGGGCGGTGGCCAGCAGGTCGTCGTCGACGCGGCCGGCCAGGGCCAGCAGCAGGTGGTGCGTGCTCGGGGCAGGTGGGGCCGTCATCGGGCCCTCCTTCTTTCGGTCAGCTCGCGCCGGAGGTCGCCGGCGTCGCGGACTCGGTCTCGGCGCCGGGCCGCACCCACACGGGGCGGGACCCGACGATGGCGGCCTGGTGGTAGGCGGGCGGCTCCAGCCCGCCGGGGAGCACCTCGACGCACGGCGTCCGGTCGCCGTGCACGCGCAGCAGCCGCTGCAGGGTGCCGGTCAGCTCCCAGGCGCGCTCGGCGCCCAGGACGAGGAGCACCCGTTGTTCGCCGTGCCGGCCGCGCCGCGCGTGCCGCAGCTCCTGCGCGCCGGGGTGCCCGGCCACGACGGCCAGCGCGCCCAGCACGGCGAGATCGGGCAGCTCCGGGCCCGCCGCGAACGCCGGATGGGGAGCGTCCGGCGTGTGCAGCGGGAGGACGGCGTCGACCAGGCGGTTCTCGCCCGCCGTGGCGGCGAGCAGGGTGCGTTCGGCGTCGGTGATCCCGACCCGGTTGCGCAGCAGGGCACGCGGCAGCAGCGCCCCGACCGGCGCCGCGGCACCGGCGGCGAGCCAGTCCCGCAGCCGCCAGAGGACGTCGTCGGGCAGCCGCCCGGCCAGCCGGACGAGCAGCTCGTGGGCCGCTGCCGCCTCCACTACGCGACCTCGACGATCAGCTCGACCTCCACCGGGGCGTCGATCGGCAGCTCGGCGACGCCGACGGCGGAGCGGGCGTGCGCACCCGAGTCGCCGAAGACCTCGGCGAGCAGGTCCGACGCGCCGTTGATCACGCCCGGCTGCCCGCCGAACCCGGGGGCGGACGCCACGAACCCGACGACCTTGACCACGCCCTTGACGTTGTCCAGCCCGACGAGCGCGTCGACCGCGGCGAGCGCGTTGAGCGCGCAGATCCGGGCGAGGTCCTTCGCCTCCTCGGCGGTGACCTCGGCGCCGACCTTGCCCGTCCTCGGCAGCTTGCCGTCGACGAACGGCACCTGACCGGCGGTGAAGACGAGCGAGCCCGACGCCTTGGCCGGGATGTACGAGCCCGCGGGGGCCGCCACGGTGGGCAGCTCGAGACCGAGCTCGGCCAGCCGCTGCGTGGGCGACGTCACGACTGCTGCACCGGGCGCTTGAAGAACGCGATGAGGTTCTCCGGCGTGGCACCGGGGACGACCGAGACCAGCTCCCAGCCGTCCCGGCCGAAGTTGTCGAGGATCGCCTTGGTGTTGTGGATCAGCAGCGGGGCGTTCAGGTATTCCCACCTGGTGACGGCCGGGGAGGTCATGGGCCGGGACTGTAGCCCGGCGCCGTCACCCGGTAGCGGGTCGGACGGCCCGGTCTGCGACGAGCGGGCGTCCCCGGACGGATCGGCGGGAAGCGGGCACGGAGACCGGTCCGGTCGAACGGGCCGCTCGCCGCACCGCTCCGTACGCTGGTGGCGTGACGTCATCCGCCGGGGCCGCCGATCCGTGGGCGGCCCGACTGCACGTGGTCTCGGGCAAGGGCGGGACGGGGAAGACGACGGTCGCGGCGGCGCTCGCCCTGGCGCTCGCCTCGCGCGGCCGCCGGACCCTGCTCGTGGAGGTCGAGGGCCGGCAGGGCATCGCCCAGGTCTTCGACACCGCCCCACTGCCCTACGAGGAGCGCCGGATCGCCGTCGCGCCGGGCGGCGGCGAGGTCCGCGCGCTCGCCGTCGACGCCGAGGCCGCGCTGCTCGAGTACTTCGAGATGTTCTACAAGCTGGGCGTGGCCGGCCGGACCCTGCGCAAGATGGGGGCGATCGAGTTCGCCACCACGCTCGCGCCCGGTCTCCGGGACGTGCTGCTCACCGGCAAGGTGAAGGAGACCGTCTCGCGCCGGGAGAACGGGAGACCGGTCTACGACGCCGTCGTGCTCGACGCCCCGCCCACCGGCCGGCTGGTGACGTTCCTCGACGTCACCCGCGCGATGGCCGAACTCGCCCGCACCGGCCCCATCCACAGCCAGGCCGAGGGCGTGGTCGAGCTGCTGCACTCGGACCGCACGATGGTGCACCTGGTCACGCTGCTGGAGGACCTGCCGGTGACCGAGACGCTCGACGCGGTGCGCGAGCTGCAGGCCGCGGATCTGCGGGTCGGCTCGATCGTCGTCAACCGGGTGCGGGAGCAGTGGCTGCCGGACCGGTCGGTGGCCTCGGCCGCGCACGGCCGGGTCGACGCCGGGCGCATCCACACCGGGCTCGCCACCGCCGGCCTCGACCTGCCGCCCGAGGTGATCGACGGGTTGGTGGCCGAGACCGTCGAGCACGCCGTCCGGGTCGCCGCCGAGGTGGCCGCCGGGGACCGGCTGACCCGGGAGAGCGGGGACATCGCGCGCCTGGAGCTGCCGCAACTGCTGGGCGGGGTCGATCTCGGCGCGCTCTACGAGCTGGCCGAGCACCTGTGCGAGCAGGGGGTGCGCCGATGAGCCCGGCCGCCCCGCCCGTGCTCGACGCCGACGCCCTGATCGACGACCCGGACACCCGGATCCTCGTCTGCTGCGGCTCCGGCGGCGTCGGCAAGACCACCACGGCCGCCGCCCTCGCCCTGCGCGCGGCCGAGCGTGGCCGCACCGTCGTGGTGCTCACGATCGACCCGGCCAAGCGGCTGGCCCAGGCCCTCGGGCTGGACGAGCTGAGCAACGATCCGGGCACCGTCCCGGGCCTCGACGGCCCCGCGAAGGGCGGCTCGCTGCAGGCGATGATGCTGGACATGCACCGCACCTTCGACGAGATGGTGTACGCGCACTCGACCCCGGACCGGGCCGAGAAGATCATCGCGAACCCCTTCTACCAGACGATCTCCAACTCGTTCTCCGGCACGCAGGAGTACATGGCGATGGAGAAGCTGGGGCAGCTCTGCGCCCGCGGCGAGTGGGACCTGATCGTGGTCGACACTCCGCCGTCGCGCTCGGCGCTGGACTTCCTCGACGCCCCGCAGCGCATGTCGACCTTCCTCGACGGCCGCATGATCCGGCTGCTCAGTTCGCCGGCGCGGGCCGGCGGCCGGGGCCTGCGGAAGATCGTCGGGGCCGGGTTCGGGCTGTTCGCGAAGGCCGTCTCGACGATCCTGGGCGGCCAGCTGCTGGCCGACGCCTCGGCGTTCGTCCAGGCCTTCGACACCATGTTCGGCGGGTTCCGTGAGCGTGCGACGAAGACCTACGAGCTGCTGCGCTCGCCCGGCACGTCGTTCGTGGTCGTCGCCGCCCCGGAGCCCGACGCCCTGCGCGAGGCCGCGTACTTCGTCGACCGGCTGGCGGGCGAGGAGATGCCACTGGCCGGGCTCGTCCTCAACCGGACGCACCCGGTGCTCGCGCCGTTGTCGGCCGCCCGTGCGCGCACGGCTGCGGAGAACGCCGGCTCGTCCCGCCTGGCCGGCGCGGTGCTCCGGCTGCACGCGGACCGGGTTGACCTCGCCGAGCGCGAGGAGCGCCTGCTCGCCCGCTTCTCCGGCGCCCACCCGACCGTCCCGGTCGTGCGGGTGCCCGCGGTCGCCGGCGACATCAGCGACCTCGACGGCCTGCGCGAGGTCGGCGAACGGCTGGCCGCCGAGGACGAGCTCCCGCCCACCTCCGCCGGCACGGTGCACCAGCTCCGGTGACCCCGTGAGTGGCGATGGTCGCCATGGCGACCATCGCCACTCACGAGCGGGCTTCAGCGGCGGCGGCGCCTGGGGCGGCGGGTGGAGGCGTTGCGGCGGGCCTTGAGCAGCGCCACCAGCCCTGTCACCAGGACCGCGGCACCTGCGGCGCCGGCCCAGGCGACCGGCGGAACCGAACGAAGGCGGGCCTTGGCGCGGGAGGGGAGGTCGAGGCGTTCCGCCAGCTCGTGCACGGTCGCGCCGATGTCCTCACGCAGCTCGTCGGCCTCCTGCCGGCGCTCGTCGGTCAGGCGCTCGACCTCCGCGCGCAGCTCCTCCGGCGTCGCACGGGTGCCGTCGACGACCGGACGGTCGTCCTCCTGCGGATCGGCCATTGCACACCCCTTCCGTCTGCGGAGGGAATGACCGGTTGCGGGGCGGCCACACCTGCCCCGACTCGCCACCCACCGATCGGCCTACGGCATCTCGAACCAGATCATCGGGTTGACGCTCGTCCCGCGCGCCCCCTCGACGCCCAGCTCGCGGCGCAGGTCGAGGAGTGCGGCGAAGGTCTGCGGCACCCGGCGCGGGGCCACCGTGAAGTGCGGGACGTCCCGCTCGGCGAGCCAGTCGAGCACCACGCCGCCCTCGTGCCGCACCCACGCCGACCGGCCCCGGTACACCTCGTGCACCCCGACCGGCGTGCCCGACGCCAGCCGCGGGAACACCGTCCGCACGTACCAGCGCCCGAACCGGGCGGTGTGCGTCGCGTCGAGCAGGAGGAAGTCGGTCGTCTCCGGCAGCGCCTCGAGCCGCGCCCGGACGTCGCCGGTGTAGACGGTCCACCGGTCCTCGGCCAGCTCCGGCGGCACGGCCGACGGGCGCCGGGTCCGCCGGAAGGAGACCAGGCGCCCGCACCCGTTGTCCCGTAGCGCGCTGAGCAGCCAGGACGTGGTCCAGCCGCGCGAGGTGCCGATCTCCACCACGTGCTCCGGACGCAGCTGCCGCAGGAGCAGGTAGGTGATCTCGGCCTCGAGGTCGTCGAGCCCCGGACGGACCCGGTCGTCGGCCGCCAGCGCCCGCTGCTGCGCGACGACCTCGACCAGGTCGGCGGCGTACCGGCGGTACAGGCCCGCGACGAAGTCCACCCCACCGGTCGAGATCACGGTCGTCCTCCGGGCTGGGTGGTGCGGGCCCGACCACGGTACTGCGCGCGGTCAGCAGGCCGTCCTCCGGTCGGGTGACGGCAGCAGGTCCGCCATGGCCATCGCCGACTCCTCCGCGGCCGACACAGCGGACACGGCCGACGCCGCCGACCCGGCCGACCCGATCGACCCCGCGGGGCCGCCCGCGGCGTAGTGCTCCGCCCGCGCCGCCCGCAGCAGCTCCGCCCACGACCGCACCCCGGGCCGCGAGCGCAGCAGGGCACGCCGCTCCCGCTCGGTGGTCCCGCCCCACACCCCGAACTCCACCCGCTCGTCGAGCGCATGGGCGAGGCACTCCATCCGGACCGGGCACGTCGCGCAGAACTGCCGCGCCCGCCGCTGCTCGGCGCCCCGCACGAACAGCTCCTCGGCGTCGGCGGTCCGGCAACGGGCGGCGATCCGCCAGTTCCACCTGCTCGCGGCACGTGCGTCCACCATCGTCTCCTCCGCCCCGGGCGGGCCCGCTCGGCCCGCGTTCGGCAACTGGGACGGATTCTGCGAGCGTCCGGTTCCGCCCGACACCACGCAGAACTACTCAACCTGACAGAACGGTGACGCCGGGCCGGTTACGCTTCCCGACCGTGGCTCCTCCCCGTCACCTGGCCCGGCCGATCGGCCTGCTGCTGGGCCTCTGCGTGCTCGCCGGCGTCGTCACGGCGGGGATGGCGTTCCCGTTCGTCGCGGGTGTCGGGCTGGTCAGCAACGACGCGGGGGACAGCGTCAACTCCACGTCGAGCAGCCTGGTCGAGGGCGGCCTGCCGCTGGCCACCACGCTGACCGACAACGCCGGCCAGCCGATCGCCTACATCTTCGACCAGAACCGCACGCAGGTCACCGCGGACGAGATCTCGCCCGCGATGAAGGCCGCGATGGTCGCGATCGAGGACCGCCGCTTCTACGAGCACCAGGGCGTCGACTGGCAGGGCACCATCCGCGCGGTGATCGCGAACTCGGCGTCGGGCGACGTCGTGCAGGGCGCGTCCACGCTGACCCAGCAGTACGTCAAGAACTACACGCTCTACGTCGAGGCGCAGACCGAGGCGGAGCGGCTCAAGGCCACCGAGCAGACGCCGGCGCGCAAGCTCAAGGAGGCGCGGATCGCCCTGCAGCTGGAGCGCCAGCTGAGCAAGGAGGAGATCCTCACCCGCTACCTGAACATCGTGTTCTGGGGCAACGGGGCCTACGGCATCGAGAGCGCCGCCCGCACGTACTTCAACACCAGCGCGAAGAACCTCACCGTCGCGCAGTCCGCGCTGCTCGCGGGCATGGTGCGCAGCACCGCGGCGACCGACCCGGTGCAGAACCCGCAGGCCGCGCTCGACCGGCGCAACGTCGTCATCGCCCAGATGCGCGACCAGGGGATGATCGACGAGTCGCAGGCCCGCTCGGCCGCGGCCGAGGGGCTCGGGATCGTCAGCCCGCTCAACACGCGGCCCAACGGCTGCATCGGCGCCGGCGACGCCGGGTTCTTCTGCAAGTACGTCACCCAGTACCTCACCGAGGCCGGCTTCTCCGCGGAGCAGATCGGTCGCGGCGGCTACACGATCAAGACCACGCTGGACCGGGACAAGCTCGCCAAGGTCAAGGCCTCGCTCGACGCCGAGGTCCCGCCGTCCCAGCCCAACGTCGCCAACGTGATGTCCCTGGTCGAGCCCGGGCAGGACAAGCACAAGGTCCTCGCGATGGCCTCCAGCCGGACCTTCGGCCTCGACGCCGACGCGCTGCAGACCAGCTACGGCCTGCCCTACGAGCCGGTCAACCTGGGCGCCGGCTCGGTCTACAAGATCTTCACCGCGGCCACCGCGCTGGAGAAGGGCCTCGGCATCAACTACCAGATGTCGGTCCCGCCGAGCGGCTACGCGTCGCCGATCTACCTCGACGGCGGGGGCCGGCCGATCCCCGTCGCCAACGCGGGCAACTACCCCGAGCGGATGTCCCTGCAGGACGCCCTGGCCACCTCGCCGAACACCGCGTTCATCAAGCTCGAGGAGTTCACCGGGGTCCCGGACGTCGTCGACATGGCGGTCCGGATGGGCATGAAGTCCCTGGCCACGACCCCCTTCGTCGACCCGGCCACCGGCCGTCGGACGGACCGCTCGATCGCCGAGGTGACCAAGGCGCAGCGGCAGGCGTCGTTCACCCTGGGCGTCACGCCGACGAGCGTGCTCGAGCTCGCCAACGTCGGCGCCACGATCGCCAGCTCCGGCAAGTGGTGCCCGCCAAGCCCGATCGACTCGGTCACCGACGCCGCCGGCAACCCGGTGGCGATCACCGAGGCGCCGTGCGAGCAGGTCATTGAGCCGGGCCTGGCCAACACCCTGTTCACCGGCCTGAGCCACGACGACCTCAACGGCACCTCGGCCGCCGCCGCCCGGCAGGTCGGCTGGAACCGGCCGATGGGCGGCAAGACCGGCACCACGCAGCAGCACAAGTCCGCGGCGTTCGTCGGGGTCCTGCCCAACCTGTCCGGCGCGGTGATCACCTTCGACAACTCGAACGCGCCCCGGCCGCTGTGCGACGGCGCCGGCTCCCCCTTCGCCTGCCGCAGCGGCAACATCTTCGGCGGCAAGACGCCGGCGGAGACCTGGTTCGGCGCGGTCAAGCCGATGGTCGACGGCACGCCGGTGATCCCGCTGCCGCCCACGGACGACCGGTACCTGACCGGCGGCGCGGAGAGCCGGGTGCCCGACGTCGTGGGCCGCGGCCAGAACGACGCGCGCGCGATCCTCGAGCGGGCGGGCTGGACGGTCACCACGCGGACCGTCGACAACCTCGCCACCCGGGGCACGGTCGTCGGGCAGAGTCCGCGCGGCACCGCGCTGCCGGGTGAGCAGATCACGCTGCAGGTCAGCAGCGGGACCGTGCCGGCCCCGCCGCCCGCGCCCGAGAGCCAGGCTCCGGGTCAGCCCGGGCCGCCGGGCCAGGAGGGGCAGCCGCCGCAGGAGGGCGACCGGCCCGACGACGGCGGGGACAACGGCGGCGACGGCGGATAGCCGCAGGAGGGATCCACAACGCGCGCCAGGCAGGCTGAATGCGCGTTGTGGAACCATCATGCGTTGTCAGGCCCTCGAGATCCGCATCGTGGTTCCCCAGTGCGTGGGGACGCGCCGTCGCGGCAGCGGGTGTGATCGCGTGTTCGGCTCTACGATCGGCGCCCATGGCCGACGTCCACCGCGCCGACGTGCTCGTCCGGTGGGTCGGCCTGCTCCCTTTCCTCCGCGGGCCGGCCGCGCCCGACCAGCGCCCGGCGCCGGAGACGCCCTGGCAGACGGGCCGCCGCCGCCCCACCCGCACGGCCGCCGCCGACGCGGTCGTCGATGAGCCCGAGGCCGGTGAGCGGTCCGAGCCGGCCACAGCCGTCGAGCCCGCCGAGCCCCTGACGCCGGCCGACCGGGCCGAGCCCGACGCGGCCGTCGACGAGTCCGAGCCCGTCGAGCACCCCGATCAGCCCGAACCCCCTGCGCGCGCCGAGCAGCAACCACCCCCGCTCCGCCTCCCCGTCCCCGGCCCACCTCCCGTCCCGGCCGAGGCCCACGCCCTCGACCTGGGTCGGGCCACCCCGGACCCCGAGCCGGTGCCGCTGGTCGACCCGCTCCTGTTCCGCGCGTTCGCCCGCTCCCCGACGGCCCCACCCGCCCCACCACGCGACCGCCGCCGCGGCGCCGTGATCGACGGGATCGAGCACCGCCCGCCCGTCCGCCCCGACCCGCAGATCGTCGGGCTGTCGCGGCGGTTGCGCGGGCGCGTCGGATCCCGCGCTTTCGCCCTCGTCTTCGTGGGTATCTACCTGCTCATCCTGGTCCAGTTGATCGTCGCGCTGATGAACTCCTGAGACCGGCTGCGCGGAGCCCGCGCCGTCCTGTCGGTGCGCCCGTCTACCCTGAGGGCGACGACAGGGGCCGGCCCGGCTCGCGCGCGGCCCGCCGTCGACCATGCCCGGTCGAGCAGGGATCGGTCGGCGTCGCACGCGAGGGAGGTGACCCGCGATCGGCTCGGAGAGCGTTCCCGGCGGTCTGACGGGTACGGCCAACCCGGCGCCCACGGCGCACCGCGTGCGCAGCGTCCTGGCCATCCCCGCGTTCCGCAGGCTCTGGACCGTCACGGCCTTCACCGCCACCGGCGAGTGGTTGAGCCTGCTGGCGTTGACGTCCCTGGCCACCCAACTGACCAGCGGCTACGCGGCGCAGAGCTTCGCGCTCGGCGGGGTGGTCGCCACGAAGCTGCTGCCCGCGCTGCTGCTCGGCCCGATCGCCGGCGCCCTGGCGGACCGCTTCGACCGGCGCCGCGTGATGGTCACGTGCGACGTGCTGCGGTTCTGTCTGTTCGTCTCGATCCCGATCGTCGGCTCGCTGTGGTGGCTGTTCGCGGCCACCTTCCTGATCGAGCTGTGCGCGATGTTCTGGATCCCGGCGAAGGACGCGTCGGTCCCGAACCTGCTCCGCCGCAAGGACCAGGTGGAGACGGCGAACCAGCTTGGCCTCGTCCTCACCTACGGCATCTCGGTGCTGATCGCGTCCGGCCTGTTCACCGTGATCTCCAGCATCGGGCACCTGCTCCCGGGCCAGGACGGGCTGACCACGGTCTACATCGCCCTGGTGCTCGACGGGTGTGCGTTCCTGCTCTCCGCCACCGTCGTGTGGTTCGGGATCAAGGAGATCTCCGGCCGCTCCGGGCCGCGGGAGGGCGAGGAGCAGCCGGGCTTGATGGCCCTCCTCCGCGAGGGCTTCGCCTACGTCGCCACCACCCCGCTGATCCGCGGCCTCGTGCTCGGCATCATCGGCGCCTTCGCGGCCGGCGGCGCGGTCATCGCGTCGGCCAAGCTCTACGCGGCCAGCCTCGGCGGTGGCGACGCGGCGTACTCGGTCCTGTTCACCGCAGTGTTCGTCGGCCTGGCGCTCGGCATGGCGGTGGCGCCGCGGCTCGCGCACCGGCTCCCGCACAACCGGCTGTTCGGCACGGCGATCGTGGGCGCGGGCGTCGCACTGATCGTGGTCGCGGTGTCCGGGCACCTGTTCATGGCGATTCTGGCCGTCGCGCTCGTCGGCGGGTTCGCGGGCATCGCCTTCCTCACCGGGCTCACGATCATCGGCTCCCAGGTGTCGGACGACATCCGCGGCCGGATCGTCGCGTTCGTCCAGTCCCTGGTCCGCCTGGTGCTGCTCGGCTCGATGTCGCTGGTCCCGGTCCTGGTCGGGCTGGTCAGCACGCAGTCGGTCGACCTCTTCGGCGCGCACTTCACGGTCGACGGCACACGGTTCGTGCTGGCCGGCGGCGGTCTGGTCGCCGCGGTCGTCGGCACCCTGGCCTACCGGCAGATGGACGAGCGCCGGCTCGAGCCGCTGCTGGGTGATCTCGTCTCGGCGCTGCGGCAGGGCGAGGTCCGCCGCGGCTCCGGCACGCTGGTCGCGGTCGAGGGCGCCACGCCCGGGGAGGCCGCCGACCAGGCCGAACGGTTGGCGCGGGCGCTGCGCGAACGGGGCCACGTCGTCGTGGAGCCGGACGACGGGGAGCGGGACGAGCTGCGCTGGGCCGCCGCCACCCGCGAGGCCCACCTGTCCGGGGCGCGGGCGAAGGCCCTCGCCGCGGCCGCGATCCGGGCCGACCTGGTCGAACGGGTGATCCGCCCGGCGCTCGACGAGGGCGCGGTCGTCGTCATGGACCGGTTCATGGCCAGCCCGATCGCGCACTTCGGCGTCGCGGCGGACCGGATGGACGCCGAGCTCGAGCGCGGCGAGCTGGAGCGCCTCGCCGCCTGGGCCACCGGCCGGCTCCGGCCGGACATCACCGTGCTGCTCGACCGCGAGGGCGCGAGCGCCGAGTCCGGCGGGGTCGCGGGCGAGGAGCACGTCCGCGTGCAACGGCTGCTGGCCGGGCTGGTCGCGGCCGAGCCCCAGCGGTACGTCGTGGTCGACGCCGACGGGGCGCCGGACGAGGTCGCCGAGCGGATCCTGACCGGCGTCGGCCCCTCGCTGCCGGAGGCCCCCGAGCAGCCCGAAGACATCCCCCGGCCCGCGGTCGAGCCGTGAGCTCGCGGGTCTGGCGGGACGTCGTCGGGCAGCCCGCCGCGGTCGAGGAGCTGAGCACCGCCGCGTCCACGCCGTCGGCGATGACCCACGCCTGGCTGTTCACCGGCCCGCCCGGCTCCGGCCGCTCCAACGCCGCGCGTGCCTTCGCCGCCGCGCTGCAGTGCCCCACGGGCGGCTGCGGCGAGTGCCAGGCCTGCCACACCGTGCTGGCGGCGACCCATGCGGACGTCCGGGAGGTCGTCCCCGAGGGGCTGTCGATCTCGGTCGCGGAGATGCGCAACCTCGTGCAGCTCGCCGCCCGCCGCCCGTCCACCGGCGCCTGGCAGATCCTGATCATCACGGATGCGGACCGGCTCACCGAGGGCGCGGCGAACGCCCTGCTCAAGGCCGTGGAGGAGCCCGCGCCCCAGACCGTGTTCCTGCTCTGCGCACCGTCGGACCACCCCGAGGACGTGCCGATCACGATCCGCTCCCGGTGCCGCGTCGTCGCACTGCGGACACCGGTGCCGGAGGCGATCGCCGAGGTGCTCGTGGAGCGGGACGGGATCGAGCCCGAGCAGGCGCGGTGGGCCGCGTCGGTCTCCGGTGGGCACGTCGGCCGGGCCCGGCGGCTCGCCCGGGACGCGGAGGCGCGGGAGCGGCGCGAGCGGATCCTCGGCGTCCCGCTGCGGCTGCGGCACCTGGGGGACGCGTTCGCCTTCGCCGACGCGCTCGTCCGCTCCGCCGAGTCCGAGGCGGCGGACATGAGCGGCGCCCGGGACGCGGCCGAGCGCGAGGAGCTCGCCGTCGCGATGGGCGCCGGCGGCACCGGCAAGGGCGTGGCCGCCGCCGCCCGCGGCGCCAAGGCCGCCGAGCGCGAGCTGGAGCGCCGGCAGAAGTCTCGCAACACCCGCACCCAGCGGGACGCACTGGATCGCGCGCTCGTCGACCTGGCCGGCTTCTACCGGGACGTGCTGGTCGCCGGCACGGCGGCGGCCGTCGCGCTCGGCAATCCGGACCGCGAGGCGGACATCCGCCAGGCCGCCCGCGAGTGGAGCCCCGAGTCGACGCTGCGCCGGCTGGAGGCCGTGCTCGCCTGCCGCGAGGCCCTGGAGCTCAACGTGAAGCCGCGGATCGCCGTCGAGGCGATGATGACCGCGCTCCAACAGGGCTGAGCCGGGCGTATCACCCGCCCTCCCCGGCTGCTCTGCCCCTCCGGATCGGAGGAGGAGCCGTGGACCGACCGCTCGCCGTCGGCATGACGCCGTTGGAGACCCGTCGCGAGGTGCTGCTGCACGTGGCGACCCGCGCCGAGGAGCTGGGCTTCTCGCGGGTCTCGCTCGCCGAGGGCTGGGGCCACGACGCGTTCGTGCTGCTCACCGAGATGGCCCTGCGAACCTCGCGCATCGGCCTGGCCACCGGCGTCGTCAACGTCCTCGGCCGCTCGCCCGCCCAGCTCGCGATGGCCGCCGCGACCCTCGACGAGGTGAGCGGCGGCCGGTTCCGCCTCGGCCTCGGTGCGGGCAGCCCGGCGCTGGCCGAGGGCCTGCACGGCCGCCCCTTCCGGGAACCGGCGGCGGTGCTCGGCCGCACCGTCCGTGAGGTCCGCCGGTTGCTCGACGGCGAGCGGGCCCAGCCGTTGCCCGGGGCCCGCGGCCTGCGCCTGGCGACCCGCCCACCGCACCGGGTCCCGATCGACGTCGCCGCCCTGGGTACGGCGTCGACCCGGCTGGCCGGGGAGCTCGGCGACGCCTGGTCGCCGTTCCTCGTGCCGCGCTCGGGTCTCAAGGCGGCTGCCGCGCCGCTCGAGGAGGGCGCCGCCGTGTCGGGACGCCTGCGCCCGGCCGTGAACCCCGGCCTCCCGGCGGCGATCTCGGACGACCCGGCCCACGCCCACGAAATCGCCGCCTGGTGGGTCGGCTTCTACCTGACCTCGATGGGCCCGCTGTACGCGTCCACGCTGCGCCGGCTCGGCCTCGGCGGACTCGTCGACGACGTCCTGGCCGCGAACCCGGCCCCCGGCACGACCGTCGTCCCCGACTCGGCCGGCGCGCTGCTCGACGAGCTGGTGTTGTGGGGCGAGCCGGCGGCGGCCCGGGCCCTGCTCGCGCAGTGGTACGAGGCCGGCGTCGACGAGCCCACGATCGTCCTCCCGCCCGGCCGGCCGCTCGACGAGCTGGACCTGATCCTGGAGTCGACGAGCCCGCTGATTGGGGCGGGGCCGCGCGGGTAGCCGGGGGGCATGGAGGACAACCACATCCGCCACGACCTGACCCGGCAGTTCGTCGCCGCCCTGCGCAAGTCGGAGCAGGACAACGACGTCGACGACCTCACAGCCCTCTTCGCCGACGACGCCGAGCTCTTCCGGCTCGACGGCGGGGGTCCGCGCCGCGGCGAGGCGCGCACGTTCTGGGAGCAGTACCGTGCCCAGTTCGGCGAGGTCCGGACCCAGTTCACCAACGTCGTCGAGAGCGACGACGAGGCCGCGCTGGAGTGGCAGAGCACCGGCACCCGGCCGAACGGCCACGACTTCCGCTACGAGGGCTCGACCTTCGTGACCTTCGACGGCGACAAGATCACCAGCCTGCGTACGTACTACGACACCGCCGCATTCGTCGACGTCCCGGCCGGCAGCCGTTAGCGCACGGGCTGCAGCCTGACCCTTCCGCACGCCGTCGACCTCGATCTCCGCGACCTTCTGCTCCTGGCGTGATCAGCACTGATCAGCCGGGCAGGATCGCCGTCAGCCACTGCTCGAACCCGGGGCTGGTGGGCGGCCAGAGCCAGGCCAGGGCCAGCTGCGCGAGCACGGTGACGGCGAGCGTGCGGCTCGTCCTCGGCCCGCTGTCCCGCGGGATCGACATGAGCGCGACCAGCGTGAACAGCACGTACGCGGTGACCGGGGTGTACCGCAGCCCGACCCACACCGCCAGGATCGACGCCAGCACCGACACCGCGTAGCAGCCCGCGTCGGTGTCGGCGGCTGGGACGGGCGGCAGCAGCAACGACGCGAGGCCAACATCGTCACCGTCTCCCGATACCCCGCGTGCAGCGCCTGGACGATGTCCCAGTCCGTGGTCACGGCCAGGACGACCGGCGCGTTCAATCGCTGCTCGATCTGCCGGCGCCGCTCCTCCGTGGGCCGCTCGGACGTCGCGACGAGCACGGTCTCCCTGCCGTGCCTGGCCGCCGCCTCGCGCCGGACCGGGAACCATCCCTCGGCGCCGAGCTCCTGCGGGTCGAGGCCGTCGAGAAGATCGTGGTCGATGCCGGTGTCGGCGAGGTCGACGTACCCGCACTCCCACGTCCGCGCCAGCAGCCGGTACAGCTCGGTCCGCTTCACCAGCCCCGCGGCGACCAGCACCGCCCCGATCCGCGCCCCGTCGCGGGCGGACACCTCGACCGCCCAGTCCCGCTGCTCCGCGCTGATCCGCCCCTCGGCGACCAGCACGTCCCCGATCCGCATGTCCGTGCCGACCGTCGTCATGATCCGAGCATCGTGGGAGCGATGACGCGCGACATTCCTGACGTGCGAAGACGACCCGACCGAGTGACGGGGTGGGGGCCGGGTCGCCGGTCCGGGGGCGGTGGGTAGACTGACGTCGCACCACGCCGCCTTAGCTCAGTCGGTTAGAGCGACGCACTCGTAATGCGTAGGTCTGGGGTTCGACTCCCCAAGGCGGCTCCGCAGGTCAGAGGCCCCTACGAGGGGCCTTTGGTCGTTCCGGAGCACGTTTCGTGGCCTCCTTCGTGGCCTCCACCCCGCCTACTCTGTGCTCGTGGCCTCCACCGAGAAGCGTCAGCGCGGGACGATCTCGTGGCTGCCGAGCGGCTCGGCGCGGGTCAAGGTCTACGCCGGGGTCGACCAGCTGACCGGCGAGAAGCTGTGGCTCCGGCAGACGGTGAAAGCACTGGGCACCAAGCGCGAGACGGAGCGCGAGGCCGAGAAGGTCCTGACGAAGCTGCTCAACCAGGTCGACGAGCAGCGGAACCCGCGCACGGGTGCGACGGTCAACGAGCTGCTGGACAAGTGGCTCGACGTCATCGACGTCGAGCGCAAGACCCGGGCCGGCTACGTCAGCAAAATCGAGAAGCACATCCGCCCGGAGCTGGGGAAGCTGCCGGTGGGCAAGGTCCGGGTCGACACGATTGAGACGCTCTACGCCAAGCTCCGTCGCTGCCGTGACCACTGCAAGGGGCGCAAGGAGATTCGCCACCGCAGCAGTGGTGAGCACGTGTGCGACGAGCACACGGCGCGGCGCAAGTGCGCCAAGGAGATTGCGAACGATTCCTCAGCGCCGTGCAGGTGGTGCGACCGGACCTGCAAGCCGCACCAGTGCGTCCCGCTCGGTGCCGGGAGCATCCGGGTCATTCACGCGATCCTGAGCGGCTCGTTCGCCCGTGCGGTGCGGTGGGGCTGGATCTCAGTCAGCCCGGCGGAGCAGGCGGAGGCGCCGTCGGTGCCGAAGCCGAACCCCCAGCCGCCGACCCCCGAGGAGGCCGCCGCGATCCTCGAGGCGGCTGCGTCTGACCCGAGCTGGAGCACGTTCATCCTGTTCGCGATGACCACGGGCGCCCGCCGCGGCGAGATCTGCGCTTTGCGCTGGACCGACATCAGCCTCGACGCCGGGGTGGTCATCTTCAAGGGCAGCGTCAGCCAGATCGGCGGAGAGCGGTGGGAGGGCGACACCAAGACCCACCAGCACCGCCGAGTCACCCTCGACGAGGAGATGGTCGAGGTCCTGCGGGAGCTCCGCACGCGCTACGAGCAGCGCGCCGAGCTGCTAGGCGTGAAGATCCGCCGGGACGGCTTCGTCTTCTCCAGGGCGCCGGACTGCTCGACATGGATCAACCCGGACACCGTGACCCAGCGATACGGCCGACTGGCCGCCCGCCTCGGCATCGACACCCACATTCACAACCTCCGCCACTACTCGGCGACCGAGCTGATCGCCGCGGGCGTTGACATTCGCACGGTCGCGGGCCGGCTTGGACACTCAGGTGGGGGCTCGACGACCCTTCGGACCTACACTGCTTTCGTCCTCGAAGCAGATCAACGAGCCGCAGCCGCCCTTGCAGCACGTCGCCCTCGCAGGCAAGGAACTCCTTGACGACCGTCGAACGTGGGCTCTGTCGTGTCCGAGAACACACCCTTGGCCGCTGGCATCGCCATGATGGTGATTCCTCTACCATAAGACTGGATCAGATGCGGCCGAGGGGAGGCAGGGATGGCTAGAAGCGACCACCTGCGTGCCCTCCTGGCTGCTTATTCACGGGGCGACGATAGTGCCTTCAGGGACGCTGCAGCCTCCATAATTGCTGATGAACGTCGGAAGCGCCACAACTTGCTTGCTGATGAATTGGAGCAAGCGCTTAATCGAGACGAGCGTCCTGGCATTCGGTCGATGCCAGCAATGCTTCCGATTCCTAAGAGCAGGGACGATCGGCCGCTGCTGAGGCTGTCGAAGCCTCGGATCGAATTCGATGACCTGGTCCTCATGGATAGCGTGTTTCGCCCGTTGCTGGAGCTCGTCGAGGAAAATCGGTCTCGGCATGTTCTGTCCAGCTTCAAGTTGAGGCCACGTCAGCGGCTCCTCTTCATTGGGGAGTCGGGGACTGGGAAGACTGCCGCGGCTCAGGCGCTGGCAGCAAGCCTGAGTTTGCCAGTCGCGTCGGTATCGTTGCCAGCACTCGTTTCGTCCTACCTCGGCGAGACAGCGAAGAACCTCGAAAGTGTGGTTAGGTTCGCCGAGACGACTCCGTGCGTACTCCTTCTCGATGAATTTGACGCTATTGCTGGTCACCGGCATCAGGCAAATGACCACGCGGAGCTTAATCGGGTTGTCGCCACAATACTGCAGGTTCTCGAAGAGATGCAGGGCGAGTCCCTCGTGGTTGCCACGTCGAACCATGCAGATATGCTCGATACGGCGCTATGGAGGCGGTTCGACGAAGTCATTGGCTTCGGGCGCCTTGATGTAGAGGGCGTGCAGCGTCTGATCATGCTGAAATGTCGAGCCTTCCCATCGCGAATTTCTTATTCGCAATGGGCGTTGGAACTACTAAGGTTCTCTCCCGCTGAGATCGAGCTTGTATGCCTCGACGCACTTAGGCAGTGCGTTGTCGAGGGAATAGCAAGACTAGATGATACCGTCTTCGAGCGTTCGCTCCTGCGCGTCGAACAGCGACAGCAGACACTTCGACGAGTTGTAGAAGATATGCAGCTTGACGACGAGTCCCGATCTCTTGGCGAAGAGGGTTAGCGTCTGACGCGCGGCCTGTTATAGGGTTGTCTGCATGACTTCGGATGGCGCATTGCCTTTCCACGGGCGTGGCTACTCACATTTGCGTCTTGCGCAGGTTGTGTCGCCTGGTCAGAGGCAGGGCCGACGGGGCTTTGGCGGTAAGGTTCGGTACGCCGATCGCGCGCAGCACGCACGAGAGGTCCGGCAGCTAACGGTCGCGGTTATCGACGACTTCAAGAGGCGGCCGAGCACGCTAGGTGTAGATCCGCAGCTGGTCGTCGTCCTTGAAGCTAATCGCAATATCGATCCGTCGGATGTTGAGGGCGTCGGACTGAAGGTGCTCGAAATCAGAGGTAACAGCACCCTAGTTGCATTCTCCTCTGATGTCGAAATGACCACATTCTTTGAACAGAATGCTGAATATGCGGCAGGATCTCCCGGACTGACTGAAGCCGGAAACGAAAGGGCTGCGGCTCATCAAGGCCTGTTTGATGCCTTGGAGGTAGTTCGCTCGCTTGTGGCGGAGGACGTTGTCTCTGATCGTGTCAAGAAGCGGATAGAAGAATCTGGCCCCGACGATCTAATTCGGTTGGATGTTCAGTGCTGGTGTCCCGAGGATGAAGTTGACGCCCGCAGGCGGCACGACGAGGTGGCCGCAGCGATTAGGGCGTCTGGCGGCACGGTTCACGATGCAATGTTCAGAGTTCTCGCAGGTATCTCAGTTCTGTGTGCTGACGTCAAGGCCGGGGCCGTAATCGCCCTCGCACAGACTGATCGTGTCAGGAGGATCGATACTCTCCCGCAGCCAATGTTGGCGTTTGCGGAGTTTTTTGGTGCTCGACCTGAGGACTTGCCCGTGGTGACGCCGCCAGCACGGAATTCCCCGATTATCGGAGTAGTTGATTCTGGGCTGCGAAGCGCTCATCCGCTTCTTGCGCCCGCCGTGCTTGGAGTTGAGTTTGTCGATGCCTCGCTCGGTAACGGCGCAGACGAGAATGGCCATGGAACACTCGTTGCTAGCCTTGCGCTTTATGGTTCTCTGGAAGATAGCTTGTCGGCAGGTTCCTCCGTCCAGCCAGCTGGCCGGCTGGTCAGCGTCAGGGTCTTAGACGCCAACAACTTGTTTCCCTCTGATCGAGTCTGGGAGGAGCAGGTAAACGACGCGTTGAATATAGCCGCGGACGCTGGCGCGAGGGTGATCAACCTTTCGGTTGGTGATGCTCGAAACCCGTACCTTCCACCTCGCCCGACTCCGCTTGCGGCCCTAATTGATCAATTTGTGCGAGCTAGAAAAATCGTTGTAGTCATCAGTTCAGGAAACTACGTCGAGATTATGCGTGAGGTGGACGCGCTTGTAGATGGCGACTATCCCACGAGCCTTCTTGTCAATGATGATGCGGGCCTCGCGGATCCAGCTTCGGCTGCGTTAGCTCTTACCGTAGGTGCGCTGTGCTCGGACACGGTTCAAGGCGCGACGGAGCGCCGGCCAGATGTTAATCGGGTGCCCGTAGGTGCAGAGGGCATGCCAAGCCCTTATACGCGGGTCGGTCCCGGGGTCGCAAGAATGGTTAAGCCAGAGATCTCAGCGCCCGGAGGAAGCCTGAGTATTGATACTCTTGCGAATCGGCCAGTAACGAATGACCGTCGCGTGCAGATCGTCGGCGCAGGCGGCGAGAATTTTGATCGCCTACTCGCCGCATCCTCCGGTACGAGCTTCGCGGCGCCTTTGGTCGCGAATGCGGCACTGCGGTTGCTCGGGAGGTACCCGAGCCTTACTGCAAACGCGGTTCGTGCGCTCCTGCTTGCCTCGGTGACGGAATCTGACCGCGTGGTCGACCTTGGTCAGATGGCCAAGAGCCTGGAGGCTCAACGGAGGCTCACAGGTTACGGTCGGCTGGATGTTGATCGGGCTGTATCGTCAACGTCTCATAGAGTGGTCATGCTAAGCGAGTCCGCCATCAAGGTGGACGATGTTCACATCTACAGTGTCGCGATGCCAGGTTCCTTCTTTGAGTCGGGTGGAGTTCGGACTATTTGTATGGCGCTAGCCTACGATCCGCCTGTTCGGCCCACGCGACTGGACTATCTGGCGAATCGCATGAGTGTGAACCTGTTCTACAGGGCGTCTCAAGACCTTGTCCTCTCCGAGTTCGTCAAGAACCCGCCGACGGTCGAAAGCTCGAACGAGGAGGCGGACGGTGACGTTCCCCGAGCGCTAGCAAGCTATCGTATACCCCTTCTTCCTCCTGATACAGCCCGTTCCCGTGGGACGAATCACTTCGGTCGGTTTGAACGGAAGATTCGGTACGATCGAAGTGAGGGGGAGGAAATTGTCGTGGCTGTCCGCAACATAAACCGATGGGACACGCCAGGCGCTCAGCAGGATTACGCACTGGTCATAACGTTAGAGCGCGACGACGAGCACGCCCCGATTTACGCGGAGGCAAGAGCGCAGCTACCAGCGCTGCTTGATGTCGAGGTGGAGACTGAAGTCTGAGCCGCAGAACGCGACTGGGCGCGTGGACCGCGTGGTCGGCGCCCGCGCCGTGGCAGGTTCATAGCGGCTTGCGTAGCGTGCTGCAGATGGGAAGCGTGAGGCCGGTCGACGGGGTACCGCAGCCCATGGCTGTCGTGGCAGGCGCGGCGGGCCTTGCCGAGAAGTTTGTGCAGCCTCTGGGACGCCGCTGGCTGCATGTGGAGGCTGTAGCGTGGCGGGCCACGGAGATTGCTCAAGGTGGGCGCTTCGAGGAGTCGGAGTTCCTCGTGGCAGCAGCCTGGCTCCACGACATCGGCTACTCCCCTGAGATCGGCGACACCCGCTTCCACCCTCTCGACGGCGCCCGCTACCTGCGAGACGAGGGTTGGCCGGAGATCGTCGTCAACCTGGTGGCCCACCACTCGGGAGCGCGCTTCGAGGCAAAGCAGCGTGGCCTGGTCGACGAGCTCGGGGAGTTTCCGTTCCCGGATGGCCCGCTGCTGGATGCGCTCGCGCTTGCGGATCTGACGACCGGGCCGTCGGGGGAACCGTTGACCTACGACGACCGGATCGCGGAGATCCTGCGCCGGTACCCGGCGGACTATCCGGTCCATCAGGCGTGGCTCGAGGCGGAGCCGGTGCTCCGCGAGTCGGTGCAGCGAGCCGAGGCCCGGCTCGCCGGTGGGTCAGCCTAGGTACGGTTCGGTGCGGCTCCCGTCGAGCGCGTGCTCGATCCGCATCCGCATGGACTGGTGGATGCTCAGGCCGGGCACGTCGGCGGGCTCGACCCACTTGGCGGCCTTGGTCTCGGTGCCGTCCTCGCGGGGCTGCTCGGACTCGTCGACGGGGACGGCGTGGAAGCAGAGCGAGAACTGTTGGCGGACTTCGCCGTCGTCGTACTTCATGACGTGGCGGGGGTCGGTGTAGGTGCCGACGAGTCCGGTGAGCCGGACGTCGATGCCGGTCTCCTCGCGCACCTCGCGGACCGCGGTGTCGGTGATGCTCTCGCCGGGGTCGTGCCCGCCGCCGGGGAGAGCCCAGAAGTCGTTGTCGATCTTGTGGATGAGCAGGATCTGCCCGGCACTGTTGCGCACGGCGACGGTCACCGAGGGGACGACGCTGTTGATGGCCGGCGCGGCCGGGTCGTCGAAGTAGTCGATGCGGGCCATGCGTGCCCTACCTTCCGGCGGGTTCGGGGTCGGCGATCTCCCACACGCGCTCGAATGAGCGCATGTAGTGCTCCCAGAGCGACCCGCCGTCGACGCGGCGGATGTGGAGCATCGGGTTCTGGCCCGCGAGCGAGCCAAAGGTGTGGCCGTTGATGAGCGCCTGGTCGTCGAAGCGGTAGATCGAGTTGTAGAGGATCGTGCCGTGCGTGCGGACCTCGACGCCGGGTAGTCCGGCGACGTCCTGCAGGTAGCGCCGCATCATTTGGATGCGGCCCTCCAACCCGCCCGTGGTGCCTTCCTCCTCGGCTCGTTGGATGACCGCCGGCGAGGTGTGGTTCCCGACGACGAAGCGGAAGTGAACGCCCTCAGCGGCCTTTGCTCGCACGACCGGCAGCATGTTGTGCTGCTCGACGAGGAACTGGCCCGAGAACACGAGGACGTCCATCGCCTCGCGCACCCCGTGGATGAGCTCGGTCCACAGGTTGAAAGGGACCGACGAGCGGGACGGGTAGAGGTGGACGAGCTCGGCGACGTCGTCGACCGGCGCGATGCTGTGGCGGACATTGGTCGGCCAGAGATGGTTCGCCTCGACGCGCAGGAGTGCGGCGACGCGTTGACGGGTTGTGCGGTGCGGTGTGCGGCCGTTGGCGTTGACCCAGCGCTCCACGGTCTTGGGGTCGACGTCCACCTGGGCGGCGATCTGTTCGATCGTCAGGCTGGCCGCGTCCATCGCGGCCTGGAGTCGGGTGTTCGGCACGAGACTCATCATCCACATGTCGGGACGTTCCTGGGACGTTTTCGACGAACCGGGGTCATCCAGGACGTCTTAGAACGGCCTGTGAGGTGCGGTTTTGGCGTCCGAGTTTCCGCGGTCCACTCATACCCATGAAGTTCAGCGCCGCCACCGGCTGCCACTCACGGGACCAGGACGACGCGGTTGCGCCCGTGCAACTGCGCCCGGGCGGGCCCTGGCGAGCGGCCGCTGCCGCAGCTCCACGCTGGTTCCAGCGCGAGGGTGAGTGGGCTCAGCCGAGGTCGCGCACCACGCGCTCGAGCGCCTCGACCCGCTGCCGCAGGTCTCGAAGCTCACTGTGGACAGAGGAAAGACCGCCGGGTGCGGTGGGCTCGGAGGTCGGTCGCCCCCGGAGGACGGACCCGAGGTGCTCTCCCGGCCACCCCAGGGCGGTCGACAAGGAGACGAGCGTGCGGGGCTGTCGGCGACGAGTGTTCAGCACGTGGACCAGTTCGCGGACCGTCGTCAATGACACCCCGGACTTGGTCGCGAGGTCGGTCATGGTCATGCCGAGCTCGTCGAGCCGCTCACGCAGCGCGTTGCCCACGGCGGTCCAGTCCTGCTCCACGCAGCCTCCTGTGGTGAGTGCCTGTCGAGCGTAGCTAGAGCGCGATCCGAGTGCGATCCACGCGCGGAACACTGTTGACGAACTATCAATTCACGCTCAGAATGAGCGTGAAACTGGTAACGAAGGGATGACAGGGATGACCGGCAAGCACGGGGTAGGGGATGGCGGGAAGCCGCCGACGGACGAGAGCCGGCCGAGCTCGGCGGGACGCCCCGCCTTCTACACGGCGGCCGAGACAGCGGAGATCCTGCGGCTCGACGAGTCGACGCTCTATCGGCATCTGCGCCGGGGTTCGTTCCCGGGGCTCAAGATTGGCGGCCGCTACGTCGTCCCCGGCGTGGTGATCCAGCGCCTGGTCGAGGACGTCCTGGCGACGGGCCGGTGTGTCGATCTCGGCGAGTGGACGACCCAGTGGCGCCAGGACCAGGTCGCCGCACTCGCGCGGCTGACGGCGGCGGACGTCGAGCTCCCCGGGGGTGTGGCGTGAGCGCGGTCGGAGTTCTGATCTTCGTCGCCATCTTGGGTGCGTTCATCTGCGCCAAGGTCCGTGCGCCCGGGGGAGCGGTGGCGTTCTCGCTCCTGGCGATGGTGCTGTTCATCGCGACGCCCGTCGGGCAGGGGTTGCCCGAGGCGATCGGGTCGTTCCTGACCGCGGTCGACAACGCCTCGACTCCAGCGCTCAACGGAGGTGGCCAGGAGGCGGGGGTCGGTCAGTGAGCCCGCCGGATGGGGCGAGGCAGCCAGGAGTGGGTCGGCCCGGCGACGGGTTCTTGGCGGGACACAGCCGCCGGGCCGTTCTCACCGCACATCAGCAGACGGCAGGAGAGGTTCCGATGGTAGAGCGAGACGGAGTCGAGGGGCGGGGCTGGCGGACCCGCGCGCGGTGCCGCGGTGTGGATCCGGAGTTGTTCTTCCCGGTCGCCGAGGCCGGGCCGGTTCGTGACGGTGAGGTGGCGCGGGCCAAGGCGGTCTGTGTGGGGTGCCCGGTGCGGGCGGCGTGCCTGGCGTGGGCGCTGGTGGAGCTGCCGCACGGCGTGGCCGGTGGGCTCGACGAGCGGGAGCGCGCCGAGCTGCGTCGCGGCCACGAGGTGCCCCGGCCGGAGGCGTCGCGGCCGATGGTCGTGGTGCCGGTGGGTGCGCGCGAGCTGTCGTCGCGGAATCGGGGTGAGGTGATCGCCGCGGGTCGGCGCGCGCTGGAGGCGGGGGTCCCGCGGCCGCGGGTGGCGGTGGAGTTCGGGGTGTCGCGTCGAACGGTCGACCGCTGGGCCGCGGACGTGCGCTGTGGAGGTGTGCGGTGAGCGCGGTATCGCGGCGGCTGCAGACGCTGCTGGAGGAGGTCGCAGTCGAGCAGTTCGACGGCCAGGTCGTCGTCGAGCCGATCGAGGGCTACCAGATCCTGACCCGCCGCCGGCTGGTCGACCCGCTCCCCGGGGTGCGGGCCGCGGCGGTGCTCCGGGCTGCTGCCCGGCGGGTACTGGTCGACGCGGTCGAGGCGGCCCGCGCAGCGGGCCGGTCGTGGGACGAGGTCGGCGAGGCCCTG
The DNA here is from genome assembly GCF_000717175.1 of Pseudonocardia autotrophica. Classification (GTDB taxonomy): domain Bacteria; phylum Actinomycetota; class Actinomycetes; order Mycobacteriales; family Pseudonocardiaceae; genus Pseudonocardia; species Pseudonocardia halophobica. The sequence continues at coordinate 47,648 of NZ_JNYD01000004.1, read as the reverse complement.
GGCCTGCCGGACACCGACGAGCCGGTCGGGGAGGTGGCGTTCGCGCTGGTGGTCGAGGGCCGCGAGCCGGAGCGGGCGCGGGAGATGTTCCGGGTGCCCTCGGCGTCGTGGCGGTGTGGTGCGTGCGGCGAGCTGGTGCGCGATCAGGGGCCGTTCGAGTCCCACCCGGCGGACGTCGAGTCCGGCCACGCCGCCGACTGCACCCGTCATCTGGCCGACGTGCAGGCGTGGCGCGAGCGCACGGGATGGGAGGAGTGATGGAGGTGCTGTGGAGCCCGACGCCGCTGGTCCTGGTCGGGCTGGCCGCCGCGGCCGTGCTGGCCTGGGTTCGTCGGGCGCGCGGTATCGCCCTGGGCCTGGGGCTGCTGGCGCTGCTGCCCGCGCTGACGATCGTGCGGGCCTTGCCGTGGCCGCTGCTGTTCGCGCCGGTGCTCGGGTTGTTGGTTCTGGTGCGGTACCGGTGGTCGCGGTCGTCGTCGGTGGTGTCGCGGTGGGGTGCGCGGTCGCGGCGCAAGTCCGGGGTGGCGTCGTCGCTGGACATCGCGCGGTTCGGCGGGTCGGTGCCGATGCTGCGCCGCGCGACCACGGTCCGCCCGTCGCTGGAGTCGCGGTCGCGGTGGGGACTGATGACCCTGCCGGTCGCGGAGGTGGCGGTGCGGCTGTGCCGGTCGGGTGGGCAGTGGGTGTGGTCGTCGAACGAGGACGTCGTGGTCACCGTCGGCGGGCCGCGGTCGGGGAAGTCGGGGTGGCTGGCCGGGCAGGTCATCGACGCCCCGGGCGCGGTGTTGGCGACCAGCACCCGGCTGGACCTGTGGGAGCTGTGCACCCCGTACCGGGAGCGCAAGGGCCCGGTCCTGGTGTTCAACCCGGCCGGACTGGGTGGGGTCGCCTCGACGGTCACCTTCGATCCGCTGACCGGGTGCGAGGACCCGGTGGCCGCGGCGGAGCGGGCGGCGGACCTGCTCTCGGCGGTGTCGTCGTCCGGTGGTGGGGACCGGGAGTACTGGGAGCTGCAGGGCCGCCGGGTGCTGGAGGCGCTGCTGCACGCCGCCGCGCTGGGGCACAGGTCGATGCGGGAGGTCATGGACTGGACCGCCGACCCCGAGGCCGCCCGCAAGGAGGTGACCGCGCTGCTGCGCCGTTCGTCCGAGCCGGGGTTCGGTGTCAGCTTCGAGCAGTTCGTGACCACGAACGACCGCACCCGGACCTCGATCACCTCGACGGTCATGCCCGCGCTGGGCTGGTTGACCTCCGCCCCCGCACGAGCGGCCGCAGGGCTGGGGCCTGAGGGTGCCCGCCCGCTGGATGTCGCCGATCTGCTGGCCGTGCGGGGGACGGTGTTCCTGCTCGGCGGGGAGGAGTCCCCGACCGCGCCGCTGATGTGCGCGTTGACCGGCTACATCGCCCGCGAGGCGCGCCGGATCGCGGCCACCAAGCCGGGCGGGCGCCTGGACCCCGGGCTGCGGCTGGCGCTGGATGAGGCCGCGCTGATCTGCCCGGTCCCGCTCGAGTCGTGGACCGCGGACATGGGCGGGCGCGGGGTGTCCATCCTCGTCGTTGTCCAGTCCCGCGCCCAGCTCCTCGCCAGGTATGGGGAGCACGGCGCGGCGACGATCCTGAACAACGCGGGCGCGGTGATGGTGTTCGGGGGCACCCGCGACCGCGACGACCTGCAGTTCTGGTCGACGCTCACCGGGGAGCGGGACGAGCCCGCCGACACCCTCGACCCGCACGGGAGCACCGTCACCCGCGGCACCCGCAAGACCGCCGTGCTGTCCCCGGCGCAGATCGCGAACCTGCCCGCTGGGAAGGTCCTGGTGATCCGCCGCGGGATGCCGCCGGTCGTTGGGTGGGCGCAGATGGCGTGGCGGCGCCGCGACGTGCGCTGGACCCGGCTGTCCCGCCGCCGCCCCCAGCTGGCCGGGCGGGTCGTGCGCGGCGTCGACAAGGTGCCCGGGGCCCGCGCGGTGCTGCGGCGCTGGGTGCCCGGGTGGCCGGGCCCGCAGTTCACGCGGGCGGTATCGCCCGCACTGCCCGGGGACGCGCTCGTCGTCGACGGCGAGGTCGTCCCGATCCACACGCCCCCCACGGGGGAGGAGCAGTAGCCATGTCCGAGAACACCTTTCCCATGAACGACTGGCCCGGGCCCGACCCGGGGTCGGTGCCGCTAACCCGCGCCGAGGTCGTCGAGCAGCTGGTCGAGCAGACCGGCCGCTCGTCGCAGGTCGCGGCGGCGATGGTCGGTGACTACCTCGACGACACCAGTGCCCGGCTCGGGTTCTCCGTGCACCGCTGGGGCCTCGACGCCGGCGACGTCGCCGAGATCCGCCGCGACTACGAGTGGCGGGACTACGAACGCGGCGAGACCCCCGCCGACGCCCGGGCCCGGGCCGCGGTCAACGCCGCCGGGTGGGCGACGACCGCCGCCGCAGCCGACCCCGAGCACAGCCCGGGTCACGCCGCGCGCAGCGACGAGCAGGCGGCGGTGTGGGCCGCCCGCGCCGAGGACGGGTGGTCGGCATGATCCCGCCCAACCCCGCCGACCCCGCCGGGCCGGACGCCGCGGTGGCCGGGCTGGCGCGCGAGGTCGAGGGCCTGCGCCGCCAGGTGGCCCCGCTCCCGGCGCGGGTGGACGTCCTCTCCGAGCTCCTCGCCGAGCTCGGGGAGGCCGTCGCCGCGCTCAACGCACGCAAGCAGCCGACCCCGGCGCCGTCCTGGCTGATGGCCCCGACCGACGTCGAGGTGACCAGCAGGTTGCTCGACGAGCTCGCAGGCTGGCTCGCGCAGGTGTACCTGCGCTACCCGGACGCGGTCGAGTCGCTACCGGACTGCTGGTGCTGGCACCCGCACGTGGTCGAGGAGCTGCTCTGGCTGGGGCACGCCTGGTCCGCCGCCTACCAGGGCCCGGCGGCGTCGGTGGCGTTGGCCGGGGACTGGCACGACCGCCAGCGCCCCGGAGTGGTCCGGCGGATCAAGGCGACGGTGGGGGTGTGCTCGCGGGAGAACCACCAGACCCGCCCCGGCTGGCCCGACCAGATCACCGGCGCCCCCACCGTCCCGTCCGAGGCCGACCTCGACCGGATCAGCCGGTGGTGGGCCGATGCCCGCGAGGAGCCCGCGCCGGAGCCCCCGGCGTCGGACAGCCCGATCTCCACCGTCCTGCGGGGAGGTGCGCGATGAGCTGGAAGCGGACGGTGGTGTGGCTGCCCGGCCTCGCCGTCGCGGTCGGCGCGGCGATCGCGACCGCCCACGGCCTCTACGAGGTCGCCGTCGCCTCCCGCGTCCCGCAGCCCCTCGCGTGGCTCTACCCGCTGATCACCGACGGGCTCGCGCTCGTGGCTTACACCGCGACCGCGCGGCTGCAGGGGTCGGCGGCCCGCTACGCCTGGACCGTGGTGGTCGTCGCCGCCGGTATGTCCGGGCTCGCCCAGGCGGTGTTCCTCGCCGGTGACGCCGGGGCGCTCACCGCGCCGGCGTGGCTGCGGTTCGGGATCGGTGCCTGGCCCGCGATCGCCGCCGCGGTGGTCGCCCACCTGCTATACCTGCTCGCCGACCACGGCCGTACAGCGAACGACGGTGTGCAGCGTTCACCAAACCCCGTTCACCCCGTGCCTGTACCGGCGGTCGCCGAGCCCGGCGGCGCGCAGGTGCTCGGCCCGGCCGGGGCCGGGCCGGGACAGACCGACACCCGGACAGACCCCACGGCTGAACGCATGGCCGCCCTGCCCACACCGCAACCGTCGGCACCGGCTCCCGCACCGGCCCGCGAGAAGGCCCAGGAGCTGGCCCGCGCGCACTTCCGCCGTCACCGCACCTGGCCCACCGTGACCGAGCTCCAGGACACCGCCGGTGTCTCCCGCGGCACCGCCGCCGCAGCCCTCAGAGCGCTACGCGACGACGACCACAACCCCGAGACCGCACCCATCGCCCTGCACCTGATCACCAGCACGACCGACTCGCACACCTCCGACACCAGTCAGCAGACCACGCCATGACCACCACCGAGAACCACGACCACAGCCACAGCCACTACTCCGAACGAGCCACTCAACGACCAAGATCAAAGGACTCACACCTATGCATCACGATCCGAGGGGACGGGCTGGCCTCAGGCCGCCGGGGGCGTGCGAGCGACTGCGCCGCTGCCAGAGTTGATCTTCAAGTCCCGCCGTTGACGATCGTTTCGGGGTGGTCGGGGTGCTGACGGTGTCATCGGGTTACAGCCCGGAGTACCTGCTCAAGGAAGTCGCGACCGGGCGGGAGAACTACTACACCGGCGCGGTCACCGAGGGTGAGCCGCCGGGCCGCTGGTGGGGCCGCGGCGCCGCGCAGTTGGGCCTGACCGGGTTGGTGGATGCGCAGGACATGCGGGCGGTGTTCGAGCGGTTCCTCGACCCGCGCGAGGACGGCTTCCGCGACCCCGACCGCTGGGACGAGGTCGCCACGCTCGGCCACACCGGTCGCAAGTTCAAGACCGAGGACGAGCTGTACAGCGCCGCCGTTGAACGGGAGCCGAACGCGTCGGCTGAACGCCGTGCCGAGCTGCGGGTGGAGGCGGGCAAGCAGGTGCGGCAGAACGTGGCCTTTCTGGACGTGACGTTCAGCGTTCAGAAGTCGGTGACCCTGCTGCACACCGCGTTCGAGGCCGAAGAACAGAAGGCCCGTACAGCCGGTGACACGGCGACCGCGCAGGCGTGGGGGCGGTTCCGTACGGTGGTGGAGGACGCGATCTGGGCGGGCAGCAACGCCGCCCTGGACTACCTGGCGGAGAAGGCCGGCTACTCGAGGGTCGGGCATCACGGCGGCGGCGCCGGCCGTTACGTGGACGCGCATGACTGGGTGGGGGCGTCGTTCTTCCAGCACGACTCCCGCGACCACGATCCGCAGCTGCACATCCACAACCCGATCCTCAACCGCGTGCAGGGCCCGGACGGGGCGTGGCGGACCCTGGACGGGCGGTCGATCTATCGCTGGCGCGGCGCTGCCGGCGCGGTCGCCGAGCGCACCACCGAGGAACGGCTCACCCACGCGCTCGGGGTGGTGTTCGCGACCCGCCCCGACGGCCGGTCCCGCGAAGTCGTCGGCGTGGCGCCCGAGGCGATGGCGCTGATCTCCTCGCGGCGTCGGGCGGTGACGGCGAAGGCGGCGGAGTTGATCTCCGGGTTCGAGCAGCGCTTCGGGCGTACTCCCAACGCGCTGGAGCGGGATCGGCTGTCGCGGCAGGCCACGTTCGCGACCCGGCGGGCGAAGTCCCACGACGGCCAGACCCGCGCCCAGGTCCTCGACCGCGTCGACGCCACGCTGCGGGCGGAGGTCGCCGACGGTCTGGCCGGGGTCGCCCGCGCCGCGTTGGACGCGCGCGGTTCGGGGCCGCCGGCGCAGCCGTGGTCACCGCAGGCGGTGCTCGAGACCGCCCTCGCCGACGTCCAGTCACGCAAGGCGGGCTGGACCCGCTCGGACCTGACCCGGGCGATCAACGCCGCCCTGCCTGATCACCTCGGGCTCACCGACGGCGCCGATGTCGCGAGGCTGCTCGACGAGCTGGCCGAGGAGGGGCTGCGCTACGCCGTCGCCCTGGACGCCGAACGCCCCGGCGCCTCCGTCCTGCCCCCGGAGCTGCGGCTGGCCAACGGCGCGTCCGCGTATCAGGCCCCGGGTGGGCGGCTGTTCGCCACACCGGACCAGTTGCGCACCGAGCGGATCCTGGTCGCAGCGACCGCCGCTCGGGACGCGGCGGCGGTGGCGCCGCATCAAGTGCAGCGGTTCCTGCAGGGGTTGCGGGAGGCGGGGATCGAGCTCGGCGTCGACCAGGCCGCCGCGGTCCGCGGCGTGCTGACCTCCGGTGCCCGGCTGGAGTCACTGGTCGGTCCGGCCGGGACGGGGAAGTCGTTCGTGGTCGGCACCCTGGCCCGCGCCTGGACCGACCCCGCACTCCACGGTGAGCCGGGAGAGCGGCGGGTGTTCGGGTTGGCGACCTCCCAGGTCGCCACCGACGTCCTCGCCGGCGAAGGGCTGACCGCGCGCAACGTCGCCCGCTGGCTGGCCACCCAAGACCGACTCACCGCAGCACCGGCCGAGGCCCGGGCGTCCGTCGAGGACGGGGCGTGGCGGCTGCGGTCCGGGGACCTGGTGGTGGTCGACGAATCCGCGATGACCGACACCACCGCGCTGGCCGCCATCCACAGGCATGTGGACAACGCGGGGGCGAAGCTGTTGCTGGTCGGCGATCACAAGCAACTCGCCGCCGTCGGCGCCGGCGGGGGCATGGAGCTGCTCGCCGGGGCCGGGGCGCGCTACGAGCTGGTCGACGCCCGGCGGTTCACCGCGGACTGGGAACGCGCCGCCTCCCTGCGCCTCCGGGCGGGGGATGAGCGGGTGCTGGGCGACTACCACCGCCACGGCCGGCTGCTCGACGCCGGCACCCCCGACCAGGCCGAAGCCTCCGCGGCGCGGGCGTGGCTGGCCGACACCCTCGCCAGACGCCGCTCGCTGCTGCTGGTCGACACCAACGACCAAGCCGCCCGACTCTCCGCGCGGCTGCGGGCCGAGCTGGTCCGGCTGGGCCGGGTCGCCGAGCGCGGCGTGCCGCTCGGGCGGCAGGGCACCTACGCCGGGGTCGGGGACCTGGTCGAGGCGCGGGCGAACGGCTGGCACCTGGTCGGGGTCGAGGGCAACCATCGCGGCCCGATCAACCGCGAGACCTACCAGGTCACCGCCGTGCGCGCCGACGGCGGGCTGCAGGTCGTCACCAGCGACGGGCAGCCCATCGTGCTGCCCGCCGATTACGTCGCCGACCACTTGGCGCTCGCCTACGCCGCCACCGTGCACTCCGCCCAAGGGGCCACCGTCGACACCAGCCATACCGTGGTCACCCCACGCACCGCCCCCTCGGCCCTCTACGTGGGCATGTCCCGCGGCCGGGACGCCAACACCGCGCACGTCGCCACCCAGACCGTCGTCGAAGACCCCGCCGACGGCCGCCCGGACCAGACCGTCCGGCGCGACCCGGTCGCCGTCGTCGCATCTGTGCTCGACCCGGACGGGCGGACCGAGCAGCGCTCCGCGCTCGCCACCGCCACCCGGTCGACCGAGGAGGTTGGGTCGGTGCGGACCCCGGCGGAGCTGCTCGCCGACGCCGCCCAGCTCGCCGCGACCCACCGCACCGCGACCTGGCTCGACGACCTCGCCGCCGACGGCACCCTCACCCTGCGCGACCGGGCCCGGCTCGCGGCCGAGGACGGCGCCGCCTCGCTGACGCGGGTCCTGCGCAGTGCTGAGCTCGCCGGCCACGACCCCCGCCAGATCCTCACCGACGCCATCGCCCACAGACCCTTGGATGGGGTCCGCAACGCCACCAACGTCATCTACTCGCGCATCACCGAGCGCCACCGTTTCGACCCCACCACCACAAGTTGGGTCGAACGCATACCCCGGATCGACGACGCCGAGTGGCAGGCCTACCTCGACCGGCTCGCCGAGGCCGCGGACAACCGGACCTCGGAACTCGCCGACGCCGCTGTGGCGGAGCCGCCGGCGTGGGCGGTGCGAGAGTTCGGGGCGCCGCCGGCCGACTTTGGCGCACTGCAAGATTGGAAGGCCGACGTCGGCGCAGTCGCGGCCTACCGCGAGCTGCGCGGGCACAACGGTGACGTCGACGCCCTGGGCCCGGCTCCCGCACCCGGCCAAGTCGAGGCGTTCGCCGCCTACCGGGACGCCTGGCGCGCGCTCGGCCGCCCGGAGATCGACCGCGAGGAGGTCGAGATGTCCGACGGGCAGCTCCGTATGCGCATCCGCGCCGCCGAACGGGAAGCGGCCTGGGGGCCCCGTTACGTCGCCAACGAAATCGCCGCCACCTACCAGGCCGCTGACGCCCAGCGGCAGAAGGCGGCGCTGCTGCAGGCCGAAGCCGCCCGCGGCGGCCCCGATCGCGACCAGCTCGCCCAACAGGGCCGCGACGCCGCCGCGCTCGCCGCGACTCTCGACGCACGAGCAGCGCAGCTGCAGGACCTCGACGATGTTCGGTCCCGCTGGCTGGCACACACCGCCGGAACCCGGGCGGCCGGGGAGCGGGCGCAGGCCGAGCTCGCACTGCGCCATGCCGATGCCACCGACCCCGAGCCGCAGGTCACCGCCGAGGAATGGCTCGCCGCCCACCGCGCAGACCAGGCGGAGGACGAGCGGCACCGCGAGATCGTCGAGGACTACGAACTCGACCACGCTTCAGCTGAGCGAGTCGATGAGCCGCAGGACATCCGTGAGATCGCAGCGAGTGAGGAGCGAATCCGCGACGAGGACACGGTGCGGGTGCCGAGTGCGGACGAGACCTCAGCCGCGATCGACCGCGCCCACCGTGCCTTGGCCGAGATCCACGCCCGCGACGTCTACGACGCCGGCCACCAGGCCGAAGAGCTCGCGGCCGAGGCCGCGCGATCACCGGTCCAGGAGCACGACGTGGTCGACGAGGACGCCTGGGAGCGGACGTGACCTCACTCAGCCACCGGCACCAGGACCGGCGCCGACCCGGTGGCGCGCCACGCCCACCGCAAGGTCGCCGACACCGCCTCGACATAGCCCGGCTGGCTACGAACCAGCGCTGGCGGACTCGCCCGGACCAGCATCGTCTCTGCTGCGAGGTACTCGGCTTCGATCGCCTCCTCGAACGCAAGGACGCGACGACCAGTGACCGGCGCACGCACAGGGAGCCGCTGTGCGTTCGCGGTCTCGCTCACCGCGCGAGCGACCCACCGGCAGGTCAGCGCCACCCCGGCCGGTACCCAATCGGCGATCCCGCGCTCGCCGTTGGCCGAGGTGAGCTTCTCGGCGGCTACCCAGAGCGCGCCGAACTCCCCACGAGGCACCCAGAGGTTGCCCGGCGGGATCCGCTCAAGGTCGCGCCCGGTCACTCGCACATCTCCAGAGTCGCACGCCGCGCCGACCTTTCGACACCGCCACGAGGAGACGGGCATGGTTGACCAGCTACTTCGCGCCGCGCTGAGCCATGCCGCTCGGGGCTGGCGGGTGTTTCCGCTTCGTCCCGGTGACAAGCGGCCGGCGATACGTGACTGGGAGGCCCGGGCGACCACCGACCCGGCGCGAATCCGCAGAGCTTGGGCACAGGCCCCGAGGCTCAATATCGGGCTGGCCTGCGGCCCGTCGAACTTGGTGGTGATCGACCTCGACACCCCCGACCACGGGACCGTCCGTCCCGCCGCCTGGGACCGGCCCGGGGTGCGCGATGGCATCGACGTGCTCGCCGCGCTGGCCGCTGACCACGGTCAGACCACCCCACTGGAGACCCTCGCCACCGAGACCGCCTCCGGTGGCGAGCACCTGTACTTCACCGCACCGCCCAATCGGCGGATCCGGAACTCGGCGGGGCGTCTCGGGTGGCTGATCGACGTGCGTGCCGCGGGCGGCTACGTCGTCGCCGCGGGCTCGGTGGTGCGCGGGCGTCGCTATCGCAGCAACGACCACGACGTCGTGGCGCCGCTGCCGGACTGGATCACCGAGCTGCTGGCCAGCCCGGACGTCCCTGCCCCGGGGCAGGAACGGCAGGAGCTCGGGGCTTTCCTCGACCTCGTTGGTCGACGATCTCAGTACGCGGCCGCGGCCCTGCGCGGGGAGATCGAGGCGGTGCTCGCCGCCCGGGCGGGCAGCCATCAACGCAACACCACCCTGAACAAGGCCGCCTTCGCCCTCGGCCAGCTCGTCGCCGCCGGCCTGCTCCCCGACCCGCTGGCCCGAGCCGCCCTGGCCGAAGCCTCGGCAGCGATCGGCCTGCCCGCCCGCGAAGCGGACCGCACCATCCGCTCCGGACTGACCGCCGGCGCCCGCCATCCCCGCCCAGCCCCGAACGGGAGTGGTGCACCGTGACCCAGCGCCGCAGCGCCCGCGACATCCTCGCCGGCCTCGACGCCGACCGCCGCCTCGCCGTCCTGCACGGCGAGGACCAGACCGCGGCGCAAGGCTGGGACGCCGACCCGACCCCACTGACCCCGCATCGGCTCGTGCCGCCGTTCCCGGTCGACGCGCTGCCGGAATGGGTGGCGGAGATGGTGCTCGCGGTCGCCGAGTTCACCCAAACCCCGCTGGATCTGCCCGGCTGCCTGGCCCTGGCCGCGCTGTCCACCGCCGCCGGCGGGCGCGCGGAGATGGAGGTGCGGCCGGGCTGGCACGAGCCGCTCAACCTCTACACCGTCGTCGCGATGCCCCCCGGCTCCCGCAAGAGCGCCGTGTTTGCCGCAATGACCGCGCCCCTGCTCGAGGCGGAACGCCACCTCATCGAGCAGACCCGCCCGCGCATCGCCGAGGCCGAGCTGGCCCGCAAGGTCGCCCATGCCGAGGCCGAGCGCCGCGCGAAACACGCGACTACTGCTCACGAGCGGCTGGCCCGAGACGAGGCCCTCGCGTCGGCAACGGAGGCCGCCGTCGAGGCCGACGGGATCGTGGTGCCCCCGCTGCCGCGGCTGATCGCCGATGACATCACCGTCGAGGCCGCCGCGACGCTGCTGGCCGAGCAGGGCGGCCGGCTGGCCGTGCTGTCGGCGGAGGGCGGCATCTTCGCCACCCTGGCCGGGCGCTACTCCGGCGGCGTGCCCAACCTCGAGGTCTTCCTCAAGGGCCACGCCGGCGACCTGCTGCGGGTCGACCGCAAGGGACGCCCGGCCGAACACGTCGCATCGCCGGCGCTCACCCTCGGGCTGGCCCTGCAACCAGACGTGCTCACCGACATCGCGCGCATGCCGGGCTTCCGCGGCCGTGGCCTGCTCGCCCGGATCCTGTACTCGATACCGGAGAACACCGTGGGCCGGCGTCGCGTCGGCGCCCCGCCGGTCCCGGCCCCGGTCGACCGCAGCTACGCCACCCGCCTGGTCCGGCTCGCGGTCACCCTCGCCGACCAGGGCGAGCCGCTACGACTGTGCCTCAACGACACCGCCGACCACCGCGTCCTCGACCTCGAACGCCGGCTCGAACCCAAACTTGCCCCGCACGCCGAACTGGCCCACATCGTCGACTGGGCGTCCAAGCTCACCGGCGCCACCGCCCGCCTGGCCGGCCTGTTGTACCTCGCCGACACCCTCCCGACTGCATGGGCCCAACCCGTCCCCGTCCGCGCCGTCGATGCCGCCGCCCGGCTCGGCCACTACTTCCTCGCCCATGCCCTCGCCGTGTTCGACCGGATGGGCGCCGACCCGGTCCTCGACGACGCCCGCGCCCTGCTCGACTGGATTGCCCGCACTGAAGCGGAGCGGTTCACCCGCCGCGAGCTGTTCTCCGGGGTCTCCCGGGCCCGGTTCCGCAAGGTCGGCGACCTCGACCCCGCGCTGCGGGTACTCGAAGACCACGGCTACATCCGCCCCGACACCCCCGCCGGGCCCACGGGTGGGCGGCCCGGCTCGCCGCGCTGGCAGGTCCATCCCCGTGCCGCAGAAGCCGCGGAAGCCGCAGAAGTCCCCCACTAACCCCTTTCGCGGCTTCCGCGGCTTCTGCGGCACGAAATTCGCGCACGCCGGGCGCTCTGCTTCGCTGGGCGATCGGAAACGGGCACCCGAGGTAGGAGAACCGCGATCGGCCCTGGACCCGCACGATCTCGGTGCGGGCTGGCTTCGAGCAGCCCCGGCCGCGGCACGGCCGTCGGACGCTGGTCATGGCCCGTTCCCCCGGGCAACGTCCGTCCGCACCGTTCGAGGGAGGCCTGAACCAATAACAGCGTGATGCCCTACTCGGCAAGCTCCGCCCGCCGCTAGCCGCGCTTCGGTGGGCGGCGGTGGAAAATCGGCAGAAGCTGCAGCTCGTTGGCCGACAGCAGCCAAACCACAGAACCCATGTTGATGGCGGCCTGCGACACCAGAAAATCTTGGCGGTCTCCGCCACGATCTTCGTCCCCTGGTCGATAGTTCCGCAGTTCACCCGCGCGGGGTGACGGTACCTTTGCTAGCTAGGGGCCAGCCTAGGACGATGGTGCATGCCGCGGATCGGACGTAGCCGGGATGAGCGCCGCGGCGGGCGGGAACCGAGCATGACGGCTTCCCCAGGACGAAGGCTGCTGCGTCGGACTGTGCTGAGTCATCACCGGTGGCGGACCGAGCACGATCTCGCCCAGTCGATCTACGGCACGGTCATCGGCGCGGCCGCGATCGCTATCGGCAGCGCGTCCGCCGACCTTGGTCAGATAGTCCTCACGGTGGTCGTGACCGTGGCAGTCTATTGGGCCGCTGAGCGGTACGCGGAGCTTCTTGCGGCTGCCGTTCACTCGGCTGGCCGCCGTGCGCGGTGATGGCGGCTCTGGGGCGTGGGCTGCCGGTCGTCGAGGCGGGGCTGACCCCGCTCGTCCTCCTGGTCGTACTCGCGCTGCTGACCGGGCGGGTCGCTTTCGCGGTCTTCTCCGCGCTCGGGCTAGCCATCCTCATGCTCGGCGCCTTTGGTCATGCGGCAGCGCGTCGAGCCGCCGCGACCCGGTTTCAGGCTCTGGGATGGAGTCTGTGCAGCGCGGCGCTGGGTGGGGTGGTTGTCGGCTTGAAGGTGCTACTCCATTGACGTCTGACGATTCCGAGAAGCCGGCCGGTCGATGGCTAAGGTAGGCAAGGCAGGCTGAGCTTCGCGATTGATTTCTCCGGCGGCTTGCTCAGCTCACCGTTGAGGCGGGTGCCGCACTGATCCCGACGTCTAGCCGTTGTGACCAGGCGATTGTGCGGCGAGGGGCCACGCCTTGAGTTGCACGATCCGCGGTTTCAAGGCTCGTCGATCAAGTAGCCGTCATCTCGTGGTTCGCCGGCAGAAGGGACGGGCCGTCGAGGCGGGATCCACGGCTCCACCGATGGGCAAGCATTGCGATCGCTCCGACCATGGCGAGCTCTCCGATGAGCCAGTACAGGACGGCCCCACGCCGCTGGTCCGCGATCAAGTCCGGAACGAACGGCAGTTGCAGCGCTCCGTAGAAGCCCTGCGCGATCGGGCTCGACCGACTCAGCAGCCAGATCGCGAAGCCGGCGTGTAGCAGCATCATGGCGAAGGCCATGGCCAGCCGCCCGAGGCCAGGAAGCCCGGCGTTGCCGGGCTGGTGCCCGAGCAGGATCCAGAACAGCAGCAGCCCCGTGGCGAGGGTGGTGGCGTCCATGGCCGGATGGGACCAGTGCTCGAGCACGATCGCCCCGAACAGGCCGGTGGCGTACAGGCCGAACAGGGCAGCGGCCACGAGACACCAGGCGATCGCGGGGTGGCGGGCCGTGCGGGCCGGGGTGCTGTCGAGCAGGGCGTCGACTCGGACGCCGAGCTGCGGCGAGGCCTCGCGCAGCAGGCTCAGTGCGTGCCCGAGTACCAGGCACACCGGCGCGACGGCCGCGAGCAGCGTGTGCGCCAGCAGGTGGATGCTCAGCACACCGGTCGCGTAGGTTCCGATGCCGGAGGAGGTCGCGATCAGCACGGCGGCGCACCCGGCGAGCCAGGCAGCGGTTCGGGTCCACGGCCAATGCCGGCCCTGGCGTCGCAGGCGAGCGACGGCGAGGACATAGGTCGCGGCGGCGAGCAGTGAGAGCGGCGCGAAGATCAGGTCGATCCGCCACCGCAGGACGAGGTCCGCGAGGGTCATGTGGTCGGGCAGCTCGTAGCCCAGGAAGTAGACGAGGCGGCTGACGTCCTGTCCATCGTCCGCGGGCGGAACCAGACGGCTCATCGCCGTCCCGGCCGCGGCGGCGAGCCCGAGGAGCACCAGCTCGACCATCGCGAGTGGCGCAGCGCGGGTTGTGCGTCGGCGCATCAGTACCCCCGCGGTCACCAGGAGCGCGGTGGCGATCAGGCTGGCCACGACCAGCAGCCCATAACCGGTGGACAGGACCTGGTTAAAGCGAAGCGCGAGCAGGGCCGGGACGATCGCCGACCCGGTCACGACGAGCAGGGCACCGGTGGCGATCGCGCGGTGTCGTCGCAGCAGCGTCGTCGTCGCCGTCCCCCGGGACGCCGAGAGCACGACCGCGATCGTGCTTCCGAGCCAGAGCAGGGCGGCGAGGCTGTGCAACGTGGCGGCGTCGCCCGACCAGTCGTGGTCCTCCTCGGCGTTGCCGACCGAGGTCATCGGAGCCACCGTCAGCCCGAGCAGCAGGACAAGGAGCAGGCCGACCGATCCACGCCAGGACAGCACCGTCCGGGACGCCGTTGCCACGAGGACGGCGACGGCGGCGAGGATCGCCCAGCCGGCTGCGGGCTCGACCGCGGCGAGCCCGGCGACCAGGAGGTCCGGCCGAGTCAGGTAGGTGGCCGGGTCGACGCCGACGGTCTCGGAGGCGGTCAGGACGGCGACTGTGAAGCCCGCGAGGGCCAGCAGCGCGCCGGCGGGTCGGATGGCGAGCAGGGCGGCGTAGCCGGCAGGTGAGACGCTGCCTCGGGGATCGCCGGGAGCGAGAACGGCCGCGAGGAGCAGATTCCCGATTGCGACGGCCGCTGCGCCGAGGGCGACCAGCTGTGCGAGGGGCAGCCCGGCGTTGACCACGGGCCCGAGGTCGGCATACCCGTAGACCTCGGCGAGGCTCGGCGCCCAAATCGCCAGCAGCACCGCGCTGACCACCGCGACGGCGCCGATCCCGGCCCAGATGCGCGTCCTCATGGGGTGGCGCGCCCGGGTGTGAAGCGGCGCAGCTGCAGGCTGTGGGAGACCACGAACACCGAGGACAGGGCCATCGCGGCGCCGGCGATCAACGGACTCAGCAGGCCGGCGGCGGCCAGCGGGAGCGCAGCGACGTTGTAGCCGAAAGCCCACACCAGGTTCCAGCGGATGGTGCGGTGGGTGCGGCGGGCGAGCTCGATGGCATCCGCCACGACGAGCAGGTCGTCCCGGCCGAGTACGACGTCGGCGGCTTCGATGGCGGCGTCGGTCCCTCGGCCGATGGCGATTCCGAGGTCTGCGGTGGCTAGCGCGGCGGCGTCGTTGATGCCGTCGCCCACGACGGCGACGGTTCGCCCGTCCGCCTGCAGCCGGCGCACGTGAGCGACCTTGTCCTCCGGCAACGCCTCGGCGACCACGACATCGGCATCGAGGCCGACGGTCTCGGCGACCACTGCCGCCGTACGGGCGTTGTCGCCGGTCAGCATGACGGGCTCGAGTCCAAGTCGGCGCAGCGCGGCCACGGCGGCCCCAGCGCTGGTCCGGACCTTGTCGGTTACGGCGAGCGCGCCGCGCACCTGCCCGTCCCAGGACACGAGGACGACGGTCGCGCCCTCGTCTTCGAGTCGGGTCCGAAGGGCGTCGAGGTCGACCTGGGTGGGGACCCCGTGCTCGTGCAGCAACCGCGCTCGGCCGAGCAGTACCTGTCGGTGCTCCACCAGGCCGGATGCCCCCAATCCCGGAAGGGCTTCGAACTCGGTCACGGGCGGCAGCGACGTCTCGGGGGACGCGTCGCGGGCCGCCTCGACGATTGCGGTCGCGATGGGGTGCTCGGACGCGTGCTCCACGGCTCCGGCGAAGCGCAGCAGTTCCTCCGGGGCGACGCCCGGAGCCGGATGGACCCCGGCCACGTGCATGCGGCCCTCGGTGAGCGTGCCGGTCTTGTCGAACACGATGGTGTCCACGGCCCGGGTGGACTCCAGCGCCTGCGGTCCCTTGAGGAAGACCCCGAGCTGCGCACCGCGCCCGGTGCCGACCAGGATCGCGGTCGGTGTGGCCAGTCCCAGGGCGCACGGGCAGGCCACGATCAGCACGGCGATCGCCGCTGTGACGGCCGCCGCCGCCGGCTGGTCGGCCAGTAACCATCCGGTCAGCGTCGCCGTCGCGAGCACGACGACGGTGGGTACGAAGACCGCCGAGACGCGGTCGGCCAGTCGCTGTACGGCGGCCTTGCCCTCCTGCGCCTGCTCGACCAGGCGGGCCATCCGGGCAAGCTGGGTGTCGGCGCCAACCCGGGCGGCCTGCACGGTGAGCAGGCCGCCTGCGTTGATCGTGCCACCGACGACGTCGTCCCCGGCCACGACCTCACGGGGTACCGCCTCGCCGGTGACCACGCTGGTGTCCACTGCAGAGCGCCCCTCCAGCACACGGCCGTCTGCGGCGATCTTCTCCCCGGGACGGACGAGGAAGACGTCGTCGACCACCAGGTCGGTGACCGGCAGTCGGACCGCGACGCCGTCGCGGAGGACCTCGACGTCTTTTGCCCCCCAGGCGAGGAGGGCGCGCATGGCGGAGCCCGCGCGGGCCTTGGCCTGCGCCTCGAAGAACCGCCCGGCCAACAGGAAGGTGATGACCACGGCGGCGACATCCAGGTAGAGCGCGTCCTGGGTGCGGGTTAGCGCGGCCCACCCGGCGCCCAGCCCGGGCTCGACCGGGCCGCCGCTGAGCATCACCCACAACGACCAGCCGGTGGCGGCCAAGACCCCGAGGGACACGAGGGTGTCCATCGAGGAGGTGCGGTGGCGCAGCCCGTTCCACGCCGCGCGGTGGAACGGCCAGGCGCACCAGCCGACCATGGGCGCGGCCAGTGCCAGGCACACCCACTCCCAGCCCGGGAAGCGCAGCTCCGGGAACAGGGACAGGGCGAGTGACAAATCGGCCAGCGGCACGGCGAGGACAGCGGCGACCACGAGCCGCCGGCGCAGATCACGGACGCGGTCCGTCGGCTCGCCATCCGCGGCGCGGATGTCGTCGATGCGCCGCGCGGTGTAGCCGGCCCGCTCGACCTGCTCGAGCAACGAGCGCGGGTCGACGGCGTCCGTGCACTCGACACGCGCCCGCTCGGTGGCGTAGTTGACCGAGGCACGAACCCCCTCGAGCTTGTTGAGCTTGCGCTCGACACGGTTCGCGCACGCCGCGCAGGTCATCCCGCCGACTTGGATGTCGTAGCGGCGTGTGCCCACGACGGGTGCAACCTCGGGCTCGCCCGCGGGTGCCGCTGTCCCTGGCATCGTCCTCGCCTCTTCGCCTCGAAACGTGCACCGGTCGGCTTGTTCTACCAACCGTAGAATACGGTTGGTCAAGGCCTGTCCGGTGGGCCGGGAGGGGATTCGGTCGCGGGCTCCGCGAGGAGCCGGTCGACGACGGGGCGGAGCTCGCTGATGCGTACCGCGCCGAGGAAGACCGCTGCGACCCGATGGCGACGGTCGAGCACGATCGTCGAGGGCACGACGTTGGGCGGGAAGCCTCCGAGGGCCACGAGCGAGCGTCCCGCCGGGTCGAAGATCGACGGGTACGCCACCGCCCGGGCGCGCAGGAAGTCCTGCGCGGCCTGGCGGTCGTCGCGGACGTCGATGCCCAGCACGACCGCGCCACGCTCTCGTGTCTGCGCGTACGTCTGCTGCAGGTCCGGGATCTCCTCGCGGCACGGCCCGCACCAGGAACCCCAGATGTTGAGCACGACGATCTGCCCGGAGAAGTCGTCCACGCCGATTCGTCGGTCCGGGTTCATCAGGTCCTCGCCCGAGAGTCCCGTCACCCGGCCGCGCGTCTGCGGTGGGTCGTAGGTCAACCGGGTCTCGCCGCCCGGCGCGACGAACGTGAACTCCCGGACCTGGCTGGGTGCGCTCCCATCGGGGGAGCGGAACGAGCAGCCTGCGAGCAGGGCGCAGGCGGCCAGAAGGAGAACGACCTTTCTCCTCATCCGGCGATCCCGATGGTCGACCAGTACGGCCAAAACCGCGCCGCGATGAGGGCGACGAGCGCCGTGAACCAGCAGGCGAGGGGGACGGAGTGGTATCGGGTCACAGCGGCGAGCCGACGGTCGGCCGGCTTGAGGCGGTGCAGGTTGCGCAGGGTGACGTACCAGAAGATCGGCACGGTCACGGCCCACACGACCATGCAGTACGGGCACAGGGCCCCGATGCGGTAGAGGCTCTGCCCGATCAGCCAGTGGACGAACACTGCCCCGGACGTGGCCCCGCCCTGCAGGCCGAGCCAGTACCAGCCCCGCAGTCGCCCGCCGGCGAGTAGCGCCGCGCCTGTCGCGGTGACGACGGCGAACCCGACGATCCCGAGGAGCGGGTTGGGGAACCCGAACACCGCGGCCTGCGGTGTGCTCATCACCGAACCGCAGCTCAGCACGGGGTTGATGCTGCAGGTCGGCGTGTAGTCGGGGTCCTGGGCGAGCGCGAAGCGTTCGACGGTCAGCACGAACGACGCCGTGAGCCCGATGAGACCGCCGACGAACAGTAGCCACGGCAACACCCGCGGCAGTGGAGCGGACGACGTCTGCTCGCTGCTGGTGGACGGGCCACGGGCTACGACGGTGATCATGGGTTCAGGGCGGCGTCCAGGGCCGCGGTGAGGTCGCTGACGGTCTTCGGCTGGAGCCGCTGACCGTTGAGGAAGAAGGTCGGCGTGGCCTGGACGCCCAGGGCCTTGCCGTCGGCGACGTCGGCGCGGATCCGCTCGAGTGTCTGTGGGTCGGCGTAGACCCGGTCGTACTCGGTGAGATCGAGTCCGAGGTCGGCGGCGTAGCCGCGGAAGCGGTCGTCCATGGGGATCTGCTGTTCGCCCCACTCGGCCTGGGTGTCGTACATGCGCTGGTACATCTGCTCGAATCGGCCCTGCTGCGCGGCGGCCTCGACCGCTCGCGCGGCCCGCTCGGCGTTGAAGTGGCTCGGGATCGGGAAGTAGCGCACCACGAAGCTGACCCGGTCGCCGTACTGGTCTCGCAGCTGCTCGATCACCGGGTAGACCGAGCGGCAGGCCTCGCACTCGAAGTCGAGGAACTCGACGAAGGTGACCGTGCCGTCGGGCACGTCGGAGAGTCGGTGGCTGTCCGGGCGAGCGGCTGTGGCGGCGGTCGTCGCGGGTTGTTCCGCGGGCTGCGAGGAACCTTTGCCCAAGAAGCCCTCGGGCGCGAGGACCCAGGTCAGTATCGCCAGCAGGACGACGACGAGGATGCCGCCGGAGATCTTCGCGTTGCGCGTCACTTGACCTGCACCTCGTCCCCGACCTGCAGGTCGGCGAAGAACGCCTTGGCGTCCTCCAGGGACAGCTTCACGCAGCCGCCCGAGGGGGTGGTCTGGCCGCCCTGGTGGAAGGCGATCCCTCCCGGTGCGAAGAACACCGAGTAGGGCATCGGGGTGTTGTATTCCCGGCTCGTGTATTGCTCGGCCTTCCACTCGACCTTGAAGGTGCCGGTCGGGGTCGGGGTCTTCTCGTCGCCGTCGACGAACTTCACGGTGCGGGTCACCGCCCCGTCACGGATCAACCAGGCGTTGTGCGTGGCGAGGTCGACGCAGGCGCGCGCGGTGGTCGTGCACGGGGTGCCGGCGGCGATGTTGGCCGGCGTCGGGCCCGTCGGGGCGACATAGGGCGTCGGTCGGGTTGGCACGTTCGCAAGGGCGGCGCCCGCCGCGAGGGCGAGCGCGGCCGCGGAGGCGGCGACGACGGCCACGGTGGCCCGGAGTGGGCGGACCGAGCGGAAGGCGCTACGGCCGGACGGACGGGGGAGCTCGCGCTGCCAGCGGTGCTGGGCCATGGACACTTCTTCCTGGGCCAGGATCAACGAGGATCCGAGGGGTCGTCAGCTGCCGCGGCGGTTCCGGGCAGCTCGGCACACGACGCCGGTCGTTGGCGAACTTCTCCCGGCTACGAGGGGAGAGACGGCCGGGACCGGTGGGTCGGATCAGCGCCGACTGACGCAGAGCTCCGTGCACAAGGCGGTCCCGCTGGCGGCCCCTGGCGCCATGGGAACGGCGGAGGAGGCGCAGGAGCGGGGGGACCGCGGATCAGACCAGAACGGGTTGGCGGTCGCGGGCATCACCGCGTCCATGCCGCCGATCACGCGTGGCGGAGGCGTCGCAGAGTCCTCGTGCAGCGGCGTGCCGCCATCCGGGCAGGACGACCGGTCCTCCGGACGCCGCTCGTCCGCGACGCCCGGCTGGCCGATCGCCAGCCTCGAGGTCTCGCCCAATGTCGCAGAGGCGTCCGACGACTCGGCGTACTCGGTGGGCACTCCCGTGGCTGCCGCCGTGGACGACACTGCCAGGACTGGCGCCAGGACCTCGTCCGACCTGTGATTCTCCGAAGCACAGTGCGCGACGAGCGCGATGAGCATCAGGGCCAGGGTGAGGACAGTATGCCGCCAGCGGCCGACCACCGTCCTCACCTACCTCCACCTCTCCGACGCGCCGCGGGGCGTGCCGCGCACCCCCAGCAGCTGCTCCTGCAGGCTACTCATCGCGGCCGAAACGCCCCGAACTGCCCGATCGGCACAGACTCGGCAGAAGGCAGCACCTCTCGACGTAACGATCGAACGCCGCGTAGGAGACGGGCTTGATGCGCTGACTGCTCGTGGTCCGACGTTGACCGGCAACGCTGAGCGTCACATCTCGAAGCATCGGCTATCGAGAACTATTAGCCGCGTCTACAGTCGCGGGCTATGGATGATGCCGGGGGCGGCGACCTGCCGACGGAGTCGCTGGACGCGTCGAGGGGGCCCAGTTCCCGGCGCGCGTCCGGATCGAGCACCGACGACGGCCGGACAAGCTCTGGTGCATCGGGAATGCCAGCGGCCGACGGCGCAGCGACGGGATCCTTGTCCCTGCCCCGGACCGGGAGACTGCGCGCCGGTGTACTGGTCGCGGGTCCGGCCTTTGTCGCCGCCATTGCGTACATCGATCCGGGCAACTTCGCGACGAACTTCGCCGCCGGATCGCAGTACGGCTACCTGCTGCTGTGGGTGATCTTCGCCGCGAACCTGCTGGCCATGCTCATCCAGTCGCTGTCGGCGAAGCTGGGTCTGGCCAGTGGGCGCAATCTCGCGGAGCACTGCCGGGCGCAGTTCCCCCGCCCTGTGAGTTGGGGAATGTGGGTCCAGGCCGAGATCGTCGCCGTGGCGACGGACCTGGCGGAGGTGCTGGGCGGGGCGATTGCGCTGCAACTGCTCTTCGGCGTCCCGCTGTTCACCGGTGGCGTGATCACGGGCATCGTGGCTTTCGGGTTGCTCGCGCTGCAGACCCGCGGCCACCGGCCCTTCGAACGCGCCGTGATCGGGCTGTTCCTGGTGGTGCTCACTGGGCTGTTCGCCACGTTGTGGCAGGTGGATGTGTCGGCCGGGGGTGCGGCGGAGGGTCTCGTGCCAGGCTTCGAAGGAACCGACAGCGTCCTGCTCGCCACGGGCATTCTTGGGGCGACGGTGATGCCGCACGTGATCTACCTGCACTCGGCGTTGACCCAGCGACGGCTGAGGGCGGCGGGCCCGCGGGAGCAGGCGTTCATCATCCGGGCCACCCGGGTCGACGTCCTGCTCGGAATGGGCACGGCTGGGGTGGTCAACGCGTCGATGTTGCTCGTGGCCGCGGCTGTTTTCGCCGGCTCCGCCCTGTCGGGCACCGACACGCTCGACGGGGTGTTTGAGGGCCTCGGTACAGCAGTCGGCCCGTGGGCCGCCCTGGGGTTCGCGATCGCGCTGCTGGCATCGGGATTCGCGTCGTCCGGCGTCGGCACCTACGCAGGTCAGGTGGTGATGCAGGGCTTCATCCACCGACGCATCCCCCTGCTCCTCCGACGGGCGCTGACCTTGGCGCCGGCCCTCGTGGTCCTCGCCGTCGGGGTCGAGCCGACCCAGGCGCTGGTGTGGTCCCAGGTCGTGCTCTCCTTCGGCATTCCGTTCGCGCTGGTGCCGCTCGTGATGTTCACCCGTCGACGGGACATTATGGGACCCCTGGTCAACCACCGCGTCACCACGGCGGCGGCGGTTCTGACCGCCACGCTGATCATCGGGCTCAACGTGTTTCTGCTCGGCGAACTTCTGGTTCCCGGCTGATGATCGACGCACTGTTCACCACTGCCGCTCGCAACTGGCGGCAGAGCGGTCGTCCTCGATCTGCACGGTGACGTGGTCGAGGCCGTAGCCGCGGTGCAGCACGTCGCGGCTGCTGGCGAGAACGGCCTCCCGCTCGCCCGGTGCGGCCCGCAGGTGGACTGAGCCGACCTCCATCCCGCTGGTCAGCGTCCACACGTGCACGTCGTGGATGTCCCGCGCCCCCGGCACGGCTGCGAGATCACCCTGCAGGGCGGAGACATCGATATGAGCCGGCGCGACCTGTAGCAGGATGCGCAACGCGTCGCGGCCGAGCTTCCAGGTCCTCGGCAGCACGAACAGCCCGATGGCGACCGCGACCACGGGGTCGGCATACCGCCACCCGAACGCCACCGTCACAGCACCGGCGACCAGGACCCCGACGGAGCCCAACGTGTCCGCCAGCACCTCGAGATAGGCGGCACGCACGTTCAAGCTCTCCTTGGCGCCCTGTCGCAGTAGCAGGAACACGACCAGATTGGCGCCCAGGCCGAACAGCGAGGCCGCCAGCATGACCGTGCCCGGGACCTCCGGGGGTTCCTCGAGCCGGTCGAACGCCTCGACAAGGATCCAGCCGGCCACCCCGAACAGCAGCACTGCATTGGCCAGCGCCGCGAGCACTTCCGCCCGGTACACCCCGAACGTCCGCTGCGGTGACCGCCGCGAGGTGGCCTCTCGCCGGGCAGCCAGGATCGCGGCCAGCGCCATCGACATCCCGAGCACGTCGGTCAGCACGTGGCCGGCATCCGACAGCAGGGCGAGTGATCCGCTCGCGAGACCGGCTGCCACTTCGACGGTCAACGCGACGACGAGAACGCCGAGTCCGACCCCGAGCCGGCGCACGTAACGTCCCGAGTTGCTCTGCGGCTGCACTCCGTGACCATGTCCCGCTCCCATGCGGACAACATATAAACACATTCGCATACATGCAAGTAGTTGGCGGGGTCTGGGGCGAGTGGCGGTGATGTGCTCGGGAGGTGGACGCGGTGATGAACTCTGGCTGAGCCACCCGATACGAAGGCAGTAGGCCAGCACCACGCCGCAGTTGGCAAAGAAGGCGAGGCCGAGCGCCGCACTCACCGGCGACACCTCGGCCGAGTGCCTCCAGTGACGGCGACGCGGCGACCGCCTGCCGGCGCGCGGACGGCGGTCACAGCGGAACGAATGCGCCGACGCCGGCGTCGTAGGTGGTCACGGAGCCCTCGGTGAGGTCGTAGTACCAGCCGTGGAGCTCGACCCGGCCAGTGGCGAGGCCGTCGGCGATCGCCGGGTGGGTGCGCAGCGCACCGAGTTGGTGGAGAACGTGCCCGTAGCCCGCGCGGTGACGTCCGGCGCCGCGGACGGTGGTGCGCGGTCCGACGAAGCGGACGCCGTCTGGGCCGTAGTCGCTCTGCAGTGGCAGCGGTGCACGGTCGATCGTCGCGGCCAGGGCATCTTCCGGGACGCCGTCGGCCACCTGGCCGGCGAGCCAGTCCGCCGTCGCGGGAAGCTCGGGCAGGACTTTCCCGGCGAGGGCGTCGCAGTCGGAGTGTCCGCACACGATCACGTGTCGTACGCCGAGGTGGCGGATGGCGTACTCGACGGTGGCGGCCTCCGCTGAAGGGCAGGTGGCGTCGAAGGTGGGGATGCGGCAGCCGATCGACCGCAACTCGCAGAGTTCGCCAGGGGTGGTCGCGGTGATCGCGCCGGGGACGATGCGCGAGTCCGAGCAGGTGATGAACAGGGCGACGGGGCGCACGGACCGCGCCGCGGCATCGACGGGCATCGCCAGCAGACGCGACCGCCGCCGGACCGCACTGCGGAGATCGTCGAAACGTGTGCTCATCGGGACCACCCCACCGGTCGGGTCGCCGAAGGGGAGTCGTCGAGAGCGACGTCACCGGCGGAGGGGGCGGCCAGGCGGACCCGGGCCGGGAGGGTCAGGGCGAGCACCGTGCAGCGACCTAGCACCAGGTCCGCGGCGGTGGCGGCGACGCCCCACAGGCCAGCCCACGTGGAGAACCCGATGTCCTCGCGCAGCAGAGCCACCCCGCCCAGGGTCACGTAGACACCGAGCCCGGTCGCCGCACGTGTCGATACGACCCTCTGCAGGAGCCGGTTCCTTTCGCCGGGGAGGAAGACCGTGGCGGCCGCGACGAGGCCGGGCAGCACCGCCGCGCCGACCGCGGCGAGCCAGGCCGGCGGAGGGATCGTCGCGACCAGGCCGGCGTGTACCGCGACGGTCGACACCGCGACTAGCGCGATACCGCTGGTCCAGTACCTGCTGTCGAGGTCGCCACGGCGCAGAGCGGACGCGATTCGTCCGATTGCTGGGCCGCCGTGGGCAGGGGTGGTCGAACGGCCGGTGAGTGTGCGGGTGCTCATGTGCGCTCCATGCGAAGGTCGGATCGTGGGTCGACGTGCAGCACTGCGCCCGCGCCGGCGAGACCCCTGAGTGCCGGCATGCACGTGTGTCAGGCCGACGATGACCCGGCTGTGAGCTGAGACTCAGCAAGAGCCGGTCCTGGCGCAGGTGGCAGATGCGAGCGGTCGCCGCGGCGAAGGCGCCGCAAGCGATCAGGTCCGACTCACACAAAGAAGAGTGCAGCGCTGGGCGCCGCCGGTGTCGATAGCGCAGTGGCTGGTCGTCCTCGTCGCGGCGGGCAGAGCTTGGGCGTAGGCCTGCCCATCGATCAGCGCGTCGGGCAGAACACCGAGGAGGCGGTCGTCGCTCACCGACCGTGAAGCGTCGGGCGCTGCGGCCTCGTGCAGCGGAGCATGCGGACGCGGACACTCCGGCAGTTGACCGTCGCCGGCCGCCGTGCCGATCTCGATCGCCCCAAGCTCCACGAGTGGTGCGGCCGGGGTTGCGGTCGCGGCGCCAGACACCGCCTCCGTGGTCGCGGAAGCCTCAATCCCGCGGGCCGGATCCTCGGCGAGAACGTGGGCGGTGAGACCAGTGACCAGCAGGAACAAGAGGATCAGGCGTCGAACGACCGCCTGTCTCATCCTGTCCACCCCCGCTCGTCGAGCCGCGAAGCCCGGTCGGCCCGGGTAGGCCCGGCGCGGTATGCGAGCCAGGCTACCCAGGCTGTGACGCCCGCGGCTCACTGGTCTCTGCCCGCCTGATCCGAAGCCACTCGCTTGAGCGGGCGATCGCAGGCGTCCCCGTCCGCCGGGAGCTGCCGTTGACAGAGCGTGAACGACCGGTGGTCGTCCGATCCCGACCGCGGAGGAGCCGGGCCCATGTTTCGTGCGGTATGTCGGATCTCGACGGCCGCCGTGCTCCCCGGGGCGGTCGCCGCCGGCCGCTCGTGGCCCTCCCCCGAAAGGACGTCTCGTGCATCGATCGTCGACTCGCCGAATCGACGACCCTCCCGGTCGTCGACGGCGGCAAGGCGGCTGAGGTTCGTGGGACGCCATCGGCGCAGCAGCGGCGTCGGGCGTCACCTAGCCTCAGTCACGACCGGCGCGGTCGCAGTGGCCGTGCCCTCGATCATGCCGGTCGTGCCCACCGCGGCCATTCCGGACCCGAACCCCTGGTCGCCGGTCGCGATGACGGTCGCATCCGAGCGGCACGAGCCGACTCCCCAGACCTCGGCGGTCCCGCGCGTCGAGAATCCTGCGGTGGCCATGCGCGCCGAGTCCCACGACCCGGACGACGTGCGATCACTCGACAAGGCCGCGCGCCTCGCCGACGAGATCGCGAGCCTTGCCGCCGCACGGGCGCGGGCCACGGCAGCCGGGGCCACCGCCCCCTCCGTCGGCCGCGACGGTCGGGTCTACGTGTCACCGACCGTCGGTCGGCTGACCTCGGGCGCCGGCCCGCGGTGGGGCGCGACCCACTACGGTCTGGACATCGCCAACCAAATCGGCACCCCCATCTTCGCCGTCGCCGACGGCACGGTCGTCGAGGCCGGCCCTGCGTCCGGGTTCGGGCTGTGGGTGCGAGTCCGGCACTCGGACGGCACGATCAGCGTCTACGGCCACATCGACCGCAGCCTGGTCCGCGCCGGTCAGCAGGTGCGCGCCGGTGACCGCATCGCGCTAATGGGCAACCGGGGCCAGTCGACAGGGCCACACCTCCACCTGGAGATCTGGTCTCCCTCGGGGGCGAAGGTTGACCCGCAGGCCTGGCTCTCCCGCCGCGGGGTCGCGGTCCGGTGATCCAGGTGACCGCCGGACGAGTGCCCCGGGCGTCGACAAGGAGGCGGTCCGGATTACCGTGCTCTGAGACGCCCTTTGCTCGGTGAACCAGTTCGCCGATCTCCGCTCGGCGCGTCGGCAGCGAGGAGGTGTGGCCCCATGTCGCAAGCGTCCGCTTCGCGACCGCGAGATCGGCGTGTGCTCGCGCTCGCCACCTCGCTCCTTCTCGTCGGCCTGAGTGTTGTGTGCGCCGCCGTGCTCGCCGTCTCCGGCTCGTTCGGCACCGCAACCGGGAGTGCAGCTCCTCCCGTTGCTCCCGGCGGTCACCACGTCGTGCACGACGTGCATTGCGAGTCCTTCACCGGGGCGGAGGCCGCCGCCGCGGTGCACCGCAGCCCAGCTGACCACCCGCCGTTCGCCGCAGGGCCCGGTGTGTCCGGCAACCTCCCCACGGACCGCACCCAAGCCGCTTCCGCCGGTTGCGCTGCGAACAACCGCTCCCCAGCAACCCCTGGACGAGAAGTCCTGCTCGCCGGCGGCGTGAACCGGAACTGATCCGGAATCGGCACCGCAGGTCGCCGTGAGCACCGCTCCGCGACCGAGCGATCCCTCACCGCTGATCTCCTGTCCTGCCTGGCGGAGCCCTGCACTTCGCCTCCCGACCCGGGCAGCCGTCATCGCTCGCCCGGGTTGGCGCGCCGCATCGAAACGAGCCTCATGCGCCCGACCCCGCTCATGACACCCACCCCGTTCTCGGGTCCCGCCCTGCTGACTCCACCGGCACCACCGGCACCACCGGCACCACCGGCACCACCTGCGCCGCCGGCGGTGCCCGCCACGCCGGCCTCGGCCCCGGCGTTAGACCCAACCGTGGACGTGTCGCCCTGGCCGATCCTCAGCGTGATCGCCGCGGTCATCGTGCTTTGTCTGCTGATCGCGTGGGCCCAGTCCACCGCGCCGGAGCGTCGTTTTCGCCGTGCAGCGCCGGAACCGACCCAAGCCGCCGAGTCCGAGGAGCGGAGCCAGGACAACGAGGACAGCAGACCTTCCGCCGGACCAGCCGCCGCGGAACCCACGGCGGTCTCCGACCCCGGTGACGGTTCGGCCGCCGGGACGGACACCGCGACGGCACCCACAGAGGCGGGAACGGAGGGGGCGCCAGAGGGCGCTCGGCTCGATGAGGAGCCAGGGAGCCCTTCCCGATGATCGTGCTTCCGCAGATCTCTCCGACGCCGCTGAGCGTCTTCTTCCCCCGCCCCGACAGCATCCCGCCGCCGTTGACAGTGGCACGGGTGTTCGGTAGCTGGACCGTCGATCCTTGGGTACTCGTCCCGCTCCTGGCGGCGGGAGTGGCCTACGTCGCCGGCGTCCGGGCTCTGAAGCGCAAGGGTATCGAGTGGCGTCGGGGGCGCACCGTGCTCTGGTTCGTCGGGCTGGGCACCATCGCGCTGTCCACCGGTTCGGTCGTGGGCGTCTACGACAACGCGTTGTTCAGCATGAGCGCGGTGCAGCACATGATGCTGCAGATGATCGCGCCGGCCCCGCTCGGTCTCGCCGCTCCCGTCACCCTGGCCCTGCGCGCGATGTCCGGCCGCCCGCGCAAGATCCTCCTCGGGGTCGTGCACAGCCGTTACGTCCGGGTCGTGAGCCACCCGCTGGTGGCGTACCTCTTCTTCGTGATCAGCCCGTTCGTGCTGATCTACAGCCCGCTCTTCCAGCTCAGCATCACCAACGACTGGGTGCACGAGCTCGTCCACCTGCACTTCGTGCTCGTCGGCGCCTTGTTGTACTGGCCCCTTCTGGGCGTTGATCCGTTGCCGAACCCGATGCCGTGGGTGATGCGGCTGCTCCTGGTCATCGGGCTCGGGCCGGCCCACATCGTTCTCGGTATTCCGATCATGCTGCGGGACAGTTTGATCGCATCGGACTACTTCACCCGGGTCGCCGCTGCATGGGGAACCGACGCGCTGGCCGATCAGAAGGTCGGCGGCGGGCTGCTGTGGATCTTCGGAGACGTCGTCGTGTTGTTCCTGCTCGCCGGGATGTTCGTGCAGTGGAACCGCAGCGAGAAGCGCGAGCAGCGCCGCGTCGACCGGCACCTCGATCGCCGCTACGGCGCTGCCGCCACAACGACGCCGTGGTGGCTGACCGACGACCCGCGAGCCCCGCGCAGCATGCCGAACTTCGTCGAGGACACCACCCCCGGCCCGCCAACCGCCGACACGACGGTCGCCGACTCCGGAGCGTCCGGGCCTGCGGCGGGCGAAGCCGCGCGACCGCAGAGCTCACCCGCAGCTCCCGCGTCCTCCGAGCTCCTCGACCAGTCCCTGACTTCAAGTACGCCGTCGATCTCACCCGAGGAGCACCACTCATGAACGCGTCGCGGAAGGAAGCGGGTCGCCGCCGCCTGATGCCGAATCCCACACTTCGTACGCTTGCGGCGATAGCCACAGCGTGCCTGCTCAGCCTGATGGCCATGATCGTCGGGGCCACACCCGCCTTGGCCCATGAGGAGCTCGTGGGCGCCAACCCCGCAGACGGCGCCACTCTCGCGCAACCCCCGGCAAGCATCCAGCTCGAGTTCAGCGCCGAACTCGACCCGGCCTTCGTCGCGACCACCGTCACGGGGCAGGACGGCGGCCGTTGGGACGCCGGCCCGCCACAGGTCGACGGGCGCGTCGTCACTGTTCCGGCGCAGACGGCCGTACCGGCCGGCAGCTACACCGTCGGCTACCGGGTGACCTCCAACGACGGTCACCCCATCTCGGGCGGCGTCACCTACCGCGTCACCACCGACAACTCGCCCACCTCGACCGCGGCCACCCCCGCGGCACCCACCTCTGCACCAGCATCAGATGTGCCGCCCTCGTCGGCCGAACCGGAGGCGAGCGGTGCGGCCGCCATGCCGATCTGGCCTTGGCTCATCGCCGCCCTGGCTGTTGTCGCGATCGTCGCCACCGTCGTCATTCGCAGGCTGGGCCGCTGAGTCTCGTCTCTCCGCTGCCCGCGGCGGCTCGTGACCACAGTTCACCACGAGAGTGGCTCAGCGGGTTCCGCGACTACGACGACACCGCCGTCGCGCTGCTGCGGGTGGTGAAGTCGGCGCAGCGGCTCGGGTTCACCCTCGACGAGGTCGCCGAGCTCCTCGACACCGGCCGTCGTCGTCATCCCACACCGGGGACCTGCAGGCCCGAGCCCGGGAGAAGCTGGCCGAGGTGCAGGACCGCATCAACGACCTCCTGCTGATCCGGGACGGGCTGCAGCAGGTCATCGATGCCCGCTGCGACAGCCTTACCCACTGCACTTGCCAGGACTGCCCGCTACCCTTCGTCGAACTTTCCGAGTTGACGCGCACCGCCACGGGCACGACCGCGGGCTTCGTCGGGGGCTCGCGGTGAGCGTGGATGGCGGGACGGACCCGGGGCCGCCGAGGCGGAGCAAGGTCCTCGCCGGCATTGCCGCCCTGGCTTGCGCGGGTTGTTGCGCGGTGCCGTTGCTGGTGCCTTTCGGGCTGCTCACCATGGGAGGGGTGGCTGCGGCGACGACCGGCCGGTCGTCGCCGCCGGGATGCTGTTCGCCCTCGCTGCTGGTCTCTGGCTGATGCACCTCCGCAGGCGCGGTGTCCGCTGCGGCCCGGCCCTGAGCTGCGGGGGAGGCGCCTGCTCGTGCTCGACGCCAGCGGCACGTCCTCGCGGTGGCGAGGGGGAGCGGACTCGACGGGCGGCGCTGCCTGAGGAAACGTCGATGAGCGCCACTCGTGTGCGACAAGGAAGCAGGAGCTGTTGAGCGACACCGGGGGTTTCACCGCCGACAGCGTTCCGGACCCCAGTGTGGTGGCGTGGACGGAACGCCACCAGGTACCGATCTACCTCGGCGCCATCGCGGCCGGCCTCCTCGTCGGGCTCGCCGCCCGCGGCGCTGGCCCCGGCCTGGAAGTCGCGATCAACCCCGTCCTCGGCCTCCTGCTCTACGTGACCTTCCTCCAGGTCCCGGCCCGCGATCTGCTGCGATCCCTCCGCGCGCTGCTCGGCACCGGAGTCGCACGGCTTTCCGCCTCGGACCGCCCGACGGACGCGCAATCGTGTTCACCGGCGCGACCCGACCCGCAACTCCCTTGTCGTGCCCAGCTGCGCTCGCACTGCCGGACGCCTTCTCGGTCGCCTCGATCGTGATCGTCACGCAGACCCTGGTCGAAATCATCGGCATGGTCGTCTACGTGCGGCTCGTCCCACGCCTGCTCCCGGCGCACGACTGAACCCCGGCTGCCGTTAACCGGTGCATCCTGCTGTAGCGGCAACAATCACCGCACACACCCCGCCGCGAGCTCACCTCCGGCGCGGCTACGACTGAGCTTGCGAGCGCGCCGGAGGAGGCTGGAGCCGACCGAGCCCCGGCACGAAGCGACCCACCCTGGCCGCATACGCGCGGTAGGCCGCGCCGTGCGTGGCGAGGAGATATGGCTCCTCGACCTGTCGGACCTGGAGCTGTACCGCGATCATCATCGCGACTGCCGCGACCAGCCCCGGCCAGGCCGGCGCGATCGCCCACAGACCCCACAGCGCCGCAACCATCCCGGTGAAGATTGGATTGCGGGCCTGTGCGAACACCCCCGAGGTCACCAGCTCGGTGCGCTCGCTCGCCTCCACCCCGATCCGCCATGAGGCGCCCATGTGCGTCTGCGACACCACCACCAGGGCGAAGCCGGCCATCGCCACCGCAATCCCGGCCCCGTTCAGGAGCGGGTGTTCCACGGTCGGCGCCACCAGGCCGATCAGTACTGTCAACGGGGAGGCCAGACCGCCTACCAGGGCCACGCCGAAGAGCAGCTGACTCCACCACGCGGCTTCTCCGGGGCGCGCCTGCGGTCGGCGGAGACCGCTGTCGCCCGTGGCCCGGCGATGGACCACTGTCCGCAGCCCGAACGCCACGACCACGCCAACCCCGTACAGCGCCAACGACAGCCCTGCCATCGCCACCTCGATCACCCCAGTCTGTCCGGACGTGCCGGACAAACATATAGTCGCATGCGCATCTATGCAATAGATGTGGAACTCTGGTCCTGGCTCAAGTGGGAAGCTGAGGGCGCACTACCCCCGTGCGGTCACGCGCAGGGCCAGATTCGCTCAGGCAGGATCGCCACCGGCTGTGCCGCCGCTTCCACCCAGCCGGGCACACTGACCGTCAGCGGCATCCGTCGTTCGAGCAGCCGCGGCGGGCGCCCCACCTCTCGATGAGGGGGTGTGGACGTGCCGTCCGGCGCGTCGATCAGGACGACTATCGGCCCACCTGCTCCTGGCAAGCGTCCACGACCTGCTCCTGGCCGCGGTCTCAGGTCGTTGAATCACGCCTCGACGCCGGCGAGCTCGAGGTGGATGCTGCAGCCGACCGAGTCCCGCGTCCGGATCTCCTCCGGCCTGAGTACGGCGTACGCCGCCGGGCGCTTTGTCTCGCTATCGCTTCCCGCCAAGGCGCGGGGTAGTAGGTCGCGACAGCCGATCAAGTCGACGGTCGGGGTTGGTTCGAGGCGGTGTGAACCGGGCCGTGCGCGTCTGCGCAGTGTTCGGCGTCGCGGCTGTGATCGGCGTGGTGATCAACCTGCAGCGTGGTGTGCTCAAGGTGGTGCCGCTTGCGCAGGACCTGTTCGACGGCACTCTGGACCTCATGGCAGTCCGCTGTCGTGTCGACTAAGACGTGTGCCGACAGTGCGGGCTGACCAGAGGTGATCTCCCAGACGTGTAGGTCGTGGACCTCTGACACGCCGGGGACGGCGGCCAGTTCTGCGCCCAGGGCGTCGGGATCCATGCCTCGTGGAGCGGCCTCGAGGAAGATGCGGCCGGCCTCACGTACCAGGCCCCAGCCCGCCTTGGCCATGAGGGCCGCCACGACCAGCGCGGCGATGGCGTCGGCGCGTTCGAAGCCAGTCAGGATCACGACCAGGCCGGCCACGGCGGTGGCGATGAATGCGAACAGGTCGTTGAGGATGTGCTGGAAGGCGCCCTCGACGTTGAGGCTGGTCCGGTTCGCTCGGCTGATACACCAGCTCGCAGCGATGTTCACCACGATCCCCACCAAGGCGGTCACCAGTACCAGGGCGCCCGCGACCGCGGGCGGGGAGATCAACCGGTCGATGCCTTCGTAGATGAACCAGACCGACAGCAGCAACAGGGTGATCCCGTTGGCCTGGGCGGAGAGGATCTCGGCGCGGCGTAAACCGTATGTGTAGCGGCCGCGTGCCGGTCGCTGAGCGAGCCGAATGGCGACCAGGGCGAGGACGAGCGAGGCCGCGTCGGTGAGCATGTGCGCCGAGTCCGAGATCAACGCCAAGGACCCGGCGATCAGGCCGACGACGAACTCGCCCACCATGAACACCACGATCAGCCCCAGGGCGATGCTCAACCACCGCCGATCCGCCTCCGCGGACACCCCGTGCCCGTGCCCGTGGCCGTGGCCGTCAGTGCCTGTGCTCATAGGTAGCAATCTATAGTCACATGCGCATACGTGCCAGCGCGGTGAGTCGCCGCACAACCGCATGGTGCAAACGTTGACCCGACGGTCAGACCTGCCAGGCCACGGGAGAACGCCTCAGCCCTGGCCGAGTACCTGTCACCGATGTCGACAAGGCTGCCACCTACCCGTCCCCAGATTTTGCCGTTATCTAACCGACCTCGCTGGTCAGATGCGGCGCAGGTCCGTGATGCTGTGGAAGTGTCTGGAAAGTACTTTATTGCTCCTTCTGTCGCCTCCCCGAGCATCGGGCCCCTGGGTTGCCCCAGGCCCGCGGTGCCTCAGCGCTCAGCATGAGTTGAGGTCGTCGCTATGGTTGATCGGACCGATGAGGACGACGCAGGACATCCCCGCATCCTGCTCGTCGAGGACGATCCAGGCCTGGGGGAGAGCCTCGTCGAGAGCCTGTCCCAGCAGGGCCATCAAGTCTCCTGGGTCCGTACTGGCGGCGAAGCGCTCGAGACCGACGTGCAGACCGACCTGGTCCTGCTCGACCTCGGCCTCCCGGACATGGACGGGATCAGGGTCTGTCGGATACTGCGCGCTCGGTCAACTAAGGCCGTCGTCGTGATCCTGACCGCCCGCGGCGCCGAGATGGACGTCGTCGTCGGTCTCGACGCCGGCGCGGACGACTACCTGATCAAGCCCGTGCACCGCGAGGAGCTGCTTGCGCGCGTACGTGCTCACTTGAGACGGGCTGGGCCGAGTGACGAGTCACTGCGACTCGGTGATCTCGAGCTGGATCTGCAGCTGCGACGCGTCCTTGTGAGGGGGCACGAGCTCCACACGCGGCCCAAGGAATTCGACCTGTTGGAGCGGTTCACACGTGAGCCCGGGAAAGCGCTGAGCCGACAGACGCTGATGGCCGATGTGTGGAACGACCCGTGGGGCGGGTCCAGCAAGACGCTTGATGTTCACGTTGCGTCGCTGCGGAAGCTGCTGTCGACACCGCCGAACGTGACGCGGCTACCACGCATCCGGACGCTGCGCGGGCACGGCTATCGACTCGAACCCCCGAAGCCTTAACTGTGCACACCTCCTCCAGCGTGTCAGGGGGTTTGCCGAGGTCATAGGCGCATCGCCCGGCCCGTCCAGGCCCCTGCTCACGGAAGAGCCTTCGCTTGCGGGCGCTCCCACGCTGCTCGCCGGAGATCCGATGTTGGTCTATTCCTGCGCGGACGACGGGGGCGCGGCGAGGTCCCAGACCGCGCAGCCATCCCGCGCGATGCTTCGCTCCAGGCGGGCGTTGTCGGCCAGCCAGGCTGCCAGCGGTCCGCCCAGCGGGACGAGCTGCGGCTCGCCCACGACCAGGAAGCGGGCGCCGGCGTCGCGCAGGCGTGCGACCTCCTCGGGGGTGTGCCGGTCCGCGGGCAGGCTCCAGCCCGTGCGGTCGGCCAGGAAGAACACGACCGGCTCCTGGTAGTTGTTCGTGACCCCGTCCTCGACGGTGCTGCTGGTCGTGCTGACCAGGGCCAGGTCGGTCGGTGTGGAGACAGCGTCGAGGGCGATTGCGCAGGCGCCGAACACCCCGGCCCGGTCGCGCAGCGACTGGGCCAACACGTTGACGGCCTGCGCGCCCAGGAGGACGGCCACCGCCACGCCGACGGCGATGACGCGCGTGCGGGTCACTGCGATGCGGGCCTGGCTCAGGGCAGCCGCGATTCCGCTGCCGGTCGCGATCGCGGCGTAGGGGAGCGAGTAGACGTGGTACTGAATCCCCAGGTCGGTGCTGGTGTAGCGGCCTGCCGCGAAGTAGTACACGGCCAACGCGACCGCACCGGCTCCCAGCAGCGACAGCGCCAAGAAGCTCGATGACGGGGCGCCCGAGCGGCGGCGCCAGAGCCACACCGCGCCGAGCACCGCGAACGGGAGGCCGACTAGGCCGTAGATGAAGATCGTCTCGGTGCGGAGGTTGCCCAGGTAGAAGCCCGGGCTCAGCCACAGCGACAGGCTGCCCCACTTGCTGTCGCCGCCGGAGATCACACCAAAGGTGTTGCCGTAGGTGGCGTAGAGCCCCGCGGCATGGCGCAGCCACAGCGCCGGGGCCACGAGCGCCGCGACTCCAGCGACGTACAACGACGGGCGACGCAGCCGCTCCCGGGCCGCGAACACCACCCACAGCCCGACGACCAGCCCGACGTGCAGCGAGGTCGGTTTGACCAAGGCCGCCGCCGAGGTGGCCGCCGCGGCCCACCCGAGAAGGGCCGGTCGGTCCTCCTGCAGCCAGCGACAGAACCCGAGCAGCGCGAGCAGGTAGAACGCCAGCACCGTGGCCTCGGGCATGAACGCGGTACCCCAGCGCATGAACGCCGGAGACAGGAAGAACGCCGCCAGCGCCCACCGGGCCGCGGTCGCGGGTAGCAGCCGCCGCACCAAGCCCCAGAACGCGGCCGCCGCGACCAGCATGAACGCTAACGAGATCAGCCGGCCGAGCGCGACGTGCTCGCCGACGACGAGGTAGGTCACGGCGGTCAGCCACGGCATGAGTGGGAACTCGGTCTCCACGTAGCCGGGCCCGGCGCCGCCCCAGTTGATCTGCGGGAAGAAGATGTTCATCCCGTTCGCGGCGAAGTTGCGGGCGATCGTCGCGGTGTCGGACTGGCGCCAGATGTCGCCTGGATAAGCCGTCATCGGAGCGAGGGCCCGCATCACCGAGAGCGCGACGACGACCGCGCCGATGGCCACGACCCACCAGCTCAGGGGTACCAGGAGAGGGCGGACGTTAGGCGACTGCTCGAGTCTCGAGTCGAGTCGTTCAGTGGGCAGGTCGAGGTTCGACGTGCGTGATGGGACACGGTGCGGGGAGGACACAGCTCAGTCACCTTGCCAAGCCAGAAGGCGGAGACGACGAACGTCTCCGGAAGGGGCAACCACAGCGGCAACCACAGCGGCAACCCGGCGTATGCCGGGGGCGCTGAGGGCGCCGAGGAGGGGTAGCGAGGTCGGGAGAGAGCGGAGGAGGCCTACGTCCGCATCACGCAGAGTTGATACGGCGATGGTGTGGATGGCGGGACATCATGGATGGCCGCGTCCGAAGTCGGGCCAGCCGAGGCCGCAATGTCGGCGCTCAGCGACGAAGCCAATCCGAGAGCGTTGAGTGAGGGGCCGCGGTCAGGCACGACGGCATTCGCCGCCACGTCCAGGTGGTGAGGGTCGCAGCCTTCGGCTGGTTCGGCCCGCTGGAGCTCTGTCGATGCTCCGACCGGGCGGGCGGCTAGGCGGGGGCCATGCCTGCCTGCGATCATCTGCGCGGAAGGTGCGCAGCTGCCGGCAGCGCCGGTTGCCTGAGCGCCCTCTGCCCGGTTCGGGCTGCGGGTGTCAAGGTAACAGCACACCATCAGCAGACCACCGAGGGCGAGCGCCGCGGCCGCGAGCGCGAGCCCGCACATCGACAGATGTCGTCCGGCAAGGCGGCACGTCGCCAGGGCGGCGGACGTTGCTCCCGGCGGGAGCAATCCCGAACGCCGCTGCGCCCGCGCTTGAGTCACGACTGCGAAGCGTAAACGGGTGAGTTGAAGGGACGCTGAGACCACCCCGGCTACGCTGTGTGATCGCCCGGAGGGCCGAGGACGAAGATGCGAGACGTGGTCGCCACGTACCGCGACGGGTGGTCGTCGGTAGCCGATCGACTCTTGGGCTTCCCGTGCGGCGCAGACGCTGCGGCGTCCCGGTTCGGGAGTCGCCTCCTGCTGGTGGCCGACTCGCCGGTTTGTGTTAACCCATGGCAAAAGTTGCAGTCTGTTTTCGATGTCGGGTATCTGCCCCATTGCCCGGTGAGGTCTCCCGGACAACCCTTGGCGGGGGAGCCGGGCCGCGACCCGTGGTCCGTTGGAGGGTGCAGCAAGGCTGCTGGACGGAGAGCCGATGGTCATCGTGCCCGCACGGAAGAGGTCCGCGAGCGCACGCTCGTGCGACCTCGGCGTTGCCGCCCGACCTGGCGCGCTTGGTGCACCGCTCGTCGGCGTGCCTCGTGTCCGGACGCAGGCGAGGTGAAGGATGCCATCGACCCCTTCCTTTGATCCCGAGTTCGAGAAGGTGGTGTCGTCCCTCGGGCACCGACCCGGCGTCCCGCTCGCGGGCCTCGTCGTGGTTGATCGGCACGAGGCGCAGGGCTGGCGGGTCCGCCGCCACGAGCGGCTTGACTTCGTGTTCGAGGAGCGCTGCGACTGGATCCGAGACTACGGGC
This sequence comes from Pseudonocardia autotrophica, assembly GCF_000717175.1. Taxonomy (GTDB): domain Bacteria; phylum Actinomycetota; class Actinomycetes; order Mycobacteriales; family Pseudonocardiaceae; genus Pseudonocardia; species Pseudonocardia halophobica. Next base: position 11,084 of record NZ_JNYD01000004.1, on the reverse strand, counting down.
GGGCTGCTCAACTCGCCATCGACGGCGGGAGTACCGCGCTGACCTACGACGAACTCGATGGCCGGGCCAACCAGCTCGCCCGGTACCTGCGCCTGCACGGCAGCGCCGCGGGGGACCGGATCGGGCTGCTGTTCGACGATCGCGTCGAGGCTTACGTGGCGACCCTGGCGGTGTTGAAGATCGGAGCGTCGTGTGTTCCGCTCGATCCGACCGCTCCGGTCGATCGCATCGCCTTTGTCGTCGCCGATACCTCGGCCGGGCTCATCCTGAGCCGGGCGCAACTGCCCGGCCGGGTCGCCGCAACCGACGCCCTGCTGGGGACTGCGGCGGAAGTCATCGCCGTGGACGCGGCTGCGCGGCTGATCGGGGAGATGAGCTCACAACGGCTGCAACCCGCCGAACGAGGAGCACTCATCGATCGGACCGCCTACATCGTGCACCTCAACGATGCCTCGGGGCGGTCGGAGGGCGTGGCGATCGACCATCGCAGCATCTGCAACGCTGTGCGCATCTCCTCCGAAACCTTTGGCATCCGCGGGCACCGTCTCTACCAGGGCAAGGCCTTGTCCTCGGGAGGAGGTATCGAGGAGACCTGGATGGCGTGGGCGTCGGGCGCCACCCTCGTCCCCGCACCCGAGGGCCCACACCTGCTTGGCCCGGCGCTGCACGCGCAGCTTGTGGACCGTCGCGTCAGTGCCGTGTGCACCACACCGGCGTTGCTGTCGACCCTTGAGGCGGACCTGCCTGCATTGCAGGTACTGGTGGTGTCGGGCGATCCGTGCCCGCCGAGCCTCGTCGCGCGCTGGCGCCGACCGGGTCGGCGCTTCTACTCGGCCTACGTGCCAAGGGGTGCGGCCGTCGCCGCAGCCTGGGCCGAGACGCAGCCGGACGAGCCGGTGATGGTGGGTGCGCCGTTGCCGACCTACGCAGCTGTCGTGCTCGACCCGGATCTCCCGTTGGCGCTGCCCCACGGTCAGACGGGGGAGATCGGCCTCGCCGGCTTGGGTCTGGCGTGTGGGTATCCGGATCCGTCGGGGGAGGCGTTCGTCGAGGACTTTCTCGGCATCCCGGGAAATCCCTCGGGGAAGATCTACCGCACCGGCGACCTCGGCCGCGTGACCGACGCCGGGGAGATCGAGTACCGCGGGCGCGCCGACCTGCAGGTGGTCGTCGAGGGACAACGCATCGATCTCACTGCAGTGGAATCAGCGATGCTGGCTGCGCCCGGGGTGGCGTCGGCCGTTGTCGATGTCCCCCGCTCGACAGGGCTCGCCGAACTCGTCGGCTATTACACCTGCTGCGTGGACCGGCCTCCGCCTGACGAGCAGTTCTTACGGGCGTGGCTGACCGACCGGCTCGACGCCCTCCATCTGCCGGCCCGCTTGCAACAGCTCGAGACTCTCCCGCTGACCGTCGACGGCCAGATTGATCGCCCTGCGTTGTCGTCGCGGGCCATCGCGGATGCTGGGCTGTGCCACTTACGCACTGAGAACGCGCAGCTGCAGGAGCGGTTGGACGAGCTGCGCCCTGCTCCCGCCGACGCCGGTCTCGAAGCTCCATCAGCCGTGCATGCCCAGACCGCTGAGCCGCGAGGTCTGACGGTCGACGACGTCAATCGATCTCCCGCAGCTCCGCCGGCCTCGGAGGCACAGCCCGGGAGCACGTCGTTCGATCTGGCCTCGCCACCTCCGACACCCGCACCGGCCCCGCCGGGCCCGTCGTCGCGACCGTTGCCCTGGCCTCGACCGTCAGCGCAGAAACCGACCACCCCAAGCGCGCCGGGTCGGCGGCCAACGCCCTACCCTCGCTCGCCAGGCCGATGGTCCTCTTCATCGAGCGCGAGCGCATCTGTGCGGCCGACGCCCTATCCGCGCTCGCCCGCGCCGACAACAGCGATCCCGCTCGTGCCCGCGACTCCCGGTGTGGTGCCTGCGGCGTCCCCGTCGGCCACCGTAGGCTCGGGGTCGGTTGCAGGGCTGGCCGCGGCCCTGGCGAGCGTGCTCGCCGAGGTGCTGACGATCGAGCACGTGCCTGTCGACGGCAACGTGTTCGACGACCTGGGCGCGGACTCGATGGTGATGACCCGCTTCTGCGCCCGCCTGCGTCAGCGCGACGACCTGCCCTCGGTCTCGATCAAGGACGTCTACGCCCACCCGACGATCGCCGAACTCGCCGCGGCCTTCGCGTACTCCTTACCGGCACTCACCCAGCCGACACCTCACGGATCCGTCGCCGAGGCGCTCGCCCAGGTGCTCGCCGAGGTCCTCGAGGTCGACCACGTCCCGACCGACCGCAACGTGTTCGACGACCTGGGCGCAGACTCGATGGTGATGACCCGCTTCTGCGCCCGCCTGCGCAAGCGCGACGACCTGCCGTCGATCTCCATCCGCGACGTCTACGCCAACCCAACCCTCGCCAGCATGGCCGCCGCAGCCGCGCCGGCTCAAGCGCCAGCCGCCACCGACGGCGCGAGTGCAACAGCGACGCAGATGACCCCGATACGGCACAGCACCGTCGGATACCTGCTGACCGGGTTCCTGCAGCTGCTGACCTTCCTGCTCTATGCCGGGGGCCTGGGTTACGTGCTGGACCGTGCCTACATCTGGATCCTCGCGAGTGTCGGGCCGCTCGAGATCTACGTCCGCTCGGTCATCGCCGGCGGCGCTGCGTTCCTGGTCATGTGCCTGCTGCCGGTGGCGGCGAAGTGGCTGCTGATCGGCCGGTGGAAGGAGAAGGAGATCGCGGTCTGGAGCCTGCGGTACTTCCGGTTCTGGCTGGTTAGGGTCCTTACCCGGGCCAACCCGCTGGTCCTGGTCATGGTCGGGTCGCCGCTCTACACGCTCTACCTGCGCGCACTCGGGGCCAGGATCGGCAGGAACGTCGTCATCCTGACCCGGCACCTGCCCGTCGCGACCGACCTGCTCACCATCGGCGCGGGCACGGTGATCCGCAAGGACGCCGTGCTGCTCGGCTATCGAGCCCACTTCGGCCGGATCCAGACCGGGCGGGTCACGCTGGGCCGCGACGTCGTCGTCGGCGAGAAGAGCGTGCTCGACATCGACACCGCGATGGGCGACGGCGCCCAACTCGGCCACGCCTCCGCCCTGCACCGCGGACAGGCCGTGCCGCCCGGTCAGGCCTGGCACGGCTCACCCGCGGTCCCCATCGCCACCGACTTCCGCGCGGTGCCTCCGCTACGGGTACGGCGCCTGCGTAAGCCGGCCTACGTCACCAGCCAGCTGCTGAAGCTGTTCGCGATCTACCTGCCACTCGGCTTCGGCGGGCTGTTCCTGCTGCTCACCCAGGTGCCCCGACTGGCCGAGCTACTTCAGCCCGGCGCAGCTGGGCACACCAGCCCGCAGTTCTACCTCAACGCCCTCGCCGAGTCCGCCGTCATCGTCTTCGGCGGCCTGCTCGTCGGGCTGCTCGTCGTGTTCACCGTGCCGCGGGTCCTCGCCCCGTTCGTGCCGCCGGACCGGGTCTACCCCGTCCACGGCTGGCGCTACTCGCTGCACCGCACCATCACGCGGCTGACCAACGTCCGGCTGTTCGTCTACCTGTTCGGCGACAGCTCGTTCATCGTCGGCTACCTCTATCTGCTCGGCTATCACCTCGGGAAGGTCGAGCAGACCGGCTCGAACTTCGGCTCCAACATCGCACAAGAGACGCCGTTCCTGACGTCGGTGGGGCGCGGCACCGTCGTCGCCGACGGACTGTCGGTGGTCAACGCCGACTTCTCCAACACCTCCTTCCGTACCTCGCGGATCGGCATCGGCGGCAACAACTTCCTGGGCAACAACATCGCCTACCCGATCGGCGGCCGCGTCGGCGACGACTGCCTGCTCGCCACCAAGGTCGCCGTCCCGATCGACGGCCCGGTCCGCACCGGCGTCGGCCTGCTCGGCTCACCCGCCTTCGAAATCCCCCGCACAGTCCAGCGGGACCGTGTGCTGGAGGTCGACGCCACACAGCGCCGGGCCCGGCTGCGCCGCAAGAACGGGCACAACCTGCGCACCATCGCCCTGTTCCTGTTCGTCCGCTGGGGCCACGTCCTCGGCCTGCTGCTCCTGGGCCTCGTCGCCGTGGACCACTACCACGACTGGGGCCCCGCCGCGTTCGCGATCCAGGCGGCCGCCAGCGTCCTGTTCACGATCCTGTGGTTCGTGTTCTGGGAACGGACGTCGACGGGCTTCCGCCGTCTGCGCCCGCGCTCGTGCTCGATCTACGACGTCCGCTTCTGGCGCCACGAGCGCTACTGGAAGCTGATGGTGCCGCCGCTGGACCGCATGCTGGCGGGCACCCCGTACAAGAACCTGCTCATGCGCCTGCTCGGTGTGAAGATCGGCCGGCGGGTCTACGACGACGGCGCCGCCGTCCTCGAGCGCACCCTCACCAGGATCGGCGACGACTGCACGCTCAACTTCGGCAGCATCATCCAGTGCCACTCCCAGGAGGACGGCGCCTTCAAGTCCGACCACATCGTCCTCGGCTCGGGTGTGACCCTGGGGGTCGGTGCCTTCGTGCACTACGGGGTCACCATCGGCGACGCCGCCGAGATCGCTCCCGACTCGTTCGTGATGAAGGGCGAGGAGATCCCGGCGGGCGCGCGCTGGGGTGGCAATCCCGCCCACGAGCTCGCCGAACCACCGCCCAGTGCGGGGGACAGGCCGGTTACGGAACCACCTCAGGCCGAGGAGCGCGTCACTGCCCCTGAGACCGTCCGATCCTCCGGTGCGCTCGCCATGCGGCAATAGCGCTCACGAAGCGTCGGGAAAGCCGGATGCAGTGACCCATCGGCCCAATTTGCACCTTTGTGGAGGTTGAAGTGTGGAAGAGTCGCCCGCTGCCCGAGGAACGCGAGGTTCATCGCCGTCGCAGCAGGCTGCGGTTGGTCGGGGGCGACAGTCCGGCTGGACAGGGTCGGGAAGGACAGTGGGCGTCGCGGCCCGTCGTCGCGCCCGACCTGGAATCTGAGACACCGGAGCAGCAGACGGCACCGGGCGCGTCCGAAATCGTGATCCTTAAGGGAGAAGGCGACTCCGGGCTGCACAACCGTACCGATGCTCGCTCTTGAGCAGCCCCGGCGCCCACAGATGACGGTAAATCAGTGACCTACTTGATATGACGACCGCGCGCGAGTCGCCGGTAGGGAGCTGCGGCTCCAACGGTAAGTAAGCACTGCGACCACACCGATCGCCACTATGGCCCGCGTCAGTACCGTGGCCACGGGCGATCCACACCTGGAGACGATCCCCATGACGCTTCTCGAGTTCCTCCTCAAGCTCATCGGCAACGACGAGGAGTCCCTGGAGCTCCAGGAGAACTTCCGCGAGGACCCGTACGGCACCCTCAAGGACGCCGGCCTCGAGGACCTGACCGCCGAGGACGTGCACGACGCCCTGGTCCTCATCCAGGACAACGACACCGCCTCCTTCGACCGCAACTACGACACCGGCAGCAACCACCTGGTCGCGGCGGCCGCGGCGCCTCGACACAGCGAGGGCGACGCCGAGGGCGGCAAGGGTGCGGTCGAGTACATCAACAAGTACGTCACGAACAACTACGTCGACGACCGCGACACCATCGTCGACAACTCGGTGAACCAGAAGATCGACACGGACGGCGGCGACTTCCGTCAGGACATCGACATCGACGCGGTCACGGCCTCCGGCGACGGCGCGGTTGCGGCCGGCGGCGACATCGAGGACTCCACGGTCACCACCGGCAACGGCAACATCGTGGGCGGACAACAGCGACAACAGCATCAACGACTCGGGCAACACGAACGTGGACCGGTCGATCAACGACTCGTTCAACGACGAGAGCGACAACAGCGTCGACGACTCGTTCAACGCCGACCTGGACTTCGACAACAGCGTGAACGACTCGGGCAACAGCTCGACCGACAGCAGCACGAACGACTCGGGCAACTTCTCGGTCGAGACCGGCGACACGACGCCGCGCTCCTCATCCAGGACAACGACGACTCGGACTTCGACCGGAAGTACGACACCGGCGGCAACCACCACCACACCCCGCCGCCGCCCCCGCCGCACAAGGAGCCGCACGAGTCGGACCACGAGGCCGCGGTCAAGTACCTGAACACGTACGTGACCAACAACTGGGTCGACGACCGCGACACCATCGTCGACAACTCGATCAACCAGGTCATCGACACGGACGGCGGCGACTTCCGCCAGAACATCGACATCGACGCGGTGACGGCGTCCGGTGACGGTGCCGTGGCGGCCGGCGGCGACATCGACGACTCTACGATCACCACGGGCGACGACAACATCGTCGGCGACGGCAACCAGGTCGTGGACGGCGACGGCAACACCACCGCCTTCGGCAACGGCAGCGCCACCAGCACCAACGTGGGCGGCGACCTCACCGTCGACGACGGCTCGGCCTTCGCCACCGGCGGCAACGCGGGCGTCGACAACAGCGACCACAGCGTCAACGACTCGTTCAACGAGACGATCGACGCGAGCATCAACGACTCCGGCAACGACTACAGCGACAACAGCGTGTCCGACTCGGGCAACCTGGACGTCGACGTCGACGCGAGCACGAACGACTCGTTCAACCAGACCACCGACGACAGCGTCAACGACTCCGGCAACGTCGACGTCTCCGTCGACGACGTGTCGGTCGAGGACTCGATCGTCACCGCCTGAGCCTCCCCGCTCGGCCCGAGAAGACCCGTCACCCCGTGGGGTGACGGGTCTTCTTGTCGGCGCCCCTTGCAGGTCAAGAGCCGGGTACCGCAGCAGGTTCCCTAAAAGCGCTGGGTTCTGCATGAGCCCGGCGTCGCTGCAGAACATGTCGGTCTGGTCCGCTGGGGTGGTCTTCAGTGGGTGACCATCCGGCACAGTAGGGGGTGCGGATCGTCGTATAGGGGTAGGTGCGGCGGCTGATCGGCACGTGCACTTGCGCGGACTGCACGAGCTCGATCACTCGAACGAGATGTGCACGTGATCCATGTGGTTGGCAGTGGCCCCGCCTCGATCTTCCATGCTCTCCCATCCGCCCCCGGTGTTGATGCGCTGCCGGTAGATCACGTAGCTGATTCCCAGCCGCTTCATGTTCGCGGTGGCGTACTCGGCGAGGCGGTCACCGCTCGCCCGCGTAGCCATGAAGTCGAGCGCCTTTCCAGCCGGGTGATCCGAGGCGTTGGAGCGACCAGCGACGCCGTACACGGTGTCGACGCCGAACATGCAGCGGAGCTGCTCCCCGGCTTCGGCCACGCCGGCAGCGACCGCGCCGAACCCCGTCGTTCCGGCGGCACAATTGCGCGCTACTGGTCCGTTCTCGCCGCCGGCCGAACCCGGAGCGCTTGAGGCAGAAGTCTCCGCCCCAGCCCTGGCCCAAGCGCCGGCAGCATCGCGGGCCGCGCTCGAGGTCGCGTTGACGACGGCCTCCACGTCCACGGTCCGTAGCTCAGCGGTGGCATCTGTACCGGCGGCATCGGAGGAATCCGCCTGTACGGGGACGGCCGAAGGTGATGGATCCTCCACGTCCAAGCTGTCAGCGGTCGATGCTGTAAACGCCTGCAGTGCGAGATCTTCGACGTGAAGGCTGCCCCGGCTGAGCACGCCGTGTCCCGCAATCAAGGCTCCTCCCGCAAGGGCCGAGGTCAGGGCGACAAGTGCCGCAGGCCGGCTACGCCGCGAACCTCCGCTCAAAACAGGAGCAGAGAGGTCCGACCGAGACCGGTGCGCACGGTGTCGTGCGGCGGAGGTGTCTGCACGGCGATGCCTCGACAACGTCATCCTCCTGGATGGGGAGCGGTAAAGCCCGCGGGCGAGGGGGGAGCCCCGGGACGTCGGCACAGCTGGGGACCTGTGCCTTTACCGTTACGAGATCGACATTAGAGCAGTAGCTGCCGAGCCACTGATAAACGGACATATCACGCGATGATCGGTCGACGGCACGCTGCGAGCGGAGCCTGCAGACCTGTTCAGTTGTGTCCCAGGGCGTGGTGTAGGTCCTCGGCCCGGACGGCGTGGGTGACCGCGTTGTAGGGGGCCATCGTGCGACGGTCAGCGAGACCGGCTCAAAGGTGCTCGCGGAAGGACACGACGCACGATGACCCTGGACCAGTCTGCCCTGCTCGAGGTGTTGGAGACACTCAAGGCCGCCCATGTCGAAGACCGCGTCCGCTCGGCGGCGGAACCATCTATCAGGCGTTGATCGAGGCCGAGCTGACCTCGGTGATCGGCGCCGCGCCCCATGAGCGGGCCGAGTCCCGCACCGCGCAGCGCAACGGGCATCGCCCGCGCATCTTGACCAGCACGGTCGGAGACCTGGAGCTGCGGATCCCGAAGCTGCGCACCGGCTCGTTCTTCCCCAGCCTGTTGGAGCGCCGCCGCCGGATCGACCAGGCGCTGTTCGCGGTGGTCATGGAGGCCTACCTGCACGGGGTGTCCACCCGCAAGGTCGACGACCTGGTCCGCGCCCTCGGGGCGGACACCGGGATCTCCAAGAGCGAGGTGTCGCGGATCTGCGCCGACCTCGACGAAGAGGTCGGCGCGTTCCGCGACCGCTCCCTGGCCGGCCAGGCGTTCCCGTATGTGTTCCTGGACGCCACCTACTGCAAGGCGCGGGTGAACCGCCGCGTGGTGTCTCAGGCGGTGGTGGTCGGCACCGGGGTGGCCGCGGACGGGCGCCGCGAGGTGCTTGGGTTCGCCGTGGGCGACTCCGAGGACGGGGCGTTCTGGACCCAGTTTCTGCGCAGCCTCAAGGCCCGTGGGCTGGGCGGGGTGCAGTTGGTCATCGCCGATGCCCACCTCGGGCTGCGGCATGCCGTGCAGGCCGTGTTCGCCGGCGCCTCGGTCCAGCGCTGCCGGGTGCATTTCCTGCGCAACGTGCTGGCCCGGGTGCCGAAAGGGTCGGCGGAGATGGTCGCCGCGGCGGTGCGAACGATCTTCGCCCAGCCCGACGCCGAACACGTCCACGAGCACTTCGAGGTCGTCGCCACCATGCTCGGGCAGCAGCTCCCGGTGGTCGAGGCGATGCTGCGTGAGGCCGAGCCGGAGCTGCTGGCCTTCGCCGCGTTCCCGGTCGGGCACTGGAAAAGATCTGGTCGACCAACCCGCTGGAGCGGCTCAACAAAGAGATCAAGCGCCGCACGGATGTGGTCGGGGTGTTTCCGAACCCGGCCGCGCTGCTGCGGCTGGCCGGTGCGGTCCTGGTCGAGGCCCACGACGAGTGGCAGGTCTCGGATCGCCGCTACCTCTCCGAGGGCTCCATGGCCGCCCTGCGAGCCGCTTCCGAGGACCAACCAGTAGCGGCCGGCGAGCTCGCCGCGGCATCATCGCCATCAAGCTGACCGCCGCGCACGATCTACACCACGCCGTGGGACGTCATCACCTGTTCCGGACAAGGTTGTGTGCCAACCGCCTGGGTGCAGGTGCCTACGGCTGGCCTGCCGCGGCGGGCGCGGCCGTTCGCTCAGCGGAGGCCTGCGGATTGGCCCACAGGATGACCAAACGGCAAGTTGTGCGAGATTCCCCTCCTCGGACAGCCGCAGCGCAGCGGCGACCGAGCTCCCACGCCGGGTGGCCGGCCACCCGGCCGCCCGCACGGGGGCCGAGGTCGGGTTCGCGCTGCGGGACAGCCTGGCCCTGAGCAAACGTCACAATATGCAGCTGGATGAGCCGCGTGAGCTCGGCGTTGCCGCCGAGCTGATGGGCTGTGTTCTTCGACATCCGCACGCCGCCGTCCTCGTCTACGATGCCCGCGCCTTCCGCGCGACCCGATTGGACCTCAGGTCGGTGTGCCGTAGCCGGAGCCCCGACCGAGGCAGAGGTGACAGCGGCTCCGCGAGGGCCGCATACCCTAGGCGCATGCGCTTCCTGCTGCGGCCAAGCTGGATCGCCTTCGTGGCGATGGTTGTTGGCTTCGCCGTGGCGTGCTACACGCTGCTCGCTCCATGGCAATTCGGGCGTGAGGCACAGCGCCGAGCCCAGCAGCAGGCGATCGACGCCACCGCATCCACCTTGCCCGTCTCCTTCGCCACACTCGTTCCCGCCTTAAGCGTGAGGGCCGAGGACGAGTGGTCACGGGTCGCGCTCTCGGGCACCTTCCTGCCGGAGGCGGAGGCGCTTGTCCGCCTGCGATTCGTCGACGGCAAGCCCGCCTCTCAAGTGCTCACCCCTCTCCGGCTCGACGACGGACGGATCATCGCCGTCGACCGCGGCTCGGTCCCCCTGAATAACGGCCAGGCGATCCCGGGCTTCGCCGCCGCACCATCGGGACCGGTCACACTGACCGGCCGGCTGCGCCTCAACGAGACCGACACCAGCGGCCGCGCCCCGGCCACCGAGGGCGGCCACCTGCAGATCTATGCGATGAGTTCCCGGCAACTGGCCGCAGCCACCGGCACTCCTGGCATGGTCGAGGGGTACGTACAGCTCGCCGCGGACCAGCCGGGAATCCTGACACCAACCCCGATCAACCCAGATACGAACGTGGCGCCGTTCACCAACGGCTCATACGCCCTGCAGTGGCTAACCTTCGGAGCGATTGCAATCGTAGCGCTCGGCTATTTCATCCGGCTGGAGATGCTACAGCGGCGCGGTAAGCAGAAGACCAAGGCGAGCTTCCGCGACGCCCTCGCCGGCCGCGACGTCGACGCGGAAGCTTGAGGAGGGCGGCCTCCCGCCCGCATGGCCGCGCACAGACAGGGAGGAGAAGACACCGCTCCCCAACGGTAGTGTGACCAGCCCTTGAAGGGCAGTTCAGAAACCGTGGCCGGCCGACCGTGACAGCCTCACCGCTGGTCCTCACCTGCACCCTCTGAAGCCCCGTGAACGCCAAGAGCTCCTCGGCGAGGCGGAGGGCTGGCTGCGCCCCTGCCCGAGCCGCACAAGTGATCAGCTCGACCTTGCCGGCGACACGCTGCACGCGTCCCCGTCACGGCGCCTCATCAGGTTCCGCTTCGTGTGATCGCTGCTCCTCAGCCCAACCACAGGCCGAGGTGAGCTTGGCCCCCAGCGCCGGACACTGACGGTGTGGGGTCAGTGATCTGGGTGTGGTGGGGTGTGGGCTGCTTCGAAGTCGACCGGGGAGAGCATTCC
>NZ_JNYD01000003.1 GCF_000717175.1 Pseudonocardia autotrophica | reverse complement strand
ACCGTACACCCACTCAGATCCACAAGGATCCAGGGGGTCCGGCTCGGGGGGCGGCCAGCGGGCCTGTTGACCGAACCTCAGGGGCTCGTTCTGTCCGGCTGTCTCGCTGACAGAGAGAAAGTTACACGGCCCGATCAGCAAGGGCAAAACGGGGGTCCCCACCCCGAAATCGGGGCGAATGCGCAGGTCATGACGTTGCGAACCCTGCCAGGAGCCAGGTTAACGGCAGATTTCCGGGTTCATGACGGCGCTCACACTTTCGGCGACAACTGGGCGCCACGGGCCGGAGGTCCGAAGTGGACACCAGCTGACCTCCGCCGTCACCCCTGGTTGCGTGCCCGCGAGGGCTGTACCCGCATCGGCTCGTCCGGCATCTTCGGGTACTCGGGCGGATACGGCATCTCCCCCAGCCCGTCCTGCTCGTACCACTCCAGGGCCTGCTCGCAGCCGCCCTGCTCGCGGTGCATGTCCGCGTGGGGGTCGCCGTGCTCGGCGAGCAGCCCCGGCACGGTGCGCAGGGTGAAGTCCTCGGGCGCGACGTCCGGCAGCGACCCCCACGTGAGCGGCATGGAGACCGTGGCCCCCGGCAGCCCGCGCACCGACCAGGCCGACGCGATCGTCCGGTCCCGCGCCGCCTGGTTGAAGTCGAGGAACACCCGCTCGCCCCGCTCCTCCTTCCACCACGCCACCGTCGCCTTGTCCGGGATCCGATCGGCGACGCGGCGAGCGATCGAGATGACCGCGCGGCGCACCTGGATGAAGTCCCACTCGGGGCGGATGGGCGCCGCCACGTGGATGCCCCTGCCGCCGGACGTCTTGGGCCACCCCGTGAGGCCGGCCTCGGCGAGCACCTCCCGCACCACGGCGGCCACGGCCACCGCGTCGGCGAAGGTCGTGCCCGGCTGCGGGTCGAGGTCGATGCGCAGCTCGTCCGGATGGTCGGTGTCCGGGGCCCGCACCGGCCACGGGTGGAAGTCGAGGGTGCCCATGTTGGCGGCCCACGCGATCGCGGCGGGCTCCGACGGCGCGAACGTGTCCGCGGTGCGCCCGCTGGGGAAGGTGACGCGCGCCGTGCGCACCCACTCCGGCGCCCCCTTCGGCAGGCGCTTGGCGAAGAAGGGCTCGCCCTCCACGCCGTCGGGATACCGCTTGAGGTTGGTCGGCCGGTCCCTCAGGACCGCGATCATCGGCTCGGAGACGGCGACGTAGTACTCCATCACCTCGCGCTTGGTGATCCCGAGCGCCGGGAAGATCACCTTGTCCGGGCTGGTCAGACGCACCTCGCGGGTGCCCTCCGGACCCGGGACCGGCACCAGCTCGACCGCCTTCGACGCCATGCCGCGCAACCTACCGGTGCCGGCCGACGAAATCCCGGATCGCGGCCGCGACCAGCACCGGAGCGGTGTCGAGAGGCGACCGACCCGCGCCGTGGGCCCGGACGTCGAGCCCGCGACGGTCGACGCCCGCAGCGCCGTGGTCATGGGGCCGACCCTGCCACCGGGAGATCGGCGCGACGAGCGGATTCCCGGCGCTACCCTCGGACCATGACCCCTCCGGAGCCGCGCCACCGGGAGCCCCATTGGGCGCGCCGGTTCGACGACGAGCTGGTCGGGCTGGACCCGGAGGACCCCGAGGCGCGCGCGTTCGCCCAGCACCTGGACCGGATGCAGCGCGACCGGCCGTCGTTCACCGTCGAGGGGTACCTGGACGGCGTGAAGGACTTCGCCGAGTCGGCGAACCGGGCCCAGGGCGGCCGGTACTGGGCGGCCGTGCTCGTCGTGGTGCTGCTGCTCGTCGGTGTGGTGTGGGTGGTCGGCAACGCGCTGGTCTTCGTGCTCGGCACCTGGTTGTAGCGCGAAACATCCCGGCCCCGCCGTGCGTTGGAGGGAACGGCACCCCGTGCCGGGAAGGGTTAGCGTGACGACATGGGTCTGTTCAGCAAGGAGTCCGGGTCGCGGCAGACGACGGAGACGACGGCGCAGGAGCCGGCTCCGACCGTCGTGAAGTCCGACGAGGAGTGGCGGGCCCAGCTCAGCCCCGCCGAGTACCAGGTCCTGCGGCAGGCGGGCACCGAGCGGCCCTTCGTGGGTGAGTACACCGACACGAAGACGATCGGCGTGTACAGGTGCCGCGCCTGCGGCGCCGAGCTGTTCCGCAGCGAGACCAAGTTCGAGTCGCACTGCGGGTGGCCGTCCTTCTACAAGCCGGAGGACGCGGCCGTGATCGAGCGGGCGGACACGTCGCTCGGGATGCGCCGGGTCGAGGTGCTGTGCGCGGCCTGCCACAGCCACCTGGGCCACGTGTTCGAGGGCGAGGGCTACCCCACACCCACGGACCTGCGCTACTGCATCAACTCGATCTCGATGACGCTGGAGCCCGCCGAGTAGGCGTCGGCGGACCCGCGGAGACGGAAGGCCCCGCACCCTCGAGGTGCGGGGCCTTCCTTGTGCGCGGAGTCCTCAGGGCAGGGTCGCGACGAGGTCGCCGACCTGCACCCGCGGGCCGGTGTAGAAGGGGATCTCCTCGCGGACGTGCCGGCGGGCCTCGGTGCCGCGCAGATGGCGCATGAGGTCGACGATCCGGTGCAGCTCGTCCGCCTCGAAGGCGAGGATCCACTCGTAGTCGCCGAGGGCGAAGGCGGGCACGGTGTTGGCGCGGACGTCCGGGTAGTCCCGGGCCTCCTTGCCGTGGTCGGCGAGCATCGTCCGGCGCTCGTCGTCCGGCAGCAGGTACCACTCGTAGCTGCGGACGAAGGGGTACACGCAGACGTACTTCTTGGGGTCCTCACCCGCCAGGAAGGCCGGGATGTGGCTCTTGTTGAACTCGGCCGGACGGTGCAGCGCGACCTGGCTCCAGACCGGGACCGACGCGCGGCCGAGGGAGGTCTCGCGGCGGAGGTCGGCGTACGCGGCCTGCAGCGCCTCGAGGTTCTCCGCGTGCCACCAGATCATGTAGTCCGCGTCCGCCCGGACGCCCGCGAGGTCGTAGACCCCGCGGACCACGACGCCCTTGCCCTCCAGGGCCTCCACGAACTCGGCGGCCTGGGTGGCCGCGCCGGAGCGCTCCTCGCCCAGCTTCCCGGGTTCCACCCGGAAGACCGACCACATGGTGTAGCGGATCGTCGCGTTCAGCTCGGCGTAGTCGAGGCGGGCCATGCCTCCATGCTGCCACGCGGGCCGGGGCTCCCGTTCGAGGTCCCCACCACTCCGGCCAGCCGTTCCGCGGCCGCCCGGGCGGTGCCGACACACGCCGGCACGCCGACCCCGTGCAGGGCCGCGCCGACGACCTCCAGGCCCCGGGCGCGGGCCACGGCGGCCTCGAGCGCGGCGACCCGGTCCAGGTGGCCGGGCGCGTACTGCGGCAGCCCGCCGCCCCAGCGCTGGACGTGCACCGCGACCGGCTCGGCGGTGATCCCGTGCAGCGTCGCCAGGTCGGTGCGGGCGCGCGCGACCAGCTCCGCGTCGTCGACCTGGAGGGTGGCGGCCTCGCCGAAGCGGCCGAGGGACACCCGGAGCCGGACGAGGCCGTCGGGCGAGACGTGCGCCCACTTGGCCGACGAGTGCGTGGCGGCCTTGATCGACAGCGGCTCGTCCGCCGCGACCAGCACCCCCGACGTCTCCGGTCCGGTGATTCCGCGGAACGCGAAGGCGATCACGACGGACGACGCGAGCTCGATCCCCTCGACCGCGGCCGCCGCGTCGGGGACGGGCTCCGCGAGGAGCCTCCGCACGGCGGGTGCCGGGACGGCGAGGACCACCGCGTCGACGTCGAGGGCCTCCGGGGCGGTCGTCGGGCCGAGCACGAGCCGCCAGCCCCGCCCGCGACGTTCCAGCTCCCGGACGGTGGTGCCCAGCCGCAGCTCGGCACCCGAGGCGGCGGCCAGGGCGTCGAGCAGCACGCCGTAGCCCCCGCGGACGGCACCGAACACGGGCCCGCCCGCCTGCCCGGACACCCGCGGCCCGCCCGACTCCCGGTCGGCCGGCGGCGCGGGCGGGGCCGCCCGGGTCGCGGCCTCGGTGAGCGATGCGGCTCCGGCGTCGAGGGCGGCGGCCAGCGCGGGCACGGTGGCGCGCAGGCCCAGCGCGTCGACCCGGCCGGCGTAGACGCCGCCGAGCAGCGGGTCGGTGAGCCTCGCGGGGACCTCGGGGCCGAACCGCTCCCGCAGCAGGACGCCCAGGGCCGCGTCCTGGCCGGGCTCCCACTGCAGCGGGCGCTGCGGCTCCGCCGCCGCGGCGGCCAGCCCGGCCTCGGAGAGCACGCCGGCCAGCTGCGCCCCGGCCGTCGGGACGCCCATGAGGGTGCCGCCCGGCATGCCGACCGTGCGGCCGCCCGCGCGGATGGTGGGGCGGGCCCCGGTGGGGTGCACCACCTCGCCGGCGAGCCCGAGCTCGGCCAGCAGCGCCGGGACCTCCGGGCGGCGGGCGAGGAACGCCTCGGCGCCGACGTCGAACGGGCGCCCCGCGAGGTCGACGGTCCGCAGCACGCCGCCGATCCGGTCCGACCGCTCGACCACGACGATCCGGGCGCGCGGACCGAGCAGGAGGCGCAGCCGGTGGGCCGCGGCGAGGCCCGAGACCCCGGCCCCGACGACCGCGACCGACGGGGCGACCGTGGGCGCCACTAGAGCGAGTGCACCAGCTCGACGGTCCGGGTGATCATGTCCGGGTCCGTGCCCGGGAGCACCCCGTGGCCCAGGTTGAACACGTGCCCGGGCGCGCGGGCGCCCTCGGCGGCGATCCGCCGGACCTCCTCCGCGACGGAGGCGAAGTCCGCGAACAGCACCGCGGGGTCGAGGTTGCCCTGCACCGGCACCCGGCCGCCGGCCCGGCGGGCGGCGACGTCGAGCGGGGTGCGCCAGTCGACGCCGATGACGTCCGCGCCCGCCTCGGTCATCGCGCCCAGCAGTTCGGCCGTGCCGACACCGAAGTGGAAACGCGGGATGCCGGCCCCGGCGACCCGGGACAGCACGGCCGCCGAGTGCGGCAGCACGGAGCGCCGGTAGTCCCGCTCGGACAGCGCGCCCGCCCAGGAGTCGAACAGCTGCACGGCGTCCACCCCCGCGGCGATCTGTGCCTCCAGGAAGGTCGCGGTGATCTCGGCGAGGTGCGCCATCAGCGCGTGCCACACCTCCGGCGCGGCGTGCATCAGCGCCTTGGTGCGCTCGTGGTTGCGGCTCGGCCCGCCCTCCACGAGGTACGACGCCAGGGTGAACGGCGCGCCGGCGAAGCCGATCAGCGGCGTCTCCCCCAGCTCGCGCAGGAGCAGCCCCACCGCGTCCGTGACCGGCTCGACCTGGCCGGGGTGCAGCGTGGGCAGCGCCGCGACGTCCGCGGCCGTGCGCACCGGCGACGCGACGACGGGCCCGGTGCCGGGCACGATGTCGACCGCGATCCCGGCCGCGTGGAGCGGGACGACGATGTCGGAGAACAGGATCGCCGCGTCCACGCCGTGGCGGCGGACCGGCTGCATCGTGATCTCGCAGGTGAGGTCCGGGGTCAGGCAGGCCTGCAGCATCCCGGTGTCCGCCCGCAGCGCCCGGTACTCCGGCAGCGAGCGCCCGGCCTGGCGCATGAACCAGACCGGCAGCCGCTCCGGGCGCTCGCCGCGCGCCGCGGCGAGGAACGCGGACTCGGGCAGCGACCGCCGGGTGGGCACGGTGGTGAGCGGGTTCATCACGCCCCATCGTCCCACGTCCGCCGCGCGCGACGCAGATCGACCCGATCGGAGAGCGGCGCGCCTGTTTCCGCCGGTCCCGCCGCCGACCTACAGTCCCGCCCCGTGCCCGATCCCGCCGCCCCACCACCGCTGTTCCGCCGCGCGGTCGACACCCTCGCGGCCGTCCGGCCCCGGCCCGAGCTGGTGGTCCGCCCGCTCGAGGCGCCGCCGCGGCTGGCCCCCTACAGCTGGGCGACGAGCGTCGAGGCCGACATCGTCCACCGCGGCGACGGCACGGACGACCTGGACGAGCCCGACACGTCCGGGCGGCTGATCCTGCTGCACGACCCCGCCGGGCAGGCGGCCTGGGAGGGCGAGTTCCGGCTCGTCTGCTTCGTACAGGCGCGGCTCGAGCGCGAGCAGCTGGGCGACGAGATGCTCCCCGTCGTCGCCTGGTCCTGGCTGACCGAGGCGCTGGCCGACCTCGGCGGCCGGCACACCGCGCTCGGCGGGACCGTGACGCAGACCTCCTCGGTGCGCTTCGGCGACATCGCAGGACCCAAGCGGGACGACGACGTGGAGCTCCGCGCCTCCTGGACCCCACTCGAACCCGATGGGGACCTTGCGGCACACGCGGAGGCGTTCTGCACACTGGTGGCCACCGCTGCGGGACTTCCGCCGGTGGGAGTTCGGACGCTTGCGCGGCGAAGTGTGTGAGTGGGGAGCGAAGGTGCTGGTCACGGCGCGGGTACGGAGCGTTGATCACCCGACTGGGCGCATCACCGTCGACAAGGCTGTAACTTTCACCCGGAGAAGTTCGATCGGATACACGACGTTAGACCGCTTGGGGGGCTACAGTTCCTCCACGACACCTCCTCGGGCGGTCGGGCGCAACTCTCCGTCCCACCGGGGTCCCGGTGTTGGTCGGGGGGCAACGACCGACTCCAGGGAGGTAGTGACGTGGCCGTAGTAGGCCAGGGCACACCCTTGCGCGGCACTCCTGGTGCCGTGCTCCAGCCCGCGATGGTTCCCCATCCGCGGGAAGAGCAGTTCACCGTGCTGGTGGTCGACGACCACCCGCTGCTGCGGGAGGCCATCGCGGCCCGCCTGCGGTCCATGGGCGCCGGCACGGTGCACGAGGCGGCCTCGGTCGCCGAGGCACGTGCGCGGGCGCAGGCCAACGGGCCGTGCGACCTCGCGATCCTCGACCTCGGCCTGCCGGACGGCAGCGGCCTCGACCTCGTCACCGAGCTGCGCCAGCTCGGGTGGAACCGGCTGGTGGTGCTGGCCTCCTCGGACGACCCGTACGCCGTCCGGTCGGCCTTCCAGGCCGGGGCGCAGGCGTACCTGCTGAAGTCCGCCTCGCCCGCCGTCGTCACCGACGGTGTCAAGCGGGTGCTCGACGGCGGGGTCTACGCCGACCCGACGGTCGCGCCGCTGCTGGCGACGGGCACCCGGGTGCCGGGCACCGACAACACCCCGCGGGAGCTGTCGGCCCGCGAGGTCGAGGTGCTCCAGCTCGTGGCGGACGGGCAGTCGAACAAGGAGATCGGCGAGGCGCTGAGCCTGTCCGCGCTGACCGTCAAGAGCCACCTCTCGCGGATCGGGCGCAAGCTCGGCACCGGGGACCGGGCCCAGATGGTCGCGCTGGCGATGAGAGCCGGGGTCATCCGCTGACCGGAGACGACGCTCGCGGAGTCGACCATTGACTTCGCACGGCTCGGGGGGCGGGCCGGCGCCGCGGCACGCGGCGGCCGGCCCCTCCGCCGTGCCCGGGGGCACGTCGGGGGCCGCCTCGGACGGTGATGCCGAGGGCAACGCCCCCGTCCCCCTGCTGCGCCCCGCCGACGGGCTCCCCGAGGTCGTGCGGGACGCGGCGGCGCTGGCCGACACGGCGGCCGCCCTGGCCGCCGGCAGCGGCCCGATCGCCGTCGACGCCGAGCGGGCGTCCGGTTTCCGGTACTCGCAGCGCGCCTACCTGGTGCAGCTGCGGCGGGCGGGCTCCGGCACCGCCCTCGTCGACCCCGTCCCGCTCGGCGGCGACCTGACCGGCCTCGCGCCTGCCCTGGACGGCCCCGAGTGGGTGCTCCACGCCGCCTCGCAGGACCTGCCCTGCCTCGCCGAGGCGGGGCTGCACCCCGCCCGGCTGTTCGACACCGAGCTCGCGGGCCGGCTGGCGGGCCTGCCCCGCGTCGGGCTGGGCCCGCTCACCGAGCGGATGCTCGGGCTCACGCTGGAGAAGGGCCACGGGGCCGCGGACTGGTCCCGCCGCCCGCTCCCCGAGGACTGGCTCGTCTACGCCGCGCTCGACGTCGAGGTGCTCATCGAGCTCCGGGACGCCCTGGCCGCCCTGCTCGACGAGCAGGGCAAGCTCGAGTGGGCGCTCGAGGAGTTCGAGGCGGTCCGCACGGCCGGGCCGCCGCCCCCGCGGGCCGACCCGTGGCGGCGCACGTCCGGGATCCACAAGGTGCGCAGGCCGCGGGCGCTCGCCGCCGTCCGGGCGCTGTGGGAGGCCCGGGACCGGCTGGCCGCCGAGCGGGACGTGGCGCCCGGCCGGGTGCTGCCGGACTCGGCGATCGTGGAGGCCGCCGTCGCCTCCCCCACCTCCCCGAAGGCGCTCTCGCAGCTGCCGGTGTTCCGCGGGCGCGCGCAGCGCAGGCTCGAGTCGTACTGGTTCGGGGCCCTGCGGTCCGCACAGACCCTGCCCGACGCCGAGCTGCCCCGCCCCGCCGCGGCCACCGACGGTCCGCCCCCGGTGTCCCGCTGGGCCGACCGCGACCCGGCCGCCGCGGCCCGGCTCTCCGCCGCCCGCACTGGCCTGTCCGAGCTGTCGGACCGCTGGTCGGTGCCGGTGGAGAACCTGCTGCAACCGGATCTGCTCCGCCGGCTCTGCTGGACCCCGCCCACGGACGGCGACGTGCCCGCCTTCCTCGAGCGGGGCGGCGCACGGAACTGGCAGATCGCGCTCACCGCCCCGGTGCTCGAGAAGGCCCTCTCGCCGCGGCAGGAGCCCTGAGAGGCGTTCGGGCCCCGCTCAGAGCCCCACCCGCTTCACCGCGCGGACGGTGCGGCGGACCGTGGTGACGCCCTTGCGCACCTTGCGCAGGCCGTCGACCTGGGTGGCCTTGTGCAGCTGGTAGCGCCAGGCCTCGGGGTGGTCGCCGCGGCGGTCGAGGAGGGTGTAGGCGAAACGGACCGGATCCTGGGTGTCCAGGTACCGGCCGACCTCCTCGAACCAGTGCATGTTGCGCAGGGCCTGCTCCTGCACCCGGCCGACCTCGGCGCGGCGCAGCGCGTCGTAGCCCGCGATCGCGCCCGGCAGGTCGTCGGCGAAGAGCTTCAGGGACTCGGCGAGCCGGACGGCGTCCTGCACGGCCAGCACGGTGCCCGAGCCGATGCCGAAGTGCGTGGTGTGCGCGGCGTCGCCCATCAGCACCACGTTGTCGCGCCGCCAGGTGGCGTTGCGCAGGTGCCGGAAGGTCAGCCACGGCGCGGCGGTGCCGGAGCTGCCCACGCGGCCCGGCGGGCGCATCATCGGCTCGCCGCCGAGCGGCTCGGCGAAGATCTCGGCGACGCGCGCGACGCCCTCGTCGACGTCGGCGGTGTCCAGGCCGAGCCCGGTCCACGTCTCCGGGCTGCACTCGACGATGCAGGTGCTGGTCCCGCCGGTCGACGGGTAGGCGTAGAACCACAGCCAGCCCGCGTCCGTGCGCTCGAAGGCGAACGTGAACCGCTCGAGGTACCGCGAGGTGCCGAGCCAGATGTACCGGTTGCGGCCGGTGGTCACCGCGGTGCCGAAGTCGTGCGCCCCGCGGACCCGGCTGCCCGCGCCGTCGGCGGCGATCACCAGGTGGGCCTCGGAGCCGAGGTCGGCCACCCGGTCCTCGGGCAGCTCGGTCTCCCACCGGATCGTGACGCCGAGCTCCGCGGCCCGCGCGGCGAGGATCTCCAGCAGCGCGGCGCGGCCCATCGAGAAGCCGTACTTGCCGCCGATGTGCACGGGCGGCCGCCCGCCGATCCGGACGACCTGGTCGCCCCACAGGATCGCCGCGTCCCGGATGGCGCGTCCGCTCTCGGCGTCGTGCCGGTAGAGGTCGTCGAGGAGGTCCTCGCCGAACGTGATCCCCCACCCATGGGTGGCGCCGGGCGCGTTGCGCTCCAGCACCTCGACCTCGGTCGACGGATCGGCCAGCTTGGCCAGGATCGCCGAGTACAGGCCGGCGGGACCGCCGCCGACGCAGAGCACCTTCATCTCGTGCCTCCCCCTCGTCACCGGAGTCCAACACGTCGCGGGTTAACGCCGGGCGTCCGGGGCGCGAACGTAGCAAGGCACTCGTTCGGACGATTGCGGGGGACCTCCGTGACCCGCCCGAGACGGCCGGACCTGTGCGTTCCGCGACGGACGGGCTGGTCTACGGTCGATCGTGTCGCACGCGGCACTCCCGTCGTTGGACGCAGTGTCGCCGTCGGACACACATCAGGGGGACTCAGCTTGTTCGCACGAACGGTCGCCGTGGTCGGGACCGGCTATGTCGGTCTGACCACCGGAGCCTGCCTCGCCTCGCTCGGCCACCGCGTGGTGTGTGCCGACATCGACGAGACGAAGGTGGCCGCGCTGTCCCGCGGGGAGATCGCGATCCGCGAGCCCGGGCTGGCGGAGCTCGTCGCCGAGGGCCTGGCCGCGGGCCGGCTCTCGTTCGTCGTCGGCGCGGCCGAGGCGCTCAAGGAGCTGGAGTCCGAGGGCCGCCCGGTCGAGGTGATGTTCCTCTGCGTACCGACCCCGATGGGCGTCGGCGGCGTGGCGGACCTGGCGGCGGTCGAGGCCGTCGTCGAGGAGGTCCGCGAGGCCATGCCGCCGGGCTGCGTGGTCGTCAACAAGTCGACGGTGCCGGTGGGCACGGCGGACCGGACCAGCGAGCTCCTCGCCCGGGACGACGTCGAGGTCGCCAGCAACCCCGAGTTCCTGCGCGAGGGCTCGGCGGTGCACGACTTCCTGCACCCGGACCGGATCGTCGTGGGCTCGAACTCGTCGCAGGACGCCGCCGAGCGCGTCGCGGCCCTCTACGCCCGCCTCGGTGCGCCCACCGTCCTCACGGACGCGGCCAGCGCCGAGATGATCAAGTACGCGGCGAACTGCTTCCTCGCCATGAAGCTCTCCTACGTCAACGCGCTGGCGGAGCTGTGCGAGCGGGTCGACGCGGACGTCGCCGACGTGACCGAGGGCATGGGCTACGACCGCCGGATCGGCCAGGCCTTCCTGTCCCCCGGCCCGGGCTGGGGCGGTTCCTGCCTGCCCAAGGACACCCATGCCCTGCTCCAGGTCGCCGACTCGGCCGACTTCGAGTTCCGGCTGCTCCGGGCGAGCATCGACACCAACACCCGCCAGTTCCAGCGGATGGTCGACAAGGTCCGGGTGGCCGTCACCGGGCGCCGCGGCGGCCCGCTGACCAAGACCCGGCTGGCGCTGTTCGGGCTGACCTTCAAGGCCGGCACGGACGACCTGCGGGACTCCCCCGCCCTCGGCGTGGCCGCGCTGCTGCGCCAGGCCGGCGCCGAGCTCGTGGCCTACGACCCGGGCGTGCCGGTGGGCTCCGCCGCGGCCGGCACGCTCGACCCGCGCCTGCTCACCCTCGTCGACGACCCGTACGAGGCCGCCGCGGGGGCCGAGGCGGTCGTCGTGCTGACCGAGTGGCCCGAGTTCCGGTCGCTGGACTGGACCCGGCTGGCCGGGACGGTCGCCGCGCGCACCGTCGTCGACACCCGCAACCTGCTCGACCCGGCCGTCGTGCGCCGGGCGGGCTTCGCCTGGTCGGGCATCGGCCGGCAGGCGCGGGAGAACCCGAACGCCCGCCTGGGCCCCCGGTGAGCCGTCCGGCCACCGAACCGGCCCCGACGGGGCTCCGCGGCCGGATCCACGGGATCCGCCGGGAGCTCGCCGTCCCGCTGTACCGCAACACCTACGCCCTGATGCTCAACACGGCGGTCAACTCCGTCTTCGGGCTGCTCTACTGGGTCGTCGCGGCCCGCACCTACCCGGACGTCGAGGTGGGCCGCGGCAACGCGCTGACCTCGCTGATGCTGCTGGTGTCGGTGCTGACCCAGCTGAACTTCGGCCAGGCGCTCATCCGGTTCCTGCCCAGGGCGGGCACGGCGTCGGGGCGGCTGATCCTGCTGTCCTACGCCGTCTCGTCCGGGCTGGGGATCCTCGGCGCGGGCGGGGTGGCGGTGTACTGCCACGTGTTCCGCGACGTGGGCGACCCGCTCCACATGTCCTGGCCCTTCGCGCTGTGGTTCGTCGCCTCGGTCGTGATCTGGTCGCTGTTCAACCTGCAGGACGCGGCGCTGACCGGGCTGCGCGAGTCCCTGTGGATCCCGCTGGAGAACGGGATCTACGGGATCGTCAAGCTGATCCTGCTGGTCGCCGTGGCGCAGACCGCGGTGAGCGACGGCGTGTTCACCTCGTGGACGCTGCCGGTGGTCGCGCTGATCGTCCCGGTCACGCTGTTGCTCTTCCGGAGGCTGCTCCCCCGGCACGTGGCGGCCACCCGCGCCGACCAGGAGCCGGTGGACCGCCGGACGCTCGCCCGGTACATGGCGGGCGACTACGCCGGCCAGGTCTTCAACCAGATGTCGTCGACCTTCCTGCCGGTCCTCATCGTGGGGCTGATGGGGCCCGAGGAGGGCGCGTACTTCCTCCCGGCGCAGACGGTGTTCACGGCGATGAACCTGCTGACCATGGGTATCACGTCGTCGCTGGTCGCCGAGGCCGCCCGGGACCCCGCGCACGCCCACCGCTACGCCCGCGC
The DNA here is from genome assembly GCF_000717175.1 of Pseudonocardia autotrophica. GTDB lineage: Bacteria > Actinomycetota > Actinomycetes > Mycobacteriales > Pseudonocardiaceae > Pseudonocardia > Pseudonocardia halophobica. Next base: position 784,424 of record NZ_JNYD01000003.1, on the reverse strand, counting down.
GGTGCTGCGCCGCATCGCGCTCACCGTGCTGCCCGCGTCGGTGGTGATCGCCCTCGTGGCGCCCTGGCTGCTTCAGCTCTACGGCACGCAGTACCGGGAGAACGCCACGTTCCTGCTGCAGCTGCTGATGATCTCGGTGTTCCCGCGCGTGGTCGTGTCGCTGTACATGACCATGACGCGCCTGGAGAACCGCACGGCCCCGCTCGCCTGGATCCAGCTCGTGCAGTCGGTGCTGCTGATCGGCGGCGTCGCCGTGCTGCACGGCCCGCTCGGGCTGGACTCGGTGGGCTGGGTGACGCTCGTGATCGAGATCGTGCTCGCCCTCGCCGTCGGTCCGGTGGTGGTCCGGTGGCTGCGCGGACAGCGGGACCCGCGCAGCCAGCCGGAGCCGGCCCGGTCCTGACTCAGTTCTTCGCGACGAACCGCTCGGGGACCGGGGTGCCGTGGCGCCACATGTCCCCGAGCGCGCGGTCGAATTCCCGCGGCTGCAGGCGCACCAGCCCGCCGCCCGGGTTGTGGGTGATCTCGCCGAAATAGATCTTGCCGTCGACGTTGTAGAGATCGATCCGGGCGAATGCGAATTCGGCACTCAGTGCCTTCGCGACGTCGAGCATCTCCGCGTAGTTCGCCGGCTGCTCGGGGAGCTTCTCGGCGAAAGCGAACCGCCCGCTGATGTCGTATTGCCGCCACTCCGGCGTCAACATGGTCGAGGTGTGCCCGGTGAACCGGTCCTGGTCGACCACGACCATCCCCGGCACACCCCCGAACATGAAGAACTTGTAGTCCGTCGGAGCGTCTCCCGTGGGCGTGCCGATGAACTGTTCGACGACCGCGCGGGGCTTGAGTCCGCGGTAGGGCGTCTCGCGCCAGCCCGCCTTGTAGAAGTCCGTGCCGAGCCAGCGCCGGACCGTCTCGCGGATGGCGGCGCGGTCGGCCGCGGCCAGGTCCGGGACCAGCACGGTCATGTCACAGCCGTGCGTCCCCTTGATCACGCACGGACCGGGGATCGCGTCGAAGTCGAGATCCGCTGCATTGTCGACGACCTGGTACAGCGGAATGAGGTAATCCTCGCCTACCTTCTCCGCGACGTACTCGCGGACCGCGTATTTGTCCGACGTCTGGTGGACCACCGGGTCCTGCTCCCGCAGGTTCTTCGCGGCGAGCAGCTGGGACCAGGTCACGGGGTTGCGGAGCGTGGTCAGCTCGCCCTGGAAGAGGGCGTGCTTGGCGATGGCGAAGGGCCGGTCGGGAAGGAAACGCAGCCGGCGGGCGAGGAGAACCCGCGCATCGAACGTCATCTGCGAGACGATAGCGGAGCGCCGTGGACGTCCCGCCGTCACGTCCGGGAAACACAAAGCGTGACGGACCACCCGTAATCACTCTCCTGCACGCGTCCCGAAAGAGTGAATGGGGTCGCGGGAGCACCCGCACAGCACCATTGATAGGGTCCGATTCGTGCCGAAGAATGCAGCGGTGGTCTCGGTGATCACGCCGGCGTACAACGTCGGGCGGTGGATCGGGGAGGCCATCGACTCGGTGAGGCGGCAGAGCGAGGGCCGCTTCGAATACGTCGTCGTCGACGACGGCTCCACGGACGACACGGCGGACGTCGTCCGCGGGCGGGCGGCCCTCGACGCCCGGATCCGGCTCGTCTCCACCACCAACGCGGGCTCCGGCGCGGCCCGCAACCTCGGCATCGCCGAGACCACGGCGCCGTTCGTGGCCTTCCTCGACGGCGACGACCGCTGGCACCCGGAGTTCCTCCGCCGCCAGCTGCACACCATGCACACCGCACCGGGCCCGATCGGCGCGACCTTCTGCCACACCCGCGTGATGCTGGAGAGCGGCCGGGTCGTCGGCCCGCGCTGGCAGCCGGCCGGCCCGTGCGACATGGACCGGTTCCTGGCCGAGAACAACCCGACGCACAACGGCAGCTCGCTGGTCGTGCGGCGCAGCTGCTTCGACGAGGTCGGCGTGTTCGACACCAGCATCGCCAGCGCCGTCGACCTGGAGATGTGGCTGCGGATCGGCGCCTGGTCGTCGACCCCGCTCTTCTACGGCATCCGCCGCTACCTGGTCGACATGCGGCTCATGCGCACCGGCAGCATCAGCTCGAACCGCACCGCGCGGTACGAGGCGCTGGACAAGATGCTCACCGAGTACGCGCCGATGATGACCCGGCTGCACCCCGGCCTGGCCTTCGTCCAGCCCGCGGTGTTCGCCTACCGGGACGGGCACGACGAGATCGCCGAGCGCTGGGCCCGGCAGGCCCTCGCCGCCGGCCCCACCCGGCTCGCCCGCAGCCGCTGGGGCCAGTCGCTGCTCGGCTGGCACGGCGCCGGCCCGGCCGGCCGGGTCAAGATGCGCGCGGCCCGCGACGGCGCCCGCGCCGGCATCTACGGCGGGATCTCGAAGGTCATCCAGTCCGTCGGCTGAGCCGGTGGCCGAGCGGCCGACAAGCCGAGCGCTCAGCCGAACCCGGTCGGCAGCCGGACCACCACGGTCAGGCCGCCGCCCGGCACCGGCTCGGCCCGCACCGCGCCACCGTGCGCCGCGACCACGGCCCGCACGATCGACAACCCCAGCCCGGAGCCGGCCGTCCCGCCGGTCCGGGGCACCGGCCCGCGCCGGAAGGGTTCGAACAGCTCCCCCACCCGCGCCGGGTCGATCTCCGGCCCACTGGAGGAGACCCGCAGCTCCGCGCCGCCGTCGAGCGGCCCGGTGCACACCTCCACCCAGCCACCGTCGACGTTGTGCCGCACGGCGTTCTCCACGAGGTTGCCCGCCACCCGCTCCAGCAGCGCGGGATCGCCCGAGACCGGTGCCGGCCCGCCCGTCGTCCGCACGTGCAGGCCGCGGCGGGCCGCCTCGGTCGCGGTGACCCGCACGGCGTGCGCCCCGGCGTCGCGCAGGTCCACCGGCCGCCGGGCCGGCTCCGCGATCCCGCCCAGCGCCTCGGTGCGTGCGAGCAGCAGCAGCCCTGACACGAGGTCGTCCGCCCGGCGGGTGGCGTCCCGGACCACCTCGCCCATCCGCCGCAGCTCGGCGACGTCGGCGTCCGGGTCGGCCAGGGTCACGTCGACCTCGGTGCGCAGCACGGAGAGCGGGGTGCGTAGCTCGTGGCTCGCGTTGGCGACGAAGCGGCGCTGCACCTCGAAGGCGCCCTGCAGCCGGTCCAGCATCGCGTCGAAGGTGGTGGCGAGCTCGGCCAGCTCGCCGCGGGCCTCGCGCAGGCCCAGCCGGGCGTCGAGGTTCTCCGCCGACAGCCGGCGCGCGGTGGCGGTGACCTCGTGCAGCGGGGCGAGCACCCGCCCGACCAGCACCCACGACGTCAGCCCCGCGGCCAGGACGACCAGCGGGAACGCGATCAGCCCGGCGTGCAGCACGTCGGCGCGCGCCGCGTCCCGCACCGCGGCGGTGACCTGCTCGGCCGGGACCTCGACGGACCCCACGCGCACCGGGGTGCCGGGCGGCAGGGAGGGCACGGACGCGGCCACCCCGCCGACGAGCAGCCAGCCCAGCCACAGCAGCAGGGCGCTGACCAGCGCGACCAGGGCGGTGCCGAGGAGCGTCAGCTGCCACCGCAGCGTGAGCCGCGTGCGCACGGCGCCCTCCCCCCGGCCGCCCGTCAGCCGGCGGAGGGCACCCGGTACCCGGCGCCGACCACGGTCTCGATCACGCCGGGCTCACCGAGCTTCTTGCGCAACGTCATGACCGTGACCCGGACCGTGGTGGTGAAGGGGTCGGCGTTCTCGTCCCACACCCGCTCGAGCAGCTCCTCGCTGGACACGACCGCGCCGCCGGCGCCCATCAGCACCTCGAGGACGCCGAACTCCTTGCGGGTCAGCTCGACCGGCGACGCCGCGCGGGTCACGGTGCGCCGCGCGGGGTCGAGGGCGACGTCCCCGGCCACCAGCACCGGCGGGACCGCGGGGGCGGACCGCCGTCCCAACGCCCGCACCCGGGCGACCAGCTCCGGGAAGTCGAAGGGCTTGGCGAGGTAGTCGTCCGCGCCGCGGGACAGGCCGTCGACCTTGTCCTCCAGCGTGCCGCTGGCGGTGAGCATGAGGACGCGGGTGGTGCCGCCCCCGCCCACGATGGCCGCGCAGAGGTCGTCGCCGGGCATGCCGGGCAGGTCCCGGTCCAGCACGACGACGTCGTAGCGGGTGATCGAGGACTTCTCGTGCCCGGTGTCGCCGTCGAGCGCGACGTCGACCGCCATGCCCTCCCGGCGCAGGCCGCGCGCGACCGCCTCGGCCAGCGGGGCCTCGTCCTCGACGACCAGGACGCGCATCAGCCCGCCTGCTCGCCCGACACCTCGCCGGGCTCCGGCACGGCGCCGGCGGACTCCACCACCGGCCCGGCGGGCAGGCAGCCCGGCACCTTCACGGCCCACTCGGTGACCCGGCGGGCGACGTCCTGCGCGGTGAGCCCCACGGCGGCCAGCACGTCCGATCGGGCGCCGTGCTCGAGGAACTCCTGCGGCAGGGCCACGTCCCGCTGCGGGACGTCGACCTCGGCGGTGCGCAGCGCGTCGGCCAGGGCCGAACCGAACCCGCCGTGCCGGCCGGCGTCGGCCACGGTGACGACGAGCTGGTGCGCCCGCGCCATCTCGACCAGCTCCGGCGGCACGGGCAGCACCCACCGCGGGTCGACGACGGTGACGGACACGCCCTGGCGGGCGAGCCGCTCGGCCGCCTCGACACCCAGCTCCCCGAACGCGCCCACGCACACCATCAGCACGGACGGCGCGGTCCCGTTGACCCGGTCCTCGCGCAGCACGTCGACGGTGCCGGCCCGGCGCACCGCCGGGACCGACTCGATGACCGGGCCCTTCGGGAACCGCAGGGCGGTGGGCCCGTCGGCCACGGCGACGGCCTCGCCCAGCTCCTCCCGCAGCGTGGCCGCGTCGCGCGGCGCGGCGACCCGGATGCCCGGCACCACACCGAGGATCGACAGGTCCCACATGCCGTTGTGCGAGGGCCCGTCGTTGCCGGTGACGCCGGCCCGGTCGAGCACCAGCGTGACGGCCTCGCGGTGCAGCGCGACGTCCATCATCAGCTGGTCGAACGCGCGGTTGAGGAAGGTCGAGTAGACCGCGACCACCGGGTGCATCCCGCCGCGGGCGAGGCCGGCCGCCGAGGTGAGCGCGTGCTGCTCGGCGATCCCGACGTCGACGCAGCGCTCCGGGAACTCCTGCTGGAACTTCGCCAGCCCGGTCGGGCCCAGCATCGCCGCGGTGATCGCGACGAGATCGGGCCGCTCGGCGCCGAGCCGGACCAGCTCGTCGGCGAACACGCTGGTCCAGCCGGTGGTCTTCGGGCCGGTCGGCAGGCCCGTCTCCGGGTCGAAGGCCGACGGGCTGTGCATCTGTTCGGCCTCGTCGTTCTCGGCCGGGGCGTAGCCGTTGCCCTTGCGGGTCACCGCGTGCACCACGACCGGGCCGCCGAAGTGCCGGGCGCGGCGCAGCGCGGACTCCATGGCGGCCACGTCGTGCCCGTCGACCGGGCCGAAGTACTTCAGGCCGAGGTCGGCGAACAGCTCCTGCGGGCTGATCGCGTCCTTGAGGCCGGCCTTGAGCGCGTGCAGCCCGGCGTAGACCGCGGGGCCGACGACCGGCGTGCCGCGCAGCGTGTGCTTGCCGGCCTCGAGCAGCTTCTCGTAGCCCGGCTGCAGCCGGAGCGTGGCCAGCCGGTCGGCGAGACCGCCGATCGTGGGCGCGTAGGAGCGGCCGTTGTCGTTGACCACGACGACGACGTTGCGGTCCCTGGCCGCGGCGATGTTGTTGAGCGCCTCCCAGGCCATGCCGCCGGTCAGCGCGCCGTCGCCGATCACGGCCACGACGTGCCGCTGCTGGCCGGTGAGCGAGTACGCCCGGGCGAGCCCGTCCGCCCAGGACAGCGACGACGACGCGTGGCTGGACTCCACGTGGTCGTGCACGCTCTCGGTCCGGCTCGGGTAGCCGGACAGCCCGCCCGTCTTCTTCAGCCGGTCCCAGCCCTCCTGACGGCCGGTGAGCAGCTTGTGGACGTAGGCCTGGTGCCCGGTGTCCCAGATCAATGTGTCCCGCGGGGAGTCGAACACCCGGTGCACGGCGATCGTCAGCTCGATCACGCCGAGGTTGGGGCCGAGGTGCCCGCCGGTCCGGGACACCGCGCTGACCAGGAAGTCCCTGATCTCCGACGCCAGCCCGGCCAGCGCGTCGGGGCCGAGCCGCTTGAGGTCGGCCGGGCCCCGGATCGACGACAGAACGGAGGATGGCTGCACGCTCACGTCCGCCACTCTACGAGCGGTGGCCAGACCGGGGCCCGCCGGACACCGGGCGTGACGCGACGGTCACGTGCGGGCGGCCGGCTCCAGGAGGTCGGCGACGTGGCCCAGCTCGTTGACCGTCCACGGCTTGCGGACCCCGTCCCGCCGGGCGACGACCCTGGTCAGGCCGGTGTAGTCGAGCGGGAAGGGCAGCGGCCGCTCGATCCCGAGCAGGTGCCCGAGGTAGACGTTGATCACGCCGGCGTGCGCGAAGACCACCGCGGTCCCGCGGCCCGGGTGCGCCGCGATGACCTCCTCCAGCGCCGCGACGACCCGCGCCCGGAAGGCCGGGACGTCGACGTGCTCCGGCAGGTGCCCCTCGACCATCCGCCGCCACTCCTCGGGGTTCTCCTGGGCCAGCAGGTGCACCGGCAGGTACTGCTGCTCGTCGGCGTCGTACTCGCGCAGGTCGTGCACGGTGCGGACCGTGAGGCCGCGGGCCCGGGCGAGCGGCTCGGCGGTCTGCCGCGCCCGGGCCATGGTGCTCGCGTAGACGGCGTCGACCGGCTCGCCGGCCAGGGCGTCGACCACCCGCTCGGCCTGCCGCAGGCCCAGCTCGGTGAGCGCGGGATCGGCCCGGACCGGCGCCTCGGGCGCCCCGTCGACCCGGTCCGGCAGCCCGTGCCGGACCAGGACCAGCCGCATCGTCTAGAGCTTCCCGCTGGTGGCCACGCGGTCGCCGTGGCCGGCCTCGCGCAGGGTGGTGCGCAGCCGCTCGGCGATCCCGTCCTGCTCGGCGTCGTCGACCGACTTGGCCGCGTTCGCGAAGTCGAACGCCCGCATGTCCCAGGCTGGGAACACGTGCAGGTGCAGGTGCGGGACCTCGAAACCGGCGACCAGGAAGCCGACGCGCGGGGGCTGCCAGATCGCCTCGACCGCCTTGGCGATCGTGTGGCAGACGCCGGTGAGGTGCGCGACCAGGTCCGGGTCGGCGTCGACCCAGTGGTCGACCTCCTCCCGCGGCACGACCAGCGTGTGGCCCGGGCCGAGCGGGTTGATCGACAGGAACCCGGCGCAGCGCTCGTCCGACCAGACGAACCGGCCGGGCAGCTCGCCGTCGATGATCTTCGTGAACACGGTGCTCATCACGGCGGACCCTACCGGCCCGCGGCCGTACCGGGGGCGGTCGCCGGTCCGCTCTCCTAGAGTTCCCGCCATGCCCCGCACGATCGCCACGAACACCCCCGTCGAGCGCGAGGAGCTCCTGGAGTTCCTCCGCCCGCGGCACAAGGTCGTCCTGCTCACCACCCGGTCGGACGGCGGGGTCCAGGGCTCCCCGGTCACCGCGGGGGTCGACGCGGAGGGCCGGATCGTGGTGTCGACCTACCCCGAGCGGGCCAAGGCACGCAACGTCGCCCGCACCGGCACCGCCTCCGTGATCGTGCTGTCGGACGAGTTCAACGGCCCGTGGGTCCAGGTCGACGGGGACGCCGAGCTGATCACCCTGCCGGAGGCCGTCGAGCCGCTGGTCGACTACTTCCGCGCCATCTCCGGCGAGCACCCGGACTGGGACGAGTACCGGCAGGCGATGCGGGACCAGGGCAAGGCGTTGATCCGCGTCACACCCACCCGGTGGAGCCCCGTCGCGACGGGCGGCTTCCCCGCGCGGCTCGCCGACTCCTGACCCGCGCCCCCGGTAGCGTTGCCGGGTTCCTCCACCACCGAAGGACAACCGAGACGGTCGGCGGGCACCCGCCGGGAAGTAGGGATCGCATGCGTCCGTGGCCGGGCAACCCGTACCCGCTGGGTGCGAGCTACGACGGGGCCGGGACGAACTTCGCCTTGTTCTCCGAGGCCGCCGAGAAGGTCGAGCTCTGCCTGTTCAGCCCGCGCGGCAAGGAGACGAAGGTCGCGCTCACCGAGGTCGACGGCTTCGTCTGGCACGCCTACCTACCGACCGTCGAGCCCGGGCAGCGGTACGGCTACCGGGTGCACGGCCCGTACGACCCGGCGCAGGGCTTGCGGTGCAACCCGAAGAAGCTGCTGATCGACCCGTACGCCAAGGCGATCGACGGGCCGGTGAAGTGGGACGAGGCCGTCTTCGGCTACAACTTCGGCGACCCGCTGTCGCGCAACGACCGGGACTCGGCGCCGTTCGTGCCCAAGTCCGTGGTGGTCAACCCGTACTTCGACTGGGGCTCGGACCGCCCGCCGAAGATCCCCTACCACGAGACCGTCATCTACGAGGCGCACGTCCGCGGGCTCACGATCGCGCACCCGGACATCCCCGAGGAGCTGCGCGGCACCTACGCCGGCCTGGCGCACCCGGTGATGATCGAGCACCTGCAGCGGCTCGGGGTCACGGCGGTGGAGCTCATGCCGGTGCACGAGTTCCTCAACGACCACCACCTGCAGGAGAAGGGCCTCTCCAACTACTGGGGCTACAACACCCTGGCCTTCCTCGCCCCGCACCACGCGTACACGATGCGCGGCTCCCGCCCGGGCTCGCAGGTGCACGAGTTCAAGGCGATGGTGCGGGACCTGCACGAGGCGGGCATCGAAGTCATCCTCGACGTCGTCTACAACCACACCGCCGAGGGCTCGGACATGGGCCCGACGCTGTCCCTGCGCGGCATCGACAACCACGCCTACTACCGGCTGGTCGAGGACGACCCGCGCTACTACATGGACTACACGGGCACGGGTAACTCGCTCAACGTGCGCAACCCCCACACCCTGCAGCTGATCATGGACTCGCTGCGCTACTGGGTCACGGAGATGCACGTCGACGGCTTCCGCTTCGACCTCGCCTCCACCCTCGCCCGCGAGTTCTACGACGTCGACCGGCTGAGCGTGTTCTTCGACCTCGTGCAGCAGGACCCGGTGATCTCGCAGGTGAAGCTGATCGCCGAGCCGTGGGACGTCGGTCCCGGCGGGTACCAGGTCGGCAACTTCCCGCCGCTGTGGACGGAGTGGAACGGCAAGTACCGCGACACGGTGCGGGACTTCTGGCGCGGCGAGCCGGGCACCCTGGGCGAGTTCGCCTCGCGCCTGACCGGTTCGAGCGACCTCTACCAGGAGGACGGGCGGCGGCCGTACGCGTCGATCAACTTCGCCACGGCGCACGACGGGTTCACCCTCGCCGACCTGGTGTCCTACAACGACAAGCACAACGACGCCAACGGCGAGGGCGGCAACGACGGCGAGAGCCACAACCGCTCCTGGAACTGCGGTGTCGAGGGCCCCACGGACGACGAGGCCGTGCTGGAGCTGCGCGCCCGCCAGCAGCGCAACTTCATCACCACGCTGATGCTGAGCCAGGGCGTGCCGATGCTGCTGCACGGCGACGAGCTCGGCCGCACCCAGGGCGGCAACAACAACGTCTACTGCCAGGACAACGACATCGCCTGGGTGGACTGGTCGCTGGCCGGCAAGAACGCCGGGCTCGTCGGGTTCACCGCGGGCGTCGCGGCGCTGCGGCACGCGCACCCGGTGTTCCGCCGCCGCCGCTTCTTCCAGGGCAGGCCGATCGCGCCGCGCCGCCGGGACTCCCTGGCCGACATCGCCTGGTTCACCCCGGACGGCACCGAGATGACCGAGGGCGACTGGGACTCCGGCTTCGGCAAGTGCGTGATCGCCTTCCTCAACGGCGAGGGCATCTCCGACCTCGACCCGCGCGGCGAACGGGTCACGGACGACTCGTTCCTGCTGGCGTTCAACGCCCACTGGGAGGACATCGACGTGACCCTGCCGACCGCGGAGTACGGCAAGGAGTGGGCGATCGTCGTCGACACGGCGGCGGGCGAGGTGGTCACGCTCTCGACCGCCCCCGGCGTGGTCGCGGCCGAGCCGCCGATGACCCGGGCCGGCGCGACGCACACCGTGCCCGCGCGCTCCCTCCTCGTCCTCCAGCGGACCGTGTGATGGCGCGCCCCATCCCCTCCTCCACGTACCGGCTGCAGTTCTCGAAGGACCAGACCTTCGCCGACGCGCAGGGCCTGGTCGAGTACCTGGAGCGGCTCGGGATCGGCACGCTGTACGCGTCGCCGCTGCTCGAGTCCGGCGCCGGCTCCAACCACGGGTACGACGTCGTCGACCCGACCCGGATCTCCGCCGAGCGCGGTGGGCCGGAGGGGCTGGCTGCCCTGCTGGCCCGGCTGCGCGAGGCGAACCTGACGATGCTGCTCGACGTGGTGCCCAACCACGTCGGCGTCGAGGTGCCGAAGGCCAACCCCTGGTGGTGGGACGTCCTGAAGCACGGCCAGGGCTCGCGGTGGGCCGGGCACTTCGACATCGACTGGTCCGCCGGCCCGCTGCTGCTGCCGATCCTCGACGCGGACGAGGCCAACGCCCTGTCCGAGCTCTCGGTGCAGGACGGCGAGCTGCGCTACTACGAGCACGCCTTTCCCCTGGCGCCCGGCACCGAGCACGGGTCGGTCGCCGAGGTCCACGAGCGGCAGCACTACCGGCTCGTATCGTGGAAGCGCGGCGCGGCGGAGCTGACCTACCGGCGGTTCTTCGACGTGTCCACGCTGGCCGCGGTGCGCGTCGAGCTGCCCGAGGTCTTCGCCGACACGCACCGCGAGATCCTGCGCTGGCTGGAGGAGGAGCCCACGATCATCGGGCTGCGCGTCGACCACCCGGACGGGCTCTCCGACCCCGGCGGCTACGCGCGCATGCTGCGCGAGGCGATCGGGCCGGAGCGCTGGCTGCTGGTGGAGAAGATCCTGCACCTCGGCGAGGAGCTGCCGGTCTCGTGGCCGGTCGACGGGACCTCGGGCTACGAGGCGCTCGCGGACGTCCAGGGCGTGTTCGTCGACCCCTCCGGCGCGGGCCTGCTCACCCAGTTCGCGGCCGAGCACACCGGCGTCAAGGTTTCCTCGCACGCGGCCGAGCACCAGGGCCGGCGCGAGGTGGCCGACACGATCCTGGCCGCCGAGGTGCGGCGCATCGCCGCGCTCGTCCCGGTGCCTGAGGCCGCGCCGTCGACCGAGGAGGAGCCGGGCCCGGCCGCGGATCGCGTCCGCGAGGCCGTGGCCGAGTTCCTCTGCGGCTTCCCGGTCTACCGCAGCTACCTCCCCGAGGGCCGCGAGGCGCTCGACACCGCGGTCGCGGTGGCGCGCGCGCACCGGCCGGACCTCGCCCCGATCCTCGAGGCCATCCACGCGGCGATGCTCGCCGACCCGGAGGGCCTGCTCGCCACCCGCGTGCAGCAGACCTCCGGCATGGTCATGGCCAAGGGCGTCGAGGACACCGCGTTCTACCGGTACAACCGGCTCGTCGCGCTCAACGAGGTCGGCGGGGACCCGGGCCGCTTCGGCCTCTCCCCCGCCGCGTTCCACGCGGCGCTGTCCGCCCGCGAGTCCGGCTGGCCGCGGACCATGACCACGCTGTCGACGCACGACACCAAGCGCTCCGAGGACGTCCGGGCGCGGCTGGCCGTGCTCGCCGAGATCCCCGGCGAGTGGGTCGAGCGGGTGCGCCGCTGGTCGGCCCGGCACCCGCTGCCGGAGCGCTCGCTCGAGCTGCTGGCCTGGCAGAGCGTGGTCGGCGCCTGGCCGATCCCGGCGGACCGGCTGGCCGCCTACCTCGGCAAGGCGTCGAAGGAGGCCAAGCTCGCCACCAGCCACGTCGAGGCGGTGCCCGAGGTCGACGCGGCGATCGCCGCGTGGCCCGAGCAGGTCCTGGGCGACGACGAGCTGGTCGCCGAGATCACCGCGTTCGTCGAGCGGATCTCCGCGCCCGGCTGGTCGAACTCGCTGGGGCAGAAGATCCTGCAGCTCGCCGGGCCCGGCGTGCCGGACGTCTACCAGGGCACCGAGCTGTTCGAGTACTCCCTGGTCGACCCGGACAACCGGCGCCCGGTCGACTTCGCGGCCCGGCAGCGGCTGCTCGCCCGCCTCGACGAGGGCTGGCTGCCCGGCATCGACGACACCACCACCGAGGGCGCGGCGAAGCTGCTGGTCACGGCCTCGGCGGCGCGACTGCGGCGGTACCGGCCCGAGCTCTTCCACGGCTACCGCGCCGTGCCGGCGCAGGGGCACGCGGCCGAGCACGTGGTGGCGTTCACGCGCAGCCCCAGGCTCGTCGCCGTCGCCACCCGGCTGCCGGTCGGGCTGGAGGCGAAGGGCGGCTGGGGCGACACCGTGCTCCCGCTGCCCGACGGCGCCGCGGACTGGCACGACATGATCACCGACACCCCGGTCGACGGCAGTGCGCCGCGGCTGGCGACGTTGCTGTCCCGCTATCCCGTCGCCCTGCTCGTCCGTCCGGCCTGACGAGCCCGTCCGCCTACCGCCCGGCCGGCCCGTACGGGGCCGGCCGGGCCGTGCGTCTCGCAGCTCGCATCGTGTTGCGTATGATGCAGCTCACGTTCCGGAACTCCGTCACCCGGTCCTTACGTTGACCACCTGATATCTCGGCGATCGAAGTAAGATCACCCCGAGCGGGAGGACGAGTGACAAGGAGTTCGGTGAGTGAGATCGCAGTACGACTGAAGAACGTCCTGGCCGCCTCGGACGCCTACCGTCAGACCGTGGCCCGGCTCGTGGGCCTGGGCGTCCCGGAGACCACGATCCTGGTGCACCTGCTGCACGAGGGCCCGCGGACGCCGTCGGCGCTCGCGCGCCGCGTGGGCGTCACGCCGGCGAGCGTGACCTCCCAGCTGGACCGCCTCGAGCTGGCCGGGCACGTCGTCCGGCGCTCCAACCCGCGCGACCGGCGGAGCGTGCTCGTGGTCCTGACCGACCGCGGCCACGACCTGGCCGCGCGATTGTTCGCCATTTTCGACCGCGACGTGGCCGTCGGCATCGGTACGGCCGATCCCGCCGTCACCGCGGAGCTGGGGCGCATTCTCGAGCACCTGTCGCAGCGGCTCGACGAGCGCGCCCGCGACACCCGCGCCATCGCCACCGACCTGGAGGAATCCGGCCTCCGCTGATCGCGGGCGGGATCGGCGCAATTGGTTCGGCAGCCGTACTTCTCGGCATCGCGATTATCTCCGGGAAAGTGCGGCTGAACGGCCGATTCCGGCACGGCGTGCCGTTCCTACTCTCGACCACGCAACGCACAAGGTCCGGGTCCGATCCCCCCATCCCACCGGAACCTCGTTGCCGGGATCGCCGGCCGTCTCCGTGCCCCCCGACCGGCCGGCGGTCCCGACCCCGGAGCCCCGGGTCCCGCCGTGCGGTGGCGGCGGGAACCGGCCGCACCGCCCGTCGGCCCCCGTCACGAGCCCCGTCGCGGGCGTTGCGCCGCGTGTCACGTGGCCCCCGCGGGCGCACCGGCCGCCCATTCGGCAGGATTCCCCCGTGGCTGACTACGCGGTGTGGGCGCCGGAGAAGGACAAGGTCCGGGTCCTGGTGGACGGCGAGACCTACGCGATGCGGCGGGAGACGGGCGGCTGGTGGCGCGCCGACGTCGAGGACAACGGCCCGGGCTCGGCCTACGCCTTCCTCGTCGACGACGATCCGACGCCCCTGCCCGACCCGCGCTCGACGTGGCAGCCCAACGGCGTCCACTCGGCCTCGCGCCGCTACGACCAGAACTCCTTCTGGTGGACCGACCAGGCCTGGACCGGCCGCACGCTGGCCGGCAGCGTGCTCTACGAGTGCCACATCGGCACCTTCACCGACGAGGGCACCTTCGACTCCGCGATCGAGAAGCTCGACCACCTGGTCGCGCTCGGGATCGACATGGTCGAGGTGTTGCCCGTCAACGCCGTCGACGGGCCCCGGAACTGGGGGTACGACGGCGTCGGCTGGTACGCCGTCACCGAGAACTACGGCGGCCCGGACGGCTTCAAGCGGTTCGTCGACGCCGCGCACGCCCGCGGGCTCGGGGTGGTCCTCGACGTCGTCTACAACCACCTCGGTCCGTCGGGTGCCTACCTCGACAGGTTCGGCCCGTACTTCGCGGGCAGCAACATCTGGGGGCCGTCGCTCAACCTCGACGGCCCGTGGTCGGACGAGGTGCGCCGGTTCGCCATCGACAACGCCCTGATGTGGCTGCGCGACTTCCACGTCGACGGACTGCGGATCGACGCCGTGCACGCGCTGCGGGACACCCGCGCCCAGCACGTCCTCGAGCAGCTCGCCGTCGAGGTGGCGGCGCTCGAGGCGCACGTCGGCCGGCCGCTGTCGCTCGTCGCGGAGTCGGACCTCAACGACCCGAAGATGATCACCGCGCGCGAGGGCGGCGGGCTCGGAATGACCGCCCAGTGGACGGACGACATCCACCACTGCCTGCACAGCGTGCTCACCGGCGAGGGGCAGGGCTACTACTCGGACTTCGCCGAGGCCGACCTCGCGGGCCTGGCGCACGTACTCACCCGCGGGTTCCTGCACGAGGGCACCTGGTCGAGCTTCCGGAAGCGGACGCACGGCGCCCCCGTCGACACCGCGCGGATCCCGGGGCACCGGTTCGTGACGTACCTGCAGAACCACGACCAGATCGGCAACCGGGCCACCGGCGACCGGCTCACCCAGCTGCTCTCGCCCGGCATCCTCGCCTGCGGCGCGGCGATCCTGTTCACCTCGCCGTTCACACCGATGCTGTTCATGGGCGAGGAGTGGGGCGCCCGCACGCCGTGGCAGTTCTTCTCCTACTTCCCCGACGAGGGGCTGCGCGAGGCCGTCCGCAAGGGCCGCACCGCGGAGTTCGCCGAGCACGGCTGGGGTGACGTCGAGGTCCCCGACCCGAACGCCGAGTCGACCTTCCTCGACTCCAAGCTCGACTGGACCGAACACGAGCAGGAGCCGCACGCGACCCTGCTCGCGATGCACAAGGAGCTCATCGCCATCCGCAAGGCGTGGCCGGAGCTCTCCGACCCGTGGCTCGACGAGGTGGCGGTCGACGTCCACCCCGAGGCCCGCACGCTCGTCATCCACCGCGGCCGGCTGCGGGTGCTGGTCAACCTCGGCCCGGAGGAGGTCGCGCTCGACCTGGGCGCCACCGTCACCCGGATCCTGCTGGCCAGCGAGCCCACGGCCAGCGAGCAGTCGGACATCACGCTGCCCGGCGAGTCCTTCGCGATCGCGGTGCTCGCCGAGTAGCACCCCCGAAGGCACGAACGGCACTCTCGCTCACCAGGTGTGAGCGAAAGTGCCGTTCGTTCGGCTGTGGGCGGTCAGATGACGCCGCTCAGATCAGACCCAGGCCCTTGACGGCCTCGCGCTCCTCGACCAGCTCGGCCACGGAGGCGTCGATCTTCTCGCGGGAGAAGTCGTTGATCTCCAGGCCCTGCACGATCTCGTACTTGCCGTTCTTGGTGGTGACCGGGAAGGACGAGATGATGCCCTCGGCCACGCCGTAGGACCCGTCGGACGGGACGGCCATCGAGGTCCAGTCCCCCTCGGGGGTGCCGTTGACCCAGGTGTACACGTGGTCGATCGCCGCCGAGGCCGCCGAGGCCGCGGACGACGCGCCGCGGGCCTCGATGATCGCCGCGCCGCGCCTGGCCACGGTCGGGATGAACTCGTCCCGCAGCCAGGACTCCTCCACCTGCTCGGCGGCGATCTTGCCGCCGACCTCGGCGTGGTAGAGGTCCGGGTACTGGGTGGCGGAGTGGTTGCCCCAGATCGTCATCTTCGAGATCTCGGAGACCGGCACGCCCAGCTTGCCCGACAGCTGCGCGAGCGCGCGGTTGTGGTCGAGGCGGGTCATCGCGGTGAACCGCTCGGCCGGGACGTCCGGCGCGGCGCTCTGCGCGATGAGGGCGTTGGTGTTGGCCGGGTTGCCGACGACCAGGACCTTGATGTCGTCCGCGGCGCCCGCGTTGATGGCCTTGCCCTGCGGGGCGAAGATCCCGCCGTTGGCCTCGAGCAGGTCGCCGCGCTCCATGCCCTTCGTGCGCGGGCGGGCGCCGACGAGCAGGGCGACGTTCGTCCCGTCGAAGGCCTTGGTGGCGTCGTCGAAGATGTCGACGCCGGCCAGCAGCGGGAAGGCGCCGTCGCTCAGCTCCATGGCGGTGCCCTCGGCGGCCTTGACGGCCTGCGGGATCTCCAGCAGGTTCAGCTTCACCGGGGTGTCGGACCCCAGGAGCTGCCCGGAGGCGATCCGGAAGAGCAGCGCGTAACCGATCTGGCCAGCGGCTCCGGTGACAGTGACGGTGACAGGAGTGGACACGCCGTGAGGCTAGCCCTCCCTCCGCGGGTGCGCCGCGACGGGGATCACCCTGGTGGCGGCACGTTCGGTGTGACCTCCGACCCGCGCGCCGCCGCCCACGGCGCCCCGCGCCGCCGGTGTGCCCCGGTGGCCGGTGGACCGGACGCCGCGGGATGATCCGGGCGTGACCGCTCCCCTGCCGCTGTCCGCCCGGGCGGTCGCCCCCGACCTCGCCCGGGGCGCGATGCTGCTGCTGATCGCGCTGGCCAACGTGCACCTGTTCCTGCTGGCCGCGCCCGGGGTGCGCGGGTACCCGGACGAGCCGGGGCCCGTCGGCGGGGTGGTCACCTTGCTGCAGATGCTGCTGGTCGACGGGCGCGCCTACCCGCTGTTCGCCCTGCTCGTCGGCTACGGGGCGGTCCAGCTCGCCCGCCGGCGGGAGGACGAGGGGGCGGCCGTCCGGCTGCTGCGCCGCCGCGGCGCGTGGATGATCGTCATCGGCGCCGCGCACGGGATCCTGCTGTTCCCCGGCGACATCGTCGGTGCCTACGGGCTGCTGCTGGTCCTGCTGGCCGGGTTCCTCGTCCGCGGCACCGAGGTCACGCTGCGGACGATCGCCGCCGTCGGGGTGGCGATCACCGTCCTGCTCGGTGCGGGCACCGGGCTGCGGACGGGGGCGCTCACGTTGCCCTCGGTCGCCGCGCCCGACGTGCGCACGGCGCTGGGCCTGCACGTCGGCGAGTGGATCGGCGGCACGCTGTCGGCGGCCCTGTTCACCGTCGGGATGCTCGCCGTCGGCGCCCTGGCCGCGCGCCGCAGGCTGCTCGACGAGCCGGAGCGGCACCGCCGCACCCTCGTCCGGGCGGCCGTGGGCGGGCTGACCGTCGCAGTGGTCGCCGGGCTCCCGCTCGCGGTGGTCGCGGCGGGCTGGTGGCGGCCCTCGGTGGGGCTGTCGGCCCTGCTCGGCCTGCTGCACGCGGTGGGCGGGCTCGCCGGCGGCGTCGGGTACGCCGCCCTGTTCGGCCTGCTCGCCACGCGCGCCGTCGGTCCCGTCGGGCGGGCCCTGGTCGCGACGGGCCGCTGCTCGTTGACCTTCTACCTCGCCCAGTCCGTGGTGTTCTGCGCGCTGCTGCCGGCGTGGGCGCTGGGGTGGGGTGCCCGGATCGGCGTGGCCGGCGCGGCGCTGCTCGCCGTCGCGACCTGGGTGGCGTCCGTGCTGGCCGCGACCCTGCTGGACCGGGCGGGCCGCCGCGGACCCGCCGAGGTCCTGCTGCGGCGGCTCACCTACGGGCCCCGACCTGCACGTCCGGGCGCTGACCAGGCCGGATAGGGTCGGCCCCGTGGCGAAGCGGGACAGCAGGGCGAAGCAGGCGAGCGAGCCGGCCCCGGTGGCGGACGTCCCCTACTACCGGGCCCTCTTCGGTGCGCTCGGCTGGGGCGTGGTCGCCTTCGCCCTGCAGGTCGTGTTCGGCGGGACCGGCGGGGCCACGGGCCTGCTGATCCAGGTCGGCTGGATCCTCATCGCCGCCGTGCTCGCCGCGTGGCCCACCTGGTACGCGGCCCGCCGGCGGGGCTGGCCCGAGCTCTGGAAGCTCTTCCTCCTCGCCGCGCCGGCCTTCTGGGTGCTGCGGGCGGTCACCCTGATCCTGGACCGCCTGCTCTTCCACTGACCGCGGCTAGGTCCGTCGCCGGGAGCTGATCACCCCGGTGTCGAAGCCGGCCAGGTGCAGGCCGCCGGCGAACCGGGCGTGCTCCACCTTCAGGCACCGGTCCATCACGACGGTCACGCCCGCGGCCCCGGCCTTCGCCGCCAGGTCCTCGTCCCACAGCCCGAACTGCAGCCACCACGTCTGCACGCCCTGCGCGTCCGACCCGAGCGCCAGCACCTCGTCGAGCACGCCGGGCAGGTCCTGGGGGCGACGGAAGGTGTCGACGAGGTCGGGCACGCCCGGGCAGTCCGCCAGCGACGGGTACACGGGGCGGCCGAGGATCTCGGTGGCGTTCGGGTTCACGAACCACACCTCGTAGTCGGTGCTCGACAGGAGGTAGGTCGCCACGAAGTTCGACGCCCGCGCGGGGTTGGGCGAGGCGCCCACCATCGCGACCGTGCGGGTGTCGCGCAGGATCCGCTGCCGCTCCAGCGCCGACGGGTTCTGCCAGCTCATGCGCTCTCCTTCGCGGCCTCGGCCAGCGCCTGGTCGAGGTCCCAGATGATGTCGTCCGCGTCCTCGAGCCCGACGCTGATCCGGATCAGGTCCTCGGGCACCCCGGCCGCCTCCAGCTGCCCGGCGGTCAGCTGCTGGTGGGTGGTGGAGCCCGGGTGCAGCACGAGGGTGCGGGCGTCGCCGACGTTGGCCAGGTGGCTGCACAGCCGCACGGACTCGATGAACCGCGCGCCGGCCGCGCGGCCGCCCTTCACCCCGAAGCTGAACACCGCGCCCGGGCCCTCGGGCAGGTACCGGCGCGCCCGCTCGTGGTGCGGGTGGTCGGGCAGCCCGGCGTACCGCACGTACTCCACGCGGGGGTCGGCGTGCAGCCACTCCGCGACGCGCTGCGCGTTCGCGACGTGCGCCCGCATCCGGAGGGGCAGCGTCTCCACGCCCTGGAGCAGCAGGAACGCCGAGTGCGGGGCCAGGGTCGGCCCGACGTCCCGCAGCTGCTCGGCGCGGAGCTTGGTGAGGAACCCGAGCTCCTGGAAGTTGCCCCACCAGGTGAGCCCGCCGTAGCTGGGCACCGGCTCGGTCATTGACGGGAACCGGCCGTTGCCCCAGTCGAACCGCCCGGACTCGACGACGACGCCGCCGAGCGTGGTCCCGTGTCCGCCCAGGAACTTGGTCGCGGAGTGGATCACGATGTCGGCGCCGTGCTCGATCGGCCGGCAGAGGTACGGCGTGGCCAGCGTGGCGTCGACGATCAGCGGCACGCCCGCGGCGTGCGCGACGTCGGCCAGCCCGGCCAGGTCCGCCACCTCGCCGCCGGGGTTGGAGACGACCTCGGTGAACACGAACCTGGTCTTCTCCGTGATCGCCGCGGCGTAGTCCGCCGGGGCGCCGCCCGGGACGAACGTCGTGTCGACGCCGAACCGGCGCAGCGTGACGTCGAGCTGCGTGATCGTGCCGCCGTACAGGCCCGACGCGGCGACGCCGTGGTCCCCCGCCCCGGCCAGGCAGGCGAAGGTGAGGAACTCCGCAGCCTGCCCGCTGGCGGTGGCCACCGCACCGATGCCGCCGTCGAGGCTCGCGAGCCGCTCCTCCAGCACCGAGACGGTCGGGTTGCCGATCCGGCTGTAGATCAGCCCGTACTTCTGCAGCGCGAACAGGCTCGCCGCGTCCTGGGTGTCCTCGAAGACGAAGCTCGTCGACTGGTAGATCGGGACCGCCCGGGCGCCCACGGCCGAGTCCGGCACCGCCCCGGCGTGCACCGCCCGGGTGTGGAAGCCCCAGGCGCGGTCCCGGCGCTCCCTGCCGTCCCCGATGTCGTCGCTCATGCGCCCATCCTGCCTCGCCGGATCGACGGCCGTCGCCCCGACCGACCGGTCACCGCCGCGGGAGGCGGACCAGGCCCTCCTGCATGGTGCTGGCCACCAGCCGGCCGTCCCGGGTGAAGAAGCGGCCCTGCGCCAGCCCGCGCCCGCCCGACGCGGCGGGGCTCCAGCACTCGTAGAGCAGCCACTCGTCGGCACGGAAGGGCTGGTGGAACCACATGGCGTGGTCGAGGCTCGCCATCTGCACGGACGTGCTCGTCAGGTCGTGGCGCCCCACCACCGAGCCGAGCAGGGTGAGGTCGGAGATGTAGGTGAGCAGGCAGACGTGCCGCAGCGGGTCGTCGGGCAGCCGTCCGTCGGCCTTCATCCAGGCGCGCAACGGGTCGTCGGTCGCCACCCGGTCCTCGGTCCACACCGGCTCGTCGACGAACCGGATGTCCAGTGAGCGCGGCACCCGCTCGATCCAGGCGGCGCCGGCCCCGGACACCACCCGGTCACCGATGCTGGGCAGCTCGTCCGGGGTCGGCACCCCGTCGCTCATCGGCACGGAGTGTTCCAGCCCCTCCTGCGCGAGCTGGAACGACGCCGACAACGCGAAGATCGCCTCGCCGCCCTGGATCGCGAGCACCCGGCGGGTGCTGAACGAGCGACCGTCGCGGACCCGCTCGGTGCGGAACACGATCGGCCGGCCCGGGTCGCCGCCCCGGATGAAGTAGGCGTGCAACGAGTGCACCCCGCGGTCCGGCTCGATCGTGCGGCCCGCGGCGACCAGCGCCTGCGCCGCGACCTGCCCGCCGAACACGCGGACGGGCGAGGTCGCCGGGCTGGTGCCGCGGAACAGGTCCACCTCGAGCTGCTCCAGCTCGAGCAGCCGCATCAGCTCGTCGAGGACGCCCTGTCCGCGCGGCACACCGTCGACGTCCAGCATGATCCCGGGAGCGGAAGGTTCGGTCACGCCGGGATCCTCCCGCACCCGGGCCTCAGGCGTGGTCCTCCTCGCCCAGCCGGTGGACGCGGATGAGGTTGGTCGAGCCGACGGTCGAGGGCGGCGAGCCCGCGACGATCACGACGAGGTCGCCCGGCTGGAACCGGCCGATCGAGAGCATGGCGTGGTCGACCTGGCGGACCATCGCGTCCGTGGAGTCGACGGCCTCGACCAGGAACGTCTCGACGCCCCAGGTCATCGCCAGCTGGCTGCGCACCTCGGGGGCCGGGGTGAAGGCCAGCAGCGGCAGCCGGGTGTGCAGCCGGGCGAGCCGGCGCACGGTGTCGCCGGACTGCGAGAAGGCGACCAGCGCGCGGGCCGAGAGGCGCTCGCCGATGTCCCGCGCGGCGTAGGAGAGCACGCCCCGCTTGGTGCGCGGCACGTGGTTCAGCGGCGGCACGTTCGCCGGGCCCGCCTCGACGGCCTCGATGATCGTGCTCATCGTGCG
This sequence comes from Pseudonocardia autotrophica, assembly GCF_000717175.1. GTDB lineage: Bacteria > Actinomycetota > Actinomycetes > Mycobacteriales > Pseudonocardiaceae > Pseudonocardia > Pseudonocardia halophobica. The sequence goes on along the minus strand of NZ_JNYD01000003.1, from coordinate 763,151 downwards.
GACCGTCTTGATCGGGTAGCGGCCGACGCCGGTCTCGCCGGAGAGCATCAGCGCGTCGGCCCCGTCGAGCACCGCGTTGGCCACGTCGGAGGCCTCGGCGCGGGTCGGCCGCGAGTTCGTGATCATCGAGTCCAGCATCTGGGTGGCCACGATGACCGGCTTGGCGTTCTCGCGGGCGATCTGGATCGCGCGCTTCTGCACCAGCGGCACGTTCTCCAGCGGCAGCTCCACGCCCAGGTCGCCGCGGGCGACCATCACGCCGTCGAACGCCAGCACGATGGCCTCGAGGTTGTCGACGGCCTCCGGCTTCTCCAGCTTGGCGACGACCGGGAGCTTGACCCCGACCTTCTCCATGATCCGGTGCACGCCGTCGATGTCCGCGGGGCTGCGCACGAAGCTCAGCGCGATCACGTCGACGGACAGCTTGAGCGCGAACTCCAGGTCCGCGATGTCCTTCTCGCTCAGGGCCGGCACCGAGACGTTCATGCCGGGCAGCGAGATGCCCTTGTTGTTGGACACCGGGCCGCCCTCGGTGACCCGGCAGACCACGTCGTCGCCCTCGACCTCGACCACGCGCAGGCCGACCTTGCCGTCGTCGACCAGCAGCCGGTCGCCCGCGCGGGCGTCCCGGGCCAGGCCCTTGTAGGTGGTGGAGACGCGGTCGTGGGTGCCGGCGCAGTCCTGGACGGTGATCCGCACCTCCTCGCCGGTCTGCCACTCGGTCGGGCCGTCGGTGAACGTGCCGAGCCGGATCTTCGGCCCCTGCAGGTCGGCGAGGATGCCGACGGCGCGGCCCTCGGCGTCGGCCGCGTCGCGCACCATCTGGTACACGCGCTTGTGGTCGTCCCGCGTGCCGTGGCTGAAGTTGAGCCGGGCGACGTCCATGCCGGCAGCGACCAGCTCCCGGATACGGTCGGGCGTGGCGGTGGCCGGCCCGATGGTGCAGACGATCTTGGTGCGACGGGTCACGAGGCCAAGCGTAGCGCGCTGTCTGTAACGATCAGGTAGGAGGAAGTCGAACAGTGCGACGGCTGAGTTTCGCCCTTGCGGTGCTGGTCAGCCTGCTGGTGCTGTTCCTCCCGGCCTCCGGGGTGCCCACTGCCCCGCCCGGCGTCGACAAGCTCGTCCATCTGGGTGTGTTCGCCCTGCTGGGCCTCACCGGTCGGTGGGCGGGCGTCCCGCCGCTCCCACTGGTCCTCGCGCTCGCCGGGTACGCCGGGATCTCCGAGGTCCTGCAGGGCCTGCTGCCGATCGGGCGCAGCCCCGAGGTGCTCGACGCGGTCGTGGACTGCGTGGGCGTGTCGATCGGGGTCGCCCTGCACGAGCTGCTGGCGCGGCGGGCGCGCCGGCAGCAGGACCGGCCCTAGCGGCGGGGTTGCTCGCTCGGGCCGACATGGTCGGCGAGCCACTCCGCGAGCGGGCGGGCGGCCCGCCAGGTGCGGCGGACCCGGTCGAGGCAGGTCCGCTCGTGCAGCGCGTCGTCCGGGGGCCAGCGGCGGGCGACCATGAGGCCCTTGTGCCGCAGCAGGTCGAGTCGCGGGTGGTCCGGGTCGGTGCCCTTCGGCCGGGTGCGCAGCTGCTCCCCGCCGACCGTCAGCCCGGCCTTCTCCGCAGCCTGCAGGATGCCGCGCAGCGCCTCGCCGCGGCGCTCGTCGTCGACCGCGGTGCGGTAGCGCGCGACCTGGTCCGGAGCCATGCCGTAGTACCCGGCCGCGGCGAGCAGCCCGTCGGGGCCGACCTGGACGTAGTACGGCGGGGCGAAGCCGCCGCAGTGGGTCTTGTACGGCGACTTGTCCTTCGCGAACCGGACGTCCCGGTACGGGCGGAAGATCTTGCCCGGCCCGAACTCCTCCTCGAGCTCGGCGAGCAGGGCCGTCATCGGCGCGCGGACGTGCGCCTCGTAGACCTCGCGCTGGTCGGTCCAGTACGCCTTGCTGTTGTCCGCCAGCAGACCGTCGTAGAACTCGACGGCGCCGTCGCCGAAGCCGTCGAAGCGCGTCGCCGAGGTGGTCACGGCGTCCGGTCGCCCGCCCGGCCCTCCGGCACGTCCGCGTCGGCGGACCCGGCCGGCCGGTCGGTCTCCTCGGTGCGCGCCCCGTCGGGGTTCGCGATCTCGGGCGGCAGCACCTCGCGCGGCTTGCGGACCAGCGCCACGTAGAGCACCGCCAGGACGAACACCAGCGCCGAGACGACGACGTTGATCCGGATGTCGCCGAACACGCGCGTGGCGGGGTCGGTGCGCATGAGCTCGATGAAGAACCGGCCGAGCGTGTAGCCGGCGACGTAGAGCGCGAAGACACGGCCGTGGCCGAGCCTGAAGCGCCGGTCCGCCCACACGATCACCGCGGCGACGGCCAGGTTCCAGATGAGCTCGTACAGGAACGTGGGCTGCACGATCGCGATCGGGTTCGCGGTGTCGACGGCCACGCCGCCCAGCGGGTCCGACGCGCCGGTCGCCGGGTCGACCCGCTCGTAGATCTCCAGGCCCCACGGCAACGTCGTCGGGGCGCCGTAGAGCTCCTGGTTGAAGTAGTTGCCCAGCCGGCCGATCGCCTGCGCGACGACGATCCCGGGCGCGACCGCGTCGGCGAAGAAGGGCAGCGGGATGCCGCGCCGCCGGCAGCCGATCCAGGCCCCGACCGCGCCGAGCGCGATCGCCCCCCAGATCCCGAGGCCGCCCTCCCAGATCTTGAGCGCGTTGACCGGGTCGCCGCCGGGGCCGAAGTAGGTCCGCCAGTCGGTGGCGACGTGGTAGAGCCGCCCGCCGATCAGGCCGAACGGCACCGCCCACACCGCGACGTCGACGACCGTGCCGGCCGGACCGCCGCGCGCGACGAACCGCTTCTCGCCCCACCAGATCGCGACGACGATCCCGGCGATGATGCAGAGCGCGTACGCCCGGATCGGGATCGGCCCGAGATGCCAGACGCCGCGGTCCGGGCTGGGGAGGTAGGCCAGCACGGTGCTGCTCGCGAGGGCGCTCACGCGGCCACCGTAGCGCGGGCTCGGAGGGGAGCGGCTCCCCCACCTCCCCCGGCGGCACTCCGGGACCGCGCGCAACGCGCGGCCCCGGGCGGCCTCAGGCCCGCTGCGGCAGCCCCGCCCGCGCGACGCCGGCGGCGAGCTCCCGGGCGAGGTCGCGGACCGCGTCGGGCCCGCCCTTCTCCGCGGCGGAGACGAAGGCCGAGCCGACGATGACGCCGTCGGCGAAGCCCGCGATCTCGGCGGCCTGGTCGGCGTTGCGCACCCCGAGCCCGACGCCGATCGGCAGCGAGGTGTGCGGCCGGGTCCGGCCGACGATCTCGCCGGCGGCCGAGTTCACCGAGTCCCGCGCGCCCGTCACGCCCATGATCGAGGTCGCGTACACGAAGCCGCTGGAGGCGGCGGTGGTCGAGGCGATCCGCTCGTCCGTCGACGACGGCGACACCAGGAAGGTCCGGGACAGCCCGTACTTGTCCGAGGCGGCGAACCACTCGTCGGCCTCGTCCGGGATCAGGTCCGGCGTGATCAGGCCGAGCCCGCCGGCGGCGGCGAGGTCCGCGGCGAAGCGGTCCACCCCGTAGCGCAGCACCGGGTTGAAGTAGGTCATCACGACGCAGTTGCCCCCCGCCGCCGTGACGCGCTCGACCGTGCTGAACACGTCCCGCAGCCGGAACCCGTTGCGCAGCGCGGTGTCCGCGGCGGCCTGGATCGTGGGCCCGTCCATCACCGGGTCCGAGTACGGCACGCCGACCTCGAGCAGGTCGCAGCCGCCCTCGCTCATCGCGGCGAGCAGCTCCACCCCCTCGTCGACCGTCGGGTACCCCGCCGGCAGGTAGCCGACCAGGGCGCCGCGGCCCTCGGCGCGGCACTTCGCGAACACGTCGGCGACAGATCGGCCGCTCACGCCTGGATCCCCTCGGTCTCGCTGCCGGCGTCCGCGAAGGAGCCGGTCGGCTGCTCGGTACGGCCCTCGGCGATGGCCGTGCCGTCGGCCGCCTCGGCGCTCTCGTCCTGCCCGATCATCCCGAACCACTTCGCGGCGGTGTCGACGTCCTTGTCGCCGCGGCCGGAGAGGTTCACCAGGATCACCGCGTCGGGCCCCAGCTCCTGGCCCAGCCGCAGCGCGCCGGCCACGGCGTGCGCCGACTCGATGGCCGGGATGATCCCCTCGGTGCGGCAGAGCAGCGCGAACGCGTCCATCGCCTCCGCGTCGGTCACCGGCTGGTACTCGGCGCGGCCGAGGTCCTTGAGCAGCGCGTGCTCCGGCCCGACGCCCGGGTAGTCCAGCCCCGCCGAGATCGAGTACGACTCCGCGGTCTGCCCGTCCTCGTCCTGCAGCAGGTACGAGAAGGCGCCGTGCAGCGCGCCCGGCGACCCCTCGGACAGGGTCGCCCCGTGCCGGCCGGTCTCGACGCCGTCGCCACCGGGCTCGAACCCGACGAGCCGGACGCCCGGGTCGTCGATGAAGGCGTGGAAGATCCCGATCGCGTTGGACCCGCCGCCCACGCACGCGGCGACGGCGGTGGGCAGCCGGCCGGTCCGCTCGAGCACCTGGGCCCGGGCCTCGAGCCCGATCACCCGGTGGAAGTCCCGCACCATCTGCGGGAACGGGTGCGGGCCGGCGACCGTGCCGAGCAGGTAGTGCGTCGAGTCGACGTTGGTGACCCAGTCCCGCAGCGCCTCGTTGATCGCGTCCTTCAGCGTGCGCGAGCCGGTCTTCACCGGGATCACGGTGGCGCCGAGCAGCCGCATCCGGGCCACGTTGAGCGCCTGCCGGCGGGTGTCGACCTCGCCCATGTAGACCACGCACTCGAGGTCCAGCAGTGCGCACGCGGTCGCCGTGGCGACCCCGTGCTGGCCCGCCCCGGTCTCGGCGATCACCCGCTCCTTGCCCATCCGCTTGGTGAGCAGCGCCTGGCCGAGCACGTTGTTGATCTTGTGGGAGCCGGTGTGGTTCAGGTCCTCGCGCTTGAGCAGGATCCGGGCGCCGCCGGCGTGCCGCGAGAGCTTCGGCACGTCCGTCAGCGGGGACGGCCGCCCGGTGTAGTCACGGTGCAGCCGGTCCAGCTCGGTGAGGAACTCGGGATCGTGCCGGGCCTTCTCGTAGGCCGTCTCCAGCTCGTCGAGCGCCGCGACCAGGGCCTCGGGGACCCATCGCCCCCCGTAGCGGCCGAAGTGGCCGCGCCCGTCGGGCTCGTGGCCCGACGGCGTCTCGATGCCCTGACTGGCGGTGACCCGGCTGCTCGCCCGGACGCTCGTGGAGGAACTCACCGCACCATTCTGGAGCACGACGGGTGGAAGCCCGCAGCCACCAGCGCCCGGACGGCCGCGCCCGGATCCCCGCTGGTCACGAGGCCCTCGCCGACGAGCACCGCGTCGGCGCCCCAGCCCGCGTAGGTGAGCAGGTCACCCGGACCGCGCACGCCCGACTCGGCCACGCGCAGCACGTCGTTGGGGAGCCCGGGGGCCAGCCGCCCGAAGATGCCCAGGTCGACCTCGAGGGTCTTGAGGTCCCGCGCGTTGACGCCGATGACCTTCGCCCCGGCCTCGAGCGCCCGGTCGGCCTCCTCCTCGGTGTGCACCTCGACCAGCGCGGTCATCCCGAGGGACTCCACGCGGTCCAGCAGCGACTCCAGGACCGGCTGCTCCAGGGCCGCCACGATCAGCAGCACCAGGTCCGCGCCGTAGGCCCGCGCCTCGTGCACCTGGTACGGCGTGACGACGAAGTCCTTGCGCAGCACGCAGACGTCGACGGCGGCGCGCACGGCGGCCAGGTCGTCGAGGCTGCCGCCGAACCGGCGCTGCTCGGTGAGCACGCTGATCACCCGCGCGCCGTTCTCGGCGTACGCCTTGGCCAGGACGGCCGGGTCCGGGATCGTCGCGAGCGCGCCCTTCGACGGGCTGCGCCGCTTGACCTCGGCGATGACCCCGACACCGGGCTCGTTCAACGCGGCCATGACGTCCTTCGGCGGCGCCGCCGCGGCGGCCCGCCGTTTGATCTCCGCGAAGTCCACCGCGGCCTCCCGGGCCGCGAGGTCCTCCCGGACACCCTCCACGATGGAGTCCAGGACGCTGGGCCGGACTCCCGCACTCACCTCACCGTGCTCGCCCACGGGGCGCACTCCCCTTCCGGGTTCGGGCCTACCAGGCGTTCCGACCATGCTATTCCGTGCCGTGCGGGCGGCCGGGCCGGGGGCCGCCGTCCGGCCCACGGTCCCGCGCGAACGCACCCTCCGTGGTCGGGTCGACACCGGAGTCGAGCTCGTCCCAGGCCGCCCGCTCGGGGTCGGCCGGGCGGCGCGGCGCGCCCGGGGCGTCGTACCGCGCACCCATCCGTGGCAGCCGCCGGTCGGCCACCACCAGCAGCACACCCCCGGCCACGACCAGCAGCCCGCCGAGCACCCCGAGCAGCGGGGCGGCCGTGGTGGACACCGAGGCGCCGGGTGCCGTGGTCGCCCCCGCGGCCGCGCTGCCCACCAGCGCGGGCAGCTCCGACGCGGTCGGCGGGCGCAACCAGCCCGACACCGCGGCGTAGGCGCCGTAGCCGCCGGCCAGCGCCACGATCACACCGAGGACCCGCCGCACGGCGCCCGACACCGCGATCGCCGCGGCCACCGCCGCGACCGCGAGCGCGGCCAGCCCGAGCAGCGCCGGTGCGATCTGTGCGCCGGTGGCCGCGACCGGCACCGCCCCGGTCGCCCCGTGCCCGGCCACCTCGACCTGCGTGGACGCCCAGTCCAGCCGGGTCGTCCCCCACAGCCCGAGCGCACCGAGGAGCAGCAGCGCGGCCGTCAGGAGGAACAGCCGGCCGCTGCGGGCGGGGGCGGGCGTGTCAGGCATGCCCGCCCGGGCGGCCCAGGGTGGCCGCGGTCGCGACCGCGGACAGCACCGCCCGGGCCTTGTTGAGGCATTCGGTGTCCTCGGCCTGCGGGTCCGAGTCGGCGACGATCCCGCCGCCCGCCTGCACGTACGCCCGGCCGTCCCGGATCAGGGCGGTCCGGATGGCGATGGCGGTGTCGGCGTTGCCGGCGAAGTCGAGGTACCCGACGATCCCGCCGTAGAGGCCGCGGCGGGTGGGTTCGAGCTCGTCGATCACCTGCATCGCGCGGACCTTCGGCGCGCCGGACAGGGTGCCCGCGGGGAAGCAGGAGAGCACGGCGTCGACCGCGTTCTTGTCCTCCCGCAGGGTCCCGGTGACCGTGGAGACCAGGTGCATGACGTGGCTGTAGCGCTCCACGGAGAAGAAGTTGCGCACCTTCACCGTGCCCGGCTCGCAGACCCGGCCCAGGTCGTTGCGGCCCAGGTCGACGAGCATGACGTGCTCGGAGCGCTCCTTCTCGTCGTGCCGGAGGTCCTTCTCCAGCAGCTCGTCCTCCTCGTCGGTGGCGCCGCGCCAACGCGTCCCGGCGATGGGGTGCGTGGTGGCCTGCCGGTCGGCCACCGTGACCAGCGCCTCCGGGCTGGACCCGACGATCGTGAACGGGCTGCCGCCCGACTCGTCCTCGATGTTCAGCAGGTACATGTACGGGCTGGGGTTGGTGGTGCGCAGCACCCGGTACACGTCGAGCGGGTCTGCCCCGCAGTCCATCTCGAAGCGCTGCGAGACGACGATCTGGAAGCACTCCCCCGCACGGATCTGCTCCTTCGCCACCTCGACGGCGGCGAAGTGCTCGGCCTGGGTGCGCTTGCGCTCGAAGTCCGGGGACACCGCGCTGAACACCGCGACGGTCGACGCAGCGGGCGCGGCCAGCTCGGCGGTCATCCGGTCCAGCCGGGCCACGGCGTCGTCGTAGGCCTCGTCGACGCGCTCGTCCGAGTCGTCCCAGTTGATCGCGTTGGCGATCAGCGTGATCGTGCCCTCGTGGTGGTCGACGGCGGCGAGGTCCGTGGCCAGCAGCAGGACCAGCTCGGGGATGCGCAGGTCGTCGACCGGCGGGTTCTCCTCGCTGCCGATCCGCTCGATCCGGCGGACGATGTCGTAGCCCATGTACCCGACGAGCCCGCCGGTCAGCGGCGGCATGCCCGGCAGCGGCTCGCTCTGCAGCTCCTCGACGACGCCGCGGACCGCCTCCAGCACGTCGCCCTCGGTGGGCAGGTGGTCGGGGACCTCGCCGGTCCAGCGGATCCGCCCGTCGACCGTGGTCAGCGAGGCGGCGGAGCGCGCACCGACGAACGACCAGCGCGACCAGGAGCGCCCGTTCTCGGCGGACTCGAAGAGGAAGGTGCCGGGACGGGCGCGGCCGTCCGGGGCGGCGAGCTTGCGGTAGACGCCGACCGGCGACTCGTCGTCGGCCAGCAACCGGCGGGTCACCGGGATCACCCGGTGGTTCTCGGCCAGCGCGCGGAACTCCTCGCGGGTGGGGCTGACCGCTCCCAGCGCGGCGGGAGGTGCGGTGGGGCTCGTGGTGGCTGCGGTCACGGGGCTCATTCTCCCGTGCCGGGTGGGTGGGGTGACGGCGGGGAGGGTGAAGATGGCCCCGTGACCACCCGCGAACCGCGCCGCCGCGGCCGCCGCACCTCCGGCGAGGACACGCGCGCCGCCCTGCTCACGGCCGCGCGCGTCGAGTTCGCCGAACGGGGCTACGACGGCGCCACCGTCCGCCGGATCGCCGAGCGGGCCGGCGTCGACGCTGCCATGGTCAACCACTGGTTCGGGGGCAAGGCCCAGCTGTTCACGGCGTCGCTCGACGTGCCGGTCGACCCGTCCGCGATCGTCGCGACCGTCGAGCCCGGCGACCCCGAGCAGCTCGGCGAGCGGATCGTCGCGATGTTCCTGCGGGTGTGGGACGAGGCGTCGGGCGGCGCTCTCGTCACGCTGATCCGCAGCGTGGCCGGGCATCCCGCGGCGGCGCGGATGATGCGCGAGTTCATCGTCCGGGTGGTCATCGGGCCGCTCGTCGGGCGGGTGGCGCCGGACCGGGCCGAGGAGCGGGCGGCGCTGGTCGCGTCGCAGGTCATCGGGCTGGGGATGATCCGGTACGTCGTGCAGCTCGAGCCGCTGGCCTCCGCGTCGCACGCGACCCTGGTCGCACAGGTCGGCCCCACGGTGCAGCGGTACCTCACCGGGCCACTGCCCGACGGGTCGGCGGTGGACGGGTCGGTGGGCCGGTCGTAGCCCGAGCCTGATCGTCGCGCGGGGTCCGCGAGCGGCGCGGCTCGGGCGGGGTGCTGGATCTCGCGGGGACGCGAACCAGCGGCCGGTGGCCCACGGACGCCACGATCGGGTGGCCGGGTCCGCGGCGGGGCCGCATGATGGATCTCGTGGTCGATCTGCAGGTTCCCGGGCTGGGGGACGTGTCCGCCGCCCTCGCGGACCGGGTCGCGGGCCTGCGGGCGCGGCTCGGCGCGGACGTCTTCCAGAAGGTCGCCGGCGACGAGGGGCCGAACCGTCGCGCACGGATCCACTCGGCGCCCGGCCCGCGCTGGTTCGCCGAGGACCGCCCGATCCGGCGGGTGCACGGCGACGCGTCGATGTTCGTCGGCGGGCTGCGGGCGCTGCTGCTGCAGTCGTTGCACCCGTTGGCGATGGCCGGGGTCGCTGGGCACTCGGGCTACCGCGGCGACCCGTGGGGGCGCCTCGCCCGCACCAGCTACTTCCTCGCCGCCACGACCTTCGGGCCCGACGACGAGGCCCGCGCCACGATCGAGCGGATCAAGGCCGTGCACGGCCGGGTCCGCGGGGTCGCGCCCGACGGCCGGCCCTACTCCGCCGGGGACCCGCACCTGCTGGAGTGGGTGCACATCGCCGAGATCGACAGCTTCCTGCGCGCCCACCAGCGGTACGGGTCGCGGCCGCTGGACCGGGAGGGCCGGGACGGCTACGTCGCCGACACCGCCCGCGTCGCCCGGGAGCTCGGCGTCGTCGACCCGCCGGAGAGCGAGGCGGAGCTCGCGGCGCGCCTCCGGACGTTCCGCCCGGAGTTGCGCGGTACCCCCGAGGCGCGGTCCGCGGCCCGGTTCCTGCTGTTCAGGCCGCCGCTCGCGCTGCCCGCCCGGGCGCCGTACGCGCTGCTCGCGGCCGCGGCCGTCGCGTTGCTGCCCCGGTGGGCGCGCGGCCCGCTGCGGCTGCCCTACCTGCCCGTCGCCGAGGCGACGGTCGTCCGCCTGGCCGGCGAGGGCGTCACGCGGGGCATCCGCTGGGTGATGTCCGGCTGAGCTGTGAGTGGCGATAGTCGCCATAGCGACCATCGCCACTCACAGAGTCAGAGCAGGCGGTCGGCGTCGAAGCAGGTGTGGTCGCCGGTGTGGCAGGCCGCGCCCTCCTGGTCGACGACGACGAGCAGGGTGTCGCCGTCGCAGTCCAGCCGGACCTCGTGGACCTGCTGGACGTGTCCGGAGGTCTCACCCTTCACCCAGTAGTCCTGCCGCGAGCGCGACCAGTACGTGCCGCGGCGCGTGGTGAGGGTGCGGTGCAACGCCTCGTCGTCCATCCACGCGACCATCAGGACCTCGTTGGTGCCGCGCTGCTGCACGACCGCGCACACCAGCCCGTCCGCGTCGCGCTTGAGCCGCTTCGCGATCGCGGGGTCCAGCTCGGAGGTCTCGACCCTCATCGGATCTCCACGTGGTCGGCGCGCAGCACGTCCTTGACCTCGCCGATCCGCAGCTGCCCGAAGTGGAACACGCTCGCGGCGAGCACCGCGTCGGCGCCCGCGCGGACCGCCGGCGGGAAGTGCTCCAGCGCGCCCGCGCCGCCCGAGGCGATCACCGGCACGTCGACCACGCGGCGCACCTTCTCGATCAGCTCGAGGTCGAAGCCGGCGCGGGTGCCGTCGGCGTCCATCGAGTTGAGCAGGATCTCGCCGACGCCGAGCTCCTGGCCGCGCGCGGCCCACTCGACGGCATCGATCCCGGTGCCCGTGCGCCCGCCGTGCGTGGTGACCTCGAAGGTCGACGGCGTGGGCGGCCCGTCGACCACGCGGCGCGCGTCGACCGACAGCACGATGCACTGCGAGCCGAACCGCCGCGCCATCTCGCCCAGCAGCTCCGGCCGCGCGATCGCGGCGGTGTTCACGCTCACCTTGTCCGCGCCGGCGCGGAGCATGCGGTCGACGTCGTCGGGCGTGCGGATGCCGCCCCCGACGGTGAGCGGGATGAAGACCTGCTCGGCGGTGCGCCGGACGACGTCGACCATCGTCGCCCGCTCCCCGGACGACGCCGTGACGTCGAGGAACGTGAGCTCGTCGGCGCCCTCGGCGTCGTAGACCGCGGCCATCTCGACCGGGTCGCCGGCGTCGCGCAGCTCCTTGAAGTTGACGCCCTTCACCACCCGCCCGGCGTCGACGTCCAGGCAGGGGATGACGCGGACCGCGACGCCCACTAGCGAACCGCCGCGAGGGCCTCGGGCAGCGTGAACCGCCCGGCGTACAGGGCCTTGCCCACGATCGAACCCTCGATCACCCCGGTCTCCGCCAGCGCGACGAGGTCCTTGATCTCCGAGATCCCGCCGGACGCGACCACCGGCGCCGGGGTCTTCGCCGCGACCTGCTTGAGCAGCTCGATGTTCGGCCCCTGCAGCGTCCCGTCCTTGGACACGTCCGTGACGATGTACCGCGACACGCCGTCGCGGTCCATGCGGGCCAGGGTCTCCCAGAGGTCGCCGCCGTCCTGCGTCCAACCGCGGGCCGCGAGGCGATGCTGCCCGCCGGAGATCTTCACGTCCAGCCCGACGGCGATCTTCTCGCCGTGCTCCGCGCAGACCTTCGCGCACCACTCCGGGTTCTCCAGCGCAGCCGTCCCGAGGTTGACCCGGGCGCAGCCGGTGGACAGGGCGCGGGCCAGCGACTCGTCGTCCCGGATCCCGCCGGACAGCTCCACCTTGACGTCCAGCTCACCGACGACGGCGGCCAGCAGCTCCGCGTTCGAGCCCTTGCCGAAGGCCGCGTCGAGGTCGACGAGATGGATCCACTCGGCGCCGTCCTCCTGCCACTTCAACGCCGCCTCACGCGGCGCGCCGTAGGAGGTCTCGGTGCCGGCCTCGCCCTGGACCAGGCGCACGGCCTGCCCGTCGGCGACGTCCACAGCGGGAAGAAGCGTGAAACTCACCGCACGAGCCTACCCACCGGGCTCCGTGTCCTCGGCGCCGCGCTGCCGTGCACCACCCGTGATCACCGTTGACGGACGCAGAGAGTCGGGAACCGACCGTGCCTGCCCGGGAGCGATCAGGCGGGGTCGGCGCCGCCCGAGGGCTCCGGCCCGTCCGGGACCTGCTCGGCGGCGAGGGACCGGCGGCCGCGCACCGCGGCGTACCCGAGCCCCACCAGCAGCCCGACGACGATCAGCAGCACCCAGCCCCACCACGCCAGCCCGCCCAGCGCGGCCGCGATCACGCCGGCCAGCGCGGCGCCGACGACCGTGCCCAGCGAGCTCGCGGTCGACGTGCGCCGGCGGGTGGTGGTCCGGCGGCGGGAGCGCCCCGTGGTCGTGCGCCCCGTGGTCGTGCGCCGCGGGGACGTGCGCTTCCGGCTCGCCGTCCTCCGCCGCGGGGGGGCCACGGGGGTCAGCCGACCACGTCGCGCAGCCAGTTCGCGAGCACCTGCGCGCCCGCGTCGCCGGACTTCTCCGGGTGGAACTGGGTGGCGGCGAGCGGCCCGTTCTCGACGGCGGCGACGAAGTCCTCGCCGTGGTTCGCCCAGGTGACCAGCGGCGGCCGGATCGCGTGCGACTCCTCCAGCTCCCACCGGCGGGCGGCGAAGGAGTGCACGAAGTAGAAGCGGGTGTCGGCGTCGAGCCCGCTGAACAGGGTGGACCCCGCGGGGGCGCGCACCGTGTTCCAGCCCATGTGCGGCAGCACGTCCGCCTTCAGCCGCTCGACGGTGCCCGGCCACTGCCCGCACCCGTCGGCCTCCACGCCGAACTCGACGCCGCGGTCGAACATCACCTGCATGCCGACGCAGATCCCGAGCACCGGGCGCCCGCCGGCCAGGCGGCGGCCGATGATCTGCGGGCCGCGCACCGCGTGGAGGCCCTCCATGCAGTGCGCGAAGGCACCGACGCCGGGGACGACCAGCCCGTCGGCCTCGCAGGCGGCGTCGAAGTCGGAGGTGACGGTGACGTCCGCCCCCACCCGCCGCAGCGCGCGCTCGGCCGACCGCAGGTTCCCCGATCCGTAGTCCAGCACGACGATCCGCGACACGCCCCCAAGTGTACGGACCGCCGCGGCGCCGCCCGGCCGGGTCAGCAGGCGTCGACGGGCGCGGGCCGGTGGGTCCGCAGGGTGGCCTGTTCGAGGAAGGTGCGGGCGGCCGCGGTGACGGCGCCGGTGCGGCTGACGTAGGCGATGTCCAGGTGCGCGGGCGGCTCCAGCTCGACGACGCGGGCGCCGGCCCGCTCCGCCAGCTCACGCCAGGAGTCGGGAAGCACGGCCATCCCGACCCCGGCGAGCACCAGCGGCAGGATCGCCTCCCGGTGCTCGCACTCCGCCGCGATCACGGCCCCGTGCCGCTCGAGGCCGTCGACCACGGACCGCATGGTGGTGGCGGGCGGCCCGCCGATCAGGCGGCGGCCCTCGAGCTGGTCGGGCCGCACGGGCCCGGCGAGGCCCGACTCCGGGGCCGTGACCAGGACGAACCGCTGACGCGCGACCGGATGCAGGTCCAGCCCGGTCGCGTGGATGGGCCGCGCGCTGGCGAGCAGGCCGAGCTCGGTGGCACCCGACCGGACGGCGGTGATCACCTCGTCGGCGGTGAACGCGGCCCGCACCACCACTCGCACCTGCGGGTAGGCCGCGCAGAACCGGGCGATGGTCCCGGCGAGCGGCGACACCGCCTCCGAGGGCGTCGCGACGATCTCCACGCGCCCGGCGCGCAGCCCCTCGACCGCCTCGACCGCCGCGCGGGCCACCTCCAGCCCGTGCCCGACCTCCCGGGCCGGCCCGACGAGCGCGCGGCCGGCCTCCGTGAGCACGACGTCCGCCCCGACGTGGTGGAAGAGCGCGGTGCGCAGCTCGCGCTCCAGCGCCGCGACCGCCTGGGTCAGCGTGGGTTGCCCGACGGACAGCGCCTCGGCCGCGCGGTGGAACCCACCGTGGTCGACCACGGCCAGGAAGTAACGGAGGTGCCGGGCGTCCATCGCCCCCATCCTGGTCGGTCGGTGGCCGAGTTCCTAGAGGGTGCCCTTGGTCGAGGCGATGCCGGTGATCCGCTCGTCGGGCTCGGTGGCGGCCCGCAGCGCGCGGGCGATGGCCTTGAACTCGGCCTCGGTGATGTGGTGCGGGTCCCGCCCGTCGAGCACCCGGACGTGCAGCGCGAGGTGGCCGTGGAAGGCCAGCGACTCGAACACGTGCCGGTTCAGCACCGTCGGGTAGTGCCCGCCCACCACGAAGCCCTGCATGACCTCGGGCTCGCCGGAGTGCACCGTGTACGGCCGCCCGGAGACGTCGACGACGGCGTGCGCGAGCGCTTCGTCCATCGGGATCCAGGCGTCGCCGAAGCGGCGGATGCCCTTCTTGTCCCCCAGCGCCTGGCGCAGCGCCTGGCCGAGCACGATCGCGGTGTCCTCGACGGTGTGGTGGGCGTCGAGGTGCACGTCGCCCTCGGCCTGCACGGTGAGGTCGAACGCGCCGTGCTTGCCCAGCGCGTCGAGCATGTGGTCGAAGAACGGCACACCGGTGGAGATGTTCGTCTGCCCGGTGCCGTCCAGGTCGATCTCGACCAGGACCTTCGACTCCTTGGTGACCCGCTCGACGCGGCCGATCCGGCTCATGCGATCTCCTCCACCACGTCCCCGGCCGCGGCCAGGAACGCGTCGTTCTCCTCGGGGGTGCCGATCGTGACCCGCAGCCGCTCCGGGATCCCGACGTCCCGGATCAGCACGCCGCGGCCGAGGAACGCCCGCCACGCCCGGGGGGCGTCGGCGAACCGGCCGAACAGCACGAAGTTGGCGTCGCTGGGGACGCAGTCGTAGCCCAGGGCCCGCAGCTCCGGCACGATCCGGTCCCGCTCGGCGGCCAGCAGCGCGACCGAGCCGAGCGTGGCGTCGGCGTGGCGCAACGCCGCCCGCGCGGCGGCCTGGGTGAGCACGGACAGGTGGTAGGGCAGCCGGACGAGCTGCAGCGCGTCGACGACGGCGGGCACGGCGGCCAGGTAGCCCAGCCGGCCGCCGGCGAACGCGAAGGCCTTGCTCATCGTCCGCGAGACGACCAGCTTGTGCCCGTGCGTGGCCAGCAGGGTGGTCGCGCTGGGGTGCGCGGAGAACTCGGCGTACGCCTCGTCGACCACGACGATCCCCGGCGCGGCGTCGATCAGCAGCGCGAGGTCCGCGGGGTCGAGCGACTGGCCGGTGGGGTTGTTCGGGCTGGTCAGGAACGTGACGTCCGGCGCCTTCTCCTTGAGCAGGAGCTGCGCCGCGTCGACGTCGACCGAGAAGTCCGCGGTGCGCGGGATCTCGACCCACTCGGTCTGCGTGCCCGAGCTGATGATCGGGTGCATCGAGTAGCTGGGCACGAACCCGAGCGCGGTCCGGCCCGGTCCACCGAAGGCCTGCAGCACCTGCTGGAGGATCTCGTTGGACCCGTTGGCGGCCCAGAGGTTCGCGACGCCGAGCCGCACCCCGGTCTGCCGGGTCAGGTACGCCGCGAGGTCCTCGCGCAGCGCGACCGCGTCCCGGTCCGGGTAGCGGTGCAGGTTCCGCGCTGCCTCCTCGCAGGCGGCCGTGACGTCCGCGACCAGCTCGGGCGGCGGCGGGTACGGGTTCTCGTTGGTGTTGAGCCGGACGGCCACGTCGAGCTGCGGGGCGCCGTAGGGCGACTTGCCGCGCAACGACTCCCGCAGGGGGAGGTCCTCCAGCCGGACTCCGGCGCCGGGGGTGGTCACCGCGGGAACCTCGCGGTGACGGCCTGGCCGTGGGCGGGCAGGTCCTCGGCGGTGGCGAGCGTGACGACCCGGTCCGCCACCTCGCGCAGCGCCTCCTCGGTGTACTCGACCACGTGCACGCCCCGGAGGAACGTGCCGGTCGAGAGCCCGCCGGAGTGCCGCGCGCAGCCGCCGGTGGGCAGCACGTGGTTCGAGCCGGCGCAGTAGTCGCCGAGCGAGACCGGGGCGTAGGGGCCGATGAAGATCGCGCCGGCGTTGCGCACCCGTGCGCCCACCTCGCGGGCGTCGGCGGTCTGGATCTCGAGGTGCTCGGCGGCGTAGGCGTCGACGACCGCGATGCCGTCGGCGACGTCCCGCACGAGGATCGTGCCCGACTGCGGGCCGGACAGCGCGGTGCGGATGCGCTCGGTGTGCTTGGTGGCCGCGACCTGGCGCTCCAGCTCGGCGTCCACCGCGTCGGCGAGCGAGTCCGAGTCCGTGACCAGCACCGACGCCGCGTTCGGGTCGTGCTCGGCCTGCGAGATCAGGTCCGCGGCGACGTGCACGGGGTCCGCCCCGCCGTCCGCCAGGACCGCGATCTCGGTGGTGCCGGCCTCGGCGTCGATCCCGACCAGCCCGCGGAGCATCCGCTTGGCGGCGGTCAGGTAGATGTTGCCCGGGCCGGTGACCATGTCGACCGGCTCGAGGTCGGCGCCGTCCGTGTCGGTGCCGCCGTGGGCCAGCAGCGCGACGCACTGTGCGCCGCCGACCGCCCACACCTCGTCGACGCCGAGCAGTGCGGCCGCGGCCAGGATCGTGGGATGCGGGAGGCCGCCGTTCTCCGCCTGCGGCGGCGAGGCCACCACCAGCGACTCCACGCCCGCGGCCTGCGCCGGGACCACGTTCATGATCACCGACGACGGGTAGACCGCGAGCCCGCCCGGCGCGTACAGCCCGACCCGGCGGACCGGGACGAACCGCTCGGTGACGGTGCCGCCCGGCACGACCCGGGTGACGACGTCGGACCGGCGCTGCTCCTCGTGGACCTTCCGGGCGCGCTCGATCGAGGTCTCCAGCGCCTCGCGCACCGCGGGGTCGAGGTTCGCCAGGGCCTTCTCCAGCTCGGCGACGGGAACCCGGACCGAGGCCGGGCGGACCTTGTCGAACCGCTCGGTGGCCTCCAGCACGGCCTCGACGCCCCGCTCCCGCACCGACTCGACGATGGGCCGGACCGCCTCGAGCGCCGCGTCGACGTCGATCTCCGCGCGCGGCAGCATCCCGCGCAGCACGGCAGGTCGCGGCAGCGGTTCGGCGCGCAGGTCGAGGCGGCGCAGGAGTGGGCGGACCATGCGTCCAGGGTACGTCCCGCCCACCCTCCCCCTGTGAGTGGCAATCACTGCTATGGCGACTATCGCCACTCACAGCAGAATCACCGGTGTGGCGCTCCCCTCGATCTCGGCTGACCGGCGACGCGCGCGGCTCGTCGCGCGGCACCGGCTGGCCCCCGCGACCCGCACCGACGACGTCCCGCGGATCGTCGACGACCTGGTCGGCCTGCACTCCACCGACCCCGTCACCGTGTACCTCTCGGCCGCGACGCGGATGGCGCACCCGGACCTCGGCACGGTGGAGCGTGCGCTCTACGAGGACCGCAGCCTGCTCCGGCACCACGCCATGCGCCGGACGCTGTGGGTCTTCGGCCCGCACCACGCCCGGCTGGCCCACCATGCCGCGACGGTCGACGTCGCCGCCGTGCAGCGCCGCAACCTGCACAGGCAGCTGACCGCCGGCGGGTACGCCGACCCCGACGCCACCATCGCCGACGCCCGGGGCCGGATCCGGGAGCTGCTGCTCGCCGAGGGCCCGTTGCCCGCCCGCGAGATCGGGCTGCGGCTCCCGGAGCTCACCACGCCGGTCCCCATCGAGGCGACCACACAGTCGTTGCACTCGCGGGTCCTGCTGGTCATGGGGTTCGACGGCGAGGTCCTGCGCGCCCGGCCCACCGGCACGTGGATCAACGGCCAGTACCGCTGGGCCGCCGCCGACGCCTGGGTGCCCGGCGGGCTCGGCGAGCCGTTGCCCAAGCGCGAGGCCGCGGCCGGGCTCGCCCGCGCGTACCTCCGCGCCTTCGGCCCGGCGACCCGCGACGACCTCAGGTGGTGGGCCGGCTGGACCGTCGCGACCACCAAGGCCGCGCTCACTGACGTCGGCGCGGTCGAGACCGACGCGGGCCTCGTGCTGCCCGACGACGTGGATGCGGTCGAGCCGCAGCCCTCCGTCGCCCTCCTCCCGGGCCTCGACCCCACGACCATGGGCTGGAAGCAGCGCGACCACTACCTGGACCCCGCGCTCACGCCGCACCTGTTCGACCGCAACGGCAACGGCGGCCCCACGGTCTGGGTCGACGGCGCGATCGTCGGCGGGTGGGTGCAGCGCAAGGACGGGACGATCGCGCTGAAGCTGCTCGCCGACGTCGGGGCCGAGGCCCGCGCGCAGGTCGACGCCGCCGCGCACGCCCTGGAGGCCCTGCTCGGCGAGGTCCGGTTCACCGTCCGCTTCCCCGCCCCGATGGCGGCCGAGCTGCTGGCCTAGATTCCGCCAGGTGAGCGACTGGTTCCTGGCCGGTGAGGACGAGGCCGACGCGGTGGCCTCGGTGGCGTCCGGCGAGCACTCCTTCGACGACTGGCCCCATCTGTCGATCCCCCTGCGGCGCAGCGAACTCGCCGCCCTGTACGCGGCGCTCACCGAGGTCGGGCCGGCCGACCCCCGCAGTCCCGCCGGCCTGCTCGCCGTCGAGGTCGACGCCGGCATGATCGTGACCCGGGTGCCCGCGGCCGCGATCGAGGCCCTGGCCGAGATGACCCCGCGCACGGCGCCGCCGGTGATGGCCGCCTGGTCGGAGGCCATCGCGCACGACGAGCCCGACGCGCTCGGCGAGATCCTCTCCGACCTTGCGGCCTTCGCCCGGGACGCCGCGGAGTCCGGCCGTCCCGTCCTCGAGCTCGCCCCGTACTAGGAGGCCGCTCCGGCGACCTCGTACACCACCTCGGCGAGGACCTCGTCCGCGACGGGCATCGCGGCGACCTCGGCCGCGAGCCGCTGCGCCGCCCGCCGGAAGGAGGGCTCGCCGAGCAGGCGTCCCAGCGCCGTGGCGACCGCGTCGGGCGTGACCTCCCCGGGTTCCAGGGCGAGGCCCGCGCCGGTCGGCACCAGCGCCGCGGTGTTCGACGGCTGGTCGGTGCCCTGGGGCAGGCACAGCTGCGGCAGGCCGTGGCAGACCGCGCCGATCATCGTGCCGGCACCGGCGTGGGACACCACCGCGCGGCAGCGCGGGAGCACCTGGGCCTGCGGGAGGTACCGCGCCGCGAGGACCCCGGGCGGCTGCGGTCCGAGGCCGGCGGGGTCGACGTCCGGCCCGGTCGTCACCACGACGTTCACGCCCCGGCGCACGCACCCCTCCAGCACCGCGCGGAAGATCTCCGGAGCGCGGTTCGTGACCGTCCCGAGGGTCACGTAGACGGTGTCCTCGTGGGGCAGGGCGTCGAGCGCGGCGGCGAGGTCGGGATCGGGCTCGCCGACCTCACCGGCGGTGGGCCGCACCGGACGCAGGTCCGTCCACGGGTGCGGTTCCGGGCCGCGCAGGCCCGGCGGGCACGGGTCCAGGTAGGGCGCGGCGAACACGGCCGTGATCGGGTCGGGCAGCCCCGCGGCGCCGATCGTCTCCCCGATCACGTGGCCGAAGCGCGCGGTGTCGGGCACCGTCGGCCCGTACCCGTGGGTGACGTGCGGGACCCCGTGCGCCACCGCGGCGGTCGCCGATCCCAGCTCCAGGGTGTCGTGCACGACCAGGTCCGGCCGCCAGTCGTCGAGCAGCGCCGCGACGTCCCGGGCGCGCTCGACCGCGCCCGCGCCGAAGAAGTGCCGCGCGGCGACGAGGGGCCGCTCGTCCGGGGGCAGCCCGCCGGACGTCACGCCGTTCAGCCGGGCGAACGACGCGGCCAGCGTGGCCCCCGAGCGGTGCACGCGGACGCCGAGCCGCGCGGCCGTGGGCGCGAGATCGGCGCCCGTCGACACCACGACCTCCGCCCCGGCGCGCTGCGCGGCCCGGATCAGGGGCACCATCGGCAGCAGGTGACCGAACCCCGGCCACGAGGCGACGAGGATCCGCACGGCGACCACCTCCACCCTCGAGGAGCGGCGGGAGCGGCCGGCGGATACCCGCTACAGGTCCAGGCCCAGGTCCAGCGCCGTCACCGAGTGCGTCAGGGCGCCGACCGAGATGAAGTCGACCCCGGTCTCGGCGTACTCGCGGGCGTCGGCGAGCACGAGGCCGCCGGAGGACTCGAGCAGGGTCGGGGCGGTGCCGCGGCGGCGCACCGCCTCCGCGGTCTGGTGCGGGCTGAAGTTGTCCAGCAGGACCAGCTCCGCCCCCAGCTCCAGCACCTCGTCGAACTGCGCGAGCGAGTCCACCTCGACCTCGCACGGCAGCTCCGGGGCCCGCTCCCGCGCGGCCCGCAGCGCCGCGGACACCGAGCCCGCCGCCGCCACGTGGTTGTCCTTGATCAGGATCGCGTCGCCGAGCCCGAGCCGGTGGTTCACGCCGCCGCCGCAGCGCACGGCGTACTTCTCCAGCAGCCGAAGGCCCGGGAGCGTCTTGCGGGTGTCCCGGATCCGCGCCCGGGTGCCCGCGACGGCGTCGACCCACTGCGCCGTCGCCGTCGCCACCCCGGACAGGTGGCAGAGCAGGTTGAGGGCGGTGCGCTCGGCGGTGAGCAGCGCCCGGACCGGCGCCCGGACGACGAGCGCGGGCTCGCCCGGCGTCAGCCGTGACCCGTCCGGCAGCTCGGCGAGCAGCTCCCACTCCGGCACGACCAGGTCCAGCACGGCCTTCGCGACCGGGACGCCGGCCAGCACCCCGGCCCTGCGGGGCGTGAACGACCCGACGGCCACGGCGTCGGCCGGCACGGTGGCGGCCGTGGTGGCGTCGGGGCCGTAGCGCAGGTCCTCGTCGAGCGCGGTGCGCACCACGCGGGCCAGGTCGTCGGGGTCCGGCACCCCGATCTCGGTGGCGCCGCCGACGCCCGCGGCGATGCCGGCGCTCACGCCGCACCCGCCAGGGCGTCCGTGCCGACGACCGGGCGGCCGCCGTCGTCGAGGGTCACGAGCAGGGACTCCTTCTGCCAGACGTCGTCGCGGTCGGGGAAGTCCGTACGGACGTGGCAGCCGCGGCTCTCCCGGCGGGTGCCGGCGGCCGCGAGCACGGCCTGCGCGAGCAGGGTCAGCGCCGCGTCCTCCACGCCGGTGCGGTCGAGCGGGGTGGCCAGCAGCGTGGCCTGCTCGACGACGTCCGACGCCGTGGCCAGGCCCGTCGCGTCCCGGCCGATCGCGGCGTAGGCGCTCATTGCCCGCTGGACCACGCCCCGGTCGGCCACGCCCACCGCGGGCGCCGGCGCGACGAGCTCGGACGAGGTGGTGCGCGGGTGCGCCAGGTCCTCGACCACGGCCCGGACCGTGCGCTCGCCCACCACGAGCCCCTCGAGCAGGGAGTTCGACGCCAGCCGGTTCGCCCCGTGCAGACCGGTGCGCGCCACCTCGCCGGCGGCGTACAGCCCCGGGACCGCGGTGCGGCCGTCGATGTCGGCGACCACGCCGCCGCACGCGTAGTGCGCCGCCGGGGTGACGGGGATCGGCTCACGGGTGGGGTCGATGCCGGCCTCGCGGCAGGACGCGTACACCGTGGGGAACCGGGCCGCGAAGCCCTCCAGCCCGGTGGCGTCGAGGTACATGCAGTCCGCGCCGGTCTCGGCCATCCGGCGGGTGATCGCGGCGGCCACGACGTCCCGCGGGGCGAGGTCGGCGAGCGGGTGCCGGCCGACCATGAACCGGGTGCCGGCGCGGTCCCGCAGGACCGCGCCCTCGCCGCGGACCGCCTCGGTGACCAGCGGCCGGCGGCCGACCGCGGGCCCGGTGTAGAGCACGGTCGGGTGGAACTGCACGAACTCCAGGTCGGCCGCGGCGGCCCCGGCGCGCAGGGCCAGCGCCACGCCGTCGCCCGTCGACGTCCCGGGGTTGGTCGTGCTCGCGTAGAGCTGCCCGTACCCGCCGGTGGCCAGGAGCACGGCCGGGGCGCGCAGGACGCCGGGGCGGCCGGCGTCGTCGAGCACGGCGAGCCCGGCCACGCGGCCGGACGCGTCCTTGAGGGCGTCGACCGCGACGTGCCCGGTGAGGACCGTGAGCGACCGGGCGGCCTCGACCAGGGCGCGCTCGATCTCCGCGCCGGTCGCGTCGCCGCCCGCGTGCACCACGCGGAAGGCGGAGTGCCCGCCCTCGCGGGTCCGGTCGAGCCGGGCGCCGCGCGCGTCGAACAGCGCCCCGCGCTCGCGCAGCCGGCCGACCGCGGCGGGCCCGCCCGCGACGATCGCGGCGACCGCCTCGGCGTCGTTGAGCCCGCCGCCCGCGGCGAGGGTGTCCGCGGCGTGCGCCTCGACCGTGTCGCCCGGCACGTCGCCGAGCACGACGGCCACGCCGCCCTGGGCCCAGCGGGTGCTGCCGGCGTCGGTCGCGTCCTTGGTCACCACGACCACGCGCAGCCCGGCCTCGGCGGCGTCGAGCGCGGCGGTCAGCCCCGCGACGCCCGACCCGACGACGACCAGGTCGGCGCCCGCCTCCCAGGTCACTCGCCACCCCCGGGCCGGCCGATCGCGATCATCCGCTCGACGGCGGCGCGCCCGCGCGCGGCGAGCTCGGGGTCGACGTGCACCTCGTCCGTGCCCTCGCGGACACTGCGCAGCAGCGCCATGGGCGTGATCATCTTCATGTAGGTGCAGCTCGCGCGCTCGTTCACCGCGCGGAAGTCGATCTCCGGGGCGGCCCGGCGGAGCTGGTGCAGCATGCCGACCTCGGTCGCCACCAGGACCGACTTCGCGTGCGACGCGCGGGCGGCGTCGACCATCCCGCCGGTCGAGAGGATCTTGACCCGGTCCGCCGGCACGGTGCCCGACCCGGCGAGGTAGAGCGCCGACGTGGCGCAGCCGCACTCCGGGTGCACGAAGAGCTCGGCGTCGGGGTGGGCCTCCGCCTGTGCGGTCAGCTCGGCGCCGTTGATGCCGGCGTGGACGTGGCACTCCCCCGCCCAGACGTGCATGTTCTTCCGGTCCAGGGTGCGCCGGACGTGCGCGCCCAGGAACTGGTCCGGCAGGAACAGCACCTCGCGGTCCTCGGGGATCGACGCGACGACGTCGACCGCGTTCGACGAGGTGCAGCAGATGTCGGTCTCCGCCTTCACCGCGGCGGTCGTGTTCACGTAGCTGACCACGACGGCGCCGGGGTGCTCGGCCTTCCACGACCGGAGCTCGTCGACGGTGATCGAGTCGGCGAGCGAGCAGCCGGCCCGCGCGTCGGGGATCAGCACGGTCTTCTCCGGCGAGAGGATCTTCGCCGTCTCGGCCATGAAGTGGACGCCGCAGAACACGATGGTCTCCGCGTCGACCTCGGCCGCGATCCGGGACAGCGCCAGGGAGTCGCCCACGTGGTCCGCCACGTCCTGGATCGCCGGCAGCTGGTAGTTGTGCGCCAGCAGCACGGCGTTCCGGCGCCGCGCGAGCTCGCGCACCTCGTCGGCCCAGCCGGGGTACGGGACGCCGGTCCCCGCCTGCACGTCAGCCGTCACGGTCATCGCTCGTCCTCCTCGGATGTTTTCGCCTGTTGGTCGAAAACACGGCGATCGTAGCATCGCGGCCGCCCGCAGGACACCGTCCGCGTGACCCGGAACTCACCCGCCCGTAACCTGCGCGTCCCGGAACGGACGGTTCGCCCGGATCACCGCGGCGGCCCCTACGATCGGCGCATGCCCGCCCGTCCCACGGGCCACGAGGTGCTCGCGGCCGTCCTGCAGGTCCGTGAGGACGCCCTCCAGGTGCTGCTCTGGCAGCGCGGCAAGGATCCCCACCGGGGCCGCTGGGCGCTGCCGGGCGGCACGCTCGGCGACACCGAGGACGTCGAGGAGTCGGTGCGCCGCCAGCTCGCCGAGAAGGTCGACGTCCGCGAGGTCACCCACGTCGAGCAGCTCGGCGTGTTCAGCGCGCCGGAGCGGGTGCCCGGCATCCGGCTCGTCGCCACGTCGTTCCTCGGGCTCGTGCCGTCCGACGTCGACCCGGCCGTGCCCGCGGACACCGCCTGGTTCCCGGTCGACGACCTGCCGGAGACGGCGTTCGACCACGCCGAGATCGTCCACGACGCCCGGGACCGCCTGCGCGCCAAGCTCTCCTACACCAACCTGGGCTTCGCCCTCGCCCCGCGGGAGTTCACGATCTCCGCGCTCCGCGAGCTCTACGTCGCCGCGCTCGGGCACCCGGTGTCGGCGACCAACCTGCAGCGGGTGCTCACCCGGCGGCACGTCCTGGCGGCCACCGGCGAGACCGCGCCGCCCGGTCCGGCCGGCGGCCGTCCCGCCGCGGTGTTCCGGTTCACCGAGCGGGCCCTGCGCGTCACCGACGCCTCGGCCGTGCTCCGCCCGCCGGGCACCCGCGACTCGGCAGGCGACGGCGCGGTGCGGCCCGTACCGTGACGTCGTGGCTGCGACGATCCCCCTCTTCCCCCTGAGCACGGTGCTCATGCCCGGGGCGTCGCTGCCGCTGCACATCTTCGAGCCGCGCTACCGCCAGCTCACCGTCGACCTCGTGACGGGGGCGGTGCCGGACAAGGAGTTCGGCGTCGTCGCCGTGCGCGAGGGGCACGATCCCGACACCCGCGGGCTCGACGCGCTGCATGCGATCGGCTGCACCGCCCGGCTGCTCGACGTGCGGCGGCTCCCCGACGGGCGCTACGACGTCGTGACCACCGGCGCGCGGCGGTTCCGCCTGCTCGACCTCGACGCGGAGGTCAAGCCGTACCTCTGCGGCGCGGTCGAGTTCGTGCCGGACGACAAGGAGATCTCCGAGTCGGACGACCTGACTCGCATGCTCGCCGGCGCCGCCCGGGCCGCGCACCGCGACTACTGCGCCACGGCGTGGAAGAACGACGACTGGTCCGAGCCCGCCCGCGAGGTCCCGACGGCGGAGCTCGCGCACGTCCTCGCCGCGGACTGCCTGTTGCCGCTCGAGGACCGGCAGGCGCTGCTGGAGCAGACCTGCCCGGTCGAGCGGCTGCGCATGGTGCGACTGCTCATCGCCCGCGAGCGCGGGCTGCTGGAGCGGCTCCGGGCGGTGCCCACGCCGATGAGCACCTTCGCGGAGCCCTTCGGCCCCAACTGATCCGGCGCCGTCACTCCCAGCCGAAGCGGCCGCGCAGCTCGTCCGCCACCCGGTCGAAGCGCCCCCGGTCGAGCACCGCGCCCTCCCGGCGGATGTCGTGCTCGCCGACCTCGAGCACCCGGTCCAGCCGGATGAAGGACTCGCGGCCCTCGCGGTCCCACTCGCCGGACCCGATCGCCACCCAGTCCGGGTCGCCCTCGCGCTTGTGCTGGCTGGACAGCATCAGCCCGAGCAGCTCGCCGCCCTGCCGCCCGACGACGAGCAGCGGCCGGTCCTTGCCCTGGCTCGCGTCCTCCTCGAACGGCACCCAGGTCCACACGATCTCGCCCGGGTCCGCGGCGCCGTCGAGCTCGGGGGCGTAGGCGATGCGCCGGGCCCGGTCGCCCGTCGGCGCGCTGCGGACCCCGCCGTGGCCCTCCGGTGCGGGGCGGGCGGGCGCGTCGTCCGCCTGCGCGAGGATCTTGAAGCCCACGTCGACGGCTTGCTTGAGCAGGTTGCCCCAGTCCATGGTCGACAGCATCTCATCGGTCGACCGATGAGTTTCCGGCGCGGCGGTCGTTCCATGCAGCGACACCACAGCAGCGACACCACAGCAGCGACACCCCACCGCACAGGGAGGAACCACCATGGACTGCAGGCTCGAGGTCGTCGTCGTCCCCGTCTCCGACGTGGAGCGCGCGTACGAGTTCTACGCCGGGAAGCTCGGCTTCCCCGTCGACTCCGACTTCCACCCGAACGAGCACTTCCGCGCCGTCCAGGTCACCCCGCCCGGATCGGCCTGCTCGATCGTGTTCGGCACCGGCCTCGGCGGCGGGGCCGCGCCCGGCTCGCTGCAGGGCTGCCACCTCGTCGTCACGGACATCGAGAAGGCGCACGCCGAACTGGAGGCCGCGGGCGTCGAGAACAGCGGGCCGCAGCACTTCGTCGACGGCGCGCAGACGGCCGGGGTGCACCCGGAGCACGAGGACTACGGCACCTTCGTCTACTTCGCCGACCCCGACGGCAACTCCTGGGCCCTCCAGGAGGTCCGGAGCCCGAAGCGCTGATGGACCCCGCGCTGAGGGGCCCCGACCCGACGGTCGACCTGGAGGCGGGCTTCGCCCGGCACCGGCGCGAGCTGCACGTGCACTGCTACCGCATGCTCGCGTCGGTGGCCGACGCCGAGGACGCCGTCCAGGAGACCTACCTGCGGGCCTGGCGCGGGCGGGAGGGATTCGACGGCACGCACCTCCGGGCCTGGCTGTACCGGATCGCGACCACGGTCTGTCTCGACGCCGCCCGCGCCCGGGCCCGCCGCCCGGCGTCGGCGGCCGAGGTGGCCTGGCTGACGCCCTACCCGGACACCCTGCTCGAGCCCGCGAGCGCCGAGGAGGAGCCCGACGCGCTCGTCGTGGCGCGGGAGACGATCGAGCTCGCGTTCCTCGTGGCCCTGCAGGTCCTGCCGCCCCGGCAGCGGGCAGCGCTGCTGGCCCGCGAGGTGCTGGGGCTGCCCGCGAAGGAGACCGCGGAGATGATCGGGACGAGCGTCGCGGCGGCGAACAGCGCGCTGCAACGGGCCCGGGAGACGCTGCGGACCCACCTGCCGTCGCACCGCGACGACTGGTCCGTCCAGGAGCCGAACCCGGCGGAGAAGGAGCTGCTCGACCGGTTCATCGCGGCACACGAGCGGAACGACGCGGCGGCCGCGCTCGCCGCCGCGGCCGAGGACATCCGGGTCACCATGCCGCCCGCGCCCTTCTGCTTCGAGGGGCACGACCGGCTCCGGACATTGCTCGACCGGGCCTTCGGGCCGGACCGCGACGGCGACTGGCGGCTGCTGCCGACCGGCGTCAACCTCATGCCGGCCGCGGCGAGCTACCTGCGCCGCCCCGGGGACACGGTGTTCCGCCCGTTCAAGCTCGACGTCCTGCGGGTGGAGGGCGACCGGATCGCCGAGATCACCACCTTCGGCTGGTCCTGGTTCCCCGCCCTGAACCTGCCCCCGACCCTGTGAGTGGCGATAGTCGCTATAGCGACTATCGCCACTCACGAGGTCCGTTCGCCGTGGCGGGAGCAGCGGGCGGTCCAGCCGAAGGGGTCGACCTGGACCACCATCCGCCGGGCGCACTCCGGGCAGAACCGCGGCGGCTCCAGGGCGCGCTCGCGGACGCAGCGGGCGTGGTCGCCCTCGCCCGCGGGCGCGCCGCAGCGGTCGCAGAAGGTGCCCACGGCGCTCACAACGTCTCGTTGAGGGCCTTGATCGGCATTTCCAGCTCGCCGAGCAGGTCGATGTCCGACTCGGCCGGCCGCCCGAGCGTCGTCAGGTAGTTGCCGACGATCACGGCGTTGATCCCGCCGAGCAGGCCCTTGCGCGCGCCGAGGTCGCCCAGGGTCAGCTCGCGACCGCCGGCGAACCGCAGCACGGTGCGCGGCAGCGCGAGCCGGAACGCCGCGACCGTGCGCAGCGCGTCGGGCCCCGACATCGGCTCGAGGTCGCCGAACGGCGTGCCCGGGCGCGGGTTGAGGAAGTTCAGCGGCACCTCGTCGGGCGTCAGCGAGGCGAGCTGCGCGGCGAACTCCGCACGCTGCTCCAGGGTCTCCCCCATCCCGACGATCCCGCCGCAGCAGACCTCCATGCCGGCCTCGCGCACCAGCCGCAGCGTCTCCCAACGCTCCTCCCACGTGTGCGTGGTGACCACGTTCGGGAAGTGCGAGCGCGCGGTCTCGAGATTGTGGTTGTAGCGGTGCACGCCCATCTCGGCCAGCGCGGTGACCTGCTCCGGCGTGAGCATGCCGAGCGAGCACGCGACGTTGATGTCCACCGCGTCCTTGATCGCCGCGACGCCCGCCGCGACCTGCGCCATCAGCCGGGCGTCGGGCCCGCGGACCGCCGCGACGATGCAGAACTCCGTGGCGCCCGTCTTCGCCGTCTGCTTGGCCGCCTCGACCAGCATCGGCACGTCCAGCCACGCCGAGCGCACCGGCGACTCGAACAGCCCCGACTGGGAGCAGAAATGGCAGTCCTCGGGGCACCCGCCGGTCTTCAGCGAGATGATCCCCTCGACCTCGACCTCCGGCCCGCACCAGCGCATCCGCACCTCGTGGGCCAGCTCCAGCAGGGCGTCGAGCTCGGAGTCGGGCAGCTGCAGGACCTCGAGGACCTGCTCCTCCGACAGCCCCTCCCCACGCTCGAGGACCTGCTCACGGGCACGGGCGAGGACGAACGACGTCGCTGTGGTCACGGGCGCGAACTATGCCAAACACCACCCAGCGCGGGGGCGAGGGTGTGACGGGCGACCCGGGCGAATTCAGCCGGACGAAGGGCCCCGCTCCGCTCCGGCAGCGCCCCGAGGAGCGGCACGCCGGTGACGGCGGGCAGGTCGGCGAGGTTGCACCGCGCGGCCAGGTCCGGCTCCGCCGGCCAGGACCCGACGACGACGCCGGCGCACGCGAGCCCGCGGTGCGCCAGGGCCTCGGTGGTCAGGGCGGTGTGGTTGAGCGTGCCGAGCCCGGCCGCGGCCACGACGAGCACCGGCGCGCCGAGCTTCGCGGCAATGTCGGCCAGGGTGCCGTCGGGCGTGAACCGCACGAGCAGCCCGCCCGCGCCCTCCACCAGGACCACGTCGTGGTCGCCGGCGAGGTCGCGGGCGGCGTCGACGGCGGCCCCGGGCGTGACGGGCGGGAGCCCGGCGCGGCGGGCCGCGGTCTCCGGGGCGAGCGGCTCGGGATAGCGCGCCAGCTCGGCGGTGGT
Organism: Pseudonocardia autotrophica; assembly: GCF_000717175.1. Lineage (GTDB taxonomy): Bacteria > Actinomycetota > Actinomycetes > Mycobacteriales > Pseudonocardiaceae > Pseudonocardia > Pseudonocardia halophobica. Next base: position 734,397 of record NZ_JNYD01000003.1, on the reverse strand, counting down.
CACGCCGGGGACCAGCGCCGCGACGGCCGCCAGGTCACCGGGCTCCCCGGGGGCGACCCCGGTCTGGGCGGGCTTGAGCACCGCCACCCGCTCCCCCGCCGCCACGGCCAGGGCGGCGAGCGCGGCCGTGACGACCGTCTTGCCCACGTCCGTGCCGGTGCCGCTGACCACGAGCACCCGCCCGGTCACGGGCGGACCTCCGCGAGCACCTCGTGCAGGACCTCGCGCACGCGCCCCAGCTCCGCGGCGGTGAGGTCGGCGCGCGCCGTGAGCCGCAGCCGGCTCGTCCCCTCCGGCACCGACGGCGGCCGGAAGCACCCCACCCGGACCCCGCGCTCCAGGCACCGCCCGGCCGCCTCGAACGCCACCACCGGCGACCCGAGCACCACCGGCAGGACCGCGGACCCCGTGCGCGGCAACTGCCCCTCTAGGGTCAGTTGCCGCGCACGACCCCCGACGAGCTGCGACGACGTGAGCGCGGCCGCGGTGATCGCGGCCAGCTCCGCGGAGACCCGCAGGACCGCGGCGGCCCGGTCCGGCTCCTCCCGCAGCACCCGCAGAGCGGCGAGCGCCCCGCCGACGGACGCGGGCGCGAGCCCGGTGTCGAAGATGAACGTGCGGGCGGTGTCGACCAGGTGCTCGACCACGGCGCGCGGGCCGAGCACGGCGCCGCCCTGCCCACCCAACGACTTGGACAGGGTCACGGTCGCCACGACGTCGTCGGCGCCGGCGAGGCCCGCCTCGACCAGCACGCCGCGTCCGTCGGGCCCGCAGACGCCGAGGGCGTGCGCCTCGTCGACCACCAGCACCGCACCGCGCGCCCGGCAGACGGCGTGCAGCTCGCGCAGCGGCGCGATCCCGCCGTCGATGCTGTCCACCCCGTCGGTGACGACGAGGGCCCGCTCCTCGGTCCGGGCGGCGAGCGCGGCGTCGACCGCGGCCACATCCGCCCGCGGCGTGACGACGACGCGGGCCCGGGAGAGCCGGCAGGCGTCGACGAGCGAGGCGTGGCTCCGCGCATCGGACACGACGAGCGCGCCGCGGCCGGACAGCGCGGTGACCACGCCCAGGTTGGCGGTGTAGCCGGAGGAGAAGACCAGCGCGGCCTCGGCGCCGCAGAACGCGGCGAGCTCCTCCTCGAGCGTGGCGTGCAGCGCCGTCGAGCCGGTCACCAGCCGGGACCCCGTCGAGCCGGCACCCCACGCGCGCAGGGCCTCGACGGCGCCGTCGACCACCCGCTTGTCGCGGGACAGGCCGAGGTAGTCGTTGCCCGCCAGGTCGATCGCGTCGGCGTGCAGGGTCCGGGGACGCAGCGAGCGCCGCAGGCCTTCCGACCTGCGGCGCTCGGCGTTGTCGTGCAGCCAGTCCAGGGGGTGCGCCACCCCGGAGACCCTAGGCGGCGTCCTCACCCGGACCGGCCGCGGTGTGACGGACCACTACGGGGCGGTCTGCCCCTCCTGCTCCTCCTGCTGGCGGGCCACCTCGGCCTTGACCTGGTCCATGTCGACCTCCTGGACCTTGCCGATCAGCTCCTCCAGCGCCGGCGCCGGCAGCGCGCCGGGCTGCGCGTAGAGCACCACCCCGTCGCGCACCGCCATCAGCGTCGGGATCGACGAGATGCCGAAGGCCTGCGCCAGCTGCGTCTGGGCCTCGGTGTCGACCTTGCCGAAGGTGATGTCCGGGTGCTTCTCCGACGCCTCGTCGAAGACCGGCGCGAACTGCCGGCACGGGCCGCACCAGGAGGCCCAGAAGTCGACGAGCACGGTGCCGTCGCCCGCCACGACCTCGTTGAAGTTGTCGGTCGTCAGTTCCACCGTTGCCATGTCCGCCTCAACTCCTCCGGGTCGGCGTCTGTTCCGGCTACCCGCGCAGCGCCGCGGGCAGTCGCGCACCCGCCTGCGATCCGACTCCCGATCCGACTCCCGATCCGACTCCCGATCCGACCGAGTCGTGCGGCCGGAAGGCGCGGGCGTCGGCGTCGTAGACGAGGACGTCGGCGGTGCGGATGTCGAAGAAGAGGCCCATCAGCTCGGCGTCGACACCGAGCTCGCGCAGCTTGTCCAGCTGCATCGCGACGTTGACCATCGCCAGGCAGTCGCGCTGCGCGAACCCGGCCTCGGCCCCCGCCCGACCGGCCGGGTGCCCCGCGAGCCACGCGTCGAGGCTGGGCCGGCCGCTGCGCAGCCAGTCGCCCAGGGCGCCGTCGGGCATGTCGGTGGGGACGCCGTCGAGCAGGCCCTTCATCGCCCCGCAGCCGGAGTGCCCGCACACCGCGACGAGCGGGACGCGCAGCACCGAGGTCGCGTACTGGACCGCGGCCAGCGCCCCCGTGCCGTGCACGAGGTTGCCGACGTTCTGCACGGTGAACAGGTCGCCCGGCCCGCTGTGGGTGATCATGTTCGGCAGCACGCGGGAGTCGGCGCAGGCCAGCAGCAGCCCCGACGGGTTCTGCCCGCCGGTCAGCCCGGAGAAGGTCGCCCGGACGTGCTCGGCCGTCTCGCGATGGTAGGCGCGGACGCCGGCCAGCATCGGCGCGCTCGGGCCGTCGGGCGCGTCCTCGGCGTGCTCCGACTGCCACTGCGACCAGGTGGCGAACCGGCCGTGCTGCGGATCGGTGCGCGTGCCCGCCGGCTCGCTCACCTCGACCCACCCGCCGGTGGCGCGGTGCCGCCGGGTCCAGGACTCGAGGTGGTCGTAGGCGGTGTGGTCGAGGTAGTCGACGACGAGGTCGACGCGCACGGGCTCGCCGCCCGGCACCTCGTTCAACACCCGCGACAGGGCCGGCACCGAGAGGAAGCTCAGCGTGCCCTCGACGACGACGCGGCGCGGGGTGCTGTCCGTCGGCTCCTCCACTCGCACCCGGGCCCGGGCCGCGCGGCGCACCATCAGCAGCCCGGCGAGGACGAGACCGATCGCCACCCCCTCGAGCAGGTTGAGGAACACCACGCCGAGCACGGTCGCGACGTAGATCAGCAGCTCGCCGTGCGTTCGGGCGGTGCGGATGTCGGCCGGCTTGACCAGCTGCAGCCCGACGACCACGAGCAGGCCGGACAGCGCGGCCAGCGGGATCAGCTCGATCACCGCGACCAGCACGACGCCGAACAGCGCGATCCAGACGCCGTGCAGGACGGTGGAGGCGCGGGTCTGCGCGCCGGCGCGGACGTTGGCCGAGCTGCGGACGATCACCCCGGTGATCGGCAGGCCGCCGAGCAGGCCGGAGACGGTGTTGCTGGCGCCCTGGCCGAGCAGCTCGCGGTCGGCGTCCGTGCGGACGGCGCGGGCACCGCCGTCGCGGTCCTGGGCCATCCGGTCGACGGCGACGGCCGAGAGCAGGCTCTCCACGCTGGCCACCAGCGCGACGGTGAGCATGCCGCCGAGCACGCCGAGCCAGAGCCCGGAGTCGGGGAGGACGGGCAGCGCGATTGACTCGACGAGGTTGCCGGGCAGGTCGACCCGCGGGACGTCGGTCAGGGCGAAGCTCAGGGCGGTCGCGGCACCGACGGCGACGAGCGCGCCGGGCACGGACCGCTGCGGCCCGGGGAGCCGGGGCCACACGATCATGATCGCGATGGCGGTGAGCCCGACGACGACGGCGCCGCCGTGCAGGTTCATCAGCTGCGCCGGGAACTCGCGCAGGTTGTCCAGCGCGCCGGTCTGCGCGCTGCCGCCGAGCACGACGTGCAGCTGCGCCAGCGCGATGGTGATCCCGATGCCGGCGAGCATGCCGTGCACGACGGCCGGCGGGATGGCCTGCGTGAAGCGGGCGAGGCGGGACAGCCCGAAGCCGAGCTGCAGGAGGCCGGCTCCGACGGTGATCAGCGTGGTGACCTGCCAGCCGAACTGGTCGACCAGCCCGGCGACGATCACGGTCAGGCCGGCGGCCGGCCCGCTGACCTGCAGCGGGGAGCCGCCGAGCAGGCCCGCGACGACGCCGCCGACCACGCCGGCGATGAGGCCGGCCATGATCGGCGCGCCCGAGGCGAGCGCGATGCCCAGGGAGAGCGGGACGGCCACCAGGAACACCACGAGCGAGGCGCCGAGGTCGGCGCGCAGCGTGCGGGGGTCGAGGCGGCCGCGGGTGCGGGGCGGGACTGCATCCGGGAAGCGGTCGGGAGCGCGCCCGGTGGGGGCGGCGCTCGAGGTCTGGTCCGGCACGTCGGGTCCTCCGGTCAGGGGTCGGTCTGGCTGGGGGCGCACGAGTGCGGCTGTGCGGCCGTGCGACGGTCTGCCCACTGAGCAAATCGGACGGCGGAGCCGTCCGGTTCCCGTCGGTCCGTGCCGGAACGTCCGATTCCACTGAATCGATCACTCCGTGTGCCCGAGGCTCCGGCACCCACGCCATCGTGATCGTCATGAATCGGTTCTTTCGAGTGAGATCACCGCGCTGCGCGGTGCGCGGCGGGCGCCCTCAGGGCGAACCACTGGCCCGATCGTGTGGATCATGGTGGGCGGCGCCACAGAAGCACCGATCGGGTGATGCGCGGTGAACTCGGCGTTACGCCGCGGCCACGACGGCCGCGACGCCCTCGGTGATCCGGGCGAGGTCCGCGTCGTCACAGACGAACGGCGGCATCGTGTAGACGAGGTCCCGGAAGGGCCGCAGCCACACTCCCGCCTCGAGCGCGGCGGCGGTCGCGGCGGCCATGTCCACCTCGTGGTCCAGCTGGACGACGCCGATCGCCCCGAGAACCCGCACGTCGGTCACGCCGGGTGCCCGGCGCAGCGGGGCGAGCCCGTCGTCGAGCGCCTGCGCGATCCGGCCGACCCGCCCGCGCCAGTCCTGGTCGAGCAGCAGCCGGGTCGACGCCAGCGCCACCGCCGAGGCGAGCGGGTTGCCCATGAACGTGGGCCCGTGCATGAGGACCCCGGCCTCGCCGTCGGTGATCCCGCGGGCCACCTCGCTGCTGCACAGCGCCGCGGCCATCGTCACGTAACCACCGGTCAGGGCCTTGCCGACGCACAGGACGTCCGGGGAGATCCCGGCGTGGTCGGCGGCGAACAGCTCCCCGGTGCGGCCGAAGCCGGTCGCGATCTCGTCGAACACCAGCAGCACGTCGTGGGTCAGGCAGAGCTCGCGCAGCACGTGCAGGTAGCGCGGGTCGTGGAAGCGCATCCCGCCCGCGCCCTGCACGACCGGCTCCACGACGACCGCCGCGAGCTCGTCGGCGTGCCGCTCGATCGCCTCGGCCAGCTCGGCGACGTAGTCGTGGGAGAACTCGCGCGGCGGGGCGCCGACGAACACCTGCTGCGGCAGCACGTCCCGCCACAGGGAGTGCATGCCCCCGTCGGGGTCGCAGACGCTCATCGCGCCGAAGGTGTCGCCGTGGTAGCCGCCGCGCCAGGTCAGCAGCCGGTGCTTGCCCGGGCGCCCGCGTGAGCGCTGGTACTGCAGCGCCATCTTGATCGCGACCTCGACCGACACCGAGCCCGAGTCGGCCAGGAAGACGTGCTGCAACGGGCCCGGGGTGATCTCCACCAGGAGCCGGGCCAGGTCGACGGCCGGGCCGTGGGTGAGCCCGCCGAACATCACGTGGCTCATCCGGCCCAGCTGGTCGGTGATCGCCGCGTCGAGCACCGGGTGCCGGTAGCCGTGGATCGCCGCCCACCAGGACGACATGCCGTCGACAAGCTCCCGGCCGTCGGCCGTGGTCAGCCGCACCCCCTGCGCCCCGACGATCGGCACCGGGTCCACGGCCGCCGGCATCGGCGCGTAGGGGTGCCAGACGTGGGCGCGGTCGGCGGCGAGCAGGCCGGCGGTGTCGGGTCGGGCGTCGGCGGTCGTCACACGGGGACCCTACGTCCCGGCCCGTCGAGCGCGGGGCGGGCGAGGAGGGGCACTATCCTGACCCGACCATGTCCGCCGAAGCCAGCACGGACGTCGGTCCGGGGGGCGCCGACGCCGGGGATCTCGAGGGCCCCCATCCGGTCCTGTCCCGCCGCCGCGGACTCGGCCAGACCAGCGCGCGCTCGCTGCTGCTGACCCTGCTCGGCGAGTTCGTGCTGCCGCGCGACGAGCCTGTCTGGACCCAGGTGCTGATCGACGTCCTGGGCGGGCTCGGGGTGGAGAGCAAGTCCGCGCGGCAGGCCCTCGCCCGCACGGCCGCGGAAGGCCTGGTCAGCTCGGACCGGGCCGGCCGCCGGGTGCGCTGGACGCTCACCGACGCCGGCCGCGACCTGCTCTCCGCGGGCGCCGAGCGGATCTACACCTTCGGCAACCCCGCCCCGGCGTGGGACGGGCGCTGGCTGGTCCTGCTCGTCAGCGTGCCCGAGTCCCGCCGGCAGCTGCGGCACCGGCTGCGCACCCGGCTGGCCTGGGCGGGCCTAGGCTCCCCCGCCCCGGGCGTGTGGGTCTCGCCCGACCCCGGCAAGGAGGCGGAGGTCGCGGACGTGGTCGCCGACCTCGACCTCGAGGCCGTGACCAGCTCGTTCGTCGGCCCCTTCGGCCGGATCGGCGAGCAGGCGGACGTCGTGGCGCAGGCCTGGGACCTCGCCGGCGTCGAGCGGGAGTACGAGGACTTCCTGGCCGAGTTCGCCGACGCCGACCCCGCCCTCCCGGCCGACGTGCTCACCCACCAGGTCCTGCTCGTGCACGCCTGGCGCCGCTTCCCCTTCCTCGACCCCAAGCTCCCCGCCGAGCTGCTGCCCGAGGAGTGGGCGGGCACGCGCGCCGCCGCGCTCTTCGACACCCTGCACAGGCGCTGGCAGCGGCAGGCCCAGGCGCACTGGCGCTCGCTCGTGAGCCGCGCCGCCTGAACACACACGAACGGCGGTCTCGCTCACTAGAGGCGAGCGAGAGCGCCGTTCGTGCTGGTCGGGCTCGGCTCAGCCGAGGCAGCCGGGGCCCAGGAGGGCCTTGAGGTCGCCCATCAGCGCGGGGGTGTTGGTGACCTTGAGGGTGTCGGCGAGCTTCCAGTGCGTGATCTTGGTGCCGTAGACCAGCGCCAGGTGCACCTCCGAGGTGCCCGGGTGGTGGGTGAGCACCTCCTTGAGCTGCGCGACCCGCTCCGGGGTGCACAGCTCGGTGCGCAGGCTGACCTTCACCGGCAGCCCCGCCTCGCCGGCGGCCTGCAGCTCGGGGACGGCGAGGTCGTTGGCGATCAGGGAAACCCGGTCGTCCCGCTTGTTCACCCGGGCCTTGACCAGCACGATCGCGTCCTCCGCCACGTCGACGCCCACCACCTGGTAGGCCCGCGGGAAGAACAGCACCTCGATGCCACCGGCGAGGTCCTCGATCTGGGCCGACGCCCAGGGCTCGCCGTTCTTGTTCACCCGGCGGTTGACGTTGGTGAGGATGCCGCCGACGGTGACCTGCGCGCCCTCGCCGATCGTGCCCTCGAGGATGGACTGGATCGGGGTGTCGGCCTTGGCGGAGAGGGCCTGCTCGACGCCGTCGAGCGGGTGGCCGGAGACGTAGAGGCCCAGCATCTCCCGCTCGACGGCGAGCTTGTGCTTGGTGTCCCACTCGTCCTCGGGCACCTTGACGTCGAAGATGCCGCCGATGTCCGAGTCCTCGTCGCCCGAGCCGTCGAGCGAGCCGAAGAGATCGAACTGGCCCATCGACGCGGCCTTCTTGCTGCTCATGATCGCGTCGATCGCGTCCGCGTGGACGAGCAGCAGGCCCTTGCGCGAGTGGCCGAGCGAGTCGAACGCGCCGGCCTTGATCAGCGACTCGATGACCTTCTTGTTGCAGACCACCGCGTCGACCTTGCGCAGGAAGTCGGAGAAGTCGGTGAAGTCGCCCTTCTCCTTGCGCGCGGCGACGATCGCGTCGACGACGTTGTAGCCGACGTTGCGGATCGCGCCGAGGCCGAACCGGATGTCGTCCCCGACCGGGGCGAAGTTGCGGACCGACTCGTTGACGTCCGGCGCGAGGACCTTGATCCCCATCCGGCGGCACTCGGCCAGGTAGACCGCGGCCTTGTCCTTGTCGTCCCGGACCGAGGTGAGCACCGCGGCCATGTACTCGGCCGGGTAGTTCGCCTTGAGGTAGGCGGTCCAGTAGGAGACCACGCCGTACGCGGCGGAGTGCGCGCGGTTGAAGGCGTAGTCGGAGAAGGGCAGCAGGATGTCCCAGAGGGTCTTGACCGCGTTCTCGGAGTAGCCGTGGTCCTTCATCCCCTGGGCGAAGCCGGCGTACTCCTTGTCCAGGATCTCCTTCTTCTTCTTGCCCATCGCGCGGCGGAGCAGGTCCGCCTTGCCGAGCGAGTAGCCCGCGAGCTTCTGGGCGATCGCCATGACCTGTTCCTGGTAGACGATCAGGCCGTAGGTCTCGCCGAGGATGTCCTTGAGGGGCTCCGCCAGCTCCGGGTGGATGGGCGTGACGTCCTGCCGCCCGTTCTTGCGGTCGGCGTAGTCGTTGTGCGCGTTCGCGCCCATCGGACCCGGCCGGTAGAGCGCGCCGACGGCGGAGATGTCGTCGAACTCCGTGGGCGCCATCCGGCGCAGCAGGTCCCGCATCGGCCCACCGTCCAGCTGGAACACGCCGAGCGTGTCACCCCGGGCGAGCAGGTCGTAGGTCTTCGGGTCGTCCAGCTCGACGGTCTCGATCTCGAGCTTCGGCTTGCCGTTGAGCTCGATGTTCTCCAGCGCGTCGTCGATGATCGTGAGGTTGCGCAGGCCGAGGAAGTCCATCTTCAGCAGCCCGAGCGTCTCGCAGACGCCCATGTCGAACTGCGTGATGATCGCGCCGTCGGCCTCGCGGCGCTGGATCGGGATGACGTCGATCAGCGGCTTGCTCGACATGATCACGCCGGCGGCGTGCACGCCCCACTGCCGCTTCAGGCCCTCGAGGCCGCGCGCGGTGTCGACGATCTCGCGGACCTGCGCGTCCGCCTCGTAGAGCGCACGGACCTCCGTGGCCTCCGAGTACCGCTTGTGGCTCGGGTCGAAGATCCCGGACAGCGGGATGTCCTTGCCCATGACGGCGGGCGGCATGGCCTTGGAGATCCGGTCCGCCACGGAGTAGCCGGGCTGGCCGAACAGCACGCGCGCGGAGTCCTTGATCGCGGCCTTCGCCTTGATCGTGGAGTACGTGATGATCTGGGCGATCCGGTCCTCGCCGTACTTCTCCGTGGTGTAGCGGATCATCTCGCCGCGCCGGCGCTCGTCGAAGTCCATGTCGATGTCCGGCATGGAGATGCGCTCGGGGTTGAGGAACCGCTCGAAGATCAGCTTGTGCCGGATCGGGTCGAGGTCGGTGATCTCCAGCGCGTAGGCGATCAGCGAGCCCGCCGCGGAGCCACGGCCGGGGCCGCAGCGGATGCCGACGGACTTCGCGTACTGAATGAGGTCCGCGGTCACCAGGAAGTAGCCGGGGAAGCCCATCTGGATGATCACGCCGAGCTCGTACTCCGCCTGCCGGCGGTACTGCTCGGTGACGCCGTTCGGGAACCGCTTGTGCAGGCCCCGCTCGACCTCCTTGATCAGCCACGACTCCTCGGTCTCGCCCTCCGGGACGGGGGCGCGCGGCATGAGGTCCTGGCTGGCGAACGACACGTCGACCCGCTCGGCGATGGCGAGCGTGTTGTCGCAGGCCTCGGGGTGGATCGGGTCCCACTGGGCCCGCATCTCGGCGGCGGACTTGAGGTAGAAGTCCTGCGCGTCGAACTTGAAGCGGTTCGGGTCGGCGAGGGTCTTGCCCGTCTGCACGCAGAGCAGCACCTCGTGCGGCTTCGTGTCGTCCGGGTAGGTGTAGTGCAGGTCGTTGGTGGCGACGCCGGGGAGGTCGAGCTTCTTCTTCAGCGCGAAGAGGTCCTCCTGGACCCGCTTCTCGATCTCGATCCCGTGGTCCATCAACTCGCAGAAGAAGTTGTCCTTGCCGAAGATGTCCCGGTAGTCCGACGCGGCCTGGCACGCGTCGTCGAAGCGGTCCTGCTGCAGCAGGCGGGCCACCTCGCCGGACGGACAGCCGGTGGTGGCGATGATCCCCTTGCCGTAGGTCTCCAGCAGCTCCCGGTCCATGCGGGGCTTGTAGTAGTAGCCCTCGAGGCTGGCCAGGCTGGAGAGCCGGAAGAGGTTGTGCATCCCCTCGGTGTTCTCGGCCAGCAGCGTCATGTGGGTGTACATCTCACCCGGGTTGTCGTCGCTGACCGTCTGGCCGCCGAGGGTGGCGCGCTTGCGCTCGTGCCGCGAGCCCGGGGAGAGGTAGCCCTCCATGCCGATGATCGGCTTGACCCCGGCCGCGTTGGCCTTCTTCCAGAACTCGTACGCCCCGTAGACGTTCCCGTGGTCCGTCATCGCCAGCGCGGGCATCTCCATCCGCGCGGCTTCCTTGAACAGGTCGTCGAGTCGGGCCGCACCGTCGAGCATGGAGAACTCGGTGTGCGTGTGGAGGTGGACGAAGGAGTCCCTGCTGTTCCCGCTCGCCGGGGCCATGGGTCGTCGAGACTCCCTTCACGCGCTCGCGCGCGGGTGGTGCGGCGGACCCGCGGGCCCCGACGGCGGCCGCCCGGCCGCCCTCGGGGTACGGCGTCCGGGTGCACGGCCGGCGACCGGGCGGTGGCCCGTGCGGTGCCGGCGGATGTCGGGTCCCCGGGTCCGGGGGTGCGGCCAGACTAGCCCCGGCCACCGACAGTTCCGTGACCGCCGCCGGGCCCGTCGCGAACCCGCAGCTCACCGCGTCGAGGCGTGTCGAGGTCCCGGCGCGTCGCCTCCCGCCGGGCGTGTCGCGGCCCGGCTCAGGCCGCGAGGGCAGGTGCGGCGGGCCGGGCCGCGACCCGGTCGTAGACCCCCTCGAAGGCGTCGAGCGTGGCGTCGAGGGCGTGCCCGGCCACCAGCTCGCGGGCCGCCGCACCCATCCGCCGCCGCGCCGCCGGGTCGCGCAGCAGCGCGGCCAGGACCGAGGTGAGGACGTCGACGTCGCCCGGCGGGAAGAGCCAGCCGGTCCGCCCGGGCCGGACCAGGTGCGGCAGCGCCATCGCGTCGGCCGCGACCACCGGCTTGCCCGCCGCCATCGCCTCCAGCGTGACCAGGCTCTGCAGCTCGGCCACACCGGGCATGCAGAACACGGCGCAGCGCCGGTAGGCCGCGAGCAGGGTCTCCTCGTCGACGAACCCGTGGAACACCACCCGGTCCCCGAGGCCCAGCTCCGCCGCCAGCCGCTGCCACGCGGCCCGCTCGGACCCGTCGCCGACGATCTCGAGCCGGACAGGCGGGGCCAGCCGGGCGGTGGCCCGGAGCAGCTCGTCGACGCGTTTCTCCTGGTCGAGGCGCCCGACGAAGAGGATCGTCGGGGTCGGGTCCTCGCGGCCGCCGGCGTAGCGGGCCGCGTCGACGCCGCAGGAGATCGCGGTGGCCGGGAGCCCGGTCGAGCGCGTCAGCAGCTCGACGGCGCGGGGCGTGGGCGCGGTCAGGGCGTCGGCGCGCCCGAACACCCGGCGGACGTCCCGCCACGCCAGCCGGGCCGCGGCCCGGTGCAGCACGGCGGGGACCCGGGCGTGCGCGACCAGGTTCTCCGGCATGAAGTGGTTGGTCGCGACGAGCGGGCGCCCGGTCCCCGACGCGGCCGCCGCCAGCCCGCGTCCGACCGAGAAGTGCGCCTGCACGTGCACGACGTCCGGTTCCACCTCCGCGAGCACGGTCGCCGCCGCCGGGCCCGCCACCCACGGCAGGCACACGCGGAAGTTCTCGTGCAGCGGGTAGCGGTGCGAGCGCACGCGGTGGACGGTCACCTCCCCGTCGGTGCCGCCGAAGCGGTGCACCGCGGGCGGGCCGTCCGGCGACGGCGCGGCCACGTGGACCTCGTGACCGCGGCCGGCCAGGCCGGTGGCCAGGCGTTCGGCGAACCGGGCCGCGCCGTTGACGTCGGGCGCGAAGGTGTCGGCGCCGAGCAGGATCCTCACGTCGGTACCTCTCTCGGGGTGGAGGGCTGGTGGCTTCGGTTCTGGTGCCGGCTGGACGGGTGCCGGGCGGCGTCGGGGTGGTGCCGGGCGAGCAGGGCCACGCCGGCGGCCGCGACCGCGCCGGCGCCCAGGAGGAAGGCCACGCCGGCGGGGCCGAGCCCGCCTGCCTCGCCGAGCAGGCCGGCCCCGAGCCCGGTGGCCATGAGCGGGTCGACGACGGTCAGCGCGGCCACGACGACCGCCGGCGGGCCGGAGGCGAAGCCCTGCTGCACGAGCCAGCCGCCCGCGGCGAGCGCGACGGCCAGGGCGGCGGCCGCACCGAGGAGCGTCCCGACGTCCGCGGTCGCGATCTGCACCGAGACCGCCCGCAGCAGGGCGGAGACCAGGCCGAACGCCACGGCGCCCGCCGCGGCGCAGGAGACGCACCGGACCCGGCCGGTCGTCCGGGCCGCGAGGACCGCGAGCCCGAGGCCGGCGGCCGCCGCGGCGGTGCAGGAGACCAGGAGGAACCGCCCGAGGTCGGCGGGGGCGTCCGGGGTCGCCGCGGCCGCCGTCCGGACGACGAGCGCGACCCCGGCCACGCACAGGGCCGCACCGGCGACGACCCGGCCGGGAGGCCTGCGGTTCCGCAGGCTGAGACCCACCGCGAGCGGGACGGCGAGGACCCCGATCGGCTGCACGACGCTCACCGGCGCGAGGACCAGCGCGACGGCGTGCAGGCCCGCGCCGGCGACGGCCAGCCCGGCTCCGGCGAGCCAGCGCGGACGGGCGAGGAGCTCCCGGAGGTCGACCCGGCTCGTGATCGCCCCGTGCTGCAGGACGGCGGCCCCGGCGAAGCAGACCGCGCCCACGACGGCGAGGAGCAGCGCGAGCGCGGTCATCGGGCGGTCCCCGGGCGCAGGGCGCGGGCGGTCGTGATCAGCAGCGCGGTCACCGCCCCGTACAGAACCCGCTCCACCCCACCCAGCAGGGGAAATGCGGGTGAACCCGCGACGACGATCGGCAGATGGGCGAGGAGGAACGCCCCCGACAGGGCGGCGGTCAGGAGCGCCGGCGCGACGACCCGGCGGCGCGCGGCGGCCCGGACCGCGGGTCCGCCGGCGAGGAGCAGCACCGCGACCGGCAGGACGGCGAAGATCCACGCCCCGGCGTAGCGGTGCACGGCCGCGGCGAGGTCCGGCGGGGTGCCCGGCAGGTTCGTCGGGACGACCCCGGCGACCACCATCGCCCCCGCCCAGCTGCCGAGGAGGCCGACCGCGGCCCGCGATCCCCCGGCCCTGCGGGCCGCGACCGCCAGCACCGTCGCGCCGAGGGCCAGCGCCGCCGCCGCGATCGCGAGCACCAGGTGCCCGCCCGGCAGCAGGACGTAGTCGCTGACCGTGTGCACCAGCGGGTCCACGGGCGGGTCGTGCAGGGCTCCCGCGACGTGCAGCACGAGAACCGCCCATGCCGCCACCGCCACCCCCGCCGCCACCAGCACGGCAGGGAGGGTGAGGGTGCGGCCGGTGTGTGGAGGCGGAGTGCCCGTCGTCCGTGCTGCGGTCGAGGGCCGCGCCGTCGAGGTCGACGGCAGCGCTGCGCTCGCACGTGGCGGAATCGGAGACGGCAGGGCCGGTGCAGGTGGCAGCGCCGCGACCGAGGTCGGGGCGATCGGCGGCGGTGCGATAGGTGGCGGTGCGATAGGTGGCGGTGCGATAGGTGGCGGTGCGATAGGTGGCGGTGCCGTCGGTGGCGCACCCGCCGGTGTTCCGACGACCGTCCCGCAGGTCGCCGGAGCCGATGCCGCCTGCGCCGACGCGATCATGGTGGTGGGTGCGGCCACCGCCGCCGCACCCGCCTCGCTCCCCCGCTCGCTCACGTGATCAACGCTCGCAGCGCGGCGGCTCCGCGGTAATCCGGTGATCCACCGAGCCGACCCGGGGGTCACCCCGACCTTTCCCGGGGCCGCCCGCCCCACCACGGACGCGCCGAACAGGTCCTCAGGGGCGCGCACCCCAGGCGAAGGCGCGCTGAGTCGAGCGGGCCGCACACCCGTTTCGACGCCCGCCCACACCCGCGGGAGCAGTCGCACACCCGGTCGACCAGAGGTGCCGCGCCGGACGAGGTGTGGGAGCCGGTCGAGACGATGTACGACCTGCTCGCAGGGTGTGCGAGGGGTCAGCAACAGGTGTGCGGCGACAGGAGTGGGTGTGCCGCCACCTCGACGCATCTTCCCCAGCCGAGGGTCCGCCCCGAAGACGGTCAGGGGACGGGGCCGTCGTCCGGGAGGGGGGTGGCGGCGGTGGTCTGTTCCGGGAGGAGCGGGGAGAGGGCGAGCTCGGGCAGCGTGACCCCCACCGGCGCGGCCTCCACCGCCCGCACCCCGGGCGTCCCGGCGAGCGCCTCCAGCCCGGCCCGGTCGGCCGAGACCACCAGCGCCACCACGCAGGCGCACGGCCCCGCGTACGCCGCCGCCTCCGCCCGCGCGACGGCGGCGGGGCGGTCCGTGAGCCGGGAGGCGTCGGCCTCCGCGGCGTGCCCCGCGCGCTGCCGGGCGGTGTCCAGGGCGGCCGCGACCGGGGCTGCGGCGGGGAGGATCTCGAAGCGCAGGGCGGTCTGCACCCGCGGGATCGGCACCCGGAACACCACCTCGGCCGGGCTGGCGGACCCGGCCAGCGCGGCCGCGGCGTCCGTGGTGAGCTCCCGGTCGAGCTGCACCAGCGCGGGCGCACGCTCCCCCGGCGCGGGCAGGGTGGCGGGCAGCTGGGCGAGATAGTCCGGCACGGCCTCGCCCGGGTCGGGCCCGAGCCGCACCTGGCCCTGCGCGACCGCGGGCCCTCGCCCGGCGGAGGACGACCGCGCCTGCGCCGCCGCGTACCCGACGGCGACCAGCACCCCGAGCACGCAGACCACGATCAGCCAGCGGCGCCCCCGACGGGTCAGCAGACCGCCCTCGTCGTGGGAGTCGGGGTCCGGAGGCTCAGTCACGCAGCCGCTCGAGCGCCCGGGCGAGGTCGGGCGGGTACTCGCTCGTGAACTCGACCCACCGCCCGTCGGCCGGGTGCTCGAAGCCCAGCGAGCGGGCGTGCAGCCACTGCCGCTGCAGCCCCAGCCGCTTGGCGAGCGTGGGGTCGGCGCCGTAGGTCAGGTCCCCGACGCACGGATGCCGCAGCGCGGAGAAGTGCACCCGGATCTGGTGCGTGCGCCCGGTCTCGAGGTGCACGTCGAGCAGCGACGCGGCGCGGAACGCCTCGATCGTGTCGTAGTGCGTGACGCTCGGCCTGCCGCCGGCCACCACCGCGAACTTGTAGTCGTGCTTGGGGTGCCGGTCGATGGGCGCGTCGATGGTGCCGCTGGTCGGGTCGGGGTGGCCCTGCACGATCGCGTGGTAGCGCTTCTCGACCGTGCGCTCCTTGAACGCCCGCTTCAGCACGGAGTAGGCGTGCTCGGACTTGGCGACGACCATCACGCCGGTGGTGCCGACGTCGAGCCGGTGCACCACGCCCTGCCGCTCGGCCGCCCCGGAGGTCGACACCCGCACGCCGAGCGCGGCCAGCCCGCCGACGACCGTGGGCCCGGTCCAGCCCGGGCTGGGGTGCGCGGCGACGCCCACGGGCTTGTCGACGACGGCGATGTCGTCGTCCTCGTACAGCACCGTCATGCCGCCCACCAGCTCCGGTGGCGCGGTGATGACCGCCGGAACCTCGGACTCGGGCAGCTCGACCTCGAGCCAGCTGCCGGCGGTGAGCCGGTCCGACTTGCCGGCGGCGCGCCCGTCGAGCGCGATCATCCCGTCCTCGGCGAGGGTGGCGACGACGGTCCGGGACAGGCCCAGCAGCCGGGACAGGCCGGCGTCGACCCGCATCCCGTCGAGGCCGTCGGGGACCGGGAGCTGGCGGAGGTCACTCACCGGCGGGCTCCCGCTCGGCCGCGCCCGCCCGGGTCCCGTCGAGCTCCCGGCCGGTCAGCGCGAGCAGGACCAGCAGGATCCCGCCGCACACGATGCTCGAGTCGGCCAGGTTGAACACCGGGAAGAACGAGCCGTCCGTCCGCACCACGGAGATGACGTCGACGACGTGCCCCTGCAGCGGCCCCGGCGCCCGGAAGACCCGGTCGACCAGGTTGCCCAGCGCCCCGCCGAGCACGAGCCCGAGCGCGATCGCCCAGCCCACCGACCGCAGCTTCCGCGAGATCCGGATGATCACCAGGACCACGCCGAGCGCGATGATCGACAGCACCCAGGTGTAGCCGGTGGCCATGGAGAACGCGGCGCCGGGGTTGCGCACCAGGACCAGGTTGACCAGCCCGCCGAGCAGCCGCACGGGCGGCCGGTCCTCCAGCGTCGCGACCGCGAGGACCTTGGTCAGGATGTCCAGCAGCAGGACGACGGGTGCCACGAGCGCGAGCACCCACACCCGGCGTGGCGGGAGGGGGGCGGGTTCGGTGCGCTCGTCCGGCTCGTCGGTCACACCCTCGATTATGCGGGCCTTCCGGGGCCGTCCGGACGGGGGCCGGGATCGGTGTCCCGCCAGCGCACCAGCGCGCCGCCCCGGTCGACGGCCCGCAGCCGCTCCTCGGTGCGCTCCCGGACGTCGGCGGTGGCCACCACGAGCAGCTGGTCGTGCTCCCGCAGCCGGGTCTGCCCGTTGGGGGTGAAGGCCTGCTCGCCGCGCACGACGAGGCTGACCGTGGCCCCCACGGGCAGCCGCAGCTCCCGCAGGTAGACCCCGCGCAGCTTCGAGCCCGCCGGGATCCGGACCTGGAGCAGGTCGGCGTGCAGCTCGTCGAGCGGCGCGGCGTCGACCTCGACGTCCTTCGGCTCGGCGGTGCGCGCGACCCGCAGCCGCCGGGCGACCCACGGCAGGGTGGTGCCCTGCAGCAGGGTGAGGATCACGACGAGCACGAACACGACGTCGACCAGGTTGGCCGCGCCCGGCGCGCCCTCGACCAGGGAGATCAGCGCGAGCACGATCGGCACGGCCCCGCGCAGCCCCGCCCACGACAGGAAGGCCTGCTCCCGCCACGGCACCCGGAACGGCAGCGCGGCCGCGACCACCGACAGCGGCCGGGCGAGGACGAGCAGGACGCCGGCGGCGATCAGCGCGGGGATCACGGCGTCGACCAGCCGGGCCGGGCTGACGTACAGCCCGAGCAGCACGAACAGCCCGATCTGGGCCAGCCAGCCGGTGCCCTCGGCGAACGACAGCACGCCCCCGCGGTGCGGCAGCCGCGAGTTGCCCAGCACGAGCGCACACACGTAGGTGGCGAGCAGGCCCGACGCGTGCGCCAGCTGCCCGCTCGCGAAGGCCAGTACGCACACGGCCAGCGCGGCGAGCGGGTAGAGACCGGTCGCGGGCAGGGCCGCCCGGCGCAGCGCCCAGGCCCCGCCGAACCCGAGGGCGAGGCCGATCACCCCGCCCGCGACCAGCTCGTAGACCACGAGCAGCGGGGTCATCCAGGTCAACGGGTCGTCCGAGGCGAGGAGGAGGACGGCGAGGACCACCGGGGCGTCGTTCATACCGGACTCGAGCTCGAGGGCCCCGGCGAGCCGCGGCGACACCCCGACCCCGCGCAGCACGCTGAACACGGCGGCGGCGTCGGTCGACGACAGCACCGCGCCCCAGAGGAACGCGACCCGCCAGTCCAGTCCGAGCAGGTGGTGCAGGGCGGTGCCGGCCACGACGATGCTCACGACGACCGCGATCGTCGAGAGCCCGATGCCGATCCCGAGCGACGGCCGCACCGCCTGCCAGCGGGTGGTCAGGCCGCCCTCGACGAGGATGAGCACCAGCGCGGCGAGGCCGAGGTTCTCGGTCAGCGCGGCGTTGGAGAACTGGACGCCGAGGACCGCCTCGCCGAGCAGGATGCCGATGCCGAGGTAGAGCAGCAGCGAGGGCAGGCCGAGCCGGACGGACACGCGCACGGCGAGCACGCCGATCAACAGGACCGCGGCGACGACGCCGAGCAGGACCTCCAGGCTCATCGTCACCCCCGGCTCGTACGCGGACAACCCTATCCGCGCAGGTCACGCGGCCGTCAGGCGGGTGCCGGCACCGTGGGCCGGTGATGGCCGAAACGGCCGAAGAGCCAGATCACGGGCAGTGTGCAGAACAGCGACGCCGCGATCGAGCGCGAGCGCTCCTGCCACCAGACCAGGTCCGGCACCTCGCGCTCCCCAGCCGCCCAGGTTGAGGGGAGGCCAGCTCGGCGAACCCGGCGCGGAACCGCAGGATGTCGACGATCGCCACGAGGCCGACCACCGACACGAGCATGACGACGCCGAAGCGGCGCAACGGCCTTGGCGTTGCCGTGGAAGGTCGTCGGGACGGCGTTGCTGCTCGTCGTCGCCCGGGTCTGCGGCCTGGCTGTGCACGTGGCGGCGCGGGGACGGGCACCTGGTCACCCCCGGTGCGGGCGCACCTCGCCACGAACTCGTCGGGCGTGGTGTTCGCCTGGTTCCTGATCTCCTGATCAGGGCCGCCAGACCAGCGTGGCCGCGGTGCGCGGACGCGGCGGGATCCGGTCGAGCGCCGCGGCGACCTCGGGCTCCCGCTCCGGTGGCAGGCACAGCCGCCGCGTGACCCACACCGGCGAGTGCGGGGCGCGCCGCTCCCGCTCCCAGCGCGTGACCTCCGGCTCGACGCCCTGCTCGCGCAGCACGGCGACGGCGTCGTCGACGGTCGCGGGCTCGGGCCGGTGCAGGTCGTGGAAGCGCGCCCAGAGCGGGTCGAGCCACGCCATCGGGTGCTCGGACAGCATCTCGACGACGACCCCGCGGACCGCCGCCGCGGTCAGGGCGGCGAGGAAGGGCGGCAGGTCGACGACGTTGTGCAGCACGTGGTGCGACACCACGACGTCCGCGGTGCCGACCTGCCCCGCCACGTCGGGCCACGGGCCGAGGACGGTCCGGGCGGGCACGCCGCGGACGTCGGCGCCGGCCTCGAACAGGTCGAGCATGTCCTGCTGGGTGTCGACGCCGGTCGCGTGGGTCATCGGCCCGACCAGTGCGAACGCGGCGTCACCCCCGCCGCAGCCGACGTCGGTGACCGTGCCGGACGCGCCGAGCAGGGTCAGGCCCGCCGCGCGGGACGGCGTGTCCTCGGGGACGTCAGGAGCGGTGAAGTCGGCCGGGTCGTGCCCCCACGGGCTCGCCGGCGCCTGCGCCAGGATCTCGGGCGGGACACCCCGCCCCGACTGCAGCTCCGCCCACCGCTCGGCAGCACTCCCCACGGTGGATCACCCTAACGACCCCTGTGAGTGGCGATAGTCGCTATAGCGACCATCGCCACTCACAGGGTCAGTTCTTCGCGACGGCCACCCGGACCTCGGCGTTGTTCCCCGACGGGTCGGAGACGCCGCCGGTGCCGGTCGGCTCGGCGAGCTCGGCGTACGCCACGCTCGTCGCCAGGACCTCGCAGGCCACGAAGGCCTCGTGGGCCCGGACGGCGTCGAGGACCGGTTCCGGCGCGTCGAGGGTCAGGGCGATCCGGTCCGAGACCTCGAGCCCGGCGTCCCGACGGGCCTGCTGGACCGCGCGCACCACGTCGCGCGCCGTGCCCTCGGCCGCCAGCTCCGGCGTGACGTCCGTGTCGAGGACGACGAGCCCGGTGTTGCCGGGCAGCGCCCCGGTGGACTGCGGGTCCGCCGCGAGGAGCCGCTCGGAGAACTCGCCCTCCAGCAGCCGGATGCCGCCGGCGGTCACGGTGCCGTCCTGGTTCGCCGTCCAGTCCCCTGCCTTCACGGCCTTGATCGCCGTCTGGGTCTCCTTGCCCAGCCGGGGACCGCAGGCGCGGGCGTTGACCGTCAGCTCGAAGCGGCCGTGGGTCGCGACGTCCGTGGTCAGCACGACCTCCTTGACGTTCACCTCGTCCCGCAGGACGTCGGCGAACGGCGCGAGGGTCTCCGCGTCGGCGGCGGCGACGGTCAGGGAGGCCAGCGGCAGCCGGACGCGCAGCTTGCGCGCCTTCCGGAGCGACAGCCCCGCCGAGGCCACCTGCCGGACGCGGTCCATGGCGGCCACCAGCGCCGCGTCGTGCGGCAGCTCGGCGGTCGACGGCCAGTCCGTCAGGTGCACCGACCGGCCGCCGGTGAGCCCCTGCCACAGCTGCTCCATGGTCAGCGGCAACAGCGGCGCGGCGACGCGGGCGGTCACCTCCAGCACCGTGTGCAGCGTGTCGATCGCGTCCCGGTCGCCCTCCCAGAACCGGTCCCGGGAACGCCGCACGTACCAGTTCGTGAGCACCTCGGCGTGGTCGCGGACCTGCTCGCACGCCCCGGCGATGTCGTAGGCGTCGAGCGCGGTGGTCACGCCGTCGACCAGGTCCGCGGTCTTGGCCAGCACGTACCGGTCCAGGACGTGTGTGGAGTCCGTCCGCGTGGTCCCGGTGACCCCGGCCGCCCCGGCGTAGAGCGACAGGAAGTACCAGGTGTTCCACAGCGGCAGGATCGCCTGCCGGACGCCCTCGCGGATGCCCTGCTCGGTGACGACCAGGTTCCCGCCGCGCAGGATCGGGCTCGCCATGAGGAACCACCGCATGGCGTCCGACCCGTCGCGGTCGAAGACCTCGTTGACGTCCGGGTAGTTGCGCAGCGACTTCGACATCTTGGCGCCGTCGTCGCCCAGCACGATCCCGTGCGCCACGCAGCTCTCGAACGCGGGCCGGTCGAACAGCGCCGTGGCCAGCACGTGCAGTGTGTAGAACCAGCCGCGGGTCTGGCCGTTGTACTCGACGATGAAGTCGCCCGGGTAGTGGTCCTCGAACCAGTCCCGGTTCTCGAACGGGTAGTGCACCTGCGCGAACGGCATCGAGCCGGACTCGAACCAGCAGTCCAGCACCTCGGGCACGCGGCGCATGGTCGACTTCCCGGTCGGGTCGTCCGGGTTGGGCCGGGTCAGCTCGTCGATGAAGGGCCGGTGCAGGTCCGTCGGCCGGACGCCGAAGTCCCGCTCCAGCTCGTCGAGCGAGCCGTAGACGTCCGTGCGCGGGTGGCGCGGGTCGTCCGACACCCACACCGGGATCGGGCTCCCCCAGAACCGGTTGCGGGAGATGCCCCAGTCGCGGGCGCCCTCAAGCCACTTGCCGAACTGGCCGTCCCGGATGTTGCCGGGCACCCAGTTGATCTGCTTGTTGAGCTCCACCATCCGCTCGCGGAAGGCGGTGACCTGCACGAACCACGAGTCGACGGCGCGCTGGATCAGCGCGTTGCCACAGCGCCAGCAGTGCGGGTAAGGGTGGTCGTAGGTCTCGTGCCGGAGCAGGACGCCCGTGACGTAGGTGGCGGTGCCGGCCTTGAGGTCCCGGATGATGTTCGGGTTGGCGTCGAACACCTGCTGGCCGGCGTACGGCGGGACCTCGACGGTGAACTCGCCCCGCGAGTCGACCGGCACGACGGCCTCGATGCCGGCCGCGTCGGTGACCGCCTTGTCCTCCTCACCGAAGGCGGGCGCGATGTGCACGAGCCCGGTGCCGTCCTCGGTGGTGACGTAGTCCGCCTCCAGGACCCGGTGCGCGTTCTCCCGGCCGACGAAGAAGTCGAACGGCGGGGTGTAGCCCAGGCCGAGCAGCTCGCGACCGGTGAACGTGCGCAGGACCTCGGGCTCCGCGCCCAGCTCCCGGGCGTAGGCGCCGACGCGCGCGCTCGCCAGGACGTACTTCTCGCCGTTCGCGGAGAGCAGCGCGTACTCGACGTCCGGGTGCACGGCCACGGCGAGGTTCGACGGCAGCGTCCACGGCGTCGTCGTCCAGACCAGGGCCAGGGCGTCGTCGAGCTCCGGGTCGTCGCTCGCGAGCCGCAGCCCGACGGTGACGGCCGGGTCCTGCCGGTCCCGGTAGACGTCGTCCATCTTCGTCTCGGAGTTCGACAGCGGCGTCTCGCAGCGCCAGCAGTACCAGAGCACGCGGAACCCGGAGTAGACCAGCCCCTTGTCCCACAAGGTCTTGAAGGCCCACATGACGCTTTCCATGTAGTCCAGGTCGAGGGTCTTGTAGTCGTTGTCGAAGTCGACCCAGCGGGCCTGGCGGGTCACGTAGTCGCGCCACTCGCCGGTGTAGCGGAGCACGGAGGTGCGGCACGCCTCGTTGAACTCGGCGATGCCCATGCTCTCGATCTCGGACTTGTGGTTGATCCCGAGCTGGCGCTCGGCCTCCACCTCGGCCGGCAGGCCGTGGGTGTCCCAGCCGAAGCGGCGCTCGACGTGCCTGCCGCGCATGGTCTGGTACCGCGGCACGACGTCCTTCACGTACCCGGTGAGCAGGTGGCCGTAGTGCGGCAGGCCGTTGGCGAAGGGCGGGCCGTCGTAGAAGACGAACTCGTTGCTGCCGTTCTCGCCGGCGGGGCGGGCCTCGACGGAGGCGACGAACGTGTCGTCCGCCTCCCAGTACTTGAGGACCTCGCGCTCGAGCTGCGGGAACGCGGGATGCGCGGGAACCGGGGGGTAGCTCTCGCTCATGGCGGTCGGTGCTCCTCGTGCAGTGCGTGGCTGTCGCTGCACGGGGACGACTCGATGGTGCTGAGCCGCGGTACCACCCCGCTTGCCCCGCTCGCGCGGGACCGCTCGTTCGACGGCTGTGACGGGCCGAACCCGTCCGGTTCTACTCCCCGGCCGTGCCGGGTTTCTTCCGGAGGCTCCCCGGTGATGGCCGGATCGGTGCCTGTGCGACCAGGGTAGCGCGGGGCGGCGAACCGTTATTCCGCGAGGTGCACACGCCGACGACGCCCCCGCTCCTCAGGAGCGAACGGGGCGCCGTTCGTGCAGGTCAGCGGCAGGTCAGCGGGCCGCGGCCTGGTGCCGGCCCGCCATGGTGCGGTCCGGGGTGCACCAGCCGCACGGGGTGAAGCCCAGCTCGACGGCCTCCTTGGCCGGCAGCGGGATCACCGGGCGGCCGGGCAGCGACCGGCAGCCCGCGAGGTGGTAGCGCGGCTGCTCGTCGACCACGACGACCTCGTCGTCGAGCTCGGCGACCAGCGCCGCGACCGTCGCGTCCCGCGGTTCCTCCGGGGGCTCGCCGTGCGGCCCGGGCGGGGGCATCGAGCCCAGCGGCGGCGGACCGCCCGCGGGCTGCTGGCCCTGTTGGGCCGGCTGGCCCTGGGGCTGGCCGGGCTGACCCGGCTGCCCCTGCGGGGCCTGTGCGCCGGGCTGGCTCGCGGCCTGCGCGGCGGATCCGGTGTGCGCCGGAGTCGCCACGGTAGGGCCGTCGATGTCCGAAGGCGACGCGGCCGACGCGGACGTCGCGCCGGAACCGGGGGCGGACGTGCTCCCGGACGCTCCCGCCGTGGTCGCCGGGGCGCTCGCGTCGCCGGACGCGGTCTCCGTCGCGGAGCCCTCCGCAAACGTCGCGGACGCTGTGGACACCGCGGCCGGGGACACCCCGGGCGCGGCACCGGAACCAGCGGCCGGGCCGGCTGCCGCCGTGCCGCCGGCCCGACCGGGCTCCGGTGCCTGCTCCGGTGCCTGCTCCGCCGCCTCCGAGGAGGATGCCGAGGGAGCCGACGCCTGGGTCGCACTCTCGGTCGGCCCCGATGCCGCCGCGGGGGCGGCCGCATCCGTGCCCCCGTCCGCGTCGGGCTCCGCCGCGGACCGCTCCGCGGCCGCCGACGCACCCGCCGGCTCCGGGGCGTTCTCGCCGCGGGCGCCCGTCGGGGCGGGCTCCTGCGTCGGGGCGCCGGAGGCCGGCTCCTCGCTCTCGTGCTTCCCGTGTGCCGCAGCGGCCACGCCCGCGACCCCGGCACCGGCGGCACCCGCCGCGGCGCCGGCCGTCACCGCCGGACCGGACCCGGAGCCGCCCTCCCCCGACGGGGAGTCGCGACGCCCCGTGGCGTCGTCATGACCCTCGTCACCAGTCACGCTGCGTGATGAAGAATCGCTCGACCGGGTGTCGTCGTGCACAGCGCCGGACGGTCGCTCGGCTGAGCCGGACGGTCCCACGCGGGGCATCACGGAGGTGGCCTCCGCGTCCGGCCCGGCACCCGGGCCGGAGTCCGACGAGGACTGTCCACGCTCCACCCCGGCCTGCGGCGGGGGTACGCGCCCGGGCGAGCCCTGCCCGACGACCGGGAGCACCTCGGTGACCGGCTCGATGTCACGGCGTGTCCCCTGCGGGCCGCCCTGCGGCGCCGCGGCGGCGCCGGCGGCGGGCTGCTGCGACTCCGCGCCCGCCTTGACGGCCGAGCGGCGTTGCAGCCAGTCGACCAGCAGGGCCGCCGCGGCCGCCACGGAGACGGCCACGGAGATCCACGCCCAGAGGACGCTGCCCGAGAGCAGCGCCACGACCAGCAGGCCGAAGGCGATCAGGACCAGAACCAGAACCAGCAGCAGCACTGTTCACCCCGTGTACGGCGGGCGGCGGCACGAGTGCCGCACTGCCGCCCGCCAGTCGTTCGGACGACGGGCCGGGCCGTCAGCTTCCGGCGTCCGCGCGCTGGCCGTAGCCGGTGGCGGCGTACCCGCCGTTGGCGTTCGACCGGGCGGCGTCCGACGGCGCGGCCGACCCCCGACCCTCGAGGTCGCGCAGCTGCGACTCGAGGTAGGTCTTGAGCCGGGTGCGGTACTCGCGCTCGAAGGTCCGCAGCTCGTCGATCTTCTTCTCCAGCACGCCCTTGTCGCGCGTGATGGTGCCGATGATCTCGGTCTGCTTGCGCTCCGCCTCGCTGACCAGCGAGGACGCCTTGTCGCGCGACTGCCGCTCGAGGGTCTCGGCGCGGGTCCGCGCGTCGTTGAGCATCGTCTCGGCGCGGGCGCGCGCGTCGTTCACCAGGCCGTCGGACTTGGTCCGGGCCTCGCTGAGCAGCTGCTCCGACTTGGCGCGGGCGTCCGACAGCATCGCGTCGGCCTCGTTCTTGGCCTCGGCGGTCAGCCGGTCGGCCATCTCCTGGGCCAGGCCCAGGACCTTGGCGGCCTGGACGTGGTGGTCCCCGCCCCCGGCGTCGCCGTCGCCCATCGGGCCCATGGCGCGCTGCGGCTCGACCGGACGCGGCGGCTGCGGGGGCTCCACGGGCCGGATCTGCTGCGTGGGCGGCGGGCCGGCCTGGGCCCCCATCCCACCCTGCTGCGGGCGCGAACGCGCCTCCTCGAGGTCGGCCTCGGCGTTGCCGAGTCGCTGCTCGAGCTGGGAGACCTGCTCGCGCAGGTCCTCGTTCTCCTCGATCAGCCGGGCCAGCTCGGCCTCGACCAGGTCGAGGAACGCGTCGACCTCGTCCTCGTTGTACCCCCGCTTACCGATCGGGGGCTTGCTGAACGCGACGTTGTGAACGTCGGCGGGCGTCAGCGGCATCGGATCACCTCATGCAGTCCTCGGCGGCAAACCGGCTGGCGGGTGACTGGGGCTCACGCCACCGCCGGTCTGGCAATGCTCATCAGTATGAACACCACCAGCAGCAGAACCATAATCGAGAGGTCCAGTCCGACGCCCCCGATCCGGACGACGGGGATCACTCTCCGCAACAACTTCACGGGCGGGTCGGTGACGCTGAACACCATCTCGAGGGCCGCGGCCGGACGCCCGGCGGGCACCCACTCGCGCGCGAAGGAGTGCACCAGCTCCACCACGATGCGCGCGACGAGCAGGAGCCAGAAGAAGAACAGGATGTAGTAGATGACGAACTGGAGGGCGATCGGCACGCCCTAATCCTGTCGGAAGAGGCCCCGCTCTGCGAGCCTGCGGGCGTCGTCGGCCGAGACCTCGACGTCGGCGGGCGTCAGGAGGAACACGCGGCTGGTCACCTTGTCGATGGAACCGCGCAGCGCGAACGCCAGACCAGCGGCGAAGTCCACCAGGCGGCGCGCGGCGGCCTCGTCGAGGTCGGTCAGGTTGATGATCACGGGCACGCCGTCGCGGTACCGCTCGCCGATCGTGCGGGCCTCGGTGAAGCTGCTCGGCTGCAGGGTCGTGATGCGCGCCAGGGCGGCCGCGCCGCGGTCCCGCTGCTCGGGCACCGAGGAGGGCGCCGCGACCGGCGCCGGCGGCTCGGGGGCGGCGCGCAGCACGGACTCCTCGCGGTCCACGGCCAGGGCGCCGCGGGTCGCCGGGGACGAGGCCGAAAGGCCGCCACTCGCTGCGCCGGTCAGTCCAGCGGAGGCGCGCACGGGTTCCCGCGGGACCCGCGCCGGGCGGGGCGCCTCGCGCGCCGACCGGTGGTTCCAGTCGTCCAGGGGGCGCTCGTCGCGGCCCGCGTCGTACTCGGCGTAGCCGCCGCGGGGGTCCGGCGCGTCGTCGAAGCGGTCGTCCGGATCCGACCAGCGGTCGGCCCGGGCGCGGGGCGAGCGGCGCGGATCGGCGAAGGCCGCCGGCTCGTCGGCGTAGTCCATCTCCTCGGCGGGCACCATGCCGAAGTAGGCCTTGAGCCGGTACATCGCACTCATCCGTGCTCCCAATCCTCGACGCCCCCGATGCCGGTCCGCCCCCGCGGACCGGGCAGTCACCGGGAGGTTAACGTCCGGTCCCCCACAAGGGCCGTTCCGACACGCGCGACCGTCGAACCGTGACGGATCGCCACCTCCAGGTCCCCGCTCATCCCGGCCGACAGCACGGTCGCGCCGGGGTGCGAGGACCGCACCCGCCTACCCGCCGCCTCGATCGCGGCAAACGACTCCTCGACGTCGGCACCCAGCGGGGCGACGCTCATCAGTCCGTCGAGGACGAGCCCGGATGCCCCCGCGACCTGGTCCGCGAGCGCGAGCAGGCCGTCGTCGGGCACGCCGCCGCGGTCCGGGTCACCGTCCACGCTGTACTGGACGAGGACCGGCAGCGGCTCCGTCCGGACGCCCTCGTCGAGCGCCCGGAGCACCGCCTTGTCGAGCGCGGCGGCCAACCGGGCCGAGTCCACGCTCTCGACCCGTGTCACCCACGGGACCACCAGCTTCGCCTTGTTCCGCTGCAGCCCGCCGACGAAGTGCCACCGCAGCGGCGCGTCGGGCCGCAGGGCGCGGAGCTGTTCGACCTTGGCGGCCGCCTCCTGGGCGCGGTTCTCACCGAACGCGACGAGCCCGAGGTCGACCAGCGCCGCGACGTCCGCCGCGGAGATCGTCTTGGTGACCGCGAGCAGCTCCACCTCGTCCGGGTCGCGTCCGGCCGCGGCGCAGGCCTTCGCGATCCGGGCGCGCACCTCCCCGAGGCGCCGCTCGAGCTCGGCGCGCCGTTCCGGGGAGGCCTCCTGGGTCACCCGGCGAACCTTACGGAACGTGTCCGCCGGGACCCGCGAGCCGAAGGGGTGGTGTCGCGAGCGTCACGCAACCGTGATGTCTCCCGAACGTCCCCTGGGTCAGTTCGTGTCCTCCCGGCCCGGGGTGGCGCGGCCTCAGACGCCCGCGTCGAGCCAGACGACGCCGGCGAGGCGCCCGGTCCGCTGGTCCCGCCGGTGGCTGAACAGGGCCGGGTCCTCGAGGGTGCAGCGCGGGTCCACGCCGACCTTGGTGACGCCGAGCCCGGCCAGCTGGCGGTGGAGCCCGGCGCGGACGTCGACCGACGGCATGCCCCGGCGGGTCTCCGCCGCGCTGCCGGGCAGCGCGCCCTCGACCTCCGCGCGCATCTCCGCGGGCACCTCGTAGCAGAGCCCGCACACCGCCGGGCCGAGCAGCACCTCGATGTCCTCGACGGCCGCGCCCAGCTCCTGCATGGCGGCCACGGTCGCGGGCACCACCCCCGCGGCCGCCCCGACCCGCCCGGCGTGCGCCGCGCCGACGACGCCGGCCTTCGGGTCCGACAGCAGGACGGGGGTGCAGTCCGCCGCGAGCACCGCGAGCCCGATCCCGGGGACGGCGGTGACGGCGGCGTCGGTCTCCGGGACGTCCGGTGCGCTGCGCCGCGGCGGCTCGGTGACCGTCACGACGCGCGTGCCGTGCACCTGGTTCAGGAACACGGTGCCGCGCAGGCCCAGCTCGCGCGTGAGCCGGTAGCGGTTGGCGTCGACGGCGGCGGGGTCGTCGCCCACCGCGCGGGACAGGTTGAAGCTGTCGAACGGGGCGGCGGACCGGCCCCCCGCCCGGGTGGTCACGACCCTGCGGACCCGCGCGCGCTGCGCCGTCTCACTCACCCCACGACCCTAACCACGCCGCGAGCGCCCCCTCACACACCGCGTCGCCCTCCCCGCACAACCGCCGCAGATGGTGTGCGGCGGGCGGATGGTGGTGCGGGCGGATGGTTCGGCGCCTGCGGGTCGGGCGGGACAACCGATCGGCCCCGGCACCCGGCGAGCGCGTACACCCGCCGAAGCGCGCCACCCCCAGTCGACCGGATGTGGCAGCGACCTCGAGGGTGTGAGGCCGCACCGCGACGGGTGTACCGGGCCTCGGCAGTTGTGCCTGGCCGGCACCCCGTCCGTGGCTGTCGGAGCTCAGCGGCGCATGAAGGGCGGGACGTCGACGTCGTCGTCGACCTCCGTGTCCCGGCTCTCCGCGGCCGCGGGGGCGGCGGAGGACGAGGGGGACGGGGTCGGCGCCGGGGCCGGGTCGGGCTGGGCGTGGGCGCCCGACGGGGAGGACACCGGGCCCTCACCGACCGGCCCGCCCAGCTCGGTCATGGCCGGGTTCTGCCGGGCCACCTCGGGCTGCCGGGGCGCCGGCGGCGAGTACGGGGCGACGGGCGGGAGCGTCCCGCTCTGGTTCGCACCGGACCCGAACGCCGTCGACGAGCCCGCCGAGTAGCCGGTGTGCCCGTTGCCGGTGTTCCCCGCCACGGGCGGCGGGGTCTGCGGCACCGGCGGCGCGGGGGCCGGGGGCGGCGCGGCGGCCACCGGGGCGGCGGGCTCGGCCGAGCGGAAGGCGGAGGGCTCCAGCTTCTTGTGCGTGGGCGTGCCGCCCTCGAACCCGGCCGCTATCACCGTGATGCGCACCTCGTCGCCGAGGGAGTCGTCGATCACCGTGCCGAAGATGATGTTGGCCTCGGGGTGCGCGGCCTCCTGGACCAGCGACGCGGCCTCGTTGATCTCGAACAGTCCGAGGTCGGAGCCGCCCGCGATCGACAGCAGCACGCCCTGGGCGCCGTCCATCGACGCCTCCAGCAACGGCGAGTTGATCGCCTTGCCCGCGGCCTGCACGGCCCTGCCCTCCCCCCTGGCCGACCCGATGCCCATCAAGGCGGAACCCGCGCCGGACATGACCGACTTGACGTCGGCGAAGTCCAGGTTGATCAGGCCGGGGGTGGTGATCAGGTTCGTGATGCCCTGGACACCGGACAGCAGCACCTCGTCGGCGGAGCGGAAGGCGTCCATGAGGGAGACGCCGACGTCGCCGAGCTGCAGCAGCCGGTCGTTGGGGATGACGATCAGGGTGTCGCACTCGTTGCGGAGCTGGGTGATCCCGTCCTCCGCCTGGCCGGCGCGCCGGCGCCCCTCGAAGGTGAAGGGACGGGTGACCACGCCGATGGTGAGCGCGCCGAGCTTGCGGGCGATGGACGCGACGACCGGCGCGCCGCCGGTGCCCGTCCCGCCGCCCTCGCCGGCGGTCACGAAGACCATGTCGGCCCCCTTGAGGACCTCCTCGATCTCCTCGCGGTGGTCCTCGGCGGCCTTCCGGCCGACCTCGGGGTTGGCGCCCGCGCCGAGGCCACGGGTCAGCTCGCGCCCGATGTCGAGCTTCACGTCCGCGTCGGACATGAGGAGGGCCTGCGCGTCGGTGTTCACCGCGATGAACTCGACGCCCTTGAGGCCGACCTCGATCATGCGGTTGACGGCGTTCACGCCGCCGCCACCGATGCCGACCACCTTGATCACGGCCAGGTAGTTGTGCGGGGGCGTCATGCGCGGCACCTCTCGGTTGCTCGGGTCCGGGTCAGCTCCGTCCAGCAGGTCTGTCCGGGCCGTTCGCGATCGAACGCTAGGTCCGAGGAGGGGGCACGGTCCAGCAGGCGCGCCGCGCGTCGGCAACACCTCGATGGTGTGGGAGCGACTATCCGTGACCTGCTCGTGACCCAGCGTCCGTCCGGCCTGACGGACAGCGACGCACTGGTCCGGACGGAGCAGCGGATGTCTCAGGAACGGCGGGTCAGCGCGTGACGGTCGGGAGCTCCGGGCTCGAGACGTCGTAGACCGAGCCCTCCTGGGTCAGCAGCGGCACCAGCACG
Source organism: Pseudonocardia autotrophica (assembly GCF_000717175.1). Lineage (GTDB taxonomy): Bacteria > Actinomycetota > Actinomycetes > Mycobacteriales > Pseudonocardiaceae > Pseudonocardia > Pseudonocardia halophobica. The sequence continues at coordinate 704,522 of NZ_JNYD01000003.1, read as the reverse complement.
GCGATCTTCCGGTCCGCGCGCTCGGTGGAGCCGAACAGCACCTGCCGCTCCCCCAGCCCGAGCCGGACGGTGGGCTCGGTGGCCGCGTTGTCGACGTCGATCGTGGTGACCTGCCCCCGGAGGTCCGGCGGCAGCGCCTCGAGGACGGCGAGGGCCGCCCTGGTCGACGGGTCGTCCGGCCCGACGGCGCCGAAGCCCAGCATGGGCAGCGCCGGCGGCACCTCCGGCGCCTTCTGGTAGGCGACGCCGGTGGCGTCGACCAGCGTGACGCCCTGCGGGGTCCGCGCCAGCGCCACCGCCGTCCGCTCGACGACGGCGATCTCGACGGTGTGCGGCCAGCCGCGGCTGACCTGCACCGAGCCGACCCCGGGCAGCCGGGCGACCCGCCCGGCCACGGCCTTCGTGTCGACCTCGACGAGCGGGCCCCCGGTCTCGACGGCCGCGGCGCCGAGCACCGCGTCCCGGGACACGGTGAGCGTGCCGGTGACCTCGACGGTCTCGACGTCGGCCAGCCCGGAGCGGGCGAGCAGCAGCCACGACCCCACCCCGAGCGCGGCCAGCAGCACCAGGACGAGCAGGGTCAGCGCCACCCGCCGCCGTACCCGGAACCGCCGGTCGACGGGCCGGGCCGCCTTCCGGGCCGCCTTCGTCGACTTCCGGGCCGACCGGCGCGCCGTCCTCCGCGCCCGCTTCTCCTCCACCCGCCGCTGCTGCGGCAGCAGCCGGCCCCGCTGCGCCGCCCGCTCCTCGCGGATGCGGCGGGCGCGCTCGGCGGCGGCCGGACGCGCGGGCATGCGGTCGGCGGAGCGGTCGGCGGAGCGGTCGGCGGAGCGGTCGGCGGAGCGGTCGGCGGCCCGCTCGGCCGAGCGGTCCGACGACCGGCGCCCACGCCGGGTGGAGGAGGGCCGGGTCACGTCGCGGCCCGGTCCAGCTCGAGGAGGATCTCGGGGCCGAGCACGGTGACGTCGCCGGCGCCCATCGTGAGGACCAGGTCACCGGGGCGGGCCAGGCCGGCGAGCACGCTCGGCACGTCCCCCCACGCCGGGACGAAGTGCACCTGCTCGGCCGGCAGCGGCACGGCGTCGGCGACCAGGGCGCCGCTCACGCCCGGCTCGGGGTCCTCCCGGGCGCCGTAGACGTCGAGCACCACGACCTCGTCGGCGAGGGCGAGGGACCGCCCGAAGTCCTCGGCGAAGGTCCGCGTGCGGGAGTAGAGGTGCGGCTGGAACGCCACGATGACCCGGCCGCGCTGTCCGGGCCCGCCCACCGGGGGCTGCACCTCGCGGGCCGCGCGCAGGGTGGCGGCGACCTCGGTGGGGTGGTGGGCGTAGTCGTCGTAGACGGCCACTCCGCCGGCGCGGCCCTTGTACTCGAACCGGCGCCGGACGCCGTCGAACACGGCCAGCCCCTCGACCAGGCCGAGGACGGGCGCGCCCAGCGCGACCCCGCCCAGCAGCGCGCCGAGGGCGTTGAGCGCCATGTGCTCGCCGGGCACGGCCAGCCGCAGCTCCCGCTCCACGCCGGCGTGCCGGGCCCGCACCCGCGAGCCGGAGCCCTCCGGCGTGAAGTCGAGCAGGACGGCGTCCTCGGGGCCGGTGGCGGTGCGCCCGTACCGGCGGACGGGGACCCCGCCGGCCTCGGCGAGCACCGCCAGCCGCTCGGCACCCTCGTCGTCGGCACAGGTCACGAGCGTGCCACCGGGCGCGATCCGGCCGAGGAACTCCTCGAACACGGCCCGGTAGGCGGCCTCGTCGCCGTGGTGGTCGAGGTGGTCGGGCTCGACGTTGGTGACGACCGCGACGAGCGGCGCGTACGCCGTGAACGAACCGTCCGACTCGTCCGCCTCGACCACGAAGACGTCGCCCTCGCCGTGGTGCGCCCCGGCGCCGGTGACCGTGAGGTCCCCGCCGATGGCGAACGACGGGTCCACGCCGCAGTGCTGCAGCGCGACCGTGAGCATCGACGACGTGGAGGTCTTGCCGTGCGTGCCCGCGACGGCGGCGACCCGGTAGCCCTGGGTGAGCGCGGCGAGGGCCTGCGCCCGGTGCACCACGGTGAGGCCGCGTTCGCGCGCCCGCACGAGCTCGGGGTTGGACTCCCGGATCGCCGTCGACACGACCACGGTCGGCGGCCCGTCGAGCCGGTCGAGGTTCTCCGCGGCGTGCCCGACGGCGATCGACGCCCCCAGCGCCCGGAGCGCGAGGACGGTGCGCGAGTCCTTGGCGTCGGACCCCGACACCTCCACGCCGCGGGCCAGCAGGATCCGCGCGATCCCGCTCATCCCGGCCCCGCCGATGCCGATGAGGTGCACCCGGGGCCCCAGGACGGGGACGGAGCTGTGCACGGTCACGATGCCGCCTCCGCGGGAAGGAGCACGTCGGCGGTCATCTGCCCAGCACCCCGAACACCACCTGGGCCAGCCGCTCGTCGGCGTCGGCGTGGCCGGAGGCGCGGGCTGCGGCACCCATGGCGGCGAGCCGGCCCGGCTCGCGGAACCACGGGACCAGCTCGGCGAGCACGCGGTCGCCGGTCAGCTCGGCGTCGGGCACGAGGACGCCGCCCCCGGCCCGGACGACCGGCTCGGCGTTGAGGGCCTGCTCGCCGTTGCCGTGCGGCAGCGGCACGTACACCGCGGGCAGCCCGACGGCGGAGACCTCGGCGACCGTCATCGCGCCGGCCCGGCAGAGCACGGCGTCGGCCGCGGCGTAGGCGAGGTGCATGCCGTCGATGTAGGGCAGCGGGACGTACCCGGGCTGCGGCGGGGCGGCCTGCCCGGTCGGGCCGTGCGCGTGCAGCACCCCGATCCCCTCGTGCAGCAGCCCCGGCAGCGCCTGGGCCACCGCGCCGTTCAGCGACCGGGCGCCCTGCGAGCCGCCGAAGACCAGCAGCACCGGGCCGTTCGGGGGCAGCCCGAACCGCCGGCGGGCCTCGGCGCGCAGCCCGGCCCGGTCCAGCGTGGTGACGGCGTGCCGCAGCGGGATGCCGAGCACCTGCGCGTCGGGCAGGCCGCTGCCGGGCACCGCGGCGACGACGGCGGCCGCGAACCGCGCGCCCACCTTGTTGGCCAGCCCCGCGCGGGCGTTGGCCTCGTGCACGACGATCGGGACGCGCCCGCGGGCGCCGAGGTAGGCCGGCAGCGCGACGAACCCGCCGAAGCCCACCACGACGTCCGCCTCGACCTTGGTGAGCACCTCGCGCACCCGGGCGACGGCGCCGCGCACCTTGCCGGGCAGCCGGAGCAGGTCCGTGGTCGGCTTGCGCGGGAGCGGCACCGGAGGGATCAGCTCGAGGGGGTAGCCGCGCGCCGGGATCAGCCGCGTGTCGAGGCCCTTCTCCGTGCCCAGGGCCGTGACCGTCGCGTCGGGCCGCAGCCGCTTGACGGCGTCGGCGAGGGCGAGCGCCGGCTCGATGTGACCGGCGGTGCCGCCGCCGGCGACCACCACCGACGGGCCCGGGCCCATCCGCGGCAGGAACTGGGTGCCGTACTCGCTCATCGTCTCCGCTCGGGGGATCTGCTGTCGTCGGGTTGATCGAGGCCGGTGGTCAGGGCCGGTCCTCCGCTCGGCGCGCTCCGCTCAGCGGCGCACCGAGCGCTGGACCGGCGGCCGCGGCGCGGGTGCCCGGTAGGGCTCCGGCAGCGGGAGCCGCAGGAACGAGGCGATCCGGCCCTGGCCGTCCGACCGCAGCGCCGCCACGGCCTCGGGCTCGTGCCGGGCCGCGTTCGTCAGCATGCCGAACACGAACATGGTCACGACCAGGGAGGTCCCCCCGGAGGAGATGAGCGGCAGCTGGAGCCCGGTGACCGGCAGCAGCCCCACCACGTAGCCGATGTTGATCGCGGCCTGCACCACGAGCCAGGTCGTCGACGCCGCGGTCACCAGCCGCAGCCACGGGTCCGTGCTGCGCTTGGCGATGCGCAGGCCGGTGTAGGCCAGCGTGGCGAACAGCGCGAGGACGGCGAACGCGCCGACCAGCCCGAGCTCCTCGCCGATGATCGCGAAGATGAAGTCGTTGTGCGCGTTGGGCAGGTAGTCCCACTTGGCGCGGCCCTGGCCGAGCCCCACGCCGAACAGCCCGCCGTCGGCCAGCGAGTAGAGGGCCTGGGTGGCCTGGTAGGCGGGGCCGAGCGGGTCGGTGGTGTCCGAGGAGAGGAAGGCCGTGATGCGGCTGACCCGGTACCCCGCGGTGAGGCCGAGGATGATCGCGCCGGCGAGCCCGCCGACGGAGATCGCCGCGAGCAGCTTCATCGGGGCGCCGCCGAACCACAGCAGGGCGATCATGACGATGCCGAGCGAGATCGTCATGCCCAGGTCCGGCTCGAGGACGAGCAGGGTGAGCAGCAGCAGCGTGACCGGGACCAGCGGGTTGAGCGCGTGCTTCCAGCGGTGCATCACGTTGCGCCGGGCGACGAGCACGTGCGCGCCCCAGAGCGTGAGCGCGACCTTGACGCCCTCGGACGGCTGCAGCGAGAAGGAGCCGATCGCGAACCAGGCGCGGGAGCCGTTGCGCACCACGCCGACGCCGGGGATCAGCACCGCGACCAGCAGGACGACACCGGCGATCAGCAGCCAGGGCGCCAGGGCCCGCATCCGCTTCGGCGGGATCCGCAGCCCGAGGTAGAAGAGCACCAGCCCGGCCGCGCAGAAGCCGAGCTGGCGGACGAACACCGCGTACGACGAGCCGCCCGCGGAGTACGACTCCACCGACGACGCCGACAGCACCATCACCAGGCCGAAGATCGTCAGCAGCCCGAAGACCCCGAGGATCAGGTGCAGCGAGGTGAGCGGGCGGCGCAGCCAGGCCTGCAGCGCCTTGGCGCCGCGGCCGACGGCGGCGCGCGCAGGCGCAAGGCTGTCCGTGCGCGAGGGCCGCGACGGGCGGCGGGGGCTCCGGGTGGGCGCGCTCATGCGCCCGGCTCCCCGGCCCCGCCCTCCGCTGCGCCGGCCTCCGCCGATGCCCCGAGGGCCGCCACGGCGGCGGCGAACGCCTCGCCGCGCTCGGCGTAGTCCCGGAACTGGTCCATGGAGGCCGCCGCGGGTGCGAGGAGTACGACATCCCCCGGTCGGGCGAGTGCGGCGGCACGGCGGACGGCGGAGGACATGACCTCATCGTCGCCCTGGGTCACCTCGACGGCGGGGATCTGCGGCGCGTGTCGCGCGAGTGCGTCGACGATCTCCGCCCGATCGGTACCGATGATCACGGCCCCGGCCAGCCGGTCGGCGTGCCGCGCGACCAGCCCGTCGACGTGCGCGCCCTTGAGCAGCCCGCCCACGACCCAGACGATGCGCCCCGCGGGCTGGGCGGCCAGGGCGGCGTCGGCGGCGTGCGGGTTGGTGGCCTTGGAGTCGTCGACGTACCGGACGCCGGCCACCGTCCCGACGTGCGCGGAGCGGTGCGGGCCGGGCCGGAACCCGGCCAGCCCCTCCCGGACGGCCCCGGGCCCGACGCCGTGGGCGCGGGCCAGCGCCGCGGCGGCGAGGGCGTCCGTGAGGCCGGGCGGGCCCCCGGGGGTGACGTCGGAAACCTCCGCGAGCACCACGCCCTCGCCGGAGCTCGCGACTCGCGCTGCAGGAGCTCCCGACTCGCGCTGCAGGACGTCCCGACTCGCGGGGAAGGCGCGGTCGACCAGCTGCTCCCCCACGATCCCGAGCTGTCCCGGGCCGGGCTCGGCCAGGGTCACGCCGACCTTCGTCGGGGCCGGGGACTCGCGGAGCAGGCGGGCGGCGATCGTGTCGTCGGCCCCCGCGACGGCGACGGACCCGGTCAGGGCGCGCGCCTTGGCGGCGGCGTACGCGTCGAGCCCGCCGTGCCAGTCGAGGTGGTCCTCTGCGACGTTGAGCACCAGGCCGGCGGCCGGGACGACCGACGGCGACCAGTGCAGCTGGAAGCTGGAGAGCTCGACCGCCAGCACCGCGTGCCCCGCCGCGACCGCGCTCACCACCGGGTAACCGATGTTGCCGCAGGCCACGGCGTCGAGCCCGGCCGCACGCAGGATCGCGGCGAGCATGCCGGTGCAGGTGGTCTTGCCGTTGGTGCCGGTGACCACGAGCCAGACCGGCGGGACCTCCCGCTCCTGCCCCAGCCGCCAGGCCAGCTCCGGCTCGCCGACGACCTCGATCCCGCGGGCCGCCGCCTCGGCGACGAGCGGGTGGTCGGGCCGCCGGCCGGGGCCGGTGACGATCAGCTCGACGCCCTCGGGCAACCCGGTGACGGCCTCGGCGCCGGCCGGGAGGTCCTCCAGGGCGGCGGCCCGGTCGTCCGACACCAGGGTGCGGGCTTCGGCGGCGAGCAGCGCCTCGGCGGCGGCGATCCCGGAGATCCCGGCGCCCGCGACGAGCACGGTCCGGCCGGCGAACTGGCCCGGCATCTCTACAGTCCCGACGAGGCGGAGAGCCACTCGGAGTAGAAGATCCCCAGCCCGAGCGCCGCGCAGATCGCCGCGAGCAGCCAGAACCGGATGATCACCGTGGTCTCGGCCCAGCCGGCCAGCTCGAAGTGGTGGTGGAAGGGGGCCATCCGGAACAGCCGTCGCCGGGTGGTGCGGAAGACGATGATCTGCAGCGAGACCGACAGCGCCTCGACCACGAACACCCCGCCCATGACGACGAGCAGCAGCTCGGTCTTGGTGACCATGGACAGCCCGGCGAGCAGGCCGCCGAGGGCCAGCGATCCCGTGTCGCCCATGAAGATGCGGGCCGGGGCGGCGTTCCACCACAGGAAGCCGATGCAGCCGCCCATCGCGGCGGCGGCCACGATCGCGACGTCGAGCGGGTCGCGCACCTCGTAGCAGCCCGCGGCCGCGGTGACCGAGCAGCTGTTCCGGAACTGCCAGAACCCGATGATCGTGTACGTCGCCAGGACCATCGCGGCGGTGCCGGCGGCCAGGCCGTCGAGCCCGTCGGTGAGGTTCACGGCGTTGGACCAGGCCGCGACGATCAGGTTGCAGAGGATCACGAACCCGACGACGCCGAACCCGAGCACCGCGATGTCCCGGACGAAGGACAGGTACTCCGAGGCCGGGGTGAGGTTGCGGGCGTTGGCGAACCGCAGCGCCAGGATGCTGAAGATCGTCGCGGTGAGCACCTGGCCCACGATCTTCGACGTCTTGTTCAGGCCCAGGTTCCGGCGCCGGCGCAGCTTGAGGAAGTCGTCGACGAACCCGACGACGCCCAGCGCGGTCGTGAGGAACAGGACCAGCAGCGCCGACGCCGTCATCGGCTCGCCGGTGAGCAGGTGCGCGACCAGGTAGCCCGCCCAGATGGCGAGCAGGATCGCGACGCCGCCCATGGTGGGCGTGCCCCGCTTGGTCTGGTGGCTCTTCGGGCCGTCGGCGCGGATCTCCTGGCCGAAGCCCTGCCGCGCGAAGAAGCGGATCAGGTAGGGGGTGAGCAGGATGGACAGGGCCAGCGCGACCCCGGCCGCGACGAAGACGCCCCTCACTGTCGGATCAGCTCCTGTTCCAGCAGCGCGGCGGCGAGCCGGTCGAGGCCCGCCGAGCGCGAGGCCTTGACCAGGACGACGTCGCCGGCGCGGACCTGGTCGGCCAGCAGCGCGACCGCGGCGTCCCGGTCGGCCGCCTGTTCGGTCCCGTAGAGGTCCGTGCCCACGGCCACGAACCGGTCCACCCCCAGCTCCCGCACCACGTCCGCGACCTGCGCGTGCGCGGCCGGGGCGGTGTCGCCGAGCTCGGCCATCGGGCCCAGCACGGCCCAGGTCCGACGCGTGCCGCCGCCGATCGCGGCCAGGGCGCGCAGGGCGGCGGTCATCGACTCGGGGTTGGCGTTGTAGGCGTCGTTGACGACGGTCACCCCGTCCGCCCGGTCGGTGACCTCCATCCGCCAGCGGGAGGCGGCGCCGGCGGCGGAGAGCGCCGCGGCGATCCCCTCCGGCGTGCCGCCCAGCTCCAGCGCGACGGCGGCCGCGGCGAGGGCGTTGCCCACGTGGTGCTCGCCGACCAGCTGCAGCGCGACCGGCGCCTCGCCGGCCGGGGTGACCAGCCGGAAGGCGGCACGCCCGGCCTCGAGCCGGACGTCCGCGGCCTGCACGGCGCCGCCCGTCCCGTAACCGACGACGCGGGCCGCGGTCCGGGAGGCCATGGCCGTGACCCGCGGGTCGTCGAGGTTCAGCACCGCGACACCGCCCTCGTCCGCCGCGGGCAGGGCCTCGACCAGCTCGCCCTTGGCCTGCGCGATCGCCTCCGGCGACCCGAACTCGCCGACGTGCGCGCTGCCCACGTTGAGCACGACCCCGATCCGCGGCGGCGCGATCCGGCACAGCCGCGCGATGTGCCCCGGCCCGCGGGCCGAGAGCTCCAGCACGAGGTGCCGGGTCGCGGCGTCGGCACGCAGCGCGGTCCACGGGTGGCCCAGCTCGTTGTTGAACGACCCGGGCGGGGCGACGGTCTCGCCGAGCGGCCGCAGCACGGCCGCGATCAGGTCCTTGGTGGAGGTCTTGCCGGAGCTGCCGGTCACGCCGACGACCTGCAGGTCCGGCAGGTGCGTGACCGAGTGCCGGGCGAGCCTGCCCAGCGCGGTCAGCACGGCGGCCCCGGAGCCGTCCGGGTCGGCGTCGCCGAGGTCCGTGCCGGCGAACGAGTCCTCCGCCGGCGGGGCGATCACGGCCGGCGCGTCGACCTCGCGCCCGGCGAGCACCGCCGAGGCACCGGCCGCCACCGCCGCGGCCGCGAAGTCGTGGCCGTCGGCGCGCTCCCCGGGCAGGGCGAGGAACAGCCCGCCCGGCCCGACCTTCCGGGAGTCGAACTCCACGCCGGTGACGGGCTCGTCGCCCGTCGCCCGGTGGAGCCTGCCCCCGGTCACGGCGGCGACCTCGGCCAGCCGCATCTCGATCATCGTGCCTTCCTCGATCCCCGGATCATCGCCCGGCGGCGCGGATCGCCGCGGCGAGCTCGTCCACGTCGTCGAACGGGTGCTTGACCCCGTGGACCTCCTGGCCGGTCTCGTGTCCCTTACCCGCAACGACCACCACGTCGCCGGGTTTCGCCACCTCGACGGCGGCGGTGATCGCCGCGCGCCGGTCGCCGATCTCGAGGATGTCGCCGCGGGCCGGTTCGGCCTCGGCGCCTGCGCGCATGGCGGCCCGGATCTCCGCCGGGTCCTCGGTGCGCGGGTTGTCGTCCGTGACGATCAGCACGTCCGAGCGCGCGGCCGCGGCGGCCCCCATGAGCGGGCGCTTGCCGGTGTCGCGGTCGCCGCCGCAGCCGAGGACCGTGATCACGCGGCCGTCCGGCTGCTGGGCCCGCAGCGCGTCGAGCAGTGCGGCGACGGCGGCGGGCTTGTGGGCGTAGTCGACGACGGCCAGGAACCGCTGCCCCGCCTCGACCCGCTGCATCCGGCCCGGGACGGCGAGCTCGGCGAACCGCGGCGCGGCGACGGCGGCGGGCACCCCGGCGAGGTCGAGCACGGCCAGGGCCAGCACGGCGTTGGCGATGTTGAAGGCGCCCGGCAGCTGCAGCCGCAGCGGGATCTCCTGCCCGTCCGGCGCGACGACGACGGCCTGCTGGGCGCCGTCCGGGTCGGTCACGACGTCCCGGGCGGTCCAGTCGGCAGTCGGGCGGGCGGGCGAGGGCACGGTGGAGACGGTGACGGCGTCGGGCGCCATCCCGGCGAGCCGGCGGCCCCACTCGTCGTCGACGCAGACGACGCCCTTCGCCGCGCGCAGCTCGTCGTCGACGAACAGGCGCGCCTTGGCGGCGAAGTACTCCTCCATGTCGTGGTGAAAGTCCAGGTGGTCCTGCGAGAGGTTCGTGAAGGCGCCCACCGCGAAGCGGGTGCCGGCCACGCGCCCCAACGCCAGCGCGTGGCTGGAGACCTCCATGGCGACGTCCGTGACCCCGTGCTCGCGCATCACGCCGAACAGCGCCTGCAGGTCGGGCGCCTCGGGCGTGGTGAAGGCGCTGGGCAGGCGGTCCTCGCCGATCCGGGTCTGGACGGTGCCGAGCAGGCCCGTCGCGCGGCCCCCGGCCCGCAGCCCGGCCTCGAGGAAGTGCGCCACCGTGGTCTTGCCGCTGGTCCCGGTCACGCCGAGGACGGTGAGGTCCGCGGTCGGGTCCCCGTAGACGGCGGCGGACAGCGCGCCGAGGACGGTGCGGGGGTGCGGGTGCAGCAGCGCCCGCACGGACCCCCGCTCGACGGCCTCGCGCAGCTCCGGGCGGGTCAGCCCGGCCGGGTCGGTGAGGACGGCGGTCGCGGAGGGTCGGCTCCGCGAGCTTCGCCTCCGTGCCGAGGGTCGGCTCCGCGAGCTTCGCCTCCGTGCCGAGGGTCGGCTCCGCGAGCTTCGCCTCCGGCGGGTACGGCTCGGCACCGGTGAGCGCGGCGAGGCGGGCGAGGTCGACGGGGGCGACCCGCGCGGGGCGCGGAGGGAGACCCTGCTGCCCGGCCGTCACGCGCGCGTCCGTCGGGCGGTCCGTGGGAGCGGAGCTGGCGGGCGACACGTCGGGGAGGCTACCGAGGGCCGCCGGGCGCCCCTCCCCCGCACCACCCGCCCGGCGCGGGCCGCAGCGGGTGATCGCAGGGCGTCCGCGCACGCCGGACCGGCCCCCGGTCGGATGCCCGGGGGCCGGTCGCCCGGCGGTCGGATCACGGCCGAGGTCACATCCGGATCAGGGCTGGATGTTCGCTGCGCAGGCTCCGCTCAGGGCGCCACCAGGGTCTGCACCGGGGCCGGCTCGCCGACCGGGATGTTCTCCTTCTGTCCCAGGTAGGAGGCGATGTCGTGGAACAGCGGGGCGGCGGAGGTGCCGCCCTTCGGCGCGTCGAGCATGATCGCCACCACGAACCGCGGGTCCTGCGCCGGCATCATGCCCGCGAAGGTGATCCAGTACGTCGACGAGGCGTAGCACCCGCACTTCGGGTCGACCTGCTGGGCCGTGCCGGTCTTGCCCGCGACCTGGTAGCCCGGGACCTGCGCGGTGTACCCGGTGCCCTGCTGCCCCGGCGCCTTCTGCGTGACGGCGGTGAGCATCGTGCGCAGCTGGGCCGCCGTCTCCGGCGACACCACCCGCACGCCCTCCGGCTGCGGGGTCTCGGTCCGCGAGCCGTCCGGCGCGATGGTGGCGCCGACGATCCGCGGCGGGATCCGCACCCCGTCGTTGGCCACGGCCTGGTACATCCCGGCCATCTGCAGCACGGTCATCGACAGGCCCTGCCCGATGGGCAGGTTGCCGAAGGTCGAGCCGGACCACGCCGAGCGCGCCGGCACCGAGCCGCCGCTCTCGCCGGGCAGCCCGACGCCGGTGCGCTGGCCGATCCCGAAGCGCGCCAGCATGTCCGAGAACCGGTCCGGGCCCAGCTTCTCCGCCGTCATGATCGTGCCGACGTTGGAGGACTTCGCCAGCACGCCGGTCAGCGTGTAGTGGTCCAGCCCGTGGTCCCAGGCGTCGTGCACGGTGCGGTCGGCGACCTTGATGCTGCCCGGGACGTCGAGCACGTCGTCCGGCTTGGCGAGGCCGTACTCCAGCGCCCCGGCCATGGTGACGACCTTGTTGACCGACCCCGGCTCGAACGGGCTGGACACCGCGGCGTTGCCGAGCGTCGACGGGTCCGAGGTGGCGAGCTGGCGCGGGTCGAAGGTCGTCCCGTTGGCCATCGCCCGGACCTGCCCGGTCGCCGAGTCCAGCACGACCGCGGAGCCGCCCTTGGCGCCCGTCCTCGCCACGTAGTCCTGCAGCTTCTGCTGCACCACGTACTGCAGGTCCGAGTCGATCGTCAGCTCGACGTCCGAGCCGGGGACCGCCGCCTGCTGGGCGCGGGTGCTGCCGGGGATGACGGTGTCGCTGCCCTCCGCGGTGTCGACGACCTGGAAGCCGTCCGTACCGGCGAGGACGTCGTCGTCGGCGCTCTCCAGGCCGACGCGGCCGACCAGCTTCTGGTTGTCCGCACTCCACGTCGCGGCGCCGATGATGTTGGCCGCCAGGGTGCCGGACGGGTACTGGCGCGACTCGCGCTTCTCCTCGGCGATCTCCGGGAAGCGCTCCTCGAGGGCGCGCGCGACGTCCGGGTCCGCGCTGGTGGTGAGCACGACGTAACCGCGGTCGGCGTTCAGCTGCTCCTGGATCGCGTTGGCGTCGCCGCCCGTGGCCTGGGCGACGGCCTGCGCCATCTCGGTCTTGTACGCGCCCGCCTGCTCCTTCCTCACCGAGCTGATCAGCCGCGGGTTCGTGACGAGCGCGCGGGCCTCGGTGGAGAAGGCCAGCCGGGTGCCGTTGCGGTCGAGGATCGCGCCGCGCTCCGCCGCGATCGTGATCTTGGTGGTGCGCTGCTTCTCCGCGCTCGCGGTGAGGTCGCCGGCGCGCACGGTCTGGATCAGCAGCAGCTGCACGGCCGAGGCCAGCAGCAGCACGACCAGCACGAGCCGGCCGATCCGGAAGCGCCGGTCCGCCAGCCCCAGGCGCGAGGCGGGCCGGCGCGGCGGCCCCGGCGGGCGCCGCGGGCCGGACCGCGGGCGGGAGCCGGGACGGGCGCGCGGGGGCGCGATGGCCATCAGCCCGCTCCGCCGCCGGTCGGGGCCGGGGCCTGGGCGGCCTGCTGGTCCTGCGCCTGCGCGCCCTGCTCCGGCTGCTCCTGCTGCTCCTGGGTCGCGGCCTCGGCGTTGGGGTTGGCGGGTGCGGCCTGCGCGGACTCGCCCTGCGGCGCGTCCTGCGGCGCGTCCTGCTGGGGCCCGGCGTCGGCGGCGAGCTGCGACTGCGCGGGCGCCCGGGCCGGCATCGGGTCGGCCGGTGCCTCCGGTGCCGCCGGGGCGGCGGGCTGCCCCGCAGCCGGAGCGGCCGGAGCGGCCGGAGCGGCCGGGGCGGCCGGGGCGGCCGGGGCGGGCGCCGCAGGCCGGGTGGCCGCGGCCGGCTCCCCGACGACCGTGACCGCCCCGTCGGGCCCGACGACCAGCCGGGCCGGGTCCTGCACCGGGACCATGCCCAGCTCGGTGGCCCGCTGGGCCAGCGCCGGCGCCGACTCCATCGACGCCACCTCGCGGTGCAGCCGCTCGCTCTGCTCGGTCAGGTTCCGCGCCGCCGTCCGGGCGTCCTGCAGGGTGTAGGAGTCCGCGGCGGCCGCGGTGGACAGCCACAGCGTGAGCACCAGCCCGGTCGCGAGCAGCGCCATGATCAGCAGGACGAACTGCGCGCGGCCGCCGGTGGCGGTCCTCTGCCCGGCGCGCCGGGGTGTCCCGACGAGCCGGCGGGTGCGTTGGTCACGGCGCGCGTACGCGGCCTTGGCCGCCCCGGACCCGCGCCGCTGCGCGGGGACGGTGACGCTCCCCCGCTGGGCGGGAATGCGGCGGCTCGGCGCCTCGGTGCCCGTCCAGCTCACCGACACCGAGGGGCGACGGGTGCGGGTCCGGTCCGCGACCGGGGCACTCACGCCGCACCGCCGGTGACGTCCGCCGGGTTGCTGCCGTCGTGTCGGATCATGCTGCGACCTCCCGGATGCGCTCGGCGGCCCGGCACCGCACGGAGGCGGCGCGCGGGTTCTCTTCGATCTCGTCGTCCGTGGCGACCTCGGCCCCACGGGTCAGCAGCCGCAGCTCCGGGCCGTGGCCCGGCAGCTCGACCGGCAGGTCCACCGGGGTCCGGGAGGTCGCGCGGGCGGTGAACTCGCGCTTGACCATCCGGTCCTCCAGCGAGTGGTAGGCGAGCACGACGACCCGCCCGCCCACCGCCAGCGAGTCGAGCGCGGCCGGCAGCGCCGTCCGCAGGGCCTCGAGCTCGCGGTTGACCTCGATCCGCAACGCCTGGAACGTGCGCTTGGCGGGATGCCCCCCGGTCCGCCGCGAGGCGGCGGGCACGGCGGCGTAGAGCAGCTCCACCAGGTCGGCGCTGCGGGTGAACGCTTCCTGCTGCCGGCGTCTCGCCACTGCGGAGGCGATGCGGCCGGCGAACCGCTCCTCCCCGTACTCCCGCAGGATCCGGGTCAGCTCGGGCACCGGGTAGGTGTTGAGGACCTCGGCCGCGGTCGGGCCCGTGGTGGGGTCCATCCGCATGTCGAGGTCGGCGTCGCGGGAGTAGGAGAAGCCGCGCTCGGCGGCGTCGAGCTGCAGCGAGGACACCCCGAGGTCGAACAGGACGCCGTCGACGCGCGGAAGCCCCAGCTCCGCGAGCACCTCGGCGATCCGGTCGTACACCGCGTGCACCAGGTGCGTGCGGCCGGCGTGGGCGGTGAGCCGCCGACCGGCCAGCTCGAGCGCCTGCGGGTCCCGGTCGAGGCCGACCAGGGTCAGCCGCGGGTGCGCCGCCAGCAACGCCGCCGAGTGGCCGCCGAGGCCCAGGGTGGCGTCGACCAGCACCGCCGACCGGTCCCGCAGGGCCGGTTCGAACAGCTCCAGTACGCGCGGCAGCATGACCGGCACGTGGGAGTGCGGACCCGGCTCGTCCTCCGTCGTGGACACCTGGTCACCTCCCGCCGCGCCCCGGCCCCGCGCCCGCACACGGAACCGCCCTGCATGCACAGCGGCCCGGGACCCGCCGGCGTCCCGAGCCGCTGTCGTCCCGCTCCAGCTCCCCAGCCTGGCGGGTGTGTACCGCTCGTGCCACCGTCCCCACCTGGCCGCCGTGCGGGCCGCCCCGCCCCGACGGACCTGGCACCGGGGAAGGTGCGCCAGGGCCGTCGGGCCGGGAAGGCCTTCACGGCGTCCGGGTCGGGACGGCGACGGTGTCGCGTGTTCGAAGTCGGGGACCGCGCCGGGCCCGCGGTGCGGGCTCAGATCAGTCCGGGCAGAACCTCCTCCTGCGCCTTGGCGTAGTCCTCCTCGTGCCGCTCCTGGTACTCCTGCCAGGACTGCGCGTCCCAGATCTCGACGCGCGTGAACGCGCCGATCACCACGCACTCCTTGGTCAGTCCCGCGTACCGGCGCAGCTCCGGGGCGATCGCGATCCGGCCCTGGCCGTCGGGGTTCTGCTCGTCGGTTCCCGCGAAGAGGTTCCGCTGGAAGGCACGGGCCGACTCGCTGGTCAGCGGCGCCGAGGCGACCTTGGTGGCCATCTCCGTGAAGGCCTCGCGGGTGAACACGTAGAGGCAGTGGTCCTGCCCTTTCGTGACCATGCACCCGCCCCGCAGTTCGTCCCGGAACTTCGCCGGCAGCGTGAGCCGCCCCTTGTCGTCCAACCGAGGGGTGTAGGTGCCGAGGAACACCCGCCCCACCTCATCTCGGAGCCCCGTCTCGCTCCAACGGCGGCCACATTACCCCACTTCCCCCCACCGTCAACTCGAACAGACCCCTGACGAGGCCTCCGTTCGGTGTTTCAGCAGGTCGGATGACGTGGGGCCCGGTGGGGGGAATCCGGCGGCGGACGCGTTCGGGCACCGCCCCCCACCAGCACCGCTTCCGCAAAACCGCAGGTCACGGAGGTGGGGGTGTAACGGTGGGGCGGGGTGGGGCGAGAGGTGGGGGACGGTGGAGGCCGTCGGTGGGGCGCCGTGGGGGGACCGGGCGGGGGCCCCGGACGGACGCCCCGGCGGGGTGGACGTGACACGTCCGGGGGACGCTCCCCGCACCCGTTTGACAGACTGGGGTGCAGAGTTCCCGTGTTCTTCTGCAGTTCCCCGTGTCCGACCCGTCCGCGGACGCCCACGAACAGGAGCAGGCTTGACCACCAGCAGCCGTCAGGGCCCGCCGGTGACCGGCGAGAGCGTGCCCGAGCCCCCGCCGCTGGCCGCCGTCGCCGACCTCACCGGCCGCATCGCGCAGAACGTGCAGCGGATCATCGTGGGCAAGCCGGAGGTCGTCCGGCTGGCGCTGGTCACCCTCCTCGCCGAGGGCCACCTGCTCGTGGAGGACGTCCCCGGGGTCGGCAAGACGTCGCTGGCCAAGGCGCTCGCCCGCTCGCTCGACTGCTCGGTCAGCCGTGTGCAGTTCACCCCGGACCTCCTGCCGGGCGACATCACCGGCATGTCCGTCTACAACCGGCAGACCGGGGAGTTCGAGTTTCGGCCCGGCCCCGTGTTCGCCAACGTCGTGATCGCGGACGAGATCAACCGCGCCTCGCCGAAGACCCAGTCGGCGCTGCTGGAGTGCATGGCCGAGCACCAGGTGACCGTCGACGGCGGCACCTACGGGCTGGCGAGCCCCTTCATGGTGGTCGCCACGCAGAACCCGGTCGAGATGGACGGCACCTACCCGCTGCCCGAGGCGCAGCGGGACCGCTTCACCGCGCGGATCAGCGTCGGCTACCCCGACCCGGCCGCCGAGCTCGCGATGATCGACGAGCACGCGGGCGCCGACCCGCTCGACACCCTGCGCCCGGTGGCCGACGCCCGCACCGTCCGCTCGGTCATCGAGGCCGTCCGCCGCATCCGGGTCGGCCAGGAGGTGCGGCAGTACTGCGTCGACCTGGTCGGCGCCACCCGGCGCCAGCCCGAGCTGCGGCTCGGCGCCTCCCCGCGCGCCACCCTGCACCTGGTGCGGGCGGCGCGGGCCCAGGCGGCGCTCGCCGGTCGCGGCTACGTCGTCCCGGACGACGTGCAGGCGATCGCCGTCCCCGTCATCGCGCACCGGCTGACCGTCGCCCCCGAGGCCGGGGCGACGCGGGTCACCGCCGCCGACGTCGTCCGCGGGTTGCTGTCGCGCATCCCGGTGCGGGCACCCTCGCGGGCGTGAGGTCCCGTCCGTCCGTGGGTCGGTCCGGGGCCCGCACCTTCGGGCTGACGGTCCGGGGGCGCAGCCTCCTGGCCGGCGGGGTCGCGACGGCCGTGTGCGCCGTCGTCCTCGACGAGCGCGACCTGCTCCGGATCGGGCTGGTCGTGTGCCTGCTGCCGCTGGTCTCCCTGCTCCTCGCCGTGCGCACCCGCCGGTCGGTGCAGGCCGCGCGCACGCTGCTGCCCGCGCGCACCGCCGCGGGCACCCCGGCCGAGGTCGCCCTGGACCTGCGGGGCGGGCCCGTGCTCGGCGCCCTGCGGCTCGCCGACACCGTGCCCGACGCCGCCGGCCCCGTCCCGTCGACGCCCCCGCGGTTCACGGTGCACCGGATCGGGAGCCGCGGCGCGCGCGTCACCTATCCCCTGCGGCCCGCCCTGCGCGGGGCGCACCGGGTGGGGCCGCTGACCGCGCGGGCCGTCGGCGCGCTGGGCCTGGCCGAGTTCACCCGGGAGATGCTGGGGCCCGACCGGCTGCTGGTGGTGCCGCGGGTCGTCGGGCTGCACGGGGCGCCGCGCGCGCTCGGCAGCGGCGAGGGCCTCCCCGGGGCCGCGGCCCAGCAGGGCCAGGGCAGCCCGGACGTCATGGTCCGGACCTACCGGCAGGGCGACGAGCTGCGCCGGGTCCACTGGAAGAGCACCGCCCGGCACGACGAGCTGATGGTCCGGCTCGAGGAGCGGCCCTGGCACGCGGGCGTCACCGTGCTGCTGGACCGCCGCGACGGGGCGCACCGCGGCCACGGCGCCGGCGCCAGCCTCGAGTTCGCGGTCACGCTGGCCGCCGGCATCGGCGCGCACCTGCTGCGCCGCGGCGAGCCGGTCGAGGTGGTGACCGAGGACGGCACGCCGGTCGCCGCCGCCGAGGGCGGCCTCGACCCGCTGCTCGACGGGCTGGCCGTGCTCCGCCCCGCCGCCCGGCCCGACCTGTCCGGCCCGTCCACCGCCGCCGGCCGGGACGTCGTCGCCGTGCTGGGGGCGTGCACACCCGAGCAGGCCGGGCAGCTCGCCGGCCGGCACCCCGGCGGCGGGTACGCGGTCCTGCTCGCCGTCGACACCTGGGACGCGGCCGGCGAGCCGACGCCCGATCCGGTCGCCGCGGCCGAGGTGCTCCGCCGGGCGGGCTGGCACGTCACCGTCGCGACCGCCGACCACACGCCCGAGCAGGCCTGGGACGCGCTCGTCGCCGGCAGCCCCGTGATCGCGGCGGGTACCCGATGAGGAACACCGACCGAAGGGGCCGGCCGTGAGCACACCGACCGCCGTCCGCCCGGCCCCGCCCGCCGCCGCTCCCCCGGCCGACCGTCCGCGGATCCGCTGGGTGGCCGCGGCGGCCGCCGGGCTCGCCGTCCTGCTCGCGGGCACCTGCCTGGTCGCCGTGGTGCAGGGCGGGACCTGGTTCGCCGACGGGGCGCTGATCGTGGCCGTGGTCGTCGGGCTGGGGATCGCGCTGCAGCGGCTGCCCGCCGCGGCCGTCGCCGTCGGTCAACTGCTCGGCGCGCTCCTCGTGCTCACCGGCCTGTTCGGCGACGACGCCGTGGCCGGGTTCCTGCCCGGCCCCGCGGCGTTCGGCGCCTTCGCCGAGCACGTCACGGAGGCCGCTGCCCAGATCGACTCCGGCGTCGCGCCCGTGGTGCCGACGGCCGGCATGCTCTTCCTGATCACGGCCGCGTTCGGCCTGCTCGCGGTGATCGTGCACGCCGTCTCGGTGTCCGCCGGGGCGCCCGCCGCGGCCGGGGTGCCCCTGCTGTGCATGGTCGCGGTGCCGGCCGCGCTGTCCGACGCGCTGCTGCCCTGGTGGGCGGTCACCTGCGCGGTCGCCGGGTACGGGCTCCTGCTCGTCGCGCGGGACGGCGCGGGGCGCCGCGGGAGCGCCCTCGTCACCGGCGGGATCGCGGTCGTCGCCGTCGCCGGGGTGCTCGGACTGCTGCTCGG
This sequence comes from Pseudonocardia autotrophica, assembly GCF_000717175.1. Taxonomy (GTDB): domain Bacteria; phylum Actinomycetota; class Actinomycetes; order Mycobacteriales; family Pseudonocardiaceae; genus Pseudonocardia; species Pseudonocardia halophobica. Next base: position 685,953 of record NZ_JNYD01000003.1, on the reverse strand, counting down.
CAGCGCGGCGACCGTCGTCGGCACCGCCGGGCGGTTCGTCAGCGGCGGCGCGGGCGGCGGCAGCGGCGGGGCGATCGGGCTCAACCCGTTCACCTCGCTGCGCGGGCAGCTCACCCAGAGCGAGCCGGTCGAGCTCTTCCGCACCACCGGGCTGCCGCGCCCGACCTACCTGCGCGCGCTGACCCTCTCCGACTACCGCGCCAACTCCGGCTGGCAGGCCGCGACGCCCCGGCCCGGCGTCCCGCTCGCGGGGCCGCTGACCGAGGACCCGGCGGAGGGCGAGCGGGTCCAGGTCGCGGTGCAGAACGTCGGCTTCCGGGACTACTGGCTCCCGCTCTACGGCCAGCCCGAGTCGGTGACCGGCGTCGACGCCGACCGGTGGGCCTACGACCGCAGCAGCGGCATCGCCTACACCCCGCGTCCCCGCGAGGAGGAGGACTGGCAGGAGACGGCCGTCCTGCCCGCGCCGTCGGCCGACGACCTGCGCTCGGCCGCGGGCCCCACGCGCGTGGACCCGGCCTACCGGGACACCTCCGGCGTCGACCCGCGGGTCGCGCAGATCGCCGCCGACGTCACCCGGGACGCCGCCACCCCCTTCGACAAGGCCATCGCGCTGGTCGAGTACTTCACCGGCCCGCAGTCGCAGTTCCGGTACAGCCTGGAGACCGCGCCGGGCAGCGGCGACGACGCCCTCGTCGACTTCCTCACCGTCGGGCGCGCGGGGTACTGCGAGCAGTTCGCCTCGGCGATGGCCGTGATGCTGCGGACGCAGGGCGTGCCGGCGCGGGTCGCCGTCGGGTTCACCGCCGGCACCGAGGGCGACGGCTACCGCAGCGTGAGCACCCGGGACGCGCACGCCTGGGTCGAGGCCTGGTTCCCCGGCCACGGCTGGACGACCTTCGACCCGACCCCGCTCACGGACGGCCGCACGGTCGTCCCGCCCTACGTCCTCGAGGCCGTGGCCGACGCCCCGCCCGGCGCCGAGCAGCCCGCCGTGCCGCAGGAGGAGGTGCCGCAGCCGGAGCCGCAGGCCGAGGCCGCGCAGCCGACGCCGGAGCCGACGCCGGTCGACATCCCGCAGCCCGATCCGACGGCCGCGGACCAGGACGGGGGCGTCCCGGTGCTGGTCCCGCTCGTGGCGCTGCTGGTGGTGGCGCTGCTGGCTGGACCGGCCGTCGCCCGGCGGGTGCTGCGGAAGCGCCGCATCGCCGCGGCCGCCGCGGGCGGCCCGGGCGCCGGACGCGCGGCGTGGGACGAGGTGCTGGCGACCTCGCGGGACCGCGGCTCGGCGGTGTCCGACGGGGACACGGTCCGCGGGACCGCCCGGGCGGTCGTGGCCGCCCACGAGCTCGACAGCACCGCGCAGGACGCGCTGCGCGAGATCGTGCGGCTGGTCGAGGCGGAGTGTTACGGCGACGAGCCGCCCGCCGAGGACGCGCTCACCGGGCCGCTGCAGGCCGTGCTCGCCGCCATCGGCGGCTCCGGCCGGCGGGGCTGGAAGTCGGGGGTGCGGACCCTCGCCCCGCGCTCCCTGCTCACCGGCCTCCGGGCGTCGGCGCAGGAGCGCACCCCGGCCGCCTGATCACGGCCGGGCGCGCACGCCGTGCGCTCATGCACGAACGAGCAGAGCCGCGGCCTCTCGGGCCGCGGCTCTGCTCGTGGTCGGGATTCAGTCCTGTTCGAACCGACGCCGGAAGCGCTCTTCCATGCGCCCGGTGAACCGGTTCTTGTCCGGCTCGGCCTGCTTGTCGTCCGACCCGCCGGCGGACTTGGCGGCTCCGCGGGCGCTGATCGCCAGCATCGTGCCCCCGAGCATGGCCAGGAAGCCGACCACGCTGACGACGGGGACCGCGCCGACGAGGTCGCGGAGCGGGGCGACCGCCACACCGACGACGAGCAGGACCAGGCCCACCGCGAAGAGCGCGATGCCCTGGAGCCGCCGGCGCCGGCTCGGTTTGCGCAGCTTGGAGCCGCGCACGGTCGAGGCGAACTTGGGGTCCTCGGCGTAGAGAGCACGCTCGATCTGTTCGAGCAGGCGCTGCTCGTGCTCGGAGAGGGGCATGACGTCCTCCGGCACAACGGTCACGGGATGTCCTGCCAACCGTGGTGCGCGGGTGGCCGGACGAGCGCCCGGGATGGGCGTCTGACCAAGAGGATACGAGGCAAAGCGCTGGTCCACTACCCGGAGGTCACAACCCGGGCAGACCGATCTTCGAACGGCCGCCCGCACCGGCCGAGAGGTGATCGATCTCACCTATTCCCGTCCAGGTGGGACAGCCGCCCGGAGTGCTCCGGGCGCTCGGAGCGCTCAGGGCGCGACGGCACGCGCCAGGACGTGCAGCCGCGCGGCGACCTCGCGCAGGGCGGGGACCCCGGCGGCGAGGTCCTCGAGCTCCGCGGCACCCCGCATGTCCGCGTGACCGCCGTCCCGGACGGCGTGGGGCAACCAGGCCTCGAGGAGCCCGTCGCCCTGCACCAGCTCGACGCGCAGCCGCCGGGTGTCCTCCAGGAGCGCCGTGACCGCGGGCCCGTCGAGCCGGCGGCGGAGGGTGTCGTCCGGCCCGTACCGCCCGTCCGGATCGGTGAGGACGGCGCGCGCCTCGTCCAGCCGGCCGGCCAGGACGTGCCAGAGCACGGCGGCGTGCCGGCTCGTGGCCAGCACCGACACGGCCGCGCCCGGGGCTGCCACCGCGGCGAGCGAGGCCGCGGCCCGCGCCGGGTCGTCGACCACCTCGAGCAGCCCGTGCCCGAGCACCAGGTCGGCGCCGCCGGAGTCGATGAGATCGGCCACGACCTCGGGCAGCTGGTCCGCGTCGCCCTGCACCGGCGTGACGAGCGCGTGCACCTCGGCCTCGCGGGCGCGGCGCTCGAGCGCGGCCAGGGCGTTGGGGCTGACGTCGACGACCGTCACCGCGCAGCCCGCCGCGGCCAGGGGCACCGCCCACGAGCCGCTGCCGCCGCCGACGTCGACCACCCGGGGCCGGCCGTCGGGCCGGGCCGACCGCGCCCGCTCGACCTCCGCGTCGAGGACACGGCGGACCGCCCCTCCGCTCACGGTTCCCGGACGCTCGCCTGCCACCGCGTTCACACGGGCAGCCTAGTGGCGCCCGCACGTGCCGTGGCGCCGAGACTGTAGGTTGATCGCCGTGCAGGTCGTCGCCACGCTGAGCCTGAAGGGCGGGGTCGGCAAGACCACCGTCGCCCTCGGTCTCGCCGGTGCCGCGCTGCACCACGGCATCCCCACCCTCCTCGTGGACCTGGATCCCCAGGCCAACGCCACCATCGCGCTCGACGTCGAGCCCACCACGGGCACCGTCGCGGACGTGCTGGACGAACCGAGCCGCTCGGTGCTGCGCCGCGCCATCGCGACGAGCGCCTGGGGCGAGGGGCTGGACGTGCTGGTGGGCTCGGAGCAGAACGAGCGGCACAACCACCCGGACCCGAGCACCAAGCAGCTCGAGCGGCTGGCCCGCGCGCTCTCCCGGCTCGACGACCCCGACCTGGGCTCCAGCCTCGGCCGCACGGACGAGAAGCCCGGCGAGCCCTACCAGCTGGTGATCATCGACTGCCCGCCCTCGCTGGGGCAGCTCACCCGCAGCGCCCTCGCGGCCTCGGACCGGGCGATCCTGGTGACCGATCCCACGATGTTCGCGGTGTCCGGGGTGCAACGGGCCTTCGACGCCGTGCAGGCCGAGCGCGACCGCGGCAACCCGGCCCTGCAGCCGCTCGGCGTGCTGGTCAACCGGGTGCGCCCGCGCAACGCCGAGCACGACTACCGGATCGCGGAGCTGCGGGAGCTGTTCGGCCCGCTGGTGTTCGGCAGCGTGCTGCCGGACCGCTCCGCGGTGCAGCAGGCGCAGGGCGCCTGCCTGCCGATCCAGTCCTGGGACACGCCCGGCGCCCGCGAGGTCGCGGCGGTGTTCACCGCCCTCCTCGGGCGGCTGCTGCGCTCCCGCTCCCGGGGCTGACCGGCCCGGACCCCACTTCCCGGCCGGCGATTACTCAGCGGTCGACGAGCAGCTCCCGCACGATCCCCACGAACTGCTCGGCCTGCCGCAGCAGGTCGTCCGCCTCGCGGCGGGTGACCAGCCGGGAGATGCCCGCCTCGGCCGCCGCCCGGGTGTCCGAGCAGGACGCGAAGAAGGCGGCCCACTCCCCCAGCTCCGGCGCGATGTCGCCGAGCAGCTGCCAGACGCTTCGCGGCCGCCCGCGCCGCTGCTCCGGGACCGCCCGCGCCGCCAGGACCGCGGCGCCGGCCCGCAGCGCGGCGAGGTACGCCGCCGGGTAACGCAGCAGCGGCTCCGGCGCGCGGTACCCGTCCGCCACGCACTCCGCGGCCTGCCGCAGCAGGCCCAGCGCCGCCTTCGACACGGGCGCAGCCGGCGCCCGCTCGCTCGTCGTGATCGTCATGTCCGCTCCTCCGGTCCTCACGCTCGCCCTGCACACCCGCACCACTGCGGGTCCCCGTGCCGTCCCCCGTGCTCTCCCCTGTGCCCTGCCCCGCACCGCTCGCGACGCCGGTGCCGGCCGGCACCCCCGGCCGCCGCTCATCCGGCCTCCGGCACGCGCACCAGGTCCCACACACCGGGGCCCGCGCGCATCCGCAGCACGAACTCCCGGGCGGGCTCCTGCGGTGACTCCGCCGACCGGGCCTCCACCCGCCAGCAGCGCAGCTGGTCGCCGCCGATCGGCATCGGCGACGGGAACGGCCACGGCGACTCCTCGATCCACCGCTCGCGGACGTCCGTCACCAGGTACCGGGACCCGCGGCGGGCGGGCCTGCGTTCGAACTCCACCGGCTCGCCCTCGAGCCAGCGGACCTGGACCGGTGCGGGCTCGCGGGGCCCGAACACCCGGGAGAAGGTGCTCACGGAGATCACTCCCCTTCCGGCCGGCTGGGACCCGGCTGGACACGAGCACCGGCCCGCGCCGGTGCGGGCCGGCGGGGTCGGTACGGACAGCGCAGACCGACCCGGGGAGGGGGTGCTTCCCCCACCCCGCCCCCGGGACCGACCTGGATCGAACATGCGTTCGACTCGTCCAGTGAAGCGTGTCCGGCGCGGGCCGTCAAGTCGGGACCGCGCCACCCCGAGGACGTCCCGGAGGGCTCCCCGCCCCGTGTGTGCACGCCCTTCTCCTACCGGTCACCACCGACGGAACCGGTGCGGTCGAGGGGCTCCGGCCGTCGGCGCCTGCCCCCTGTTGCGTCCCGTGGTGAGATGGCCGCATGACCCGCCCGCGCCCGGAGCCCGCCCGATGACCGCGGCGCCCGCCCGGCCGCGGCTGGTCGCGCTGTCGTCGGTCGAGCTGGCCGACCACCTCGGCGAGGCGCTCGACGTCTACGTGGCCGCGATGGGCTACCCGCCCGGCACCGCGCGCCAGCGCCGCAACCTCTGGCTCGAGCACACCCGCCGCGCCGGGTGGCGCTGCGTCGGTTGGATGGACCCGGGCGGCCACCTGATCGGGATCGCCTACGGGTACTCGGGCGGGCCCGGGCAGTGGTGGTTCGAGGAGGTCCGGCGGGGGCTCGCCGCGCGCGGCGCCGCCCGGGACCCCGCCCAGCCGGACTGGCTGCACGACTACTTCGAGCTCACCGAGCTGCACGTCCGGCCGGACGCGCAGGGCTCCCGGCTCGGCGAGGGCATGCTGCGCGCGCTGCTCGACGGCGTGGGGCACCACATGGTCCTGCTGTCCACACCGGAGTACGCGCCGCGCGCCCCCGGCCGGGCGTGGCGGCTCTACCGCAGGCTCGGCTTCGAGGACGTGCTGCGCGACCACCGGTTCACCGGCGACAGCAGGCCCTTCGCCGTGCTGGGCCGGACCCTGCCGCTGCCGCCGCCCCCCGAACGCGGGTGACCCCGGCCCGTCGGTGCGCCGCACCGGGGCCGGGCGATGGCACGATGACCGCCGTGCAGTCCCCGCCCGCCCCCCGCCGTGACCGACCCGGCCCCGATCCGCTCGGCCCTGCTCGTCACGGCCCCCGCCGCGCCTCCCGGTTCCGCCGGGTCGTGTCCGTGCTCCTGCTCGTGGCCATGGCGGTCGCGGCGCTGGGCGGCTGTGCCCGCGTGCGGGCGGCCCTCGCCGTGCAGCCGGACGACACCGTGACCGGCGAGATCGTGATCGCCACGCCGGAGAAGGGCCCGGACGACACGGGACCGGCGATCACCGTGCCGCCCGCCCTGGAGTCCGATGTGGACGTGTCCGAGTACCGGCAGGACGGCTACACCGGATCGGTGCTGCGGTTCTCCGGGCTGTCGTTCGACCAGGTCGGACAGCTCACCGCCGCGGGCGGCTCCGGCAGCGAGCGCGCGCACCTCACCCTGCGCCGCGCGGGCAACCGGATCGTGCTCGAGGGCGCGGCCGACCTCACCACCGTCCCGGTCGACCGGGCCGACTTCCAGCTCAAGGTCAGCTTCCCGGGCGAGGTCCTGGACACCAACGGCGACTCCGAGGCCGGCACGGTGAGCTGGAACTTCACCCCGGGCGAGGTCGGCGACGTCAACGCCGTCGTGGCCTACGACGACCCGCAGGCCCCGTCGGCCACGGCCTGGTCGCTCGGGCTCGCGGTGATCGTGCTCGGCGCCGTCGCGGCCGTGGTCGCGCTGGCCCGGCGCACCCGCAACCCACCCGTGCGCCGGTGAGCCGGCAGATCAGGCCGGGGCGGTGGGTGACGGCAGGGCGGGCTGGCGCGCCAGCCCCAGCCGCTCGACCAGCTCGGCCGTGGCCAGGGACCGGTTCAGCGTGTAGAAGTGCAGCCCGCGCACGCCCTCGCCGAGCAGCTTGCGGCAGAGCTCCTCGGTGAGGTCGAGGCCGGCGGCGCGGAAGGCGGCCGGGTCGTCCGCGTAGGGCTCCAGCCGCTCGGCCAGCCCGGGCGGCAGCGGCGCGCCGGACAGCTCCGGCCCGCGGCGCAGCGTCTTCACGCTGAGCAGCGGCATGATCCCCGGCAGCAGCGGCACCTCGCAGCCCGCCGCGGCCAGCCGGTCCCGCAGCCGCAGGAAGCCGTCCGGCTCCCAGAACAGCTGGGTGATGGCGAAGTCCGCGCCCGCCCGGATCTTCGCCAGCAGCCGCTGCAGGTCGCTGTCGAGGTCCGCCGAGCGCGGGTGGCCGTACGGGAACGCCGCCACGCCCACGCAGAACGAGCCGGACCGCTTGACCAGCCGGACCAGGTCGTCGGCGTAGGTCAGGCCCTCGGGGTGGGCCACCCAGTCGCCGAGCGGGTCCCCGGGCGGGTCGCCCCGGACCGCGAGGACGTTGCGGATCCCGGCGGCGGCGTACGAGCCGATGACGTGCCGCAGCTCCGCCACCGAGTGCGACACGGCCGTGAGGTGCGCCATCGCGACCAGCGTGGTGTCCGTGGCGATCCGGGCCGTGGTCCGGATCGTCCGGTCCCGGCTGGAGCCGCCGGCGCCGTAGGTGACCGACACGAACGCGGGGTCGAGGGGCTCGAGGCGGCGGATCGCCTTCCAGAGCTCCGCCTCCCCCTGCTCGTCCTTGGGCGGGAAGAACTCGACCGAGAAGACGGGGCGGTCCGTACCGATCCGGTCGATCACCGAAGTGCGCGGCTGCGCGGTTCGCGTGGTCACCTGTTCAGCCTACGGTCGTGCGTCGGCGCGCCCAAGGTGCGTCCCGCCGATACGCTCGCCGCGTGGTTCATCCCTCCCCGCCCACGAACGTCCTGCCGGGCCCGGCACCCGAGCCCGCGGGGGCCGCCGAGCTCCACGCGCAGGTGGAGCAGGCCCTGGCGGACTACCTCCTGCGCCGCCGAGAGGACGCCGCGGCGATCGGCCCCGTGTTCGCCGACGCCGTCGACTCGCTCGTCCGGTTCGTCCTGAGCGGGGGCAAGCGGATCCGCCCGACCTTCGCGTGGTGGGGCTGGCGCGGCGCGGGCGGCGACCCCGCCGACGCGCAGGCGCCGGCCGTGCTGCGCGCGATCAGCGCGCTGGAGCTGATCCAGGCCTCCGCGCTGGTGCACGACGACCTGATGGACGCCTCGGCCACCCGCCGCGGCCGGCCCACGGTGCACGTCGAGTTCGCCGGGCGGCACGCCGACGCCGGCTGGTCCGGCCCGCCCGCCCGGTTCGGCGCCGCGGCCGCGATCCTGCTCGGCGACCTGGCGCTGACCTGGGCGGACGACATGTACCAGGATTCCGGGCTCGACGCGGAGACCCTGTCCCGGGCCCGGGACCCGTGGCGCGGGATGCGCACCGAGGTGCTGGGCGGGCAGTACCTGGACGTCCTCACCCAGGCGACCGGCGACGACTCCCCCGGCGCCGCCCTGCGCATCGACCGGTTCAAGACGGCGGCCTACACCGTGGAGCGCCCGCTGCACCTGGGCGCGGCCCTCGCCGGCGCGCCGGACCGGCTGGTCGCGGCGTACCGGCGGTTCGGCGCGGACATCGGCGTGGCCTTCCAGCTGCGGGACGACCTGCTCGGCGTCTACGGCGACCCCGAGGTCACCGGCAAGCCCGCCGGCGACGACCTCCGCGAGGGCAAGCGCACCCTGCTGGTCGCGCTCGCCCTGGAACGGGCCGGCGACGGGCCCGCCCGGGCCGCGATCACCGGCGCGCTCGGCGACCCCGACCTGGACCCCGCCGCCGTCGAGCGGCTGCGGGACCTGTTCACCGACCTGGGTGCGGTGCAGGCCGTCGAGCAGCGCATCGCCGCGCTGACCGGGGCGGCGCTCGACGCGCTCACGGCCGCCGACATCGCCGAGCCGGCCGCGACGGCGCTGCAGGAGCTGGCCGTGCGGGCGACCCGCCGGCACCGGTGACGCGCCGGTGAGACGACTGGAGGGGCCGACCGACCACGTCGTGGTCGTCGGGGCCGGGCTCGCGGGCCTGTGCGCGGCGCTGCACCTGCTCGGCGCCGGCCGCCGGGTCACGTTCGTGGAGCGGGACGACCACCCGGGCGGCCGGGCGGGCCGGCTGGACCTCGAGGGCCCCTCGGGCACCTACCGGGTCGACACGGGGCCCACCGTGCTGACCATGCCGGAGCTGCTCGACGAGGCGCTGGGCGCGGTCGGGGACTCGCTGGCCGCCCGGCTGGACCTGGTCCGGCTCGACCCGGCCTACCGCACCACCTTCGCCGACGGCACCACCATCGACGTCCACACCGACGCCGAGGCGATGGAGGCCGAGGTCCGCGCCACCTGCGGTCCCGGGTCGGCCGACGGCTACCGCCGGCTGCGCGCCTGGCTGACCGACCTCTACCGCACCGAGATGGACTCGTTCATCGGCGCGAACTTCGACTCGCCGCTCTCCCTGCTCGGACCCGACCTGGTCAGGCTGGCCGCGCTCGGCGGGTTCGGCCGCCTCGGCCCGCGGATCGCCCGGTATCTGCCCGACGAGCGGCTGCGCCGGATCTTCTCCTTCCAGGCCCTCTACGCCGGGGTCGCGCCGGACCGTGCGCTCGGCGCGTACGGCGTGATCGCCTACATGGATACGATCGCCGGGGTGTACTTCCCGCGCGGCGGGATGCGCCGGGTGGGCGACGCGCTCGCGGCCGCGGCCGTCGACGCCGGGGCCGAGCTGCTGACCGGCCGCGAGGTCACCGGGCTGGAGCGCCGCGACGGGCGCGTCACCGCCGTGCGGCACACCGCCGCGGACCGGACCGACGGGGCCGCGCCGGAGCGCCTGGCCTGCGACGCCGTGGTCCTGACCCCGGACCTGCCCGTCGCCCACCGGCTGCTCGGCGGCGGCCCCCGGCGTCCGGTGCCGGTGCGCTGGGCGCCGAGCGCGGTCGTCGCCCACCTCGGCGTGGCCACCCCGCGGCACGAGCTCGCCCACCACACCATCTCCTTCGGGGCGGCGTGGGAGCGGACCTTCGCGGAGATCATCGACGAGGGCAGGCTGATGAGCGACCCGTCGCTGCTGGTCACACGGCCGACCGCGACCGACCCGGCGCTCGCGCCGGCGGGCCGCGACCTGCTCTTCGTCCTGGCGCCGTGCCCCAACCTCGAGCGCGCGGGCCTGGACTGGGACCGGGTCGGCCCGGCCTACCGGGACGAGCTGCTCGGCGTGCTGGAGAAGCGCGGGATCACCGGCCTCACCGGCGACGTCGAGGTGTCCGCCCTGGTCACCCCGGCCGACTGGGCGCGCCAGGGGCTCGCGGCGGGTACGCCGTTCTCGGCCGCGCACACCTTCGCCCAGACCGGGCCCTTCCGGTCCCGGAACCTCCCGCGGCGGTTCGGCAACGTCGTGCTCGCGGGCTGCGGGACCACGCCCGGGGTCGGCATCCCGCCCGTCGTCCTCTCCGGGAAGCTGGCCGCCGCCCGCGTGACCGGGGCGTGACCTTGCCGTGATCAGGCGGGGTCCGGAGCGGACGGAGGAGCCGCCCGTGCGAGCATGGGCCCCGACATGACCGCGCAGCCCACCCGACCGGCGACCGGGCCGGAGCCGACCGACCCGGCAGGCTCCCCGGTGCCCAGCGACGTCCCCACGGCCACGGCGCTCGCCCCGGACGGTCGGCAGCGCGACTCGCCACCGGCCGCCGGGACGGGCGCCCCGTGCCCCGCCCCCGGCCTCCGGTCCCGCCTCGGGAACCCGCCGCGCAAGCCGCTCTGGCTCGGCTTCGCGGCGTCGGTGGTGCTGCTGGTCGGCGGCGTGGGTGCCGGCGGCACGCTGATCCACGACCCGATCCTCACCAACAGCCCGCTCGGCTTCTGGCGCTTCGGCCACGGCAAGGAGCTGGCCACCGCGCTGATGTACGTCGGCGTGGTGCTGATGGCGTGGGCGTGGGTCCAGCTCGGACGCGAGGTGCTCGCCCGCCGCGTCGGCGGCCGGGCCGTGCTCACCACCTCCGTGGTGTGGATGCTCCCGCTGCTGATCTCCCCGCCGCTCTTCACCCGGGACGTCTACAGCTACCTGGCGCAGGGTGCGCTGCCGGTCTTCGGCTTCGACCCGTACGCGGTCGGGCCGGAGGCGATGCCGGGCACCTTCACCGACAACGTCCACTACTTCTGGCAGGACACCCCGGCGCCGTACGGCCCGTTCTTCATCCTGGTCGCGAAGGCGTGGGCCTGGGTCACGGTGCAGGCCGGCACCAACATGGTGCTCGGCGTGATCGGCATGCGACTGATCATGTGCGTCGGGCTGGTCCTGCTGATCTGGACGCTGCCGGAGCTCACCCGCCGCCTCGGCGGACGGCCCGCGGTGGCCCTGTGGGTCGTCGTCGCCAACCCCGTGATGGTCATCCACCTCGTCGGCGGCGGGCACAACGACCTGCTGCTCGTCGGGTTCCTGGCCGTCGGCTGCCTGGCCATGCTCCGCGGGAAGCACGTGCTCGGCATCGCGCTGGTCACCCTGGCGATGGCGACCAAGGCCAGCGCCGCCGTCGCGCTGCCGTTCATGGTGCTGATCTGGGCCGCGCAGCTCGAGGGCACCTTCCTCCGCCGGCTGGTCCGCGCCGGGGCGGCGAGCGTCGCGGTGTTCCTCGTGGTGTTCGCGGGCGTCAGCGTGGCGGCCCACGTCGACCTGGGCTGGCTGCCGGCGCTCAGCGCCCCGTCGATGATCGTGAACTGGCTGTCGCTGCCCACCGGGCTCGGCGAGTTCGTGCACACCGCCCTCGGCGGCGTGGCCCCGCTGCCCAAGCAGCCCTTCATCAACGTGGCCCGGGTGATCGGCGCGATCGTGCTGGTCACGATCGTCGCGGTGCAGTGGTGGCGCGCCCGCGGTGGCGGCCCCGACGCCGTGCGCCGCGCCGGGATCGCGCTGCTCGCCGTCGCCCTGCTCTCCCCGGCCACGCTGCCCTGGTACCTGAGCTGGGGCATGGCGATCCTCGCGATGGTCCCGTGGAGCGCCCGCGGCCTGCAGTGGCTGGTCTTCGGCTCGCTGTGGCTGATGATCGTCTACTACCCGAGCGGCGAGGCCGGCCTCTACAACTGGGGCTACCTCGCGGTGTGCGCCGTGCTGGCCTGGGTCGCGGCCCGTTCGCTGCTGCGGCCGGACCCGCTGGGCTTCCGCCGGCCGAAGGCGGTGCCGGCCCGGAGTGCGGTGCCGGACGCGGAACCCTCCCGTGCGTCCGCAGTCGGCGGCCGCTGAGCTCGACGCGGCCGGGATCACCGATCCCGCGCTGCGCCGGGCCTACGCCGAGTGCCGCGCCCTCAACGCCCGGCACGGCCGCACCTACTTCCTCGCCACCCGGCTGCTCACGCCGGACCGCAGGCCCGCGATCCACGCCCTCTACGGCTTCGCCCGGCACGCGGACGAGATCGTCGACGACCTGGGCGCCGGCGCCTCCACCGAGGAGCGCGAGGCGGTGCTCGACGAGCTCGGCCTCGATCTGGTCAGCGCCTTCGCCGGCGACGACCCGGGCACCCAGCCCGTGGTCACGGCCGTGGCGGACACTGTGCGCCGGCACGGGATCGACCCGCGGCTGTTCTCCCCGTTCCTCACGTCCATGCGGATGGACACGCACGTCACCGGCTACGCCACCACGGCCGAGCTCGACACCTACGTCCACGGCTCCGCCGCGGTGATCGGTCTGCAGGTGCTGCCGGTCCTCGGCTCCGACGCGCCCGCGGAGGCCGCCCCGCACGCCGCCGCGCTCGGCGTGGCCTTCCAGATGACCAACTTCCTGCGGGACGTCGGCGAGGACCTCGACCGCGGCCGCGTCTACCTCCCGGCGGACGAGCTGGCCGCGTTCGGCGTGGACCGCGAGCTGCTGGCCTGGTGCCGGACCCGGCGGACCACCGAGCCGCGGGTCCGGCGCGCGCTCGCCCACCTGGTCGCCCGCACGCGGGCGGTGTACCGGCGGGCGGAACCGGGGATCGCGATGCTCGCGCAGGAGTCCCGGGACTGCGTGCGCTGCGCCTTCACCCTCTACGGCGGGATCCTCGACGAGATCGCCGCCGCGGGGTACGAGGTGCTGCACCGCCGGGTCACGGTCCCCCGGCGCCGCCGGCTCGCGGTGGCGGGGCCGGCGCTCGCCCACGCCGTCTGGACCCGCCACCGGCCCTGAGGCCCGCGAGACCGGTCAGAACGCCATGGCCTGGGCGCGCCGCTTGATCTCGCGGTGCCGCCCCGCGCGGATGGCCGCGATCGGGGTGCCGGGCAGGCTGGCGTCCTCGGTGAAGAGCCAGCGCAGGATGTCGACGTCGGGGTAGCCGCCGTCGCGCAGCACGGTGATCGTGCCGGAAAGGCCCTTCACCACCGCGTTGCCGTCGAGGAAGTCCGCGGGTACGCAGGTGGTGCCCTCGCGCTTCAGCGAGAGCAACTGGCCGTCCTTGATCAGCTGGTGCACCCGGGTCCGCGGGACCGAGAGGATCTCGGCGACCTCGGTGGCCGGCAGGACGGCGACGTCGTCGGACAGGACGGGTGTCGTCCCGTTCGTCTCACTCACGCGCGTCACCATGCCACAGCACGGCCTCCCGAGGGGAGACGCGCGGGCAGAGATTGCCCGGGCGGTACCGTCGGGGGGTGACCGCCCCGCCCGGCTCCCCCGGAGCCCTGATCGACGCGCGGTACCGGATCGGGCCGGTCCTGGCCCGCGGCGGGATGTCCACCGTGCACAGGGGACTCGACACCCGGCTGGACCGGCCGGTCGCGATCAAGATCATGGACCCGCGGCTGGCGGCGGACCCCACCTTCCGGGCCCGGTTCGAGCGGGAGGCGCGCTCCGCGGCGCGGATCGACCACCCCCACGTCGTCGACGTGCACGACCAGGGCCGGTGCACGCCGCCCGGCGGCGAGCCCACGTTGTTCCTGGTCATGGAGCTGGTCGACGGCAGCACCCTGCGGGACCTCCTGCGCCGCCGCGGCGCGCTCGGCGTGCCCGCGACCTTCGCGGTGCTCGAGCCGGTCCTGTCCGGCCTCGCGCAGGCGCACCGCCTCGGCATGGTGCACCGGGACGTCAAGCCCGAGAACGTGCTGATCGGGCGGGACGGCAGCGTCAAGGTCGCCGACTTCGGCCTGGTCACCGCAGCCGCCGAGGCCGGGGTCAGCCACGCCGGGATGATCCTCGGGACGATGGCGTACCTGTCCCCCGAGCAGGTCGCCACCGGCCAGGCCGACGCGCGCAGCGACGTCTACGCCGCCGGCGTCCTCTGCTACGAGCTGCTCACCGGCGCCCCGCCCTACACCGGCGACAACGCCCTGTCGGTCGCCTACCGGCACGTGAACGACGACGTGCCGCCGCCCTCGGGGGTCGCGACCGAGGTCCCGCCGGAGCTCGACGACCTGGTCCGACGCGCCACCTCGCGCGACCCCGACCGCCGCCCGGTCGACGCCGCGGCGTTCCTCGCCGAGCTCGTCCGGCTGCGGGAGTGGCTGGCCGTGCCGCAGGTGCCGGTGCCGCTGCCTCCCCCGCCGCCCCTCGAGGAGCAGGACACCGTGCCGGCCGAGCCCTTCGCGCTGGAGGCGGCCCCCGAGCCCGCGGGCCCCGGCGGCACCCGTGCGCTGAGCCGGGCGGAGTACGACCCGCCGACCGAGATCGGCCGCGGTCCGGGGCGGCACGGCACGGCGTCGGCGCCGCGGCTCGACGCGCTCCCGGACCACCGCATCGCCCGGCGGCGCGGGCGCCGGGTGTTCGCGCTGTGGATCGTGCTCCTGCTGCTGCTCGGCCTGGTCGTCGGCGGGGCGGCCTGGTGGCTGGGCTCGGGCCGCTGGACGTCGATGCCCGCGGTCGTCGGGCTGGACCGGTCCGCCGCCGAGCAGCTGCTCACCCAGGCGGACCTGGCGTGGTCGGTCACCGAGCAGCACCACGACGACGTCGCGGCCGACCGGGTCGCCTCCGCCGACCCCGCCGCCGACTCCCGGCTGCTGCGCGGCAGCTCGGTCACCCTCACGGTCTCGACCGGCCGCCCGGTCGTCCCGGCGGTCGCCGGCGGCAGCACGGTGGAGCAGGCGCAACAGGTGCTGCAGGCCGCGCAGCTCACGCCCGCGACCTCGGCGTCCGCGGCGGAGTTCAGCAGCACCGTGCCGCAGGGTGCGGTGCTGCGCACGGACCCGCCGGCCGGCACCCCGCTGCCGATCGGCGGCTCGGTCACCCTCGTGCTGAGCAAGGGCGTGGAGCCACCCGCGGAGGTCGACGTCCCGCTCGTGATCGGCGACCGGCTCGACGAGGCCCGGGAGCGGCTCGAGCGCCGCGGGCTGCAGGTCGACGTGGAGCGGGGCTTCCCGTTCGGCCGGGAGAACCCGCGGGTGGTCAACCAGGACCCGGGCCCGGGGACCGCGGTCGAGGAGGGCTCGACCGTCACCCTCACGGTCTTCTAGGAGACTGCGCGTGGTCAGTGGTGCCGGAGCGCCACTGACCACGGACAGCGAACTCAGCCGCGCAGCATCTCCGCGACGAGGAAGGCGAGCTCGAGGGACTGCTGGGTGTTGAGCCGCGGGTCGCAGGCGGTCTCGTACCGGCCGTGGAGATCGGTGTCGGAGATCTCCTGGGCGCCGCCGAGGCACTCCGTGACGTCCTCGCCCGTGACCTCGACGTGGATCCCGCCCGGGTGGGTGCCGAGCGCGCCGTGCACCTCGAAGAAGCCCTGCACCTCGTCGACGATGCGGTCGAAGTGGCGGGTCTTGTAGCCCGTCGTGGACTCGTGGGTGTTGCCGTGCATCGGGTCGCACTGCCAGATGACCTTGTGGCCGGAGGCGGTGACCTTCTCGACGATCGGCGGCAGCGCGTCCCGGATCTTGCCGTTGCCCATCCGGCTGATCAGCGTGAGCCGCCCCGCCTCGTTGCGCGGGTCGAGCCGCTCGACGTACTCCACGGCCTGCTCCGGCGTGGTGGTCGGGCCGATCTTGAGGCCGATCGGGTTCGACAGCAGCTCCGCGAACGCGACGTGCGCGCCGTCGAGCTGGCGGGTGCGCTCGCCGATCCAGAGGAAGTGCGCGGACAGGTCGTACAGAACCGGGTTGTCCCGGTCGAGGTCGAGCCGCAGCATGGCCCGCTCGTAGTCGAGCAGCAGTGCCTCGTGCGAGGCGTAGAACTCCACCGCGTGCAGCTGGTGGTCGGTGACCCCGCAGGCGTCCATGAAGCGGACGGCGCGGTCGATCTCCGCGGCGACGGCCTCGTACCGCTCCCCCGCCGCCGACGTGCGCACGAAGTCCTTGTTCCAGGCGTGCACCATCGCGAGGTCGGCCATGCCGGTCGCGGTCAGCGCCCGGACCAGGTTCATCGCGGCGCTCGCGTTGGCGTACGCCCGGATCATGCGCGACGGGTCCGGGGTGCGGGAGGCCTCGTTCGGCGCCAGCCCGTTGACGATGTCGCCGCGGTAGGACGGCAGGCCCAGCGCGTCGACGGGCGAGCTGCGCGGCTTGGCGTACTGCCCGGCGATGCGGCCGACCTTCACCACCGGCAGCGACGCGCCGTAGGTCAGCACGACGGCCATCTGCAGCAGCGTGCGGATGGTCGCGCGGATGTGCGGCTCGGTGTTGTCCACGAACGTCTCGGCGCAGTCCCCGCCCTGGAGCAGGAAGGCCTTCCCGTTTGCGACGTCGGCGAGGCGCTGCTTGAGGCGGTCGACCTCGGGCGGCAGCACGACCGGCGGCACGCTCTCGAGGACCGTGCGGGTGTGCTCGACGACCGAGGAGTCCGGCCACTCGGGCTGCTGGGCGGCGGGCCGGGCGAGCGCGTCGTCCAGCCGGGTGCGGAGCTCACCGGGCAGCGGCGGCAGCTCCGGGAGGACGTCCACGGGGGCGTCGACGGACCAGTTCACGACTCGCAGGGTATTCGGTACCGCGCGGGGCCCCGCTCCCGGCACCCGGCGCGACCGGTGCCGGCGCCGCTCCGCTCAGGGGGCCGGGACGGAGGTCTCGATCACCTGCCAGCGGCGCAGGTTGAGCCGGGCGTCGGCCAGCGCGTCGTGTGCGTCGGAGCTGGGCGGCGGCAGCGACGGACGGCCCGCGTCCTCCCAGCGCTGGCGCAGCTCCCGGGTGAAGCGCGGCAGCGCCCGGGGCAGCGCCGGCATGGCGCCCCACAGCTGGCAGAGGGCGACGTGGTCGTACGCGGCGATCCAGGCCCACAGCTCGACCTCGCCGGGCGCGCCGGTGAGGAACTCCAGCAGCTCGCGGCGGATCGTCGCCCGGGACCGCCAGGCCTTGTCGGCCGGCGAGGGCAGCTTGGGCAGCACGTTCGCCCGTACCCACGGACCGGCCTTGCCCGGGTCGAACTCGGTGGACACCGCGTAGAACTCGCGCCCGTCCTCGCCGACGACGCCGATCGACACCAGATCGATCGTCCTGCCGTCCTCGATGAACTCGGTGTCGTAGAAGAAACGCATGCCAACCCTTTCCGACCTGCCGCGACTCTACGTCGCCCGAACGGCGGGGTGTGCGCCGGGACTGGGCCGGACGGGCGAAGATGTCCCGGCGTCGTCACGATCCGGACGTCCCGGACGACTTTCCCGGTGAACCGCCGCAGTCCCGCCGCACCCCGAGCGAGAACCCATGCGCCGCCGCTCCCCCACCGCCCTGCTCCCGGGGCTCCTCGTGCTGCTCTGCGCCGTGCTCGCCGCGGCGTGCGCGGGCCCGCCCCGGGCTCCCGCCACCACGGTCTCCCTGCGGCTGTGGGACGACCAGGTGGCCAAGGCCTACGGCACCTCGTTCGCGGAGTTCGAGCGGCAGAACCCGGACATCCGGGTCGACCTCGACGTCGTGCCGTACGCGGACTACTTCGTGAGCCTCAACGCGCAGCTCGCGAACGGGACCGGCGACGACATCTTCTGGCTGAACTCGGCGTACTTCGGCGCGCTGGCCGACTCCGGCGCGCTGATCGACGTCGGCCGGATCCTGCCTGGCCGGACGCGGAACTGGGTGCCGGCGGCCGTCGACCAGTACACCCGGGACGGCGCGCTGTGGGGCGTCCCGGCGCTCACCGACGGCCGGATCGTCACCTACTACAACAAGAAGATGCTGGCCGACGCCGGCGTCGACCCGGCGGCCCTGACCTGGGACCCCGACCCGGCGAAGGACACGTTCCTGCCGGCGATGAGGAAGCTGACGGTCGACGCGCAGGGCCGGACCGCGGACCAGCCCGGCTTCGACCCGGCGAACGTGGCCCGGTACGGCTTCAACGCCGGTCGCGACCTGCAGGCGGTCTACTACGAGTTCGTCGGCTCCAACGGCGGACGCTTCCAGCAGCCGGACGGCACGTTCGCGTTCGCCGAGCCGCGGTCCGCGCAGGCCTTCCAGTACCTCGTGGACCTGATCAACACCCACCACGTCGCGCCCGACGCGGACGACACCAACGTCAACCCGGACTACGGCCGGGACGCCTTCCTCGACCAGCGGCTCGCGGTGTTCCAGTCCGGCACCTACAACCTGCGCAACGTGGCCGACGGCGCGACGTTCGAGTGGGGCGTGGCGCCGATGGTCGCCGGGCCGGCGGGCCGGGTGTCGGTGGTGAACAGCGTGATCGCGGCGGGCAACGCGCGCACCCCGCACCCCGAGGCGGTGGCGCGCGTCCTGAACTGGATCGGCTCCGAGCCCGGCGCCGACCCCGTCGGCGGCCGGGGCGCCGCGCTCCCGGCGGTGACCGGGTCGCAGCAGAAGTTCTTCGACTACTGGCGCGAACGCGGCGTCGAGACCGGGTACTTCGGCAGCCTCGGCGGCACCGCGACGATCGACCCGCCGATGGGGCCGAAGTTCGGCACCGGCCTGCGGGCCTTCAACCCGGTCCTCGGCGAGGTCTTCGCCGGCCGGGTGCCCGTCGGGCCCGGGCTGCAGCAGGCGCAGGACGCGGCCAACGCGGCGGTCGCGGCGGGCTGAGCGGGCCCGGTCGGTCGGCTCAGGCGGCCGCTCTGCCCTGCTGCTCCTTCTTGGCCTGCTCGGCCTTCTCCTTGACCGACGCGGCGTACAGGTCCACGTAGGTCTGTCCGGAGAGCTCCATCAGCGCGTACATGATCTCGTCCGTCATGGACCGCTCGATGAACCGGTCCCCGGCCATGCCCTCGTAGCGGGAGAAGTCCAGCGGCGCCCCGACCCTGACGTGCACGTGCCCGGGCCGCCACATCTTCGAGCCGATCGGGTTGACCTTGTCCGTGCCGATCATGGCCACCGGGATGACGGGCACGCCCGCCTCGAGCGCCATCCGGGCCACCCCGGTCTTGCCCTTGTAGAGCCGCCCGTCCGGCGAGCGCGTGCCCTCGGGGTAGATGCCGAGGAGCTTGCCCTCGCGCAGCAGCCGCACCGCGGTGTCCATGGCCGCCTGCGCCGCGTTGCCGCCGGACCGGTCGATCGGGACCTGCCCGACGCCGCTGAAGAACTGCTTCTTCACGAAGCCCTTCAGCCCCGGCTCGGTGAAGTACTCGCGCTTGGCCAGGAACGTGATCCGGCGCGGCACCTGCAGGGGCAGCAGGAAGGAGTCGGCCACCGCGAGGTGGTTGCTCGCGAGGATCGCGGCACCCGAGGCGGGGATGTGTTCCAGGCCCTCGATGGTGGGGCGGCAGAACATCCGGAGCAACGGGCCGAGCAGGACGTACTTCGACCACCAGTACAGCACCGGACAGGGCCTCCTCACCGCAGGGAGCCCAAGCCTACGGAGCGTCGCGCCGGTGCGACAACAAGGGGACTCCCGGCACCCGCGGCGGGCGCGTCCGTGTCAGGATGCACGGGTCTGTCCCCGCAGACCCCGA
This sequence comes from Pseudonocardia autotrophica, assembly GCF_000717175.1. GTDB lineage: Bacteria > Actinomycetota > Actinomycetes > Mycobacteriales > Pseudonocardiaceae > Pseudonocardia > Pseudonocardia halophobica. Next base: position 666,386 of record NZ_JNYD01000003.1, on the reverse strand, counting down.
GGAGGCCGCGAGCATGAGCACGGGCGAGCCGGAGGGCGTGCAGGGCGACCCGGGACGCGAGGGCCGCCGGTCGGACCCCGATCCCTTCGAGCAGGTCGTGGCCTCGTGGAAGGCGGAGGGCACCGTCCCCCGCTGGCCGGGCGGGGCGCAGGACGGGGCCGCCGCCGAGCCGCCGCCCGTCCCCGAGATCGATCCCCGCAAGGACCCGGAGGAGCACTACGTCCCGCCGGAGCCGCCGCCGCTGCCGCGGGTGGGCGCCGCCGTCGGGGTCGGCCTGGTGCTGGTGGTGCTGGGGATCGTCCTGGTCGCGGCGCCGCAGTGGATCGGCATGTCCTCGGTCTACGGGCTGCCGCTCGGCCTCGTCGCGATCGCCGGCGGCCTCACCTGGCTGCTGATGCGGCTGTGGCAGCCCGCCGACGAGGACGTGGACCCGTACGACGACGAGGGCACCGTCTGACGGTCTAGCGCGCCGCCCCGCCCGTCAGGACCGCCTCGCGGGCCAGCTCGGCCGCCCCGACCACCGCGGCCGCGGAGCCGAGCTGTGCAGTGCGGATGCGGGCCAGGGGCCGGTTGCCCGCGCCGGTGACGATCCGGGCGTAGTGCTCGCGCGCCTCGTCGAGGAACAGCGGCGCCGACACCGAGACCCCGCCGCCGATCACGACCAGCTCGGGGTCGAACACGTCGGCGATGAGCGACAGGCCCTCGCCCAGCCACCGGCCCATGTCCGCGACCGCGCGCCGGGCCAGCCGGTCCCCGTCGCGCGCGGCGGCCGCCACGCGCTGACCGGTGATCCGGCCCGGGTCGCGCGCGGCCTCGCGATGCAGGACCGAGGTGGTCGCGTCGGGGTCGGCGAGCATCTCCAGCGCGGTGGTGGCGAGCGCGGTGCCGCTGCAGTAGCGCTCCCAGCAGCCACGCTTGCCGCACTCGCACGGACGGCCGTCCGGCACCACGCGGACGTGCCCGAACTCCGGCGCCACCCCGAACGCACCGCGGAACAGCGCGCCGTCGAGCAGCAGGGCCCCGCCGATCCCGGTGCCGAGGGCCACGAAGACGACGGTCGACGCGCCCGCGGCGGCGCCGTAGCGGCGCTCGGCCAGGGCTGCGGCGTTGGCGTCGTGCTCGACGACGACCGGCACGCCGAGACGCTTGTGCATCCGGTCGGCCACCGGCGCGTCCCGCCAGGACAGGTGCGGTGCGAAGCGGACCAGACCGCGGTCCGCGTCGATGAATCCGGCGAGGGCCAGGCCGACCGCGGACACGTCGTGCCGGTTCGCGAGCTCGGTCACGCAGGAGGCGATGGTCGCCTCGAGGGCCTCGTCGCTCTTGGGCGTGGCCGCGGTCGCGCTGTCGATGACCCCGCCCTCGGGGTCGACCACCCCGGCGCGCACGCTCGTGCCGCCGACGTCCACTCCGACCGTCAGCACGTCAGGCCCGCACCACGCGGATGTGCTGGACCCGCCGCGACGGCCCGGGCCGGGCCCGTCGTCGCTCGTCACCGGCATCGCCGGGATCCCCGGGTCCGTCAGGGGTCGTGCCATGTCCGCTCGCTTCCTCGGATCCACGCCCCGCAGCACTGCCGGCCGTTCCCTCCGCCGCCGGGTCCGGCAGCTCCTCCACCAACGCCCGCAGCACCGTCAACAGTCCCGCCGCGTGCTCGGCCAGCCGCGCCGCCAGCTCGGGGCGCTCGCCGCGCAGCACCGCGAGCAGGGCGCAGACCGGGCACGACGCGCAGCTCGAGGGCGTGCCGCCCTCGCCCGTGCGCGCGGCGTCGACCAGCGGGCCGACCCGGTCGAGCGCGGCCACGGCGAGGGCGCGCAGCTCACGGGTGAGGGCCTCCGAGTGGGCGCAGCTCAACCCCGTCCCCCGCTCATCGCCGCATCCAGAGCGCCGGGTCCGGCGCGAACACCACGACCAGGTCCGTCGCGTGGCCCTCGCCCACCAGCCGGGCGCCCGTGACCTCGCACCGGCGCAGCACGGCCGGCAGGCTCACCCGCCGGCGCGTGGCGCCCACGGTGACCACCAGCTCGTCGCCGACGCGGGTGAGATCCAGCGGGCCGTCGGCCGCGCCGGGCAGGCGCAGGGCCAGCTCGAACTCCGAGTCGGCGGAGGTGCCGTCGCCCGCGGAGCGCTCGAGCCGCAGGACCGGACCCGTGGCCGGGCCGGGGGCCGCGGGGTCCGCCGTCCCGTACAGGCTCCCGGCGAGCGCGATGAGCGCCTCCACGCCCGTGGGCTCGGCCGCGGTGTAGGGCACGGTCGCGAGCGGCACGGCGTCGCCGCACTCCGCCCGCACCTCGGCCAGCACGGCCTGCTGCTCGGTGTGCCGCTCGCGCAGCCAGCGCGCGGTCGGGCCGCGCAGCGACGGCGGCGGCGCGGGCATGACCCGGTTGACCACCAGGCCGTCGACCTGCAGGTCGTGCAGGGCCAGGGCGGTCAGCGTGCGGCGGGTCTCCGCGGCGACGACCCGCTCGGGGGTCAGGACCAGGCGGATCGAGGTCTCCTCGCGGTCGGCCAGCATGGCGCGCAGCCCGGCGAGCTGCGCGGCGAGCCGGTCCAGGGCGTCGACCGTGCGGTCCCAGCCCGCGGACCGCTCGGCGCCGGTCCGTCCCGAGGCCAGCCCGGCGATCATCCCGCGGACCGCCCGGCGGTGCGCGGGGAAGAGCCGCTCCAGGTACCCGGACAGCGCCTCGGGCAGGCCGAGCAGGCGCAGCGTCTCGGCGGTGGGGCCGCAGTCGACCACCACCACCTCCCACAGCCCGGAGGTCGCGAGCCGGTGCACCTCGGCGAGCGCGAGCAGGTCCTCGACGCCCGGCAGCACGGTGAGCTCGTCGGCCACCAGCTCGTCGATCCCGGCCCCGGCCAGCACCGTGCGCAGGTGTCCCTGCAGCTCGGCCCACGTGTCGTCGAGCAGCACCCGGGTGTCGACGTGCGCGGCGAACAGCCCGCTGCCGAGGTCGGCCGGCTCGTTCTCGGTGGTGTCGTCGAGGCGCTCGCCGAGCGCGTCCCCGAGGGAGTGCGCGGGGTCGGTCGAGACGACGAGGGTCTTGCGCCCCGCACGCGCCAGGCGGGCGGCCGTGGCCGCGGCGAGCGTCGTCTTCCCGACGCCCCCCTTGCCGGTGAACAGCACGACCCGCACGCGCGGCAGCGTAGCCGCCACGGGGCGTGCGCTCAGGAGCGGCTCTCCACCCGGCGCTTCAGACCCTTCAGCGCGGTGTCGATGATCACCTTCTCGGCCTTGCGGCGCAACATGCCGATCATCGGGATGTTGAGGTCCACGGCGAGGCTGTAGGTCACCGTCGTGGGCGCGCCGCCCGCCGACTCCAGCGTGTAGGAGCCGTTCTGCGCCTTCTGCATCTGGCCCTTGACCAGGGTCCAGCTGACGGAGCGGCCGTCGGACGCCCAGTCGTAGTCCAGCGTGTAGGTGTCCTTGATCGGGCCGGCGTCCATGGAGAACCGGACGCGGTCGGCGCGGGCGGGGTCGGACCCCGCGCCCTTGTCGAGGATCTCGACCGTCTTCACCTGGTCCGCCCACTCGGGGTAGGCCTCGAAGTCCGCGATGACCGCCATGACCGTCTCGGGGTCGGCGTCGATGGTGATCGAGGACGTCGTCGCGTCGGCCATGCCGCGCACGTTACCGGGCGGATCACCAGCGCAGTACGTACGGCTCGCCCGTCTTCCGGAAGTGGCCGACGTTGACGCACTCGGTCGGGCCGAGCCGGGCCCGCTGCGCCAGCGGCTGGTGGACGTGCCCGAACAGCGCGGCGCGCGGCCGGTCCCGCTCGATCAGCTCCACCAGCCCCTGGCCGGGCAGCTCACGGCGCTTGGTGACGACGTCGTAGTGCAGCGCCGGGACCGCGGGCGGGGCGTGGGTGCAGAGCAGCTCGACGTCCGTGAGCTTGCCGACGGCCGCCACGTAGTCCTCGGACGGGACGAGGTGCGGGCGCCACGGCCCGCCCCTGCGCGGCGGGAAGCCGGGCGGCAGCGGCACCCCGCCCACGAACCCGACGCGCAGCCCGCAGATCTCGACCACCTCGCCGTCGGGCACCCGGGTACCGGACCGCACGTGCGCGGGCCAGAGGTCGGGGACGTCGACGTTGCCCGGGATCGCCCACGTCGGGTCCGGGAGCACGGGGAACATCGCCTCGTACTGCTCGGCGATGGCCTCCTCGATCACCGCGGCCGGGTCCGGGATGCGCGACCAGGCCTGCCGCGCGAACTCCCGCAGGTCGCCGGGGCCGCCCGACCGGCGCACCTCGCCGAACCGGCGGCTCACCTCGGGGCCCAGGACGCGGCCCAGGATGCCGCCCTCGGGGTTCCGGTAGTCCACGAAGTCGATCAGGTCGCCGAGCACGAACACCGCGTCGGCGCCGTCGGCCGCCCTGGCCAGGGCCTCGACGTTGCCGTGCACGTCGGAGACCACATGCACCCGCATGATCTGCAGACGCTACGTGAGGGCCGTTCCGCCCGGCCCGGCGCGTCGGGGGCGCCGGCGCGTCGGCCGGGCGCGTCAGGCCGGGCGCGTCAGGCCCGGCGCGTCAGGCCCGGCGCGTCAGGTCCGTCGGCGGGGGCTCGCCCGGCGCCCGGCCCGCCTCCAGCCGCGCCTTGAGCGCGAACGCGATCCGCTTGGCGGCGCGCTGCCGGCGCTGGGTCTCGGCGGTGGCACGGCGGCGCGGCCACCGCGCCGGCAGGCCGTCCGGGCCCGTGGGGTCGGCGCGCAGGAAGTAGTGGACGACGGTGCCGTCGAGCACGGCCTCCAGCCACACCTCCATGCTCCCGGTCAGCGCGCCGCCCACGGTCCAGCGCACGCCCTCGACGCCGCGGTCGGCGAGCACCTCCAGCCGCAGGTCCGGCCAGAGCGCCGGCCAGGCCCCCGGGTCGGCGAACTCGGCCGCGACGCGCGCAGGGGGTACGGCCAGGAATGTCTCGTCCACCACGTCCACACTGGGCACCGGCCACCTCCTCGCGGGCCCGATCCTCCCGCCCCGACCTGCGGGACCTGCGACGGGGGCCCGGACGGGCCGGACCGGGGGCCGCGCGGGCCCGGCGGGGCGAACCGGACAAGCCGGACACCCGGTGCCCTGCCGATCCGCGCGGCGACGCGCTATCTTTCCTCACGAGTAACCTGCCAACGCCGGCCAGGAGGTCAGGATCGTGCGTGAGTACAGCGTCCCGGCGACCGTCACGGTCGGTCCGGAGGAGAACCTCCTCGACGCCGTCTACGCGAACGAGGCCGAGGTCCCGCGGACCACGCTGCTGCGCGTCCAGCAGGCCGGCGGCTGGCGGGACGTCTCCGCCGCCGAGTTCGCCGCGCAGGTCACCGCGGTCGCGCGGGGGCTGATCGCCTCCGGCGTCGGGCCGGGCGACCGCGTCGCGCTGCTGTCCCGCACCCGCTACGAGTGGACGCTGGTCGACTTCGCGATCCTCGCCGTCGGCGGGGTCACCGTGCCGATCTACGAGACGTCCTCGGCCTCGCAGATCGAGTGGATCCTCTCCGACTCCGGCGCGGTCGGCATCGTCGTCGAGACGGCCGACCACGCGGCGCTGGTCGCCGGGGCCGGCGTCACGCTGAAGTTCGTCAAGGAGATCGCGTCCGGCGCGGTCGACGAGCTCGTCGCCGCGGGCAAGGACCTCGCCGACGAGCAGGTCCACGAACGCCGCCGGGCCGTGAAGGCGGACGACCTGGCCACGCTGATCTACACGTCGGGCACCACGGGCCGCCCCAAGGGCTGCGAGCTGACCCACCGCAACCTGCTCACCGAGATCGCGTCGACCCGGGCGGTGCTCTCCGAGCTGCTCACCGACACCGGCTCGGTGCTGCTGTTCCTGCCGCTGGCGCACGTCTTCGGCAAGGTCATCCAGTGCGGCGCCATCGCCTCGCGCACCGTCATCGGGCACACCCCGGACACCAAGAACCTGCTGCCGGACCTGCAGACCTTCCGCCCGACCTTCCTGCTCGCCGTCCCGCGCGTGTTCGAGAAGGTCTACAACGGCGCCCGGCAGAAGGCGCACGACGAGGGCAAGGGCCGGATCTTCGACGCCGCCGCGGACACCGCGATCGCCTGGTCGCAGGCGCAGGACACCGGCGGCCCCGGCCTCGGGCTCAAGGTGAAGCACGCCGTGTTCGACAAGCTCGTCTACGGCAGGCTGCGCGCCGCGACCGGCGGCCGCGTCGTTGCCGCGGTGTCCGGCAGCGCCCCGCTCGGCGAGCGCCTCGGGCACTTCTTCCGCGGCATCGGGCTGCCGATCCTCGAGGGCTACGGCCTCACCGAGACCAGCGCCGGCATCACCGTCAACGCGCTGTCGGCGCAGCGGGTCGGCACGGTCGGCCGGCCGGTGCCCGGCCACGGCGTCCGGATCGCCGACGACGGCGAGATCCTGCTCCGCGGCGACATCGTGTTCCGCGGGTACTGGCAGAACGAGAAGGCCACCGCCGAGGCGCTCGAGGGCGGCTGGTTCCACAGCGGCGACATCGGCGAGCTCGACGACGCCGGCTACCTCACCATCACCGGCCGCAAGAAGGAGATCCTGGTGACCGCGGGCGGCAAGAACGTCGCCCCCGCGGTGCTGGAGGACCGGCTGCGGGCGCACCCGCTCGTCGGGCAGTGCATGGTCGTCGGCGACGGCAAGCCCTTCATCGGTGCGCTGGTCACCATCGACCCGGAGGCCCTGCCCGGCTGGCGCGAGCGTCACGGCAAGGCCGCCACGGGCGACCCGGCCTCGGCCGCCGACCTGGTCGACGACCCGGAGCTGCGCGGGGAGATCGCCGCCGCGGTCGAGGAGGCCAACCAGGCGGTGTCGCGGGCCGAGCGGATCCGCAAGTTCCGCATCCTGCCCGTCGACTTCACCGAGGCGGGCGGGGAGCTCACGCCCACGCTGAAGGTGAAGCGAGCGGTCGTGGCGCAGCAGTACGCCGCCGAGATCGCCGCGATCTACGCGCCCGCCGAGACCCCGCAGCCGGCGTAAGGGGTCTACCCGGCGAGGAAGGCCCGCAGCCGGGCGACCTGGGTGGGGAGGGTCCACTCCTCCTGCATCCAGGCCCGGCCGGCGGCGCCCATCTTCCGCGCGCGATCGGGATCGGCGAGCAGGTCGGCGAGGGCGTCGACCAGGGCGTCGCGGTCGCGGCCGTCGACGACGTGCCCCGTCTCGCCCTCGCGCACCGTCTCCGGCGCTCCGCCGCTGTCCCCCGCCACGACCGGCACCCCGCACGCCGAGGCCTCGAGCAGCACGATGCCGAGGCCCTCGACGTCGAGCCCGCCGCCGCGCGTCCGGCAGGGCAGCGCGAACGCGTCGCCCACCGCCTGGTGCGCGGCGAGCTCGTCGGCGGGCACCGGCCCGGTGAACACCACGTGCGCGCTCACCCCGTGCCGTTGCGCGAGCCGGGGCAGCCGGTCACGGTCCGGCCCGTCGCCGACGATCAGCAGCCGGGTGCCCGGGACCCGTTCTCGCAGCGGGGCCAGGGCCTCGATCAGCGCATCCTGTCCCTTGCGCGCCACCAGCCGGGACAGGCACGTCACGACCGGGGCCTCCCCCACCCCGTACCGCGCCCGCAGCGCGTCCCGGGCGGCCGGGTCCGGCCGGAAGACCTCGGTGTCGACGGCCGGCGGCAGGTGTTCGAGCGCCGCCCGCGGCCCGAAGGCCGACGCGAACCGCCCGCGCGTGTAGCGCGACACGACGGTGACGACGTCGGCGTCGTCGCCGATGCGGCGCAGGGCCCGCCGGGCGCCGGGCAGCATCGACCAGCCCACCTCGTGCCCGTGCGTGCTGGCCACGACCCGCTCGACGCCCGCGGTCCGGCGCAGCCCCGGCCCCAGCAGCGCCAACGGTGCCGCCGCGCCGAACCAGACGGTGGTGGCGCCGTGCTCGCGGACGTACCCGGCCGCCCGCCGGGCGACGTCGCGCACCGGCAGCATCAACGACGTCGGGTGCCGGTGGACGGGGTAGCCGAGGCCGGCGTCGAACTCGGCCGCGCCCTCCCACGCCGGGGCGTAGACGGCCAGCTCCCCGGGCGGCAGCCGGTCGGCGAGGGCCCGCAGGTAGTTCTGGATGCCACCCCGCCGGGGCGGGAAGTCGTTCGTGACGAGGAGCGTGCGGGCCACCCGGCGAACCTAGCGGGCCCGGGATGCCGCGCTGCGCCCCGCCGCCGGGCGCAGCGCGCACCCGAGCCGGGTGCTTCGTGGAGGTCCGCGGCGGCCGGATCGCGGGAGGCGAACCGGCCGCCGGCGGCACGGGGAGCGGACGAGGTCAGAGGCGCCGCGCGCCGGTGAACGCGCTGCGGGACACGGTCTGGTACTTGACGACGTCGCCGCTCTGCGGCGCGTTGATCATCTTGCCGCCGCCGGCGTAGATGCCGACGTGGCTCACCGGGGAGTAGTAGAAGACGAGGTCCCCGGGCCGCATGTCGCTCCAGGACACCGGCGTGCCGACCCGGGACTGCGCGCTGCTCGAGCGCGGCAGCGTGATCCCGGCCTGCTTGAACGCCCACGAGGTCAGCCCGGAGCAGTCGAACGAGCCCGGCCCGCTGGCGCCCCACACGTATGGCCGGCCGAGCTTGGTCGCGGCCGCCCGCAGTGCGTCGGCGCCCACGCCGGTGCCGAGCAGGATGTCCGGCGCGTCCTCGGCGGGCCCGTTGAGGTCCGCGATCTCGGCCGGGCTCAGCTGGCGGAGCAGGGCCTCGGCCTCGCCGATCCGCTTCTCGGCGTCGGCCTTGCGGGTCCCGATCTCGTCCGCGGCCCGGCGGGCGTCGTCCGCGGCGGTCTGGGCGCGCAGGGTCGCGTCGTCCGCCTCGGCCTGGGTGTGCGCGGCGCGGTCGACCTTGTCCTTCAGGTCGTCGAGCACGACGAGCCGGTCCGCCGACAGGGTCTCCAGGGCCGACATCTGGTCGAGGTAGGCCTGCGGGGAGGAGCTGGCGAGCAGGGCGTTGAACTGGTCCAGCCGGCCGTTCTCGTAGAAGGAGAGCGTGACGCCGTCGAGCGTCTCGCGGTAGGTCTCCTCGTCCCCTCGGGCCTGGTCGGCGGCGGTCCGCAGCGGGTCCACCGCCTCGCGGAGCCGGTCGGCCTCGGTCTGCTTGGCCGTGAGGTCGTCCGTGGCGGCGTGCCACTGCTCGGTGAGTGCCTCGGCCTCGTGCCGGACGTCGTTGAGCCGCTGCCGCGCCTCCTCCGGGGTGCGGGGCGGCTCGGGCGCGGCCGGAACCTGCACCTCGGGCGCGAGGGGCGCCGCCGGCGCGGCCGGGTCCGCGGGAGCGCCCGGCGCCGCCGGGGTCACCGGATCGGCGGGAGCGGGGGCGGGGGCGGGCACGCCGGGGATGCCCGGCAGGATCGGGTTCGCGGCCGCGGTACCCGCCGGGAACGCGACGACCGCGGCGGCGACCAGGGCGACCGACACGGAGGCCCGTGCACCGGCCCGTGCACCGGCCCGTGCAGCGGTCCGCGCGCCGGTCCGGACCGCTCCGGCCCGCCGGGTCCTCCGCTCTCGGGACGACAGCACGCGGACGTGACCTCCTCCTCGCACCCGCCGTGCCCGGGTCGGGGATCCCGGGCGGTGGGGCGCCGAGAGGCGCCGCGGCGGTGACCTCGCGGGCCGCCCTGGGGACGACGGCCGATCACGCAAGGTCGCGGGAAGATTACGAGCGTGTGATTCACCCGTCCAGACTCGGCCGGTGAGCCGTGCTGTGAGCGGTCGTCCGCCCGCTCGTCGCCGATCGTGACCTTCCGGCGCGATCGGTGCCGCGATTCGCTACACAGCGTTGCGGCGATCGGCCGTGCCGCCCCCGATGTCGGTGACGGTGCGGGTACGCGTCGGGACCAAGCGCAACCGCGGCAGCAGGCCCTGGTCCGCCAGGACGGCCAACGCCTGCCGCTCGGCTGCGTCGAGCTGTACCCGTGGCGCGGTGGACGGCAGGTACCCGTCGCCCACGGCGGGCGCCCCGTCCGCGTCGGCCGGGGCCGGCGGACCGGCCGCGGGCGCCGCCGACGGCACCTCCGCCGGCATCCCGGGCATGCCCAGCAGGACCCCGATCGCGCAGTCCCCGCAGGACCGCCCGCGGACCTCGCAGCTGTCGCAGTCGACGATCATCGTGTCGCTCCTCGCCTCCGGTGATCTCGTCGGGGCGCACCGTACGGAGCGGCACCGACAGTTTCCGGAGAACAGGCCCCCGACCTGCGCGGACGGGCCCGGCGGAGATCAGGGGCGGGATCAGGAACGAGATCAGGAGCGGAGGCGGCCGAGGAGCACGGAGGAGGGCACCGCGTGCGCCCCGCGGCGGCGCACCGACGCGGCGACCGCGCGGTCCGAGGACGCGACCAGCAGTGGCCGGCCCTGCGGCTCGGCGGCGACGAGGTCGCGGATGACGTCGTCGGCGATCACGCCCGGGTCGCTGAACAGCACCCGCACCCCGCGTGCACCGCGGGTCTGCGCGGCGCTGACCGCGGCGCCGTCGAACACCACGGTGACCTCGACCCCGGTCCGCGCGGCGAGCGCGCCGAGCTGCCCCACGAGCCGGGTGCGCTGGTCGGCCAGCGGCAGCTCGGGGTAGCCGGTCTTGCTGACGTTGTAGCCGTCGACGATGAGGTGTGCGGCGGGCAGGGCCAGCAGCGCGTCGAGCGTCGCGAGGTTGACGACCGGGGTGCCGCGGGTGCCGTCCGGACCGGCGACGAGGTCCGCCGGACGCGGCCCGCCGCCGCCGAGGGAGAGCTCGCGCCGCAGGCCCTGCACGGCGCCCCCGAGGGTCTCGAGCAGCAGCCCGAGCCGCACCTCGTCGCCCTGCCGGGCCTCCTTGGCCGCCTGGCGCGCGGCCGCGACCTCGGCCTGGGCGCGCTGGGCGCGGGCGCGCTCCTCCTCGGCGCGCTCCCGCTCGCGGTCCCGTTCCCGCACGACCTCGGCCAGCCGGTCGTCGACGCCCGCCCGCAGCCGGGCGACCTCCGCCTCCAGCTCGCTCCGCGCGTCGAGCGCGATCCGGAGCTTGCTGCCCTGCTCGGACACCTTGCGGCGCAGCTGCGCCACCTCGTGCTCGCGCTGCGCGGCGGCCTCGCGGGCCTGGTCGCGGGCCTCGGTCAGCTCGGCGCGCAGCCGCTCGACCTCGACGGTCAGCTTGTCCGCCCGGGCCAGGGCCTCGTCGCGCTCGGCGCGGGCCTCGGCCGCGTCGCCCCGCCGGGCGACGGAGGCGACCGCACCCCGCGCGCCGGGTGCGCCGGTGAGCACCGCGGCGGCCGCGGCCGTGAGGGGTTCGTCCGGTCCCGCCGCGAGCTCGCCGGGCCGGTGCTCCTCCCACCACGCGACGACGGCGGTGCGGAAGCTCGCGTTGTCCCGCAGCTCGCGGACCAGCTTCGTGCCGCCGAGGCGGGCGCGCTTGGCCGGGGTGAAGCGGGCGAACTGGCGGAGCGCGCCGGGCACCTCGGCCGGCGGGAGGCCGGCGAGCGCGATGCCCGCGACCTCGGCCAGGCGGTGCCGCACGGGGTCCGGGAGGAGGTTCCAGTCCAGGTCCGCGGCGCGTCCGGCGGACGCCGCGGCACCCTGCGGGTGCTCGGGCGCGGCGTCCTCCGGGTACATCGGTCAAGGTTATCCCCGATCCGGACGGGCGGCCACGGATTCGGCCGCGACGCACCCCGTTCCGCGACACGCTCGAACGGGTGTGCGAGGAAATGTCGGGGGCTCGAACTACCGTTCGCCCCGTGACCGCTCCCCAGCTCTCGTTCGACGAGCTCGGCACCCCGCTGCGCGAGGTGACGTTCGTCGTGCTCGACCTCGAGACCACCGGCGGGAGCCACGAACGGGACGGGATCACCGAGGTCGGCGCCGTGAAGGTGCGGGGCGGCGAGGAGCTGGGCGAGCTCGGCACGCTCGTCGACCCCGGCACCGGCATCCCGCCGAACGTCGTGGCGCTCACCGGCATCACCACCGCCATGGTCCGCACCGCGCCGCGGCTGCCCGCTGTGCTGCCGTCCGTGCTGGAGTTCCTCACCGGCGCGGTCCTGGTGGCGCACAACGCCCCGTTCGACTCCGGCTTCCTCCGCTCGGCCTGCGAGCGGCACGGGCAGGTGTGGCCGCGGCCGCCCGTCCTGTGCACCGCGCGGCTGGCGCGCGCGGTCCTCACCCGGGACGAGTGCCCGAGCGTGCGGCTCGGTGCGCTCGCCCGGCACTTCGGCACCCGCACGCAGCCGAACCACCGGGCGCTGTCCGACGCGCGGGCCACGGTGGAGGTGCTGCACCACCTGCTCGAGCGGGTCGGGAACCTGGGCGTGCAGAGCCTGGAGGAGCTGCTCGCGCTCACCCGGGAGGCGTCGGCGCACCGGCCGACCCAGCGCCAGCGGCAGAAGCGCCACCTCGCCGAGCAGGTGCCCTCGGCGCCGGGCGTGTACCTGTTCCGGGGGCCGCGCGAGGAGGTGCTCTACGTCGGCACCAGCGGCGACCTGCGCCGGCGGGTGCGCAGCTACTTCACCGCGGGCGAGCGGCGCAGCCGGATCCGGGACATGGTGGCGCTGGCCGAGCGGGTGGACTCGGTCGTCTGCGCGCACGCGCTCGAGGCGGGCGTCCGGGAGCTGCGGCTGCTCGCGGCGCACAAGCCGAAGTACAACCGCCGCTCGCGCAACCCCGGCCGCACCTGGTGGGTGGCGCCGACCGCCGAGACCTTCCCCCGGCTGTCGGTGGTCACCAGCGCCCGGGAGGGCGCGCTGGGCCCGTTCGCCTCGCACCGCTCCGCCGCCACCGCACTGGACACCCTGCTCGACGCCGTGCCGCTGCGGCGGTGCACGCAGCGGATCCCGGCCCGGGCGCCGTCCGCGTCGCCCTGCATGCTCCACGAGCTGGGCAAGTGCGGAGCCCCGTGCGCGGGTCTGCAGACGCCGGAGGAGTACGCCCCCGCCGTCGAGTCGCTGCGGTCGCTGGTCCACGGGGCGAGCGACGACCCGCTGCACCGGCTCGCCCGCGGGGTCGACGAGCTGGCGGGCAAGGAGCGGTTCGAGGAGGCGGCGGGCGACCGGGACCGGCTGGCGGCGCTGATCTCGGCGCTCGAGCGGCGCCAGACGCTGGCCGAGCTGGCCGCCCAGCCCGAGCTCGTCGGGGCGCGGCCGGACGGCCGCGGCGGCTGGGAGCTCGCCGTGGTGCGGTACGGGCAGCTGGCGGCGGCGGACGTGGCCCGACGTGCGGTGCGGCCGATGCCCGTCGTCGAGGCGCTGCGGGCCGGTGCCCAGACGATCCTGCCCGGCGAGGGGCCGCTGCACGGGGCACCGCCCGAGGAGGTGCGCCTGATCTACCGCTGGCTCACCACCGGCGGCACCCGGCTCGTGTACTGCGAGCCGTGGTCCGAGCCGGCGCGCGGCGCCGCCCGGTGGAGCCGCTGGGCGCTCAAGGCGAGGGAGGGCACGGAGGCCGGCCGCAGTGCCGTCGAGGTGCTGGCGGGGAGGGGGTGAGCCGCGGGCCTCAGGTCGAGCCGACCGAGAAGGCGGCCTCGGTGTCGGCGCGGGAGTAGGAGCGGAAGGCGATGTGGGTGTCGGTGTGCTGCACGCCGTCGACCTTGGAGATCCTCCCCGCGATGAGGTCGGCGAGCTGCTCGTGCTCGCGGACCTTCACGATCGCGATCAGGTCGACGTCGCCGGCGCACGAGTAGACCTCGGCGACGCCCTCGATGTCCGCGATCGCCTGTGCGGTCTCGGGGATCCGGTCGGCGAGGGTGTGGACCAGGACGATCGCGGTGATCACGAGCTCTCCTTCTCACGAGGCCTCGGGGCGGTTCGCTGCGGAGGCTAGTGCAGCGGAGGCCGCGGTGCCGCGATCCACACCGGGCCGTGATCACCGGGTGTGGGGAGGGTGGCGTCCGCACCCCCGGACGTGCCGCACACCCGGCGGACGACCTGTGCGGGCCGCCCACCGGGTGCGGGTCCTGTGCTCAGCCGGAGGTGCGGGCGTCGAAGGACGAGGCCCGGGTCGCGGACGCGGCCGGTGCCGCCTCGGTCATCGCGCCCTCGCTGGCGGGCCCGTCCCCGGACGGATCCCCACCGGACGGCTTCTCAGCGGACGACCGGCCACCGGACGACCGGCCACCGGAGGAGTCCCCGGTGGACGGGTCCTCACCGGACCGGTCCTCGCCGCCCGCGGCGGGCGCCCCGGCCGCCGTGCCCGGCGCGCCGGCCGCGGGCTGCCCCGCGCCGTCGAGCGAGTACATGCGCACCCAGTCGATCTCGTAGCTGGCCTCGCGCATCCCGCCGCCGTGGAAGTTGTCGAACTGGATGGTCAGGTGCCCGGAGGGCATGTCCTGAATGTTCTTGCGGCCGCCGGGACCCGCGCCGTCCTCGAGCGTGTACCACTCCTTGCCGTCGACGTAGCCCCGCACGTGGTCCGGCGTCCACTCGAAGGCGATGTTGTGCCACTCGGACAGCGGTGCCCCGCAGTCCTCCTCCTCCAGGAACTCCTGCTGCACCGGCATGTTCGGGTGCGGGTAGTGGATGAAGGCGTTGGCGCACTCCTCGCCGGGCGCCTGGTTCTCGAGGAAGTCGTACTCGCCGTCCTCCGGCCAGCTGTCCGACTCCGGCCACACGATCAGCAGTGGGTGGTACTCCTTGCCCGAGTCCCCCGTGTTGAAGGAGCGGACGCGCGCCTCCCAGCGGCCGTACCGCTGGTCGAGCTTCGAGGCCAGCCAGCCGGTGTCGCCGTTCTCGCTGCCCTTCTGGATCAGCTTCTCGCCGTCGACGGTGCTGTTGGCGCCACAGCGCTTGCCGTTGCCGTTGTGGCCGGCCCAGCACCCGTTGATCGTGTCCCACTTGGCGGAGTCCGGGGCACCGGTGTAGTCGAACTCGTCGGACTCCGGCAGCGGTGTGCCCCAGCCGTACTTCTCGGCGGCGGTGTCGGGCTCGGCCGGGACCGGCGGCACCGCGACGGGCGGCACCGTGGCGGGCGGCACCGTGGCGGGCGGCACCGTGGCGGGCGGCACCGTGGCGGGCGGCACCGTGGCGGGCGGCGCCACCACCGGCGGCGTGACGGCCGGGGGCACCCCGGGCGGCTCCTGCACCGCAATCCCACCGGGCCCGGCCACCGTCCCGCCCGCCGGTGGAGCGGTCGGGTCCGCGACGGGCGCGGCGACGGGGACCGCCGCGGCGACCCCCGGAGCGGCAGCACCGGCGACGGGAGCCGGTCCCGTGACCGGGTCCGCCCCCGCACCGCTCACGGGCGGGACGGGCGCGGTGCCCGCCGCCGGCGCAGGGCTGGGAACCTGTGCCGAGGCGTCCGCGGGATCGGAGGACAGCAGTCCCGTCCCGGCGGGAGCGGGAGCGGTCGGCCCGGTGGCCGCGGTGTCCCCGGGGGTGTCGTGGGCGCTCGCGACGCCGGGCCCGATCAGGCCCAGGGCACCGACCGTCGCGATCAGAGCGAGGTGTCTGCGGGTTCGGAGCTTCATCGGATCGCCTTTCGCCTGCACCCCCGTCGCCCGGGCGGGCAACCCGGTCCGGCGGCTTCGTGACTCTGCGCAAGGCATCTGTCACTACCCGCCGCACCGCATGGTGTCGTTGAGGTAGGTGGTGCTGGCGTGAATCATGGTGCTGATGTCCGCTTTGAGTCAGCGCAGAGCAGGCAACGCCCCTCGAAGGCGTGACACCGCCCCCGGTCGGGCGTCACCCGGTGCAGCGAAGGCCCGCTCGGGGCGCCGGAGCACGAACCACCCGTCTGAGCAGCGTGTCTGACGCAGAGTCGCCGAAACGGTCACGACCCGTGAGATCAAGCGCCGACGCCATGAAGCACCGCACGCACGCCCCGGAGCCAGCGCTCGGGGACGGTCTCGGGCTCCCACGGTCATCACGAGCGTGGCAGGACGGTCGTCGAAGCAGCCCTCACGTCCCGCTGACAACGATCATGGAGCCGGGTCGTCGCCCGGAGGCCACAGCGCGACTCGCGAGAGGGCACAGCGCGACGCCTGCGAGGGCAGGGCGCGAGTGGCGGGGTGGGTCGGGCGCACCCGACCCACCCACCTAGCCCTTGAGCCGCGTGGAGACCTCGGCCCAGGTGCCGAGCAGCCGCTCGGCCGCGCCGGAGTCGATCGCCCCGGCGGCGCGTTCGAGGCCCGCGGCGAGGGCGGTGTCGAGGTCGGTCACCGGGCCGTCGTAGGCCGCGAGCGCGCCGGCGGCATTGAGCAGCACCGCCTCGCGGACGGGCCCTTGCTTGCCGGCGACGAGGTCGCGGGCGACCTCGGCGTTGGCGCGGGCGTCGCCGCCCCGCAGGTCCTCGCGGGTGGCGGGGCCGATGCCGAGGCGGGCGGGGTCGACGGTCCCCCGCCGCACCTCTCCCCCGCCGGCGATCCAGACGGCGCTGGCGGTGGTCGTGGTGAGCTCGTCGAGGCCGTCGTCGCCCCGCACGACGAGCGCGGAAGCACCGCGCCCGGCCAGCACCTCGGCGATCACCGGGGCGAGCCGCGGGTCCGCGCACCCGACGAGCCCCGCCGACGGCTGGGCCGGGTTGGTGAGCGGGCCGAGGATGTTCATGGCCGTGGGGACGCCGAGCTCGCGGCGCACCGGGCCGGCGTGCCGCATCGCCGGGTGGAAGACCGGGGCGAAGCAGAAGGCGATACCCACCTCGGCCACACAGCTCGCGACGGCGGACGGCGGCAGGTCGATGACCACGCCGAGCGCCTCCAGCACGTCGGCCGCCCCCGACGACGAGGACGCCGCCCGGTTCCCGTGCTTCACCACCGGCACCCCGGCCGCGGCGACCACGATCGCGGCCATGGTCGAGATGTTGACGGTGTTGGCCTGGTCCCCGCCCGTCCCGACGATGTCGACGGCGCGCCCCGCGACCGTGACCCGGTTGGCGTGGTCGAGCATCGCCGCGGCGAGCCCGGTGATCTCGGTGGCGGTCTCGCCCTTGGACCGCAGCGCGACGAGGAACCCGGCGAGCTGGGCCGGCGTGGCGTCGGCCGACAGCACGCGGTCCATCACCCACGCCGTGTCCTCGGCGGCGAGGTCCTGGCCGGAGATGAGCCGGCCGAGCACGGCCGGCCAGGTCTGGTCGGCCATCAGCGGCGGACGGGGGCGCTGTCCCCGGACCCGTTCCCGGCCTCGAGACCGCGCAGCACCTCGGCCACCGTCTCGGCGGCGGTCAGCGGGTCGAGCGGGTGCACGAGCACGGCGTCGGCCCGGGACCAGGTGGCGAGCCACCGGTCGTCGGCGCGCCGCACGGAGACCACGATCGGGGGGCAGTCGGCGATCTCGTCCTTCAGCTGCCGGGCGAGTCCCAGGCCGCCGGTCGGCTGCGCCTCGCCGTCGAGGATCGCGAGGTCGACCTCGCCGGCGTCGCACGCCGCGAGGACCTCGGCGACCCCGGAGGCCTCGACGTAACGGACGCGGCCGAGATCGGGCGCGGGGCGCCGCCCGACGGCCGTCACGACGGCCTCCCTGACCTCCGGACGATGGCTGTAGACCAGCACGTTCCAGGTCCGCCGCCCGGACGACGCGGACGGGTTCGTGCTCGCGGGGAGGCTTCCGGCGCTGCTCACCCGCCGCATACTAGTCAGCACCCTCACACCCGCGGACGCGCACGCGCGGGAACCCGGAGGGGCCGGTGAGGCGTTGCCCCGGTGCCACCGAACCGGTTCTCCCTGACGAAGTGGGTATCCCGACAGGCTGTAGAAGTTCGCGTGGGGTCATAATGCCCGCGTGACGACAGCGGCTCCCAACATCAGCGCGCGGATCCACTCGCTGAACCGACCGAACCTGGTCAGCATCGGCACCATCGTCTGGCTGTCCAGCGAGCTGATGTTCTTCGCCGGCCTGTTCGCGATCTACTTCACCGCGCGCGCCCAGAACGTCGGCGAGTGGCCCCCGCCGCCGACCCACCTCGACGTCCCCTACGCACTGGTCGTGACGATCGTCCTCGTGGCGTCGTCGTTCACGTGCCAGTTCGGGGTGTTCGCCGCCGAGCGCGGCGACGTCTTCGGCCTCCGGCGCTGGTACACGCTGACGCTGCTCATGGGCACGTTCTTCGTGCTCGGCCAGATCAACGAGTACCACACGCTGGTCACCGAGCACGAGACGACGATCTCGTCCAGCGCCTACGGCACGGTCTTCTACATGGCCACGGGCTTCCACGGCCTCCACGTGACCGGCGGCCTGATCGCGTTCATCTACCTGTTGATCCGCACCAGGCTGAGCAAGTTCACCCCGGCACAGGCCACCGCGGCGATCGTCGTGTCCTACTACTGGCACTTCGTCGACGTCGTCTGGATCGGCCTCTTCGCCGTCATCTACTTCATCCGGTAGCGGACCCCGCTCCCCGGAAGCACGAAACGCCGACCGTGAGGGTTAGACGCCGACGATGACCACCGAGACCACCACACCACCCGCGCCCCGGAAGCGGCGGCCGCACGGCAAGATGCGGCGGAAGTTCGCCGGTCTCCTCGCGATCGGCGTCGCCCTGCTGGCGGTCGGCGGCGGGTACACGTTGTTCGCCCCGAACGCCGAGCAGAACCAGGCGATCGCCCAGCCCGACGCCGCCCTGGTGGCCAAGGGCCAGGAGCTGTACAACGCCGCCTGCATCACCTGCCACGGCTCCAACCTGCAGGGCGTCGCGGAGCGCGGCCCCAGCCTGATCGGCGTCGGCGACGCCGCCGTCTACTTCCAGGTCTCCTCCGGCCGCATGCCGCTGGCCCGCCAGGAGGCCCAGGCCGGCCGCAAGCCCCCGCTGCCGCAGTTCGACCCGGACACCGAGGAGGGCCGGGCGAACCTCGACGCCCTCGGCGCCTACGTCCAGGCCAACGGCGGCGGCCCGGAGACCCCGGCGCAGACCGGCGCCGCCCTCCGCGGCGACGACCCGGCCCGCGGCGGCCAGCTGTTCCGCCTGAACTGCGCCTCGTGCCACAACTTCACCGGTGTCGGCGGCGCACTGTCGTCGGGGAAGTACGCCCCGTCGCTGGCCACGCCCACCGAGGAGCAGATCTACACCGCGATGCTCACGGGCCCGCAGAACATGCCGAAGTTCGGTGACCGGCAGCTCACGTCGGAGGAGAAGCGGGACATCATCGCGTACGTCAAGTCCGTCACCAACGGCAGCAACCAGGTGGGCGGTTACGACCTCGGGGGCCTCGGCCCGACGACCGAGGGCGTGGTCATCTTCGTCGTCGGCCTGACCGCTGTCATCGGTTTCGCAATGTGGTTGGGAGCGAAGAATTGAGCGCCACCGACACCCCCGGCCGCCCCTCCCCGGAGGAGCTCGAGGGGATGAGCCAGGAGGAGTTGGCGCGGCTGGCCGGGACCCTCGACGACGTCGAGGTCGTCCACAACGCGCCGAAGTGGCCGGTCAGGGGCACCCGCGCCGAGAAGCGCGCCGAGCGCACCGTCGCGGCCTGGTTCATCCTGTCGGCGCTCTCGGCCCTGGGCTTCATCGTCGCCTTCATCGCCTGGCCGCATGAGTACGTCGCCCCCGGTGCCCCCGGGTACGGCTGGTACGCCTCGTACAACCCGGCGATCGGCTTCCTGTTCGGGTTCACCGTCCTCGCGCTGGGCATCGGCGTCATCGCCTACGTGCGGAAGTTCTTCCCCGAGGAGGTCTCGGTCCAGCAGCGGCACGACGGCCGCTCGGACGAGGTCGACCGCAGGACGATCATGGCGCAGCTCGCGTCCGCCGGGAAGTCGACGGACATCGCCCGGCGCAAGCTGATCACCCGCTCCGCGGGTGCCGCGGCCGGCATCTTCGGCATCGGCCTCGGCATCGCGGCCCTCGGCCCGCTCATCCGCAACCCGTGGAAGGGCGGCGACCAGGCGGCCCTGTGGGTCACCCCGTGGGCCCCGAAGGGCGACGAGACCGTCTACCTGCGCCGCGACACGGGCATCCTCGGCGAGATCTCCCGGGTCCGCCCCGAGGACATGGAGCCCGGCTCCATGGAGACGGTGTTCCCCTACCGCGAGTCGGAACGCGGCAACGAGGAGGAGCTGCTGCACGCGCAGCGCGCCTCGGACACGCCGGTCATGCTCATCCGGCTCCGCCCCGGCACCGAGACGATCAAGCGCCAGGGCCAGGAGAACTTCCACTTCGGCGACTACTACGCCTTCTCGAAGGTGTGCACCCACCTGGGCTGCCCGACGTCGCTCTACCAGGCGCAGGACAACCGCATCCTGTGCCCGTGCCACCAGTCGCAGTTCCTCGCGACCGAGTACGCGCGGCCGGTCTTCGGTCCCGCGACGCGCGCATTGCCCCAGCTGCCCATTACCGTGGACAGTGAGGGTTACTTCGTGGCACGGAGCGACTTCATCGAGCCCGTCGGACCGGCATTCTGGGAGCGGAGGCCATGAGCGCCATCACCACACCCGTCACCAAGTCCGGTGGCCCGAAGAGCAAGGCCGCCGCCGCGCTCGACGAGCTCGACGAGCGGTACCACCCCGCCGCCGGGCTGCGGAAGCAGTTCAACAAGGTCTTCCCCACGCACTGGTCGTTCATGCTGGGCGAGGTCGCGCTCTACAGCTTCATCGTCCTGCTGCTCTCGGGCATCTACCTCGGGCTGTTCTTCGACCCGTCGATGACCGAGGTCGTCTACAACGGCCCGTTCGACAACCTGCGCGGCATCCACATGTCGCGGGCGTACGAGAGCGCCGTCGAGATCTCCCTGGAGGTCCGCGGCGGCCTGTTCGTGCGGCAGGTCCACCACTGGGCGGCGCTGCTGTTCGTCGCCTCGATGGTCGCGCACATGTTCCGGATCTTCTTCACCGGCGCGTTCCGCAAGCCGCGTGAGACGAACTGGATCATCGGCCTGGTCCTGATCCTGCTGGGCATGCTCGAGGGCTTCACCGGCTACTCGCTACCGGACGACCTGCTGTCCGGCATCGGCCTGCGCATCGCCTCGGGCTTCATCATGTCGATCCCGCTGATCGGCACCTGGGCGCACTGGCTGCTCTTCGGCGGCGAGTTCCCGGGCATGGAGATCATCCCGCGGCTCTACATCGTCCACGTGCTGATCTTCCCGGGCATCCTGCTCGCGCTGATCGGCGTGCACCTGGCGCTGGTCTGGTACCAGAAGCACACCCAGTTTCCCGGCCCCGGCCGCAAGGAGACCAACGTCGTCGGCGTCCGGATCCTCCCGGCGTTCGCGGCCAAGGGCGGCGCGTTCTTCGCGATCGTCGTCGGCGTCATCGGGATCATGGCCGGCATCTTCCAGATCAACCCGATCTGGAACCTCGGCCCCTACGACCCCTCGCACGTCTCCGCCGGGTCGCAGCCCGACTGGTACATGCTGTTCTCCGAGGGCATGGCGCGCATCTTCCCGCCGTGGGAGATCTACCTGTTCGGCCGCTACACCATCCCGGCGGCCTTCTGGGCCACGGTGGCGTTCCTCCCGGTGCTGTTCGTGGTGGCGGGCATCTACCCGGCCCTCGAGCGCAAGATGACCGGCGACAACGCCCTGCACAACCTGCTCCAGCGCCCGCGTGACGTCCCCGTCCGCACGTCGCTGGGCGTCATGGGCATCACGTTCTACGTCTGGCTGGTGCTCTCGGGCGTCAACGACTGGATCGCCTACTTCTTCCACGTCTCGCTCAACGCGACCACGTGGGCGGGCCGCATCGGGCTCCTGGTGATCCCGCCGATCGCCTACTGGGTGACGTACCGGATCTGCATCGGCCTGCAGAAGAGCGACCGGGCGGTCCTGGAGCACGGCATCGAGACGGGCATCATCCGGCGGCTGCCGCACGGCGAGTTCATCGAGGTCCACCAGCCGCTGGCGGGCGTCGACGGCCACGGCCACCCGGTCCCGCTGGAGTACCAGGGCGCCCCGGTGCCCAAGCGGATGAACCAGCTGGGCTCGGCCGGTACGCCGGTCGCGGGCTCGCTGCTCGGCCCGGACCCCGTCGAGGAGACGGTGGCCCTCGAGCAGGCCCGCGCCGACAACCACCACCGCGAGCTCGAGGAGCGCGACCGGCGCGCCCGGGCGGCGGAGGAGCTGGAGCTGGCCGGCCGGCCCGACGCGGGGCGGCCGAAGGACCAGACCGACTGACGGTCCGCACGTCCTGAGCGACACGGAGAAGGGGTCCCGCACCGCGGGGCCCCTTCTCCCGTTCTCGGGCCGCCTCCCGCGGATCACCCTGTCCGGGAGGCCAGGTGTCACGCGCCACGCGCGGCTGCTAACGTGGCCGACGTGCGACTCGCAGCGATCCTTCTCGCCGCGCGCGCAGGGCTCGTAGTAGCCCAGCGCGTCGGCTGAGCCAGGCTGCCGTCGCGCCCCCGCGGGACCTCTCGCCCCGCCCTCCCCAAGCCGAGAACCCTGCCGAGACCTGGCTCGCGTTCCCAGCAGCTTCACGAACGCACCCCCGGAGCACGTCCCATGAGCATCACCATCGACCGGCCCAGCGACATCCGCACCGGCACCGCCGGCTGCCGCATCCTGCGCCGCCACACGATCGTCACCACGCACGGCATGGACGGCGTCCTGCTGGTCGCCGCCGAGCTGCGCGCCTGCGGCGGCCTCGTCAAGGAGATGGCGGTCGACGTCCGCGAGGGCGTCGGCTGCAGCGAGCTCACCTGCTCGGTCAGCATGACCGCGGAGGAGGCCGCGGAGTTCGCGACCCGCCTCCGCGCCCTGCCGAGCGTCGAGTCCGTCGACCCCTACTAGGAGGCCGGGGCGCCGGTCCGGCCCCGGGCGGCGGCGAGCATCTCGCCCAGCTCGGCGACCTTGACCCGCTCGGCGCCGCCGCGGGCCTCCCCCAGGCGCAGCTCCTCGGCGTCGAGCCGTCCCCAGTCGGACCAGGTGACCGGCTCGATGCCGTAGGCCTCCAGCCGCTCGACGACGGAGTCCGGGTCCGGGTACTCGGGGTCCGGGAGCGTGTGGAGGTCGTCGAGCAGCGAGGCGACGGTCTCCACGGCGTCGTGCTTGTTCGTGCCGATCACGCCGGTGGGGCCGCGCTTGATCCAGCCGGTCACGTAGGCGCCGGGCACCGGCCGGTCGCCGTCGACGACCCGGCCGGCGTCGTTGGGCACGATCCCGTTGCGCGCGTCGTAGGGCAGGCCCGGGATCGGCTCGCCCGAGTACCCGATCGCCCGGACGACCAGCCCGGCCTCGAGCGTCTCCTCCTCGCCGGTCCCGACGACCTTCCCGTCCCGCACCTCGTTGCGCTCGACGACCATGCCGGCCACCCGGCCGCCCTCCTCCAGCAGCCGCACGGGCGTGCGCAGGAAGTGCAGGTGGATGCGCCGGGGCGCGTCGCCGGGGGTGTGCGCCGTCCACTCGGTGAGCAGCGCGAGGTTCTGCTTCTGCCGGCGCTCCTCGGGTTCCGGGACGCCCGCGGCCAGGACGCCGTCGTCGTGCACCAGCACCTGCACGTCGTCGAGCTCGCCGATCTGCCGCAGCTCCGCCGGGGTGAACTTGACGTGCTCCGGCCCGCGCCGGATCACCACGTGGACGTCGGCGACCGCACTGCCGCGCAGGGTCTCCAGCACCCGGTCCGGCACGTCCGTCCCGGCCATCTCGGCGTGCCCGCGGGCGAGCACGCGGGCGACGTCGAGCGCGACGTTCCCCGCCCCCACCACGACGACGCCGGGGTGGTCGAGCAGCGGGTCGAGGTCGACGAAGTCCGGGTGTCCGCAGTACCAGCTCACGAAGGCGCCGGAGCCGTGGCTGCCGTCGAGCTCCTCCCCCGGGATGCCCAGGGCGCGGTCCACCGAGCTGCCCGAGGCGTGGACGATCGCGTGGTAGTGCTCGCGGAGGACGTCGAGCGGGATGCCGCCCTCACCGACGCGGACGTTGCCGAGGAACCGGACGCGGGAGCCGTCGTCGAACGGCTTCTGCAGCACCCGGATGACCGACTTCATCTTCACGTGGTCCGGGGCGACGCCGTAGCGGACCAGGCCGTACGGGGCGGGCAGCCGGTCGAGCACGTCGACGTCGACGGGGACCTCGGAGGCCAGCAGGGCGGCCGCGGCGTACAGGCCGGACGGGCCGGCCCCGACCACCGCCACTCTCGGTTGCGCGGGCATCTCGGGCGTCACTGCTCCTCGCGCGCCCCCGGTCGACGGGGTCCTCCGGCGGCCGGCGGCTGCCGACGACCGGTGGTGACCGGGGCGCAGGTGGTGGGAATGCGCGTCTGTCCGGCTCAGTATCGCCCGCCCGGCAGGCCTGGCGCGTGAGATCCGTCACGCGTCCGGCCGGGTGGTCAGCCGGCGAGCTCCTCGCTGCTGCGGAAGACCCGCCGGTAGTCCGCCGGCGCGACGCCGACGACCTTGCGGAAATGGTGCCGCAGCAGGGTGCCGCTGCCGAACCCGCAGCGGGTGGCCACGGCGTCGACGGAGAGGTCGGTGTCCTCGAGCAGGCGCCGGGCGTGCAGCACGCGCTGCCGGGTCAGCCAGCGCAGCGGGGTCGTGCCGGTCTCGTTCACGAAGCGGCGCGCGAAGGTCCGCTCGGACATCGTCGCGCGCTTCGCCAGGTCCGCGACCGTGTGCTCGACGTCGAGATGGGTGAGCATCCAGTCCAGCAGCGGCCCGAGCGAGTCGGCCGAGCACTCGGGCACGGGCCGGTCGATGAACTGCCGCTGCCCGCCCTCGCGCTGCGGCGGCACCACCATGCGGCGCGCGATGCCGTTCACGACGGCGCTGCCGAGCTCGCGGCGGACCAGGTGCAGGCAGGCGTCGATGCCGGCCGCCGTACCCGCGCTGGTGATGAGGTTGCCGTCGTCGACGTAGAGCACGTCCGGGTCCACCTCGACCGTCGGGTACCGCTCGCGCAGCTCGTCGACGCTGTGCCAGTGGGCGGTGACCTTGCGCCCGTCGAGCAGCCCGGCCTCGGCCAGCACGAACACGCCGGAGCAGACGGTCAGCAGGATGGCGCCGGCCGCCTCCGCGTCCCGCAGGGCCTGGAGCGCCGCCTCCGGGAACTGCCGCAGGCGGGTGGCGGGCACGGCGACCAGGTCGGCGCCCTGGAGCCCCTCGAGGCCGTGCTCGGGCACGACCTGCACGCCCCCGGTGGTGCTGACCGGCTTCCCGGCCTCCACCCCGCAGACGCGGTACTCGAGGACGGGCAGGCCGTCGTCGGAGCGGTCCATGCCGAACACCTCGCACAGCACCCCGAACTCGAACACGGCGAGCTCGGGCATGACCAGCACGGCGACACTGCGCAGCATGCGCGACAGCATACTGGCGGCATCTTTGCGTAGGGTGTCTTCTCTGCCACTTCTGGCAGGAACTGATGCGGAGCAAACTTCCTGCCATGACCGCATCGATCCTCGTCCTCGCCGCCCTCGTCGTCCTCGGGTGGAGCCTCGTCCGCGCCCACCGGGACGGCCGCCGCCGCTTCCGCCTGGCCCAGTTCCGCCCCGCGGCGCCGTTCGCCGGGATGCTGCCGGCCGACCGCGACCGGGAACGCCTGGTCGCCGAGCTGCGGGCCCTGCCCGACTCACCGGCCGACATCGAGACACGGCTGCGCATCTAGATTCCCGCCCGACGGGCCGGCCCCGACCGGGGCCAGCCCGTCGGTGTGCTCGGGCCGCGTGCTCGGGCCGCGTGCTCGGGCCGCGTGTTCAGGCCCCGTGGAACTCCGTGAGCCGCTCCGCCTCCTCCGCGACCTCCCGCGCCGCCGCGGCGGGCAGCTCAGAGAACGGCGCCGGCAGCACCCGCCCGTCGGTGAACCGCCAGGTGCCGGCCACCCGGCCGTCGACCAGGAAGGTCGGCGTGGACTGCGGCATCCGCGTGGCGAACACCTTCTCCCGGTGCTCCGGCGGCAGGATGCCGGCGCGCGTCGCGTGCCCGAGCAGCAGGACCGCGTCGAAGGTCGAGAGGAACCGCACGGGCGCGGGCGTGTCCGCCGCCGGGATCGGCAGCCGCGGCAGGTCGACGAGCTCGCCGCCCGCCGGGTCGCGGAACCGCCGGGTCTCGATCCTCGCCAGCACGGCCCGTGCCTCGGTGATCGTCCAGCCGGCGTACCGCGCGAGGTCCTGTGCCGACGCCGGCCCGAACCCGCGCAGGTAGCGCTCGGCCAGCAGCTCCTCGCCGCGGGCGCGGTCGGCCCCGCTCGCGGGCACCCAGTCCTCGGCCAGCCCGTACACGTGCGCGCGCGGCGACTCCCAGGTCCCGGCGGGCGGCACCCGCACGAGGTCGAGCCACAGCTGGACGCCCTGGAAGGCGACCTTGGGGAACCCGTCCGCCGCGAGCAGCGCGACGATCTCGGCCTGCTTGCGCGGGCCCTCCGCCAGGTACCCGCGGACGGCGGCGACGACGGCGGGCATGTCCAGGCCCGCGGCCTCCTTCTGCGCGCGCAGCCACCACCGGCGCCGCGGCTCGCGCACCGCCTCGGTGAGCGGCGCGAGGTCGGCCGCCGAGACCATGTGGATGGTGCAGCGCATGACCCACGCCTGGACGATCCGGCGCCCGGTCAGCGCCGCGGTGAGGTCCTCGCGGCGGAACTCCCGCAACCGGGACCACAGCCCGACGTAGCCCGACGGCGCGTACTGGGTCTGCAGCCCGCCCACCCGCTCGACGGCGCGGACCGGCCCGATCGCCGCCCGCTCCAGCAGGAGCTGCCGCGCCAGCAGCGCGCGGTTCAGCTCACCCCAGGACAGCTCCCGTTCCCCCACGCCGGGCAGCGTGCCATCCGGGACCGACGGAACGGGAGGTTCAGCCCGGGGAGACGGCGAGCCCGGCGGCGGGGATCGCCAGGCCGAAGCGCTCGCGCAGGGTGCGCAGCGGGGTCCGGTGCGCCCGCAGCAGCGGGACGACGTCGTCGGCCACCTTCTCCAGCCCGCGCGGCCGGGCGGGGAGGAACACGACCCCGTCGGCGCCGGCCCCGGCGAGCTCGCGGGCGAGCGACGCGAGCCCGGCCGAGCCGGAGTGGTGGAGCCCGTCCCCCGTGCCGACCCCGACGTCGACCAGCACGCGCAGCGTCCCCGGGTCGCGCCCGGCCTCGGCGGCCGCACCCTCGACGTCCAGCCGGCGCATCGCCGCCTCGGCGACCGTGCCGGCGGAGATCCGCACGACGTCGGCGCTGCGCGCCGCGACCGTCAGCGCCTCGGGCGCGTCGGCGCGGACCACGACGACGGGCTCGCCCTGCGGCGACCGCGGCACGGGGATCCGGCCCTGCACCTGCACGAACTCCCCGCTGAACCCGGTCCCGCCGCCGGCTCGCAGCCGGTGCGCCACCTCGACGACCTCCGCGGCCTCGGCCCACAGCTCCCCGGACGGGGTGGGCGCGACCGGGGCCGTCACCACGGCCTCCCACCCGGCCCGGCCGAGCGAGGCGGCGTCGAGCGCGGCCACGGCGTCGTGCAGGGCGACGGGATCGCCGCCGGTCACGGGCACCTGCGGCACCAGCCCGGTGCCGGGCACGCCGGGCGCCACCCGGGTGGCGATCGCGAGCGCGTCGAGCGGTGCGGGGCCGGCGACCGGCTCGGGGGGATCCACGAGGAACAGCACGTCGACGCCCCGGGCCGTCAGCGTGACCCGCTCCAGGAGTCGCCCCGGATCGGCGCTCTCGCCGCACGGCTGCACGCCCAGCACGATCGGTCGCTCGGCCACGGGTCCCCCTCGCTCGGTCTCAGGGCCACCATCGCAGCACGGGCCGCGCCCGGACGCCCGGCGGGGTCACCCCCGCAGCCCCTTCAGGTCCGCCTCGACGGCGGCGGCGCAGGCCCGCAGGTGCGGGAGGGCCTCGTCGCGCAGCCAGGCGGTGCTGTTGCGCAGGGCGTGCGTGCTGACGTTGGCGGCCGCGACCACGGTGCCCGCCGCGTCCCGGATCGGCACCGCGACCGACCGCAGCCCGTCCTCCAGCTCCTGGTCGACGAGGCAGTAACCGGCGGCGCGGACGTCGCCGAGGACGTCCCGCAGGGTGTCCCGGTCGGCCACGGTGCGGTCCGTCAGCGGCTCGAGGGCACCCAGCCGCGCGTCGAGCTCGGCTGGCGGGAGGGCGGCGAGCAGGACCCGGCCCATCGAGGTGGCGTAGGCGGGGAACCGCGTGCCGACCGTGATCGACACGGCCATGATGCGCGCGGTGGCGACCCGGGCGACGTAGACGACGTCGCCGCCGTCGAGCACGGAGACGGAGGCGGACTCGTGCACCGTCTCGACGAGCTCCTCCAGGTGCGGGGAGGCGAGCTCGGGCAGCGACAGCGCCGAGAGGTAGGAATAGCCCAGCTCCAGCACCCGAGGGGTCAGCGCGAAGAACCGCCCGTCCGTGCGGACGTAGCCGAGCTCGACGAGCGTGAGCAGGAAGCGACGGGCGGCGGCGCGGGTCAGGCCGGTGGCGCGCGCGACGTCCGACAGGGTCTGCGCCGGGTGCGCCCCGTTGAACGCCTTGATCACCGACAGCCCGCGGGCGAGCGACTGGACGTGCTCGGCGCGGACGGCGTGGTCGGTCTGGTTCGCACCGTGCTTCTCGGGCGCGTTCACCGGGCCTCCAGGATGCGGTCGACGAGCTCGCCGGCGTGGCCGGTGTCCGGCTCGCCGTCGGTCGTCAGGGCGAGGTTGCGGCGCATGGCCTCCGGGTGCACCTGCAGGCCCTCCAGGCTGGTGTGCAGCCGGGCGGCCGCACCGCTGGTGACCGCGAGCAGGTCGGTGAGTGTGCCCCACTCCGCGTGCCAGGCCCCGGCCGCGCGCTGGTGCTCGTGGTCCATCGCGGCGAGCAGCGTCGCGACCAGCCCGGGGGCCCGGCGGGCCGACGCCCGTGCGGTGATCGCCGCGATCGGGTTCCGCTTGTGCGGCATGGACGACGAGTCGCCCGGCGCCGCCTCCGAGACCTCGCCGACCTCGGTCTGCGACAGCAGCACCACGTCCGTCGCCGGCTTCGCGCACGCCCCCGCGGCCACGCCGAGGGCCGCGGCCAGCGTGCCGATCCGGGTGCGCTCGGTGTGCCACGGGACACCCTGTGGAGCGAGCCCGAGCAGGTCGGCGACCGCGTCGGCGACCGCGGGCCCGTGCGGGTGGGAGGCGGCGAGGGTGCCGGCCGCGCCGCCGAACTGGACGGGCAGGGCGTCGACCCGGACGGCCAGCTCGCGGGCGGCGGCGTCGAGCCCGGCGGCCCAGCCCGCGGCGACGAGCCCGAAGGTCGTCGGCAGGGCCTGCTGGCCGAGGGTGCGGGCGACGGTCGGGGTGTCGCGGTGCGCGCCGGCGAGCCGGGCGGCGGCGTCGGCGGCGGCGCGGAGGTCGGTCAGCACGGTCGGTGCGGCGCGGTGGACGAGCAGCACCAGCGCCGTGTCCATGACGTCCTGGCTGGTCGCGCCGGGGTGGACCGCGCCGCTCGCCCCGTCCGCCGCCTTGCGGAGCAGGCGGACCAGCGGGATCACCGGGTTGCCGCCCTCGACGGCCGCGGCGGCCAGCTCACCCGGCACGTCCGGGTCCGCGGCCAGCCGGTCGGCCGCGGCGGCGACCTCCTCCGCGTCGTCGGGCCGGACGAGGGCGTAGCGTGCGGCGGCGCGGGAGAGGGCGACCTCGGCGTCGAGCAGCGCGCGCAGCCACGCGGTGTCGCCGAGGTGCGCGGCGACGGCGTCGGTGCCGGAGAGCGGCGCGAGCAACCCCGTGTTCGTCATGCGCACGACCGTACGGCATGCGCCCGGAATGGTCAGGGGCTCGCTCGGGGACAATGGCCCGGTGACCCGCCCCCGTTACCGCACCGTGCTCCTCGACCTCGACGGCACCCTCGTCGACTCCGCCCCGGGCATCCTCGGGACCCTCCGGACCGCCTTCGACCAGGTCGGCGTGCCGTGGGACGACACCGTCATCGGCCCCCACCTGCTCGGCCCGCCGCTCTACGAGTCGCTGCCGCCGCTCGTCGGGGCGGAGAATGCCGAGAAGATCCTCGCGCTGTACCGGCCGCTGTACCGCGAGAGCGGCCTGCTCAAGTCCACCCCGTACCCGGGCATCGAAGACCTGCTGCGCGCCCTCGTGGCCGCCGACGTGCGGCTCGGGCTGGCGACGAGCAAGGCCGAGCCCGCCGCCCGCGAGATCCTCGCCAACCAGGGCTGGACCGAGCTGTTCGCCGCGATCACCGGCGACACGGTCGACGCGCAGCGCCCGAGCAAGGCCGCCGTGGTCGAGGAGGCGCTGCGCCGGCTCGGCTCCCCCGCCCCCGAGGAGACGATCATGGTCGGCGACCGGCTGCACGACGTCGTCGGCTCGGGCCGGCACGGGATCTCCTGCCTCGGCGCGGGCTGGGGCTACGCGGAGCCCGGCGAGCTCGACACCGCCGGCGCGATCGCGGTCTACGACTCCGTCCCCGACCTGCAGGCCGCCGTTCTCTGAATCAGGCTGGTGGGGGTCGTCCCGGCGACCCTCGCCACACCCTGCTCGTCAATGTTCGCGATACGAACTCTTGTGCGAGATGCGAACGGCAGGTACGGTGCCCCGCATGGACAAGGTGGTGGCGTCGGCGCGCGAAGCGGTCGCCGACATCGGGGACGGCGCGTCCCTGGCCGTCGGAGGCTTCGGCATGTCCGGCGTCCCGACCGCGCTGATCGCGGCCCTGCTCGAGCAGGGCGCGACGGACCTCGAGACGATCAGCAACAACCTGGGCGTGGACGGCTTCGGCCTCGGCACCCTCCTCTCCGCGGGCCGGATCCGCCGGACGATCGGCTCCTACGTCGGCAACAACAAGGAGTTCGCCCGGCAGTACCTCGCCGGCGAGCTCGAGCTGGAGCTGACCCCGCAGGGCACGCTCGCCGAGCGGCTGCGCGCGGGCGGGGCCGGGATCCCGGCCTTCTTCACCCCCGCCGGCGTCGGCACGCTGGTGAGCGACGGCGGCCTGCCGTGGCGCTACGCGGCGGACGGCACGGTCGCGGTGAAGTCCCCGCCGAAGGAGGTCCGCGAGTTCGACGGCGTGCGCTACGTGCTCGAGCGCGCCATCGCCCCGGACTACGCGCTGGTCCACGCCTGGAAGGGCGACCGGCACGGCAACCTCGTCTACCGGCGCAGCGCCCGCAACTTCAACCCGGACTGCGCCGCCGCGGGCCGGGTCACCATCGCGCAGGTCGAGCACCTCGTCGAGCCCGGCGAGATCGACCCCGACGCGGTGCACACCCCCGGCATCCACGTCCAGCGCGTCGTGCACGTGCCCGACGCCGAGAAGCCGGTCGAGTTCAGGACGGTGCAGAAGTGAGTCTGACCAGGGACCAGCTCGCGAAGCGGGTGGCCGACGAGCTGCCCGACGGCTCGTACGTCAACCTCGGCATCGGCATGCCCACGCTGGTGCCCGACCACATCCCGGGCACCCGGACCGTGGTGCTGCACAGCGAGAACGGCATCCTCGGCGTGGGCCCCTACCCGACGGACGACGAGGTCGACCCGGACCTGATCAACGCCGGCAAGGAGACCGTCACGGTCCTGCCCGGCGCGAGCTACTTCGGCTCGTCGGACAGCTTCTCGATGATCCGCGGCGGCAAGGTCGACGTCGCCGTCCTCGGCGCGATGCAGGTCAGCGTCGGCGGCGACCTCGCCAACTGGGCCATCCCCGGCAAGATGATCAAGGGGATGGGCGGGGCGATGGACCTCGTGCACGGGGCCAAGAAGGTCATCGTGATGATGGACCACGTCTCCAAGGACGGCTCGCCCAAGATCGTCGAGCAGTGCACCCTGCCGCTCACCGGCGTGGGCTGCGTGAACCGGATCGTCACCGACCTCGCCGTGATCGACGTGACCGACGAGGGCCTGCGCCTGGTCGAGACCTTCGGCGTGTCCGAGGACGAGGTCCGCGAGAAGACCGGCGCCCCCCTCCTGTGACCCGTGAGTGGCGATAGTCGCCATAGCGACTATCGCCACTCACGACGCTCAGCCGACCAGCAGGACGATCAGGGTGCGGGGGCCGTGCACGCCCTCGACCCGGTCCAGCTCGATGTCGCTGGTCGCACTGGGCCCGCTGATCCAGGTCAGCGGCCGGGTGGGCTCGAGGCGGGCCACGGCGGCGGCGACGTCGGCGACCACCTGGTCCGTCCGCACCACGCACACGTGCCGGTCGGGCACGAGGGTCGCGGCACGTCGGCCCTGCCCCGGCCCGTGGTCCAGCACGATCGTCCCCGTCTCGGCGATGCCCAGCGCGGCCGTGGTCAGCACGCCGTCGACGGTGTCGAGCTCGGCGGTCGTCAGCTGCTCGTCGAGGATCGCGTCGGCCGGGCGCAGGTCCTCCGGCAGGTCCGCGGGCGCCAGCAGGCGCGGGACACCCTCCAGGGCCGCGGCCAGGTGCGTCGGCAGGTCCTCGGGCGTGCAGCGGACCACCGTCGCCTTGTAGTCGGCCACCCGCTCGGCGAACAGCTCGACGTCCTCGTGCGTGGTCGGCCGCGGCTCCGGCCGGTCCACGGCGACGTCGGCCGGGGTCTCGGTGCCCGGGACGTCCCGCAGCGCCGTGCGCACCCGCCCCAGGATCTCGTCGCGCGCGCTCACTTCGCTCCCCCGTTCCCGCGGCGCCCGCCGTCCGTCCGCGCCCACCACGCCCGGAACGACTCCGGCGCGGGCACCGGCACGTCCCGCGCGTCGGACCAGGCCGCGGCCGGCCCGGGCAGCGCGCCGAGCACGCCGCGGCCACCCGGCGCGCGGCGCTTCGTGCCGCGCAGGACCCGTCCGACGGCGCCGGACACCTTCTCCGCCGCGGCGGTCCGGCGGGCGTCGGACAACGCCCACGACGCCGCCTTCATCGCCAGGTTCTGCACCTTCGGCTCGCCGCGGTGGGCGTCGACCACCTTCGTGCGCAGGTGCACCAGCACCTCGGGGATGTCGATCCGCACCGGGCACACCTCGAAGCACGCCCCGCACAGGCTCGACGCGTAGGGCAGCGAGTCGAGCTGGGTGTCGTGCCCGACCCCGCGCAGCATCGGCGTGAGGATCGCCCCGATCGGCCCCGGGTAGACCGAGCCGTAGCTGTGGCCGCCGGTGCGCTCGTAGACCGGGCAGACGTTGAGGCACGCCGAGCACCGGATGCAGCGCAGCGCCTGCCGGCCGACCTCGTCGGCGAGCACGTCGGTCCGCCCGTTGTCGAGCAGCACGACGTGGACCTCCTGCGGCCCGTCGCCGGGCGTCACGCCGGTCCACATCGAGGTGTACGGGTTCATCCGCTCGCCGGTGGAGCTGCGCGGGAGCAGCTGCAGGAAGACGTCGAGGTCCGCCCACGTGGGCACGAGCTTCTCGATGCCCACCACGCTGACCAGCACCTCGGGCAGGGTCAGGCACATCCGGCCGTTGCCCTCGCTCTCGACCACGGCCAGCGTGCCGGTCTCCGCGACCGCGAAGTTGGCGCCGGACACCGCGACCTTGGCACGCAGGAACTTCTCCCGCAGGTGGGCCCGGGCGGCGGCGGCGAGCTCGGCCGGGGTGTCGGTGAGGTCGCGGGGCGCGGCCTTCCCGTGCCGGCCCATCTCGCGCAGGAAGATCTCGCGGACCTCGGAGCGGTTGCGGTGGATCGCCGGCACCAGGATGTGGCTGGGCAGGTCCTCGCCGAGCTGCACGATCAGCTCGGCCAGGTCGGTCTCCCAGGCGTGGATCCCGGCGGCCTCGAGGGCCTCGTTGAGCCCGATCTCCGCCGTCGCCATGGACTTGACCTTGACGACCTCGTCCGTCCCGTGGACGCGGGCGATGTCGACGACGATCCGGTTGGCCTCGGCGGCGTCGCGCGCCCAGTGCACGGTCGCGCCGGCCCGGGTCAGCGACTCCTCCAGCTGTACGAGGTAGGTGTCGAGGTGCCGGAGCGTCCGGTCCTTCAGCGCGGCACCGGCGAGCCGCAGCCGCTCCCACTCGTCGACCTCGCCGACGACGGCGGCCCGCTTGGCCCGGATCGTGCCGGTCGCGTGCGCGAGGTTGCGCCGGAGCTGCGTGTCGGCCAGGGCGGCGCGGGCCGCGGTCGGGAAGGCGGGCGTGCCGAGGAAGGTGGCGCTCACCGGGCACCTCCGGCCGTGAGGGCCGCACTGCCCGCGGAGGTGCGGTCGGCCTCCCGGGGCGCTTCCTCGATCACGGGCTCGGTCGCGGCCAGCACCTCCGCGAGGTGCATCACCCGCACGCCCGACCGCTCGCGGGAGAGCAGGCCGCCTATGTGCGTCAGGCAGGAGTTGTCCCCCGCGACCAGCACCTCGGCGCCCGACTCGCGCACGTGCCGCGCCTTGTCCGCGCCCATCGCGATCGAGGTCTCGGAGTTCTTCACCGCGAAGGTCCCGCCGAACCCGCAGCACTCCGTGGCCGCCGGCAGCTCGACGAGCCGCAGCCCGCGCACGGCCTGCAGCAGCCGGGTGGGGCGGTCGCCCACGCCCAGCATCCGCAGCGAGTGGCAGGTCGGGTGGTAGGTGACCCGGTGCGGGAAGTAGGCCCCGACGTCGACCACTCCCAGGACGTCGACCAGGTACTCCGACAGCTCGTACACCGGCGCGGCCTGCTCGACGGCGCGCACCAGTCCCGGGTCGCCGGAGCGCTCGGCCACCAGGCGGTGCTGGTGGCGCACCGAGCCCGCGCACGAGCCCGACGGCACCACGACGGCCTCGTACCCCGCGAAGGCCTCCAGGTGCCGGCGCAGCAGCGGCACGGCCTCGTCGAGGTAGCCGGTGTTGACCATGGGCTGGCCGCAACAGGTCTGCGCGGCCGGGAAGTCGACCTCGACGCCCAGCCGGCGCAGCAGGGTGACGACGGCGCGACCGGTGTCCGGGAACAGGGCGTCGTTCATGCAGGTGACGAGCAGGCCGACGGTCACGGTGCCTCCGGTGGTGGGCGGAGCTGGGCGCCGGGTCCGTACCCGGATCCGGCGCTGACTGGGCTATGGTCGGACCTTAGCCCGCACGCTAGGCTCCCGTCCACCGAGGGGGTGGAGATGGCGGCACCACGCTGGGACCAGGTCCAGCGCGTCCCGACCTACGAGCTCGTGATCGAGCGGATCGAGGAGCAGCTCGTCTCGGGGGCGCTCGGCCCGGGCGACCGGCTGCCCCCGGAGCGGGAGCTCGCGTCGATGCTCGGCGCGAGCCGGCAGGCGGTGCGCGAGGCGCTGCGGGTGCTGCAGGCGCAGGGCGTCGTCCGCTCGCAGCAGGGCACGGGCAGCGACTCCGGCACCGTGATCGTGCCGGCACCGGCGAGGGCCCTGTCCCGGCTGCTCAAGATGCACCTCGCGGTGAGCTCCTTCCCGGCCGAGGACCTCACCGGCGCGCGGGTGATGCTGGAGCGAACCAGTGCCGCGTCGGCCGCCGAGCGGCACTCCCCCGCCGATCTCGCCCGGCTCCGCGAGGCGCTCGCGGCGATGGACGCCGACCTCCCGCGCGAGGAGTTCAACCCGCTCGACACCGCCTTCCACGTGGCGATCGCCGAATCCGGCGGGAACCGGCTCGTCAGCGAGCTGACGGCGGCGATCCGCGAGTCACTGCGCGGCGCCCTGCTCGACGGCATGCGGGCCGAGGAGGACTGGCCCGGCCTGCGCGCGCAGCTGCGCCGCGAGCACCGCGGGATCCTCGACGCGATCGAGGCCGGTGAGGCCGTGCAGGCCGCCGAGCGGATGGAGGCGCACATCCGCGCCTTCCACCGCCGCCTGCCCTGACGTCGGCCGATCAGGTGCCCGGGTCGTCGTCGGGCGGCGAGGTGGCGGCCGATCCCGCCCGCCGGGCCCGGTCCTCGAGGTAGTGCTTCTCGGCGAGGTTGAGGGTCGCGCGGGCGGCCCGCCGGAAGTGCTCCCGCGCCCCCTCGTGGTCCCCGAGCCGGTCCAACAGGTGGGCGCGGACGGCGTCGGGCCGGTGGTGGCGGGCCAGGCGCTTGTCGTCGGCCACCCGGTCCAGCACCTCCAGCCCCCGCTCGGGCCCGTACGCCATCCCGACGGCGACCGCCCGGTTCAGCGTGACCACCGGATTGTCCGTGCACTCCTCGAGCAGCCGGTAGAGGATCTCGATCTGCCGCCAGTCGGTGTCGGCGTCCGTGGGCGCCTCGGCATGGACGGCCGCGATCGCCGCCTGCAGCTGGTACGGCCCGACCTCGCGGCGGGCGAGCGTGCGTTCGAGCAGCCCGACGGCCTCGTCGATCGCGGCGTGGTCCCACCGGCTCCGGTCCTGCTCGGCGAGGGGGACCATGCGGCCGTCGGCGTCCGTGCGGGCCTGCCGCCGGGCGTCGGTCAGGAGCATGAGGACGAGCAGGCCGGCCACCTCGCCGTCGGCGGGCAGGAGGCGGTGCAGCATCCGGGTCAGCCGGATCGCCTCGGCGGAGAGGTCGACCCGGGTGAGGCCGGTGCCGGCGCTGGCCGTGTACCCCTCGTTGAAGATCAGGTAGAGGACGTGCAGCGCGGCGGCCAGCCGCTCGGTGCGCGCGTCGGCGGGCAGGGTGAACACGGCGCCGCCGGCCTCGATCGTCGCCTTCGCCCGGCTGATCCGCTGGGCCATCGTCGCCTCGGGGACCAGGAACGCGCGGGCGATCTCCGCGGTCGTCAGCCCGCCGACGGCGCGCAGCGTCAACGCGATCCGGCTCGCCTCGGTGAGGTCCGGGTGCACGCAGAGCAGCAGCATCTCGAGGCTGTCGTCGACGGCCGGGGCCTCGAGCTCGACGGCCTCGGCGGGATCGACGGCCGCGGCCTCCTCCCGGCGGCGCCGCGCGCTGTCGCTGCGCCACAGGTCGGTCAGCCGGCGGCGGGCGACGGTGACCAGCCACCCGACCGGCTCCTCCGGGACGCCGCTCTCCGGCCACGCGGTCGACGCCGCGAGGAGGGCCTCCTGCACCGCGTCCTCGCACAGGTCGAACTGCCGGAAGCGGGACACGAGCACGCCGAGGACCTGCGGCGCACAGCGGCGCAGCAGGTCCTCGAGCGCGCGGTCGACCATCGTCAGGAGGCCTCGGGCTCGCTCAGGCCGAAACCCGCGGTGAAGACGACCGGGCGCACCTCGATCGCGAGCCCCTCGATCGCGGCGTCGGGGATCTTGGCGGCCAGCTCGTACGCCCGCTCCGGGGTCTCGACGTCGACCAGGTAGAAGCCGCCCATGTACTCCTTGGCCTCGACGAACGGGCCGTCGGTCACGGTCGTCGCGCCGTCACGGACGGACACGACCGCACTGCGCGACGGGTCGGCCAGGGCCTGCGTGCCGATCAGCTCCCCGGTGCGGGTGATCTCCTCCATGAAGCGGCCGTGCCCGGTCCCGATCTCGCGGCCCTGGGCCTCGGTCAGGCTCTCCAGCACGGCGGGGTCGACCTGCATGATGATCAGGTACTTCACGACGTCTCCTCTCGTCGGCGGCGCCCGGCGGGCGTCCGTCGTGAGCACGTACGGAGCGGGAGGTCCGCGCTCGACATCCTGCCGTGGGTGACCTGTGTCACACATCCTGCAAGAACCGGCCCAGCTCCACAGCGGTGGTCTCGGGGTCGTCCTCCGGAAGGAAGTGACCCGCCTCGGGGACGACGACACGGCGGGAGCCCGGGATCGCCGCGGCCAGCCGGTCGGCGGAGTCGGCCGGCAGCCAGCGGTCGTGCTCGCCCCACAGCACGAGCGTCGGCGCGACGACCTCGCCCAGGGCCGCGACCACGTCCCGGGTGTCGGCCTCGTCGAAGCCCTCGACCTGGTCCAGGTAGCGCTGCTGCCCGGCCTCGCCGGCGTAGGGCTCGAGGTAGGCGCGCTCGGTCGACGCGTCGAGCGGGCGGTGCGTGGCCGTGGCGAGGTGGGCGCGGATGAGCTCGTGGAACACGTGCCCGGGCATGGTGCGGTAGACGTCGAGGTGCGCCTGGATGTGCTGCGCGACCGGGGTGGTCCACGGCGGCAGGACGGCGGCGTCGAGCAGGGCGAGGGCGCGCGCGGGAACCCGGTGGTGCAGGTGCGCCCGCAGGACGGTCGCGGCACCGATGTCGTGCCCGACGAGCACGGGATCCCGCAGACCCCAGGCGTCGACCAGCTCCGCGAGGGTCCGGGCGTGCAGGGCGACCGACGGGCGCACGCCGGGCGCGGTCGTCGAGCGCCCGTAGCCGGGCAGGTCCCACAGGTAGACCGTGTGGTCCGTGGCGAGCGCCGGCACGACGTCCCGCCACAGCACCGACGAGGACGGCGTGCCGTGGGTGAGGACCACGGCCGGCCCGTTGCCGACGCGCTCGTACGCCACGGTCCCGCCGGTCACGCCCTTCCGGGTCTGCAGCATGTCCGCCTCCGGGTAAGGTTTTCGATGCGGTTGGGACGGTTACCGTGACACGATGGAGGTAAGGCGTGCAACTGGCTTTGAGCGATTACTCGCGCGGGGCGGAGCTGGCGACCGCGCTGATCTCCACCGCGCCGCGGGTGTGGCACGGCGTCGAGAAGCTGACGTCTGCGGCGGAGGTCGACGACCTGCTCGCCGCGCACGGGTTCGCCGGGTCGTGCACGCCGGCCGAGCTCGGCGACGTGCGTGACCTGCGGGCGGAGCTGCGCGCGATCGTCGACGAGATCGTCGACGGCGAGGGGGTCGACGCCGTCGTCCGGCGCGCCTCGACCCTCGCGACGGGCGGCCTGACGCTCGGCGGCGGTGACCGGCCGGACTGGGTCTTCGGGTCCGACGCGGGCCTGGTCGACGGCCTGGCGGCGGTCACCGGGATGGGGCTGCTGGGGGCGGTGCGGGCGCTCGGGGCGCAGCGCTTCCGGGCCTGCGCCGCAGCGTTCTGCGAGGGCGCGTTCGTGGACGTGAGCCGGGCGGGACGGCGCCGCTACTGCATGCCGGACCTGTGCGGCAACCGTGTCAACGTCGCTGCCCACCGCGCGCGTCGCCGGTCCGCGGGATGAGCGCTCCGGGGCTGCAACGCCGGCTGGGCACGGTCGACGCGACCGTCATCGGGCTCGGGTCGATGATCGGCGCGGGGGTGTTCGCGGCGTTCGCGCCGGCGGCGGCCGCGGCGGGGTCGGGACTGCTCCTCGGCCTGGCGCTGGCGGCCGTGGTGGCGTGGTGCAACGCGACGTCGTCGGCCCAGCTCGCGGCCCGGTACCCGCGATCCGGGGGCACGTACGTCTACGGGCGGGAGCGGCTCGGGCCGTGGCGGGGGTTCGTCGCGGGCTGGGGCTTCGTGATCGGCAAGACGGCGAGCTGCGCGGCGATGGCCCTGACCGCGGCGGCCTACCTCGTGCCCACCGCCTGGCAACGGCCGGTGGCCGTGCTCGCCGTCGTCGCCGTGGCCGGGGTGAACCTGGCGGGGGTGACGCGCACGGCCAGACTCACCCGGATCCTGGTCGCGGTGGTGCTGCTCGCGCTGGTCACGATCCTCGCCGTCGCGGTGGTTCGCGGCCCGCTGCAGCCGGCGGGCCTGGCTGTCGGAGGGATCGGGGCGTACGGGGTACTCCAGGCTGCCGGCCTGCTCTTCTTCGCCTTCGCCGGGTACGCGCGCGTCGCGACCCTCGGCGAGGAGGTGCGCGACCCGGCGCGCACGATCCCGCGGGCGATCACGCTGGCCCTCGCCGGCGCGGTCGTGGTGTACGCGGCGGTCGGCGTCGTGCTGTTGCTGGTGCTGGGCCCGACACGGCTGGCGGCGTCCGCCGCGCCGCTGGCCGAGGTCCTCCCGCCCGACGCGACCTGGATCGCCGCGGTCGGCGGCGCGTTCGCCTCGCTCGGCGCGCTGCTCGGGCTGGTCGCCGGCGTGGGGCGGACCGTGCTCGCGATGGCCCGGGAGTCCGACCTGCCCGCGCCCCTGGCCGCCGTCCACCCGCGGCGGTCGGTGCCGCACCGCGCGGAGATCGCCGTCGCCCTGGTCGTCGTGGTGCTGGTCTGCACGGTGGACCTGCGCGGGGCGATCGGCTTCTCGTCCTTCGGCGTGCTCCTCTACTACTTCGTCGCCAACCTGTCGGCGCTCGGGCAGCCGCCTCCCGAGCGCCGGTACCCGCGGGGGTTCCAGGTGCTCGGGATGATCGGCTGCGCCGTCCTCGCCGCGACCCTCCCCTGGCAGTCCGTGGTGATCGGGGTGGGGATCGTGGCCGTCGGGGTGGGGTACCGGTGGACGCGGGTGCGCGTGGGCCGGCGTTCGTGAGCGGGTGATCCCCGGTCAGGCCGGGTGCGGGTGGGCCGGCGTTCGTGAGCGGGTGATCGCCTGTGGGTGCGGCAGCGGGTGGACGGGCGGGCCGGAGCGTGTGAGCAGGTGATCACCGACGGTCGGGGCCCGGATCAGGCCCGGGACCTTCGGCCCTGCTCCGCGGACCGAGCGGCCCGCCGACGGTGATCGGTCGGCCCCTCCTGCCACGCGCACCGGCCAGCGACGCTGATCGTCGGCGTACCGCGCCGGCACGAGGACGATGCCGCCGCTGCGCCGCAACGGATCCGGCGGCGCAGAGCGTCGCGCCCGCCGGTTCGGACGTCCGGGGCGGGCAGGGAGGGCCCACCCGGTTCCCGGGCGGCCGGGCGGCGGTGGTGGGCCGCCGTCCCGGTCGCCCCACCGACACCCGGCCGCGGCAGGCGATGCCCCCCGACCACCGCGGCCGGGCCCTCCTTCGCCCGCCCGTTCGGCGCGTCCCGACCGGCCGGCTCCTCTGCGCTCGCGGCCCCCGCGCCTTCCTGCGGCGTTGCCGGTAAGGCAAGGGGCACAACGTGCTCCACCCACTCGATCACGCGGGCTGCGGCCACTGGGGGGTCGAGTTGGTGGACGAGCGGCGGCACGTGCGACCCGGTTCGCGGTGGCGATGGCGGCGGCGATGCCGGATGACCCGACCGCTGTCGCCGACACGTGCGGCGGGCCCGGGCACAGGAAGCGCCCGGGGTGATCACCCGGAACCCGGCGCTGCTGTGGGGTGCCTACACCGACCCCGATCCGGTGCAGGGCAGCGTTGCCCTGGCGAACCTTCGCGACAGCCCCGCACGGCGGCTGGACCCTGGCCAGCATGCGCGGCGAACTCATTCCCGCCGACCTCGACGACCCCGCCCCCTTCTGAGCTGAGCAGAGCCGACTGCACCTTGCTCCGGCAACGCCAGCCTCGACAAGGACCGATCAGGCCGAACTCCTTCGAGTCCGGCCTCCCAGGCTCGCGGGCCCGGTCCCTCGGCGCTCAGCGAGAGACCCCTCTTGGCGCGCCGCGAGCCGCGGGCTCCAGCATCCGGCGGGCCCGACCCTTCGGCGTTGAGCCGGCCCAACCCTTCGACGCCCACTCGTGGACGCTCGGCGAGCCGGCGCTTCGGCGTTCGACGAGCCCGGCCCGTCACAGCTCGGCGAGCCCAGCACCCGGGCTCCATGCGAGCCCGCCCAGCACTCAACGGGTGCCGGCACCTGCCGCACAACGACTTCACCGCGAGGCCGAGCCACTGTCGACGAGAGGCAGCTCCCACCGGACCTGGTTCGACAACCGGCGCCGCGGAGAGACCCCACGCAGCCCACCACCGGCGAGCAGGCAGGTCACTGCCACGCCGATCTCGCAGTCCTACTGCTCGTCCTCCGGGCCCTGGGTCTTCTTGGCGAGGCCGGGTGGGATCTTGCCCGAGTTCCCGGCCTCCCCCACCGACCCACCGGTGCCGTTCGAGACCCCACCCGACCCACCGGGCCCGCCGCCTCCGTCGATCGAGTTGCCTCCCGTTCCCTCCATCCCGGACCGGGCCGTCGGGCCCGACGGGACACCGGTGCGGCCGTGGCCGGCCTCGACCCGACCATCGGTCCCGTGTGCGGCCACGGACTGCCCCGTCACCGGTGCTCCCACGTCGGTCGCGGCGGAGGCCGCCGAGAGGGCCGCTCCGGCAACGCCCGCGGCGTGTTCTCCCGGCGCGGACCAGTTCGGGCTCTTCGTGGGGGCGTGCTCCACGGGGCCGGAGGGATGGGTCTCGCCGGCGGCGAGGGCGAGGCCGCCGGTCGCGGTGCCCACCACGGCGAGGGCGGCGGCGAGGGACTTGGCGGCAACGACGCCGGACGCGGTGACCGTCGCCCTCCGCAGCCGCCAGCGTCCCCGCGAGGTCGCGGCCGCGGCGAAGGCGGCCGCGGCATCGCGTTCCCCGCGCAGCTCCCGGGGCGTGCCCGGGGCGGCGGCCGCGTCGAGCAGGCGGCGGAGGTCGCGGGGTCCTCCGTCGCCGTCGAGCAGGCGGTCGACGTCCGTGATCGCCATCCAGGTCGCCGGTGGCGCCTCGACGCCCCGGCCGGTGCAGTGCTCACACATCGGCGACCCCCGTCCGCCGTCCCTGTCCGGTCCTCGCGGGACCGGCCTCCTCCCCCGCCCGCAGCCGCTCGGCGAGCCGCCGGAGCCCGCGGTGGGCGGCGACCCGGACCGCGCCGGGCCGTTTGCCGAGCACCTGGGCCGCGGTGGTCGCGTCGAGCCCGATCACCGCGCGCAGCAGCACCGCCTCGGCCTCGGTGCGCGGCAACGCGAGGATCTGGTCGACCGCCCACTGGGTGGCCAGCCCGTCGAACACGGCGCCGTCGGTGTGCCGCACGTCCGCGAGGGCCACCAGGTCCGCCGGTTCCGCGGGATCGGCAGGGCGGCGGGTGCGGGCCCGCGCCGAGTCCATCGCCCGGTTCCGGCAGATCGTGGTGACCCAGCCCCGGAAACCGTCGAGGTCACCGGAGAAGCGGCGCAGGTCCTTCGCCACGTGCAGCCACGTCTCGGCGGTGACGTCCTCGGCGTCGGCGCCGACCAGTGCGGTGGCGTACCGCAGCAGGCGTGGTTGCAGGTCGCGGTAGAGCACGACGAAGGCCCACTCGTCGCCCGCCCTGGCCGCGCCGAGCGCGTCCTCGAGCAGGGTCTGGTCGCGGGCCGCGGCCGGGGGCGCCGCGGTCGGGCTGGCGAGGGCGGGCACTCCACCTCCAGGTCGATCGATGACGGGCCGGACGTCGGGGGGCGTCTCCGTCCGGCCCGCCACGCCCTCAGCGCGGCGCACACGGAGGTCGTTACAGCCCGTGGCCGGAATCGCGAAGGTTGCTCCGACCGAGCCGGATCCGACCCCCGAACGGTGCAGCTGAGAGCCGCCTGGTGGTGCTGGGACGTTCGGCCCTACCGTCCGGGACCTTCCGGGTACGGCGCGGGGGTTGCGCGGCCCGTTAGCGTCGGAGCGATCGAGGACGAGGAGGCCCCGTGACCATCTCGGTGTTCCTGCTGGACGACCACGAGATCGTCCGTCGCGGCATCGCGCAGCTGCTCGAGACGGAGGACGACATCGAGGTCGTCGGCGAGGCCGGAACCGCTGCGCAGGCCCTGGCCCGCATCCCCGCCACCCGGCCCGACGTGGCGATCCTCGACGTCCGCCTGCCCGACGGCGAGGGCATCACCGTCTGCCGCGACATCCGCTCGACACTGAACCCGCCGCCGGCCTGCCTGATGCTCACCTCGTACTCCGACGACGAGGCCCCTCTTCGGCGCGATCATGGCCGGCGCCGCGGGTTACCTGCTCAAGCAGGTCGCCGGCACCGACCTCATCGGCGCCGTGCGCACCGTCGCCGCGGGCGGCTCGCTGCTCGACCCCAAGGCCACCGCCCTGGTCCTGGAACGCCTGCGGCACGGCTCCGAGCCGGACGACCCCCGCTACGAGGGCCTGTCCCCGCAGGAGCGGCGGATCCTCGACCTCATCGCCGACGGTCTCACCAACCGGCAGATCGGCGCGGAGCTCTACC
The DNA here is from genome assembly GCF_000717175.1 of Pseudonocardia autotrophica. GTDB lineage: Bacteria > Actinomycetota > Actinomycetes > Mycobacteriales > Pseudonocardiaceae > Pseudonocardia > Pseudonocardia halophobica. The sequence goes on along the minus strand of NZ_JNYD01000003.1, from coordinate 623,009 downwards.
TCGCTGAGAAGACCGTCAAGAACTACGTCTCCTCGCTGCTGCACAAGCTCGGCTTCTCCCGGCGCACCGAGGCCGCGGTCTACGCGACCGAGCGCCGCCGCCGCACCCGCTGAGAGCCGACCCGCCGGGGATCACCCCCGGTCGAGCGGCACCCGCCACGCCAGCCGGGTGCCGCCGCCCGGCCGACGGCGCACCTCCAGCGTGCCGCCCAGCTCCTCGGCGCGTTCGGCGAGGTTGTGCAGCCCGCTGCGGGCGACGTCCGAGGGCATCCCCGTGCCGTCGTCGACGATCTGCAGGACGAGATCGGCCCCTGCCTCCAGGGTGACCGTGACCGTCCGCCCGCCCGAGTGCCGCACCGCGTTGGTCGTGCCCTCGCGGACCGCTGCCAGCAGGTGCGGGACGAGCTCGGCCGGGACGAGCGTATCGACCGGCCCGGAGGTGCGGATCGACGGCGTCATGGCCGACCCGGCGACGATCTCGTCGACGGTGTCGAGCAGCCGCCGCCGCACGCCCCCGCCGCCCTGGTCGGCGCCGTGCAGGTCGAAGATCGCGGTCCGGATCTCACGGACGGTCTCGTCGAGCTCGTCGACGGCCTGCCGGACCCGGTCCTGGACGTCCGAGCGCACGGCGCGGCGCATCGTGCTCTGCAGCTTGAGGCCTGTGGCGAACAGCCGCTGGATGACGTGGTCGTGCAGGTCCCGGGCGATGCGGTCGCGGTCGGCGAGCACGTCGAGCTGGCGTTGCGCCCGGGTCTTCTCCGCGATCTCCAGGGCCAGGGCGGCCTGTTCCGCGAACGACGTCACCAGCGGCACCTCGGTGGGCCGGTACGGCTCGCCGCCGACCCGGCGCAGCGCGACCAGCACCCCGATCACGCGCTCCCCCGAGCGCATCGGCACCGCGACCGACGGGCCGAGGTTCGGCGGCACCGAGTCCGCGCCGTGATCGAGGAACGCCGCCGGCGAGCCGGCCAGCAACGGGCTGCGGCTCTCGGCCACCTCGTCGAGGTCGCTGCCCGCCCGAATCCCGGTGGCGGGCAGGCCGAGCGACTCGCCGGCGTCGCCGCCCAGCTCGTACAGGCCGTCCTCGTCCGGGCCGAGCAGCACCACGGCCGCGGCCGACGCCGTCAGCTCCAGCGTCCGGACGGCGACGAGCTGGAGCACCTCCTCGTCCGACGCCCCGGCCAGCACCTCGCTCCGCACCTCGCCCAGTGCCTCCAGCCAGTGCTGGCGCTGGCGGCCCTGCTCGAACAGGTCGGCGTTCTGCACGGCGATCCCGGCGGCCGCGGCGAGGGCGTGCAGCATCACCTCGTCGTCGGCGGTGAACTCGCCGCCGCCGACCTTCTCGGTGAGGTAGAGGTTGCCGTAGATCGAGTCCCGGACCCGGACCGGGACGCCGAGGAAGCTGTGCATCGGCGGGTGGTTCGGCGGGAAGCCGACGGACGCCGGGTGCGCGGACAGGTCGGCCAGCCGCAGCGGCTCGGGGTCCAGGATCAGTTGCCCGAGCAGGCCCTTCCCGGTGGGCGGCGGCCCGAGCGTCTCGCGGACCCCCGGCTGCAGGCCGACGTCGATGAACCGGGAGATCGACCCGTCCGGCGCCAGCACCCCGAGCGCGCCGTACCGCGCGTCGACGAGGTCCACGGCGGACTGCACGATCCGGCGCAGCGTGGCCTCCAGCTCGAGCCCCGCCCCGACGGCCAGCACGGCGTCGAGCAGACTCTGCATCCGGTCGCGGGCGGCGACGATCTGCCCCAGCCGCTCCTGGACCTCGCCGAGCAGCTCGTCGAGCCGCAGCCCGGCGAGCACCCCGGAGACCGGCGGGCCCTCCTCCGGCCCGCGATCCGGCCCGCGATCCGGCCGCGTCATCGGTCCTCCCGTTCCCTTCCGGCGGCACACGGTGTCACCCCGCGGGCGATCACGACAACCCCGCCGCGGCCCGCCCGCGCGGGTCGAACACCCCGACCGCACGGGACCTTCGACGGTAGTGCCCGGGGACCCGCGGCACCGACGCTGACCCCGGGTCCGACCGGGACCCGCGGGATCTCGGACGGCGAGCGGTGATGATCGAGACGGGTTCGCTCGGGCTGACCGAGGGACAGCTGCAGGATGCCCTCGGGGCGGCCGCCCGCGCACCCTCGCTGCACAACACCCAGCCGTGGTGCTTCCGCCTCACCCCCGACGGGATCGAGCTGCACGCCGACCGCGACCGGCAGCTGCCGGTGGCCGACCCGACCGGCCGGGAGCTGCGGATCGCGTGCGGTGCCGCGCTCTACAACCTCCGGCTCGCGCTCATCGGGCACGGCGTGCGCCCGCTCGTCACGCTGCTGCCCGACCCCGCGCGGCCCGATCTCCTCGCCACGGTCCGCCGCGGCGGCAGCCGCCCGCCGACGCCCGAGCAACGCCGGCTGCTGGAGGCCGTGCCGCGGCGCCGCACGAACCGGCGGCCCTTCACCGACGCGATGGTGCCCACGCCCGCGCGGCACGCACTGCGCCGTGCCGCGCTCGACGAGGGTGCCTGGCTGGACCTCGTCACCGACCCGGGGCAGCGGTTCGAGCTGGGCGTCCTGGCGCGGCGGGCGCACGAGCTGCAGATGGCCGACCCCGAGTTCGTCGCCGAGCTGGAGCGCTGGACGGGACACGGCGAGGAGCGGCCCGACGGCGTCCCGGCCGCGGCCGGCGGGCCGCTGCCCCGGCCCAACGCGACGTGGGTGCTGCGCGACTTCAGCGGCGGCACCGCGCGCCCGGACGACGGGGCGGAGGCCGAGCCGCTCATCGCGGTGCTCAGCGTGCACGCCGACGGCCCGCGCGAGGAGATCCGCGCCGGCCAGGCCATGGAACGCGTGCTGCTGACGGCCACGACGCACGGCCTCGCCGTGTCCCTCCTCTCCCAGCTGGTCGAGTGCGTCGACGTCCGGGAGAGCATGCGGCGGCTGATCAGCGGGACCCGCCCGCCCCAGGTCGTGCTGCGGATCGGGCAGGGCTGGCCGGTCCCCGGCACCCCGCGCCGGCCCCTGAGCGACCTCCTGCTGCCGCCCGAGACCGGGCTGCCCGGCAGCACGACGCTGCACGTGGACGACGGGCCCGATCCCGCCTCGACCAACCATCACACCTGAGTGCGCGACGCCCGGCGACGGGTCAGGCCGCGCGCCAGAACTCGAGCACCGCGACGGTGCTGCCCCGGGCTCCCTCCAGGATGTCGCGCGCCCGGTCGGGCAGGCGGGCCCGCAGCGCCCCCGGGTCCGCCGGCGCGGCCACGACGGCGGTGCGCAGCCCGAGGAGGGCGGCGGTCAGTCGCAGCGCCTCGACGGCCTGCCCGGTGCGCAGGTCCGCGTGCGGGACCCGGCCCGCCGCGCCGACCAGCACGAACACCGGTTCGGGACGGGGCGCCTGCTCGTCGAGCAGGCCCGGCCAGGCGGGCCCGAGCTCGTCGCCCGGCACCACCGGGTGGCCGATCCCGCGCAGCCAGGCGCTCTCCGTCTCCGCGGCGCGGCGCAGCACCGCCCGGGCCGCCGCGTCGCGCGGACCGTCGGCGCCCTGCGGCCGGCCCTGGTCGCGGAGCGCGGCGTAGAGGGCGCGCTCCAGCGGGCGCGGCTCGTAGGCCTCCCCCGGCCGCACGACGGCGAGCAGCCCCTCCTCCACCGGGTGCGTCACCTGCGGGCGGCGGCCCTGGGCGGCCACCGCGAGCCGGATGGCACGCAGCCCCGCGCCCGCCGCCACCCGGGTGACCCGGGCCAGCGGCTCCTCCGCGAGCGACCAGCGGCGGACCACCGACCGGACGGCGACGCCGTCGTCCACGGCCGTGACGAACCAGGGCGCCGATCCCTCCGGTGCCGCGGCCGCCCGGGCCGCGTCCACGAGGGGGGCGATCCGCAGTGCCGCCCGCGACGCCTCCGGGGTGACCACCGGGTGAGCGGACATGACCTCGAGTCTCGGCACCGGCGACCGGCCGTCGCGAGAGGCGAAGGTCCCCGCTGCGGACCGCCCCGGCCGGGGCCGCACGCCGCGCCGGTCCGGGCCGTCGGCCCCTGCCGCGGCCGGGCCGGGCGGGCCATCCTGCGGGTCCGGACCGGCCCTTCAGGAGCGATCATGACCGAGCAGCGCCAGCGCCCGGCCCCGCCGGAGACCCTCGACGACGACCCGCCCGTCGAGGCGGTCATGACGCGTCGGCTCGTCGGCGTCGACCCCGCGACCCCGTTGGGCATCGCGCTGCGGCTGATGGTGGCCGGGAACGTGCGGCACGTGCCCGTCGTCCGCGAGGGCCGCTGCCTCGGCATGGTCGCCGAGGTCGACCTGCTGCGGGGGCTCGCCGCCCGCCAGGGCCCGTTCGGTGCCGCGACGCTCCTGGTCGCCGACGTGCTCCGGCCGGCGCCGGAGGTCCCGCCCGGCACCCCGCTGCACGAGGTCGCCGCCCGCATGGACCGCGAGTGCACCGACGCCCTCATGGTCGTGGCGGCCGGTCGCCCGCTCGGCCTGGTGACGGCGACGGACCTGGTCCGCGCCCTGGCCGGCCGGGTCCGCTGAGGACGGCGGGACCCGTCGCGCGGCGGTACCGTGGCCCCGCCCGGCTGTGAGGAGGACGACCGTGGACGTCGAGCTGACCCGCGACGCGGACGGCTGGACCAAGGAGGCGCCCGCGCGCTGGGACGCCGCGAAGGCCGCGGCGTTCGGCGACCTCCCGCCGACGTTGTTCGGGCTCGGCACGCCCGCGGAGGGCGACGCGCTGGCGGACGAGTGGTGGCGGGCCGAGGACGGCCGCGGCGTGATCGGCTACGGCCGGCTGGACGACTCGTGGGGCGACGCCGAGATCCTGATCATCGTGCACCCGGACCGGCGCGGTGAGGGCCTGGGCTCGGTCGTCCTCGACCACCTCGAGCGCGAGGCGGGCCGGCGGCACCTCAACTACGTCTACAACGTGGTGCCGTTGACGCACCCGGACCGCGAGGAGATCTCCGCCTGGCTCCGCGCACACGGCTTCGAGGAGAAGGCCGACGGCGAGCTGCGCAAGCGCGTCCCGCGCTCCGACGTGAACTGAGAGCGCGTCAGTCCGCCCGGCCCGGGGCTCCGAGGCGGTGCAACCGCAGGGCGAGCTGGATCTCCAGCGCCCGGTCCGGCTCCTGCCAGCCCTCGCCCAGCAGCGCGCCGATCCGGTCGAGCCGCTGCGCGACCGTGTTGACGTGCACGTGCAGCGCGGCCGCCGCCCGGCTCGGGCTGGCTCCGGCCGCGTAGTAGCACTCCAGCGTGCGGAGCAGCTCGCTGCCGCGGCGGGCGTCGTGCTCGGCGACCGGGCCGAGCACCCCGGCCACGTAGCCCGCGACGTCCGGCCGGTCGCCGAGCAGCAGCCCGGCGAAGCCCAGGTCCGCCGCCGCGGCCGCCTCGCCCGCGCGGCCCAGCGCGAGCAGCGCCTCCGCCGACCGGCGCGCCTCGGCCAGCGCCTCCGCGAGCCCGCCCGCGGGGTGCACGGGACCGGCCGCGCCCACGGTCACGGCTCCCTCGGGCTCCTCCGGGGTGGCCGGGTGGGCCAGCGGCTCGGCCGCGGCGGCGGGATCGGTGCCGGGCAGCAGCGCGACGACGGCACCTTCGTGCTCGGCGACGAGCCCGGCCCGGCCGCCGGCGGCCGCGGCGTCGCGCAGGACGGCCCGCCGCCTCCCCGGGGCGCACCGGCAGACCAGCAGGACGTGCGGGCGGCGCGCGGCGACCCCCAGCTCGGCGAGCCGGGTCAGCACCGCGGGCCGTGGGCGGTCGGCCACCGCGAGCAGCTCGGTGAGCGCCTCGGCCCGCTCCCGGCGGTCGGCCTCGGCCTCGCGCTGGCCGAAGAGCAGCACCAGTGCCGTGACCATCGCGGCCCGTTCGACGGTCCGGACCTGCCCCGCGTCGAGGTCCGGGACGCCGCCGAGCAGCAGCGTGCCGAGCCGCTGCCCGGCCGCGACCACCGCGACGGCCCACACGCCTCCCGCCCGGGTCAGCCGGCCCGGCGCCGCGTCGGCGGACCGGACCGCCTCCGCCCAGCAGCCGTCGTCCGGGGTCGCGCCGAAGCGGGCGGCCGGGGTGCCGTCCGCGTCGAGGACCACCACCCAGGCGTCGAGCAGCCGGCCGAGGGCCTCGGCGAGGTCCGCGACGTCGCCGCCCTCGAGGACCACGCCGGCGAACCGGTCGTGTGCCGCGGCCGCCTCGGCGATCGCGGCGTGCGCGGTGCGCAGGGCGTCGAGGGCCGCGGCGGTGTCGGCGAGCTGGCGGGTCTGCACCAGCGAGACGGCGGCGAGCGCGGCGAGCGACCCGAGCAGCGCCACCTCCTCGGGCGCGAACGGCCGGGCGGAGCGGTTGGCGGCGAACAGTACGCCGACGAACTCGGCGTCGACCAGCAGCGGGACCCCGCAGATCGCGACGAGCCCCTCCTCGCCCACCGCGGCGTCGATCTCCTCGGTGTGCCGGTAGCGCTCGTCCTCGCCGTAGTTCCCGGTCCGGTGCGAGTTGCGGGTGGCCGCGACCAGCCCGCCGAGCCCGGCGCCGAGGGGCAGCCGCAGCGCCTGGAACCGCGGTGACACGGAGCCCGCCGTGGCGCGCATGTAGGTGTCGCCGCGGTCGGCGTCGTAGAGGGTCAGGTAGGCGAGGTCGGTGCCGAGCAGGGCGCGGGCCCGGCGGACGATCGCGTCGAGCACCCCGCCCGTGTCGGACTGCGAGGTGAGCTCCCGGGCGGTCTCCACCAGCGCGGCGAGCTCGGACTCCCGGCGCCGGCCGGCGTCCATCGCCGACCGGATGCGCAGGACCAGGGCGCCGGCCTCGGGCTCGGAGCCGGCGAGCTCCGTGGCCGCGTGCTCCAGCTCGCCGGCCGGCCCGGCACCGTCGGTCGGGTCGAGGCGGTCGGCGAGCAACCGGAGCAGGTCGAGGACGGTGCGCGCCACCCGCGCATCCTGCCCGGCGAGCGCGCCCGGCGGCAGCGCCAGGGCCATCGGTGCCGGTCCCGGGGCGGTCAGGGCCGGGCCGCGGCGGACCCGTCCGTCAGGGACGCGGCGCTGCCGTCGCCGAACCCGTCGTCGGCGGCGAGGTCGCGGTCCCGGGTCTCGCGGTAGGTGGCCACCGCGACCAGGGTGATCAGCGCGCTGGCGGCGACGTACACGGCGATCGCGTAGCCCGTGCCGAAGGCGGCGAGCAGTGCCACCGAGACGAGCGGCGCGAGGCCACCGGCGGCGACCGAGGCGAGCTGGTAGCCGATCGACACGCCCGAGTACCGGACGCCCGTGCCGAACAGCTCGGACAGGAACGCCGCCTGCGGCCCGTACATGGCGCCGTGGAAGATCAGCCCGCCGACGACGGCGAGCACGGTGAGCCCGAAGTTCTGCGTGTCGAGCAGCGCGAAGAACGCGAACGCCCACGCGCCGACGCCGGCGGCGCCGAGCAGGTAGACCGGCCGGCGGCCGATCCGGTCGGACACCAGGCCCCACAGCGGGATCGTCACGACGTGCACGGCGGCACCGATCAGGACCGCGCCGAGCACGAACGACGACGGCAGTCCGAACTGCTCCTTCATGTACGTCGAGACCACGATGGTGAAGATGTAGTACGAGACGTTCTCGGCGAACCGCGCGCCCATGGCCGTGAGGACCTCGCGCGGGTAGCGGCGCAGCACCTCGACGATCGGCAGGGTCTGCGACCTCCCCTCCGCCGCGCGCTCGGCGGCCTTGGCCTGCGCCTCGCGGAAGACCGGTGACTCCTCCACCGAGAGCCGCACGTACAGCCCGATGAGCACCAGCACCGCGGAGAGCAGGAACGGGATCCGCCAGCCCCAGGAGTTGAACGCCTCCTCGGACTGCACCACGGCGAGCAGCGCGAGCAGGCCGTTGGCCAGCAGCTGACCCGCCGGCGCCCCGGCCTGCGGCCAGCTCGCCCAGAACCCGCGGCGGCGGGCGTCGCCGTGCTCGGAGACGATCAGGACCGCGCCGCCCCACTCGCCGCCCAGCGCGAAGCCCTGGATCAGCCGCAGCAGCACCAGGATCGCCGGCGCCGCGACGCCGATCGTCGCGTAGCCCGGCAGCAGGCCGATCGCGAAGGTCGACAGCCCCATCATCAGGAGGCTGACGACCAGGAGCTTCTTGCGGCCCAGCTTGTCGCCGTAGTGGCCGAACACCAGGCCGCCGAGCGGGCGGGCGACGAAGCCGATGGCGAAGGTGCCGAAGGACAGCAGCGTGCCGGCGACCGGGTCCGCGGCCGGGAAGAAGACGTGCGGCAGCACGATGGCGGCCGCCACGCCGTACAGGAAGAAGTCGTACCACTCGACCGTCGTGCCCAGCATCGAGGCGGCGACGACCTTGATCAGTGAGGTGCGCGGCGGGGATCCCGCGGGGGTCGACGGCTGTGTCATGGTCCGGACGGTAGTGGGGCCCGGGCCCCACGAGTATGTGGCGCGACCACACCATCGTCCGAATCCCGTGTGGGCGCAGCCCCGCTCAGGTGCGGTCCGGCGCGGCCCCCGGGCCGTCGGGGCGGACCACGGCCACCGGCGCGAGGGCGTGGTGGAGCAGCGCCCGGCCCGTCGAGCCGAGCAGCACGCGGCCGACCGGGCCGCGCCCGCTCGAGCCGACGACCACCAGCCGGGCGTGTGCCGAGCGGGCGACGAGGGTCCGCGCGGGCGGCCCGTGGACGAGCTCGCGCGACACCCGCACGCCGGGGTACTTGCCGGTCCAGCCCGCGAGCCGCTCGGCCAGGAGCTCGCGCTCCTGCTCCTCCAGCTCCGCGAGCTCGGCGAGCGCGTCGGGGTCCTCGAGGTGCTCGAGCCAGGCGTGCACCGCGACCAGCGGCGCCGCCCAGGCGTCGGCCTCCGCGAAGGCGAACGCCAGCGCGGGCTCGCTCGCCGGCGCCCCGTCCACCCCGACGACGACCGGCCGGGTGCGGTCGGTGTGCCTCAGCGCGGCGTCGGACAGGACCGGGCCACGGACCACGACGAGCGGGCACGGGGCCTGACGCGCGAGCGCCGCGCCGACCGACCCGACCAGCAGGGAGGCGAACCCGCCGACGCCGCGCGTCCCGACCACCAGCACGCGGGCACCCGCCGCCTCGCGCAGCAGCACCTCCGCCGGGTCGCCCTCGACCACCGCCTGCTCGACCGCGAGCTCCGGGACCACCGCCCGTGCGTGGTGCGCGGCGTTCCACAGCTGGTGGTGGGCGTGCGACCAGAGCAGCGACGACGCCTCGGGCGCCGACGACGGCGGCAGCTGGTAGGCCCGCACGAGCCGCAGCACGCACCGGTGCCGGGCCGCCTCGGCCGCCGCCCAGCGCGCCGCCTCGTTCGCCAGGTCCGACCCGTCGATCCCGGCGACGACGGTGCCCGGCAGGCTCATCCCGACCCTCCGCCGTCCGGGCGCACCACCAGCACCGGGCAGTGGGCGTGCTGCAGCAGCGCGTGGCTCACCGACCCGAGCAGCAGCCCGGCCGCGCCCCCGCGCCCCCGCGACCCGACGACGACGAGCGCGGCCCCGGCCGACTCGGCGACCAGCGCCCGCGCCGGCCGGTCCCGCACCACCAGCCGGCGGACCTCCACGTCGGGGTACTTCTCGGACCACCCGGCCAGTCGCTGGGCCAGCAGCGCGCTCTCCTCGGTCTCCAGGGCGGCCCAGTCGATCATCGGCGCGAGGGCGGGCTCGAGCATGTCGTCGAGCCAGGTGTGCACGGCGACGAGCGGCGCGGACCGCAGCGCGGCCTCCTCGTACGCGAGCGCGAGGGCGGACTCGCCGGTCGGCGACCCGTCGACGCCGACGACCACGGGCCGGTCCCCCTCGGCCCCTTCGCCCGGGTCGCCCCGCACCACCGCCACCGGGGACCCGCCCCTGGCGGCGAGCGCCACCGCGACCGACCCGACGAGCAGCCCGGTGAACCCGCCCAGGCCCCGGCTGCCGACGACGGTCAGCACGGCCCGGTCCGACTCGTCGAGCAGCACGGGGACCGGGAACCCGGTCCGCAGCTCGGCCTCCGTCGCGACGCCGGGCGCGACCTGCGCGGCCAGCTCGGCCGCCGAGGTGAGCACCCCGCGGGCGGCCTCGGTCATCACCCGCCGGTAGCTCGTGCCGAGGCCCGGGTTGCCGACGTGCCCGGCCGGGATCGGCGCGAACGCGGCCACCAGGCGCAGCGGGGCGCCGCGGCGCGCGGCCTCGGCGGCGGCCCAGCGCACCGCATCGCGCGCCGAGTCGGACTCGTCCACGCCGACGACCACCGGCCCGCCGGCGGTCCGCTCCGGGCTGCCGGTCACGCCGGGGTCCCCGCCTCGGGCCGCACCACGGCCACCGGGCTGGCCGCGTGGTGCAGGACGGCCTGGCTCACCGAGCCGAGCAGCGCCCCGGCGACCGTGCCCCGCCCCCGCGAGCCGACCACGACCAGCGCCGCCCCGGTCGAGCGGTCCACGAGCTCCCGCGCCGCCCCGTCGACCACGATCACGGCGCGCACGTCGACGCCGGTGTACTTCGCGGTCCAGCCGGCCAGCCGCCCCTCGAGGGCCTTCTCCTGCTCCGCCTGCACGACGGTGCGGTCGAGCAGCGGCACGAGGAAGGGATCGAGCACGGCCTCGCTCCACGCGTGCACCGCGACCAGCGGCACCGACCGCCGGGACGCCTCCTCGAACGCGACGCCCAGCGCGGCCTCGTTCTCGCCGCCGCCGTCGCTGCCGTCGACCCCGACGACGATCGGCCCGTCCGGCGCCGACGTCCCGCGGACGACCACCACGGGGCACTCGGCGTGCGTCGCGACGGCGACCGCGACCGAGCCGAGCAGCAGCCCGCTGAAGCCGCCGCGGCCGCGCGTGCCGACCACGACCAGGGCCGCCCGCTCGGACTCGGTCCGCAGCACGACCGGGGCCTCGCCGCCGCGCACCTCGCGTTCGATCTCCACGCCGGGGGCGACCTCCCGGGCCGCCGCGACCGCCGCCTCGAGGTGCTCCTCGGCCGCGCGGGCGGTGACCTGCCGCTGGTACTCCTGCCCGAGCGCGGGCAGACCGGCGGGCTGGAACGTCGTCCAGCCGACGGCCGCGACGAGCCGGAGCCGGGTGCCGCGGCGGGCCGCGTCGGCCGCGGCCCAGCGCGTGGCGTCGAGCGCCGAGTCGGATCCGTCCACGCCGGCGACCACGGCGCCGCCGAGCTGGTTCGTCATCGTTCCTCCCCCGGACGCCCCGGGACGTCACCGCGGGCGTCGTCACCGATGTCGTCGCGGATGTCGGCACGAGCCGACGGGGACACGGTGGCGCGGGGCCGGAGGCCGCCGCTGCTGCTCTCCGGCCCGGTGGGAGGGGACGAAGGACCCCGCCGCCCGGGAACGCGCCCGGGCTCAGCCCACGGGCGTCCCGCGCCGGGGCCGCCAGCCGCGGCCGGTCTCGTCCGGGACCAGCGGACGGCCGCAGCCGCAACGGGAGTGCGCAGACTCCCAGCTCACCGCCTGGGCGGGGTGGTTGACCCGGACCGTGGCGCCGCAGGCGGGGCACTCCCCCACCCAGATCGCCTCGACGAGGCCCGACTCGTACCGCAGGTCGTTCCGGTGCACGACACCCTCCTCGGATACCCCCGGACGTGTAGCGCACCGGGCGGGGCCGCCGCCAGGGTCCTTCGGCCCCTCCGGGGTCCTCGACCCGCTCAGCCCGCGAGGGCCGGGGCGACGGAGTCGAGCAGGGCCAGCACCCGGCCGGGCAGCACGGGCCTGCGGTCCTCCACCCCGTCGACGACGAGGTCCACCCCGACCGTCGCGGCGCGGTGCCGCGCGTGCCGGAGGACGTCGAGGCCGCGGCACTCGAAGGAGCGGACGTCGCGCAGGTCCACGACCAGCCGGCGACGGTTCCCGGCCGGGCCGCCGACCAGCGCCGACGAGTCCCGCAGCAGGTCGTCGAGCAGGCGGAGCAGCCGCGTCCCGTTGCCCGCGTCGAGGTCGCCGGCCACGCGCACCAGGACGGTGCCGCTGCCCGGCACCTCGACGGAGAGCTGGACGGGAAGCGCCGAGGTCATGGGTTCCGCTCCTTCCACGCCCGTCCGGGCGCGGGTCGGCCCGTCGGGCCCGACGGGGTCCACGGGGAATGCCCCAACCCTCCGTCGCGCCGACACGCGGTCAGTACCCGCGGAGGTCCCCGGCGGTCGGGACCAAGGTCCCGAGGCCTTGCACGCGAACCCGTACAGCCGTCAGCCCGTGGAGGCCCGGCCGGTCCAGCGCGGCTCCACGTCGGCCCACTCCCGCTCCCACTCGGCGGCGCGCAGCCGCGCGACCCCGGCGAACGCCAGCTTCGCGAGGCCGCCCAGCGCGAGCCCGGACAGCAGCAGCAGCGTGCCCGCGGACGTGATCGTCACGAACGTGACCTCCTGCGCGGCAAGGGGGGCGCGGACCAGCCGGCCGTCGTCGGTCACCCACGCGCCGACCTCGTCGCCGACGTGCTTCGGGGCGGAGACCTCCGTGCGCCCGACGCGCTCGACGCCGTCGGGCCCGGTCCACCGCACGTCGGCCGGGATCCGGTTGCCGGCCTCGGGGACCACGGGGACGTCCTCGGCGACGACGGCGGTGACCGGGGTGCGCTCCCGGGCCTCGGTCGCGGCGCGCGCGGAGAGGTCGCGGTGGATGCCGAGCCCCACGACGATCGCCGCGCCCAGGGAGACCAGCACCAGGGCGCAGACCACCCACGCGGCGAGGTCCGCGATGCGGTCGGACCGGCGCCGGGGCAGGCGGGCCCGGCGCGACGGTGGGGTCATGGCGGACAGCCTCGGGAGGCCGGCGCGCGGCGGGCAGGGCCGAAGGTCCGCAGGAGTCCCGGCGTCGGTCGGGACCGAACCCGCCCGTCAGGACAGGGCCGCCACCCAGCGCAGCCGGGAGCCGCTCGGCGTGCGCGGGGACAGCTCGAAGCTGCCGCCGCGGCGCCGCGCCCGCCGTTCCAGGTTCGCCAGGCCACTGCGCCGCGGGCCCCCTGCGGGCCCCTTCCCGTCGTCGGTGACCAGCAGCGAGAGCCGGTCGTCGCCGTCGGAGGTCTCGGCCACGACGTCGACCTCCACCCGCGACGCCTCGGCGTGCTTGGCCACGTTGGCCAGTGCCTCCCGCAGGACGGCGACCAGGTCGTCGACGAGGGTCTCGTCGTGCGCCGCGGCGACGAGCGTCTCGGCCGGGCCGCTGAAGCGCAGCAGCGGGGTGAACCCGAGCAGTCGCGCCGACTCGGTGACCACGGCGAGGATCCGGCTGCGGACGCCCTCGTCGTCGCCGGTGCGCTGCAACGAGAAGATGCTCGTGCGGATCTGCGCGATGGTGTCGTCGAGGTCGTTGATCACCTGGGTCAGCCGGGTGGCCTCCGGGCCGGCGAGCCGGGAGGCCACGCCCTGCAGCGACAGGCCCGCCACGAAGAGCCGCTGGATCACGTGGTCGTGCAGGTCGGCGGCGATCCGCTCGCGCTCGTCGAGCACGTGCAGCCGCTCCCGCTCGACGCGCGACTCCGCGAGCTCCAGCGCGATCGCGGCCTGGTTGGCGAAGCCGGCGGTGAGCTTCTGGTCCTCCGGGGTGAACACCGGCCTGCCGACCACGCGGGCCAGCAGCAGCACACCCTCCGTCCGGTCGGCCCCGAGCAGCGGGACGACGAGCACCGGCCCGATCCGCAGCTCGACCACCGCGACCGCCGGCATGAGGTCGTGCAGCTCCCGCGGGTCGGAGAGCCGCAGCGGCCGGCACGTGTCGAACACGTGCCCGGACAGGGAGCGCGCCCGTGGCACCACGCCCCCGAGCAGCTGCTCGGCGACCTCCTCCTGCCCCGGGCCGCCGACGGCGATCTCGATCCGCAGGGTGTCCTCGTCGTCGGGCAGCAGGACCACCGCGAGGTCCGCGCCGGTGAGCCCGCGGCTGCGCTCGGCGATCGCGGTCAGCGGCCGGCCCTCGGTCGGGTCCAGCGTCTCGCGGGTCACCTCGGCGGTGGCGGCGAGCCACTCGCCGCGGCGCCGGGTGGACTCGTAGAGCCGGGCGTTGTCGATCGCGACGGCCGCCGTCGCGGCGAGCGCGCGGGTGAGCTCCTCGTCCTCCGGTGTGAACTCGCCGCGCCTGCAGCCGGCGAGGTAGAGCCCGCCGAACTTCTCGTCCCGCACCCGGATCGGGACGCCCAGGAAGCTCGTCATCGGCGGGTGCCCCGGCGGGAGGCCCGAGGACCGCGGGTCGTCGGCGACGGTACGCAGCCGGATCGGCCTGCCCTCGTCGATCACCGCGCCGAGCAGCCCCTTACCCTCGGGGAAGGTGTCCATCGCCCGCACGGTCGCCTCGTCCATGCCGACCTGGACCAGCTCGGCGATGGTCCCGTCCGCGCCGAGCACCCCGAACGCGGCGAACCGGGCGTCGACGAGCTCACGCGCGGCCTCGCAGATCCGCCGCAGCACCGCGGGCAGGGTCAGGTCGGAGACGACGGCCTGGTTGGCGCGCAACAGCCCGCGCAGCCGGCCCTGGGTGGCCATGACCTCGCCGGCGCGGTCGACCAGCTGGTGCAGCAGCTGCTCGAGCTCCAGACGCGGCAGGTCGGGGAAGGTCAGCGCGGGCTCGGCCGGACGGGACCGGCCCGGGCCGGTCGTCCGGGCCCGCTCGGCGGAGGACGGCTCGTCGGACATCGGCCCCCCTGCGCACGGTCCCCGGCGTGGCGCGCCGACGCCCCCGGACGCACCCCGGACCTGCACGCTACGCAGGGCGGGACCTGCGCGCCAGGGGCCCCGGCAGGCCGAACGCACAGGCACCCGGCCGGGGGAACCCGCAGCTCCGCGGGCCGTCGTGGGCGTCCCGGACGGAGGACTTCCGGCCCTGCCGGGGCGGGGCCCCGGCCACGGAGGCTGGGGCGGTGATCGTGCACTCCCCCGCACCCCGCCCGCTCGTCCCGCCCCGTCCGGGGCCCGGTGCCGGGACGGTCCGCCCGTGACGCTCGCCGCGCCGGTGCGCCCGGTCCTCGTCCTCGACGACGGCGGGACCGTGGCCGGGATCGCCGCCCAGCGCTGGGCCGCGGCCGAGGCGACCCGCCGGGACCTGCCGCTGCAGCTCGTCGGCACCGGGGCGGACGGCGCCCGCGCGGTGTGCCGGCTGCGCGGCGAGTACCCGCGCCTCCCGGTCGACCTGCGCCGGCTGCCCGGCCCTGTCGGGCGGGCGCTGCGCCCGCTGACCGCCGACGCCGCGCTGCTGGCACTGCCCGCGCCCGCCTCCGAGCCGGTGCTGTCGAACTCCTTCTGCCCGACGGCCGTCGTGCCGGCGGACGAGACGGCCCGCGGCCGCGTGGTGGTCGGGGTCGCGCCGTGGACCCCGGAGGAGGTGCTGCGCACGGCCGTCGACGAGGCCCTCGAGCGCGACGCCGAGCTGGTCGCGGTGCGCGTCTGGCGCGCCGGGGGCCGCGGGCTGCTCGACCTCGCTCGGCTGCTGCCCGGCCCGTTCGGCCCCGACGCGGGCTGGGGTCACGGCGGGAACGACACCGCCGAGGGCGCCCGGCGCGAGCTGGACCAGCTGCTCTCGCCCTGGCGGATCGGCTACCCGGAACTGCAGCTGCACCCGCTGGTGGTGCACGGCGACCCGGCCGCGGTGCTCACGATGCTGTCGGTCGACGCCGAGCTGCTCGTGGTCGGCCGCTCCGGCCGCGGGGCCCTGCTGCGCGCCGTCGCCGGCTCGCCGGGCGACGACGCCGTGGCCGCCGCGCGCTGTCCGGTGCTGGTCGTGCCCGAGCCGACGCCCCCGCGCCGCGAGGTGCTCGCCCTGCCGGGGTTGCTGCCGATCGGGCCGACCGGCTGATCCCCAGGTTCAGCCCGGATCGGCCCGGATCGGCCCGGGTTCAGACCAGGTCACGCTCCGCCAGGTCGAGCAGGCGCTGGCGGGCCAGCCGCTCCAGCAGCTCCGGCACGGCCCCCGCGGGCACACCGGACAGGTCCGCCCGGCACGCGCGCACGACTTGTGCCACCACCGCGTGCGGCACCCGCCCGGAGAACTCGATCGCGAGCCGCGCGACGGCGGAGGTGACCGCGTCGAACTCGCGGACCGGGAGCGGGGTCGAGGTGAGGGGCAGAGCGGTGAGGGTCATCGGGCTCCTCGTGCGGCGCCGCGCAGGACGCGGCGGGGCCGGGCGGGTGGACGAGCGGACCGGTGGGCCGATCGGTAAGGGTTCGGGCGGCCCGGTGGCTCCGCCGTTGCTCCGACGGAGCCCGGGACACGCACGCATTGCCGCGGTTCGCGCGGCGTCGGGACCGGATACTGCCCGGCGGGGCCGCCGCGCACCAGGGCCGGAAGTCCCTACTGCCTCCGGGACCCGCCGGACCCTGGCCCCGGGGCGCCCGACGCGCGATCCTGGGGTGCCCACCCGCGTGCAGGGAGGCATCGTGCAGGCTCATGTCGGCGACCGCATCGTCATCGAGAGCAACCACCTCGACGCCGCCCGGCGGCGCGGGACGATCGTCGCCGTCCTCGGCGGCGAGGGCGACACCGAGCACTACCGCGTCCGCTGGCAGGACGGCCACGAGTCGGTCTTCTTCCCCGGACCGGACGCGCACGTCGACACGGCCCGCTGAGCGCGTGCGCGGTGGTCCGGGGCTTCGGACCCTGGCCAGGGCCACGTCCGGGCGGGACGCTCCGCGGATGCAGGTCCGCGAGGTGATGAGCCGCCCGGTGCTCGTCGTGGCGGTGGCCTCCACCGTGCGCGACGCCGCCGCGGCGCTCGCCGCCCACGGGCTCTCGGACGTCCCGGTGGTCGACGAGCGGGACCGGTTCGTCGGCATGCTCGCCGAGGCGGACCTCGTCCCGGACCGGTTGGACGGCCGGCGGGGCGCCACCGCCGTCGGGCCGCTGGTGCGCACGGACGCCCCGACCGCGACGCCCGACGGCGACCTGCTCGGCCTGGTGCACCGCATGCGCGAGGCCGACGTGCGGGTCGTGCCGGTGCTCGACGGGGACCGGGTGGCCGGGATCGTCACCCTGACCGACCTGTTGCGGGTGCTGGGGGACGCGCGATGAGCGGCTCCGGAGGTGCCCCGGGGATCGGCTCGGGGGACGGCTCGGGGGACGGCGCCGTCGAGCTCGCCGAGCGCTTCGCCCGGCTCGCCCGCGCGCTGCGCACCGCGCCGACCCCCGAGGACGCCCAGGAGCGCGTCACGCTCTACGCCGTGGCGACCGTGCCCGGCTGTGACCACGCGGGGATCTCCCTGATCGACCGGCACGGCGGCGTGGTCTCCGTGGCGTCGACGGGCGCGACCGCGCGGCGGGTCGACCAGATCCAGCACGAGGTCGGCGAGGGCCCCTGCCTCGGCGTGATCCACGACCGCTTCGTCTGTGCGGTGGCGGACCTGGACACGGACGACCGCTGGCCCGGGTTCAGCCGCCGCGCCGTCGCCGAGACCGGGGTGCGCGGGCTGCTGTGCTTCCGGCTGTTCGTCGAGGACGACGTCCTGGGCGCGCTCACCCTCTCCTCCGCCACCCCGGGTGCCTTCGACGACCACGCCGTCGCCGTCGGCACCGTCCTCGCCGCGCACGCCGCCCTCGCGGTGACGGACGCGCGCAACCGCCGCCGCGCCGCCGAGCTCGACGAGGCGCTGCGCTCGAGCCGGGACATCGGCACCGCCCTCGGCATCCTCATGGCGCGCCGGCTGGTCACCCGCGACGAGGCGTTCGACCTGCTGCGCACCGCGTCCCGCCGGCTGCACCGCAAGCTACGCGACGTCGCCCTGGACGTCGTCGAGACGGGCACGCTTCCGGCGGCTGCGGCGGCGCGCGCCGAGCGATAGTCTGCCCGGATCCGGTCCGCCTGAGCCCACAGCGCAGCCGGCAGTCCGAGCGGGTCCCATGAACCCACCGCCGCCCTCGGCGCGCGCGACCGCGACGCGGTTCGCACGGGTCCCGCTCCCCCACGGTCACGTCCGGCCCGGTGCGCGCTTCGCCGCCCGCGGACGTCCTCTCCCGAACGGACCCGGGTCACCCACCCGCGCTACACCCCCCAGCCCCCGGGTGGGCGGCCCGTCCGCCGGTGCGGGTCCGACATGGCGGCCGCCGCCGCGCGTCCGGACCCGCACCGGTCCCCCGGTTCCTCCGGCCCGCCGGGCGGCCCCACCCGTTCCGGCGAATCCGGTGGTCGTTCCCGTCCGCCCCTTCCGCCGCGCGTCGCGCCGAGGCACGCTCGACGCACCACGGCGGGAGGGACCGCGATGACCGAGCCGACCGGCGCACACACCCTGTCCGACGCGCTGTCCGACGCCCTGGCGGCCACGGGCCGCGCCCGGACCGGGATCCCGCAGGGCAAGCGCTGGACCGTGATCGTGGACCTCGAGGCGGGGTCCGGGGTGACGCGGGCCGTCGCGCGCCTGCACGACCGGGTCTCCGACCGGCTCGTCGGGACCGGGCAGGCGCGGCTGGCCCCACCCGACGCGGACGTCCCCGGCGTGGCCGACGAGCTCGCCGCCGCCCAGGCGCTGGCCGACCTCGCCCGGGTGATGCAGCAGATGGCGCACAACGAGGTCGAGGGCGCGACCGACGTCGGCGGGCACCTCACCACGCCGGGCTGAGAGCGCCCTGCGACCCCCGGGAATACGGGACTTTCGACCCTGCTCGGGGCGGGGTCGGCGAGGGCACCATCGACGTCGCCGGCAGCGTGAAGGCACCGCGCCGGCCGCCACTCGTCGTTGGGGAGCGGACGGGTGGACCCGCCGGGGCGGGCGTTCACGGGGAACGCCCGCCCCGGCCCACGCTCGGCCCACGCTCGCCTGGGAGGAACCCGCGGTGACCCTGTCCGGATCGCCCGTCGCGGTCGGCGTCGACGGGAGCAACGCGTCGCTGCTCGCCGTCGCGTTCGCCGCGGGCGAGGCCCGCGCGCTCGGCGTCCCCCTCGTGCTCGTGCACGCGGTGCGCGCGGACGAGTCGACGCACCGGGCCGAGGCGCTCCTCGAGCGGGCCACCGCCCGGGCGCTGGCCGTCGCCCCCGAGGTCGAGGTGCTGCGCCGGGTCTCGCACTGGGCGCCCGGACCCGCGCTGCTCGAGGCCGCCCGCGCGGCGTCCCTGCTGGTCGTGGGCATGGGCGGGCGGGACGACCCGCCGGAGGCGGCCGACGACTCCGTCGCCCTCGACCTGGTCGGCCGGGCCCGCTGCCCCGTCGCGGTCGTGCGCGCGCCGCACCGGAGGCACCGCTCGGTGGTCGTCGCCGCCGTCGCCGACCCCGTGCGGGACGCCCCGCTGCTCGCCGCCGCCTTCCCTCTCGCCGCGGGCCGCGGCGTCCCGCTCGTCGTCGAGGTCCCCGAGACCGGCGACGCGGACGCCGACCTCCTCGCGGCCGCCGCGCTGGACACCGCGCTCGAGCCGTGGACCACCCGGTTCCCCGAGGTCCGGGTGGAGACGGCCGGGGTGCGGGGCCCGTTCGTCGAGCACGTGCTGGAGCGCGCCGCCGGCGCCGCGGCGCTGGTCCTGGGCAGGCCCGACGGGACCGGGCGCTGGGACGAGCCGGCCCGGCTGGCGGTGCACCGGGGCCCGTGCCCGGTGGTCGTGGTGCGGACCGCGGCGGCGGCCGAGCGCGCTGGCGCCTGACGGTCGAAATCACGACCTTCGGCCCTGCCGGGGACGCCGCCGAGGGAGAAGGCTGGCGAGGGGCGGCACGGGGGGGCACCGTGCCCGGATCCGGGGGTGGAGCATGGGGCGTTTCGGCATGGACGTCGGCACCGGCACCACGGTGCTCTACGACGCCGAGGGCGGGTTCCAGTACGACGAGCCGTCGGTCATGCTCGGTCGCTCCGGCGGCCGCGGCGTGAGCGTGGGCCGGGAGGCGGCCGACCTGGTCGACCGGATCCCGTCCGGCTCGCTCGCCGTCCGGCCGGTGCGCGACGGCGTGATCACCGATCTCGACACCGCCCGCCGCTACCTGCGCGCCGTCGTCCGCCGGGTGCTCCCGCGCCCCTGGCAGCGAACCCGCCTGGCCGCCGCCCTCACCGTTCCCGCCGGCGCCAGTCCGCTCGAGCGCCGCGCCCTGGTCGAGGCCGCCGAGGAGGCCGGCATCGTGCGCGTGCTCGCCCTCGCCGGCCCGGTCGCGGGCGCGATCGGCTGCGGCGTCGACCCGCTCGACCGGCGGGTGCACATGGTCGCCGACGTGGGCGCCGGCACCGCCGAGATCGTCGCGATGTGCTACGGCGAGGTGCTGGCCGTGCGGTCGCGCCGGGTCGCCGGGGACGCGATCGCGGCCGCCGTCCGCCGGCACGTGCGCGAGCAGCACCACCTCTCCCTGGGCCGCGACGCCGCCGAGGACCTGACGATCCGCGTCGGGGCGGTCCCCGACGGCGGCGAGGTCACGGTCGTCGGGCGCGACGGCGACAACGGCCGGCCCCGCACGCTGCGCATCCCCGCCGGCGAGCTGCACTCCGTGGTGGCGCCGCGCGTGGCGGAGCTCGCGACCTCGCTGATCGGGTGCCTCGACGACCTGCCCGCCCGTGCGCTCGACGACCTCGCCGCGGACGGCGTCCTGCTCGTCGGCGGTGCCTCCCCGACCCGCGGGCTGCGCGCGGCCCTGGAGGCGGGACTCGGGCTGCCGGTGAAGCAGGCGGAGAACCCGTCGACGTGCGTGGCCGAGGGGGCCGCCCGCGCCTTCACCCTGCCCGGCGTGCTCGAGACCTACGCCCGCGGCTGAGGCTCCCGCAGTATCTCTCAGGGCACGGGCGGGGCCGCCTGATACTGCCGCAGCCCCTCGATGACGATCCGGCTCGCGCTGTTGGCGCCCTTGCCCGGCCCCTGGACCAGGCCCGTCATCACCACGGTCGGCGCGTCGAACGGCGCGGCGACGGACGTCCAGTTGTCGTACTCCTCGGCGGACAGGCTGCCGTCCTGCGCGGTGCCGGTCTTCGCGCCCGAGTCCAGCGGCACCGTCGACAACGACGTGGCCGTGCCCCCGCGCACCGCCGCGCGCATCCCGTCCCGCACGGGGCCGAGCGCGGAGGCGAAGGGCACCGCGACGGGCGGCGGCACGGGCAGCGCGGTGAAGCCGGCCTCCGGGGTGCCGACCGCGAGCCCCAGCCGCGGCGTGACCAGCTGCCCGGTCGCGATCGCGGCCGTCCAGCGGGCGTTCTGCAGGGGCGTGACCTGCAGCGGGCCCTGCCCGATGCCGAGGATCACCGTCGTGCCGCCGTACCAGTGCCCGCCGTCGTCGGCGATCGACTGCGGGGTGCCGAGGTAGCCCGCGGACTCGCCGGGCAGGTCGATGCCGGTCGGCGACCCGACGCCGAGCGCGTGCGCGGCCTCGATGATCGGGTCGGGCCCCATGAGGGCGGCGAGCCGGTAGAAGTAGACGTCGTTCGACCAGGCGATGGCCTGCGGCAGGTTCATCGGCCCCATGGGCTTCCAGTTGTCGAACGTGTGCCCGGCCAGGGTGAAGCTCGCGCCGGTCGGGACGATCGACGCCGGCGGGATCGTCCCCGTCACCATGTTCGCGGCCGCCACGACCAGCTTGAACGTCGAGCCCGGCGGCACCGCGACCTGGCTGGCGTGCTCGAGCGTCGGGTGGCCCGGGCGTGCCTCCACGGCCCGCAGCGCCTGCACGTCGAGCGGCGGCCCGTACAGGTTGTTGTCGTACGAGGGCAGGCTGGCCAGGGCCAGGACCTGGCCGTTGCGCGGGTCCATGGCGACCGCGGCACCCACGGCCCGGGGGTTGCGCTGCCCGGCGAGCGACGCGCGGACCGAGTCGGTCAGCCGCTGCTGCAGCGGCAGGTCGAGCGCGGTGCGCAGGTCGGCGCCCGGGACCGGGTCGCGCCGGGTGCCGAGCGCGGTGGGGACACCGGACGGCGTCACCCAGTAGCACTGCTCGCCGTCGAGGCCGCGGAGCACGGCGTCGTAGCTCGCCTCCAACCCGGCCCGTCCGACGACGACGCCGGGGCCGAGGGTCGGGTCGCGCCGGGTCTGCACGTCGGTCGCGATCCCGGTGTAGCCCAGCACCGGGCCGAGCAGCTCGCCCGTCGGGTAGCTGCGGCGCGGGACCGCTTCGACCCGCACGCCGTCGAACCCGGTGACCGTGCGCGCCTGGGCGATCGGGAGCTCCGCCAGCTCCAGCGACAGCGTGGTGTCCGGGGCGGCGTCGAGGGCCGCGCGCACGTCCGCGGGCGGCCTGCCGAGCAGGCCCGCGAGCCGGTCGACCTCGCCCGGCCGGACCAGGCCGGGAACCGCCTCGATCTTCGCGGTGCCGGCGTCGGTCGCGGCCGCGTCGATCGCCAGCACGGCCCCGTTGCGGTCGGTGATCTCGCCCCGGGGCGCCGGCAGCCGGACGCACCGGGCCATCTGTTCCTGGCCCGCGGCGACCAGCGCCGGCCCCTCGACGGCCTCGAGCCGCCAGCCGAAGGCGCCGAACGTGAGCAGCAGGCCGGTCACGCCCAGTGCGGCGACCCGGACCAACCGCGGGCGCAGCCGTTCGGGCGCCGCCCAGAGCACGCGGCGGGCCCCGTCGCGCCGGACCCCGAGCACCACGCCGATCGCCGCGAGGTGCACCACCACGGCGGTGCCGCCGTAGCTGACCAGCGGGAACGGCACCCCGGCGAGCGGCAGGAGTCCGAGGTTGCCGCCGACCGACACCACGACCTCGGCGCCGAACAGCACGGCCAGCCCGCCCGCGAGCAGGGCCCCGTGGGCCGTGCGCGAGGTGCGCGAGGCGACCGCGAGCCGCCACACCAGGACGACGGCGGCCAGCAGCACCACCACGCCGGCGACCATCCCGAACTGCAGGACGAGGCTGGCCGGGGCCAGGTCGGTGTCGCGCTCGGGCAGGTACCGCTCCAGGACGTTCGTCAGCGGGTCCCCGGCCTGCCCGAACGGGCCGCCGGAGGCCAGCGCGATCCGGGCCTGCGCGACCGCCCAGCCGGACCCGGCCGGCGACTCCGCGGCCCCCGCCAGGAAGCTGCCGAGCCGCTCCACCTGGTAGGGCCGCAGCAACCCGACGACCAGCGGCGCGGCGACCGCGGCCCCGGCGAACACCGGCAGCACGAACCGGGCCGGTACCCGCCCGATCACCAGCAGCGCCACGGAGACGACCACCAGCAGCGTCGTGGTGCTCAGGTCCGGCTGCAGCACGGTCAGCACGATCGGGATCGCGGCGAGGACCAGCGCCCCCAGGAACCGCTGGTACGCCGGCCGCCCCGACCCGAGGACCCCGGCGACCACCAGGAGCAGGCCCAGCTTCGCGAGCTCGGAGGGCTGGAAGGTGAACCCGCCGACGGCGATCCACCGGGTGGCGCCGTTCGCGCTCAGGCCGACCACGGGCACCGCCGCGAGCAGGACCACCGCCAGCGCGTAGCAGACGACGCCCAGCACGCCGAGCAGCCCGACCCGGACCCGCCAGAACAGCGCGAGCAGCACCAGCCCGCCGGCGGCGATGATCCCCTGCCGCACGGCGGTGTCGATCCCCTCGACGACGGCGAGGTTGGCGAGCCCGGCGACGACCAGCACGAGCGTGGCCAGCACCGCGACGACGTCGAACGCCAGCCCGTGGTTCCGGCGCGGCCGGGGTGGCTTGGGCGGCCGTTCCCCCGTCGCCCAGGTGGACACCCGGCGCCGGCCGGGCAGGAGCCGGCGGAGCCGTCGCGCGGGCCTCATCGGTGCCGCCGGCCGGTCACGGCGCGCACCCGCCGGTCGGTGGGACGCGGACCGCCGGGCTGGCCGCCGCCCCCGCACCGGCGGTGACGGCGGTGAGGGCGGTCGCGGCGGCGTCGGGCACCCGGACGGCGGCGACGACGTCGGCGCGGTCCACCCCCGCCGGCACGCTCACCGTGCCCCCGGCGAGGGTGGCGCCGGCGCCGCCGCACAGGTCGTCGAGCCGCACGGTCCAGTCCACGGCCACCGGCTCGGGCGCGGGACGCAGCCCCACGTGGATGCGGACGAGGCAGTCCTGCCCGGCCCCGCAGGCCCGCACCGTGCGCAGGTCGACCGACCCGACCGCCCCGTCGGCCGCCGGCGCGGGCGCGGCCGGCAGCGGCGGCAGCACCGGGCCCGGCGCGGGCGCGACCGCGGCGTCGCGGCCGCTGGCGAGCAGGAGGGCGATGTCCGCCTCGATCCGCTCGTGCAGCAGCGACCACTCGACCGCCAGCACCGCGCAGACCACCAGCGGCCACGCCACCCACAGCCACCAGCGACGACGCCGTGCGCGCACGCCCGCGTACCCCCCGGCCCGAACCACCCCGCAGCCCCCCTCGTCCCCGCCACGGCCCGTGTGTCGTCCCCGCCGGACACGGTGCCGCAGGAGGGGCGGGCGGGGGCAGGGGCGGACGGCCCAGCGGGGTCCACCGGGTCCCGGGGCCGGACGGGTCCTTCCCGGGTCCATGGACCCTGGCGCACCTCGGTGGACCGGCGAGGATCAGGCGGCCGGCCCTGGCGTCGGGTCACAGGGCAGCAGATCACCGACGTCAGATCACGCCCTGCGCGCGCAACGCGGCCCGGTGCTCCTCGGACAGGCCGAGCAGACCGCCGTAGATCTCGTCGTTGTGTTCGCCGAGGCCCGGGCCGAGATGGTCGATGCCGCCCGGCGTCGCCGAGAAGCGCGGGACCGGCGCCTGCACCCGCATCGCACCCAGGTCCGGGTCCGCTACCTGCGGGAACACGCCGCGGGCCTGCAGCTGCGGGTCCGCGAGCAGCTGCTCGGCGTCGTAGATCGGGGCGGCCGCGACCTCGGCCTCCTCGAACACGGTCATCGCGTCGTCGAGCGTGTGCGCGGCGATCCACTCGGCCATCACGGAGTCGATCAGCGCGGCGTTCCGGAGCCGCTGCCGGGCCTCGGCGAAGCGGGGGTCCCGGGTGAGGTCCTCGCGGCCGACGGCCCGCAGCGCCCGCAGGGCGATCGTCGGGGCACTGCCCGACATGGCCAGCCACTGCCCGTCCTTGGTCCGGTACGTGTTGCGCGGGGCCGAGATGTCCCAGCGGTTCCCGGTGCGGGCGGGCACCTCCCCGAGCTGGTCGTAGGTCAGCACCGGCTGCTCGATCAGCCGCGCGAGGGGCTCCACCAGGTTGACGTCGATCAGCTGGCCCGGGCCGCCGTGCACGTCGCGGTGGTAGAGCGCCATCATCACGGCGTAGGTCGCGGTCAGCGCGGCCACCCCGTCGGCCAGCATGAACGCGGGCAGGGTCGGCGGGCCGTCCGGTTCCCCGGTCAGATGGGCGAACCCGCTCATCGCCTCGCCGAGCGTGCCGAAACCCGGCCGGTCCGACTTCGGCCCGCCCGCCCCGAACCCGGTGACGTGCAGCATCACCAGCCCCGGGTTGGTCGCCGCGAGCGCGGGGTGGTCGAGGCCCCACCGCGCGAGCGTCGACGGGCGCAGGTTCAGCACCACGACGTCCGCCGTGTCGGTCAGCCCGCGCAGCAGGTCCCGCCCCGCCTCCTCGCGCAGGTTGAGCGTGACCGACTTCTTGTTGCGCCCCAGGCTCTTCCACATCAGCCCGACGCCGTCGCGCTGGGCTCCCCACTGCCGCAGCGGGTCGCCGCCGTCGGGCTGCTCGACCTTGATCACCTCGGCGCCGTGCTCACCGAGCCACGTCGCGACGAGCGGCCCGGCGGCGAGCGTCGCCGCGTCGACGACGCGGATCCCGGTCAGCGGTCCCGAACCCATCCGAACTCCTCGACTCCCGTGCGAATCCGGCCTGCGCGGGCGCTAGCCGGCGAGGCCCTGCAACCAGGCGCGGACCCGTGGCAGGGTCTCCACGCCGGTGGTCCGGGCGACGTCGCCGGCGAGATCCGCGATCGACACCCCGCGCAGCGCGCCGCGCCACGCCCGGTCCGCCTCGATCATCACCCGCGCGATCGGGCACGGCGTGGTGCACGCCTCCGGCGTGGCGGCCAGCGGCCCGCGCTGCCGGATCTCGGTGCAGACGAAGGCGGGCTCGGCGCCGTCGACCGCCTCGACGACGTCGAGCACGGTGATCTCCCCGGCGGCCCGGGTCAGCACGTACCCGCCCGCCTGCCCCTGCACGGAGCGGACGAGCCCGGCCCGGGACAACGCCTGCAGCTGCTTGGCCAGGTAGGTCGGCGACACGTCATGGAACTCGGCGAGCTTCGCCGCCGGGACCGGGTCGGTCGTGCCGGTCAGCACCACGCAGCAGTGCAGCGCCCACTCCACCCCGCCGGACATCTTCACCGTCGCAGCCTACTTGACTCGGACAGAAGTTGTCCGAGTAGGATCCCGGACAAGAGATATCCGGATTCACGGGAGGGAACGGCCATGCGGATCGTCGTCGTCGGAGGAACGGGCCTGATCGGGAAGGCGCTGGTCGCCGCGCTGCGGGAGCGCGGCCACCAGGCGGTGCCCGCCTCGCCCTCGACCGGGGTCGACACGCTGACCGGCGCGGGTGTCGCCGAGGCCCTGGCCGGGGCGCAGGTGGTCGTCGACGTCACCAACTCGCCGTCGTTCGCGGACGGTCCGGTGCTCGACTTCTTCACCCGCTCGACCACCACCCAGCTCGCCGCCGAGCGCGAGGCGGGCGTCGGCCACCACGTCGCGCTGTCGATCGTCGGCACCGACCGGCTGCCCGACGCGGGCTACCTGCGCGCCAAGGTCGCCCAGGAGGAGCTGATCACCGGCTCGGGGATCCCGTTCACGATCCTGCGCGCCACCCAGTTCTTCGAGTTCCTCGGCATGATCGCCGACTCGGCCACCGAGGGCAGCACCGTCACCGTGCCCGAGGGGGCGTTCCAGCCGGTCGCCGCGGCCGACGTCGCCGCCGCCCTCGCCGAGCTCGCCACCGGCGCGCCGGTCGGCGGCACGATCGACCTGGCCGGCCCCGACCGCCGCACGATGGAGGAGTTCGTGCGCGAGTTCCTGGCCGCCCGCGAGGACCCCCGGAGCGTCACCACGGGCCCCGACGCCCGCTACTTCGGCACCGCGATCGGCGACGCGCTGGTCCCTGCCGGGGATGCCCGCATCGGCGCGACCGGGTTCGAGGACTGGCTCAAGGCCTGAGGCTCCCCGGTCGTCCCGGCTCGGCGGGGTACCCGGGCGTCGTGGAGCTGGTCGTGATGGTCGGCCTGCAGGGGGCGGGCAAGTCGACCTGGGTGCGCGGGCACCTCGCCGCCACCCACGCGGTGGTGAGCAAGGACCACTGGCCCAACGCGAAGCGCCGGGAGCAGCGGCAGCGCCGGGTGGTGGAGGAGCTCCTCGCGGCCGGCCGGGACGTGGTCGTCGACAACACCAACGCCTCGCCCGAGGATCGGGCCGGGCTGATCGCGATCGCGCACGCCCACAGCGCCCGGGTCCGCGCGGTGCACCTCGCCACTCCCCTGGAGCTCTGCCTCGAGCGCAACGACCGGCGGACCGGCCGGGCGCGGGTGCCGCTGGTCGGGGTGCTGGGGACGCGCAACCGGCTCGTGCCGCCGTCGGTCGAGGAGGGCTTCGACCGGGTCGACGTCGTGTCTCCGTCGTGACCGGCTGCCGGGCCGCGACGGGTGTGGGTCAGCTCGTCCGGTCAGCTCGTCCGTGGGTCCTCGCGGGGCGGGAAGTTCCGCATCTGCTCGGGCCGGGGCTCGGGGCGAGGCAGTGGCGGGCCGCCCGGTGTGGTGCGCGGGATCGGCGGACCGGTCGGCGCGGCGTGCGGGACCGGCGGGCCGGTCGGGGCGGCCGCCGCGACGCCGGCGGGGCCGGGCGGGGGCATCGGCGAGCCCGGCGAGGCCGGGGTCGAGGTTGCGGCAGTGGTGGTGGTCGTGGTCGACTCCGACGCCCGTTCGGCGAAGGCCAGCCACACCCCACACAGCCCGGTGATGAACAGCAGGCCGGTGACGATGCCCTCGATCTGCAGCGGGCTGATCGCCAGCGTGCCGGCCGGGACGAACGCAGCCGCCACGACCAGCGCGTACAACAGCGGGTCCAGCACCGCGAGCCGCCGGCCCGGCACCCGCGCCCGGCCGGTGCGCAGCAGGTAGCGGAGGGACTCGACCAGTCCGATCGCCCCGCCGATCGCGAACGTGGCGCGCCACACCAGCCCGTTGTCGCCCGCGGTGGTGCCCAGCATCGAGGCGAGCCCGAGCACCCCGGGCAGGAAGAACTTCAGCGCCAGGTGCAACGTCGCCGCGTGCCGATCCGGATCCGAGCGCCAGTTGCCGTGCGCGAACTGCATGACACCGAACCACAGCCCCAGCAACGTGAAACTCGTGCCGCTCAAGGTCTGATAGAAGGTGACGGTCGGGTCCACGATGATTCCCCCCTCGACGCCGCGGCGAGCGGCGCTCGGGGGCCCATCGTGCTGGTCCCGGGCGTTCGCGGGAAGGGGCATTTCGAATGGCTCGCCTGCACACACGAACCTCGATGCCGTCGACCGTCGCCGCAGAATGAACCGCCTCGATCGGAAGAAGGCGAATTCGAGTGCACGACTTCGAGTGGCCGCCAAAACCTTTCAGGAATTGCTCGAGGCGGTGCGGCACGGCCAACGCGAACCCGCTCCACCGTCCAGAACGGCGCCGGCTCGTTGACCGGGAGATGTGAAGGCAGAGGGTTGCGTGGTGGCGTCGGCGGCCGCCAAACGACCAACAGCCGGTTCGGCGGCGCCAGCGGGCCCGACGAGGGATGATCCGCCGCCGGCCGCCACGCCCGGTCAGCCTGACCCCGAGAGGACGGGATTCGAGTGCGCGCCGCCAGACCGCCGAGGCGCCGGGAGCTGATCGAGGCGGAGCGGCGCCGGGAAGCGCAACGCTCCGCCCGACCGGTCAGAACGGCGGCGGTTCGTCGAGGTCGGTGGCTGGCGGCGGGGGTGGCGGGCGAGGCTCCTCTGGCGGTGTCGGCGGGCGCCAGACGATCAGGGGTGGGTCGGGGCGGTCCTCGCTCTGGTCGGCCTCGTCGTCGGCGCAGCAGTGGTCGTCTTCGGGTGGGACGGGCAGCGGCGGGGGCAGCGGCGGGAGCAGGGGTTCGGCGCGGGTGCGGTAGACCCGGCCCAGCGGGCTGCGCCAGACGAAGATCCCGGGTTCGGGTTGGGTCAGGGTCCAGCCGCGGTGTTTGAGGCCGTGATCGTGGCGGCAGGCCGGGCCCAGGTCCGCGGCGGTGGTCGGGCCGCCGCGGCAGTGGTCGCGGGTGTGGTCCAGATCGGCCGTCCGGGCCGGGGTGAGGCAGCCGACGAAGGTGCAGTGCCGGTCGCGGAACTCCACATGCCGGCGCAACCCGGTGTGCGGGAACCGCGCACCCGGATCATCGTCGAGGGCGCGGCCGCGGGCGGCCAGGATCTCGGTGAGCACCGGGCGCCAGGAGCCGGGCAGGTCGCTGGCCGGGGCGGCGAGCCGGCCCAGCAGCTCGGCGTCGACGAGCAGGTCGACCAGCCCGGGCGCACCCGGGTCGGTCGCCGCCCGCGCGGTCCGGTCGAGGTCGGCGAGGGCGGGTCGAGTGCGCAGCGCCCCGGCCCGGAGCAGCCGCCCGTCCGGGCCGGTGAGCGCATACCGCCACGGCGCCCGATGCTGGGCGGCGACCAGCAGGCGGGCCCGAGAGGCCGGGATCGGCCCGAGCGCGGGCAGGGTCGCGGGCCGGTCGTCGAGCCCGAGCAGGGTGGACAGCGCGATCTGCAGATGCACCCCCCGCCGCGCCCGCATCGGCGACCCCACCGCAGCAGCCTTGACCCGTTCTCCCTTGACCGGCTGCGGCTCGGCCCTCTCCCCCTCGGCCCGCGCGGCGGCTTCGGCAGCACTCATCAGATCGACGGTGTCCCCCGACTCCACGCCCGACTCTGCCGGCCCTGCCCCCGACCCCGCCGACCCTGCGCCCGCCTTCGCGGGCTGCGCCTCGCTGCGGCTGACGCCGGTGCCTGCGGGCTCGGTCGGCGGCTGGGCTGCGGGTGCGCGGGTCGGGGTGCAACGGGCCGTGCCGGCCTGCCGCGCCCGCGCGCGGGGCGAGCGCCGCTGGCCCTGTCCGGGAGCGTCGGTCCCGGCGGCGTCGTGGAGCAGGGCGGTGATGATCTGCGCGTCGGTCAGGGTGTGCAGCCGGCCGTCGAGGAACCCGACGAACAGATCCACCCGGATCTGGTCCAGCCGGCCCGGGTGCCCGGCCCGGCGGACCTGATGGGCCAGCCGGTCGATCCGAGCCACTGCGGCGTCGGCGTCCTCCGGGGCCAGCCCGTGCGCGGTGATCGTCGCGGTGCCGTCCTCGGTCACGCACGCCGCCACCCCCCGCCGCGCGTGCGCCCGGCGGAACAGCCGCTCGTAGTGCGCCGGATCGATCTCCATGATCAACCGGCGGAGCCGGCGCGAGATCTCACTGGTCGTCCACCGCCGGGCCCGCGGCAACACCAGCGCGCACAGGTGCGCGATCTGCGCCGCCGGCAACCCGACCAGGTGCCGCAGGAACACCGCCGCCTTCGGCGGGTCGATCTGCCCGCGCTCCAGCGCCGCCCACACCGCCGGCAACTCCACCACCAGCGCCACCGCGTCGTCGGCGTGCCCGTCCGCGGCCCGGCGCGTCCACGCCAACGCGGCCCGGATCTCATCGGCCCAGTCCAGATACGGATCCGGCAACTCCGCCGCTGAGTCCGGGCGGTCCGGGTCGGCGTAGCCGACCGCGACCATCGCTCGCACGAACCGCGCCCGGGTATGGCTGTCCTGGCGGTGCCAGGCCTCCAACACGGTGAGCCGGTCCCGGGCGGGTACCGCGGCCAGGTCGATCCGGTCAAGCGCCGCCGCGAGTTCCGGGCCGGGCGGGAGGTCCGCCAGCCCGGCCGGAAGACACCCGGTCGACTGCACGGATCGAACATACATTCGAGCACCGACAATTTCGGTCGCTCCTCCGACATGCCTACAAACAACATCCGTCGACAGATCACGGCCGCCCGCACGCACGGACACGATCAGCTCAGGCGCCGCGTCACCAGCGAGCCGCCGATGCCGATTCACCCACCTCCGCGCACCTCCAGCGCGCGGGGCGCGGCGGTGTTCAGCAGAGCGGCGTTGCTGGTGGCCCGCAGCTGCCCGGCGGCCGACCTGTTCTTCTCGCTGGTCGCCTGCCGGAGCGGTACGGCCCCCTCGCCGCCAACGCCGAGCTCGCCGACCCGGAGGCCGCCGAGCAGGCGGCTACCGCCTACCCGGACTCTGCCCCGGGCTGCGGGAGCGCCTCCGCCGAGCTCCCGGCGAGGAGCGCGAGCGAACCGGTGACGGGGCGCCGACGCCGTCAGTCGCACCAACTCGCTCCGGAGAGTAAAGGCCTCGCCGGTGCATGGTCAGGACCCGACACTGCATCGCCAGCACCAGCCATCCGCGCGAGCCCCTCACATCCCCGGCCCCAACCCCTCCACCCCGACCATCCGGGCGGTGCTGGTCTCCTCCCGCACGGTGCGGATCCCGGCGTACTCGGGGCCCTCGTAGAAGGTCTCCCACGCCTCCCGCGACGGGAACTCCAGGAGCACCAGCCGGGCCGGCGTCCATCCGCCCTCGTAGACCGTGTGGGCGCCGCCGCGGACGAGGTAGCGGCCACCCGCCGCCTCGAGCGCCGGTCGCACCTTCTCCATGTACGTCCGGTACCGCTCGGGCTCCCGGATCTCGACGTCGACGAGGACGTAGTAGCGGCCCGGGACCGGTTCGGCGTCGCCGGTCATGGCACACCCCCTTGTGCACGGAGGCCGACGATGCTCCCACCGCCGGGTCGGCGCGCACATCCCCCGAGAACGCCGGAGGCCCCGTCCGACCAGGGACGGGGCCGCCACGGCGGGGTCAGACGCCGCGCAGCAGCGCCTCGAACGACGGGGCGTCGGCGAACGGGTCGGCCGTCCGCGCCGCCGGGCGCGCGGCGACCAGCTCGGCCAGCTCCTCGGCGGCGCGCTCGATCCGCGAGGCCAGGCCGTGGCTCGCCTCCCCCGCGCCGCCCCAGTCCTCGGACGCCGCGAACACGGCGGTCGGCGTGACGACGGTGCGCAGGTAGGCGAACAGCGGCCGCATCGCGTGCTCCAGGGCCAGCGAGTGCCGGGCCGTGCCCGCCGTCGCGCCCATCAGCACGGGCGTGCCGGTCAGGGCGCCGGAGTCGACGACGTCGAAGAACGTCTTGAACAGCCCGCTGTACGACGCCGAGAAGACCGGCGTGACGGCGATGATCCCGTCCGCCCGGGTCACCGCGTCCAGCGCGGGCCGCAGCTCGGCGTTCGCGAACCCGGTGACCAGGTTGTCGGCGAGGTCCCGGGCGTGCTCGCGCAGCTCGATGACCTCCACCTCGGCCTCGACACCGCGGCGGCGCAGGGCCGCCACGGTCGCCGAGGTCAGCCGGTCGGCCAGCAGCCGGGTGGACGACGGGACGGAGAGTCCCGCACTCACCACGGCGATCCTCCGCTGTTCCATGATCAGGCCGCCTCCTCCCGGGCCTGCCCGGTGACGTCGTCCGCCGGGGCGTACACGGTCGAGTCCTTCGCGCCGCGCGCGGCGACGAGGGACTCGTGGGTCGGGGCGTCGGGCACGTGCGCGGGCTTGAGCGCGGCGAACTCCCTGCGCAGCACCGGCACGACCTCCTCACCGAGGATGTCGAGCTGCTCGAGCACGGTCTTCAGCGGCAGGCCCGCGTGGTCGACGAGGAACAGCTGGCGCTGGTAGTCGCCGACGTAGTCGCGGAACCCGAGGGTCCGCTCGATGACCTGCTGCGGGCTGCCCACGGTCAGCGGGGTCTCCCGGCTGAAGTCCTCCAGCGACGGCCCGTGCCCGTAGACCGGGGCGTTGTCGAAGTACGGCCGGAACTCGTCCACCGCGTCCTGGCTGTTCCTCCGCATGAACACCTGCCCGCCGAGCCCGACGATCGCCTGGTCGGCGGCGCCGTGGCCGTAGTGCTCGAAGCGGCGGCGGTAGAACTCGACCATCCGCTTCGTGTGCTCGGCCGGCCAGAAGATGTGGTTGTGGAAGAAGCCGTCGCCGTAGTAGGCGGCCTGCTCCGCGATCTCCGGGCTGCGGATCGAGCCGTGCCACACGAACGGCGCGACGCCGTCGAGCGGGCGCGGGGTCGAGGTGAAGCCGCGCAGCGGGGTGCGGAACCGGCCCTCCCAGTCGACCACGTCGGAGTCCCACAGCTTGCGCAGCAGGGCGTAGTTCTCGACGGCCAGCGGGATCCCGTCCCGGATGTCCTTGCCGAACCACGGGTAGACGGGGCCGGTGTTGCCGCGGCCCATCATGAGGTCGACGCGCCCGCCGGCCAGGTGCTGCAGCATCGCGAAGTCCTCGGCGATCTTCACCGGGTCGTTCGTGGTGATCAGCGTGGTGGCCGTCGAGAGCTGCAGCCGCTCGGTCCGCCCCGCGATGTAGCCGAGGGTCGTGGTCGGCGACGAGGAGAAGAAGGGCGGGTTGTGGTGCTCGCCCAGGGCGAAGACGTCAAGGCCCACCTCCTCGGCCTTCTTCGCGATCGTGACGACGTCCTTGATCCGCTCCGCCTCGGACGGCGTGCGCCCGGTCGTCGGGTCGGTCGTGACGTCGCTGACGGAGAACACTCCGAACTGCATGACCCTCACCTCGTTGGTTGATGTGTCATCTACCTTCTCCGAACTCCGGTGACGTGTCAACTATTCCGGTACCGTGGCCCCCATGACCCGATGGCTCGACGAGCGGGAGCAGCGCGCGTGGCGCGGCTACCTCGCCATGCAGACCCAGCTGCAGGCCCTGCTCCACCGGCGGCTGCAGGCGGACTCCGGGCTGTCGTACGCCGACTTCGACGTGCTCGTCGCGCTGACCGACCGGGACGGCGAGCAGGTTCGGGTGCTGGAGCTGGCGGAGGCGCTGCGCTGGGAGAAGAGCCGGCTCTCCCACCACCTGTCCCGCATGCAGAAGCGGGGTCTGGTCGCGCGGCGGGAGTGCGCCGACGACGCCCGCGGCGCCTTCGTCGTCCTCACCGCCGAGGGGCGGCGCGCGATCGAGGGCGCCGCCCCCGCGCACGTGGAGGCCGTGCGGGAGCTCGTGTTCGACGGGCTCGACGCCGACCAGGTCGACGCGCTCGCCGGCATCGCGGAGACCGTGCTCACCCGGATCCGCGCTGCGGGCTGAGCCCGGTCAGGCCGTCCCCGCGATCCGGAAGGTGTAGCAGAGCTCCCGCCACTCCCCCTCCACGGCGGCACCGTCGGGCGTCGGGCTGGTGCGGGGTTCGAAGTCGACGATCAGGTCCTCCTTCACGCCGAACACCGCATCGGAGTCGAGGTACTTCCCGCCCCGCACGAAGAGCTGCGTGATCAGCCTCCGGTGCCCCGGCGCGTCGATCATGAAGTGCAGGTGCGGCGCCCGGTAGGGGTGCCGGCCGGCGGCCCGCAGCATCGCGCCGACCGGGCCGTCGTCGGGGATGGGGTACTCCGAGGGCAGGATCGACCGGAATCGCAGGCGGCCCTCCGCGTCGGTGCGCAGCCGCCCGCGCAGCACCGGCCCGTCCAGGTCCGGCAGCTGGACGTCGTAGAACCCGTCCTCGTTCGACTGCCAGACGTCGACGACGGCGTCGGGCACCGGCCGGTCCTCCGTGTCCGTGACCGTCACGTCCACGTACAGCGGGGTGCCCGGCAGGCCGGCGGAGACGTCCGCGCCCTGCGGCAGCTCGGGCGGCCCCTCCACGTAGAAGGGCCCGAGGACGGCCGACGGCGTGGTGTCCGGCGTGCGCGAGTTGTCCAGCACGTCGACCACGCTGGACAGCCCGAGCGTGTCGGAGAGCAGCACGAACTCCTGCCGGGTGTCGGTGCAGGCCTGTCCCGTGCGGGTGAGGAAGTCGATGCCCTGCTGCCACTCGGCCTGGGTGAGGTCGTTGGCCACGGCGAAGGCGTGCAGGCGCGGCACCAGGTCGGTGAGCAGCGCGCGCAGCCGCGGGTCCTCGGTGCCCGCGAACGTGGCCACGACCTGCGCGGTCAGGCCGTCGATCATCGTGGGGCCGGGCGGCCGCTCCCCCGCCCACGCCCGGCGCAGCAGCCCGGCGAGCCCGTCCCGGGTCAGCGGGGCCGGGTTCGGATAGGGCTTGGCGACGGCGAGCTCGACCGCCCGCTCGAGGTCCGCCTCGGCGAGCCCCAGCTCGCGCAACGACGTCGGCCCGCCCGCGTCGACGATCAGGTCGAACACCGCGGTGGGAGCATCGGCCGCGCCCAGCGCTTCGGCGACCCGGCGCATGGCCTCGGGTGCGGCCGCGGCGTTGTAGGCCATGGCGTGCGGCAGCACCACGGTGTGCGTCGGCGCGTGCGGGAGCCCGAAGCTGCCGCCGAGGGTGTGGCAGAGCTTGTGGTGCAGGCCCATCCCGACGGCGCCGAGGCAGGTCCCGGCCAGCCAGGCGCCGCGCAGCAGGTCGGCGCGGGCGTCCGGGTCGGTGTCGAGGCCGCGGAGCCCCCGGGCGAGGTGACGGACGGCGTCGAGCGCCATGCCGTCGACGACCGGGTTGGCGTCGGGCGCATAGAGCGCCTCGACGGCGTGGGCGAGCGCGTTGACCGCGCTGGTCACCGCGAGCGGGCGGGGCAGCCCGGCCGACAGCTCGACGTCGTAGATCACCGTCTCGGGCAGGATCGCCGGATCGGTGCGGGTGGTCTTGACCCCCTCCGCGGTCTCGCCCAGGACCGGCGTGACCTCGGAGCCGGCGTAGGTCGTGGGCAGCACGACCTGGTCCACCCCGGTCCGGACGGCGAGCGCCTTGGCCAGCCCGGTCGTCGAGCCGCCGCCGACCGCCACCACGCAGTCCGCGCCGGTCTCGCGCAGCACCGCGAGCGCCTGCTCGGTGACCTCGACCGGGGTGTGCATCGCAGCGCCGTCGAACCGGCCGGCCGCGAGCGGACCGAGGATCTTCTCGACGCGGTCGGCGACGTCGTGCAGGTGCTCACCGGCCAGGACCAGGGCGCGCGAGCGGCCGAGGCGGCCCACCTCGTCGGCGACCCGCTCGAGCGTGCCGGACCCGAAGACGATCCGGGCCGGGTGGGCGGTGTAGGTGAAGTCCGGCATGACGTTTCCCCTCAGGCCCGCGCCAGCAGCGCGGCCAGCGTGGCGGTGAGCTCCCGCTCCGGGTCGGCGGGCAGCTCGTGGGCCCGCCAGCCGACGTGCGCGTCCGGCCGGACGAGCACGCAGCCGGACTCGGACACCTCGCGCAGGCGCGCCCAGTCGTCGTAGACGTCGGTGTACTCCCGGCCCGGGCCGATCACGTGCGCGTCGACCTCGATGCCCAACGACCGGGCCGCGGCCTCCGCGGCGTCGACCCACGCCTGCCCCGAGATGCCGGTGAGCACGGTGAAGCGGCCCTTGCCGGTGACGTCGTGGGTGCTGACCTTGTGCCCGCCGCGGCCGAGCCAGCAGTGCGGCAGGCGGGCGCCGGGCCAGGTGGTGGGGTGGTAGTACAGCTCCGGGTCGCGCTCGTACTCCGGCTCCGGGGTGCCGTCGCCGACCACCGCGCCCGAGCGGTAGCGCTGCCCGAGCTCCACCCCGTGCGCGTTGAACTCGTAGTCCTTGAGCTCGAGGGCCTTCCGGAGCGCGATCCGCTGCTCCGCGGCCTCCGGGGTGTCCGCGGCGCGGGCCCGCATGCTCGCGATCTGCTGCGCGGGGTCGTCGGAGTCGGTGAACCCCAGCGCGTCGAAGATCGGCCCGAACTGCTCGATGGACTTGTTGGCGCGCAGCACGATCTGCTTCCCGACCGGGGCGCGCTCGGCGTCGTAGCTGTCGAGCAGCTCCTCGCCGGCCTTCCCCGACAGCACCGCCGCCAGCTTCCACGCGAGGTTGTAGGAGTCCTGGACGGAGGTGTTGGAGCCCAGCCCGTTCGACGGCGGGTGCCGGTGCACGGCGTCGCCGGCGCAGAACACCCGACCGGCCCGGTAGCGCGTGGCGTACATCTTGTTGTTGCCCCACAACGAGGTGGAGCGGATGGTCACCGGGATCGTGTCGTCGCCGACGAGGTCGTGGACGATCTTCGTGGCCATCGCGTCGTCGACCTCCGGCGGTGCCCGGTCGATGTCGTAGCCCCACACGATCAGCCACTCGTCCCACGGCCGGACCATGCGGACCAGACCCATGCCGATGCCGCCGATGTTCGAGCCCGGCTGCAGCACCCAGTACAGGACCCTCGGCCGGTGCTCCACGTACCGCGACAGGTCGGCGTGGAAGACGATGTTCATACTGCCGGCGATGTCCATCTGCCCCTCGAAGGGCAGCCCGACGTCGCGCGCCACCTGGCTGCGGCCGCCGTCGGCGCCGATCACGTACCTCGCCCGGATCGGGTAGGTGTGGCCGGAGAGCCGGTCCCGGACCGTGACCGTCACGCCGTCGGCGTCCTGCTCGAGGCCGAGGTACTCGGTGTCGAACCGGATCCGGCTGCCCCGCTCCGCCGCGTGCCCGATGAGGATCGGCTCCAGCAGCGTCTGGGGCAGGTCGCAGTTGTCCGACGGGCTGGCCAGCGTGTAGTCGGCACGCCGGGCCGGGTGCGTCCCCCACGTCCGCACCCGGCCGATCTCGTCTCCGGCCAGGCTGGTGCAGAAGACCGTGTCGCCCATCAGCGCGGACGGTGTGCCCTGCGCCCGGACGTCGTCCTCGATCCCCATGTCGCGCAGGATCTCGACGGTCCGCTGGTTGGTGATGTGGGCCCGCGGCGTGTTCGCCGTCCACCGGTACTTGGTGATCACGATGTGGTCGACGCCGTAGGTGGCCAGGAACAGCGCGGCCGACGCCCCGGCCGGTCCGCTGCCGATGACCAGTACGTCCGTGGTCAGGACCGTCTGCTCGTTCACGCCGCCTCGTCTCTGAAGTGCGTCCGGGACGGACCGAGTATGGGAAGGCGGTCCGCCATACGTCCAATACCGAGTCCGGGGAGCAGCTATACGCTGCGCCTATGGATCTGCGGGCGTTGGAGTGCGTCGTCGCCGTCGCCGAGGAGGGCTCGATCAGCCGGGCCGCCGCCCGGCTGCACATGACACAGCCCCCGCTGACCGTCCGGTTGCGGTCCCTGGAGCGCGAGCTCGGCGTGGAGCTGCTGGTCCGGCACGGGCGCGGCGTGGACCTCACCGCCGCCGGGCGGGTGCTCGCCGAACGCGCCCACCGGGTCCTCGCCGACGTGTCCGCCGCGGCCGAGGAGGTCCGGACGGTCGGGCTCGGCACGCGCGGCCGGTTCGGCGTCGTCGTCGGGCACACGGTGTCACCCCGGCTGCTGCCGCACCTCGCCGGCGGGGCGGCGCTCGGCGGCGGCGTCGACCTGACCGTCACCGAGGCCACGGACGCCGACGTCGTCGAGCGGGTCCACCGGCGCGACGCCCACGCCGGGCTCCTCCACCTCGCCCCCGGTGAGCCGGGCCGGACCCGGCACCCGCGCGCCCGGTCGCGGGGGCTGGAGGTGGCGGTCGTGGCCCGCGAGCCGCTCGTCGCGGTGCTGCCCGACACGCATCCGGAGGCAGGTGGCGACCGGGTCGACCTGTCGCTCGTGCGCGGGGCACGCGTGGTGGTCGCCGAGGCGACGGGCGAGGGGTTCGCGGCGCACGTCCGGGCGGCCTGGGCGGTCGCCGAGGCGGACGGCGGTCACGGCCTGGTCGAGGCCGGGTCGATCGTGCAGGCGATGGCGCTGGTCGAGGCGGGGGCGGGCGTCACGCTCCTGCCCGCGCAGTACACGTCGATGGTGTGGGGCGGGCTGGTCGCGCGACCCCCGCGGCAGCACACCCCCGTGGTCGAGACCGCGGTGTGCTGGCGGCCCGACGAGGACTCCCCCGTCCTCCGGCGGTTCCTCCGCACCGCCCTGTCCACCCCGGAGCCCGACGTCCTCGGCCCCGCCCACGCCCGGCACGGCCTCGGCGCCGCGCACTGGTGACGGGCGGGAATGGAGGTCCGGCCCGCCGGGAACCCACGGGCATCTCCGGGGAGGGAGTCGCCGACATGATGACGGTCATCACCGAGATCACGCTGAAACGTGGTTCCGAGCCCGAGTGGGACGCCGCGATGCGCGACCGGCTCACGGCCGCCCGCGGGCGGTCGGGCTGGGTGGGCGGGCAGCTGCTCATCCCGCTGGACGGGCAGAACACGCGCGTCGTCGTCGGGACCTGGCAGAGCCGGGCGGACTGGCAGGCCTGGCACGAGGACGACGCGTTCGCCGAGACCCGCACGCGGATGGAGGGGCTGCAGGAGGGCGACAGCCGGATCACCTGGCACGAGGTGGTGGTCGACTCCCGCGGCGAGGAGTAGCGGCTCCGCTCCGTCAGGGATCGGTGAACCGGCCCGGCCAGGAGCCGGTGCCGTCGACCGCCGTCCTGGCACGGCGATGAGTTCCGCCCCGCCACGCCGTCTGCAGGGTGGGCCCTCCGCGCCGCGGGAGGCCCGGGACGAGACGACGAGGAGCGTGCCCCGTGGCCGAGGAGAACGTGAGCGCCACCCTGACTGTCGCCGAGCCCGTCGCGAGGGTGTTCGCGGTGCTGGCGGACCCGACGACCCATCCCGCGATCGACGGCACCGGCTGGGTCCGGGAGGCCGTCGACCGGGCGCCGCTGACGGAGGTGGGGCAGGTCTTCCGGATCGGCATGTACCACCCCAACCATCCGGACGGCCACTACGAGATGGCCAACGAGGTCCGGGTCTGCGACCCGCCGCGCGCCATCGGCTGGCTGCCCGGACAGGAGAAGGACGACGGCCACCTCGAGTTCGGCGGCTGGACCTGGCGCTACGACCTGGTGCCGCTCGGGCCGTCCGAGACCGAGGTCACGCTCACCTACGACTGGTCGGCAGTGCCGCAGTTCATCCGGGAGTACCTCCACTTCCCGCCGTTCGGCCCGGAGCACCTGACCACCTCGCTGCAGCACCTGGCCGAGCTCGCCGCGCGGACGTCCGCGGAGCCGTCGACGTGATCAGGCGGAGGAGGTCCGGACCCGACGGGCCGGAGCTGCAGCCAGGTCGGCGCGCGGCGCCGCCGTGGTGCTGCGGACGACGAGGTGGGGCGGGATGACCTGTTCGCGCTCGTCCGCCGCGGCATCGCCGTCGAGGCGGGCAACGGCCCGGGCGACCGCGAGGGCGGTGATCCGCCCGGCGTCCTGGGCGACGGTGGTGAGCGCGACGTGGGACAGGCGGGCCAGGCTGCTGTCGTCGAACCCGACCACGGACATGTCGCCGGGGACCGCCACCCCCTCACGCCGCAGGACGTCGAGGACGCCCGTGGCGCAGCGGTCGTTGAACACCGTGACTGCCGTGGGGCGCGCGGCGATCAGCTCGCGAGCGGCGGCCGCCCCGTCGTCCTCCGTGAGGCCCCCGGGCACGATCAGGGCCTGGTCGGCAAGCCCGTGGTGGTCGAGGGCTTCGCGGTAGCCCCGTCGTCGCTCGGCAGCGCCCGGGGCGCGTCCACCGTCGACGTGCGCGATCCGGGTGTGTCCGAGGTCGACGAGGTGGTCGACGGCGAGGTGGAGCCCGGCGGCGTCGTCGGTGCGCACGACGTCGACCGCGCGGTTGCGGACCGGGCGGGCCACCACGATCACCGGCATCCGGGCGGCGAGATCGGCCAGCTCGGACGTCGGCAGGGCGGGGCCGAGGAGGATCAGGGCCTCGCAGCGGTCCTGCAGCAGGCTCGCGACGGCGCGGCGTTCGTCCCGGCCCGGGGTGACGGCACTGAGGGCGAGTTCGTAGTCCGCGGCGTCCGCGGCGGTGTAGAGGCCGCTGACGAGGTCGCCGTGGAACGGGTGCTGCACCCCGAACACGACGCCGATCAGCCGGGTCCGGCTGCGCCGCAGCATCCGCGCCCGGCTGTCCGGGCGGTAGCCCAGCTCCTCGGCGGCCTTCCGCACCCGCTCGCGCGTCGCCGCGCTCGCTCCCGGTGCGTCCCGCATGACGATCGAGACGAGCGGCACGGACACCCCCGCGCGGGCCGCGACGTCGGCGAGCGTCGTACGTCGACCGCGGACCGGCAACTCCTCCGTCATGCCGCGAGTCTAGCCCCATCGTTCTAGAACGTTATAGCGCGAAGCCGTTGACTGCCGCGCTTCCCCGACCGCATACTCGTCGCTATAACGTTCTAGCTCGTGCGTGGATGCATGCAGCTCGAGGAGGAGTGAGATGAGCCAGGTCGACAGTGGTTCGCCGGTCGGCGTCGCCCTGATCGGGTCGGGCCGGATGGGCGCCTATCACGGTGAGACGCTCGCGCAGCGGCTTCCGGGCGCACGGCTGGTGGCCGTGGCCGATCCCGCGCCCGGCACGGCCGAGAAGCTCGCCGCGGGGTGGGGCGCACCCGCCGCCTACACCGACCCGGCGCAGGCGTTCGGCGACCCGGCCGTCGAGGCGGTCGTCATCGCCGCCCCGGCTCGTTTCCACACCGACCTGATCGTCGCCGCGGCTCAGGCCGGGAAGTCGGTGTTCTGCGAGAAGCCCGCCGCCCTGTCGCTGGGCGACCTGGACCGGGCGATCGACGCCGTCCGCGCGGCCGCGGTGGTGCTGCAGGTCGGGTTCAACCGCCGCTTCGCCCCGGACTGGGCCGCCGCGCGGGCGCTGCTCGACCGGGGCGTGCTGGGCACCCCGCGGCTGCTGCGCTCGGTGACCCGCGACCCCGGCGGCTTCGACCCGTCGTGGGTCCCCGCCGACACGATCTTCAACGAGACCCTCATCCACGACTTCGACACCCTGCGGTTCCTCAACCCCGGCGCCGAGGCCGTCGAGGTCTACGCGACCGCGGACGCCCTCGTCGAGCCGGCCTGGAAGGACCGCGGCCTGCTGGACACCGCCGTGGTCACCGTGAAGTTCGACAACGGCGCGACCGGGATCGCCGAGGCCTGCTTCCAGGCCGCCTACGGCTACGACGTCCGCGGCGAGGTCTTCGGCTCCGGCGGCATGGCCACCATGGGCGACGGCCGGGCCACCGGCATGGTCTTCTCCGGTGCCACCGGGCGGGCGATCGACACCGCCCGCAGCGACCAGGAACTCCTCGCCGGCGCCTATGTGGCCGAGCTGGCCGCGTTCGTCGAGGCCGTGCGCACCGGTGGGCCGGCCCCGGTCGGCGGTGAGGACGCTCGCGCGGCCCTGGCCATCGCGAAGGCGGCAGCGCGGTCGGTCCGTGAGAACCGCCCCGTGACGATCGCCGAGGTGGCCCGGTGATCCACGCTGTGATCGACACCGGCAGCACCTACCGGCTCGCCGTCTCCGCGGAGATGGTGTTCGTCGACCTGCCCTTCCTCGAGCGCGTCGAGCGGCTCTCCGGGCTCGGCTACGAGGTCGAGATCTGGGACTGGACCCGCAAGGACGTCGACGCCCTGGCCGCGACGGGGGCGACGTTCTCCTCGATGACCGGCTACGTCACCGGCACCCTGGCCGACCCGGACGGGGCCGAGGAGCTGCTGCGCACCGCCGAGGAGTCGCTGAAGGTCGCCGAGCAGCTCGACTGCCCCCGGCTCAACCTGCACGGCACCGGACTGGACGGCGACGGCCTGCCCGTGATCCCGTCCGAGATCGTCACCCCGACGATGTGGCTGACCACCGCAAAGACCCTGACGCGGCTCGCCGAGCTGGGCGAACGGGCCGGGCGGGTGTTCACGCTGGAGAACCTCAACACCGCCGTCGACCACCCCGGCGTCCCCTTCGCCCGGGCCGCGGACACCATCGCCCTGGTCGAGGCGGTCGACAGTCCCCACCTGCGGCTCAACCTGGACCTGTACCACGCCCAGATCGGCGAGGGGAACCTCGTCCGGCTCGTCGAACGGGCCCTCCCGCTCGTCGGGGAGATCCAGGTCGCCGACGTACCCGGCCGCTGCGAACCCGGAACCGGCGAGATCCACTACCCCGCCGTCGCCGCCGCGCTGGACCGACTGGGCTACACCGGCGTGGTCGGCCTCGAGGGCTGGGCCTCCGGCGACTCGGACCTGGCCCTCGACCGCTTCCGCACCGCCTTCACGATCCCGCGCTGACCGGTCGACGGTCACCGCCA
This sequence comes from Pseudonocardia autotrophica, assembly GCF_000717175.1. Lineage (GTDB taxonomy): Bacteria > Actinomycetota > Actinomycetes > Mycobacteriales > Pseudonocardiaceae > Pseudonocardia > Pseudonocardia halophobica. Next base: position 580,288 of record NZ_JNYD01000003.1, on the reverse strand, counting down.
CGGCCGCTCTCCCTACGGAGAATGTCCGGTGCCCTTCTGGGCCGCCGGAGCGCCAGGAGTACCCGGGACGGACGTTCCGGGAGCCTGCGCCCTCCTCCATTCGAAAGCGAGAACGAGCAGGATCACGATTCCGATCGTATTGATGACCGTCACCGAAACGTTCGCGAGCGGTGCGCCCCCGCCGCAGAGCCGGGACCGGAGCTCAGACCGCGGCGGTGCCGATCAGACCCTTCCGCGTGACGAGCCCGGCGAGCTGCTCCTCGGAGAGGCCGTCGGTGCCGTCCGGCCTGCGGGGCAGGACCATGTAGCGGGACTCCGCGCTCGCGTCCCACACCGAGATCGCCACCGAGTCCGGCAGCACCAGGCCGAACTCGCGCAGCACGCCGCGCGGGTCGCGCACCACCCGGGAGCGGTAGGCCTCGCTCTTGTACCAGCTGGGCGAGGGCCCGAGCAGCGCGATCGGGTAGCAGGAGCAGAGCGTGCAGACCACGACGTGGTGCTCCTCCGTCCCGTCCGCGCCCACCCCGTTGGCCACCACCTTCAGCCGCTGCTCCTGGATCCCGCCCGCCATGGAGAGGCCCACCTCGCGGATGGCGGCGTTGGCGTCGGCCAGCAGGCGCTCCGCGAACCCCGGATCGGTCCACGCGCGCGCCACGATCCGCGCTCCGTTGGCCGGGCTCCCCCCGGCGAGGAACTCGTCGATGCGGGTGTCGATCTCCCCCGGCTCCAGCAGACCTCTTGCCTCCAGCAGCGACTCGACGTGCCGGACCTCGGCCGAGATCGTCGAGCTCGCGTGTTCCCCGCTCATGCCCGCTCCTCCACCAGGTAGTCCTCCCACAGCTCCACGACGACGCTGTGGTCGCCGGCGCCGAACAGGTCCGCCGCCGCGAAGCGCACGTGGTACACGGCGTGCGGCTCCGCGTCCCGGCCGCGGGCCCGCTCGTCGGCCAGCGGGTGCCGGCCCGCGAGTTCCACCACGGTGCCGACCGCCCCGCGGGCGTAGCCCGGCAGCCGGGTGTGGCCCGCGACGTCGACCGACCGGGTGCGCACCCGGTCGCCCGGCGCGAACCGGTCAGCCATGCGTGAGCTCCTCGGCGGTCGCGACGCCCTTCTCCGCCAGGAGCATGCGGATCGCGGCGAACCACCGCTCGTAGTAGGAGGCGGCCAGGTACTCCCGCACCGGCAGCCGCTCCTGCGCGTCGCGGAACTCGTCGAGGTTGTAGACCCCGCGCCGGACCAGGGCGGCGTTGAGCGCGAACACGTGCGCCTCCCAGTCGGCGTGGAAGCGCGGCTCGTCGGGCTCCTCGACGATGGGTGCGAACCCGCTCATCCCGCCGACGTCGTTCATGCGGCTCACGAGCCCTTCCTACCTCACGACCTCCGACACGGTCGATGTCGAGAGAGCTCGCGCTCGGCCACGTCCCCGGGTCGATCGCCACGACGAGTACCCCGTACGGAACGAAGGCCACCCGGCTCCGGTGGCTTTCGGCCCTGACCGGGCTCGTGGTGCCCGGCGACGATCGCCCACGGGGCCGGGCGCCACGAGGTCGTGTCGCACGGACGAGCTGATCGCGAATTCGGGCTCCGCGGGGAGACGCGGTATGCGGGCGAGAACACTGCGACGGGCATCGTGATGATTCCCGACGGCACGGCAGCCCCGGGGCAGGCGGAGGCCCGACCCTCGGTGGGCCTGATCGCCCGGACGATCTTCCGGGTCGTCGCCTCGGTCGCCGCGCTGCTGACGCTGTACTACGTGTTGCCCCTGGACAACTGCTCGTTCCCGGCGGCGCTGACCATGCTCCTGGTCGGGCTGGTGGGATTCACCGCCCTGGTCGCCGTTCAGGTCCACTGGATCGTCGAGTCACCGTTCCCCAGGCTGCGTGCCGTGGAGGCGCTGGCCACGAGCGTGCCGTTCTTCCTGCTGCTCTTCGCGTCGACCTACGTCGTCCTGGCCGGGCTGTACGCCGACAGCTTCGGCGAGCCGCTGACCCACACCGACGGCCTGTACTTCACGGTCACCGTGTTCAGCACCGTCGGATTCGGCGACATCACCGCCCACAGCCAAGCGGCCCGTGTGCTGGTGACCGTCCAGATGGTCGCCGACCTGGTGGTGCTCGGCCTCGCCGTCAAGGTCATCGCCGGGGCGGTCGAGCGCGGTCGGACAGGCCGGAGCCGCTGACGCCGCAGGCTCCTCCGCGGCCCCGGCGATCGCACCGCACGCGGACTGTCACCCGGGACGGGCGAGATGCACCGGCCCGAGAGCGGCCCACCGTGTAGGTGATGGGTGGGTTGCGGGCGTGACCGGTAGGACCCCGGCGTCAGGAAGCTGGTCAAGCATGAGTGGGTGGTGTCCCGAACTCCGGTCACCTGGGGGTCACCGACGCCCTCGCTCAGGCCCAGCTTCGCCGAGGTCCACGTCGTGACCGCGGCGCCGGAGCCGGCCGTCGCTCCACCGGTCGTCCAGAAGCGGGAGTTCTGGGTCCTGATCGGGCACGCGGTGGTCCTCGGGGTGTTCGGCGCGTTCGCCGCCCTGATATTCGTCGGAGTGATCACGTTCGGGGGCACGTGGTACGACGATGCCCGGCCGGGATGGTTCGGCGGGCACTGGTGGTGGGTGGCGGTCGCCGCTGCGGCGGGCGTCGCGGTCGGCCTGGTGCGTCGCCTGACCCGGCTGCCCTGGCGGACCCCCGGCCTGTTCGAGGACCTGCAGACCGAGCACGTCGACCCGAGGCTGGTGCCGGGGATCGCGGCCGTCTCCGCGGTGTCGCTGATCGGCGGAGCCAGTCTCGGCCCGGAGAAGGCTCTGGGGTCGATGGGTGGCGGGGCGGGCAGCTGGCTCGCCCGGCGACGAGGGCTCACGACATCGGACGGCCAGGTGAACACCCTGGCCGGCTTCGCAGGCGCCTACGGCGGACTGTTCTCCAGCACCGTGATCGTGGTGATGCTGATCATGGAGATCGCCCGTCCGGGCGGGCAGCGGTTCACGAAGGCCCTCGCCGCTCAGATCGTGGCGTCCAGCGTCTCGTTCGGCGTCTACTTCGCCATCGCCGGCGCGGTGTTCCTGGGCGACTACAGGGTGCCCCGGTACGGGTTCGAGGACTGGCACCTGGTCGCCGCGATCCCCCTCGGCCTGTTCGCGGCCGTGCTCGTGACACTGCTGGTCGGCTTCATCCAGGGGGCGTCGCGGCTGTTCGGCCTGCTGAAGGTCCCGGCCGTCGCCAAGTCCGTGCTGGGCGGGGTGATCTTCGGGGTCGTCGGCGTGGCCCTGCCGCTGACCATGTTCAGCGGCGCCGACCAGCTCAAGACGATGCTCGGTGGCGCGGGGACCCTCGGGCTGGGCGTCCTCGTCGCCACGCTCGTCGCGAAGATGCTCACCTTCGCCGTCAGCCAAGGCAGTGGCTTCGTGGGCGGCCCCATCTTCCCGTCGCTGTTCATCGGTGGAGCGGCCGGGATCCTCGTCCACGAGGTGATACCCGCCGTGCCCCTGGGGCTGGCGTTCAGCTGTCTGCTGGCCGCTGTTCCGGGGGCGCTGGTGGCCGCTCCGTTCGCCATGGTCCTGATGGCCGCGTTCCTGACCCAGGTGGGAGCCCTCCAGACCGCACCCGTGCTCATCGCCGTCGTCACCGCCTTCCTCACCATGGAGAGCGTCAAGTTCCTCCTGGTCAGCCGCAAGCGTGCCCGCGCCGCCACAGCGAGACCAGCGGAGCCGCCGAAGCCGGCCACGGGCGCGGTACAGGGGGAATGACCTCACCGCCGGCAAGAACCTCGGGGGACGGCATGGACGACGAGGCGACGCGCGCGACGATCGAGGCCGTCAGGCGACTCGATGCCGCATTCGATCGCGGCGACATCGACGCCTTCATGGCGGCCATGACCGACGACTGCGTCTGGGAGTCCTTCGCACCGGCCCCTGACGGCCGACGCCACGAGGGGCAGGCGGCGGTGCGGCTGGCGATGGCGGCCTTCCTCGGCTCCTCCCCGGTCTTCGACGGTGAGGAGATGTTCGCCTGTGGTGATCGTGCGACGGTGCGCTGGACCTGCCGCTTCGACGGCGGGCATGTCCGAGGGGTCGACGTCGTGCGCGTCCGCGACGGGAAGGTCGCCGAGATCCTCTCCTACGTGAAGGGGTGACCGTCCCCTGACGGCGCCGTCCGCGTCACTGATCTCCGTTGCTGGACCATCTAGCCGGTGCCCCGCTCGCGGCGCATCCGACCCAGCACCTCGTCGAGGTAGCGCCGCACGTGCTCGTCGGCGCCCTCGCCCGTGGGTTCGACGAAGTCGCGGATGACCAGCAGGAGCGTCACCCTCGCGCGCGCCTGGTCGAGGTCGACGTCCGACGCCTCGGCCGGCACCTCGAGCATGCGGGTCAGTTCCGCCACCGCCGCCAGCGCATCGTCGCGACGGGCCGCTCCCGTGCCCGCGCGCGGGGCGCCCGCAGCGGGCCCGCTGACAAGGAGCTGTTCGATGAGCCCGTACAGGTCGACGGCTCCTAGATCCACGTGTCGGTCCTCGCCCATGAGGATCCCCTCACTCCGAGATGTAGCTCTCCCGGCCGGGCTACCCGGCCCTGACGGGTGTCCACCCGCGCGGAGACCGAGAAGCTCGCCGCGGTGCGACCCGGGCTCAGGGACCGAGCAGCACGACCCCGGCCAGCGAGACGCCGGCCACCACGAGCGTCGAGAGCGTCGCCACCACGACGGCGGCGCCGCCGCGACGGAAGAGTGCGGGGATCTGCACGCCCGCACCCATGCCGAACAGCGCCGCGCCGAGTGCGGCGACCTGCACCTGGGCGAGGACGTCGAGCGCGGTCGTGGGCACGACCCCGGTGCTGCGCACGGCGACGCAGGCGACGAACCCGAGCACGAACAGCGGGACGATCGGCGGGCGCGTGCCCGTCGACCTCCGGGCGGGATCGGTCATCCGGCGCCGGACGCTCACCGCGGCGACGACGGGGGCCAGGAGCAGCACCCGCGTCAGCTTGACGACGACGGCGACGGCCACGACGGCGGCGCCCCCTGCCCCGGCCGCCGCGACGACCTGGCCGACCTCCTGGATGCTCGCGCCGGCCCAGACGCCGAACTGCTGGTCGCTGAGGCCGAGCGGGTGCCGCAGCAGCGGCAGCAGCACCATCGCCAGCGTGCCGAAGAGCGTGACCATCGCGATCCCGACGGCGACGTCCTCGTCGTCGCCGCCGGCGGTGTCCTCCATGGCCGCGATGGCCGAGGCACCGCAGATCGCGAAGCCGGTGCCCAGCAGCAGGCTGCGGGCCCGGCCGAGGCGGGCCCGGTTGCCCAGCCAGGTGGTGACCACCAGCGTGGTCACGAGGGTGACGGCGACGAGAGCGATGGTGCCCGGCCCCAGCGCGGCGATCGCGCCGAAGGAGACGCTGAAACCGAGCAGCACGATCCCGATCCGCAGCAGCCGCCGGGTGAGGCCGCTCAGCGCCTGGCGCGCCGCCGCCGGGAGGACGCCCGTGTTCCCGGCGACCATTCCCAGCGCGACCGCCCAGGTGAGGACACCGACCGCCGGCACCAGGCTGTGCGCGAGCATCGCCCCACCCAGACCGAGGGCCGCGACGAGCAGCCCCACCCAGAGCGTCGGCCGGCTCTCCCCGGCCGGTGCCGCCGCATCCGCAGCGTGCGGTCCGGCGGGGACGAGGGCGGTCGGCCGGGTCACGCGGCCACCCGCTCACGGTTGACCCGGGCGAGGCTGGCCGGGTAGCACCTGCGCCCGATGACCAGCGCGATCAGCGCGCCGACCCCGACCATCGGAACGACCTTCATCGCGCCGAGCAGACCGAGCTCGTCGGCCAGGATGCCGGTGATCAGCGGCCCGGCGGCGAGGCCGAGCAGGTTGTTGGCCAGCGTGAGCGTGCCGAGCGCCGTCGCCCGGATCGACTCGCAGGTCAGGTTGGAGACCATCGCGCCGGCCGGGCCCGAGGTGCCGGCGGCGAAGAAGACGCCGACCGCCAGCAGCAGGAGCTGCGCGCCACCCGGCGCGACGGCGAACCCGACCCCGAGGAAGACCAGGGACACGAGGCTGTACACGATCGCCGTCGTCCACTTGCGGAGGGCCAGGCGCCGGCTCAGCCGGTCGGTGACCATGCCGCAGACGATCATGCCGGCACCCATGAGCAGGATGGCGATCGCCGCGACGCCGGCCGCCTCGTCGGCGGGCAGCTGGTAGGCGCGGTTGAGGTAGCTGGGCAGCCACGCGAACAGCGAGCCGGCGATGAACAGCTGCAGACCGCTGCCGATGTAGGCGGCGACGACCGACGGCGTGCCGAACAGCGTGCGCAGGCGCGCCTTCTCGCCGACCCCCGCGACCGGCTCGCCCTCGGCCCCGTCGGTGACCTTGTGCCGGTCGAGCGTGGCGTTGCTGACGAACACCCGGAAGAGGGCGACCAGGACCAGCCCGATGATCGCCATGACGCCGAACGACCAGCGCCAGCCGAAGGTGACGGCGATGGCGCCGCCCAGGGCGGTTCCGATCACGGCGCCGAACGAGCCACCGGCCATGAACGCGCCGGTCAGGGAGGCGCGGCGGTAGAAGGGGAACACGGCGAGGACGACGGCCAGCCCGACGCTGCCGTAGGCGGCCTCCCCCACCCCGATGAGCAGGCGGGACAGCATCAGCTGGCCGTAGCCGGCCGCCAGGGCCGAGCCGGCCGTGGCCAGGCTCCAGATCGTGCCCATGAGGACGATCGAGCGGACCCGGCCCCACCGGTCGCCGAGCAGCGACAGCGGGACGGCGAGAACGCCCACCGTCAGCGCGACGACGCTGGTGAGCGCCCCGAGCTGGGTGTCGGTCAGCGACCACTGCATCTTGAGCATCGGGAAGACCGCGGACAGGACCTGCCGGGACATGTAGTCCGACAGCAGGAGCCCGAACGTGAGGGCGAAGACGATCCACGGGAAGGCCCGGCGGGCCCAGGGACGGGGGGCCGGGTCGACGGCGATGCCGTCGTTCCTGCCCTCGGTGACCAGCGCTGCCATGACGCTCCCGTCGATCAGGCGTGGTGGGTGAAGCCGACCTGACCGGGCTTGCGGTTCGGCGGGTAGCCGAGCTTGGCCAGCGCCTCGTCGGCGCTGCCCCAGTACTCGTCGAGCCGGTAGATCTCGCGGGCCTCCTTGCCCGTGGCGACGCCGCGGCCCAGCTCCTCGGCGATCCGGACCAGCTGCGCGACGGCGGCCGCGGAGGTGCACTTCTCACCGAGCCGGCCCCAGAGGGTGTCCTCGTTGCCGCAGCGGGCGTGCAGGCCCATCGCGATCGCCATGGTGTTGATCGGCAGGACGTTGCGCATGATGCTCTCCACCGTCAGCGACGCCCCGTCCGGCACCCGGCGGACGAAGTCCATCATCGTGTACGGGTTCGGGCCGTCGAAGCCGCCGCCGATCGCCACCCAGGTGATGTTCAGCGGACCGGTGTAGACCCCGCGGCGGACCAGCCGCTCGACCGTCTCCAGCTGCGCGGAGTGCGCGAGCTGGAAGTGCGGCTGGATGCCTTTCGCGGTCAGCCGCCGGAGGTGCTCCTCGACCCATGACGGACTGGCTGGCACCTCCATGTTCCGGTAGGCCTCCCACAGCTCCGGGCGCTCGAACGAGGTGCCGGCGATGTCGGAGGCGGTCATCATCTCGACGATGTTCATCTGCGAGGTGTTGATCGCGATGGTCACCTGGTCGGGCTTCGGGTCCAGCTCGGCGAGCATGTGCCGGGTGTCGTCCGACAGCCAGTTGGCCTCGGCGCCCTCGCCCTCGGGCGCGAAGGAGATCGAGCCGCCGACCTGCAGGATCATCTCCGGCACGGCCTCGCGCAGCCGGCGCAGCAGCTCGTTGAACTGCGACAGCCGCTTGGAGCCCTTGCCGTCCAGCTCGCGGACGTGGACGTGCAGCACGGTGGCGCCGGCGTTCCAGCAGTCCACCGCCTGCTGGACGTGCTGGTCCATCGTCAGCGGGATGTCCTCCGGGAAGTCCGCGGGTTCCCACTCCGGCCCGTAAGGGGCCGCGGTGATGACCAGCTTCTCCTGGTTCTCCGGGAGGAGGGAGTCGTCGAGGAAGTACATGCCGTTTCTCCTGTCGGAAGGATGTCGGGAAGGCGAGGGGAAAGGGATCAGAAGGTCTCGGTGCCGACGATCCCGGCGCGCTCCATCTTGCGGACGCCGGGCCAGTAGTCCTGCACCGCGTAGTGCTGCGTCGATCGGTTGTCCCAGATCGCGACGCTGTTCTCGGTCCACCGCCAGCGCACCTGGAACTCGGGCACGAAGGCCTGCCTGATCAGGTAGTTCAGCAGTTCACTGCCGCCCGGCGAGTAGTCGTATCCAAAACGGACGTTCTCGGGCGTGTGGTAGTTCGTGAAATGCGTCGTGAACGCATTGACGAAGAGGATCTGCTCGCCGGTCTCGGGGTGGGTCCGCACCACCGGGTGCTCGGCGTCGGGGAAGCGCTCGTGCAGCGCGTGCCGCTGCTCCGGGGGCATCGCCGCACCGAAGCTGGCCTCGATGCTGTGCCGCGCCCGCAGGCCGCCGATCCGGTCCTGCACGTGCTCGGGCAGCCGCCGGTAGGCCTCCGCCATGTTCACCCAGATCGTGTCCCCACCGACCGAGGGGCTCTCGACGCAGCGGAGCACCGAGCCCATGGGCGGCGCCGCCCGCCACGTCGCGTCGCAGTGGAACGCGTTCTCGTAGTGCTCGGGCGGGCTGTCCAGGTCCTTGTAGATGCGGACGAGGCCGGGGTGCTGCGGATCGCTGCCGGCGACCGGGTGGTCCTCGAGCGCGCCGAACCGCTCGGCGAGTGCCACGTGCTCGGCGCGGGTCATGTCCTGGTCACGGAAGAAGAGGACCTTGTAGCGGAGCAGCAGCTCCCGGAGCTCGGCGAAGAGCACGGCGTCGCGCGACGCCCGGGCCAGGCTGACCCGGCGCAGCTCGGCCCCGATGCTCGCGGTGAGCGGGACGACCTCGATCGGTTCGGAACCCACCCGGAACGACGGGAAGTCCTGACGCGGCTCCGTCGTCCCCTCGAGGACCTCGTACATGCGTTTCTCCTGTTCGATGCGGTGGTGGCGGGATGACCGGGAGCCGTGGGCACTCAGGCGGTGCCGGACTCCAGGCAGAAGACCGAGGAGCCGACGCCGCGGCCCGACTCCAGGTCGCGGTGGGCGCGCGCGGCGTCCTCGAGGGCGTAGCGCTGGTTGATCCCGACGGTGATGCGCCCGGACCCGACGTGGTCGAACAGCTCACCGGCGAGCGCCGCGCGCTCCCGCTCGTCCGCGATGTAGTCGGCCAGCGCCGGCCGGGTGACGAACAGCGAGCCCTTGACCGCGAGCTGCATGGCGTCGATCGGCGGGACGGGCCCCGACGACGTGCCGAAGCAGACGAGCAGGCCGCGCCGCGCGAGACAGTCCAGCGACGACGGGACCGTGGTCCTGCCGATGCTGTCGTAGACGACGGGGACGCCCGCGCCGTCGGTGAGCTCGCGGACCCGCTCCGCGACGTCCTCGCGGGTGTGGACGATGGTGTGCGTGCAGCCGTGCGCCTTCGCGATCTCGGCCTTCTCGTCGGTGGAGACGGTGCCGATGACGTTCAGCCCGAGCAGGCCGGCCCACTGGGTGAAGAGCAGGCCCACGCCGCCGGCGGCGGCGTGCAGCAGAACGGTGTCGCCCGGTGCGAGGTCCGCGATACGACGGAGCAGGTAGGCCGTGGTCAGGCCGCGCATGGTCATCGCTGCGGCGGTCTCGAACGGGATGGAGTCGGGCAGCGCGATCAGCGACTCGGTGCCCATCACGCGCTCGGTGCTGTAGGCACCCAACGGGCTGCCGGTGTAGGTGACGCGGTCACCCTCGGCGAAGCCGGTCACGCCGGGCCCGACGGCCTCGACGACGCCGGCGGCCTCGACGCCCATTCCGGCGGGCAGCGCGGCGGGGTACAGGCCCGTCCGGAAATACGTGTCGGCGAAGTTCAGACCGACCGCGGCGTGGCGGATCCGCACCTCGCCCGGGCCGGGGTCACCCACGTCGAGGGATTCCCATTGCAGAACCTCGGGTCCGCCGGGCTCGTAGAAGCGGATGCCTTTCGCCATGAACAGGTCCTCCATGTTTCCGGAACGAGTGCACGAACAGCGAAGGGAAAGCGCGCGGCAGGTGCGACAGAACGTCGTGGGGCGGCTTCCCGGAGGTTCTCCCGGTTCTCCCGAGCCCCTTGTGCGACGAGACAACAATGGCAGCGGCAGGGCGGCGGGGCTGTACGGATCCGGACACATGCCTTAGCTTGTTCGGACAACCCGGGGGGTCGACGATGCGTCCCTGCTGCCGCTCCGCCACGCTCGACGGCTACGTCGCGCTCGCGCGGTCCCACGGGCTCGACCCCGACCGGCTCATGACCGGTGTCGGGCTCGACATCGCCGACATCGCCGTCCCGGACAGGTGGATCCCGGCGGCCGAGGTCGCCCGGCTGCTGGAGCTGTCGGCCCGGCGCTCGGGGCACGAGGACTTCGGCCTGCTCCTGGCCGCCCACCGCCGGCTGGCGACGCTCGGGCCGCTCAGCGTCGTGCTCCGCCAGGAACCCGACCTGCGCAGCGCCCTGCGGCTGCTGACCGGTTACGAGCGCACCTACAACGAGGCCCTGCACCTGGCCCTCGACGAGGCGAGCGGCCTGGCGACGATCCGGCTCTGGCTCGAGTTCGCCGAGCCCGCGCCCACCCGTCAGTCGCTGGAGCTGGCCACCGCGGCGCTGCTCGGCATCATCAAGGAGCTCCTGGGCCGGGAGTGGGAGCCCCTGTCGGTGTGCTTCTCCCACAGGGAACCGGCGGTCCTGGACACGCACCGGCGCACGTTCGGGCCCCGGCTGCAGTTCGACCACCCGTTCACCGGGCTGGTCTTCTATGCCGACCAGCTCGACGCCGGGAACGCGATGTCGGATCCGCTGCTGCGGCCCTACACGCAGCAGCTGCTGCGGTCGATGCCCTCACCGCGGGGGGCGACGGTGACCCAACGGGTGCGCGAGCTCGTCGAGATGCTCCTGCCGCTGGGCCGCTGCTCGACGTCGCAGGTGGCACGCAGCCTCGGGGTGACCCCGCGGAGCCTGCACCGGCACCTGGCCGACGAGCACGAGAGCTTCTCCTCGATCGTGAACGCGACGCGCGCCGCCTGGGCAGAGCGCTACCTGGCCAACGACCGCTACTCGATGACCGACGTGTCCGGGCTGCTGGGGTTCGCCGCGCCCAGCACCTTCTCCCGGTGGTTCCGCGGCCACTTCGGCGTCAGCCCCTCACAGTGGCGCGACGCCGCCCGCCTCCCGTCCACGGACGACGGCGCGATCACCCTGCCGTGATCCGAACGGGGCGCAGGCGTTCCGGGTGGCCGAACGGGCACGTTGCCCGCCCGCGCCGGATGCGTCGACAGGACGCCTCATCCCCCGGCGCGATCGCCGCCTGGCCTCCCGGACCGCTCGGCGTGCAGTCGGGCCTCCGCACGCTGAGCCTCCGCCCGGGTGCTGCGCTCACGGCGCAGCCACTCCGGCTGCTCCTCCTTCAACGCCGCGATCTGGGCGGTGGTCAGCGGCTCGGTGATCTCGGCACGGGCCAACCCGGAGATCGACACTCCCAGTCGGTCCGCGACGACCTGGCGGGGGTGCGGGCCGTTGCGCCGCAGCTCGCGCAACCACTCGGGCGGATCGGCCTGCAGGGCGTCGAGCTCGTCGCGCGAGACGACCCCGTCCCGGAACTCGGCGGGCGTCGCGTCGAGGAGCACGCCGAGCTTCTTCGCCGCCGTCGCGGGCTTCATCGTCTGGGTCGCCCTCTGCCGCGTCATGCGCCCAGATTATCGGGGCCGTACCGGCCGATAGCCTGGGCCGGTGACCGAGCCGAACGACACCGCGTCCTTCCGGATCGGCTACGTCCCGGGCGTCACGCCGGGCAAGTGGGCGCGGATGTGGGCCGAGCGCCGTCCCCACGTCCCCCTGCAGCTGGTCATGGCGACCACGGACGAGGCGGTGGAGCTGGTCCGGGCCGGCGCGGTGGACGCCGGACTCGTCCGGCTGCCGATCGACCGGACCGGGCTGCACGCGATCCCGCTCTACACCGAGACCACCGTGGCCGTCGTGCCGAAGGAGCACCTGCTCACCGCGGCCGAGGAGATCACGGTCGCGGACCTGGCCGACGAGATCGTCCTCCGGCCACAGGACGACACCCTCGCCTGGCCCGAGGACCGGCCGGGACGAGCCGCGGCGTTCGAGCCCGCCACGACGGCCGAGGCCGTCGAGCTCGTCGCCGCGGGCGTCGGCCTGCTGGTCCTCCCCCAGTCGCTGGCCCGCCTCCACCACCGCCGGGACCTCACCTACCGACCGCTGGTCGACGCCCCGGGGTCGGGCGTCGTCCTCACCTGGCCGGACGCGGAGAACACCGACCTCATGGAGGAGTTCATCGGGATCGTCCGCGGGCGCACGGTCAACAGCTCGCGCACCGCTGCGCCGAAAGGGAACCCCGGGGACACCCGACCGTCGAAGAAGAATTCCGCCCGGCGCCCTCGGGCCCGGCGCGGCACGCACCGCCGCTGAATTCACCCTGGGTGGTCGGCCGGTCGGCGGACAAAGCCGAAGGCCCTGGTCTCAAGGCTCCTGTTCGGAGCCCTGACCAGGGCCTTCGGCTGGTGGGCGATACTGGGATCGAACCAGTGACCTCTTCGGTGTGAACCCGAACTTTCCGCAGGTCAGAGCCTTCTGAACTGCGGAAACGTGGTCGCGCACGTGGCCTGAAAGCAGCCGGCGTCGGCCGCTGTTGTTGTCAGAACTGCGTCAAAGCCCAGTTCACCCCGCCAGCGGCTCCGCCCGCCACCTCGGCGGTCACCTCCACGAGCAACAGTCCTTAGCTCTCCCGAGCGCCGGACACGGAGAGTGGTCGGGTGCCGGGCGTCCCGGCATCCGGCCACTCGCCGAGGCCCAGGTCCGGCTGCCTCACGGGAGGAGCGTGAACGCGTCGACGTGCCGCGGCCGAACGACGCGGAAGTGGCGGTGGTCGAGGGTGGCGACCTCGGCCGCCCCCAGGCGCTCTGCAAGCGCGACCACCGACGCGTCGCTTGTCCCGAGCGGGAGGTCGGCGTAGGTGTCGACGAGGTCCGCCATCCGCGCGTAGTCCTCGGTCGTGAGCTCGACCGTCCGGAAATCGCCCGCCGCGAGGGAGCGTAGGAACGCCGACTCGGCCCGCGGGCTGCCCTTGTGATGGAGCAGGTAGCCGACCTCGGCCACGATCGGCGCTGGCACCACCATCGGCTGCCTGCTCAGGTGCAGCGCCGCGAACAGATCCACCGACGCCCGATGATCGGGATCTCTGGACAGGCCCGCCGCCACCAACGGCCCCGTGTCACAGACGATCACCTACCGGCCGAACCCCTCAGCCAGGATCTCGTCATGATCAGCCCCGGCCCGGCTGCCGTCCCCCGGCTCGATCCCGAAGAACGCCGGCGGCCACGACGGCACACTCTCCAACCGGCGGCGCAAGTCCGAGAGCACAGCAGGGATATACTCGTCCGGCAACTGCTGCACCAGACGGGACAGCTCCTCGCGATCGCCCTCCGCACCCATGGCGTCGATGGTAGGCCACACCGCTATCCGCGAAGGCCGAGACACGTGCAGCACGGCGCTGCACGAAGACGGCCTCACCGTGCCCTGAGACCTGTCGACTAAGGCGAATCGACCTTCCCGGCGCTGGCAAACGTTGAGAAGGAGCGGCCTCGGCGCCAGCTCATCAGATCTGATGATCAAGTAAAGCGGCGGTTAACGGCAGACCAGGAGTCGCGATGGAACGACTGTGACCACGCAGCCGCCGTCGTACGGGCAGCACCCACAGCCCCATCCGCCGCAGTCCCCGTACGGACAGCAGCCGTATCCGCACCAGCACTACCCGCCCGCCGGATACCCGCAGGTACCCCATCAGCGCCTTCAGCACCCGACCAACGCGCCTGTCCACCTTCCGCCGTCTCCCCCGAAGAACGGGCTCGGCACCGCAGGGTTCGTCCTCGGCCTGATCGCGCTGGTCCTTTCCTTCATTCCGATCATCGGGGTGATCGCCTTGCCGCTGAGCATCATCGGGCTCATCCTTGGCAGCGTCGGCACCCACCGGGCGTCCAAGGGCGAGGCGACGAACAAGGGCCTCGCGATCGCGGGCATCGCTACCTCCGTCCTCGCCCTGTTGATCTGCATGCTCTGGGCCGCTGCCTTCGGCAACGCCGTCGACGACACTCGCACCAGCGCCTCCAATAGCACCTCGGCGAGCCAGTCCAGCGCCTTGAGCGACTCCGCAGAGACCGCGGCACCGGCAGGCCCGGTCAACGCAGGCCCCACGTTCCCTGGGAAGAAGGACGGCGACATCGCCCTCGCCGCAGGCGGCACCGTCACCTTCGACGGCCTCGCCGTCACCTCCACACCCCTACGCGCCGGCGACTCGACCTTCGAGAAGACGCTGTGCACCACCGTCTCCTACGCCAACGGCGGCACGTCGACCGCATCGTTCAGCGTGTTCGACTTCGAACTCCAAGATCCCGCAGGCGCGATCCTCTCCCCCACGTTCTTCGGCGGCGGCAAGGGCCTCGACACCGGCGAACTCGCACCCGGCGGCAAAGTCTCCGGCGACGTCTGCTTTGAAGACAAGGCCCGCACCAACGGCGTCTATGTTGTGCTCGAGCCGAACATGTTCGTTTCCGAACGAGGCGCCTTCACGACTCAAAGGTAAGAACCACACTCTGGCTGACACCCGCCATGCGCGACACCCCTGGGCGAGCCGAGGCACTCGGCACACTCACCCGGATTTCGTAAATTGGCGGCGATGAACTACCACTCAGATCGCTGACCCAACACGACAGCCCTCAATTCTCCTTGTTCATGTTGACAGGGGAAATTGGACTGCAAATCGTCAGCGCATTCGTCGTCCGGGTGATCGTTCTCCCCCATCAATGCCAAGACATCGGCCTCTCGCGACGATTTGTAGGTTGAGGCAATGGACGAAACTACATCTGCATCAATACTTGAGTTCTCGATATGGGCTAGCACGGTCCTCGCCGCTAGCGCAATCCTCGTGCTCGCATTTACAGTAGCGCGGCTGACAAGGAGCCAAACACCCCCGGCTTCTGCCCGTAACCACCAATACCGACCGACTTCAGCCCGCACGACCCAATCGCTTCTAGGAGCGCACAGCATAGCGAATGTCGATAAAGCCTTCGGCCATGCCGAATCAATAAACCGAGATCCTGCCGCGACCGTGCGGGCAACCAACCTCACATCAGTCAGGAGAGTGTCTGCAACACAATTCGATACAACCGTTGCTCTTGTCACTGAGGCCTACCTCGAACCAAGCGTCGTTTCGGTAGACTCAGCGGAGATCGAATTAACGCAAGCAATTCGTATTGCCGACTATTGCGCCGGTCTTGCAGCCTCCTCGGGCGGAGTGATATTTCGACCCGCAGCGAGAGTCTTAATGCTGATTCCGCCAACCGCGTAAGCCTTCTATAACCCGAACTTGTCAATTCTAACTGCCCTATATTTGGAGTTCTCTGTGACTCAAGCGGATCAGGAAAGCCATGGGTATGATCTTCGCTTCCTTAGTCATCAAATTCGCGAGAATGAACACGCATTAAATGTAGCAAGGAAGCGAAGCCGTCGATCGAATTTATCGTTAGCACTAGGCCCCTTGCTTGGACTCATCCTCTATGCAGCCTGGTGGGTGGAGTGGATCCCGCGCCCAGTCTTGTGGGCAGTATACATTCCCGCCATCCCCCTGGCCGTCTCATTCTGCGTCGCCTCATACTTCCTGAAATCGCACCCCGGATTTCCTACTGGGGGATCAATCTGGCAAGACCGCGAATACAAGCTCGAGGGCGACATCGAGCTCGACTTGGCACGCCTGCGTGACGACCGAAAGCATTTAATAGCAAGCTTCGATACCCCCTTCAAAGTGCGGAGAGTCGCGTACAAAGAGGACGCTTTTGCAGACATAGATCGCCTTAGAGCAGACGGTGGGCGATATCGCAACGTCAGCAACTTCCTACAAGGTATCCTCATCATCGGCTCTCTGGCTGCTACAGGCATTGCTGGCATCATCGGCGAGTACCCATTTCTGCGTTGGGTAACACTAGGACTAACGTTCGCAGTGGGCATATCGAGCGGATTCACCGGGTATTTCAAGTACAAGGAGCGAAGCTTCTATCTTCAGCAGACGGCAGATGCCATTGAAAACGAATGGGAAGCCGTTGAGGTCGGAGTCGGGCGCTATAAGCAATTCGGCGATAACGAGGAGTTGGCGCTCGCAGAATTCGTAGAGGAGATTCACCGTCTCAAGTCCGAACAAAAGAAGCGCCAGCAGAACCTGGAGCAGCCGCCTGACGAGCGCGCGGTCGCAGAGTAAGCCGCAAGCCGGATACAGCAGCTCAGCCGGACAGCGAGGTCTAAAGCACAACCACGAAGTCGGGCCCTGATCCCTGCAGACCGGCCGGTCACCCCACTCCCTTGCCGGGCAGTCCTCCGACTCACATATCCATACGGCAGCCGGACATAATCCGCCGTTTCTGTCTGGCCTGCAGACGGATTCTCGGAAGCCGCGGACGCTCCCATGCGTCTCGTCCTGTCTCAGGCCGCCCTGTTTACCGTTTCGTTCCCGGCCGCCGAGGCCTCGGTCCTCCGAGGTCGGCGGCGGCGGCGCATATCGCCTCGCAGGCTCGTCACGAAGCGTCACATCTTCGGCTGAGTCAGCCCCACACGTACGGGCCAGTGGCGGGTCGAGGTCTATGGCCTCGACCCGCCATCGCTTACAGCACCCGTGCGGACTCGCACTGCCACTGGCCGTCCCAGCTGCGGCCGAAGGACGCGGCAACCGCACGCAGACGTCCCGCGAGGCGGATGGTGGCGGCGACTTCCACAGCGCCGCGGTGAGGCTGTCGAGCGTGCAGGCGCAGGAGCCGCGCACCGCCGCGCATGCCGTGCCCGTCGGTCGGTAGCGCCTCGATGTAGCGCAGGACCTCGGGTGTGACTTGATCCCGGATGTGACGACGCGGCCGCCGGCGGTCGATGACCTCGACCACCATCGCCGTGGTGACCGCAGCCGTGCGCAAGGCAGCCAGATCGGGCACAAAGTCGACAACCGGAGTGCCTTGCGGGATCGGGCGGGTGTGCTCGGGCAGGGACTGGTGCCCGCAGGTGACGCAGGGCGCGTGCAGATCCTGGCCGTCCCAGATGTAGGGGCGGCGCACCGGTAGCCCGAGAGCGCGCCGGAGCAGATCTTGGGTGTGCTCCTCGTGCTGGTCAAGTGCAGTGCTCATGGCAGGCCTCCTCAGCCTCGGCAGGGGGTGCGATGCCTGCGGGACTCAGAAGGGCGGGTTCAGCTCGATCGGGGCCTGCCAGACCTGGGCGAGGGTGGCCTCTGGGCCCAGGCCGGCGAGGATGTCCTCGGTGCGCTCGACGTAGCGGTCGAACTCCGCGGGGGTCATGGCGGCGAAGAAGTAGTGGTCCTGGCGGGTGGTGTGCAGGTCCTCGGCGGTGAAAGCCATCGTGTCCTCCGGTGATCGGTGCGGGTGGGGCGCGGCACCGCCTCAGCAGGACGGGGTCGGGGGCCCGAAGGGCCGGGAGGGGGTTCCGGCTGGTTCATCCCGGTGAGGCCACTCCCCTGCCACCGCCGGCCGACGATGGGGACCGGCGCGGTGGTCTCACCGGGATGGATCGGCCGGGTTCATCTCTCGCTCGCCCCGGCCCTGTTCTGCTGACCTCCGGGCGATCCACCAGTGCCGGTCACCGGAGGACACGACCCCACGCCACCATCGAGGACCTGCACACCACCCACTCCGGCAGCGGCCAGCGCCCTCGTTCACGGCCCGCGGGGTGGGGCGACGCCCTGCGCGGGTACCGCCCCAGCCAGGTCGGGTCAGCCGGTGTGGGTGGCGTGGTGTGCGGCGAGGGTCATCGCGCGTAGGGCGTGGCGTTCCATCTCGTGGGCGGCGTCGGTGTCGGGGGTGAGTTGGGCGGCGGAGGTGACCGCGTGCAGGGCCCCACCGGAGGTCGGGTCCCCGCCGAGCAGGAAGTGGTTGAGGATCAGCTCCTGCGCCTCGGAGTTGAAGGCGAGCTTGCGGGCGACGTGCTCGATGGTCTCCGCGGGCCGGGCGACCGGGACTGCGGCGTCGGCGGTGATCTCGGCCAGCTGCGCGGTGACGAAGTCGCGATCCAGGAACGTCGCGACCGCGTCGCGGGCCTTTTTCAGCTCCAGATCCAGCGCGGCTGCGTGCGTGTCGGCGCCCTAGCGGACCTGCCCGGCGGGCAGCTTGCCGCCGAGGTGAACCTCCTTGAGCACGTGCTTGGTCAGGGTCATGCCGTTGTTGCAGATCTGCACGGTCAGCTGCGGGGCGATGGTGAACGCTCCCGAACCGGTCTCGGAGTTGGACAGCACGAACCCCGCCCACACGAGCGGGTTGTCGCTGCCGCGGGCCCCGGTGAAGGGGGACCGGTAGTCGCGCAGCAGCGCGGGGGCGTGTTCGGCGATCTCGGTTGACCGGACCTTGACGTGCATGTGGGTCTCTGTCAGGTCCGCGGAGGTGATGTCGACCGCTGCGCCGGCGGCGCGGATCCCGGACAGTGCGGTCATCAGGACGTCGAGGTTGTCCACGATGCGGTAGGAGTCCGACAGCACCGCCCGCAGCACCCCCGTGCGCCCGGACCCGGCCTCGTGCAGGCCGCGGACCAAGAACCTGCGGTCGGGGCGATGCTGCAGCCAGCCGTTGACGTTGGCGTCGAACAACTCCGGCCGCTGCACCCGCAGCCGGCGAAGGTAGGCGGCCGGGATGTCGAGCTTCGCCGCGAGATCACCATCAGCGGCATGGGTCGCGGTGAGGATGGCATAGGCGCGGGTGACCCCGTCGACCGACAACACCGTGTCTGCGCCGACGACGTGCAGGTCCGCGCCGACACTACGTAGATCGCGGGCCGGGGCGACAAGGTCGAGCTTCACGTCCTGCTGCGCGCGCAGGACCTCGACGATCTCGTCGAGGCGGGCGTTACGGCGGGTCAACAGGCCGCTGCTCGCGGCATTAGGCTGGTGGGGCTGACGGACGGTCATGGTGTGCTCCTGTGGAGCCGCAGGACGCCCCGGGGAGATCCCGGCGGGGGGAGCCGGGGCCCCGGGGCGGCCCCACCGAGGTGATGAGGCGTGGCTCGCCCGCACCCGGGTCCGGGGCGTGGGCGGGGCCTCGGGCTCGCCCGACCGGCGTGAGATCACTACCCCGCCGCCGCCCACCCGCGCTCGCCGCCGCGGTGATCTCACCCGCGTCGGCGCGGGCGACCGGGGCATCGACCGAAAGCCCCGGCCCGGGTGCAGAGTCCGACGCCCTCATCACCCCGGCGACGCCTCGACCCGGCCGACCACACCGGACGAGCCTCGCTGAAGCAAGCTCCGGCTCGGACGGGAGCCGGCATGATCAGCCGTCGTGGAGGACGAGCCGCAGTCCCCGAGCGAGCGTGAGATCCGGGCCTCGATGTATGAGGCCGTGCGGGCAATTCTCGCCGACTCCGACAAGGACCAGGGTCGGCAGACGGCCCGGGCCGTGATCGACCGATTCGCCGCCGAGCACGCCGAAGCGGGGGTGATGCGACTGCTCGAGGTCATGTTCGCCGAGAACATCACCCTCTACGCCCGCATCGCCGCCCACCAACAGCCCAGCGCCGACAGCACGGCCCAGGATCGCGGCGCCAACGGCGACGCACGGCCGGCGCCAGACGGCGACGAACCCTGATCATACCGACCTGGCGGTCCGTGGAACGACCGTTGGCGGGCCGATCGATGCGTGGCCGGGAGCGCGTCTACTTCTTCGTGGCGCCGCGCTTCGCCGCGGTCGTCGACGACTTCTTCGCTGCGGCCCTCGGAGTCGCGTTCCCGGTCGGCTTCCGGGCCGACGGCTTCTGGGCGGCCTGCTCGGCCGCCTTCTGGGCGTCCTTTGCAGCCTTGCGCAGTGCGGTGAGGCTTTGACCGGCCAACGCCTTCGAAGCGACGGAGTCACCGATCTGGCGCGGGGTCATGTGCCCGCGTCCCGACGGCGCCAGGTACGCCTCACCGTTCGGGCCGTCTTGGTAGACCAGCCCGGAGGTGACCCGGGCGAACCGGGTCCGGCCACCGCGGCGGGCGCCCTCCCACCGCTCGACCCGCACCGCCAACCGGCAGCAGGTGCAGGTCAGACGACGGATGAACAGGCCCTCTTCGTCGACCTCGGAGAAGTGGATCCCGGCCTGGCGGATCGTCGGGAACAGATGCCTGCCCCGTTCCCGGCACATGATGACCTCGTCGGAGACCCCGTCGACGTAGAGGTCGACGTCTTCTTCCGAGGCCCGCACATAGCCCTGCTGCAGGTCGTCTTGCTGCTCGCCCTGGATCGACCGCGCCGCCGTCCCAGGCTTCTCATCCGCCACTGTGGCTCCTTCCGTCACCGGGGAAGGTAACCGCTGCACCACGAATTCGAACGTCACCGTGAGCGATGTCGTCCACATCGCCTACCGGGTCTCGGTTACTCAGCGGGTGATCCGACGCGGTCGACGCGCCCCGAACGCCAGCCCGTCCTCGACGTCGCGCTCGACCTCCCGCACCGTCGTGTCCGCCCCGACATGAGTCCGGGCCGCCTGCAACAGCACCGACCGGGCCTCGTCGAGGTCCAGCTCGCCGCCCGCGACCAACCGCCCCAAGGTCCGGGCGGCGCGCAGCCGCGCAGTGTGTCTGGTGCCCACCGCAGCGTGAGTGACCGCAGCGGTCTCGTCGATGAGAATCGCGTCGAGGTAGGCAGTCGCCCGCGTCCGGCTCAACCGCAACTGCGGCTCCGCCGTGTGGACGACCGGTGGTGTCAGCAAGGTGGCGAGCCACGCCGGGAGCTCGGCGATCACGCCGCCGTCGCCGACGTAGCGCCCTGCGGGAAGCACCGATCCCGCAGCCAGGACGTAGCCTCCCGCGCCGCGGGTGTCGATCAGCGGCGCGAGCAGGCCCTGGCTGTTGCGCAGCTCGACCCCGTTCGGCATCCGGAAGTAGCGGTGCTCCCCGCCGGAAGGTGTGCGGACCGACGCCGTCACCGGCAGCACCTGTCCGTGAGCGACCGCGAGGTCCAGCAGCGCTTCACGCCCCGACCGCGCCCGGCGGGCGGGGTCGGTGGTGTCGGGCTTGGGTTGGTCGAGGTCGATCACGACGATTCCGGAGCGGCCGACCGCGAGACCCACGTTGAACGGGACCGACCTCCACCACCGCTCGATCTGGGCCGGGTCGCGGGTCGCGGCCTGCTCCCACGCCGGGATCGCCGGGGTCTTCGCCCGGGGCCGTACGGGGAACACGTGGAAACCCGCCGCGACCGCCCGCTCGGCCACACCCCGCAGCGTCCTCGCCCTCGCCTTGCCATCCATCAATCCTCCTCATTGCCTGTGGGGGATGGTCGTTATCACAGGTGAGCGGCTCCGGGGCGATGTCGCGCAGCACCGTGCTGCGCTGTGCTGCACGGCGCCGCACGACACCAGCCCCGTCGACTCAGTCCACCGACCCCACCGACCCCGCTGGCACCGGTGGCCTCGGCCCGGTCGAGGTGTCCTCGGTATCGGAGCCGTCCTCGGTGTCGGGCTCGCGGCCGGTCACCGCCAACGACTCGACGTCGGAGAGCTCATAACCCCAGGACTGCATCTGCCCCAGGTAGCGGGCAGTGTCCGTGGACGGGTTGCGCCAGGTGTGGGGGCCGGTCCGGTCCTCCCACGCGCACAACACCGCGGCGACGGTCAGCACGGTGGACCGCTTCGGCGACGCCGCGGACAGGATCTCCAGCAGCTGCCCCACCCGCCCGGCTCCGGCGCGGAACCGGTCCGTCGGATCGGGCTCGTGGCCGAGCAGCTCGCGCAGCAGCGGCCACCCCGCCTCCAGGGCCTGGCGGATCTGGTGATCACCGGCCAGCAGACACGCCAGGACGAACCGCTCCGCGCCCTCAGGCACCGCCTTGCGTGCCGCGAACGCTCGCAGCCACTCCCGCCGGACCACGGTCGCGGACTTCCACTCCCGGTTGCGTTCGATCACCACCCGCCGCGCCGCCTTCTCCTCCTCCGTCATCGCCCGCTTCACCCCGGCCGGGGCGGCGCTGGCCTCGACGTGGCCGTGGGCGACGACATCGCGGCACACGAAGATCGCCTCAGCCTTCCGGTCGGTTCCGAACCCGTAGCCGACGTAGGCCGCATGCCCCGGGCAACCGACGTGCTCGGCCGGGTCGAGCCGGTGGTTGTCCAACCGCGCCGCAGGCCACTCGAGTGCGTCCCGCTCGATCACCTCCACTCGGGCGCCGGTCAGCTCCGCCCGCACCGCGGCGAACGCGTCAGCCTCCGCGCGGTGGTCGCGCAGCCGCTGCACCGTGTGCTCGAACCCGCCGGTCTTCGCCGCAGCCACGATCGCCTTCACCGCGTCGGGCTCGGACTCGAACTCCGCGACCGCGGCGGCCTGGTCCAGGGTGAGGAAGTCGAAGCGCTCCCCCGCCCTCGACGCCAACTCCGAACCCGCGACCTTCAGCCCGGTCGCCACGTCGGCCTTCTTCGCGCCGGTGCGCTTGGCGATCGCGGCCGCCGAGAGCCCGATTGCGGCGAGCTGTTCCCAGCCCTTCACCCGGTCACTGGTGGACAGCTCGGCGCGCTGGTCGTTCTCCACGATCTGATCCACCACCCGGTCCACGTCCTTCGGCTCGTCCACCAGCAGGACCGGGACCGTCTCCAGGCCGCACTCCACCGCCGCCAGGGTGCGGCGTTGCCCCATCTGAACCACCAGCCCGTCGGCGCCCGGGTAGGCCACCACGGGCTGGAGCACACCTCGTTCACGCACGCTCGCAATGAACTCGCGCGATAGCTTTGCGTCCGTTCGCACGTTCGGCTCGAACGACAGAGCAGCCGGATGCAGACTAAGCAGCATCATCGGGTCGCCTCCCGCCCACGGATGATCAGCACCAGATCGGGGCTGTTCAGGTGAGTCACCGGCTCCGCGGGCCGGTAACCGGCGGGGGTGACTACCGGGCACAACGCGGTGCCGTCGGACCTGTGGGTCCAGGCCGGGGTCGGGCCGGGGGTGATCCAGTTGACCGGCGGGACCGGCACCACGGGGTCGCCGCATTCCGGGCAGCTGGGTTTGATTTCGGGACTCATGGGTCTGCTCTCCTTGGCCGTCAGGCGGGGCGATCGGCGGGACGCCGCATCGCCCTGAGAGCGCCTCTGCCGTGTCGTAGGGGCCCGCCGCCAAGCCGCAGCCCGAAGATGCTTTGCGGGCGCAGCGCACCCGAAGGGCCGCAAAGGATCTCTCGGGACCGGCTTTGCGACGGGGGACGACACGAGCAAGCTCGGCCAAGGAGACAGACCAGACTCGCTGCAGGGCGCGCTACCCCGGGCTTAGTGAAACCCCTTTCGGCGGCGCGTATCGGTGGCGGGGCCACACAGAGGCAACCCCTCCGAGAGATCGACACGAAAGGGTGAGCCTGCTGCAGGCGCATTTGCATCCGTCGTTCCAGGTGGAGCGCATGTGCGGCATGAGCGAGGCGTGGAGTACGGCTCCTGGGTCAAGCCCGCCGGCATGGTTTGTGACGACGACCGCGTGATCTTCTCTTCTGGTCGGGCGCTCAGCGCCGGGATGGTGTCGACCATCGGCCACGCCTACGTCCACACCGTGATCGACGACCACTCCCGCGTCGCCTACGCCGAGATCCACGACGACGAGTCCGCCGCCACCGCGACGGCCGTGCTTCGTCGTGCCGTCGCCTGGTACACAGGACTCGGTGTCAGCGCCATGCGGGTGCTGTCGGAGAACGGGCGGCCTACCGGTCACACCTGTGCCGCGACACCTTCGCCGGGCTGGGCATCTCGCCACGCCCAACCCGGCCCTACCGGCCGCGGACGAACAAGACGATCGAGCGGTTCCGCCGCACCCTGGCCGATCGCAATCCGTTCCGACGCTTTACCCCAGCGAGTCACAACGCCGGAAGGCCATCCCCGGCGTTCCTGCACGAGTACAACACCACAGGCCCACACGGCCCTCGGCGGTCAGCCACCCATCACCCGCTTGACCACTCTGTCCGGGCAGCTTAGACGGTATGGAGGTCCGGGCTGGGGCCCCGCCACATGTGAACGTGGGTCGCGGGCAGGAAAATGAGGTTCCTGCGAGCCGTCCACATCAAGAACGACAACGGCGTGACCTTTGAGATCCTCGGCCTCGCGGGTGGCTGACCGTGGACACCGGACCTGAGGCGCGACGCAAGTTGAGCCCGGTGTCTACGAGGACGGACACGGCTCGGCTCGGTCGCCGTACGCGACGACCGAGTCGACACCCGTTCCTCTTCGTCAGACCGGACCGAACCGCGGGAGCGTGACCTCCTCGGTGACGTCATCGAAGACCACCGACACCGGCATCCCGACGTGTACCTCGTTGGGCTCGCAGCCGACCAGGTCGGTCATGAGCCGCACCGACGGCTCGTCGTCCATCTCCACCAGCGCGACGACGTACGGGACGCGCTTCTCCCAGTAGGCGCCGAAGCCGCGGTAGCTGATGATGAACGAGAAGACGGTCCCGGTGGTCCCGGTGCTCACCCAGGTCGCCGCGAAGGAGTTGCACCGCGGGCACATCGGCTTGGGGAGCCAGCGCACCCGCCCGCAGTCCGAGCACTGTTGGGCGAGCAGCTCGTGCCGCCGGGTGCCCTTCCAGTACTCGCGGGTGAGCGGCCGGTCCACGTCCGGCAACGGGCCCTCGCAGGGCGGGAGCCGGAGGTCGGAGGGTGCGGGTCGCTTCAAGTGTTCCTCTCGCGGAGATGTCGGGGCCGGGGACGAGGGCTCAACTCGTCAGGATGGTGACGCCACCGCAGCCCATGTTCCCCTCGGTGGCGTGCATGGCGACCTCGGCGTTCTCGACCTGCGCCCGGCCCGCCTGACCCCGCAGCTGCTTGACCAGCTCGGTGAGCCCGTTGAAGCCCGCCACGTGGGCGCAGCGAGCCGGCTCGTCCTGGACGCGAAGGCCGACCCGGCGTCCGCCGGCGGAAGCGTCTCCACGCTCGGTTGGCGGAGCTCGAGCCTGAGGTCCGTGAGCTGTGCCGGGCGAACGCGATCCTGAAGTCGGCCCACTGGCGGCCGTAGCCTCGCCCCCGGCGATCCGGCAGTGGCCTGCCGAAGGCGGGTGGACGCCACCGAGGGTCTCGCAGTGCCGGGTCCAGGCCGGCTGATGCAAGCGGAGACCACGCCGGCGCGCGCGACGAGATCCCGCCTGACCAGACCGGCGACGCCCCGCACGCGGCGGCGGCGACCCCGTTCCGGGAGCTCTCCTCAGGTGCCGAAGGCGAGGTAGCCACCGTCGACGGCGAGCACGTGGCCGGTGATGAAGGAAGCGGCGTCGGACAGCAGGAAGCCGATCGACGCGGCGATCTCCTCCGGTCGACCGAAGCGGCCGAGCGGGATCCGTGCCAGCCGCCGAGTCACCTCGCCCTCGTCGAGGGTCCGCTCCGAACCAGGGGTCCGGGTGGCCGCAGGTGCCACCGCGTTGCAGCGGATCCCGTGGCGGGCGAGCTCCACAGCGGCCGAGCGGGTCAGTGACGACAGGCTCGCCTTGGTGATCGAGTATGCGGCCAGGTCGGTCACCCCGCGCTCGGCGTTGACCGAGCTAACGTTCACCATCGCCCCCTCCCGCCCCTCCGCCACCATGCGTCTCCCCACCTGCTGCACCAGGTGGTAAGCGGCGCGTACGCCCACGTCCACCGCCCGGTCGAGGTCGGTGAGCCTCCCGTCGAGGAGGGACCCGTGCGGCACGAAGGCGGCGTTGTTGACCAGGCCGTCGAGCGGCCCGGCCACCGCGACCAGTCGGTCGAGCACCCCGGGGAGCCGGTCGGCCGCGGTGATGTCCTGGACGGCATATGCGGTGAAGATCTCGGCGTGGCCCGGTTCGGGTTCGACGAGGTCGACCCCGACGACGCGTGCACCGCGCCCCGCGAGGTGCCGGGCCGTCGCGAGTCCGATCCCGCGGGCGGCACCGGTGACGAGAACGGTTCTGTCGATGCTGTCGCTCATGGACGCTCCTGGTCTCGTGCTGCGGAGGACGGGGCGGGGTCGTCGGCGCGACGGATCTCGGTCCAGTGGCCGGTGAGCCCCGCGAGGGCCGTGTCTCGCCACAGCACCCGCCGATCCCAGTCGTCGAGCGGTAGGACCCTTCGACGCTCGGCGGTGACCCGGCTGACGAGCTCTGCGGTCCACGGGTCGTGCTGTCCGCGCTCGGCGCCCATCCGCGCGTAGGCGGGACCGAGCTTGTCGGCGTGCGAGGCGATCCCGCCGCGGGTGTTCAGGTCGGCGGTCTCGAAGGGGCCCGTCACGCTCCACCGCCGACCGAGGGCGCTTCGCACCACCTCGTCGACGTCGGCGACCGAGGCCACGCCGTCACGCACGAGGCAGTACGCCTCGCGCAGCACGGCTCCCTGCAACCGGTTGAGGACGAAGCCCTCGACCTCGCGATGCACCAGGACCGGATGCATTCCGGCACCTCGGAAGACCTCGTCGGCGCGCCGGACGACCTCCGGGACGGTCGTCGGACCCGGCACCAGCTCCACCACGGGCAGCAGGTAGGGCGGGTTCGCCGGGTGTGCCACGAGGACCCGGGCCGCGGCCTCGGCGGGCATCCCCTCGGCGATCCGGCTCGGCAGGATCGCCGAGGTCGCGCTGGCCAGCGGCACCGCCGGGACCACTGTCGCGGCGGCCGCGAGGAGCTCTCGTTTGACCTCGACGCGCTCGGGGGCGCACTCCTGGACCAGAGCGGCGTCCGATGCCGCCTCCTCGACCGATTCGACCGTGCGCACCGGCGCAGCCTGCCCGGGCGCGAGACCGTGGTCCGCCAGCAGCCGCAGGCGACGGTGGAGATCCGTGCGGGCGCGGTCGAGGGCCTCGGGGAACGGGTCCCAGAGCACCACCGGAACACCGTGGGCGGCGAACGCCACCGCGAACCCGACCCCGATCGACCCCGCGCCCAGAACAGCGACGTGTGCGATCCGCCCCCGACTCACGCCGACTTGCCGCCGTCGACCAACAGTGTCTGACCCGTGACGTAGGATGCGGCGTCCGATAGCAGGAACGCCACGACCGACGCCACCTCGTCGGAGCTGCCGTACCGGCCCATCGGGATGACGGTGGTGCGCTCGGCGCGGCTCAGGCCGCGGTCCGCCTCGATCGACGCGGCCATCTCGGTGTCGATCGACCCCGGGCTGACGGCGTTCACCCGCACGCCGGAGGCCGCCGTCTCCCGTGCCGCAGACCGCGTCAGACCGAGGACGGCGTACTTCGTCGCGCTGTAGACCGACCGCTCGGGAGCGCCGTGGTGCGCGGCATAGGACGCGATGTTGACGATGCTGCCGCGTCCACCGCGACGCATCACCGGGAGACAGTGCTTCATCCCGAGGAAGACCCCCTTGAAGTTGACGTCGACGAGAGCGTCGAAGTCTTCGACGGCCAGGTCGGGCACGGCGCTGACGGGGCCGGCGACTCCCGCGTTGTTGACCAGCCCGTACAGGCCGCCGAACTCGCCGTCGACGTCCGCGACGAGACGTGCCCACGCCCTCTCGTCCGCCACGTCCAGCTGCTGTGTGCGCATCCGGTGACCCGACTCGGCGGCCATTCGTCCGACCTCGGCGAGGCGTTGCTCGTCGACGTCACAAGCTACGACCCGAGCTCCCCTCGCAGCCAACAGGAGTGCCTCGGCCCGGCCCTGGCCCGCGGCGGCACCGGTGACGACGACGACCCGCCCCGCCAGGTCGTGCTCACGAGGGATCTCTGTGGACATCGTCGCTGCGCTCCTTCGTGGTTCTGATGAACGAGGCGATCGAGGCGACCGCCAGGGAGAAGTCGAGTGAGTCGGGGAAATGGGTCAGGAAGCCGTGGACGGTCCCTCCGAACCGGATCGTCGCGGTGGGGACGCCTGCCTGGTCGAGGAGGCGCGCGAACTCCTCCCCCTCGTCCCGGAACGGGTCGAGCTCCGCCGTGACGACGAGTGTGCGCGGCATCCCCTCGAACCCGACGGCATGGATCGGGGACGCCTCGACCGCGTGCCGCTGCGCGGGGCCGAGATAGGCCTCGTGCCCGTAGGGGCGCGACAGTCCGTACCGGCCGTCGAAGCGGCGCAGGGACGGATGGCGCTCGCCGTCGTCGGTGAGGTCGGTCTTGGGATAGAGCAGCACCATCCCCCCGACCGCGCCTCGGGCAGCCGCGGGCAGCCGCAGGAGGGTGGTGGCGGTCAGGTGCCCTCCCGCACTCGCCCCCGCGACGACGACCTGCCCGCCGACCGCGCCGTCGGCCAAGAGCGTTGCGGCGTGGTCGACGGCGTCGGCGAGGTCGAGCAACGGGGCCGGGTGGTGGTGGGTCGGGGCCAGTCGGTAGTCGACGGACAGCGCCAGGCATCCCGCCGCCTCCGACACGGACCGCACCAGGTGGTCCTGGGTGTCGAGGTCGCCTCGGGTCCAGCCGCCGCCGTGCGCGAACACGAGACAGTGTCGTGGGAGGTCGGTGCCCTCCGGTCGGTAGGACCGGATCCGGGTCCCGGCGGCCGTCGCGAGATCCTCGCTGCGTACCGCTCCTCCGAAGCCGACCCGCGGCGAGACGCGCAGTCGGGTGCGCAGCCCCGGGTCCCGGTCGAACACAGCGGTGATCTCCGGGTGGAGGACTGCCGGTTCCCGCTCAGTACCCACGGGCGTGCACCCCGACCGGCTCGCCCGCGGTTCGGCCATCCGCCAGATCCGCGGGCGACACCTCTCGAAGGAACTCCTGGAAGCGGACGAACCCGCCGAGGTAGGTGAGGAACGAGCGCGGCTTGCCGGGTACGTTCCCACCGTTGTACCAGCTGTCGACCGTGGCGACGATCGAGCTCCGACCGACCTC
The DNA here is from genome assembly GCF_000717175.1 of Pseudonocardia autotrophica. Lineage (GTDB taxonomy): Bacteria > Actinomycetota > Actinomycetes > Mycobacteriales > Pseudonocardiaceae > Pseudonocardia > Pseudonocardia halophobica. The sequence continues at coordinate 551,391 of NZ_JNYD01000003.1, read as the reverse complement.
GTCGACGGTGGCGGCCCACCGTGTGCACAGCTCGCGGCCCGGCTCCATCGTGGCGATGCCGTGTGTCTCGGCGAACGCGACGACCTCGCTCGCCTTCTCCACCATGAACTCGTTGAGCGCCGGCACGCTGACGTGCACCGCGGGGGTCTGCACCCCACCGATCAGGAAGAGATTGGGGAAGCCGTCCGCCATCAGGCCCCCCATCGTGGCGATGGCCCGTCCGGAGTCCCAGTGCTCACGCAGGGTGTCGCCCTCGCGGCCGACGACGTCGATGGCGAACAGGGGCCCGGTCATCGCGTCGAACCCGGTCGCCAGGACCAGTAGGTCGAGGTCGACGTGCCTGCGCTCGGTCGTCAGCCCGGTCCGGTCCAGCCCGACGATAGGGTCCTCGCGGACCGAGACGAGCTCGACGTTCGGACGGTTGAACGTTTCGTAGAAGCCGGAGTCGCGCACGACCCGCTTGGCGCCGATCCCGTACCGGGGCACCAGCATCTCCGCCGTCCGTGGGTCGTCGACCGTGGCACGGATCCGGCCTCGGACGAACTCGGAGAACACGTCGTTGGCCGCCGGATCGGTGAGCAGGTCGGTGAACGAGTCGAGGATCGCCGAGCCACCCTCCCGCCACTTCGCCTCGAGCTGTCGCTGCTGCTCCGGGTAGGACAGGTCGGCGAGCCGTGCACGGTGCGAGGGGAGCGGGCGGCCGCGCTCGGAGGCGAACACGGCGCGCCGGACGTCGTCGTAGCGCCGGGCGACCTCGGCGCGCTCGTCGGGGGCGAGGGGCCGGTTGCCGAGTGGCAGCGAGTACTGCGGAGTGCGCTGGAACACCGTCAGCCGCTCGGCGACGCGACCGAGCTCGGTGATCACCTGCACCCCGCTGGACCCCGTACCGACCACCCCGACACGCCCGAACCGTTCCGGGACGTCGTCGCGCGGCCAGGCACTGGTGTGCACCACTCGGCCGCCGAACAGCTCGGCACCGGGGAGGTCGAGCCCGTTCGGAACGGTGAGGCTGCCGACCGCCAGCACGAGGTAGCGTGTGGTGAGCTCCTCACCGTCCGCGGTCCGCAGGTCCCAGTGCGCCCGCGCCGTGTCGAACCGGGCCGCGGTGAGGGTGACCCCGTGCCGGACCAGGTCGGCCACCCCCAGCTCCGGCACCACCCAGTCGAAGTAGCGCCGCATCTCGGCGGCATCGGCGTAGAGCTCGTCCGGCGACCACCCCGCGTAGACATCGCGGTCGTGGGAGAGCGTGTAGTACAAGCTGCTCGAGTCGACCCGAGCGCCCGGGTACCGGTTGCGCGTCCACACCCCGCCCGGGCCCTCGCCGGCGTCCAGGCACACCGTGTCCAGGCCCATGCGCCGGAACCGCGCGGTCGCGATGAGGCCCCCGAACCCCGCCCCGACGACGACGACGTCGTGTGACACGGGTCGGTTGCACCGTCCTGTCGCCGGCCCGCCGTCGACCGCATCCGGCCGGGTCATCGCAGCTCATTGCCCAGCGACCCGCTGCGGGGGTGGACACGCCCGCCGTCGGCCACCGTCGCCACGACGAGGATCTCGTCCGGTCGGGGCGCGTCCGCGATCCGCACCTCGTGGGACAGGTAGTGCGACCGGGTCTTCTCCTCCCGCACGTGCTTGAGCGGGATGTCGAGTGTCGACCCCGCAGCGGACCGCTTCTCGCAGGCGGTGAGCAGCGTCGTCGCGTCAGCGCAGATCCGGCGGAACGGGGTCCCGAAGCGCATCGTGTGGATGATCGCGGAGGCGTGCTCGATCTCACCGTCGAGCCCGACGATCGCGCCCTTGCCGAAGGCCTCGACCTCGTCGGCCTTGCGTCCCAGCGCCTCGATGGCCCGGGTCGGCAGCAGCACGCCGAGCGCGTCCGCGTACTCGTCGACCAGCGGGAGCAGGTCCTGCACGAACCGTCCGGCCATGGGGTTGTGAATCACTGCCATCGCCGAGGCGATCCTGACCGGCCGCTCGGCGTCCCGGAAACCCTCGCTCCGGGTCTCCTCGGTGATGGTGACGATCTTGCGAATCCGCATGTCGTGTCTCCCGTCCGCGTCGATGCTCGGGCTCCGTCGAGAGCGATCGTTGCACGAGATATCCATCGCCGACTAATATCAATTCGTTCTTCGCTTTACCACGATCCACTATCAATCGGGGGCACCGTGGAGTTGCGCCATCTCCGCACGTTCCTCGCGGTCGCCGAGGAACTGCACTTCGGCCGGGCGGCTGCCCGGCTCAACATGGCCCAGCCGCCCGTCAGCCAGCAGATCCAGCAGCTGGAGAAGGACCTGGGTGTCCGGCTGTTCGAGCGGAGCACCCGGTCGGTGTCTCTGACCGCGGCGGGCCAGGCGTTCCTCGACCCCGCGCGCGCGGTCCTCGACGACGTGGACCTGGCCCGGCGAGCCGCCGTCTACGGCACCACGGGCGTCACCGGCAAGGTCTCCCTGGGGTTCTCCAGCATCAGCAGCCGCAAGGCACTTCCGCTGCTCCTGCGGGCCGTCCGTCGAGAACAGCCGGGCATCGAGCTCGCGCTGCGCGGGCGGACCTTCGGTGGCGCGATGGTCGGACAGATCCTGTACGGCGCTCTCGACCTCGGCATGGCGCGCCTCCCGCTGCGCGAGCGGTCGCTGGACTGGCACGTGTTCGACTACGAGGCGCTCGTCGCGGCACTCCCCACCGATCATCCGCTCGCCGTCCGGGAGGCCTTGACCTTCGAGGACCTCGCCGAGCAGACGTTCATCACGTTCCCCGCCGTCGCGGGCTCGCCGGTACGGGAGGCCACGATGCACATCGCCGCACAGCATGGTTTCTCCCCGCGCGTACTGCACGAGGCGCCCGATACCTTCGCGATCCTCAGTCTCGTCGCCGCGGGTGTGGGCGTGACGATCACGGTGTCCAGCGTCGAGCAGATCTCGTTGCCCGGCGTGTGCTTCCGACCACTCACCGGAAGGCTGCCGATGCTCGCGGCGGTCTTCGCCTGGAACGGACGGAGCACCAACAGCGCCCTGCCCGCCGTGGTGGAGATCGCGAAACGACTGCTGCCCACTCCGAGCCCGTCACCCGCGCTGCTCTACGACTGATCGATCCATTCTTCTGCGCTCTCACACTGATAGGAAGCTGCTCTCAACAGAACCTTGCTTGATAGCCGGAACCGATGACACGCTCCTCGCGTCCGGTCGCCGGGTGCTCCACCACCTGCCGTCGGTCCATCCCGCCCCCGTCGCCGCCGCGCCGTCGCGGTCGACGACGACCTCGACGCCGAGCAGGCCGTCGTGGACGGCCCGCCCACGCTGTCGGAAGGCCGGGCCGCTCGCTGGGGCGCAGCCGGACGGACCACCGGGCGACCTGTTCGACTGCCATCAACGACGAGGGAGTTCGGAGCATGGCGCACGATCGATCATCAGGCACGCACGAGCGGTTCCGACCCGGACGCCAGCTCCGGGCCGCCACCTTCGGACACACCCTCGAGTGGTTCGACTTCCTCGCCTATCAGTACCTGGCCGTCTACTTCGCGGCGCAGATATTCGGCGGCGAGGAAGGGATCGGCTCCCTACTCGAGGCGTTCGGCACGTTCGCCGTGGGCTTCCTCGCCCGCCCGGTCGGTTCACTGATCATCGGCGTGTACGCGGACCGCTACGGCCGCAAGCCCGCCGTGGTCATGACCATGTCGATGATGGCCGTGGGCAGTCTGCTGCTCGGACTGTGCCCGACCTATGCCCAGGCGGGCGCCCTCGCTCCGGTCATCCTGGTGGTCGCTCGGCTGTTGCAGGGCTTCTCCGCCGGTGGGGAGTACCCGTCCGCCTCCGCGTTCCTCATCGAGTCGGCGCCACCCGGCAGGCGCGGGCTGTTCTCCAGCTTCATGTTCGTGGCGTCCAGCTCCAGCAAGCTGCTGACCCTCGGGATCATCGCGCTGCTGTCGCTGTTCCTGGACAAGGAGCAGATGTACGACTTCGGCTGGCGGGTCCCGTTCGTCCTCGGCGCAGTGCTCGCGGTCGTGGGCTGGTGGATCCGCCGGAACACCAGCGAGACCGCCGACGTCGCCGGGATCAACGAGCGCTCCGCGCGTCCCACACTCTTCGCAGGGCTCCGCAGATACCCCAGGTACTCGCTGCAGCTGTTCTTCCTGGTCGCGGCCATCACCGGCGGCCAGTACTTCTGGGGAACCTACATCACCACCCTGTTCCAGATCCGCAACGGCGCATCACAGCAGGTGGCCTTCGTCGCCTCGATCGTCTCGCTGGTCGTCTACATCGCCGTCCAGCCCCTCGTCGGATCGCTGTCGGACCGCTTCGGGCGCAGGCCGTGGTTGATCGTCTTCTGTGTCGGCTCCGGGCTCGTGGCAGTGCCGCTGATGTCCCTGAGCAGCCCGGCCGTCGGAGTGCTGATCACGGTGCAGACGGTGGGCCTGCTCTTCATGGCCTTCGGCACGTCCATCCTCTCCGCGGTCATGGTCGAGATGTTCCCCGCCCACGCCCGGGTGGCCGGCCTGGGATTCGCCTACTCGATGTCGGTCGTCGTCTTCGGCGGGACGATCCCGCTCATCGCGACCGCGCTGCAGGGCGCCGGGCACCCGATGGCCATCGGCTGGTACCTCGTGGCGCTGTGCGTGATGTCGCTCGTCTCCGTCCTCACGATCAGAGAGACCTCGACGGTGGACCTCCAGACGGGCACCGGGGTGTCCGAGGCCGCCGCGCCGGACCCCAGCCGCCCCGTCTAGCGCGGACCGGTCGTGCGCGGCGGTGCGGCAGGCACGGGCAGGTCGAGCTCCCGCAGGATCGCGGCCGTGTGCTGGCCGAGCGCCGGGACCGCCCCCATCGGCAGCTCGACGTCGCGGAAGGTCATCGGTGGCAGCACGCCCCGGATCTCGCCCACCGGGGTGTGCACGGTCCGCCATCGGTCGCGCTCCGCGAGCTGCGGGTGCACGGCGACCGCAGCGAGGTCGTTGACCTGCGCGGCAGGCACACCGGCCGCGGCGAGCCGTTCGTCCAGCGCGGCGGTGGACCACCGCCGGGTGTGCGCGGCCACCCGGGCGTCGCACTCCGCGCGGTGACGCACCCGCGCGATGTTCGTGGCGAGGCGGGGATCGGCCACCGCGGACTCGTCGGCGAAGACGTCCCCCATCAGCGCCCGCCAGCCGCGGTCGTTCTGCACGCCGATCAGGATCTCGCCGTCGGCCGTCGGATAGGCGTCGTAGGGGGCGATGGCCGCGTGGCTCAGCCCCAGCCGCGGGACCTGCCGCCCGCCGTAGAGGTGCATGTAGAGCGGGTGACCCATCCACTCGACCGCCGAGTCGAACATGGACACCTCCACCACCGCGCCGCGGCCGGTGCGCTCCCGGCGGAACAGGGCGCTGAGCACCGACGTCGTCGCGTACAGCCCGGCCGCGATGTCGGCGTTGGGCACTCCCGTCTTGGCGGGCGCGTCAGGGGTGCCGGTCACCGACACCATCCCGGACTCGGCCTGCACGAGCATGTCGTAGGCCTTGCGGTCGCGGCGCGGCCCGCCGCCGCCGTACCCGGAGATGGTCACCACGACCAGCCGCGGGTGCGCAGCGGCCAGGCTCTCCACGCCCAGCCCGAGCCGGTCCAGCACGCCGGGGGCGGTGTTGTGCAGGAACACGTCCGCCCGGGCGAGCAGCCGTTCGACGACCTCGCGGCCCGTCCCGGACCTCAGGTCGACCTCGATCGACTCCTTGCCGCGGTTGAGCCAGACGAAGTGGGTCGCCAGGCCCCGCACCTCGGCGTCGTAGGAGCGGGCGAAGTCCCCCTCCCCCGGACGCTCGAGCTTGATCACCCGAGCGCCGAGGTCCGCGAGGTGACGGCTGGCGAGCGGGCCGGCCACGGCCTGCTCCAGCGCGACGACCGCGACCCCGTCCAGTGGCAGGTCGCCGCTCACCGGACCCCCGCCGCGCGCACCAGTGCGCCACCGACGATCAATCGCTGGATCTCACTGGTGCCCTCGTACAGCCGCAGCAGCCGGACGTCGCGGTAGATCCGCTCGACCGCGACCTCCCGCATGTACCCCGCACCTCCGTGCACCTGCACCGCCAGGTCGGCGACCCGCCCGACCATCTCGGTGCAGAACAGCTTGGCCGCCGACGGGGCGATCCGCCGGTCTTCCCCGCTGACGAACGAGCGCGCGGTCTCTCGGACCATCGCACGGCCGGCCAGGACACCGGTCTGCTGGTCGGCGAGCATCGCCTGGACCAGCTGGAAGTCTCCGATCCGGGCGCCACCCTGAGTGCTCTGCGCGGCGTGGGCGACCGACTCGTCGAGCGCGCGCTGAGCCGTGCCGACCGCGAGCGCCGCGATGTGCACCCGCCCCCGGGCCAGCGACGACATGGCCGCCCGGTAGCCGCGGGCCACCTCCCCGCCGACCAGCGCGTCCGCCGGGACGGCGACCCCCTGGAAGGTGACCGCCGCAGTCGACGAGCCCTCCTGGCCCATCTTCACGTCCTTGGGCCCGACGGTCACCCCCGCCGCGTCCGCGGGCACCAGGAACACCGCGATCCCCGGATCACCCGGACTCGGGTCGGCGACCCGGGCGAACACCACGAACAGCTCGGCGATCGTGGCGTTGGTGATGAACTGCTTCTGCCCGTCGAGCACCCAGTCCGAGCCCCGGCGGCGAGCGCGGGTGCGCAGCCCGGCGGGATTCGACCCGGCGCCCGGCTCGGTCAGCGCGAAGGCGGCCACGACCTCACCGCTCGCGATGCGCCCGAGCCACGCCTCGCGCTGCTCGTCGGTGCCGAACCCGACCAGGACCTGGCCCGCGATCCCGTTGTTCGTCCCGAACATCGAGCGCAGCGCGAGTGTCGTGTAGCCGAGCTCCATGGCCAGCTCGACGTCCTGGGCGAGGTCCAGGCCCAACCCGCCCCACTCGGCCGGGATCGCGTACCCGAACAGGCCCATCGCGGCGGCGGTCGCCCGCAGGTCGTCGGGGATCCGGTCGCCGTTCATGATCTCGAGCTCGCGCGGCACGACGTCGTGGCGGACGAAGTCGCGCACCTGGCGACGGATGAGCTCGACGTCCGCTGCGGACACGTCGGTGTGGGTCATGTCTTCCTCTCGTGCGGACCGCGCTCAGACGCTGGTCCGACCGCCGTCGACGGTCAGGGTCTGGCCGGTCACGTAGGCGGACTCGTCGGACAGCAGGAACAGCGCGGCGTAGCCGATGTCCCAGCCGGTGGCCATGCGTCCCAACGGGATCGCCGTGGCCGCCCGGTCCGGCCTGCCCGCGCCCGCCGCCCGTCCGTTCGGGGTGTCGACGAGCCCGGGCATCACGGTGTTGACCCGGATCCCGGTGGCCGCACCCTCGGTGACCAGGTACGGCTGCAGGCCCGCCAGCGCGGCCTTCGAGGCCCCGTAGGCGACAAGCCTGCTCGACGGCCGCACCGCGGCCACCGAGGAGAGCAGCACCATCGCGCCGCCTGAGGTCATCCGGGGGAAGGCGGCCCGGGCGGTCAGCGCCGCGCCACGCACGTTCACCGCGAACGTGCGGTCCCACTCCGCCGGGTCGACGCCGGCCAGGTCGAGTGCCCCGACCCCGATGCCGACGTTGTAGACGACGCCGTCCAGCCCGCCGAGGAGCTCGGCCGCCCGGTCCACCATCGCGCCGATGTCGCCGGGGTCGCAGACGTCCGCCCGCACGGCCGCGACCGGGCCCGCCGGAGCGTCGGCACGCGCCGCGTCCACGGTGGCCTCGGCGCTGTCGAGCAGCCGGTCGGCGACGACGACGCCCGCACCCTCCCGGGCACACAGCAGCGAGGTGGCCCGGCCGTTGCCGATCGGGTCGGTGGCGGCGTCGAACACCTGCTGTCCCCCACCGACGACGAGCACGCGCCTGCCGCGCAGCCGGCCCCGGCCGGGCGCGGTGCCCGCCGAGGTGTCGGGCAGGGGGTTGCGCTCGGTCGTGGCGTCAGCCATGGGCGGAGGACCTCCGTGTCCACCCCGGACGGCGGCGCGACCGGCGGTGCTCCTGTGCTGCCGGCGCGGTCACGTCCGCGCCTCGTGGTCACGAAGACCGTATCCGAGGGTGACCCCGCCGTCGACGACCAGCTCGATGCCCGTGACGTAGCGCGAGCGGTCACCCGCCAGGAACACCGCGGCGTCGGCGACGTCCCAGGGCGTGCCCTGGCGCCCCATCGGCACCTTCCGGTTCCGGTCCGCCCACATCGCGTCGGTGTCCCCGCCGTAGCGCGCCACCGTGGTGCCCCGTTCGACCATCGGTGTGCGCATCATGCCCGGGGCGATCGAGTTGATTCGCACCCCCCGCGCGGCGAACTCGACGGCGGTGGTGCGGGTGAGATGGCTCAACGCCGCCTTGCTGGCGTAGTACGCCGCGTACGGTACGCCGGTGTAGCGCAGGCCCGCGGTCGAGGAGATGTTGACCACCGACCCACCACCGCCCGCGACCATCACCGGGATGGCGTGGCGCATGGTCAACAGCGCCCCGCGGAGGTTGGCGTCCATGACCGCGTCCCACCGGTCGAGGTCGACGTCGACGACCCCGCCGGGCGCGGCGAAGCCCACGTTGTTGTGGAGGACGTCCAGTCGCCCGTGGTGGCTGACGATCCGCTCCACCAGGGCCCGCACCTCGGGCTGGGCGGTCACGTCGAGCCGGACCGCCTCCGCGGTGTGCCCCTCGCCGGCGATCATCGCGGCGGTGTGCGCCGCGGCGTCGGCGTCGCGGTCCGCGCACACCACCACGGCGGCGCCCTCGCGGGCGAACGCGATCGCGGTGGCCCGCCCGTTGCCGATGCCCGTGCCCGCGTTGCCCGCGCCCACCACCAGGGCCACCCGGCCCTCGAGCTGGCGCGGGGCGCGGTGGCCCAGGTCGTCCGGGGTCATCGTCCACGCACCGTCGGGGTGACGTCCTGCCTGCGGACCGGGTCGGCGCCGTCCCAGCCCACGGACGCCGCCGCGATGCGGGCGAAGTACTCGGCCTTCCCCCCGCCGGTCTCCGACACCTCGATCACGTTGCCTTGGTCCTGCGGGTGGACCAGGTAGGAGAACCCACCCCTGGTGCCTGCCCGGCCCGCATGGGCCTCGACGTACCCGCGGTCGAGCAGGCGGTCCCGCAGCACCGTCACGTCGTCGTGCCAGAACGCGACGTGCTGCGGGCCGGGCCCGGCCCGCAGCGAGTCGGCCCAGGCCGACGGCGCGTCGTCGCGCGGCTGGACCAACTCGACCTGGAACGGCCCCGAGTTGGCGATCGCGATGGACACCACCGGCGGGGTCACGGGCCTGCCGTAGTAGGTGAACTCGGTCAGGCCGATGTCGTACTTGTAGAACCACGGGCCGACCCCCAGGTTCACCGACCAGTGCCGCATGGACGCCTCGATGTCCGGCACGACGTAGCCGACCTGCCGCACCTCGCCCAGGAACCTGCTCACCGGCTCCTCCTCTCCTCGAACCGCATTCTGCGGTCAGCGCTCCAGCGGCTCGTAGTAGGGCACCGCGATCGGCCTGCCCTCCGGTGCGTCCCGGTCCTCGGGGCGCAGACCGACACTGGTGGCCATCGCCGCGTTGGTCAGCCGGACCCGGGGCGAGACGACCTCCGGGTCGGTCACGACGTTGAGGCACGCGGGCAGCCCCGACTCGACGGCCCGACGGAACGCGGGGCCGAGCTCGGCGGTCTCGGTGACCAGCTCGCCGTACCCGCCGAAGGCTCGCATGACCTCGTGGAAGTTCGTCAGCGGCAGGTCCGAGACCACCCGCCGCCCGGCGAGCGCGTCCTGGCTGTGCGCCGAGATGCCCCAGGCGCAGTTGCTGTTCACGAACGTGACGACCGGCAGGCCGTGCCGCACCATCGTGTCGAACTCCTGCACGTTGAAACCCACCGAGCCGTCGCCGACGACCTGGACGACCTGGACGCCGGGGTGGGCGACCTGAGCGCCGATCGCGAACGGGCTGCCGATGCCGAGGCACCCGAAGTAGCCGTGGCCCTGCCAGCGGCCGAGCGCCGCGGTCCGCGCGATCGGCTCGACCCAGTGGTAGGCCTCGCTGCCGTCCCCGACGATGATCGCGTCCTCGGCCACGTTGTCCGCGACGGCCCGGCCGAACCAGTACGGGTGGATGCCCCGGTCCCCCCGGGTCGCCTCGTGCTCGGTGGCCTCGGCCTCGAACGGGGCCAGCGAGTACAGGGTCTTCTTGGTGCGCGCCACCCAGTCCCCGCGTCGGTCCGCCGGCACCGTCCGGCCCGTCTCGCAGACCGCCTCGGCCACGGCGCGGATGCTGCCGGTGAACGCGACGTCGACGGGTACGTTGCGGCCCGCCTCCTCGGGGTTCGCGTCCACCTGGATGATCCGCGTGTCCGGACCGAGCACGCCCGCCCCGCGCCTGCCCACGGTCATCTGCGAGGTCCGCGCGCCCAGGACCAGCACGAGGTCGGGTTGCGCTCCGACCCCGCCGAGACCCGCGACGTTGCCGCAGTTGAGCGGGTGGTCGTAGGGCAGCACACCGCGTGCGCGGCTGTTGCCGTAGACCGGCACCGAGAACTGCTCGGCCAGCCGGGCGACGGCCGCGTCCGCCGCGTCGAACAGCAGACCGTGGCCCGCGAGGACGACCGGTCGGGCGGCCCGCTCGAGCGCCTCGGCGATCTCCGCGGCCTGCGCCGCCGTGGGGGCCCCGCTCTCCGGCCTGCGCACCCCGGGGAAGACCGGTACCCGGTCGGCCGCGATCCGGTCGAACATGACGTCCACCGGGATCTCCAGGAAGACCGGGCCGGGGCGGCCGCGGGTCGCGATCCGGACGGCGCGGTCGACGAACTCCGGGATGCGGTCCACGTCGGAGACCCGCAGCGCGGCCTTCGTGATCGGGGTCATCAGCGCGACCTGGTCGACGCCGCCCTGCAGCACGTACCTCCCCTCGTCGCGCAGCGGCGGCGCGCCGGCGATGACCAGCTGCGGGCTGCTGTCCACCTCGGCCACGGCCACGCCGGTCACCGCGTTGGTCACGCCGGGCCCGGACGTGACGACGGAGACGCCGAGCCTGCCGGTCGACCGCGCGTACCCGTCGGCGGCGTGCACGGCCGCGGCCTCGTGCCGGACGTCGACGATCCGGATCTTCTCGTCGAGGAGGCCGAACAACAGCGAGTCCAGGTGTCCGCCGTGCAGGGCGAACACGACGTCCACGTCGTTGGTCCGCAGCGCGGCGGCGGCGAGCTCGCCACCGTTGACGATGGTCATGAAGTGTCCTCTCGTGCGGCCCGCGGGCCGGGTCAGCGCTCGGGCCCGTCGGCCACGGCGGCGGGGGTGGTGGGGTCGGCGGCGTCGACGGAGGTGTCCGGAGCGCGGTGCCCGGCCCCGGTCCGCCGGGCGATCCACAGCGTCGACAGCAGCGAGACGACCGCGAACGCGAGCTGCAGCCCGATGACCGACCACACCGAGCCGGACGCGTCCAACAGCGCTCCGCCGACGAGCGGCAGCGGGGCGACGAAGACGAGGGTGTTGATCTGGTAGGCCAGTGAGATCGCGGTGTAGCGGATGCGGGTCGGGAAGGCCTCGGCGAGGAACCCGCCGAGCAGGCCGAACAGCCAGCAGATGGGGGCGAGCGACACGATCATGCCGATCGTCGACAGCGTGACGCTGCCCGTCTGGATGAGCAGCCACGAGACCGGGATCAGGGGGATGCTCGCGACGAGCGCCACGACGAGGACCCGGATCGGCTCGAACCGCACCGCCGCCAGCGCCGCGAAGGGCTGGAACAGGAGCTGGAACAGCGACATCAGGGTCAGCGCCAGCAGGAAGCCCTGTCGGTCGATGCCCACCTCACCGGTGGCGAAGTCGAGGCCGAGCACCTTGAAGAAGGTGCCGAACGATGCCGAGACGGCTCCGACGCACAGCGCGACGAGCACGATCGTCGGCGCCGTGCGCAGCACCTCGACCAGGGGGAGCCGCGTCGAGTGGTTCGCCCGGATCGCCGCGAGCACCTCCGGCGGCTCCTCGATGCGCGAGCGGATCACCAGCCCGATGACGATCAGTACCGCGGAGAACAGGAAGGGCAGCCGCCAGCCCCAGCTCGTGAACTGGTCGTCGGGCAGCCCGCTCACGAGCAGGAAGGCCAGGGAGGCCAGCAGGTTGCCCGCGGGTGCGCCCTGCTGCGCCCAGGCGCCCGCAGCCACCCGACTGCGCTTGCCCGCGTGCTCGGACGCGATCAGCACCGCCCCGCCCCACTCGCCGCCGACCGCGATGCCCTGGATCAGCCGCAGGACGACGAGGATGACCGGGGCGGCGATGCCGATCGTCGCGTACGTGGGCAGCGCGCCGATGGCGACGGTGACCACACCCATCATGAGCAACGTGATGATCAGCGACTTCTTGCGGCCCACCCGGTCACCGAGGTGACCGAACACGATCCCGCCGAGCGGGCGGGCGAGGTAGCCCGCGCCGAAGGTCGCGAACGCCAGCAGCGTGCCCGCGGCGGGGTCGACGGTGGGGAAGAACAGGTCTCCCAGCACCAGCGCGGACGCGGTACCGAAGATGAAGAAGTCGTACCACTCGACGGCCGTGCCGAAGAACGCGGCCCAGCCGGCTCTCTGCGCCTGACTCTGACGGGACATGATCACTCTTTTCGCAGGTCGGCGCCACGTCGACGGGGCGCCGGGTCGGCAGCTCTGACAACCCCGGCCGAGCGGCCGGGACCCGTGCGGAGGTTCAGCGGGGGAGCTCGGGGTCCAGCTGGACGCCGAACGTGTTCAGCATCATCGCCACCATGTGGTAGATGCCGACCACCATGACGATCTCGTACCGCAGGTCGTCGTCGAAGTGTTTGCCCAGGCCGTCCCAGACGGCGTCGTCCATCGTGGCGCGGTCGTGCACCTGGTCGGCCGCGGCCAGCAGCAGGGCCGAGCGCTCGTCCCAGACGGCGTCGTGGGGACCGCGGCGGACCGCGTCGATCTCGTCCTCGGTGATCCCGCCCCGCCGCGCGAAGCCGACGTGCTGGGCCCACTCGTACTCGGACTCGCAGTTCCACGCCGTCCGGAGGACGAGGAGCTCGCGGTCCCGCGCGGACAGCGTGCCGTCGAAGAGCAGCGCGTGGGCCAGGTCGAGCCACTTGCCGAACAGCTCCGGACGCCGGACCAGGGTGGAGTAGATGTTGACCTCGCGCGGCCGCGACCTCGTGGCGCGGGCCAGCAGCTCCCGCATCCGCTCGGTACGGTCCTCGACCGCGACGGGGGCGAGGCGGACGGGACGGGACTCAGCGCGGCGCACGAGCCACCTCACAACCCCCGGGCGGGACGGAGACCGCGCCGAACGGCGCGCAACGAGCGGGCGATGACATCGTGGGCAGCTCCTCGGGTTCGCTCGACCGTGAACGTGGGACCGATCCTCACCCGGCGGACCTATGGCAGGGAAATATCAATTATCGGCCTTACTGATACCTCTCTGGTCATCAATGGTCCGTGGCCAGGCCGCGTCGGCCACGTCGAGCACGCGGGACAGCGCCGGGTTGGGGCTGTCGGGCAGCCACGCCATCCGCAGGTGGATGGGCTCTGCGCGGTCGCGGACGGGGAGGAACCGGACGTGGGGGTCCGTGACGTTGTCCCGCACCGAGCTCACGGTGAGCATGCAGCCGATGCCGGCCGCGACGAGGGCCAGCGCGGTCCAGGTGTCGGGCGCGGTCTGCACCGTGTGCGGGGCGAAGCCGGACGCCCGGCAGAGCCGGTACAGCCGGTCGTGCAGGACCGAGCCGTCCTGCGGCTCCAACGTGACGAAGGCCCGGCCCGCCAGGACGTCGAAGCCGACCGAGTCCGACGCGGCCAACGGGTCGTCGACCGACACCGCCAGCACGAGGTCCTCGGTCTGCACCACACGCGACTCCACGCCCGTGACCGCGCCCTCCCACCGGGCCAGCACGATGTCCGCCTCGTGGCGCAGCAGCAGGTCGATGGCGGGCAGGGCGAAGTTCTGGCTGAGCAGGGTCGGCACGATACCCGGGTGCCGGCGCCGGAGCTCTCGCGTCAGCGCGCCCACGAGCGAGTGTGTGGACGCCCCGGCGAACGCGATCGCCACGGTGCCGACGTCTCCCGCGACCGCGGAGAGTGCGATCGCCCCTGCCTGGTCCGCGCGCCGCACGATGTCCCGGGCCACGGGCAGCAGAGCGCGGCCCGCGGGGGTCAGCCGCACGCTGCGGGTGGTGCGCTCGAACAGCGGGGTGCCGATCGCACGCTCCAGCTGGGAGATCGTCCGGCTCACCGGGGGCTGGGCGGTGTGCAGCCGCTGCGCGGCCCGGCTGAAGTGCAGCTCGTCGGCCACGACGAGGAACACCCTCAGCTGCGCCAGTTCCACGCCCGACCCTAACCCGGGCACGGGTCAGTAGCCGCTCGCGAAGTCCTTGGCGGGCAGTGCCTGCAGGGTGCGCAGCGCGTTGAGCACCAACGAGCGGCTCAGGGCCCCCGCGAGCCCGACGTCGCCCTGCTCGAATGCCAGGACGAGCCGCTCGTGGTCGTGCAGGCCGACCTGCATCCGGCCCGGCAGTGACATGGTGAGGTGTCGCAGGCGCAGCACCTGCAGGCCGAGGCTGTCGAGCATGCGCTTGGTCGTCGAGTTGTCCGCCAGCACCGCGACACGGTTGTGGAAGGCGACGTTGCGCCAGAAGTACGCGTCGACGTCCGCGGACTCCACCGCCGCGCGCAGCGCAGCGAGGTCCCCGCGGATCTGGTCGAGGCCCGCCGGGTCGATGCGCGCGGCCACCGCCTGCGCCAGCAGGGCGTGAAGCTCCGCTCGCAGCCCGTAGATCTCCGCGACCTGTCGGGCGGACCGGGCGACCACGCGCGGGCGGCGCCGCGCCTGGATCTCGAGCAGCCCCTCCCGCTCGAGAGCGAACAACGCCTCCCGCACGGGCGTGCGGGAGGTGTCGAACCGCTTCGACAGCTCCAGGGAGTTCACGGTCTCGCCGGGCTCCACCCGACCCTCGATGATGTCCCGCGCCAGCTGCAGGGTCAGCCTGCTGACCAGGGAGTCCGGCTCGGCGAGCCCGAGCAGGGTGGCGAGCATCGCCGTCGGGTCCGGCGCCGTCGCGCCCCTCGCGTCCTCGCCCACGGCCGTGATGCTAGCGCCCATGACGATCACCTCCGGTCGAACCTCTAGTGTCGACAGTATGACAGAGCAGGGCGCCTATCCCCCGTGAATCCTTGACACTCGCGCCATCAATGTCGACACTCTGGGCGCCTGGCCCGCTCACCGCGGGCCTCCCGGTCCCGCCACGGTGGCGGGACCGCCCGCTCCGTCACAGACGACGAAGGAGAACGATGAGCACAGGTAACCCGGACGCCGCGGCGCCCGAGGTCGACCGGCGTTCCCGGCGACGCTCGGTCGTCGCCGCGCTGATCGGCAACGTGATGGAGTTCTTCGACTTCGCGGTCTACGGCTTCCTCGCGGTCGTGATCGGGCAGGTCTTCTTCCCCGGCGGCAGCGCGACGGCCCAGCTGCTCTCCGCCCTGGCCGTGTTCGGGGTCGCGTTCCTGTTCCGCCCACTCGGCGGAGCGGTGTTCGGCTACATCAGCGACCGCTTCGGCCGTCGGGTGTCGCTCTCCGGCGCGATCGTGCTCATGAGCCTGTCCACCGCGGCGATCGGCATCCTGCCCGGCTACGCCACGGCAGGCATCTTCGCGCCGATCCTGCTGGTGGCGATGCGGTGTCTGCAGGGCATCTCGGTCGGCGGTGAGTTCTCCGGCGGCTCGACGTTCATCGCCGAGTACGCCCCCCCGAACCGCCGCGGCCTGTGGGTCAGCATGATGTCCAGCAGCGCCGCGCTGGGCACGCTGCTCGGGAGCGGCTCGGTCCTGCTGCTCGGCTCGCTGATCTCCCCCGAGGCGATGAACAGCTGGGGCTGGCGCATCCCGTTCCTGGTCGCCATTCCCATGGGCGCGCTGGGTGTGTACATGCGGCTGCGCCTCGACGACACCCCGGTGTTCGAGGAGATGAAGAAGGAGGAGCCCGCGGAGCGGCGCTCCCCGCTGAAGACCCTGACCCGCCGCGACGTCGGCATGATCGCGCTGACCTTCGTCTTCGCGGGCGCGACCGGGCTGGGCTTCTACTACTACACGACGTACTTCAACTCGTACTTCACCACGACGCTCGGCTTCGAGCGCTCCACCGCGATCACCCTCAACCTGGTCGGGCTCGTCTTCTACGCGGCGCTGTGCCCCCTGGCCGGCCTGCTCTCGGACCGCATCGGCAGGCGCCGCACCTACCTGACGGGCTTCTTCGCGATGGCGGTCATCGCGGTCCCGGCCTTCCTGCTGATGGGGCTCGGGCCGGTCGGCGCCCTGCTCGGGCTGCTGCTGTTCTCGCTGCCCCAGGCGCTGAACAACGTGATGGTCTCCATCGTCCCGGTCGAGCTGTTCACCACGCAGAACCGGGTGACCGCCGGCGCGATCGGCTACAACCTGGGCGTGGGCATCATCTCGGGCACCGGCCCGCTCGTGGCGGCCGCCCTGGTCGCCGGGACCGGCAGCGCGCTCGCCCCGGGCTTCTACCTCGCCGCGATCGTGCTGGTGGCGGGCATCGTGATCGCCGCCGCACTGCCGGAGACCTTCCGCCGCTCGCTCTACCACGCCCCGGTGGGCGAGTCGCCCGAGTCGCCCGCCACGACCGACGACACCGTGAGGAGCACGCACTCGTGACCGTCACCACCGTCGAGGGCCCCCTCGACGCCGCGGAGCTCGGCGCCACCCTGATGCACGAGCACATCTACAGCCTGTACTCCGAGTACCGCAACGAGTACGGCTGGGACGAGCAGGCGGCCGTCCGCACCGCCGTCGCGACGATGCAGGACCTGCGCGCGGCGGGCATCCGCACGATCGTGGACATGACGGTGCTCGGGCTGGGCCGGTCGGTGGCCCGCCAGCGCCGGATCGCCGAGCTGTCCGGCATGCAGATCGTGGCCGCCACCGGCATCTACACCTTCGGGGACCTGCCGAACTTCTGGCGCAACCGCTCGGCCCACAACCCGGACTTCATCGCGGACTTCTTCGTCCGCGAGCTGACCGAGGGGGTCGGTGACACCGGCGTGCGGCCCGCGGTGATCAAGCTGGTGACCGACGCCCAGGGCATCACCGCGGACGGCGAGGTGATCGCCCGCCAGGTCGCGAAGGCGCAGCTGCGCACGAACGCGGTGATCTCGACGCATTCGCACTCGGCGACCCGCCAGGGCCTGGCCCAGCAGAAGATCCTGGCCGACCACGGCGTGGACCTCGGCTCCGTCGTCATCGGGCACGCCGGGGACAGCACGGACCTGGACTACCTCACCCGCCTCGCCGACGCGGGCTCCTGGCTCGGGATGGACCGCTTCGGCTACGCCCCCGCAGGCTCGCTCGAGCAGCGCGTCGACACGGTCGTCGCGATGTGCGAGCGCGGCTACGCCTCGCGCATGGTGCTGTCCCACGACACCAACATCGTCTCCGACAGCGTGCCCGACGAGGTGCGCCACTCCCCCGAGCTGGCGGACTGGCACTACCGCTGCATCTCCGACCTCGTCCTGCCCGCGCTCCGCGAGCGGGGGGTGTCCGAGGCGGACATCGAGGCGATGATGGTGGCCAACCCGCGCGCCGTCCTCGACCGGTCGAGCTGAACCACGGCGGTCGGCCCGTCCTACGGGTCGACCGCCAGCGCGATCCACAGGTCCGTCCGGTCGGCCGCGCTGTCCAGGTCGCGCCCGGTCAGCTCCTCGATCCGGGCCAGCCGGGCCCGCAGGGTGTTGCGGTGCACGCCGAGCTCCTCGGCCACCGGCCGGAGCCTGCCCAGCCCGGCAAGGAACACCCGCAGCGTGCGGCGCAGCTCCGGCTGCCCCGCCACCTCACCGAGCACGTCCGCGGCGAACGCCGCCCCGGACGCCGCGTCCAACAGGGACGTCGCCCGCCGCGTCCCGTAGCCCTCCCAGGAGATCGACGGGGTCGCGGCGCTCGTGCGTGCGGCGGCGGCGTCGGCCGCGTCGAGGGCCGCGCGGACGGCACTCGCGTCACTGCTCTCGGCCACCCGCCCGACGCCGACCCGCAGGCCCGCGCCCACCAACAGGTCGACGGCCAGGGCGGAGTCGGGGCCCTCGGCGTCGGCCAGCACGTGGAGGCCCCCCGCCGCGACACACCCCAGCACGCCGGTGCGGTCGTGCAGCTCGCGCAGCACGCGCGCCGGGTCGGCCGGGACGGGCACCGCGCGCAGCGCCCGCACCCGCGGGGGCACGCGCAGTCCGAGCACCGCTGCCAGGTCACCGACCGGCCGCCCCGCGCGCAGTGTGACGACGACGGCCTCGCGCACCCGCTGCTCCGCGTCCGCCCGCGCGACCCGGACCTCGTCGGACAGCGTCAGCAGGCTCGCGGCGGCCGACAGCGCGGCACGCCCCGCCGCGTCGATCCCCCCGGCCGACTCGGTGGCCAGGAAACGTTCCGCACCCGACCCGAGCGTCTGCACCACGACCGTCCGGCCGTCCGCGACGTCGGTGGCCACCCGCGCGGCCCCGGCGAGCATCCGGCGCAGTACGCCCGACACCTGCGGCGCGGGGTCGTGTGCGGAGCCGAGCAGGCGGTGGCCCTCCCGGTCGACGACCCGGGCGTCGCCGCCGAGCACCCTGGCCAGGATCGCGAGGACCGCCGCGGGCCCGTCGGAGCCCGCCGCCGACCGGGCCATGCGCTGCTGGACCGTCAACGCCGAGGTGGTGGACCGGAGCTCGGCCGCGGCGGCGAGCTCCACATGGGCCTCACCGACCGCGATGAAGGGCGTTCGCTCCGGCACGGTGAGCACGGGCAGACCCGCCCGGCCCGCGGCCCGGACCAGCCCTGCGGGCACCTCCCGGTGCCGGACGCCGACCCCGAACCCCACGGCGGCCATGTCCGCGGCGACCAGGCGGTCGACCCAGCCCGCCCAGTCGTGGTCGGTCAGGCCCGTGGTGAGCAGCAGCTCGCCTCCGTCGAGGTAGGGGGTCGGGTCGTCGAGCTCGCTCGTGGCCACCCAGCGGACGGGTCGATCACGAGGGCCGTCGACCACCACAGCGAGGCCCAGCGCCAGGCGGCCGAGCAGGTCGGCGAGCGTCACCACCGCAATGCCCGGGTTGCACGGTGGCTCACTGCCGGGTGTGCACACCGGCCATGTCCGGGGGGCCGCGCGGCTCCTACCGTGAACCCATGACCACTGTGGACATTCTTCGGGAGGGCGCCCGGATCGGCGGCGCCGTCGAGCCGGTCACGGGGGCGCGGTTCGTCGTCGAGAACCCGGCCGACGGCACCGTGCTGGCCGAGGTGCACGACGGCGACGCCGCCGACGCCACCCGGGCGGCCGACGCCGCGGCCGCCGCGTTCGGCCCGTGGGCCGCCACCGCTCCGCGGGCCAGGGCGGAGATCCTGCTCCGGGCGTTCCAGCTGATGACCGAGCGCCACGCGGAGCTGGCCCGCCTGGTCAGCGCGGAGAACGGCAAGCCGCGGGCCGACGCGCTCGGCGAGATCGCCTACGCCGCCGAGTTCCTGCGCTGGTACGCAGAGGAGGGCGTGCGGGTGCCCGGTGTCGCGGGGGTCGCCCCGGCGGGCGGAGCGCGGATCGAGGTCACCCACCGCCCGGTCGGTGTCGCCGCGCTGGTCACGCCCTGGAACTTCCCCGCGGCCATGGCCACACGCAAGATCGGCCCGGCGCTCGCCGCGGGCTGCACCGTGGTGCTCAAGCCCGCCGCCGAGACGCCGCTGACGGCCTTCGCGCTCGCGGACCTCATGGCCGAGGCGGGAGTACCTGCCGGGGTGGTCAACGTGGTGCCGACGACCGACCCCGGTGCCGTCGTCGACGCGCTGCTGGCCCACCCCGCCGTCCGGAAGCTGAGCTTCACCGGATCCACCGCGGTGGGCAGGCACCTGCTGGCCCGGGCGGGGCAGCGGGTGCAGAACTGCTCGATGGAGCTCGGCGGCAACGCCCCGTTCGTCGTGTGCGCGGACGCCGACCTCGACGCCGCCGTGGCGGGCGCGCTGGTGGCGAAGCTGCGCAACAGCGGGCAGGCTTGCACCGCCGCCAACCGCTTCTTCGTGCACGAGACCGTGGCGGACGAGTTCACCGCGCGGTTCGTCGCCGCCGTCGACGCGCTCCCGCTCGGGCCCGCCGACGACCCCACCGCGGCGATCGGGCCGCTGATCGGGCCGCGGGCGGTACAGCGCGTCCAGCGCTGCATCGACGCGGCGGTGGCTGCGGGCGCGCGTGTGGTCAACCAGCCGGCGGCCGTGCCCACCGACGGACATTTCCTCGCTCCTCACGTCCTGCGCGACGTCCCCGAGGACGCCGCGCTCGTCACCGACGAGATCTTCGGCCCGGTCGCCCCGATCCTGACATGGGCGGACCCCGACGACCTCGTCGCCAGGGCGAACGCCACCGAGCTCGGTCTGGCGGGCTACGTCTTCGCCGGGGACACCGGGAGCGCCCGGCGGGTCGCCCGGGCCCTGGACTGCGGCATGGTCGGGGTCAACCGCGGCCTCGTCTCCGAGCCCGCGGCGCCGTTCGGCGGGGTGAAGCAGAGCGGGCTCGGCCGCGAGGGCGGCACCGACGGCATCCTGGCGTTCCTCGAGGCGCAGTACCTCTCGGTGCAGGAGTGACGCTCACGCGGTGGCGGTGGCGGTGGCGGTGACCGTGGCGGTGGCGGTGAGGGCGGCGGGCTGCAGGGTCGCCGTCACCGCCCTGGCCCCGGGGAGCCCCGCGGTGCCCGCGCCGGCCGCGGCGAGCGCGGCGGGCAGGGCCCCGGGATCGAACGCGGTGCCCCCGAAGCGGCAGCACGAGTCGAACTTCGCCACGACCTCGGCCCACGTCAGCGGATCCCGGTGGTCGCCGTGCGGAACGTCCCGCCGCCCTGTGCGCACGCCGGTGGTGGTCTCGACCTCCACCGTGGCGTAGCCGCCCTCCCAGGTGGGCGGCCCGACCGGGGGCACCGGCGCGGTCCTCGGCTCCACCCGGCGCAGCACGGCGTCGACCCCGGGCCGGGCGATCCGGTCGTCGGCGAAGGAGAACAGGTCGATCCGGCCGTCCAGCAGCGCGGCGGCGACGACGTACTCCATGCTGAACTTCGCCTGCGTGCCGTCCGTGGGCCGGTGGTGCACGAGCGGTTGCTGCCCCTCCGGCTCGGTCGTCACCCGGACCGACAGGACGTCCTCGGGCCGCAGCGGGGTCCCGTCGAGTACGGCCAGGGCGGCGTCGACCGCCCGCTGGACCTTGTAGCAGGCCGGGTAGCTCTTGATGTTCAGGCCCTCCACGGCGAGCAGCGAGGGCGTGTCGAGCAGCTCGGCGACGATCCGGGGCGCCCCGGGCCCGGCCCCGCCGAAGCGGGCGACGAAGCCCAGCGGCCCGTCGAGCTCGGCGGGATCGGCGGTGACGCCCGCGGCGGCGAAGCGGGCGGCCTCGACGGCGTTGCGCGCCGCCAGCCCCGCGTGCAGCGGCTTGGCCATGGTCCCGAAGTTCTGCCTGCTCCCGGCCGCCGTGGTCGATGCGAGGCCGAGGGCGTGGGCCGTGCCCGCGGCGTCCAGCCCGAGCAGCCGGGACACCGCGGCCGCGGCGCCGACGGTCCCGATCGTCGCCGTGGCGTGCCAGCCCCTCGTGTAGTGCGCGGGCACGTCGAGCGCCGCGGCGACGGCCACGATGGTGTCGAAGCCGACGGTGTAGGCCTCGGCGAGGGCCGCGCCACTCGCGTCCACCTCCTCGCCCACCGCGAGGATCGCGGGCCACAGCACGGCGCTGGGGTGCCCGGACATGCGGTCGTTGACGTCGTCGTAGTCCAGCGCGTGTGCCGTCGTGCCGTTGAGCAGGGCCGCCGTGGGCGCGTCGGTGCGCTCCCCCGAGACCCAGACGGTCGCGGGCCCGGGCACGAGGGTGGCGCCGAGCGCGCGCCGCACGTGGACGACCGACGCCTCCCGCCTCCCACCTGCCGCGGACCCGAGGGTGTCGAGCACGGAAGCGGCGAGCACCGGCCCGCCCGCCGCGGTCTCCACCGCCGGCCGCACCGAGTGCGCCGCCAGGAGGAAGGTCACCCCGGCGCCGTCGATCCCTGCTGCCATCCCGCGGTCTCCTGACGTCGTTGTGTCCACACTTTGCGATCTAACACCCCCACAATGCGACTGGATGAGCTGCTTGGTCAAGCTAGTGTCGACAAAAACGGTTCGATCCCGTAGCTTGCCGTCGGGTCCACCGCGACGCCGGACGACCTCGTCAGTGATGAAGAGGAGACATGACACGAACCCGTAGGATCCAGCCCGGCGCACCGTGGCTCGAGATCTCCAGCACCGCTGCGGACTGGAAGGCCGCCGACCCCACCCTGCTGGTGTCGATGCTCGGCCAGTTGCAGCTCATCCGGGCCTTCGAGGAGACGGTCCTCGACCTCGCGGGCCAAGGCCTGGTCCACGGGCCCGCGCACTCCAGCATCGGCCAGGAGGGCGGCGCCGTCGGCTCCGTGATCGGCTTGCGCTCCACCGATGCCGTCAACGGCTCGCACCGGGGCCACCACCAGTTCCTCGCGAAGGCGCTGACCCATGTCACCGGCGGCGCCCACGCCGCGGACGACCTGGTCACCGCCCCCGTGCGCGACGTGCTCCAGAAGACGCTCGCCGAGATCCTCGGTCTCGCGCAGGGCTACTGCCGCGGCCGCGGCGGGTCGATGCACCTGCAGTGGCTCGAGGCGGGCGCGCTCGGAACCAACGCCATCGTCGGCGGCGGCGTGCCCATGGCGGCGGGCAACGCCTGGGCCCAGCGCCACGCGGGCACCAGCGACCTCACCGTCACCTACTTCGGCGACGGCGCGGTCAACATCGGCTCCACCCTCGAGACCATGAACCTCGCGGCCGCGTGGTCGCTGCCGCTCTGCTTCTTCATCGAGAACAACCGCTACGCCGTGTCCACCACCGTCGAGGAGGCCACGGCCGAGCCGCGGCTGTCCGGCCGCGGCCCCGGGTTCGGCATCCCGTCCTACCGGGTCGACGGCATGGACCCGCTCGCCGTGCACCTCACCATGGCACTGGCGGCGGAGCGGATGCGGGCGGGGGAGGGACCGGTGGTGGTCGAGGCCGAGGTCTACCGCTACTTCCACCAGAACGGCCCCTACCCCGGCAGCGCTTTCGGCTACCGTTCCAAGGCCGAGGAGGCCGGCTGGCGCGACCGGGACCCGATCGCGTTGCTCGAGGCCAGGATCGCCGAGCGCGGCCTGCTGACCGAGCAGCAGCTCACCGGGCTGCGCGGGCAGTCGCAGGCGGTCATGCGCGAGGTCGCGGGCGCCCTCACCGAGTCCGATCCCGACCGCGCCGACCGGCGCAGGATCCGGCCGGAGCTGTGGCCGGACCCGTCGTTCGTGGACGTCGGGGTGCGGGGCGACGCCTCGGAGCTCGCCGGGCAGCGGATGCTGGACCCGGTGGAGCACTCCGGCGCCACCCGCTCCGTGAAGTTCGTCGAGGCGGTCGCGTCGGTGGTCGGCACCCGGATGAAGGAGGACGACCGGGTGGTCGTCCTCGGCGAGGACGTGCACCGGCTCGGCGGCGGGACCAACGGCGCCACCAAGGGCCTGGCCGACACCCACCCCGACCGCGTGCTCGGCACCCCGATCAGTGAGAACGCGTTCGCGGGCCTCGGCGGTGGGCTCGCGCTCGACGGCCGGTACCGGCCCGTCGTCGAGTTCATGTACCCGGACTTCCTCTGGGTCGCCGCCGACCAGGTCTTCAACCAGATCGGCAAGGCACGCCACATGTTCGGCGGCTCCAATCCCGTGCCGCTGGTGCTGCGGACCAAGATCGCGATGGGCTCGGGCTACGGCTCCCAGCACCTGATGGACCCGGCGGGCATCTTCGCCACCGCGCCCGGCTGGCGGATCGTGGCCCCCTCGACCGCCGCGGACTACGTCGGCCTGATGAACAGCGCGCTCACCCTCGACGACCCCGTGCTGGTGATCGAGCACGTGGACCTCTACGGCCGCAGGGACGAGATCCCCGAGGGCGACCTCGACTACCACCTGCCCCTCGGCAAGGCCGCGATCCGGCGCCGCGGGCAGGAGATGACCGTGCTCAGCTACCTGTCCATGGTGCAGGTCGCCCTGGACGCGGTGGAGCAGACCGGGGTGGACGCCGAGGTGGTGGACCTCCGCTGGCTCGACCGGGCCTCGCTGGACTGGGACACCATCGGCGAGAGCATCGAGCGGACCAACAACGTCCTCATCGTGGAGCAGGGCGTGCTGGGCACGTCCTACGGCGGCTGGCTGGCCGACGAGATCCAGCGCCGCTTCTTCGACTGGCTCGACCAGCCCGTGGAGCGGGTCACCGGGCGGGAGGCCTCACCGAGCATCTCCAAGGTGCTCGAGCGCGCGGCGTACGCCGGCGTGGAGGAGACCGCCGAGGGACTGCTGCGGGTCCGTGCCGCGCGCGGGGGTGCCTGATGGCCACCGTGGTCACCATGCCCGAGATCCTCGCGGGCTCGGCCGAGGCCGCCATCCAGTCCTGGACGGTCGCGCCGGGTCAGAGCGTCGCCGTCGGCGACGTGCTGGCCGAGGTCGAGACGGACAAGGCCGTCGTCGAGTTCACCGCGGAGGTGGCGGGCACCGTCCTGAAGCTGCTGGTCGGCGACGGGGAGACGCTCGCCGTCGGCACACCGGTCCTGGTGGTCGGCACGGAGGGTGAGGAGGTGCCCGGCACGGACCCCCAGCCCGAGCCCGACCCCCAG
Organism: Pseudonocardia autotrophica; assembly: GCF_000717175.1. GTDB lineage: Bacteria > Actinomycetota > Actinomycetes > Mycobacteriales > Pseudonocardiaceae > Pseudonocardia > Pseudonocardia halophobica. The sequence goes on along the minus strand of NZ_JNYD01000003.1, from coordinate 526,733 downwards.
CCCGAACCCCGGCCCGAACCCGCCACCGTCGCACCCGCCACCGGGGGCGCGAGCTCCACCAACGGGTCGGGCCCTGCCCGGGGACGCAGGTTCGTGAGCCCGCTGGTCCGCAGGCTGGCCCAGGAACACGGCATCGACCTCGACGGTGTGAGTGGCTCGGGTCCGCGGGGCCGGGTGGTGCGCAAGGACATCGACGCGCTCCTCGCCGAGCGCACGACCCCCGCCCCGACCGCACCGGCGCCGCAGGCCCGCCCCGAGCCCGAGCCCGCGGAGGCCACCGCCCCCGCGGAGGCCACCGTCCCCGACGGTGTCACCCGCGAGGCGCTCTCCCCCATGCGCCGGGCCATCGCGCGCAGGCTCACCGAGAGCAAGAGCACCGTCCCGCACTTCTACCTCAAGGGCGAGTGCCGGATGGACGCGTTGATGCGGCTGCGCGCCGAGGTCAACGCCCAGCAGCCGGTCAAGGTGTCGCTCAACGACTTCGTGGTCAAGGCCGTCGCCGGTGCCCTGCTGGCGGTGCCCGAGGCCAACGCCGTCTGGGGCGGTGACGCGCTGCTCAAGCCCGAGCAGGTCGACGTCGGGCTGGCCGTGGCGATCGACGGCGGCCTGGTCACCCCGGTCCTGCGAGACGTCGCCCGCACCTCGGTCACCGGGGTGTCGACGGCGGCCCGTGACCTCGCCGAGCGCGCCCGCGAGGGCAGGCTCAAGCAGCGCGAGATCGAAGGCGGGTCGTTCACCGTGTCCAACCTGGGCATGTTCGGTGTCACCGAGTTCACGGCGATCATCAACCCGCCGCAGTCGGCGATCCTGGCGGTGGGCACCGTGGCCGAGCGCCCCGTCGTCGTCGACGGCGCGCTCGAGGTGGCCCGGATGATGACCGTCACGCTGTCCGCCGACCACCGGGTGATCGACGGTGCGGTGGCGGCACGGTGGATGCAGGAGTTCGTCCGCCGCGTCGAGGCTCCGCTCGGCATCCTCGTCTGAACCGATCCCGGGAGGTGGACATGGCACGACCCAGCTTCGACTTCCGTGACCGCGTGGTCGTGGTCACCGGCGCCGCGCAGGGCATCGGACGAACCCTCGCCGATCGGTTCGCCGCGGTGGGCGCGGCCGTGGTGGTCGCCGACCACGACGGCGCGGCCGCCGAGGCGGCGGCCGCGCAGATCACCGGGACGGGCGGCTCCGCGGCCGGGTTCGCGGTCGACGTGACCGACGTCGACCGTGTGCAGGAGCTGGTGGCGTTCACCGACGGCACGTACGGCGGGCTGGACGTGTTGGTCAACAACGCGGGCATCAGCACCACCGCGATCATCGAGGAGACGGACCCGCAGGACTGGCGGCGCGTGGTCGATGTCAACCTGACCGGGCCTTTCCTCACCAGCCGGGCGGCGCTGCCCGCACTGCGGGCCCGCGGCGGCGGCGCCATGGTCAACGTGGCGTCGGTGGCCGGGCGGCGGATCAGCTACAACGCCTCCGCCGCCTACACCGCGGCCAAGGGCGGTCTGCTCGCCTTCACCCGGCACCTCGCCTACGAGGCTGCGCCGGACGGCATCACCGTCAACGCCGTGTGCCCCGGCCCGGTCACGTCGCCGATGCTGTTGCGCACGGCGTCGGAGGAGACCATGCGGGCCCGCGTGGCGAGTGTGCCCGCGGGCCGGCTGACCACCCCGGACGACCAGGCCGACGCGGTCCTGTTCCTCGCCTCCCCCGCCGCGTCGATGATCAACGGCGTGGCCCTGGACGTCGACGGCGGGGCGCTGCTCGGCTGGTACGACGTCGCCACCTACTTCGAGCGCCGCGGCGCGACCCGAACGGAGCAGACATGAGCACGACCCCCGACCCCACCGCCGAGCCGGAGGCGTTCACCCGCGGGACCGAACTGCGGCGCGCGGTGCTGGGCGCCCGGCACGTGGAGCGCAGCATCGTCCCCGGCGCCGAGCCGACGGACCTGCAGCGCCTGATCACCGAGTTCGGCTGGGGCACCGTGTGGGCCCGGCCCGGACTGGCGCGCCGCGAGCGCAGCATCGCGACCGTGTCGATGCTGATCGCCCTCAACCGGCCACACGAGCTGCGGATCCACCTGCGCGGGGCACTGAACAACGGCTGCACGCCCGCGGAGATCCGCGAGGTGATCGTGCACGCGATCCCCTACTGCGGCTTCCCCGCGGCCATCGACGCGAACCGGGTCTTCGAGGCGGTGCTCGCCGATGACGAGCACGTCTGACCCGGCGGGCCTGCCGCGCTTCCTCGCGGGCCGCCACCCCACCCAGATCAGCATGAACGTGCCGGACCTGGTGGCGGGCGTGCGGGCCTGGAGCGCCCTGCTCGGGCGCGACGACTGGAGCGTGTACTCCTACGACGCGCAGAACACCGAGGGCCTCACCTACCGTGGTGAGCCCGGCGAGTTCGCCATCCGGCTCGCGCTCTGCGGCTCCGCGCCGCAGATCGAGCTGGTGGAGACGCTGCGGGGGCCCAACATCTACACGGAGTGGATCGAGGCGCACGGCTACGGCATGCACCACCTCGGCTACCACGTCGAGGACGTCGAGGCGGCCATCGCGTCGTTCCGCGCCGACGGCTTCGAGCCGATCCAGACGGGCTTCCACTACGGCCTGGACGGCGACGGCGGGTTCGCCTACTACGAGATCCCGGCGGTCGACCCGATCGTCGTCGAGGTCATCGAGGTCCCCCGGCGACGCAAGCCGTCGGAGACCTTGCCGGGACTGCACACATGACGGACGGCACGACAGGAGAGGTGACGATGGGAAAGCGGCTCGAGGGCAGGCGCACGCTCGTGGTGGGCGGGGGCCAGACCCCCGGTTCGACCGTCGGCAACGGGCGCGCGACGGCGGTGTTGTTCGCCCGCGAGGGCGCCGAGGTCGTCGTGGCGGACCGGGAGCTGGAGCGGGCGGCGGCGACCGTCGACGAGATCGTGGCGGAGGGCGGGAAGGCCTGGGCGGTCGCCGCGGACGTCACCGACGAGTCCTCCATCGCCCACATGGTCGCCTTCGCGCGGTCCACCATGGGCGGGATCGACGTGCTGCACAACAACGTCGGGGTCAGCCTCGCCGGCGGGGACGCCGTGATCGGGGACATCGACATGGAGACGTTCGACCGGGTCACCCGGATCAACCTCACCTCCATGGTCGTGACCTGCAAGCACGTGCTTCCGATCATGGAGGAGCAAGGCGGTGGCGTCGTGCTGGCGGTGGGGTCGCTGGCCTCGCTCATCGACTACCCGTACATCGCCTACAAGACCTCCAAGGCGGGCGTCGTCGCGATGATCGAGAACATCGCCGTGCGGTACGCACCGCGCGGGATCCGGGCGAACGCCATCCTGCCGGGCCTCATGGAGACGCCGATGGCGATCGAGAACCGCGTCGGCCTCGACGGCCGCACCCGTGAGCAGGTCATCGCCGAGCGGGACTCGCACGTGCCGCTGCGCGGCAAGATGGGCACCGGCTGGGACGTCGCCCACGCCGCCCTCTGGCTCGCCTCCGACGACGCCGGCTTCGTCACCGGTGTCGCCCTGCCCGTCGACGGCGGTCAGGCCCTCGTCGCGGGCTGACCCGCGCGACCCCATGCCCCCGCCCGGTTCCTGCACCAGGGACCGGGCGGGTGTCTGCGTTCTCAGTGCCTCGGTCGGGACCGCGCTCCCGGTGGACTCCGACTCACCCGGGGCCGATCACCTCGCCGGCGCCGGGACGTCGACGTGGTGCGCCAGGTCGACGTCGCGGATCTCCGGCCCGACCGACGCTCCGCCCGCGAGCAGGAGCCCGCCGACGACGCCGCAGATCGCCGACACGCAAGGTCGGCAACGCGGTCGGCGGGCAGGGCCGGTCCGGCGGGTCGCGACGACGGACTGTCGACCGACCACCCGACACAGTATCCTCAATTCGAGGCCGGTCCTTGAGAACGGCCATTCGTGGCGATGGAGGTACGGCGATGACGGCTTTCAGGGGCAAGACGGTCCTGATGTCGGGGGGTAGTCGGGGCATCGGCCTCGCGATCGCGCTCCGGCTGGCGCGCGAGGGGGCGAACGTCGCGCTGCTGGCCAAGACCGATCAGCCGCACCCGAAGCTGCCGGGTACCGTGCACACGGCGGCCCAGGAGGTCCGCGACGCGGGCGGCCAGGCGCTGGCGATCGTCGGAGACGTCCGGGACGAGGCGTCCGTCGCGGCCGCCGTCAAGCAGACGGTCGAGCGCTTCGGCGGGATCGACGTGCTCGTCAACAACGCCTCGGCCATTGATCTGACGTCCACACCGGACCTTCCCACGAAGCGTTTCGATCTGATGTACGACATCAACGTGCGCGGCACCTACCTCCTCAGCAGGCACGCCTACCCGCACCTCGCCGAATCGGCGAACGGGCATGTGGTGACCCTCTCACCGCCGCTGAACCCGGACCCGAAGTGGCTCGCGCTGCACGCCGCGTACACGGCGAGCAAGTACTCGATGACGATGCTGACCCTGGGCCTCGCCGAGACCGGCCGAGCGGACGGCGTCGCAGCGAACTGCCTCTGGCCGCGCACGATGATCGACACCGCGGCGGTGCGCAACGGGCTGGCGATCGACCCCGGCCGCGACGCCCCCTCGACCCGGACGCCGGAGATCATGGCCGACGCCGCCCACGTGATCGTGAGCAGCCCGGCCGCCGAGCTCACCGGCCGCACGCTGATCGACGAGGATGTGCTGCGCGGCACAGGCGTCACCGACTTTCGCGGCTACCTGGCGCCGGGGGCCACCGAGGCGGCCCTCGAGATAGACCTGTTCCTCTGAGGGCGCCGACCAGGACCACACCGCGGTCGGGTGCGCCTGCATCCGGTACCGGGCGAGTGTCGGGTCCCGGGAGCTCACGACCTGGACGATCCTGCCGTGCGCTGCGCGCGAGCGCCACCGCGCCGATCCGGAGCCGCTGGCGGCGGCACACCACCGGTTCTTCGAGGGAAGCAGCCACGACCTGCTCCACCGGCTCAACACCGATGGCGGGTCGATGCCGTGCGTCGCGGGCCCAGTCCGCTCAACCGGTGTTGCCGGCGTCGGGGGTGAACTCCTGGGCGGTGTAGTACCGGGACTCGTCGGAGGCGAGGAACAGGACCGTCTGCGCGATGTCGCTGCCCTGCGCGGCGTCGAGCGGCAACATCGTGCCGTGCAGGTTGCCGAACTGCGGGTGAGCCGCCATCGCCTCGCCGATGATCTCCGGGACCCTGCCGGTGCCCATCGGGCTCTGCACCGGTCCGGGGTGGACGCTGTTGACTCGGATGTTGTGCTCGCCGAGCTCGAGGGCGAACGCCTTGGTCATGCCGCGGACCGCGAACTTGCTGGTCGAGTAAGCGAGGGAGAACGGCCGCGCGACCAGGCCGGTGACCGAGCTGATCGTGATGATCGACCCGCCGCCCGCGGCGATCAGGTGCGGCGCGGCCACCATGATCGTGTTCCAGGTGCCCGTGACGTTCGTCGCGAGGGTGTTCTCGAAGTCCTCCGGGGTCTGCTCGTCCCACGTGCTCGGGATGACGATGCCGGCGTTGGCGACGACGACGTCGAGCCGTCCGAGCTGCCCGACCGCACCGTCGACGGAGGCCCGCAGCGCCGCGAGGTCACGGATGTCGACCTGCGCGGTGACCACGCGCCGGTCCTGCTCCTCGACCAGCGACGCCGTCTCCGCGAGCTCTTCGGGGGTGGCATCCGGGTACGGGGTGGGGAGCGGGCCACAGATGTCGACGAGGATGATGTCGGCACCCTCCTCCGCCAGCCGGACGGCGTGCGCCCGACCCTGGCCGCGGGCGCCGCCCGTGATCAGGACGACCTTCCCGGCTACGCGATCCGTCACGAATCCTCCTGCTTCTTGTCGCCGACCGCGGGCGCCGGCGAGACGATGTGGCGGGCGGAGCCGCACCGGATTGGGGGCAACCCCGAGAAGAACCTACTCATTGTCGCCGACGACGAGGCCCGGCCATACCGTGCCCGGTCTGGCGGACCCGGGTGACCCACTGCGCGCAGCGCCATCTCAGACCTCGCGGACCTTTCGCACGCCGACGATGGTCCACGGTCAGCCGTTGCTGCCCGAGCAGCGTGCCGTCGTGCGCGTACGGACCGGCTCGTCGAGAGCGCCGTGGCCCCAGAAGGTGGCAATGTCGGCATCGGGGCTGACCTGCAGTCCGAGGTATGCCGGGACCATGTCCACGCTCCACGCGAAGCCACCGCGGGCCGGCGACACTCCGCGGCGGGCACCCCCGTGAGCAGGCTGCCGACGATGACCGGGCCTTGGGGATGGCCCTCCCCCACGCACGGTGGGCGACCTCCGCGGTCATTAGGGTAGTGCGGGGGCGACCCGCTCAGCCCCCTCCCTTGGGCGCGGCGTCGGTGGCGCCGCGGCCGCCTTGTCGCCGACCACCCCCGGGACGGCGACGAGCTCCTTCGGGTAGACGACGTGGTCCGTGCACCGTCCGCCGAGCGCCGATCCGGCCCCTCGCTGTGCGCGCCCGCCGCCACCTGCGTGCCGACGTCTCAGCCGGTCACCTCCGGCCCGACCTCCACGATCCGGCCCACGCTCGCGTGGCCCAACGTCATCGGGATGACGGGCAGGTGTCCCCCGCCCACTCCAGGTGTATGACGTCGGTGTGGCACAGCCCCGCCGCGAGACCCGGCAGCAGCACGCCGTTCGGGCCGGCTACTTCGGACCGAAGCGCTGGGCGCCGTCCAGCCGGATGACCTCACCGTTGAGGTAGTCGTTCTCCACGATGTTCTGCACGAGCCGGGCGTACTCGTCCACCCGGCCCATGCGCTTGGGGAAGGGCACGCGGCCCGCCCACTTCTGCTGCGCCTCCTCCTCCGGCACCCCGAAGGCCGGCGTGTAGAAGGTGCCGGGTGCGATGGTCATGACCCGGATGCCCAGAGGGGCGAGGTCGCGGGCCGCGACGATCCCCATGCCGACGACCCCGGACTTCGCCGCGGCGTACTGTATCTGGCCGATCTGGCCCTCGAACGCAGCGATGCTCGCGGTGTTGATCACCACCCCGCGGGCGCCGGACTCGCCCGGCTCGTGCCGGGACATCTCCGCAGCAGCCAGCCGCATGACGTTGTACGACCCGGTCAGGTACACGTCGACCGTGCGCCGGAAGCTCTCTAGCCCGAGGGGGGCGCCCTCGCGAGACACCAGCCGCTGCCGCTCGGACGGAGCGCCGTGGGCGGTCACGGCGATGCGCAGGTCGCCGAGCTCGCGGGCGGCCGCCACGGCGGCGAGCACACTCTCCTCGCTCGTGACGTCGGCCGGCACGGGGACGACGCGGTCGCCGAGCTCCGCAGCCAACTCCTTGGCCTTGTCGGCGGCCAGGTCGGCCACCACGACCGACGCCCCGGCCGACACGAGCCTGCGCACGGTGGCCTCGCCGAGCCCGCCCGCTCCTCCGGTCACCAACGCGACCGCACCCCGAATCTCCACACGTCTCCCTCGTCGTCTGGCGTGCCGATCGGCGTGCAGTACCGCACGGCTATTTCAGTGTACTCTTGGCGGGCTGTGGAGGGGAGTCGACGATGACGGACGAGGCACCGGCCGGACGGCCGGACGAGGAGCTGATCGGGTTCCACAGGCACGCCGAGCGTCGGCCGGACCGGGTGGCCGTCGCGACCCAGGACGGGGCCGAGACGACGTACGGGGAGCTGGCCGCCGCGGTCAACCAGGTGTCGCACGCGTTGCGCGCCACCGGGCTCGTCCTGGGCGACCGGGTCGCGCTGCTGCTGGGTAACGTCCCCGAGTTCTTCGCCATGGTGTTCGGCGCGGGCCAGGTCGGGATGCCTCCGGTGCCGATCAACACCCACCTGACCGTCGGCGAGGTCGCCTACATCGTGCGGGACAGCGGCGCCCGGCTGGTCGTCGCCGACGCGGCACACGCCGCGACCGCCGCCGCCGCGCTCGCGACCCTGGACCGACCCGCCACCGACCTCGTGCAGATCGGCGGCCCGACGGGCCCGCACCGCGACTACGCGGACTTCCTCGCCGGGCGACCTGTGACGGCCCCGGCAGACCGCGTGCACGCCCAGACGATGCTCTACACCTCCGGGACCACGGGCAGGCCGAAGGGCGTGAGCTGGCCGATCAGCGCGTCGGTCGACCCGGAGAGCGCTGAGCTGCGCACCGACCCGATGATGCGGCTGCGCGGAATGCTCCCCGATCCCGCCGCGATCACCCTGGTCGGCGGCCCGCTGTATCACGGTCTGCCAGGCTCCTGGGGCACCCACGCACTGCACCGCGGGCACACCGTGCTGCTCACCACGAAGTGGGAGGCCGAAGACTTCCTGTCTCGGGTGCAGGAGCACCGCGTCACCACCGCGCAGCTCGCGCCCATCCACTTCCACCGGTTGCTGGCACTGCCGCGGGAGGTCCGCGAGTCCTACGACCTGTCCAGCCTGCACACCGTCTGCCACGCGGGCTCGGCGACGCCGGTGCCTGTCAAACAGGCGATGATGGAGTGGTGGGGACCCGTCCTCTGGGAGTACTACGGCTCGTCGGAGGGCTGGGGCACCTCGATCGGCCCGAAGGACTGGCTGGCCCACCCCGGCAGCGTCGGCCGCCACGACGGCAACGGCGCCACCATGCGGATCCTCGACGACGCGGGCGTCGAGGTCCCTCCCGGCGAGGTCGGCACCCTCTGGATCCGCAACCCGGGCGGGGTGACCAGCAGCTACCTCGGCGACGAGGACAAGACCGCCGCCATGCGGCGCGGTGAGTTCTACACCGCCGGGGACGCGGGCCGCATCGACGCGGACGGCTGGCTCTACATCGTCGACCGGCGCACCGACCTCATCCTCTCCGGGTCGGTCAACGTCTACCCGGCCGAGGTGGAGGACGCGCTGCGTGCCCACCCGGAGGTGGGCGAGGTCGCGGTGGTCGGGCGGCCGGATCCCGAATGGGGGCAGCGGGTGCACGCGGTGGTCGTCCCCGCGCCGGGCGTCGTGGCGGGCCCCGAGCTCGCGGAGCGCATCCGCGGACACGCCCGCTCGGTGCTGGCCGGCTTCAAGGTGCCGCGCGAGATCGAGTTCCGAACCGCCCTGCCCTACTCCGCCGCGGGCAAGCTCCTGCGGCGCCGGCTCCGCTCCCCCTGAGCGACTCGCGGGCCCGCCGTCCGGAGGGGAACGGTGGGCCCGGGGTGTCGCGGGTGGACCGCTCAGACGGCGCCGAACTCCCGGGAGCGCGGAGCACGACGTGCTCCGGGACGAGGGGGAGGCCTACGCCCAGCGACTCGCCGAGGCGGGGGTGCCGGTCGAGCTGCGCCGGTCCGCGCGCCGGACGCACGGCTTCTGCAGCGTCCACGACCTACCGGGCGAGCTCGCCTCATACGAGCTCGTGGCCGAGGCGGTCGCCCGCGTCACGGGCCGGGTCGACGCTCGGTAGCCGGCGCTGTGCGGCGAAACAGCGGGATCAGGACGAGGACGTCGATCAGCATCATCAGCGCGCCTGCCAGGCGTTGGTCGACCAGCGGCCCCAGCCCGAGGAACCCGGCGCCGCCCGCCATCAGCGGGTAGGGGCTCAGCAGCATGGCCAGCCCCAGCACGCCCGAGCCACCGCCGACGACCAGGACCCCTCGGTGTCGTCGGACGTCGGGTCCGTCGCTCGCACGAGGGAGGACGGCGCTACAGAACAGCAGTCCGACCAGACCGGTGCTGACCACCTGCGCCATCTGCACCAGCGGCACCGACGTGACGAGGCCGTGCAGCGTCGGCACGTGCCACGCGTAGAGCACGAGCAGGTACAGCACCGCCAGGACCCCGACCCGCACCCCCGACGCGGGCGGCATGCGCGCCACCGACCCGGTCCGGTGGGCTGCCACGAGGAGCGCGGGCCCGACGACCATCAGGCCCATCATCTGCGCCATCATCCCCACGTGCGAGGACCAGGCGAGGTCCCAGGCCCACGGCGACACGGCAACGACCACGACCGCTGCCCCGGCGACGAGCAGGCCGACGTGCACCTCCGACAGCGCGGGGCTCCCGCGACCGCGCAACCACCACCCGGCCAGGACCGCTCCGGCGACCAGCACCACCGCCAACACGAGGGTGGTCACGTCCGCGCTCACACCCCCGCCGTGGTGACCGTGGTCGACGGCCGCGGCCGTACCCTCGGACGGCGCCCACAGCGCGGCGAACCCGAGGATCACCAGCGTCGCGGCCACCAACTCGGCCAGCGCCGCGGCGACCAGCCGCCCGAGCCGCGGGCGATTCGCAGGCGTCGCGCCGCGCCCGTCCCCACCCGTCTCGTCAGGCATCGACGACCTCCACTTCCCCGGCCCGGTCGCCGTGCGCACCGGCTCCGCCACCGAGCGCCCGACGACGTCGATCCTCCCAGTTCCCCTCCCGGTTCCACGGCACTGCGCGGTGCGTGTCCGGCAACGACGACGGAGTCGAAAACGCAATCGTCGCCGGAGTCGGTCGCGCGAGCCCGCCGCACACGCCGAGCGGCGGCACCGTTGAGCCCCACAGACCCGTGGAAGGCTCAGACGGGCGGACGCCTGTGCCTGCACTTCGGCCCGTCAGACCGCCGGGTCGAACGTGCGCACCGGCACCGCCGAGGGGACACGACCACGACGTCGAGGACCCGACACCTGTGAGCGTTCTAACAGACCAGCAGTCTGTAAATTACAGACCGCTGGTGTGTAAAGTGGTGTCCGCAGGCAGACGAACCAATGAGGAGCGCAGATCATGAACACCATCCTTCCCGACCTGACCGGACGGCTCGCGGTGGTCACCGGCGGCAACAGCGGCACCGGCAAGGCGGCGGCCACCCGACTGGCCGGTGCGGGTGCCACGGTCGTCCTCGCCGTCCGCACCGTGGCCAAGGGCGAGCAGGCCAAGGCGGACATCCTGGCCGCCCACCCCGCCGCGGACGTCCAGGTGCGCCGCATCGACCTCGCCGACCTCGCGTCGGTGAAGGAGTTCGCCGACGGTCTCGTCGCCGACGGTCGTCCGCTCGACATCCTCGTCAACAACGCCGGCGTGATGTTCCCGCCGGTACGCCATGAGACCGTTGACGGGTTCGAGCTGCAGTTCGGCAGCAACTTCCTCGGCCCGTTCGCGCTGACGGTCCGCCTGCTCCCGCTCCTGCTCAAGGCCGAGGCGCCGCGGGTGGTGACCATGAGCAGCGGCACCTCCGCCATCGGGCGGATCCGCTTCGACGACCTCAACTGGGAGAAGTCGTACGACCGCACGCAGGCGTACGCCCAGTCCAAGCTCGCCGACCTGATCCTGAGCAAGCAGCTCGCCCGGATCGCCACCGAGCGCGGCTGGAACCTGCTGTCGCTCGGGGCGCACCCCGGCAACGCCGCGACCAACATCGCGGCGAACGGACCCCAGATGGGCGGCGACCCGAGCCTCTTCTTCCGGATCTCCTGGAAGATCACCCCGCAGCACAGCGCCGAGGCCGGTGGTGAGCCGATGGTCTACGCCGCAACCAGCCCCGACGTCGTCCAGGGCGGCTACTACGGGCCCCGCTGGAACCTGGTCGGTCGACCCGCGGTGGCGAAGCCGACGCGCAAGGCCCTCGACGCCGACGTCGCGGCCCGGCTGTGGGCCGAGGCCGAGCGTCTGACCGGGGTGAGCGTCGACGCCGCGGTGTGAGCGCACTCGACGGGCGCGCACCCGGCACCCGAGCGGCGCCGGGCGTACGTCTGTGCGTCGCCCGAGGCCGGCGCCGATACGCCACGGCGGCAATGAGTGTGCTCTACTGGATCGACCCTGCCGTAACCCTCGAGACGGGAACCATGGCCTCCGGCACACCCGCGCGCCCGGTCGACGAGGCGCACAGTCGTGGTCTCGTCGTCGCACTATCGATGATCACGACGGTCGGGGCCGTCATCGGCAGCCTGGGCACCCCGCTCATCCCCTCCATCGCGACGATGTTCGACGTCTCGGTCAGCTCCGCCCAGTGGTCACTGACCGCACCGCTGCTCGCGGCGACGGTGAGCACCCCGATCCTCGGCCGCCTCGGGGGCGGCAGGCTCCGCCGCGCCATGCTGCTCACCGGCCTCGGCACCGTGGTGGGGGGGCTCGTGCTGTCCCTGGTCGCCCCGTCCTTCCCGATCTTCGTGGCCGGCCGCGCGATGCAAGGCCTCGGGCTTGCGCTGATCCCGCTCGCCCTGGCCGTCGCCCGCGACGCCGTACCCCTCGGGCGTCGGGCATCCACCATCGCTTTCCTGTCAGTGACCGGCATGGCCGGTGCGGGCCTGGGCTTCCCGCTCACCTCCCTGATGGCCGAGGAGGGCGGGCTGCGCGCCGCCTTCGGGCTCGGCCTGGGCCTCGTCGTCCTCACGACGGCCCTGACGGTGCGGTACGTGCCGCGGACCACGGTGGGCGAGCCCGTCCGGGTGGACTGGGTGGGCGCCGTCGTGCTCAGCGCCGGTCTCGTCGCCGTGCTGCTGCCCCTCACCCAGGGGGACCAATGGGGCTGGACCTCGCCCTGGACCTTGGGACTCGGGGCCGTCGGGGTGGTCCTGTCCGTGGGGTGGGTCTGGTGGACACTGCGCAACGGCTACCCGCTCGTCGACCTCTCCTTGGCCTTCCGTCCTGGGCTCGCGAGCCCCAATGTGGTCAGCGTGATCGCCGGTGTCGGCACCTATGCGCTGCTGACGCTGTGCGTCGTCGCGGTCGGCACGGGACCGGACGCCGCGGGGTTCGGCCTGGGCATGTCGACCGCGGTGACCGGCCTGCTGCTGGTCCCCTACTCGGTGCTGAGCGTGCTCGGGAGCCGGGTCGCGAGACTCATGTCGGGCCGCTGGGGCAACGACGTACTACTCCCCGTCGGCTGCGTCCTGTCGCTGGTGTCCACCGTCGGGCTGGCGCTGTTCCCCCACAGCCTGTGGCAGCTCCTGGTGTGGATGGCGGTCAACGGCCTCGGCAGCGGCTTCACCTTTGCGTCGATCCCCGTCCTGATGGTGCCCCACGTGCCCGAGTCCGAGACCGGCAGCGCGCTGGCCTTCAACATGGTCCTGCGTAGCCTCGGCCTGACGGCGGGCAGCGCGCTCGGCGTGGCCCTGATGCTGATCCTCGGCGGAGGGCAGTCGGGGTTCCGCGGGTCGCTGCTGTTCGTCTCGGCGTTGTGGGCGGTCGGCACGGCGTACACCGTCGTCGTCTCCCGGCGGAGTCCCACCGGGAGAGCGGACGTCTCCTCCGCCCCCACACGAACTTCGCTGGACCTACCGGGCTGAGCAGACCGGTCCGGCGCGATCGCGGGCCGTAAGAGTACCCTCTTCATACTCCCATGAACCTGTACGCGCGATCGGACCGACGTGTCGTCCACCCAGGTCCTGCTCGTCCCTACGCCAGGCTCAGCCCTCCGTCGAGGTTGATCGCGGCCCCGCTGACGTAGGTCGCGCGCCGGGAGAGCAGGAAGGCGCCGAGATCGGCGAAGTCCTCGGCGGCGCCGACGGCGCCGAGCGGAATGGCGTACTCGGCGGCCACGTCGCAGTAGAACTGCTCCGGGGACACCCCCTGCCGCTCGGCGGCGGCCTCCCACTGAGTGCTCCGCAGGATGCCGATGAGCACGGCGTTCACCCGAATGCCGTCGCGGCCACACTCGTGGGACAACGCCTTCGTGAGGGCCAGTCCCGCCGCCCTGCTCACCGAGCTCGGGGTGCTGCCCGCACCAGGGGTCCTCGCCCAGACCGACAGAACGTTCAGGATGGAGCCGCCGCCCCGCGAGCGCAGCCGCGGGATGACCAGTCGGGACGCGCGGACCGCGGACATGAGCTTGGCGTCCAGGTCGGCCTGCCAGTAGGCATCGTCGTTCGCCTCGAACTCGCCGCCTGCCGCGCTCCCGGCGTTGTTGACGAGGGCGTCGACTCCCCCGAAGGTCTCCTCCGCGGCCCGGACGAAGCCCTCCAGCTGATCGACCGACCGCACATCCGCCCGAACGGCGAGGCACGCGCCGCCGTGTCGCGCGAGCTTCGTCTGGGCAGCGGCGAGCCGCCGCGGGTCCCGGCCGCAGAACGCAACCCGTGCCCCCTCGTCGAGCAACCGGTCGACGAGGGCGAACCCGAGGCCCGCCGAACCGCCCGTGACCAGTACCACACGTTCTGACAGTCCGAGATCCACGTGCTCAGCCCAAATCCGACGACTCCGCCATGACACCCGGGACGCCGCTCGCGCCGCGGTCCTCGGCGGGGTAGGTGATGAACTCCAACAGGGTCCCGTCCGGGTCACGGAAGTAGACGCTCACCCCCGCGCCCCGCGCACCGGACCGCTGACACGGACCCGTCTGGACGACCACACCGCACCGGTCGAGGTGGGCACACGCGTCGGCGATGTCACCGGGCCAACGGAAGCAGAGGTCGCTGCCACCGGGCCGCACCGGGAGCCGGGCGAGCATACTCGGATCCGTGGCGTCGACCAGTCCGGGTCCGTGGACGTTCAGCATCTGACCGGACAGCCGGTACTGATGGAAGTTCGGCGTTGCCGAGATGACGGTCACGCCGAGGACTTCGCGATAGAAGGCTGCCGAGCGCTCCAGATCCGATGAGGCGATGACGACATGGTCGATACTTATCGGTTCCTGCCCAGAATGAACTCGACATTCGGCAGATAGGGACGTCGGCTTTTTCATTTCCACACCTCCGCGACGGTTCGAGGGATCTCATCCCCCATGCTCGACCGGTCCGGACCTCGGTACGTTCGGCGACGGTCGTCGCGCCCCGAGTCCGAAGGCCTCACCCCGCACATGGCCGCAGGGCCGACCGGGCACCGCGACGACCACCTCGGTACCCTGACGAGGAACGACCTCATCAGGTCGGACGACGAGGCCGACACTGGACGAGAAGCGCTGACGGAGAGGTTCCCATGCCACCTGCAGAATCGCTGCCGGTACCTCGCTGGCAACGCGTCTTCGCCATTGTTCTGCAGCGTATTCGGAACAACGAGTACCCGATCGGCAGCGCACTCGACAGCGAGGACCGGCTGGCCCGGGAATTCGGCTGCAGCAAGGCGACCGTGCGCCTGGCGCTCGGCGAGCTCGCCCAGCGCGGTTGGGTCGTGCGGCGGCAGGGCAAGGGAACCTTCGTCACCGACGGAGCCGCCCGGGAGCCCGGGGTCACGCCGCTGACCGGCTCGTTCGCCGAGCTCATCCTGGAGAACAGCAGCAGCCCCATCCGCGAGCAGACCGTGCGGGCCGGCGTCCCCTTCCCCCATTCCGTCCGGGCCCGGCTGGCCATGAACGGCGGGGAGGGCGTCGCCATCGAGGTGCGCCGGTTCATCGACGACGTGCCGTTCACGTACGCGTTGCATTACCTGAGCGGGGCGGCCGCCGAGCACCTCGGTTCCCGCGACTTCCACTTGGACGATCGGTTCGACCTCCTTCGTGACAAGGGGATGACGGTCAGCCACGCGGAGCAGTCCATCACTGCCCAGCTCGCCGACATCACCGTCGCCGAGAAGCTCGGCATCGACATCGGCGCCCCTGTCCTGTCGGCGGATCGCACGACCCACGGCGACCAAGGGGTGATCGAGGTCGTCCACACCTGGTTCCGTGCCGACCTGTACCGGTGGGAGGCCAAGCTCGCGTACTACTGGACGGCCGACGGAACACTGGTCATGGCGATCGACGACGACCGGCGGACACCGTTGACCTCCCTCCGGGGTGGCGGCACCGGGACGACCAGGCCCTGATGGGCCGCGCCGGAGCCGACTACAGGTGGTAGATCCGGGCGGCGTTCCCGTGGAGGATCTGGCGGAGGTGGGCCTCGGGCAGGTCGGCGAACTTCTCGATGTGGGCCCGGGGAGACTGCGCGATGGTGGCCTCGCCGGGAGAGAGGCTAGTGGGGTGCGGGAAGTCGGTCTCGAACATGAAGTTGTCGGCGCCGACGAGGTCGATCGCGGCCCTGGCCGCCCCCTCCTCGAACCAGAAGCAGCCGTAGCACTGTCGCTTGAAGAGCTCGCTCGGGAGGAGCTCTCGTCCCCGCGTCGCCGCGTTGTTCTGCCACTGCCAGTCCATGGACTCGAGGAAGAACGGTATCCATCCGATACCGCTCTCGACGGTGACGAAGTTGAGCCGGGGGAACCGGTCGCAGACTCCCGCGACCATCAGGTGCGACAGCGTCCGCAGGTTCCCGGCGATGAAGCCGACCGTCGACGCCACGAGGAGTGCGTCGTCCTCCGGGGGGAGGTCGGCGGAACCATCTCCACCAGCGGACGAACCGGTCAGGATGTGGAAGTTGACGGGCAGGCCCAGCTCCTGGGCGACGGCCCAGAGTCGGTCCCAGTGCGGGTCGATGAGCGGCGGAGCGCCGTACGCAGCGGGTTCCTGGCTCATGACGACCCCCCGATGCCCGTTCTCGGCGCACCGGAGCACCTCGGCGACGGAGGCCTCGAGGTTCCAGAACGGGATCTGCGTCAGCGGGATGAACCGGCCCGGGGCCGCAGCGGCCCACTCGGTCTGGAAGTCGTTGTACACCCGGAGACACTCCAGGAGCAGCTCCTCGTTCATCGAGGACGAGTTGCTGAGCTCCGCGGACCGGAACAGTGCGACGTTGGAGTAGAGGAGCTGGGCGTAGATGCCGTGTTCGTCCATCCAACGCAGGCGTTCGGTGGGGTCCGAGGCCGCCCGGTCCGCGTCCTCGAACCGGGGCGGGTGCGCCGGGAACCACTCCTTCCAGCCCGCCTGAGCGCCACCGCCGGACGGCCAGCCCGGCAGCCCACCCATCACCCAGACGTCGTTCCCCGACCGGTCGTCACGGACGACGTGCGGGATCGAGCTCTCGCCCCACTTGCGTGCCGACATCCTCGCGGTCCACAGATCCGGTGGCTCGTGGAGATGGGAGTCGGCGTCGATGACCTGGATCTGATCCACTAGGGACACTTCTGCTCCTCGTGTCGGACGTGCTCGGAGGTTCGGTGGGCCAACCCGATTCGTGGCGGCGCGGGGTCGAGGCGTGCCGACGGAGCGAGATGCTGGTACTCCCCCAGCTTCGGCGCCCGCCGGGGCGCCGACCACGGCGCCCCGTGCAGGACGAACGGCGCTCCGGGGTGCTCGACCTCGCGGTCCACCTCCTCGTAGTACAGCCTCACCGGGAAGCCGCGGGCCCGGGAGTGGACGCTGTCCATGGCCTCGTCGGGCGAGTACAGAGGACCGCACGCGATTCCGCGACGCTGGGCGCCCTCGAAGAACTCCCGCGCGCTGAGCGTGGTCGCGATCAGGGTCATTGCACTGCGCGCGGCCGACAGGCACTCGGTGACCTCGGGATCGAGCCCCACTGCACCGTAGTCCGTGGCCTCGCGGCGCGCACCGATGTCGAGCCAGACCGACTCGGCGAACCCGTCGGCCAGACCGAGCTCCGCGAGCCACCCCAGCAGCTGCGCATAGTCACGGGGCAGCCGCCCCGGGACGCCGGTGTTCACCCAGATCCCGTCCGCGGACACAGCCATCGTTTCCTGTGTCGGCCTGCCGACCGGCGCGGCGTGCCGACAGGTGAGCCTGCCCACCTCCTGTCTCGCCACGAGCCAATGGTGGTTGCCCTGCTCGGTGGTGACGTTCGCGGCGGCGTGCATGCTCACGTCGACCAGGGTTCCCGCCCCGTCCCGCACCCGGCCGTGGAGCGCCACCAGAGCGCCGATGACCGCCCAGACACCTCCGATGTGGAAGCCCTGGTCCCCTCCCCACCGGACCGGGGGGAGACGGTGGTCGTCGTACCCGGTCATCCACATCTGACCACCACCGGCCTGAAGGGTCAGGTCGGTGAACTGCTCGTCGCGGCGCGCGGTCTCACGGCCGTACCCCGTCACCGAGACCCACACCAGGCGGCCGTCGGCGGCACGACATCGATCCGCGTCGATCCCGAGACCGCCCAACCTACCGGGCGGCTCGCCCTCGAGCACCAGGTCGCTGTGCCGGACCAGCTCGCGGAACCCGTCCCGCCCACCGGCGTCCTCGAGGTCCAGCACGATGCTGCGTTTCCCGCACTGGTAGTGCCACCACCACAGACTCCGGTCGTCCCCGGGCACGTCCTCGGCGAACGGAGGATACCGCCTGCCCGGATGCCCACCCGGCGGTTCGACAAGCACCACCTCGGCACCGAGCTCCGCGAGCAGCTTGCCCGCCGATGCCGCGTGATCACTCGCGATCTCGACGACCCGGATCCCGGCCAACGCCCCACCGAGCATCAGATCACCCCGTCCTCGCGGTGCGCGGCGAGCTCGTCCTCGGTGAGCCCGAGGAGGTCGCGGAACACGTAGTCGTTGTCCTGCCCCAGCGTCGGCGCGGCCCGCTCGATGCACCAGTCGTCCTCGTCGAGGTGCAGCGGCAGGCCGTCCACCCTGACCGACCCGATCGCGGGATGGGTCACGGTGGGGAACAGGCCCCAGTCGAGGGTGCCTCGATCGTGCTCGATGCGGTCCTCGGCGGTCAGGACCGCAGCCGCCGGCACGCCCGCCGCCTGGAGGCGGGCCGCCGCGTCGAAGCGGTCCAGTGTCGCGGTCCAGGCCGAGATCCGGCCGTCGAGCTCGTCCTGGGCGCCCAGCCTTCCCGCAGTCGTGGCGTAGCAGTCCTCACGAGGCCACTGTGCGTCAAGGACGTCCGCCATCGCCCGCCAGTCCCGGTCGTCCCGACACGCGATGGACACCCACGCGTCCTCGCCCGCCGCGGGGTAGACGTTGTGGGGTGCCATCGCGGGGGCCGAGCTGTGGTTGCTGTCGACCACGGTGTCCGTCCTCGCACGGCGACCGTTCACGGTGTAGTCGAGCAGGCCGGGACCGGTGAGCGACAGACCCGCGTCCACGCACGCCATGTCCACCCACTGGCCCTCGCCCGTCCGCTGCCGGTGGATCAGCGCGGCCATCAGCGCGACGGTCATGAAGTTGGCACCCTGGTGGTCCATGTAGGACAGACCCATGCCTGCAGGGGGCATCCCCGCGATCCCGGACAGGAACGACAGCCCGGACACCGCTTGGACGATGGGGCCCCAGGTGCGAAAGCCCGAGTACGGGCTGTCGTGGCCGAAGCCGCAGTTCGACACGTAGACGATGTCCGGTCGGATCTCCCTCATCGTGTCGTAGGTGAACCCGAGTCGTTCCATCACGCCCGCCGCGAAGTTCTCCGTCACGACGTCCGACACCGCGATCAGCCTGCGCAGCAGCTCCTTGCCCCGCTCGTCGCGAAGGTTGACGGTGACCCCGCGCTTGCCGACGTTGAACTGGTTGAAGGCACCACCGAGCTCGATCCCGCGGCGCTCGTCGGTGAACGGTGCGATGCCGCGGGTGACGTCCCACCTTCCCTGCCGGACCGGGTCCTCGACTCGGATCACCTCGGCTCCGAAGGCGGCAAGGACCCTGGTGCTGCCCGCGCCGGCGAGCTGGCCGGACAGGTCGCAGACGCGCAGACCCCGAAGTCGCGGGCATCGTGGTTCGGTGCTCGTGTCGTCCACAGCTCGAGCCTCTCTCGGCCGTCGTCGGTGTCGGCCTACGGATTCGATGGATCGGTTGCGCCTGGCGAGACCGCAGAGGCGGCCGCTCTCGTTCGAGTGCTAACGGTTCGCCCTCGGGAACTGCACGAGCACGAGCTGGACGCCGTCTCGCCCGGCCCGGCACCGCCGACCGGCCTCCTCGACGGAGAGGTGTGCGACCCCCAGCGGGCCCACGTGTGCCCCGGCGAGGTCCAGACCCCCACCGACGACCAACACGAACTGGCCGCCGTTGTGGAGGTGGGCGGGCAGCTCGAGGTCCGCGTCCGGTGGTGCTTGGACCGTCCAGGCGGCGACGCCGTCCTCGCCCGGCTCGAAGAGGGGGTCGACCTCCGCCCGGTCGAGACCGCCCAGGGTCGACCGTGGCGTCCGAGTGACCCGGTCGGGCGACAGATGGGTCCTCGTCAGCCGCCGCGACAGCAGGGCGCGCGACTCCGGCATGAAGAAGCCGTCACTGACGCTCGCGGCACGGATCGTGCAGTAGGTCAGACCGTCGCCACCGGACACGATCGGGCCGTAGGGGGTCTGCGGCGAGGTGTAGTGCACGTGGACGGGTTCGAGCGGCTGGTTGCCCAACCGACCCGAACCCTCCACGACCACCTGAAACTGGTGCGCTGATGGTAATGGGGTCGGAGTGTCCAGTTCGGCGCCTGTTCGACCAGGAACGCCTGCGGGCGACCGAGTGAGTCGGAACGGCTTCCGATCAGATCGGTGACGTGGCCGCTGAAGCGCACGTCGTGGTGGCGGGTCCGGCTCGTCTCGGCGGCGACGGTCCGGCTTGCAGAGATGAGCAAGGGTTTCCCCTCCCGGGTGCACGGCGTCGAATGGGCGACACTCGGTCTTCCTGTCCTACGCATGACCGAATGACCGTATGCTAGGTCACGTTTCGAGCCGCCGCAACATGCCGTCCCGACACCGGCTCGGACATCCACCCGTCCCTGCGGATCACGCCGATCGCCGAGCCACGACCCACCTTGACAACTCCGAACGGCGCCCCTACGGTTCGCCTCCGATAGGGGCCACTCTTATCTCGCGATCGCGCTGCCCCATGTCGACTCACGGAACAGATCCTCGGCACCGATGATCTCCCCGCAGACCCGTTCTGAGGGCATCCGCGCCGATGACGGCGCGCATGCATCAGTTCTCCAGATCGGAGCGAGGCTGTGACAGATTCAGACCTTCATCGGTTCGCGGAGGCGACCGGCGGTCGCGAGGGCCAGACCGAGCGCGCGAGGACCAGGATGCGACGGGCGACCGTCGCAGGCCTCGCGGGATCCATCATCGAGTTCTACGACTACGTCGCCTACGCCTTCCTGGTCGTCTTCATCGGGCCTCTGTTCTTCCCGGCGGACAATCCCACGCTCTCGGTGATCGCCTCCTTCGGTCTGCTGGCCGTCGGATATCTGGCCAGGCCCGCGGGAGCGCTGTTCTTCGGCACGTTCGGCGACCGCCACGGCCGCCGCAAAGCACTGCTGGTCTCGATAGTCGCGGTCGGCGGGGCCACGACCGTGATGGGGCTGCTCCCCACATACGCCGCAATCGGCGTCGCAGCGCCGATCCTCCTGCTCGTCACCAGGCTCGTCCAGGGCTTCGGGTCGGGTGGCGAGCAGGCGGGCGCGGCGACGCTGGTGGCCGAGTCGGGCGATGGGAGACGACACGGGTTCTTCCAGTCCTTCATCGCCAGCGGCGCCAACATCGGGTCCGCCCTCGCACCGGCCGTCGTCGGTCTGTGCTCGGTCATCCTGGGCGCCGAGACGATGACGACGTGGGGCTGGCGGGTCCCCCTCCTCATCTCGGCAGTACTGACCGTCTTCGTCGTCTTCCTCCGCTGGCGTGTCGACGAGACACCGGACTTCACCGCGCTGGAGGTGAAGCAGCAGGTAGCGAGCGCGCCGCTGCGCGAGACCTTCCGGTCCTACTGGCAGCGGATCCTGGCGCTCGTCACCCTCATGCTCATCATCGTCGCGCCGGGCGCGGTCCTGCTCAGCTACATGAACGTCTATCTGATCACCGTCATCGGCATGCCACGAACGTCCGTGTTCTGGCTGTCCGCCATCGCCCTGACACTCGGGGTGATCGGGAACTTCCTCGGCGGTGTGCTGTGTGACCGGTTCGGCGCCCGGTGGGTGCTCGTCGGCGCGCTGCTCGCCCATGCGGCGGTCATCTACCCCGTGTTCCGGGTCATCGAGGCCGCCAGCGCCGACATCGTCCTGGTCGGACTCGTCTACCTGGTCGCCCTCATCTGCTCGAACACCGCATCGTCACCCGTCTTCGCCATCGCCACCCGGTTGTTCCCGGTCAAGTACCGGCTGTCCGGCATCGGAGCCGGGTTCAGCATCGCGGGCGCCCTCGGTGGCGGGCTGGCACCCCTCGCCTCCGCCGCGCTCGTCGGGGCGAGCGGCAACATCCACGCGCCCGCCTTCCTCATCATCGGTTTCACCGTGACGGGCGCGGTGGTGGCCGCGATCCTGACCAGCTCCGCCAACCTGCAGGGCCGCGAGCAACGGGACGCGGACCTCGAGAGGGCCGCGTCGCAATGACCGGCCGGACCGCGGGGAGCGGTGTCGCGGTGGTCGGGCTCGGCGAGACCGAGTACTACCGGCACGGCGGCTCACCCCATCCCGAGTTCCGGCTCGTGCTCGACGCCGTCCGAGCAGCGGCGGAGGACGCCGGGATCGACCCGCGGGAGATCGACGGCTACTGCTCGTTCAGCGACGACCGGAACGCGCCCACGCGCATCGCCACGGCGCTGGGGGCGAGGGACCTGGCGCTGTCCACCATGCAGTGGGGTGGCGGGGGTGGCGGGGGCGCGGCCGCGGTCGCCAACGCCGCGGCCGCGCTCGCCGCCGGGTACGCCAGGTACGTGTGCGTGTTCCGCGGCCTAGCCCAGGGACAGTTCGGCCGGTTCGGCACGGCCTCGACCTCGCCTCACGCCGAATGGCCCTCCTCCTACGAGGCGCCCTACGGCGTCCTCTCAGCGGCCCAGCTGTTCGCGATGCGCGTCCGCCGCTTCATGCACGACCACGGGGTGACGCAGGAGCCGCTGAGAGCGATCGCGCTGGCGTCCTACCACCACGCTCAGCAGAACCCGCGCGCGGTGATGTACGGCAGGCCACTCACCCCGGAGCTCTACGACCGGTCCCGCTGGATCGTCGAACCGTTCCATCTCTTCGACTGCTGCCAGGAGAACGACGGCGCCGCCGCCGTCATCCTCACCACCACAAACCGAGCGAGACACCTGCGGCAGCGCCCGGCGATCCTGATGGCCGCCGCCCAGGGCGCGGACCCCCGCCAGTCCGCCGCTGCTCACAACGCCCCCGACTACGCCTCGGCGAACACCAGGAACGTCGCGCGGCGACTGTACGCGATGGCGGGGCTCGGACCGCGGGACATCGATGTCGTGCAGTCCTACGAGAACTTCACCGGCGGCGTCATGATGAGCCTGGTCGAGCACGGCTTCTGTGAGCCCGAGGAGTGCGTCGAGTACATGACGCTGGACAACTTCTCGGTCGGCACCGGCAAGTGCCCACTGAACACCAGCGGGGGCAACCTGGCCGAGTGCTACATGCACGGGCTGGGGCTCGTCGTGGAGGCCGTCCGCCAGATTCGCGGGAACTCGCCCAACCAGGTTCCCGACGCCGAGACGTCGATGGTGTGCTCGGGCCCGATGGCCGAGCTGGTGAGCAGCCTCATCCTGCGCCGTTAGGAGACACCACCCATGTCCGAAGTGGATCGCCGGGCGGGCCGCTACCTGCCGCCCGGTCTCCCCCGGCCCGTGCCCCACCGGGAGGGCCTCGATCGTGAGTTCTGGGAGGGCACCCGACGCCACGAACTGCGCGTCCAGCACTGTGCCGACTGCCGGGGTTGGCAGTTCGGGCCGGAATGGATCTGTCATCGATGCCATTCGGCCGACCTGTGCTGGGAGCGGGTCGAGCCGCGCGGTCGTGTCTTCAGCTGGGAGCGGTGCTGGCACCCGGTGCACGAGGCCCTCGCGGGATTCGGCCCCTACCTCGTCGTCCTGGTCGAGCTGCCCGCGGCGGACGGCGTTCGGCTGGTCGGGAACCTGCTGGGCGACCCCTTGCAGGAGGTGGTCATCGGCGCCGAGGTCGAGGCGGTGTTCGAAGACCAACCGGACGGCGAGACGTTGACGCAGTGGCGACGTACGAGGGCGAACGAGTCGATCGGAGATGTCGGATGACGGAGTTCGATCTAGTGGTCCGGGGCGGGACCGTGGTCGACGGGAACGGCGGCGATCCGCGGACGGCCGACGTCGCCGTCGTAGGCGAGCGGATAGTCGAGGTCGGCCGTGTGCGAGGACCCGGACGACGCGAGATCGACGCCGACGGCGCGATGGTGGCGCCCGGCTTCGTCGACGTGCACACCCACTACGACGGCCAGGCCACCTGGGACAGCAGGTTGCAGCCGTCGTCCCTGCACGGCGTGACCACCGTGGTGACCGGCAACTGCGGCGTCGGTTTCGCCCCCGCCCGGCCCGAGCACCGGGACCGACTGATCGACCTGATGGAGGGTGTGGAGGACATCCCCGGGATCGCCCTGCACGAGGGCCTCCCCTGGACGTGGGAGTCCTTTCCCGAGTACCTCGACGTGCTGGGCGCCCGCAGCTTCGACATCGACCTGGCCGTGCAGGTCCCGCACGCGGCCCTGCGGGTCCATGCGATGGGTGCCCGCGCCAACGCCCACGAGGAGGCGACCCCCGAGGAGGTCTCGGTGATGGCGCGGCTGGCCGCCGAGGCGGTCGAGGCGGGTGCCCTGGGCTTCACGACCTCGCGCACGCTCAACCACAAGAGCATCGACGGCAGGCTCACCCCGTCGTACGGCCTCGGTGCCGCCGAGCTCCTCGCCATCGGCCGCGCCGTGGGCCGGACGGGGCGCGGCGTCCTGCAGGTCGTGACCGACTTCCCCGACGTGGAGGCCGAGTTCTCGATCATCCGCGGCATGGCGGAGGAGTCCGGACGGCCGGTCTCGTTCACCTTGACCCAGTTCCCGTACGACTCCTCGCGACACCGGTCGGTCGTCGCACTGCTCGAGGAGGCCGTCGCCGACGGGCTGGAGATCCGCGGCCAGGTCGCCCCGCGGGCGATCGGACTCATCCTCGGGCTGGAGAACACCCTCAACCCCTTCATGCGCAACACGGTGTGGCGGGAGCGCGTGGCCCACCTCCCCGTGGAGGAGCAGCGGCGGCTCATGCGGAGGCCCGAGGTGCGGGCCGCCGTGCTGGCCGCACAGACGGGAGAGAAGGAGCTGAACCGGGTCGGCGGCGGGCTGATCAACGAGTACTCGTCGATGTACGAGCTCGGCGACCCGCCCGACTACGAGCCCCCGCCCTCGTCCAGCATCGCCGATCGGAGCGCCGACCCGGACGCGCTCGCCTACGACATCATCGCCGCGGGCGGCATGCTGTACGTCGTGGGCGCCAACTACATCGACGGCAACCTGGACGCCGTGCGCGAGCTGCTCGTGCACGCGAACACTATTCCAGGGCTGTCGGACGGCGGCGCCCACGTGGGGACGATCTGCGACGCGAGCTTCACCACGACGCTGCTCGGACACCGCGACCGGATCCCGCTCGAGTTCCTCGTCCAGCGGCAGACCCGTGACACCGCGCGCGCGGTCGGCCTCGCCGACCGCGGCGTGCTGGCGCCGGGGTACCGCGCGGACCTCCTCGTCGTCGACCTGCCCAATCTCCGGATGCACCGTCCGGAGATGCACGCCGACCTGCCCGCCGGAGGACGGCGGCTGCTGCAGCGGGTCGACGGCTACCGGCACACCGTCGTCGCCGGCCGGGAGACCTACACCGACGGTGAGGCGACCGGCGCCCTCCCCGGCCGACTCGTCCGGGGAGCCCGATCCTGAGCATGTCCTGAGCCCGACGGCTCCTCGACCCGACCGCCAGCAGCGGGGAGCGGTCGGTCGAGGGGCAGGACCGCGCAGGAGGAGCCCGGGCTGTCTAGAGTGTCGCGACGGCGGGCACGACGCGGGAGCCGATGATCCGCAGCGGCTCGACCGCCCAGACGTCCTCGACGACGCCGTGCACGTGGTCGATCCCGAGCCGCCCGAGCCGTCGGAGGTCCTCCACGATGCCCTCCGGATCCCGGGCGTCGAACCGGTACATCGCCGTCTTCTCGATGTCGTCGTAGTCCCGGCCGACCTCGTCGCACCACCGCTTCAGCACATCCAGCTTGTGCGGCAGCTCGGGACCGGAGAAGAGGTTGCACGCCTGGGCGTACTTCGCGACCAGGCGGAGCGTCTTCCGTTCACCACTGCCGCCGATCAGGATCGGCGGGTGCGGTCTGCTGAGGGGCTTCGGCGAGTCCAAGGTCCGCTGCAGCGTGTAGTGCGTCCCGTCGTAGGGGCCGTCGTCGGCGCCCCACATCTGCAGACAGATCTGCAGCGCCTCCTCGAGTCGCTCGAAGCGCTGCCTCGTCGAGGGGAACGGCAGCCCGAGTCCACGGGCCTCCTCCTCGTTCCAGCCGGCACCGATGCCGAGCATCGCCCGCCCCCGCGACAGCACGTCCAGCGTGCTGACGATCTTCGCGAGCAGGCCCGGCTCGCGGTAGCTCACCGCGGTCACCCAGGCCAGCAGCTGGACCCGCTCGGTCCGTGCGGCGAGGAACCCCAGGGCGGTGTAGGCCTCGAGCATCGCGTGGTGCGGCGGGCCGTACGCCTCGATCTGGAACACGTGGTCCATCACGCTGAGGCGCGAGAAGCCCGCCTCCTCGGCGACGACCGCGATCCGGGTGAGCTCGTCGGCGAGACCCGCGGGTCCGGCGGGGATGGTGAAGTCCGTGACGTGCAGCCCGAGTTCCACCCGGTCTCCCTTCGCTGTTCGCGCCCCCGAATGACGGACGGGCGGGTGGGCCGCCGCGCCCGGGACGACGTCTCGGGCGCGACGGACCCGTCATCTGCGGATGTAGGTCGAGGAGTAGTCGACTCCCTGGCCGACGTTGCCGAACCGGCGCAGCTCGCCGCCTTCGAACGCGACCTTCGCGCTGTGGCCCCATCGCGTGCGTCGAGCCGGGGATCACGGTACTTGCCCGGATTCTGGACGCCCTCGCCCAGCAGCGACCGGAAGGCCTGCGGGGGGGCCGCCCGCGGCTCCCACACCGACAGCGCGGCCGCCGCCTCATGGTCGATGTCGAAGTCCTGCATGTGTCGTGGAGAGTGACCCGGGCTCGATCGCCAGGTCCGACCGGAGCGGGTCGGGCTGTGCCCACGACTCGACCAGCCAGCTCGCCCGCCGCTTCACGCCGACCACGGTGCCGAAGATCAACCTGCCGAGCACGATGTCCGGCAGCGCCGGCGACTGGGTCCCGCATCCACGCGCCAGTCGTCCGGCCCGGCCGCCCCTGAGGCCGCTCGACCGCCCCCCTACGCGGTCGTGGCCGCGACGACCAGCGCCGGGGAGACGGCGAGGAGCCGTCCGGGCGATCGACAGGTGGACCCGGTCCTGCGGCTCGGATCCACCCGTCGGGCACTTCTCTCTCACCATGCTGCTCGACCTCTCCGTCGAGGACTCCGACGTCGTGCGGGCGGCCCCGCCCGGTCGTGCCGGTCGGCGGGGCACGCGTGCCGTTCAGCTGTCGGCGTCGAGGTGCGACGCCCCGACCGGGACGAGTCGGTATCCCTCCCCGTCCTGGACGACACGTCCGCCACCCGGCCCTGAGAAGTGGGTCCCGAGCAGGACCAGGTCGGTGCCCGCACACCACTCGAACAGCGCTCGGCGCCGGGTGGCGGACTCGGCCGGGTCGACGTCGACGCGCGAGCTCCAGTCCGGGAAGGCGATCTGGATCGGATGGTGGATAAAGTCTCCGGTCACGAAGGCGGAGGCCCCGTCCGACTCCACCAGGACGCTGTGGTGGCCCTCGGTGTGCCCCGGTGTCGCGTAGAGCCGGATGCCGGGCGCGACCGGGGCGTCCGCCGGGACGATCCGCAACAGCCCCGCCTCCTCCACCGGCCGGATCGACTGCTGGTACATGAGCTCGCGCTGGGCCTGCAGCGCCGCGCTGTCGACCCACTCCACCTCGGCCGGGTCGCGGAACGCCTCGTACTCCTCGCGCACCACCCAGACCTCGGCGTTCGGGAAGGTCGGCACCCAGCGGCCCGCGGCGTCCCGCGTCGCACACCACCCCACGTGGTCCAGGTGGAGATGGGTCAGCAGGACGACGTCGACGTCCTCAGGTCGGTAGCCCGCGCCCGCCAGGCCCTCCAGGAACGGGGTGTCCAGCGTGTCCCACACCGGCTGCATCGGGAAGGACTTGCCGTTCCCGCACCCCGCGTCGACCATGACCACCGCGTCTCCGGTGTCCACCACGAACGAGTTGACGTCCCAGAGTGTCCGGCCGTCCTCGATCGCGAAGTCGGGACACAGCCAGCCGACGCTCTTCACGACCTCCGGGGTCGCCTCCGCGATGAGCCCGTCGAGCAGACCCACCTCGACCGACAGCTCGACCACCTTCGTGATCGTGAACTCGCCTACAGACCAGGTCTGCACGCGCACCACTCCTCTCCTCGTCGAGACCGGGGCGCAACAGGGACAAGGGACCGCAGTCGAACGCACTGGTACCGCGAACCGGCGGAGGCGACGACGGTGGACCGCGCACGGGAGGCGGCGGGGGTCGAGCCGCCGTAGCGGCTCCGTGACACAGACCATAGATCGCCGTCACAATGCGGTCAATCGAGGCGTCGGGACTTCGCGGCCGCGCACGTCCACTGTGGCCGCACGGCCGGGGGCGGCCGGGCGGCCGCGACCTCCACGACGATGCACAGTGCGGCCGGGGCCCTCAAAGAGTACCCTCTGTTCACGGACGAGATCGCCCTCGACCCCGTTGCGTCAGGACCTCGATGACTTCCGGTACGCCCGCATCCCCCCGCGTCGACACCGCCGACAGGCGACGCGGCCTCGTCCTCGCCCTGTCAATGCTGACGACGGTCGGGGCCGTCGTCGGCAGCCTGGGCACGCCCCTGATCCCCTCCATCGCCACTCTGTTCGACGTCCCCCTCACCGCAGCGCAGTGGTCGCTCACCGCGCCGCTGCTCACCTCGACCGTCAGCACGCCGATCCTCGGCCGAATCGGCGCGGGCAGGTTCCGTCGACGGACCCTGCTCGCCGGGCTCGGCACGGTGGTCACAGGGCTCGTCCTGTCGCTCTGCGCGCCCGCGTTCTCCTTGTTCGTCACCGGCCGCGCGATGCAGGGACTCGGGCTGGCGCTGATCCCACTCGCGATGGCCGTCGCCCGGGACGAGATGGCGCCCGAACGGCGCACCTCCACCATCGCGCTGCTCTCGGTGACCGGCATCGCGGGAGCCGGGCTGGGCTTCCCGCTGTCGTCGGCGATGGCCGAACTGGGCGGGCTGCGCGCCGCGTACGGGCTGGGACTCGCCCTCGTCGCCGGCACGACGGTCCTCACCCTGTGGTTCGTCCCGCGCAGCTCTGTCGACCGGGCGGCCCGGGTGGACTGGACTGGTGGCGCCATGCTCAGCGTCGGACTGGTCGCCGTCCTGCTCCCCCTCACCCAGGGCGCCCACTGGGGTTGGTCCTCGCCGTGGACCTGGGGGCTGGGCTCCGGGGGCGTCGTCATGCTGGCGGTCTGGGTGCTGTGGTCCCGGGCGACCAGTCACCCGCTCATCGACCTGTCCCTGGCTGCGCGACCCGGTCTGGCGGGCCCGAACTCGGTGAGCCTGTTCGCCGGGGTGGGGACCTATGCGCTGATGACGATGAGCATCGTCGCCGTCGGCACAGGTCCCGACGCCGACGGATTCGGCCTGGGCCTGCCGACCGTGGTGAACGGACTCGTCCTCATCCCCTACTCGGTGCTGAGCGTGCTCGGTAGCCGGGCCGCGCGGCTCGCGTCGGCCCGGTGGGGGACCCGGATGCTGCTGCCCACCGGCTGCGGCTTCTCGCTGATCGCCACGGTCGGGCTGGCCGTGTTCCCCCACGGGCTCTGGCAGGTACTGCTGTGGATGGCGCTGGGCGGACTCGGCAGCGGGTTCACCTTCGCCTCGATCCCCGTCCTGATGGTCCCGCACGTCCCCGGCACCGAGACCGGCAGCGCGCTCGCCTTCAGCATGGTGCTGCGCAGCCTCGGGATGACGGCGGGGAGCGCCCTGGGAGTCGCGCTGATGGTCATCCTCGGCGGTGGCGCCGAGGGGTTTCGCACCTCGCTCCTCATCGTCTCGAGCGCATGGGTGGTCGGCGCCCTCTGCGCTCTGACGTTCTCCGGGCGCGTCCGGGCCCACGCCCCGAGCGACGCCCTCGTGCTCCGGCCGGACCCACCCGCGTGACCCCGGCCCGGCAGTCGCCGGCGAGAGGCGTTGTCTGGATCACATCAAAGGGAGTACTCTTCTCTCGCGATCGCAGGCACGTCCACTCAGCGCCGGGCCGGCGGTTGCCTCATGATCCCCGATGCCGGGAAGGGTCACCGATGACGCTCAACCCCGATCAGGTGCCCTCGACCGTGGGTACCCAGCTGGACCGTACCGGCCGCCGCTGCCGCGCGACGTCGACGGTGGGCGCCTCCCTCCTGCTGGTCATGGTGTCCCTGTCGGTCGCGATGGGTTTCCTCGTCGTGCCGGGGACGGAGCGCTTCGGCGTCTCCACCGCCCAGTTCCTGGTGTACTACTCCATCTTCATGCTGAGCGGCGCCGTGGCGGTCGCGCCGATGGGCCGACTCGTCGCCAAGTACGGGCCCCGCATCGTCGTGGTCCTCGGCTCCGCGCTGACCGCGCTGAGCTACCTCGGCATGGCCCTGTCGCCCTCGATGATCGTGTTCTACCTGATGTCGGCGCCGCTGGGCGTGGGCTGGGCCGCCTCGACACTGCTGCCGGCCAACACCATCCTCACCGGGTGGCACACACACTCCCGCCGAGGGCTGGTACTCGGCATCGCTGCGTCGTCGACCGGGCTCGGCGGATTGGTCTGGGGCCTGGTACTCCCCCGGGTCTTCGGGACCATGGGGTTCTCCGGCGGGCTGCTCGTGTTCGCCGGGCTGTCCGTCCTGCTCGGCGTGCTGCCCGGGATCTTGCTGATCCACAATCCTCCGGTGAACGCGGGAACCGCCAACGCGGGAGGCCTCTCCCGCGCGCAGGCACGGGCCGAGCGCCGGGCTGCGCTGCGTGGATTCGGCCCGGCCGTCGCGCTGCTGACCGTCACCGCCGTGCTCTTCTCCATCGAGTCGATCTACGGGCAGATCCAGCCCGCCGTCTACCGGTCGTTCGGCATCGACGCCGTCACCGGCGGCATGTTGCTGTCCTACTTCGCCGTGTGCGGGTTGCTCACCAAGCCCGTCCTGGGCTTCCTGCACGACCGCCTCGGCACCAAGGCCCTGCTCGGGGCGCTCGGTGCGCTGTTCATCCTGGGCGTGCCTGCGATCTCGCTCCTCGGCCACCTCGGCCTCTGGGCCTTCCTCATGCTGATTCCGATCGCGGCCATCTCGCTCGGCGTGCCGACGGTGATCCTGCCGCTGCTCACCGCGAAGGCCGTGGGGCAGACCCGGTTCCCAGCCGCGTACGGAACCGTGGTCTCCGGCATGTGGGTCGGGCTGGCGCTCGGCGCCCCGCTGTGGGGGTTGATCTTCGACCTGACCGGAGGGTACGGGGCTGCGATGTACGTCGCCGGAGCGGTGGGGCTGGTGGGGCTGTACCTCGCCCACCAGGCGTTGCGCTCCGGGGACCGGGCTCGCGCCACCGTCGACGCCGCCGGGTCGCCCGTCGAAGGCGAACGCGCGCCGGCATAGCGACGGCACAGGGCGGCGAACGTCGTGGGGCGGACCCGATGTCGGGTCCGCCCCACGGCGCTTCACACCGCGTCGAGCCTCAACGGATCGCAACCGGGTTGAGTACCGAGCCGACCGCTCCGCGGATGTGCAGCGGGGGCGCGACGAGCAGGAAGTCGTAGCGCTCGTCCGCCGCGCAGACGACCCCCAGTCGGTCGAGGTCCCAGAACTCGCCCAGGGTGAGACCGAGGTCCACCAGCGCGCCGTGGTGGACCGGCAGCCTGCGCGGCGCGTCCGCCTCGGCGGGTACCACCTCGACGACCACGGTGTCGGTGGCGAGTGCCGCGATGTCGCGCTCGCGGAACCAGGGCACGCACGCGTGGCCGAGGCCCGGTACCGCGGTGAAGTACCGCTCTCGGGAGGCGGTGTCCTCCAACGTCCACCACCGGCTCAGATAGCCGGTGCGGACGAGCACCATGTCCCCGGTGCCGACCTCGACGCCTTGCGCGGCCGCCACCTCGTCGAGTACGTCCGGCCCGATGGCCGTCCCGGGTTCCAGGGAGTCCACACCGAGGTGCCGGGCGACGTCGAGGAGCACCCCGCGTCCGACCAGCGACTCCCGCTGGTGGTGGATGCCCGTGTCCACCGCACCACCGAGCGCGGTGACGTTGCCGACCCAGTGACCGTTGTACGTGGAGTCCGCGATGGTGAAGTGCGCCAGGCCGTCCCACTGCGTCGATCCCTGCAGCGACATGTCGATGCCGTCGTCGAGGTAGACGGCACCGGGCGCAGCCGCGTTGTACGGCGACCCGACGACGGCGTCCGAGCCGGACATCGTGAAGTAGTGCCTGGCCGGTGGGCGGGAGGGCCATCGCGGGGCCGAGTCGTCGATCGGCAGGGCGAGGGAGATCACCTCCCCGCTGTGCACCAGGCCCGCGGCCTTCAGGACCACCTCCGCCGTGATGAGGTTCGTGGTGCCGCGGACGTCGGCGTCCCCCCAGCGACCCCAGTTGTGTGGACCGGACGGCCGGTAGCCTCCGACCACCTTCCCGCCCTCGTCCACCCGATAGTCCGGCGACGTCCACCGCCGGGCGTGGGTCCCCGGCTCCTCGCGTCCCATCCTCGGCCCCTCCGCTGTCCGCGCCCGGTCAGGCGACCGCGGCGTCCTCCCCGCCCGTCAGTGTGAAACCGCGGTAGCCGTCCGCCGCAACCCCGTCACAGATGTCGCGGTAGTGGGTGAGCCCACCGGCGTAGGGCACGAACACCCGCGGCTTGCCCGGGACGTTGGCCCCGAGATACCAGGACGCGGCCTTCATCAGGATCGTCCTGCTCGCGATCTCCCCGACGTGCGCGGTCCATTCGGCCTCGGCGGCAGGCTGCGCCTCGACGCGGTGGAGCCCATGCCGTCGCGCATGGTCCACCAGGGCACAGGCCCACTCGACGTGCTGCTCGATCACCGGCATCGCGTTCGCCAGGACCGACGGACTCCCGGGGCCGGTCAGGATGAGCAGGTTCGGGAAGCCCGCCGTGGCGATCCCCAGGTAGGTGATCGGGCCCTCCGACCACTTGTCGCGCAGGCACATGCCGCCCGAGCCGATGATGTCGATCTTGTCGAGGGGGCCGGTGAAGGCGTCGTACCCGGTGGCGAACACGAGGTCGTCCACCTGGTACTCCCGCCCGCCGACGACGACGCCCGCGGGGATGATCCGCTCGATCGGCGTCCGGCGCACGTCGACCAGCGTCACGTCGTCCCGGTTGAAGGTCGCGTAGTAGTCGGTGTCGACGCAGATCCGCTTGGCGCCGATCGGGTAGTCGCGCGGAATGAGCGACTCGGCGGTCTCCGGATCATGCACCAGCTCGCGGATCCGCTCGCGCACGAAGTCGGCCGTGACGGCGTTCGCCTCCTCGCTGAGCAGGTTGTCGGCGAACGTCGAGGCGATCCAGCCACCACCGCGGGCCCACCTCTCCTCCAACGCGGACCGCGCCTCGGCAGGGGACAGCTCGAGCGCCTTGAGTGTCGAGGGCGGGACCGGCAGCCCCGCGGGAGACTCGTGGATCAGCGCGCGGAGCTCCCGGTAGCGGCGCTTGACGTCCGCCAGTTCCTCCTCCGCGAGCGGCCGGTTCCGCGCGGGCACGGAGAACGCCGGCGTGCGCTGGAGCACGAACAGGTGCGCCGCCTCCGCGGCGATGTGGGGGATCGCCTGGATCCCGGACGACCCGGTCCCGATCACCGCCACCCGGCGTCCGGTGAAGTCGACGCCCTCGTGCGGCCACGCGCCGGTGTGGAAGGTGCGCCCCGCGAACTCCGACGCCCCCGGGAACCGCGGTACCTGCGCCGCGGACAGGTTGCCGAGTGCGGTGAGCAGGAACCTCGCCGAGAGCGTGCGGCCGTCCGCGGTGTGCACGGTCCAGGTCGAGGAGGCGTCGTCGAACTCCGCCCGCCGCACGTCGGTGGAGAACAGGATGTCGCGACGCAGGTCGAACCGGTCCGCGACGTGCTCGGCGTAGGCGAGGATCTCGGGCTGGGTCGCGAAACGCTCGGACCAGCTCCACTCCTGCTCGAGCTCCTCCGAGAACGAGTAGGAGTACCAGAGCGACTCGACGTCACACCGAGCCCCCGGGTACCGGTTCCAGTACCAGGTCCCGCCGACCCCGGTGCCCCGCTCCACCCCGACGACGCGCAGGCCCAGCTCGTCCCGGAGGCGGTGCAGGGCGTACATCCCGGCGAACCCCGCACCGATCACGATGACGTCGACGTCCACCACGTCCGTTTCCGACATTCCCCTACCCGTCCTCGTCGTGCTCGCCACTCTCGCGCCGGTCAGTCGAAGACGACCAGGCCGCGCACATTGCGCCCGGCGTGCATGTCCTCGTACCCCTTGTTGACCTGGTCCAGCGAGTAGGTCCTCGTGACCATCTCGTCCAGCTGGACCTGCCCGGCCCGGTAGAGCCGCCACATCTCGTCGAAGTCCGCCACCGGGTTCGTCGAGCCGGCCAGGTTGCCGACCAGGGACTTGCCTGCCAGCGCGAACCGGGTGAGGGGCAGCGCCACCGTGGTCTCCACGAGGGGCGCGACCGCGGTCATCACCAGCGAGCCGCCCTTCGCGACGAGCTCGGCCTGGGCCGCCAACATCTCGCCGTGCATGACACCCACGGCCACCACGACGACGTCCGCCATCGCACCCCAGCTGACCTCGCGCAGGACCGGGAGGGCCTCCCCGATGCCGTGCGCCGTGTGCGTGGCGCCGAACCGCACCGCCTGCTCCAGCTTGAACGGCACCGGGTCGATCGCCATGATCGTGCTCGCCCCGGCCACCCGCGCGCCCTGGACCGCCGCGGCGCCGACGCCCCCCACCCCGATGACGACGACGTGGTCCCCGGGCGAGACCGGTGCCACCCTGCGGGTGGCGCCGAAACCGGTGCTGACCCCGCACCCGACGAGGGCGGCCGCGGCGAACGGGATGTCGTCCGGTAGGGCGAAGGCCTGCTCGACGCTGATCGTGGTGTACTCACTGAACGTCCCGAGCTGGGTGTATGCGCCGACGCCCACGTCCCCCCGGTGGAAGCGGAACCGGGCGTTCTCCCCGGCTGTGGCCATCATCGTGCGGGCCGACAGGTCGCACAGGTGGCTACGACCCGACGAACAGTAACGGCAGCGCCCGCACGCCGGCATGGGGAAGGTCGCCACCCGGTCACCGACCGAGAAACGGTCGACACCGGGCCCGACGGACACCACCTCGCCGGAGCCCTCGTGCCCGCCCACCACGGGAAGTGGCGCCTGGCTGTCCCCGGTCACGTTGTGGTCGTCGCTGTGGCAGAGCCCGCTGGCCCGCACCCGGATCGTGACCTCACCCGGCCCCGGCTCGGCGAGGTCGAGCTCCTCCACCGACCACTTGCCGCCTGTGCTCCACAGAACGGCTGCGCGAGTCTTCATCCCGACCTCTCATCGATGCACCGCGGACGCCCCCGCACCACACGACCCTCGGCCACGTGTCCGGTCGACGACGACCAGCCTGGTTCAGTAGTCTCATTCTGCACGTCCATCCCTGGCTCCTCAAGGACCCACCGGATCGACTCGCACGAATGGAGCCTGGGGGCGTCGGAAGCAGTGCGGTGCGCGCTCTTGCAGGACACTGTTCTCGCGGCCGATCACCGACTCTCCCAGGCTCCCGGCGCCGTCGTCAGGTCCTCGACGTCCGCGGGGAGCCTTCCCGAGACGACATCCGCGAGGGTGACGTTCTCCAGCACCCCGCGCACGCTGGCGCGCAGGGCGACCCACACGCGCGGCAGCGCCGCGGCCTCGCCCTCGTGCGCGATCTCCTGGGCAGGCAGGCCGTGCACCGTCGCCAGCGGGCCGTCGACGGCCCGCACCACGTCCGCCAGCGAGATGGTCCGGCCCGGCCTGCTGAGCCAGTACCCGCCGTCCACCCCACGCTGGCTGCGCACCAGACCCGCACGGCGGAGCTGGCCGAGGATCCCCTCGAGGTACTTCTCGGGCATGTCCTGGCGGCGAGCGATCTCCGCACAGCTACGCAGGGGGCCCCGTCCTGATGCACAGTGCCGACGCCCGCGAGGGGATGCGGGCCTTCGCCGAGAAGCGCGACCCGCGGTGGGAGGGCCGAGAGCCCTCCCGAGCACCACCGGGCCGCACCTCCCCCGGACTCAGGTCGGCATGTGGACCGACTTGGCCTCGAGGAACACCTCGAGGCCCTCGACCCCGCCCTCCTTGCCCATGCCGGACTGCTTGTACCCGCCGAACGGTGTGGTGACGTGCGAGCCGACGAACCCGTTCACCGCGACGGTCCCGGTCCGAATCCGCCGCGCCACCTCGAAGGCCCTCTCGGGGTCGGCCGCGAAGACGGCGCCTCCCAGACCGTAGATGCTGTCATTGGCGAGGGAGACCGCCTCGTCGAGGTCCCGGTAGGTGATCACGCTGATGACCGGTCCGAAGATCTCCTCGCGGGCGACCCGGGACGAGTTGTCGACGTCGACGAGCAGGGTCGGCTCGAAGAAGTATCCCTTCGCCAGGTGAGCGGGTCTGCCCCCGCCCACCACGACCCGCGCCCCCTCGGACCTGGCGAGCTCGACGTAACCCTGCACCCGCTCCAGGTGCCGTGCCCCGGCGAGCGGCCCGGTCGTGGTCGCGGGGTCCCGCGGGTCGCCCACCACGAGGGTCTCGATGCGCGCCTTCATGGCGTCAACCAGCTCGTCTCGCCGTCGCTCGGACACCAGGACCCGGGTGAGGCCGAAGCAGGCCTGGCCCGTGTTGACGGTGCCCCCGCCCACCAGGGGGGCAACGACCTGCTCGAGATCGGCGTCGTCGAGCACGATGCCCGCCGACTTGCCCCCGAGCTCGACGGTGACCCGGCCGATGCGCTGCCCGGCCGTGGCGAGGATGGCCCGGCCGACCTGGGTGCTGCCGGTGAAGGTGATCTTGTCGATGGCGGGGTCCGCGACGAGTGCCTCGCTCCCCTCCTTGCCCGCGACCACCACGTTGAGCACGCCGGGCGGCAGCACGCCCGCCTCGGTGAGCTCGGCGGCGATCTCGCCCAGGATGTGCACCGCCAGCGGCGTCTCCGGCGGCGGCTTGAGCACGATGGTGCAGCCCGCGGCGAGCGCGGGGGCGGTCTTGATGACGGAGACGGCGAACGGGCTGTTGTAGGAGGCGATCGCCGCAACGGGCCCGGTCGGCTCGCGCAGGATCCGGGTCGTCGTGCCGTCCTGGCGCAGCCGGTCCTCGCGGAACGGGTAGTGGCGGACGAGGTCGGCGTAGTACCGCAGGAAGGTCGTGGCCAGCCGCACCGACCCCCGGGCCATGGTGAGGGGAGCGCCGATCTCGGACACGAGCGTGTCCGCGATCTCGTCGCCCCGCGCCTCGACGCGCTCGGCGAACGCCTCGAGCACGGCCGCACGCTGCGCGGGCTCGAAGTCCGGCCAGGGACCCGAGTCGAACGCCGCCCGCGCGGCCTGCGCCGCGGCCGCGACGTCCGCCGTCGAGTTCTCCCGGACCGAGGCGATGACCTCCTCGGTCGAGGGGTCCACGATCTGGAGGACGCGGTCACCGGTCGCGGCCCGCCACCGCCCGCCGACGAAGGTCTGCTCCCGCTCCCCGAGACTCTTGAACGTCGTCACCGTGCTCTCACCTGTCCGATCCGCCCATCCCTACAGAGTGTCCTGATTTGCAGGTCACGTCGAGGATAGAGGAACGAACGGACCCCAGGGGCGTCGATGACCGACACCGGACCGAACGGGGGCGTCCGAGAACGGCGGCAGGGTCGGCGCCTCGGTCTCGGCGAACGTCGACACCGTCCGTCCACCGTCGTCCCGCAGGCATCCGGGGGGCGAGGCCATCGGGCCGTCGACGACCAGGAGGAGGACGGCGGCACCCCGCGGGAGCGACCCGACCGCCTCGCGCGTGCGGCGCACGAGATCCTCGGGCATCCGCTCGGTGGCCTGCTCCCTGAGCGCCGCCGGGCCGGTGTCGACGCCCAGCGAGCCGCCTGCGGCGGCCAGCCTCAGCTCGCGACGCTGGTCGTCCGTCCACGGCAGGCCGTGGTGGACCAGGGTCATCCCCAGGCGCCACCGGACGAACCCGGCCGCACTGACGACGCACGCCTCCCGCGCCGCCCCCGACTCGCTCAGCAGGCGCTCCGCATGGCGGAGCGCCGACCGACTCGGGTACCGGCGGATGATGATCGTACGAGGTGAGGTGGGCATCGTTGCGTCCTCGACATGTCCGCGATCAGAGGGCGCGCACCCGTGTCGGCACCGGCAGCGCTCCGCCCTGCCGGTTCCAGGTCCGTCGGTGGCCTGGATCACGCGCCGCCTTGAGGCTACTGAATCGCCGCCTGAACGGCAACGGCCCGCCGTGCGATGCTCGGTTCCCTCACGCGCGGACCGGCAGGGCGACGAGGATGTCCTGGACGCGGTCCTTGGCGTCGCCGAAGAGCATCTGGATGTTCTCGCGGAAGAACAACGGGTTCTGCACGCCCGCGTAGCCGGTGGCCATGGACCGCTTGAACACGATCACGTCCTTGGCCTCCCACACCTTCAGCACCGGCATCCCCGCGATCGGGCTCCCGGGGTCCTCCGAGGCGGCCGGGTTGACCGTGTCGTTCGCCCCGATGACCAGGACGACGTCGGTCTCGGCGAGGTCGTCGTTGATCTCGTCCATCTCCAGCACGATGTCGTACGGGACCTGCGCCTCGGCGAGCAGCACGTTCATGTGCCCGGGCAGCCGCCCCGCGACCGGGTGCACTCCGAACCGCACGTTCACCCCGGCGTCGCGCAGCTTGCGGGTGAGCTCGGCGACCGGGTACTGCGCCTGCGCCACCGCCATGCCGTAGCCGGGGGTGATGACCACGCTGGATGCCTCGGCCAGCAGCTCGGCGACCCCGGCGGCGTCGATCTCCCGGTGCTCGCCCTCCACCGCCGCCGCGGACGAGGAGGTGGCGCCGAACCCGCCCGCGATCACGGAGATGAACGAGCGGTTCATCGCCTTGCACATGATGTAGGACAGGTACGCACCCGACGACCCCACGAGCGCACCGGTGATGATCAGCAGGTCGTTGCCCAGCAGGAAGCCCGACGCCGCCGCCGCCCACCCCGAGTAGGAGTTGAGCATCGAGACGACGACGGGCATGTCCCCGCCGCCGATCGAGGCCACCAGGTGCACGCCCAGGAGCAGGGCCAGCACGGTCAGCACCGTCAGGATCCACAGCGCCGGGGTGATCACGAACCACACCGTCAGCGCCGCGAACACCAGCAGCGCGCCCAGGTTCAGCGCGTTCTTGCCCGGCAGCATCAGCGGCGCGGACTTGATCTTCGCCGAGAGCTTCAGGTACGCCACGATCGAGCCGGTGAACGTGACCGCGCCGATGAACACGCCGATGGCGACCTCGCCGTGGTGGATGCCCAGCAGCGACCCGGCCAGCTCCATGTGGCCGGACTCGACCTCCAGGTAGCCGTTCCAGCCCACCAGCACCGCGGCGAGCCCGACGAAGGAGTGCATGAGCGCGATCAGCTCGGGCATGCCCGTCATCTCGACCACGCGGGCCCGCCAGAGCCCGATCGCCGCGCCGATGACCAGCGCGACCAGCAGCAGCGCGATGCCCAGCCCCGAGGCCGAGCCCAACGCCACGATCGCCGTGGCGACCAGCGCGATGGCCATGCCGGTGATGCCGAACACCACCCCCGCCCGAGAGCTCTCGTGCTTCGACAACCCGGCCAGGGAGATCACGAACAGCAGGGCGGCGATCAGATACGCCGCAGTAGTCCAGGTGGCCATCTCAGCTCCTCGAGAACATGGCGAGCATGCGGCGGGTCACCGCGAAGCCACCGACGATGTTGATGGCCGCGAGCAGCACAGCGACCGCGGCCAGCCCGAGCACCAGCCCGCCACCACCAGTGCCCAGCTGCAGGATCGCGCCGACGACGATGATCCCGGAGATCGCGTTCGTCACCGACATCAGCGGCGTGTGCAGCGCGTGGTGCACGTTCCCGATCACGTAGAAGCCGATCACGATCGCCAACACGAACACCGTCAGGTGCCCCGCCAGCTCCGCCGGCGCGAACGCCGTGACCAGGAACAGGGCCAGCGCGCCCAGCGCACCGGGGAGCGCGCGGACCAGCGACGAGCGCTCCTTCTTCTCCTCCACCGGAGCCGGTGCGACCGGCTGCGCGGCCGGCGCCGCGGACACCGACACCGGGGGCGGCGGCCACAACGTCTCCCCGCCGTGCGCCACCGTGATCCCCCGGACGACCGTGTCCTCCAGGTCGAGAACGAGATGCCCGTCCTTCTCCGGGGTCATCAGCTTGAGCAGGTTCAGCACGTTCGTGCCGTACAGCTGCGAGGCCTGCGCGGGCAACCGCGCCGCCAGGTCCGTGTACCCGATGATCGTGACACCGTGGTCGGTCGTGACCACCTCACCGGCCACCGAACCCTCGACGTTGCCGCCCTGCGCCGCCGCCATGTCGACGATGACGGACCCGGGCCGCATCGACGCGACGTCCGCCGCAGTGATGAGACGAGGCGCCGCGCGGCCGGGGATCAGCGCGGTGGTGATGATGATGTCGCACTCCGCGGCCTGCTCGGAGTAGATCTCCGCCGCGCGCTTGTCGTAGTCCGCCGACGTGGCCTTAGCATACCCGTCGGTGGACGCCTCCTGCTCCACCGGCGGGACCTTGCCCGCCGCGGTGACCTGCCCGGTGAAGAACCGGCCGAACGCGTGCGCCGCCTCGATCACCGCCCGGTACCCGGCGATGTTCGCCATGGAGCTGAGCACGTCCATCGACTGCGCCCGCGAGATCCGCGGCACCGCGTCCATCGACAACGCCGTCACACCCGCCGCGGTGAGGGCCGCCGTTCGCTCCTCCTCGAACCGCGGCGCCAACGACCCGATCACCGTCGAACCGCGGCGAAGCTGCGGGATCTCGTCCGCCTGCGGCGCGTTCACCATCAGCACCACGTCCGCATCCCACACCGAGCCCGCCACGACCTCCGCGCCCGCCTCGACGTACGCCGCGTCCGCGAACCCCGCCCGCGCACCCGCCCCCGACTCCACCGCCACGGTGTAGCCCAACGCGACCACCTTCGCCGTGGTCTCCGGCGACAACGCGACTCGGGTCTCCCCCTTCGTCGACTCCGCAACCACCCCGACCCGCAACGCCTTCATCCCGGTGACCTCATCCGTATCCCTCGCCCGCAACCACGCCGTCGCCGTCCCTCCCGCCCGTGGACGGAGCGAGCAGGCTCTCGCCACCTGCCCACTGGCGACCAATCAGTACCCTCTTTTAGGCCCATTGTCCACAGAATGTGGCCCCTGCACGATCGGGCCACCCTCGGCGAGCGCTCCGGGTCTGACGATCGCCCACGGTGACACCACGGGAATCCACAGGGATCAGGGCGTGCGCAGCCGGAGCTCGCGCTTGAGGACCTTGCCGGTCGCGTTCTTGGGCAACTCGGTGACGAAGACGATGTCGCGGGGCTTCTTGAAGGACGCCAGCCGGGTCCGGCAGTGCTGAATGATGTCCGAGGCGTCCGCGTCGCCACCGGGCTCGGCGACGACGAAGGCTCGGATCGACTCCCCCCACTCGGGGTCGGGCACGCCGACGACCGCCACCTCCCGCACCGCGGGATGGGTGAGCAGGACCTCCTCGACCTCGCGCGGGTAGACGTTCGAGCCTCCCGTGATGATCACGTCCTTCGCCCGGTCGGTGAGCAAGAGGTACCCACCGTCGAGCCTGCCGATGTCGCCCGTGTGCAACCAGCCCCCGGCCAGCGTGGCCGCGGTGGCCTCGGGGTTGTCCCAGTAACCGCTCATCACCACGTCCCCGCGCACCAGGACCTCGCCCTCCGTCCCCTCGGGCAGCTCCTCCCCCGCCGAGTCGGCGATGCGCACCTCGACCGACCGGAAGGGACGTCCGCACGACCCTGGGTGGGCGAGCGCCTCCTTGGCGGGCATGACCGTGATCGTCATCGGGGCCTCGCCCTGGCCGTACATCTGGATGACGATCTCGCCGAAGACCTCGGACGCGGTCCGCAGGTCCTGTCGGTAGAGCGCCGCTCCGCCGACCACGATGCTGCGCAGGTCGGGGAGCTCCCGACCACGGGCCTGCTCCACCACCCGCTTCAGCATGGTGGGCGCGAGGAACGCGGCGTGCGTGACCCGGTGCCTCGCGAGCAGCTCCACGAAGTCCGCGGCCACGAAGCTCGTCCCGGGGGCGATGACCTGGGTGGCACCGCGCGCCATCGAGGGCAGCAGATACAGCCCGCTGCCGTGGGTCAGCGGCGCGGCGTGCAGGTAGACGCTGTCCTCGGCCACCTCGTCGAGGTCCTCGTGATAGGCCGTGGCCATCGCGACCAGGTTGCCGTGCGTCAGCGTCGCGCCCTTGGGACGGCCGGTGGTCCCCGAGGTGTAGAAGAGCCAGGCGGGCTCGTCCGGAGAGGTCTCCG
Source organism: Pseudonocardia autotrophica (assembly GCF_000717175.1). Lineage (GTDB taxonomy): Bacteria > Actinomycetota > Actinomycetes > Mycobacteriales > Pseudonocardiaceae > Pseudonocardia > Pseudonocardia halophobica. The sequence continues at coordinate 484,614 of NZ_JNYD01000003.1, read as the reverse complement.
CGATCGGCTCGGGCTCGTCCGCGAGCACCGCCTCGAAGTCCAGTCCGGCCGTGCTCTCGTCCGCCCGGCCCACCCGCACCACGGTCACCCAGTCGGCAAGGCCCTCGGTCGCCACCGCCGTCTCGTCGCTGAGCAGGGCGACGGACGCCCCACTGTGTCGGGCGATGTAGGACACCTCGTCCTGGTGGAGGTGCCAGTTCACCGGCACCGCGACGAAGCCCCCGTGGAAGCAGGCCCACAGGGCCTCGACCAGCTCGGTCCGGTTCGGCGTCAGCAGGAGGACTCGGTCACCCCGCCGGAGACCGAGACCGCGCAGACCCGCGGCGAGGCGACCGACCCGACGCACCAGCTCGGGATAGTTCTGCACCGACGACCCGTGGACCAGGGCGGGCTTGCCGCCCGCCAGGGCGTTGCCTTCGGACAGCAGCGCGGCGACGTTCACGAGGACTCCAGCGTAGAGACGACGGGTGCGAGCCCGCGGCGGACGGTGAGGACGCCGCCCGGCCGCGAGCGAAACCGGGAGCGTGAGGCTAGGAAGCCTCGACCTTGGGCAGGATCTCCTCCCGAAGGCACTTGAGGTCGTCGAGCGTCTTCGACACCGGGACGTCGGCGAAGGGCGGCCAGATCAGGGGCATGGTGAGGCCGGCCTCCTTGTAGCGCTTGAGGTTGTCGGTGATCTGCGCCGCGGTGCCGACCATGAGGTTGGTCAGGCGACCGTTGGGGGCCTGGTCGGTCTCGGTCTCGGTGATGGTGGTCCACAGCATGCTGCAGATCTCCAGGTCGTCCACCGAGCGCTCGGTGTCCAGCTCGCCGAGCTCGCGCTCGATCTCACCCCGCCACCGCTTGATGTCCTCCGGCGAGTCCTGGATGCCGATCCAGCCGGACAGGTTGTACCTCGAGATCCGCAGCGCCGAGCGGCGCGGGTCCTTGAGGCCGCTGAAGAAGATCGGCGGACCGGGCTGCTGCAGCGGCTTGGCACCGAAACCGCACGGCTCGAAGTCCGCGAACTCACCGTGGTACTCGAAGTGCGGGTTGTCCTGCGCCCACACGCCCTGCATGATCTCGATCGTCTCGCGCACGTGCTTGTGGCGCTTCGGGAAGATGTGCGAGGCGCTGGAGGCGGCGAACTCCTCGGGCATCCAGCCCGAGCCGACGCCGACGTTGAGCCGACCGCCCGACAGGTGGTCGATCGTGGCCATCTCGGCGGCCAGCACGCCGGGAGCGCGGTAGGGCGTGTCGATGATGCTCATGCCGATCCGGACCTTGGACGTCTTCGCCGCCAGCCACGGGATGAGGGGCATGCCCTGCAGCCACTCTCCGCGCGAGGACACGGGCAGGGCGTTGGGCAGTCCGGGCATCATGCCGAACGAGTACTGCAGCTGCTCACGGTCGGAGGCCTCGGGCACGACGATGCGGTCGAGGGTCCAGACCGAGTCGAAGTCGAGGTCCTCCGCCAGCGCCGTCAGGTCCTCCAGCTCCTCGACGGTCACCTTGTCCCGGAAGTTGGGCAGATACAGCGCGAGCTTCATGTCGGACGGCCTCCTCGCCGGACGGAGCTGGATGTCGAAGCGGGCCTGGCGGCTTCTCGAAGCCGGTGTCCCACCACCGTCCACAGTCTGCGCGGTCCGGATCATGCGAGACGCAATACGACCTCAACACCCACTCAACATCGCCGACACCCGGCGGGAGATCCCACCGACGACGAGGACCCGGGGTGGCGCGGCCGGCCCGGGTCCTCATCGCGTCAGCTCACCGGGTCAGGTAGACCGAGGAGAAGTTCACGCCCTGGCCGAGATTCCCGTACTGCACCAGCTGGCCGTCCCGGAACGCCACCTTTCCGCTGTGCCCCCATCGTGACGGGATGAAGACGATCGGGACGGACAGCGCCTGGTCGGTCACGATCTGTGAGGCCTGCTGCAGGATCGCGCCCGCCTGCGCCTGGTCGGCTTCCCCCTGAGCCTGCAGGACCAGGTTGTTGAGCTGGTCGTTCCGGTACTTGCCCGAGTTCTGGATGCCATCCCCGAACAGCGTGCGGAACGTCTGAGTGGGGTCGGCACGAGGCTGCCACAGCTGCATCGCCGCCGGGGCCTTGTGGTCCACGGCGAAGTCCTGGATGAAGTCGGTGCCGGTGACGATCTCGACCTTGATCCCGATCTCGCCGAGGTTGGCCGCGACGACCTCGACGGTGCGAGCCTCAGGGCCGGCGGACGAGTTGGTGTAGAGCTTCATGGCGAACCCATCCGGATAGCCCGCTTGAGCGAGCAGGGACTTAGCCGCCTGCGGGTCGTACGTGTACTTCCCGTTGAGCGCCGGGTCGTTGCCGGGCTCGCCCTCGCGGAACATCTGCCATGCCGGCTGTCCCCCTACCCCCACGACGGACGACGTGATCTGTTCACGGTTGATCGCCTGGTAGATCGCCCGGCGCACCAACGGGTCGGAGATCGGCGGTTCGGTCGTGCCCAGGTTGAGGTTGAGGAAGTACTCCGCCGGGGATGGCAGCACCTCCACCCCGGTGCTCGGGCTGGACTGCAGTGCGCTGATGCCCTCGGCGTCCACGAAGCCGAAGTTCGCGGTGCCGGACAGCACCGCGTTGCGCGCTGCGACGTCGTCGTTCACGTTCGTCATGTCGATGCCGCCGAGCAGGAACTGGTCCTTGTCGTAGTAGCCCGGGTAGGCCCGGAGCTTGACCGACTCGCCCTGCCGGGACTCCTCCACCACGAACGGGCCCGCGCCGATCGGCTTGGTGGCCATCGAGTCCGGGTTCGCGATGCTCGCCGCGGCAGGGATCAGGCCTTCACGACCCGACAGCGTCAACAGCAGGTTTCCCCCGGCCGGTCGCGACATCGTGACCCGCAGCGTGAGGGGGTCGAGGACCTCGGTCGAGGAGATCATGCTGAGGGTGCCCACGAAGGCCGAACCCTCGCCACGGTTCCGGTCGAGACCGGCCTTCACCGCCGCCGCGTCGAACACCGTGCCGTCGTGGAAGGTCACCCCGGGACGGATCTTCAGGTCCAGGGTCGTGGCGTCCGGCTGGGACCAGGACTCCACGAGCCACGGCGTCGGCTCACCGGCGGGGTTCTTGTCGATCAGGGTGCCGAAGATCAGCCGTCCGAGGATGATGTCCGGGAGCGCGACGGTCCGGATCGGATCGTAGGTCTTGCTCGTGTACCCACCGGACAGCCGTGCCGCGACCGTGAGGATGCCGGTCCGATCGGCGTCGGCACGCCAGTCGCCCGACGCGGCCTGGGACTGCCCAGCTCCTCCGCACGCCGTCGAGACGATCGTGGCGAGGGCCAGGATGCCCGCGAGCCACCAGCCCGATCGTCGGGACGTCCGCGAACGGCCGCGGCCCCGTCCCATCTCTGCCCGCATTCGGGACACCTTCATGGTTCGTCGAACCTCTCCGTTGAGGCGGAGGCCCCGGCGTCGTCGCCGGGGCCGAGGATGCCGGGGGTTCCCGAAGCCGCCCGTCATGTGGAAACTCACTCGGCGACGCACGAGCGCCGCCGAGTGCCGAACCGTACCTCCCCGACGATCACCGTCCTCAGTGGACGCCGGTGAGCGCCGGGGTCTCGTACGACCAGATCAAGTCGTGGGTCCGGTTCTTGATCAACCACCCCTCGTCCTCGCTGCGGACGAAGGTGTCGGTGTAGGTGATGCCACGCACGATGACCAGCGGCTCGCCTGCGCGCTCCGCGAGCACGTAGGTGGTGGCGCCGCAGAACGACGTGGCGTCGTCCTTCTGCACGTCGATCTCGACGTTGGTCAGCAGGTGCTGGGTCTTGACGATCTTGTCGACCGACCACATGACGCACGAGCGGGGCCGGATGGTGGAGAAACGCTCCCGCAGGGCCGCGCGACCGCCGGACTGTCCGCCCTCCATCCCGCCGTCCTCCGCGAAGCACGCCGCCATGCCGTCGAAGTCGTCCGCGCCGTTGGCGTTGACGTAGCGGACCAGCACCGCCTGGATCGCGGCCCGGTCCAGGTGCAGCCGGAGGTCCTCCTCTGAGTACACGTTCGCTCTCCTCATTCCTCGGTGTCCGCGCTGTGCGAGCCATTCGGCTCTACAGCTCGGAGAAGTATACTGAATAGGCTTCATCAGGTCAGCAGATCTGCGGACCCGATTCCCACGTCTCGCCGACAACGTTCGAACAGAATGGTTTTCAGCACCGTCCCGACTCACCGAGAGAAGGGCACGTCAGCGACTCGGGCCGATCAGTGTCCTGATCACCCGACCGTGTGGACCGACTTCGACTGCAGGAAGTCCTCCAGACCCTCGACCCCGCCCTCGTGCCCCAGTCCGGACTGGCGGTAGCCCCCGAACGGCGTGGTCACGTGGGAGCCGACGAAGCAGTTCACCGACACCGTGCCGGTGCGGATGCGCCTCGCCAGCTCGAACCCCGCCTCCCGGTCGGCGGTGAAGACGGCGCCCCCGAGCCCGAACATCGAGTCGTTGGCCTTGGCCACCGCGTCGTCCACGTCGGTGTAGGTGATGATGCTGACCACGGGCCCGAAGATCTCCTCCTGAGCGACGCGCGAGGTGTTCAGCACGTCCACCAGGACCGTCGGCTCGAAGAAGAAGCCGCGGTCGCGGTCCGCCGGCCGAGCGCCGCCCAGCACGACCCGCGCACCCTCCTGCTTGGCCACCTCGACGTAGCGTTCCACGCGGTCACGGTGGCGTGCCCCGGCGAGCGGGCCGGTCGTGGTGGCCGGGTCGTGGGCGTCCCCGACCACCAACATCGACGAGACGGCACCCGTAAGCGCCTCGACCAGCTCGTCCCGGCGGGCCTCGGAGACCAGGACCCGGGTCGTGTTGTAGCAGCCCTGGCCACAGTTGCCGAGGCCACCCGCGACCAGGTGACGGACGGTGTCGTCCAGGTCGGCGTCGTCGAGCACGATGGCCGCGGACTTGCCGCCGAGCTCGAGCGTGGCCCGCCCGATCCGGCTGCTCACGGCGCCGAGGATGGCCCGCCCCACCTCCGTGCTCCCGGTGAAGGTGACCTTGTCGATCAGCGGGTCGGCGACCAGGGCCTCGCTGCCCGCCCGGTCGGCCACGACGATGTTCAGCACACCCTCGGGGAGCACGCCGTCGCGGGTCAGGCCCTCGACGATCTCGGCGAGGATGTTGACGGCGATCGGTGCCTCCGGCGGAGACTTCAGCACCGCGGTGCAGCCTGCCGCCAGGATCGGGGCCAGCTTCATGCAGGCGATGGAGAAGGGCCCGTTGTAGGGCACGATCGCCGCGACGGTGCCGATCGGCTCCTTCAGGATGCGGGTGATGTTGCCGTCCTGGCGGGGCCGGTCCTCCCGGAACTCGTAGCGGCGCGCGAGGTCGGAGTAGTACCGCAGGTAGGTACACCCGAACTTCACCGAGTTGCGCGTCGCGCTGATCGGCACCCCGATCTCGGCGGTCAGGGCCTGCGCGATGTCCTCCCCCCTGGCCTCGATGGCGCGGATGAGCTCGTCGATCGCGTCGGCCCGCTGGTCCGGTGTGGAGGCGCCCCACGGGCCCGTGTCGAAGGCGGCCCGTGCGGCGAGCACGGCGCGCGCGACGTCGGCGGGTGAGGACTCCCGCACCGTCGCCACCGGCTCCTCCGTGGACGGGTCGATCACACCGAACACCTGCTCGCCGGTGGCGGGCACCCACGCACCGCCGATGAACGTGGTGTCCCGGTCGGCGAAGGTCTTCGCGGTCGTCATTGCCTGGTCACTCCTGGATGTCGTCGTTCGGTCGCGGGCTGTTCAAGCCGGTACCGGGCGGTGTGTCGGCTCCAGGTCGAGCACGGTCCCGCCGCCGAGACCCGGCCCGTAGTCGTGCAGATGGCATGCCGACGAGCCCCGCCCGGCCGGTGCGAGCACCGGCTCCTCGACGGCGCAGACGTCCATGGCGTACTGGCAGCGGGTGTGGAACCGGCATCCCGATGGCGGGTCGAGCGGGCTCGGCGGCTCACCACGCAGCAGGATCCGCTCGCGCCTGCGCTGGGTCACCGGGTTGGGCACCGGGATCGCCGAGAGCAGCGTCTCGGTGTAGGGGTGGCGGGGCTGGGTGTAGATCTGCTCCGAGTCCCCGATCTCGACGATGCGCCCCAGATACATGACGGCGATGCGGTCGCTGACGTGACGCACCACGCTGAGGTCGTGCGAGATGAACAGCAGCGAGATCCCGGTGTCGCGCTGGATGCTCTTGAGCAGGTTGATCACCTGCGCCTGGATCGACACGTCCAGCGCGCTCACCGGCTCGTCGCAGACCAGCAAGTCCGGCTTGAGGGCCAGCGCGCGGGCGATGCAGATCCGCTGGCGCTGGCCGCCCGAGAATTCATACGGGTACCGGTGCAGATGCTGCGGCTTCAGCCCGACGCGCTCCAGCAGCTCCACCACCCGCCCGTCCCGTTTGGCGCCGCGCAGGCCCTCGTGCACCGACAGCGGTTCGCCGATGCTGTCGGCCACGGTCGCCTGCGGGTCGAGGGACGAGTAGGGGTCCTGGAAGATCATCTGCATGCGGGAGCGCATGTCCCGCATGGCGCCGCGGCCCAGTTTCAGCACGTCCACCCCGTCGAAGACCACCCGGCCCGCCGTCGGCTCGATCAGCCGGAGCACCAGACGCCCGGTCGTGGACTTGCCCGACCCGCTCTCTCCCACCAGGCCGAGGGTCTCCCCCCTCCGCACGGTGAAGTCGAGGCCGTCCACCGCGCGAACGCGGGCCTTGGTCCGCTGCAGGACCCCACCGCGGACCGGGAAGTGCTTGGTCAGCCCGGAGACCTCCAGCAGCGTGTCCGATGTCGGCTCGGTCACGAGGCTCCCTCCAGCTCGAGGTGATGGGCACGCAGGCAGCGCACCTCGCGTGCTCCCACGGTCTCCAGCGGGACCACGGTCTCGCCGCAGCCGGCCACGGCGTGTCGGCACCGCGGCTCGAAGCGGCACTGCGCCTCGACGCTCGCGAGGTCGGGCGTGGTGCCGGGGATCGGCACCAGCTCCTCGGAGCCCGCCGTGTGCTGGGGCATCGCCCGCAGCAGCCCCTCGGTGTAGGGGTGGAACGGACGGGCGAAGAGCTCGAACACGTCCGAGGACTCCACCAGCTGCCCCGCGTACATCACCCCGACGCGGTCGCAGACGTCCGCGATCACGCCGAGGTCGTGCGAGATGAACAGCATGGACATGCCGAACTCCTCCTGCACGCGCCGGAGCAGCTCCAGGATCTGTGCCTGGATGGTCACGTCCAGCGCGGTGGTCGGCTCGTCCGCGATCAGCAGCTCGGGGTCGCAGGCCAGGGCGCCTGCGATCATCGCACGCTGCAGCATGCCGCCGGAGAACTGGTGCGGGTAGTCGAGGAGGCGTTGGCGCGGGCTGGGGATGCCCACCAGGTCGAGCAGCTCGGCGGCGCGCTCGGTGGCCTGCTTCCGGGTGATCTCGCGGTGGGTCCGGATGGCCTCGACCAGCTGGTTGCCGATGGTGTACGCCGGGTTCAACGCCGTCAGCGGCTCCTGGAAGATCATCGAGATGCGGTCGCCCCGGATCCTGCGCATCTCGAGCTCGGAGAGCTGGAGGAGATCCTGGCCCGCGAACACGATCTCGCCGTTCGCGATGCGTCCCGGTGGCGTCGGGATCAGCCGCATGATGGACATCGACGTCACGCTCTTGCCGGAGCCGGACTCACCCACGATGCCCATGGTTTCGCGGGGCCGCAGGCTGAAGCTGACGTCGTCGACCACGCGGGTGTAGCCGTTGCCGGTGGCGAACTCGACGCTGAGGTTGCGGACGGACAACACGATTTCGTCGTCGGCCGTGTCGTTCGCGCGGGTGTCGTTCGCAATGGTGTGGCGGCTCATGCGCGTCGGATCTCCCGTCCCAGCGAGTCCCGTAGGGCGTCGGCGAACAGGGTGACGGCCAGCACGGTGACCACGATCGCGATTCCGGGCATGAACACCTGCCAGCCTGCGGAGTAGACGTAGGTGTAGCTCGTGGCGAGCATCCGGCCCCAGCTCGGCTCGGGCGGCTGGACCCCGAGCCCGAGGAAGGACAGGGCCGCCTCGGCGAGCAGGGCGAAGGCCATCGACACCGCGCACTGGACGATGAGCGGCGAGGCGATGTTCGGCAGGATGCGCTTGCGCATGATCGTCAGACCGGGCGTCCCGATGGACTGGGAGGCCTCGATGTAGGTCTCCTTGCGGATCGCGATCACCTGCCCGCGCACCAGCCTGAGGAACGTCGGGAGGAAGACGATGGCCAGCGCGATCGTCGCGTTCCGCAGGCCCGGCCCGAGCACCGCGCTCAGGGTCAGCGCCAGCACGAGCGCGGGCAGCGTCTGCAGCGCGTCGCCGAGACGCATCACGACGGTGTCGACGAGCCCACCGACGTAGCCGGCGACCAGCCCGATCGGCAGCGCGACGAGCAGGGACAACAGGACCGAGGACACACCCGCGATCAACGAGACCCGGCTGCCGTAGATGATCCGGCTCAGGATGTCCCGACCCACGTCGTCCGCACCCAGCCAGTGGGCGGCCGACGGCGGCTGGTTCACCGCGTTGAGGTCCTGGGCCAGCGGGTCCATGGGTGCGACGAGCGGGGCGAAGATCGCCACCAGGACGAGCAGCACGAGGTAGACCGCGGCGACGCCACCCCACTTGTTGCGGGCGAACCGGCGCAGCAGCCGTCCGGACCCCCGACGCCGGGGGGCCGGGCTCTCGATGGTGGGAGGGCTCAGCGTGGCGGTCACGTCTGCCTCGCTTTCGGGTTGACCAGACCGTAGGAGATGTCGACCAGGAGGTTGACCAGGATGACCAGCAGCGCGATGAAGATGACCGATCCCTGGACCACCGGCAGGTCGAGGGTGAACAGCGAGTCGTAGACGTACTTGCCCACTCCCGGGATGCCGAAGATCTGCTCGACGATCACCGTGCCGCCGAGCAGGTACGCGGCCTGGACGCCGAGCACGGTCAGCACCGGGACCATCGCGTTCTTCAGCGCGTGCTTGAGGACGATGGCCCGGGGCGAGATGCCCCGCGCCTTTGCGGTGCGGACGTAGTCCAGGGTCAGCACGTCCATGAGCGAGCCGCGGAGCTGTCTCGCGACGACCGACGCGCCGCCCACACCCAGCGCGATCGACGGCAGGATGATGCTCTTCAGCCAGCCCACGAAGGAGACGGTGGGGGCGACGTAACCGACGGCGGGCAGCCAGCCCAGGTTCACCGCGAAGATCAGCACGAGGATCAACGCGATCCAGAAGCTGGGCATCGCGATGCCCACGCTGGAGCCCGCCTGCACCAGGCGGTCCACCCAGCTGTTCGGCTTGCGCGCGGCCAGGACACCGGCCGCGATACCGAAGATCAGGGTGAACAGCATGGCGCCGACGGCGAGGCTGAAGGTGACCGGGAACCGTCGGAGCAGCTCGTCGCCGACCGACTGGTTCGCGTAGATCGAGGTACCGAGGTTGCCCTGCAGCACACCCCCCAGCCAGGAGAAGTACTGCACGAGCATCGGTCGGTCGAGCCCCAGCTCCTGCCGGATCTGCTCGATCCGCTCCGGGGTGGCTGTGTCCCCCGCAAGGGTCACGGCGGCGTCGCCCGGGATCAGGTAGGTCAGGCTGAAGACACCGATGGAGACGATGAACAACACGGGAATGACGCTGATCAACCTTCGGAGGATGAACTGTACGGGCACGTCCGCTCGCCCCCCTTCCGGTTTCCGGTACTCATGGTCATGGGGCTCATCGCTTCACGTACACCGAGGTGAAGTCGAGGCCCTGACCCAGGTTTCCGTGGTCGCGCAGGGTCCCGTCGCGCAGGCCGATCTTCTGCGAGTAGCCCCACAGCGACGGCATGTAGGCGATCGGGACCTCCAGCGCCTGGTCGACGACGTAGCCGGACGCCTGCTTGAGCAGCGTGTCCGCCGCCGCGGAGTCGGTGACCCCCTGAGCCTGGTCGACGATCCCGTTCAGCTCGGGGCTGGAGTACTTGCCGACGTTCAGCGTCCCGACCCCACCGAACAGGCTCTGGAAGGTCAGCGTGGGGTCCGTGCGGGGCAGCCAGGTGCCGACCGCGGCGTCGCCCTTCCTATCGATCGCGTAGTCCTGGACCCAGCTGGTCCCGGCGACGATCTGGGTGCGGATCCCGACGTCGTTCAGGTTCGCCGCGACGATCTCCGTCGTGCGGGTGATGGACGGTGTCGTGGAGACGGCGTAGAGCTTCATGTCGAAGCCGTTGGGGTAACCGGCGTCCGCGAGCATCTGCCGCGCCCTCGCCGGGTCGTAGGCGTACCGCTTCTCCAGCGCAGGGTCATGACCGGGGTAGCCCTGGGGGAAGAGCTGCCAGGCCGGCGCGGAGCCGGCTCCGATCACGGCCGAGGCGATCTGGTCACGGTTCACTGCGGTGTTGATCGCCTGGCGGACGCGAACGTCGGCCAGCGGCGGGTTCTGCGTGGTGAGGTTGATGTTGACGTAGTACGCGGCGTCACTCTGGTTCACCGCGACGGCCGTGCCGGGATTCGCCGTCAACGCCGGGACGCCCTCGGCGTCGACGAAGCCGACGTCGATGTCGCCCGCGAGCACCGCGTTGCGCGCCGACACCTCGTCGTTGACGTTGACGAAATCGATGCCGGCGACGAGGTACTGGTCCTTGTCGTAGTAGCCCGGGTAGGCGCGCAGCTTCATCGACTCGCCCTGACGCCACTCCAGGATCTGGAAGGGTCCGGCACCGATCGGGTTCGTCGCCATCGAGTCCGGGTCGGCCAGGCTCGCCGGGCCCGGGATCAGGCCCTCGCGACCGGACAGGGTCAACAGCAACGCGCCCGACGCCGGTCGGGACGTCACGAGGCGCACCGTGTTCGCGTCCGGGAGCTCGATGGACGAGATCGCGGCCAGCGAGGCCGCGTACGGCGACCCCGCGCTCCGGTTGCGGTCGAGCCCGGCCTTCACGGCCTCCGCTGTGAACGGCGACCCGTCGTGGAAGGTCACGCCCTGCCGGACCTTCAGGTCCAGCACCGTCGGTTCCGGCTGGCTCCAGGACTCGACGAGCCACGGGGTCGGCTGGCCGGCGGCGTTCTTCCCGGTGAGCGTCCCGTAGATCAGGCGATCCAGGACGATGTCCGACCCTCCGATGGACTTCAGCGGATCAAAGGTCTTGCTGACCCACGCGGGCGTCAATCGGGCGCCGGCTCGCAGGATGGCCCCCCGGTCGGCGTCAGTCCGCCAGTCTCCCGTGGACTGCTGCTGGGTCCCTGTGCCGCAGCCGGCGGCCGCCAGCGCCACGACGGCCGCCAGCACGAACGCGCGCACCGCGGTTCGTGTCTTCGATAAGCCGATCACGTTCACCTGTCCACATCGTTGTGAGTCCTTCGGACCCGGGACGCTCGAGCCTGCAAGGACGGGTCGGCGAGACGGACGAGGCGCACGAGACGCCTGGGCTCCGCGTCGATCCACCCGACGGTGCAGCAGAGTATACCCATCTAGTGCGCTACGCCACAGGCCTTTTGCAGACCCGCACCTCCGGATCCGACATCGCGAAAGGCCGCCGTTCCCCGCCCCCGCGGCGCGATGCCCGCAGGAAGGTGCCGATCAGACACGACCCCGGCGACCGCTCAGCCTTCGACGCCCCGGCGCGCGTACGGACGCCGTCACGGCAAGGAGCGAGTGACCGCCCCGCCTGTCCGGCCGCGCCACCGCAAGACCTTTCAGTGACCTTATTGAGCAATCGCAAACAACCTTGCCGACACAGGCGCTCGCGGTCACCACTCCATCCAGCGCGCCGGCACGGACCGTGTTGCGGATCATGGTTCCGGTGGCGCGGTCGAGCTCGGCCGGCCGCGGGATCCGGTACCGGCGCAGGACCGTGTACACGATGGAACGGCTTGCCGCAGCAGGCTCGTGATCCGGGTGGGCCCCAGCTGCGGCGGCTCGGTCTTGACGGTGCGTCGCTCGACCCGGGTCGGAGTTCGGCACGGGCGCTGCCGGGGGCGGGAGGACCAGTCGACCAGCCCGGCCGGGCCGTGGAGCCGGTAGCGGTCGCCCATCGCTTGGCCGCGGTCACCGAGATATCGAAGCGGTCCACAGCGCTGCGCAGCGGCCATCCGTCGTCGACGACGAAACGGGCCAGGCGTAGGCGACCGGTCACTGACAGCGGCAGCGTGACGGGCATGAGGGCGAGGGTCCGTCGAACGTCATCGAGGCGAATTCTCTGACAGGAACAGGTCGGAGCCGTCGAATCCACGGCAGTATCCCGGCCCACTCATCCGAGGCTACGAAGATCAATGAGCTCGTGTCGACCGGATCAGACCCGGGAGATCCGCGATGCTGGCCGCATCGAGCGCTCCTCCTGGGTTGCGCACCGAGGTCGAACGGGTCGGAAGACGACGCCGCCCCCCGACCGCTCGTCCGGAACACACCAGACGGTGCGGCGGACGAGTGCGTCAGGGGGCGTGCGTCCACCCCAATGCGGCTACCGAGTACTCCTACGGTCGGTAGCCGCAGACGGTGACTACTTCTTGGGGCCGGCGCCGGTGTCCCAGTACTCACGGATCTCGCTGATCTGGTCACCGGTGACCGTGAAGACGAAGTTGTACTTGTTCCCGTAGCCGGAACCGTCGACGAACTTCATCTTGCCGTCGAACTCCACCGCAGCCCGGTTGCCCTCGACGGTCCAGTAACGCGGAGTCAGGTCGAGGCCGCCGTCGAAGCGCTCCGACAGCGGTCGGTAGCGCTCCATGATGTCCTGCTTGGTGAACGTGCCGCCCAGCGGCGGACCACCGGCGATCCACCAGGAGGCGTCGTCCGCGACGGCGGCCAACACCTTCTCGGGCTGCTCCCAGTTGCCCGACCCCATACCATCGATGAACGCCTGCACGACGGCGACCACGTGGTCGCGCGAAACGGTCTCCTCTGACACGTTTCCTCCATTTCACTAGGAAGATGGCGATTACCGGCCGCCGGTCGACTGCCCTGCTCCGGGTCCAGAAGCCTCACCGGAGCGCTCGCGCCGACTCGGTTCGGAACGCTCGACGTCCCCGGCCCGGCTCGTCGAGACTACGTCACGTCTGCAATGACCGTCAACGATCAAGAATCGACTGAGGATCCTCTTCTTGCCTCTCCGGGCCCTCATACCCCCGATCGGCTGCACGAGAGGAACATTCAGGTGTCTCTACAGCCGATCGCCGCCCTCACGGACGGATGGACCCGCCACCGTTGACGTCGAAGGTGGAACCGGTCATGAACTTGCCCTCCGACTTGGCGAGGAAGACGCAGAGCCCGCCGACGTTGAGCTCAGGATCACCGAACCGACCGAGCGCGGACTTCGCCAGCACGGCCGCGATCTGCTCCGGCTGCTCCTCCAGAAGCCTCTTCGACTCGGCCGAGTGCGCACGGGGGTTGAGAACGTTCACCGTGATCCCGTACCGACCCCAGTCCCGCGCCGCGACGCGGCTGAGCCCTCGGATCGCCTCCTTGTTCGAGGCGTAGGCGCCGTGCTCCGGCTGGGCGTTCACCCCTGCACCCGAGCCCATGTTGAGGACGGTCCCCTGGGTGGCCTTCAGATACTCGAACGCGGCGGCCATGTATCGCCACGTGGCGAAGACCCCGGAGTCGTAGGAGGCGGCCATGTCCTCCCACCGGATCGACTCGATGGGCGCGGCCTTCGGGAACTGCTGGGCGTTGTTGACCAGGACGTCGATCCGACCGAACCGCTGCACGGCCTCGGCGACCACGCGGGGCGCCGCGTCGGGGTCCTTGCCGTCCGCCACCGTCGTGACGACCGGGACGTCCGCGCGGACCTCCGCCAGAGTGGCCGCAGCCACGGCGAGCGACTCGGCCGAGAGGTCCGTGAGGACCAGGCCGACGCCCTCTTTCACGAATGCTCGGGCGATGCCCAGGCCTATCCCCCGCGCACCTCCGGTGATGATGGCGGAACGGCCCTCCAACTCCGACACGGAGTCTCCCTTCGTCGTACGACGGTCATTCGGTCTCCGCCCACGACAGTGGTCGGAAGAACTCACGGAGCTCGTGACAGAGCGCGGTCGGCTCCTGCGCGACTCCGAAGTGGCCACCGGCGGACATGAGTGTTGCCGAGGGGCTGTCACTGCGGGCGGAGGACGGAGTCCTCGACGTGGAGCTGGAACTCCTCGACGCGCATGCCGTCCTCGTCGCGCGGAGCCGGCACAGTCGCTGCAGGCACAGTCACAGTCCCTTCCGCTCACCCGCGCCCGTCTCGGGCCGTGCGCAGGCGTGGCCGCTCAGCGCCGCGGTTGCCCGCACCGACCCCGCCGTGGTCGTCCCGGGCGCGGAGTGCCATGTCGTCCCGTGCCGCTCGAGCGGGTCACGGGTAGGTGCGACGACCCAGGCTCCAGATCTGGGCGGCACGCTCGATGGTGACCGCTGCCCGCGGCGTCACCACATCGCCTCGGCTCGCCCGCAGGCTGGCCGTGACACGGCGACTCAGCGCGGGGTCGCCACCCGCACCCTGAGCGACCTCGAGCGTGGCGGACTCGAGCTCCGCACGCGGCACCGCACGCAGGGCGAACCCCGAGCTCACAGCCTCGGCTGCGTCGTACACCGCACCGAAGAGGCCCAGCTGGGCGGCCCGTTGGGCGCCGAGGGCGCGCTCGAGCATGCGCAGGTGCCCACCACCCGGATGCACGCCGGAGGCGCCGAAGCCGCGGATCAACACGTCGTCGGCGACGATCCGGACGTCACAGCAGAGGGCCAGGTTGATGCCCGCGCCGAGCACCTTGCCGCCCACCCCCGCCACCGTGGGCAGCGGCGAGTCCTGGATGCGGCAGAACAGGTCGTAGATCGAGCCCAGGTCGTCGAAGTTGTCGTCCGCGAGGGGGTCGTCCGCCACCCGCTTCAGCAGCGAGAGCTCGGCCCCCGTGCAGAAGTTGCGGGCCGAGCTGGTCAGCGCGATCGCGGCCACACCCGGATCAGCCTCGGCCTCGTCGAAAGCCCGTGCGACCGACCGCACCAGCTGCGGGGTCAGCGCGTTGCCGTGCGCTCCGTCGACCCGCACCCACGCGACGGCCTCCTTGCGCTCCACCACCACGTCGTGGTTCACGTCGCCCTCCGACCTGCTCGATTGCCTGTTCCCCACCGACACGTTCACGGTATCCTTCATCGGACTGCCGTTCGCGGTTCAGTACACCCTAAAGCACCACCCCTCCCTGGTGGAAGTTGATCGACGACGGCGTTCGCCGGCAGAACGGTCCTGATGTCCGACGAGAGCGGGGCACCGGCCCGGCCGTCGCACTCCGACTCACCCGACCGTCGACCGGCTCGGCAACATCGACATCGTGGTCGAGCACTCGACGAGGTCGCCGACCCTGAACCTCGGCGAGAGCAGGTAGACGGACGGCGTCGCGGCCGACCGCCTGTGGCCCCTAGCCAACCACCCCACCCCGCAATTAAAGTGTCCTCAAATGAGTCGAGCAGTCTGTGGGTGAAGACCATGACGGTCTGGAGAGCACCGTGAGTGACAAGCAGCCGACGCCCCGTCGCGACCTGGATCCCGAGGAGCTGCGCGCGAGGCTCACCTCGCTCCTCCAATGGCCTGTCGAGGTCCTGGACCTGGCCGTCCTGGAGGGCGGGCGGTCCAGCGTCACCTACCGGGCCACACTCCGCCGCGACGACGAGACGGACCAGGACGTCGTCGTCAAGCTGGCCCCGCCCGGGCTGCCGCCGACCGCGAACCGGGACGTGCTCCGCCAAGCCCGCATACTGGCGGCCTTGGACCGGGACGGCATCGTCCCCGTCCCCACCGTCCTGCTGACGGACGCGGGCGCACCACCGGAGGTGCCCCCGCTGTTCCTCATGGACCTCGTCGCCGGGTCGTCGGTCGAGCCCATCTTCGGCACCAGCGGCGAGCTCCCGGCGCCGGAGGTCGTCCGCGCCCGCGCGCTCGCGGCGGCCACGACGCTCGCCGGCCTGCACGCGGTCGACCCGGCCACGGTCGCGGTGGGCGAGACCGTCGTCAGTCCCGCGGACGAGCTGGCCCGGTGGGAGCGGACGCTGACCGCGGCGGGCGGTTCGGACGCCGCGTCGAAGGTCCTCACCGCCCTGCAGGACTCCCTGCCCGTCTCCGTCGCGCCTACGCTCGTGCACGGGGACTTCCGGCTGGGCAACTGCCTGTTCGTCGGCGAGATCCTGACGTCGGTCCTGGACTGGGAGATCTGGGCGCTCGGCGATCCCCGGGTCGACCTCGCCTGGCTGCTGCTCACCGCCATGCCCGAGGTCCACCCCGGAGCCGACCGCGAGCCGGTGGGCATGCCGTCGGCGGCGGAGCTGACCGCCCGCTACGAGGAACGCTCGACCCGTCCGGACGCCACCGCGGAGCTGTCGTGGTTCCTGGCGGCCGCGCTCTACAAGATGGCGGCGATGTCCCGACACATCGGCAAGCGGTTCGCACCGGACGATCCGCGCAGGACGGGGCGCGAGGCATCGGCGGAACGAATGCTCGCGACATCCCTCGAGCTGCTGTGAACCGCCCACGGGGTACCGCCGGCACCCGGCTGCGAGGGCAAGACGTTGACGAGACCAGCACAGAAGACGAGGTGTCGAGATGACCAGACTCGAGGGACGGGTCGCATTGATCACGGGTGCGGGCCGAGGGATCGGTGCGGAGTACGCCAAGTACCTGGCTGCCCAGGGCGCCGCCGTGGTGATCAACGACGTGGGCGGCGGGCTCCATGGAGAGGGATCGGACGCGAGCCTCGCCGAGAAGCTCGCGGGTGAGATCGTGGAGCGCGGCGGACGGGCGGTCGCCAACCATGACGACGTCTCCGACTGGGCGGGCTCCGAACGCGCCGTGGCGACGGCCATCGAGGCCTTCGGGGGGCTTGACGTCCTGGTCAACAACGCGGGGATCCTGCGCGACCGCATGCTCGTCAAGATGAGCGACGAGGAGTGGGACGCGGTGATCCGCGTGCACCTGAGAGGACACTTCTGCATGACCCGCCACGCCGCCGCCTACTGGCGCTCGGCGAAGGCGGAGGAACGGGACCGCACCCTGATCCACACCTCGTCGAGCAACGGCCTGCTCGGCAGTGTGGGCCAGTTCAACTACGCGAGCGCGAAGGCCGCCATCGCGTCGATGGCCCGGCTGTCGCACCTGGAGCTCAACGAGCGCTACAAGGTGCGCGCCTACGCCATCGCCCCCGGCGCCCGGACCCGGCTGACCATGGCCTCGCCCGCCGCCGCCGCCGTGGTGGGCAAGGAGGTCGACGGTTTCGACCAGTACGACCCCGCGAACGTCGCCCCGTTCGTCGGCTGGCTCGCCGACCCGACCTGCTCGGCGCCGTCCGGCTCGGTGTTCCACGTCTACGGCGACACCGTGACCCGTTACGAGCCCTGGCGGGCCGCAGGCACCATCTCGGCGGGGGGCAGGGCGTGGGACCTCGAGTCCCTCGACGCCGCGGCCGCAGACCTCTTCGCCTGACTGAGAACCCCTCCTTCTCCAGAAAGGACACCGCGTGTCTGCTGAGCGGATCGTCATCGTCGACGGCGCCCGGACGCCCGTCGGCAGCTTCGGCGGCGCCTTCGCGAACGTCCCGGCCCACGAACTCGGCGCGGTCGCGGTGAGGTCGGCGCTCGACCGCGCGGGTGTCGCGGCCGAGGACGTGGAGGAGGTGGTGATGGGCTGCATCGGCCAGGTCGGGCCGGACGCCTACAACGCCCGCCGCGTCGCCGCGGCCGCCGACCTGCCCCGCACCATCCCCGCCTACACTGTGAACCGGCTCTGCGGATCCGGGCTGCAGGCGATCTGGTCGGCGGCGATGCAGATGCGTTGGGGCGGGGCGTCGATCACCGTGGCCGGTGGCGACGAGTCGATGACGCGGATGCCGTTCTACGACTTCGGAGCGCGCTCGGGCTACCGGCTCGGTGACCGCACGCTCTACGACGGCACCGTGCTCATGCTCACGGACCCCTTCCACGACATCCACATGGGCGTCACCGCCGAGAACGTGGCCACCAAGTACGGGGTCTCGCGCGCCGAGCAGGACGAGTTCGCCCTACTCTCCCAGCAGCGTGCGGCCTCCGAGGCCGCGGCGGCGGCCTTCGCCGAGGAGATCGCCCCGGTGGAGACGGGGGGCCGCCGCTCGGTGACGGTGACGACCGACGAGCACCCCAAGCCGGACACCACGCTCGAGAAGCTCGCCGGGCTGCGGCCCGCGTTCGCCGAGGGCGGCACCGTGACCGCCGGGAACGCCTCGGGGATCAACGACGGCGGTGCGGCGGTCGTGCTGGCCACCGAGTCGGCGGTCCGCGAACGCGGGCTCACCGGGCTCGTCACCCTGGAGGCCGTGGCCACCGCGGCCAACGAACCGGAGCTGATGGGCTACGCTCCCATGTTCGCCCTGGCCAAGCTGTTCGACCAGACCGGCACCACCCCGTCGGACATCGACGTGGTCGAGCTCAACGAGGCGTTCGCCTCCCAGGCGGTCGCCGTGATCCGCGATGCGGGCCTGGACCCGGAGCGCACCAACCCGTACGGCGGGGCCATCGCGCTCGGCCACCCGGTCGGGGCCACCGGTGCGATCCTGTCCGTCCGGGTGGCCAAGCACCTCGTGCGCACGGACGGCGAGCTCGGCATCGTCACGATGTGCATCGGCGGCGGTCAGGCCCTCGCGGCCCTCTTCCGACGGGTCGGCTGACACCGTCAGCGTCGTCCGCTCCCACGACGTCGGCCCCGGACCGCGGTCCGGGGCCGACGTCGTGAGGCCGGACGGTCCGTCAGGGCGACGGCCGGCCCGCAGACCACGACGACCACCGGCTGCCTCTCCGAGGCACGCGTGCACGACCGGCCTGCCGGGGACCGACTACGCCCAGCGCCTGCCGATCCGCACCCCGTCCGGGGCGAGCCACGGGCCCATGGCCCTGAGATGGACCTGCATGCGATGTCTGGCGAGCGCCACGTCCCCCCCAATGACCGCGTCGGCGATCTTGTCGTGGGCCTCGCGGACGTCGCGCGCGGCCGCGGGCGTCCGTTCGGGCGAGCCCCCGCCCCTGCTCAGCTTGGTCAGCACGTCGACGAACAGCATGAACGCGGGGTTGCCCGAGATCTCGGCGAGGATCAGGTGGAGGTCGCTCGTGCCGACTTCGCCTGCCTCCTGTGCCTGCTCCTCCGCGACGAGTGCGGCACGAAGCTTGGCGATGCCATCCTCGTCGATCTGCTGCGTGGCGATCTCGACGCAGCGCAGCTCGAGCGCGCTGCGGGCCTCGAACACCTGCTCCCACGTCGCCTCGTGGTAGCCGAGGTTCAGCGCGCAGGCACGCACCGCGGCCGCGGAGTCCGGCGCGTTGACGACGAGCCCGCCCCCCGGGCCGCGCCGCATGTAGGCCACGTCGTGGTGCTCGAGCACACGGATGGCCTCCCGGAAGACCGCACGGCTCACTCCGAGCCGTGCGATCAGGTCGGTCTCCGATCCCATCACATGTCCGACCGGCCAGCCGGCCTCCATGATCTCGTCCTCGAGCAACTCCGCTACCTGAGCCGCGAGCTTGCGCCCGTCATTGGTGGGCGCGAAGGGTACCGCTGCGGCAGCTGGATCGGCCATCGTCAAAGAATAGCCTCAATCCCCATACGCGGTTCACGAGCGCGTGAGAGATCAGCGCTTCCGGTGCGGCTAGGGAGCGTCCGCGCCGGCCCGCGCACGAGCGATGACGAGGTCGCTGAAGGACGCGCGGGATGCGGTGTGTCCCCCCCACAGGGCCCTGTCCAACCAGGCGCGCTTGAAGAAGCGGTGGCACGGGTGCTCCCAGGTGAACCCGATCCCTCCGTGCAGCTGGATCGCCTCCCCGGCCACCGTCACGTAGGCGGACGTGGCGAAGGTCGCCGCGGCGACGGTGAGGATCTCCAGATCCGGGTCCGGGTCGGACAGGGCCCTCCGCGACCAGCCCTCCGCGGCCTCGGCGGTGATGGCCTTGGCGGACTGCACCTGGACGAACATGTCGGCCAGCCGGTGCTTGATCGCCTGGAACGAACCGATCGTGCGACCGAACTGCTCGCGCGACTTCGTATACTCGGTCGTCAGCGCCAGTGCCTGCTCCGCCCCGCCCACGGCGTCCGCCGCGAGGGCGAGCGCGGACGCGAGACGGGCGGCTCTCGACGCGGTGTCCGCTGACGCGCCGTCGCCCAGGACCGCCTCGGCGGGCACCGACACCCCGTCGAAGCGGACGGCGGCGACGCGCCGCGTCTGGTCGGACAGCCGCGTGGTCGTCCGCTCGGTGACCGCGGCCGGAACCTCCAGCACGTACCCACCCGCGTGTACGACGAGCACATCAGCCGCATCGGCACCGAGCACGCTCGGCGCCTCCCCCTTCAGGAGGAGACCGCCGTCGTCCCCGTGAGAGAGCGCGACCGCAGGCGAGTCGATCCAGGCTGCGATCTGCCCACCCTCGGTGAGGGACTCCAGCAGGGCCGACCGCTGCGGGGATGCCGCCAGGGCCGCCAGGGCGGCGGTGGCGGTGACGGCACTGCTCAGGAAGGGACCTGGCACGGTCGCGCGACCGAGTTCGGCCGCGATGGTCGCCACCTCGGCGAGGGTCTGGCCGAGGCCACCGTCCTCCTCCGGCACGAGGAGTGCGGGGATGCCGAGATCGACGAACCTCGTCCAGAGACCGGCGTCGTAACCCAGGTCGTCGGTCGTGACGTCGTCGATCCGCTCCATCGAGCCGTGCTCGGCCACGATGCGCGCGGCGGTCTGGCCGAGGGCGTCCCTGTCGGAGATGGTCTGAGACGTCACGGACGCGGCTCCCTCGGCAGGCCGAGGACACGCTCGGCGATGATGTTGCGCTGGATCTCGTTGGTGCCCGCGGAGATCGTCAAGGCCCACGAACGAACGTGGTCGGCGTAGTGGTGGCCCGACAGGTAACCCATCTCCCGGGGCTGCCCCAGGTCCGCCAGCGCCTCGATACCGCCGAGCTCGGTCGCCAGGCCGCTGAAGTTCTGGACGGCCCTGCTCATCGCGATCTTGACCAGCGACGACAGCGGTCCGAGGTCCTCGTAGCTCATCACCCGGGACAGGGACTGCGCACTCAGCGCGGCCAGAACCTCGATCTCGAGGGCGACGTCGGCGAACCGCTGCCGGTAGGCCGGATCCTCCACGGGCGGCAGGGCACCCGGCGCGGACGGCACCGACGCGGCCGCCACCAGCCGGTCGAAGGACGACCGCAGCGAGGCGCTCATCTCCAGGAGCTGGACGGCGCGCTCGCTCGTCAGGGTGGTCTGCGCGATCCGCCAGCCCTGCCCTTCCTCGCCGATCCGCATCGCGGCGGGCACCTCGACCTCGTCGAAGAAGATCTCGGCGAACTCCGCGGAGCCGGTCGGTTGCTTGATCGGACGTACGGTCAGCCCCGGGGACTTCATGTCCACCAGGAAGAACGTGATCCCCTTGTGCTTGGGCGCCTCGGAGTCGGTGCGCGCGAGCAGCAGGCACCAGGACGCGTAGCGTCCGAAGCTCGACCAGGTCTTCTGCCCGGTCACGATGTAGCTGTCACCCCGGCGGACCGCCCGCGTGCGCAGCGACGCGAGATCCGAACCCGCCTCCGGCTCGGAGAAGCCCTGGCAGAAGATCCCGCCGTCGAGGATGTGGTCGATCAGCTTCTGCTGGGCGGGGTCTCCGTGCTCCATCAGCGTCGCCGCCGCGTGGCCGAGCGAGATCGCCAACGGCCGTGGGCGCGGGGCGTCGGCTCGGCTGAACTCCTGCTGCTGGACGACCTGCCCGGCGATGCCCAGCCCACGGCCAGCGAACTCGACCGGCCAGTGCGGGACCAGGTTACCGCCCGAGTGGAGCTTGCGCGCCCAAGCCTGGTAGTACTCGACGACGGCGGCCTCGTCCAGGGTCGGGACCACCGTGCGCCAGTCCGCGGGCGCGTTCTCGGCGAGCCACAGCCGGATCTCCGAGCGGTACTGCTCGGCAGCGTTGTCCATCACGGCCCCTTCGTGGTCGACGACGACGGGTCCGTCGACGTCGTGTTGATCCATGGTCTGTCGTCGGGCACGGCCGCGGGACACGGTCGACGCCGACAGTGCCTGCGGGTTCAGCGGTCCGGGAGCCACTGCGTCAGGACCTCGTCGGTGTCGGCACCGCGCCGCGAGGCCTCGCGCCACTCCGAGCGGCTCAGGTCGGACAGCAGCGGGCCCCTCGGTTGTTGGACCGTCGTGCCGCCCACCGAGAGCGGCCGGAAGAAGCCGCGCTCGTGGTAGTGCTCCTTCTCCAGGACCTCGAGCAGCGTGTAGGGGATCGCCGTCGGGATGCGCATGGCCTGGCCGACCTCGAAGATCTCGTCCCGCGTCTTGTCCTTGGCCCACTCGTCCATCCGGCCCTGCAACATCGGGGCCGCATCGGTCCGCCACGCCTCGTTGGCCGCCATGGCCGGATCGTCCGCCTCGGCATCGAGACCCATGTAGAGGCACGCGTCCCGGAAGTGCTGGGCCGACAGCGCGTTCACCGCTGCGTACCCGTCGCTCGCCTCGACGTACATCGGGAACGGCAACCGACGGACGGGGGTCATCCCCAGCCGTGCCGCGACCGACGGGTACAGCGCCAGTCGGTTGCCGACCTCCTGCTGGGAGACGTCGACCCGGCGCCCGGGAGCCCCGTGCCGAACGGCCCGCGCCACGGCGAGGGTCCCGACGGCCGCGACCACGCCCGACACGTAGTCGATCATGGGGAACCCCGCCGCGACCGGCGCGCGGTCCGGGTCGCCCAGGGTCTTGAGCCACCCGCTCAGGGCGGCCACCGTGAGGTCGGTCGCGGGCCTGCCGCGGTACGGCCCCTCCCACCCGAAGGGCGAGATCGAGACGACCACCGTCGGCGACTCGCCCCCGATAAGATCGTCCACGTCGACGCCGTGGCGCGCCAGGGCCGACTCACCGGAACCGTCACCGGCGTCGACGACGACGTCCGCGCGCTCCACCAGCCGACGCCACAGCCGCGCACCTCGCTCGTCTGAGGTGTCCAGGGCGACGCTGCGCTTGTTCTGTCCCAGGAAGGTCGCCAGGGCGGCCTCGTCGGCGTCCCCGTCCAGCGGCTCGGTGGACCCCTCGGCCAGGTCCACGAGCGAGATCACGTCCGCACCGAAGTCGGCGAGGAGCCGCGCACAGTACGAGCCCGGCACCCCGGTCCCGACGTCGACGACCAGCATCCCGTCCAGAGCAGCCGTGCTCATCTCGCCTCCACGCCCCGTTCCCTCCTCGTCACCCGTGTTCACGGCAGCCTCGTGCCCACGACGGAGTCCGCGACGAGGACCGCCAAGTCGTCGTCGCTGAGGCCGAGGAGCCCCTGCAGCACCTCACCGTTGTGCTCACCGAGGTGCGGCGCAGGCCTGGTGTGCGAGGTGTCGGTGTCCGACAGCCGGATCGGCGCCACCGGGACCGCCAGGTCCCCGATCGGCGCGCGGTGCAGCGCCTGGAAGGTGCCGCGGGCGACGAACTGGGGGTCGCTCTCCAGCTCGCCGCCGTCGAGCACCTCGCCCGCCGGGACGCCCGCCGCCCACAGTGCCGCGGCGACGTCCTCCTTGGTCCGGGTGCCGATCCAGGCGCCGAGGTGCTCGTCGATCAGGTCCTCGTGCTCCTTGCGCCCGGCGGCGGTGGCCAGCGTGGGGTCGGTCGCCCACGCCGGGCGGCCGAGGACCTCGACGAGGCTCGTCCACTCCTCGTCCGTCCGCACGGCGACGGCCACCCACTCGTCCGCACCCGCACTGCGGTAGACGTTGTGCGGTGCAAGCCGCGGATGCCGGTTGCCCCGCCGGTCCGGGACGGCACCGGTCAGCTGCGCCTTGATCAGCTCCGGACCGAGGAACGCGCTGACCGCCTCGGTCTGCGAGATGTCGAAGTGCTGTGCCTGCCCGGTGCGGTCCCGAGCGCTGAGCCCGAGGAGGACGGCGAACGCACCGATGTAGCCCGCGGACGGGTCCGACGCGCCACCGAGGGTCCCGGGCTGGTCGGCCTCGTAGCCGGTCACCCCGGCCGCCCCGCTCATCTGCTCGAAGACATAGGCGAAACCGACCAGGTCACGCCACTGCCCGGTGAGCCCGAAAGAGGTCATGTCCACCGTCACGATCGACGGGTTGAGCTCCACCAGCCGTGCGTGGTCCAGACCGAGGTTGGACATCACCCGGGCCGAGAAGTTGTTGATCACGACGTCCGCGTCGGCGGCGAGCCGGAGGAAGAGCTCCCGGCCCGCGGGCCGGGACAGGTCCAGTGTAATGCCCCGCTTGCCCGCGTTGGCGCTGTTGAACACCACCCCGCGCTCGTACCACTCCGGGTCGTTGTCGATGTCGCGCGCACGGTGGGCCCGCGAGGAGTCCGGCCGTTGCACGGCCTCGACCTTGATCACGTCGGCCCCGAGCGCTGCCAGGAGCGAGGTGGCCTCCGGGCCCGACCACCAGTGCGTCAGGTCGAGGACCCGGACACCCTCGAGTGGCTTCTCCATCATCTCGTCCTTCGTCGGCTTCATGGGCTGGGCACACCGCGTGCCGCCCGCAGGCGGGGGTCGGGTCGTGGACCCTCAGGCGTCACCGGTCGCCTGGGCGGCCGTGATTCCGGGAGGAGCACCGATCGCCGGGGTCAGCCGGTCACCGCCACCGACGTGCAACACCTCGCCGGTCAGGAAGCCGGCCGCCTCGCTCAACATGAACATGATCGGCCCGACGATCTCCGAGAGCCGCCCGTAGCGGCCGACCGCGATGCGCGCGGTGCCGGTGGAGTTCTCCTCCGCCGTGAGCCGGTCCCACATGTCCTTGGACTTCTCGACCGGGAACCGGCCGGGGCCCACCACGTTCATCCGGATGCCGCTGCCACCCCACTCGCGCGCGACGCTCTTGACGTAGCCCTCGATGCCGGACTTCCCCGCCGACGAGTGCGCGACGCCCGGGGTGCCCCGGTGCGCGACCGAGCTGGTCAGTGCCACCGCGACGCCGTCGAACTCGGTGTCCAGCAGGGGCCGGGCCCAGCGGTGCAGCGTGTTGAACGCGGTGAACAGCGTGGTCCCGATGACCTGGCTGAACGACTCGAAGGTGATCTCCCGCGCGGGCTGGTACTGCACGCTTGCCGCACAGTGGGCGAGCGCCTGGACCGGGCCGCCCTCCGTCTCGACGCCGGTGAACAGCGCGTCGACCGCGACCGGGTCCGTCAGGTCGCAGGCGAGCGGGATCAGCGTGCCGGGTGCCCCCTCGGCGAGTGCGATGGTCTCCTTGAGACGCTCGATCCGGCGGCCGACGATGTACACCGTGGCGCCGCGGGCGGCCGCCTCCAGCGCGACGCCGCGGCCGATGCCGGAACCCGCCCCGGTCACCATCATGCGGTCATGGACGAGTGGGGTGCTCCACACTGCGGACAATTCGTTCCTCCTAAGAAGGTTTGAGCTCTCCCGGCCGTAGGGCCAGCCGGTGCTCTCGCCGCAGTATCCGCACGCGATCGTCACCGTCGAGGATCGGTCACGAAGAGGGAACTCAGTACCCTCTTCTCGTCGAAGAGCCTATGAACGCCGTCGTCCCACTGTCAAGCAGGAACGAGGGCGCCTCTACGCCGTGGGGCCGCGCTTGATGTCGCGCCACGGGATGGTGTTGTCGGAGAAGGGGTCCTTGGGCAGTCCGAGGACCCGCTCCGCGACGTTGTTGCGCTGCACCTCGGAGGTTCCGCCGCCGATGGTGTCGCCCCTGCTGCGCAGGAACCCGAAGGCCCGCCGCGCCGCCGAGGCGTCCTCCGGGTCGTACACGACCGCGCCGGTGAGGTCGAGCAGCGCGGCCTGCAGGCGCTGGTTGTGCTCCGAGGCCAGGACCTTGAGCTGGCCGGGTGCCGCACCCTCCCTGCCCAGCGATCGAGCCCGTGCGTTGGTCAGCTGCACGACCTGGTTCTCGACGTAGAGGCGCACGACCTCGTCCGCCATCACCGGATCGTCGACCGCGCCCGCCGCCTTGGCCGCCGTGACCAGCGTCTGGATGGACGAGCCGCTGGTGCGCTCACGCAGGCCGGAGCCCGCGCCCGACAGCATCGCCCGTTCGAAGGCGAGCACCGCACGCGCGATCTCCCAGCCCTGGCCCTGCTCGCCGATGCGCAGCCGGTCGTCGACGACGGCGTCGTTGATGAAGACCTCGTTGAACTCGTGATCGCCACTGATCTTGCGCAGCGGGCGGACCGTGACGGACTCGTGGCGCATGGGGAAGGCGAAGACGGTGATGCCCTGGTGCTTCGGGAGGGAGGGATCGGTGCGGGCCAGCAGGATCCCGTAGTCCGCCTCGTGGGCGAAGCTGCTCCACACCTTCTGGCCGTCGATCCGCCAGGTGTCCGCATCGACGCGCTCCGCCTTGGTGGACAGCCCCGCCAGGTCCGAACCCGCGCCCGGTTCACTGAACAGCTGGCACCACTTCGCCGTGTTGTCGACGATGGGACCGAGCAGCGTCTGCTTCTGGTACTCGGACCCGTACTGCAGCAGCGTGGGTGCGACCAGCCCGATCCCGACCACGTTGAGGGTGGTGAGACGGGCCCGCCGGAGCTCGGCGGCCACCACCCCGGACTGGGAGCGCGACAAGCCGAGGCCGCCGTACTCCACGGGCCAGGTCGGCACGGTCAGCCCCGACCGCCCCAGGGGCGGATACCACTCCCGGTACGCCTCCGGCGAGCGGACCGCGTGCAGCCGGTCCATGTCGCCGGCCAGCGCCGCGGCGAGCCACTCCGCAGGCACGTTCCGCTCGATCCACTCACGCGCGGCGGACCGCAGCGCCTCGGGGTCACCCGAGGCCGCCGCAGCCAGCACCGCGGCGTCGGCACCGCTTACGCCTTCACTCATCAGTCCGCCCTCCGGCGCACAATCCCGGACCGCTGTCGGCCCCTTTGTCGGTCGTTCCCTGGACGTCGGCCGCACCGACGTCAGACGGCGCCGAGCGCCTCGTCCCCCGCCGGGATCGGAGCGAGCCGCACGACCTCCAGCGGCTTCGCCAGCCTGCCCTCGACCGCCGCGGTGAGCTCCGCGAGGGCGGGACCGGTGGCGTGCGCCTTGAGCGCCTGGCCCGAGCCCATCGCTCCACGACACTGAAGGCGGAGTGCTCGCCCCGCACCTCGTGCAGGGCGTAGCGCTCGCATCCCTCCTCGGCGTGGAACGCCGGGATCGCCGCGACGATCGCCGCACGCACCGCGTCCTCGTCACCGGGCCTCGGCGTGAACGTGGCGATGATGACCTGCGAACCCATGGCGTCCTCTCTGACGATCGACTGCAACCGCGAGCGCCGCGCCTGCCCGGAGGGCCCCACGACGCCGCACAGCGCGCTGATGAGTATACCGAATGGACGCCCCGGTGTCATCGGCTTCCCAGCGCCACGCGAAGCCCCGGGCGACCGACCCCGGCGGCCTGGGGCATCGTGACCGGACGCGCCGAGGGCCGGAGCGAGCGCGGTGCTGCCACGACGGCGCGCGAACACGGACGCGCGGGACGGACGAACGTGTACGGTACCGACCGCGAGGAGTGGACGATCGCCGTCGACGGTCACCGACGAACCCTCCACCTGGGCGCGAGCCGGGGACGACGCGACAGCACGATTCCGACGGTGCGCCCGCTCCGAACCGGATGCGGTCGTCTCACCCGACGGGGGCGACGCGAAGCCCGGCGACGCCGACCTGGAAACGCCCGGCCACCTACTGGTGTGCGCTGCGGCCTTGACCCCGGCCACGATGTCGAGTTCAGTGTACTCATCACAGCCTGACCATGTTGCCGAGGATGTCATATGTCAGATGGACTGCTGCAGGGCTCGATCACCGACGAGGCCATCGAGCTCATGCGCGAGCGGATCGGGTACCCGAACCCGACCATGCGGAACGGCGTCGTCACCTGGCCGTGGAACGAGACCGCCTCGACGGACAGCATCCGCCAGTTCGCGCACGGCTACGGCGACCTCAACCCGCTCTACACCGATCGGCACTACGGGGCCGACACCCGGTGGGGCGGCATGGTCGCCCCACCCGGCTACGAGTGGACGATGGGTATCGACCACTCCCCCACGGTCCCGGATGAGCTCGCGGCCCGGACCCGGTTCGCGCTGCGCGGGGTGCACCTGTTCAACGCCGGCCACGAGGGCTGGTTCTACAAGCCCATCCGGCCGGGAGACACCCTGACCCGCAGTACCGTGCTGGCTGACGTGCGCGAGAAGGAGTCCACCTTCGCGGGCCGGTCGGTCATCGCCACCAACGAGAACACCTGGTGGGACCAGGAGGGCCGAGTAGTCGCCCGGCGCAGGCCGTGGTACATCCACGCCGAACGGCGCAAGGTCGACTCGACGGGCCGCAAGAGCAGGCCCGCCGAGCAGCGGGCCTCCTACACCCCCGAGCAGATCCAGGAGATCGACGACGCGTACGACGCCGAGCTGATCCGCGGCGCCGACACCCTCTTCTACGAGGACGCCGAGGTCGGCGCACCGGGTCCGCGCATGGTCAAGGGCCCTATGCTGATCACCGACCTGATGAACTTCTTCATGGGCGCGGGCTGGTACGGCTACGGCTTCCCGGCGCTGCGGCTCGGCCGGGAGAACCGCAGGCGGCTGCGCGGCTTCTACAGCAAGGACGACTTCGGCGCCTGGGACGCGATCATGCGCATCCACTGGGACGACGGCGGGGCCCAGCGGATCGGCGTACCCGCGGCATACGACATCGGTCCGCTGCGGTGGACCTGGCTGGTCCACTACTGCACGAACTTCTCCGGAGACGACGGGTGGGTCTACCGCGTCCGCGGTGAGTTCCGTCGGTTCAACTACGTGGGCGATACCACCTGGCTCACCTCCACGATCACCGACAAGCGCATCGACCCGACGCTCGGCCCGCTGGTCGAGCTGGCGCTGAGCGGCACGAACCAGCGTGGCGACCAGAACATCCGCGGTGACGCCACAGTCCTGCTGGCCTCCCGAGCGCTCGGCCCGGTCCGGCTTCCCGAACCGGTCTGACGACAACTCCTCCGGTCGCCGTTCAGGCGTGGGCCCGGCGTCCGGATGTGTACGTTCCGACCACCCGATCACACATCAAAGAGTGTACTCTAGGTAGTTCGGCCCTCTTCCCTTCTCGTCAGTCAGGACAGCCGTGGACCTCAGCACCCGTGTCGCAAGCGTCCTCCGCCTCGATCCGAACGCCCACGCGATATCGCAGGACGGGCGTTGGGACACCTGGGGCGATCTGACCCGGCTCGGTGACAACCTCTCCGCGGTGATGTCGTCCCTGCGCGACCTTCCGCAGGACGGCTACCTCGCGCTCGTCTCGCGTAACGACACGGCGACGGTCGCGACGCTGTTGTGGGCGTTGTCGGAGGCCCGGCCGCTCCTGCTGCTCAACAACATGCAGCCCGACGCCGCGCTCTCCGCGGAGATCACCGAGCTCAGGCCCGCGGTCATCGCGGCGGTGCAGACGGACTGGGACCGTCCCGGCGTCCTGGACGCCGCGCGCGGCATCGGCGCCGCCGCCGTCCGCCTGGAGCGCGGGCCTGCGGCGAGCGCCACCGTGCTCGCGGCTGCAGAGCCCGGACGAGACCTCGCCGGTACCGAGACCGCGCCGGGGTGTGCGGTCAGTCTCAAGACGAGTGGCACCACCGGCACCCCCAAGCGGATCGAGATCACGCGCAGTGCGCTGTCCGCCTCGATCGAGGCGGTGGACCGGCATCACAACAAGAAGGGCAGCGGTGACGCGGTGGCCCTGCGCACCGGCGTCACCATCCAGATGCTGCCGCTGGCCCATTCCAGCGCCATCCAGTCGATCTGCGTGACGGTGGCGGCGGGCAGGCGACTGGCCCTGCTGGAGCGGTTCGAACCGATCGCGTGGTCGAAGGCCGTGCGAGACCACCAGGTGGTCACGACGGGTGTCCCCCCGGCGGCACTGCGGATGATCCTCGACGCCGACATCGACCCGTCGTGGCTCGCCTCGCTGCGCGCCGCGCGCGCCGGCTCCGCGCCGCTGGACCCGGCGCTCGCCGAGGAGTTCGAGAACCGGTTCGACGTGGCGGTGTTGCAGGCCTACGGCGCCACCGAGATGCAGGGCCTCGCGAGCTGGACCCTGAAGGACCACAAGCGCCTGTCGAAGATCAAGAAGGGCGCGGTGGGTCGACTGCACCCCGGTGTCGAGGTCAGGGTGATCGATCAGGCCACGGAGGCCGAGCTCCCCGTGGGCTCGGTCGGGCTCCTGGAGGTCCGCACGGCCCAGGCGGTCGGTGCGGGCGACGCCGCCGACTGGATCCGGACCAGCGATCTCGCCCGGTACGACGAGGACGGGTTCCTCTGGATCGTCGGCCGCGCGGACGGAGCCATCAACCGAGGCGGCTTCAAGATCGATCCCGGTGAGCTCGCCGCGCTCCTGCGCTCGCACCCGGCGATCGCGGACGCCGTCGTCGTCGGGCTGCCCGACCCGCGTCTGGGCCAGGTCCCGGTCGCCGCCGTCGAGCCCAGTCCCGGCGCCGAGCCGCCGGAGGAGGCCGAGCTCGCGGGATGGCTGCGCGAGCGGGTGGAGGCCTACAAGGTGCCGCGGGTCATCGAGGTCGTCGACACGCTGCCGCGCACGGTCGCGTTGAAACCGGACGGGCAGGCGGTCCGGGCACTGCTCGCCGAGCGGCTGTCCACGCCCGGTCCCGCCGTTGCCCTGCAGAGGAGTGAGTAAGCGATGTCGAGTGCCGAGACCGACGAGCAGCGCGAGATCCGGAGCACGGTGCGCAAGCTGCTGGCCCGCGCCCAGCCGATCGAGGCCGCCCGTCAGGCCGAGGGCGGTCCCGGGGCCGGGTTCGACGCCGCCGTCTGGCGGCAGCTGAGCGAGGAGCTCGGGGTGACCGCCGTGCTCGTGCCCGAGGAGCACGGCGGGCTGGGTCTGACCCTGTCCGACGCGGCGGTGATCCTCGAGGAGACCGGCCGGGCGTGTTACAACGGCCCGTTCCTGGAGTCCGCCGTCATCGCCCCGCTGCTGCTCGGCCTCGCTGACCAGGATGTGAAGGCGCAGTGGTCCCTGCTCGTGGAGGAGCAGGTGATCGCCACCGTCGGCGGGCTCACCGCCGCCGGCAGCGCACCGAGCGTGCGCGCCGCCGAGGGACCGTCGGGGTGGACGCTCGACGGCACGCTCTTCGGCGTGCCGCAGGGCCTGGTGGCGGACCTGGTCTACGTCGTGGCCGACAGCGCGGCCGGGACCGGGGTCTGGGCGGTTCGGTCCGATGCCGCGGGCCACGACCGTGCCCCGCTGGCCACCCTGGACCTGACGCGGCCCATGTCGACCCACCGGTTCGCCCAGACGCCGGCCGAGCTCGTCCTCGCCCCGTCGACGAGTTCGGCGGCCCTGCGGCTGCTCGCCGCGCTGGCGGCGACCGCGCTGAGCGCCGAGCAGGTCGGGGCGACCACGCAGCTGCTCGAGATCGTGATCGAGCACCTGCGCAACCGGTACCAGTTCGGCCGCGCCCTCGGATCGTTCCAGGTGCTCAAGCACCGCTGCGTGAACATGTCGATCTCGCGGGAGGCCTCGGCCGCCGCGTCCTGGGCGGCCCGGAACGCAGCCGACCAGGCCCTCGCCGGTGGCGACGACGAGGCCCCGGCGGAGGCGGTGCGGCTCGGCTCCATCGCGGGGGCCTGGTGCTCCGACGCCCTGGTCGAGGTCGCGGGGGCAGCGCTGCAGCTCCACGGCGGCACGGGGATGACCTGGGAGCACGACATCCACGTGTTCCTGCGACGGGCGAAAGGCTCCCAGAAGCTCTTCGGCGCGCCCCGCGACCACCGCCGCGTCGTGCGGGACCTCCTGGGTCTGAGCCCGGCCTAAGCGTAGCACTCGGGCTCGGCTGCGGTCCGCATCACCCGCCCGGCATCATCCGCCCCGCATCACGCGGGCCGCAGCGCCGGACCGGCCTGGTTCACCCGGGGCTCGCGACCGTGGCCGAGTCCACGGCGAACCGGGTCCGCCCGCCCGGCAGGGACGGGCAGACCTCTGATCAGTCCAGCGGGATCCAGACGTTCTTGTGGTGGACGAACTCCTCGATCCCCGCCCGGCCGCCCTCGCGGCCGAAGCCGCTGATCTTGGTGCCACCGAACGGGGTCGCCCCCGTGATCGACGGGAAACCGTTGACCCCGATGACCCCGGCCTCGAGCTCGTCCGCGACGCGATGCGCGCGGGCCAGGTCCGAGGTGTGCAGGTAGCCGCCCAGGCCGTACGCCGTGTCGTTCGCCTTGGCGACCGCTTCCTCCTCGGTGTGGAACGGCATGATGGCCAGGACCGGCCCGAACACCTCCTGCTGGGCCAGGGTGCTGGTGTGCTCGACGTCGGCGACCACCGTGGGCGTGAGGAAGAAGCCCTCCGCCCACTCACCGGAGAGCCGTTCGCCACCGGTCACCACCCGCGCCTCGGACCGGGCACCGGCGACGAAGCCGAGGATCCGGTCGACCGCGGCCTGGCTGATGACCGGTCCGAGAGTGGTGGCCGGGTCGAGCGGGTCCCCGATCGTCGGGCTCTCGGCGACGGCCTTGACACGCTCGACCATCTCGTCGTAGACGGTGTCCTGCACCAGGAGGCGGGTGGGCAGGACACAGCCCTGGCCCGCGAGGGTCAGCACGGAGAACCGTGCCGCGTGCTCCGCTGCCCGGTCCAGGTCGGCGTCGGCGAACACGAGGTTGGCCGACTTGCCCCCGAGCTCCAGGCACAGCGGGGTCAGGGTCTCGGCCGCGGTCGTCATGATCTTCTTGGCGATCTCGGGTCCGCCGGTGAAGCTCACCTTGCGCACGTCGGGGTGCCGGATGATCGCCTCCGAGGTCTCCGGACCGCCCGCCACGATGTTGAGCACGCCCGCGGGAAGCCCCGCCTCGAGCAGGATCTCGCCGAGGCGCTGCGGGCCGAACGGCGCCTGCTCAGGAGTGCGCAGGACCACCGTGTTCCCTGCCGCGAGGGCGGGAGCGACCTTCATCGACATGTTGACCAGCGGGCCGTTCCACGTGATCAGTGCACCGATCACGCCGTAGGGCTCGTACTTGACGTAGTTGAACGCCCGCGTCGGGTACGCGCTGATCAGCTCGCCCTCGAACTTGTCGGCCCAGCCCGCGTAGTAGTCGAACTGGTCGGCCGCGGTGCCGAGGAAGTTGCCACTCACCGGCGTGCCGATCTCCAGCGCCGAGATGGCTCCGAGCTCCTCCTCGTGGGCGAGGATCGCCCGTGCGCAGTCCGAGAGGATCCGGCGCCGGCGGTCCGCGGGCACCCGCCGCCAGCTCCTGAAGGCGGCCTTGGCGGTGGCCACCGCCCGGTCGACCTCGTCGCGGCCCGCGACCGGGAACTCGGCGAGCACGAGCCCGGTGGACGGGTCGGTCCGCTCGAGGAACCCGCTCGACGTCTTGGTGATCCGGTCGTCTCCGATCAACAGCGCCGGCTCCGGCAACAGTTCGGCGGCGCGCGCCGCGTGCCGGTCGACAAGGCTCGTCATCGAGTGCTCCTCTGGTCTCGCGTGTCGCAAGGGGTTGCGGTGGCCTGCCCGCCTGGTGGTGAGACGCTGTCGGACCCGGCGCTGCGGACCCCGCCCGACCGGGGCGAGCACGCTCGGCCTGCCGCGTGCATTCAGTGTACGTATTACGGCGTGCCGGGCGAAGCCGTCGTCGGGCCGGCTCACCCCCCTCTTGCCTCGGCGCGGTGACTCCCGGACACTGAACGAACCGGTGGTTCTTTGCGGTGCTCCGCGGGCCCACCACGGCCCCACCCAGCGAGGCGCCGCACAGCCGTGGCGCGAGATCGGAAGGTCCTTCGATGTCGACGTCGCCTGCCCCGCCTGCCCTGCAGACGCGTCGGGGCACGGTCCTCGTCGTCGACGACGACGCCCGGGTGCGCACCGTGGTCTCGTGGCAGCTGGAGGCGGAGGGCTTCGTCGTCCGGGAGGCCGCGGACGGACAGACCGCGCTGGACGTCATCGAGAAGGACCGACCCGACCTCGTGGTGCTCGACCTGTCCCTGCCGGGTGTCGGCGGGCTCGAGGTCCTGCAACAGGTGCGCACCGACGGCCATCTCCCCGTCATCGTGCTCTCAGGCCGCAGCGGCGAGGGCCACCGGATCACCGGGCTCGATCTCGGTGCCGACGACTACCTGGTCAAGCCCTTCTCCCCGGGCGAGCTCGGCGCCAGAGTGCGTTCCGTCCTGCGGCGTTCCGGCGGCGGAGTCCGGCCCCCGGCCTCCTCGGAGCCCGCCGGAGCTCTGCGCATCGACGTCGCGGCCCGCACGGTGGCCGTCGAGGGGGTTACGGTCGACCTGACCGCCCGCGAGTTCGACCTGCTCGCCTACCTGGCCGCCCACCCCCGGCAGGTGTTCACCCGCGCCCAGCTCCTGGAGCACGTGTGGGACAGCTCGACGGGCTGGCAGAGCGAAGCGACCGTCACCGAGCACGTCCACCGCCTGCGGCAGAAGCTGGGATCCGGCATGGTCGTGACCGTCCGCGGCGTCGGCTACCGGCTCGAGCCGTGACCGTCGACACCGGGCTCGACCACGAGGACTCCGTGGCACTACTGCGGAAGCAGACGCGGATCCTGGAGCAGATCGCGATCGGCACCGACCTGGGCGAGGTGCTGACCGGCATCACCGCCACCCTCGAGGAGCTGCTGCCCGGTTGCCGCTGCTCCGTCCTGCTCCTGGACCCGGACTCGGCCACCCTGCGCCACGGCGCCGCCCCCTCGCTGCCCGCGGACTACTCCGCGGCGATAGACGGCATGTCGATCGGGAGCTCGGCCGGATCCTGCGGCACGGCGGCCTACCTCGGCCGCGTCGTGGTGGCAGAGGACATCACCACCGACACCCGATGGGCGTCCTTCCGTCCGCTGGCCGCGACGCACGGTCTGCGGGCATGCTGGTCGACCCCGATCCGCGGCCGTTCGGGGGTCACGGGGACCTTCGCCGTCTACCACGACGAGCCGCACCGGCCCGATCCGCGGGAGGAACGCCTCGTCGAGCGGGTGACCCATCTCGCGTCCGTCGCGATCGACCACGACAGGCTGTTCGGAGCGCTCACCGAGAGCGAGGAACGCTTCCGCCGAGCCTTCGAGGACAACGCGACGGGTATGGCACTGGCGACGCTGGACGGCGCGTTGACCAGGATGAACCGGGCCCTCCTGGACCTGCTCGGCCAGACGGAGTACGAGCTGCTCGGCGTCCGGCTGGAGGACCTGTTCCACCGGCGCACTCCAGGCGACCAGTACGAGGCGACCGCACGGACGCCGGACGGGCGCCCGCTGGAGGTGGCCATCGTCGTTTCGCCCGTCCGCGGGCCGGGTGGGCGGCCCCTGCACCTGTCGGTCAACGTCCTGGACATCACCGGTCGACGAGCCGCGGAGAGCGAGCGCCGGAGGCGGCGGGAGGCCGAGGTCGCCCAGCGAGCCGCCGAGGCGGCCAACCGGGCCAAGACCGACTTCCTGACCGCGCTCGGGCACGAGCTGCGCACTCCGTTGCAGGCCGTCGAGGGGTTCATCGAGGTGCTCGGCACACTCGACCTGTCCCCGACGCGGAGGGACGTCGCCCTCGGGCACATCTCCTCGGCGGGCGCCCACATCCTCTCGATCGTCGACGACGTCCTGGACGTGGCCCGGATCGAGGCCGGGGCGCTGCCGCTGCACCTGCACGACGTCGACCTCGACCCGTTGGTGGACGAGGTGTTCGCCATGGCGGAGTCCTTGGCGGCCGGTCATCGCGTGGTGGTCCGACGCGTCGGTGGCCCCGTGACGGTGCGCGCCGACCCCCGACGGGTGCGGCAGGTGCTGCTCAACCTCACCGTCAACGGCATCCGCTACAACGAGTCCGGGGGTGAGGTCGAGGTCGCTTGGCAGCGCGTCACGGACGGAGTGCTGATCACCGTCACGGATACCGGCCCCGGGATCGCGGACGAGCACCTCGGGAGACTCTTCACCCCGTTCGACAGGCTGGGCGCAGACTCCGAAGAGGGCGTCGGGCTCGGTCTGCCGCTGGCTCGCGGCCTCGCCGAGGCCATGCACGGCACGCTCGACGTGTCGAGCACGGTCGGTGTGGGCACGACGGTGTCCGTCCGGCTCCCCGCACCTCCCGCGTAGTCGCGCCTCCGTCGCCGTCCTCATCACGGGATCGCCCTCGACGGGCGAGTGACCCCTTTCGGTCCCGGCGTGCCCGAACCGTGCTCCACGGGCCGCACCGATCCGCAGAACACCCGCGCCGCCGGCGTCACCGGCTGGCCCAGGCCCCCGGCAGGGAAGCGAGCTCGACGATCTCCTTCGGCAGCGAGCCGGAGACGACGTCGGCGAGGGTGACGGTCTCCAGCACCCGTCGGATGCTCGAGCGCAGCGCGACCCAGACGTGCGGGAGGTGGGCGGCCTCCCCCTGATACCCCACCTCCTGGGCGGGCAGGCCGTGCACGGTGGCGAGCGGACCGTCGACGGCACGGATCACGTCGGCGAGCGAGATGGTGCGGCCGGGGCGGCTGAGCCAGTAGCCGCCCTCGGCCCCGCGCTGGCTCCGGATGAGGCCGCTGCGGCGGACCTGACTGAGAATGCCCTCGAGGTACTTCTCGGGCATGTCCTGACGTCGCGCCAGCTCGGCACAGCTCATGGGGTCGCCGTCCGCGGCGGCGAGGACGAGGACCGCCCTGATCGCGTAGTCGGCCTTGGTCGAGATCCGCACCGGGTCGATCCTGCCAGGTCCGGCCGGAGTACTGGCAGCTCAGGTGGGAGAGCTCAGCAGCCACGGTGCACGAGGCGGGACAGACCGTCGAGCACCGGTGAGTGACCGGGTCCTAGCACCCCCAGCGCGGCGCCGTACGCGTCCAGGACCACGTAGACCGGCTCGCTGCCGCCCGTGCCGTAGGCGAGCTCGAGGTCGCGGTTGTCGTGGGTGCTCGGGACGACGTGGAGTCGGACCCGGCCGGTGTGGTCCGCGAGGCGCGCCAGCTCGGCGAGCCTGTGCGGCACCGGGTCCGCGACCAGCCACGGCCGACTGTCGACCAGGACCAGGACGTCGAGCGGGCCGGGCAGCTCGTCCAACGCGGCGCGCTCCGCCGCGGAGAGGGGCGCGATCCGGCCCCGCCTGCGGCGTCGACCGGTGGCGAGCAGGACGAATCCCTCGAACGAGAGGGCTTCGCGGATCGCGCGGTCACGGCGGGCGGTGGTGACCGGGTGGCGGGGGGTGCAACGCAGCAGCGACATCGTGTACCTCGGACACGGCGGGCCCATCCGGGACCCGACCAACTGATCAACAGGAACGGAACGTGCCTGGTCAGTGACAGAGTGCGCTGCATGCGCGTCCGAGATCCACCGATCGGCGGCGGGTGAGCCGCCTGCCGAGTGAGTGGTGATCACCGCGCATCATCAGAATCTCGCATAGAGGATCCCGATTGGGAAGGTGGTCCGCCTCACCCGACAGGCGTCGGGGCCGGGTGGACCCTGACCCATCGGCTTCAGAACAACGCGTTGGCCGGGAGCGCGACCCCGTTCACCAGGCGGTTCCCGAGGGCCTGGGCCTTGTAGGAGGCGGGGTTGTGCGAGGCCATGGTCCGGATGTTGCGCCAGTGGCGGTCGAGGTTCAGGCCGCGGCGGGTGGAGGACGCGCTGCCGATGTCGAACAGCGCGGTGGCGGCCTCCAGGGCCAGCCGGTCGACCACGACCTTGGCGCGGGCGGTGTCCGCCCGGACCTGGTCGGCGATGTCGGCCTGCTCGGGCGAGCCCTCGTCGACCGCGACCCACAGGGCGTCCAGTGTGCGGGCCGCGGCGAGGACCAGCGTCTCGGCGGCGTGGGTGATGCTGTCGACCTGTCCGAGCGCCTGCTGGAGGATCACGTCCTCGCGCGGCACCTGGGTCGGGGCGTGCGGCAGGCTCCGCGGTCGCGCCCGGAGCACCTCGACGACGTGCGACCGTGCGGTCCGGAGTACCCCCGCGATGGCGGCGGTGAGAAAGAGCTGCAGGAAGCCCGGGGGGAAGTCGGCGGCCGCGTCCGCCCCGCCGATGTGCTTGAGCACCTCCTCCGGCGCCACCTGCACCCGGTCGAGCCGGGTCGTGCCGCTGCCGCTCATGCGCTGGCCGATGCCGTCCCAGTCGTCCTCGATCGTGACGCCAGGGCGGTCGGTGGGGACGGAGACGATCACCATCCGGTCCTCGGGGTCGGTCGCGGCGACGTTGACCCAGTCCGCATACAGGCTGCCGGTCGTGTAGAACTTCGTGCCGGAAAGCTCCAACCCGTCCGCGGTCGGAACCAGACGGGTCGCCATGCGCGTCAGGGGGCCGCCGAGCTCCATGGTCGCGTTGCCGAAGATCGCGCCCGCCCGGAGGCGGTCTAGCCAGGGGTCCGGCTCGCCGCCCCGGCCACCGTGCAGCCGGGTCTCCACGAAGTAGTAGTGCGTGCGGAGGATGTGGGCGACGTTGGAGTCGGCCTCGGCGAGGTCGATGACGGCGGCGAAGAGCTCGGTGACCGTGATCGACGGCGCGTTCCCGGACGGGGACACGCGCAGGGCGCCGAGCCCGGCCCGCCGGATCGCGTCGATGGCGGCGTGCGGGCGCTCCTCGGTGCGCTCACGTTCCTCCGCACCCGCGGCGATGTCCGCGAGGAGCGTCCGGTACTCCGGTGTGCCGTAGCGGACCAACTGGGAGGCGGCCGCGGGCCGTCCTCGACCGGATGTCGTCGTCGTCATCGGGAAGGGGCTCCGTTCGCTACGGGGGCGGGTGAATCCGGTCCGGGGCGCGGTGTCCCCGACACGCGGTGGCGGGCGGCCGGATGGCGGTCGTCGAGCCGGTCGTGCCCGAAGAGCCGGTGACGCAGCGTGCCGGCCGCCGGCTCGGAGCGGGCGAGCCCGCGCTCGCGGAGCACCGGCATGACGTGCTCGATGAAGTCGGTGTAGGAGCCGGGCAGGGTCTCGTTGATGACGTTGATCCCGTCGATCCCCGCGGCCCGCCACTCGGCAAGCCGGTCGGCGATCTGTTCGGGTGTCCCCACGACACGGGACTGCCCGGTGACGAGGCGGGCGAGGTCGGCGACGGTCGGGTCCGCCGCCCCGATCGCCTCCCGGACCCAGGTGAGGGCGCTTCGCGTGCCGTTCACTCGGTCGGGCAGGACATCGACCAGGCGGGCGTCCAGCCCGTACCCCACCAGGTCGATGCCCAGGGCGCTGCCGACGTGGGCGATCGTCGTCTCCAGGTCGATCTCGGCCTCGAGCTCGTCCCGCTTGCGGCGAGCCTCGTCCTCGGTACTCCCGACCACGAACGACAGCCCCTGGAAGAACAGCAGGTCCGAACCCGCCCTCCCGCCCGCTTCGACGAGTGCGCGCGTCTCGGTCACGAGCGCCCGCGCGCTCTCCGGCCGAGGTGCGGCGATGAACTGCGCTTCCGCGTGGCGCGCGGCGAACTCCCGCCCGCGCGGGGAACCCCCGGCCTGGAACAGCACCGGGGTCCGCTGCGGCGACGGGCTCACGAGGTGGGGGCCTTCGACGCGGTACCGGTTGCTGCGATGGTGGATCTTGTGCACCTTCTCGGGGTCGGCGTACACACCGCTCAGCCGGTCCTTCACCAGCGCGTCGTCCTCCCACGAGCCTTCCCAGAGCTTGTAGAGCACGTCGAGGTACTCGTCCGCCCAGTCGTAGCGCTCATCGTGCGGGAGCGGCTCGTCCAGCCCGTAGTTGCGGGCGTCGTTGGTCCTGCCACCTGTGACGATGTTCCAGGCGACCCGGCCCCTGCTGATGTGGTCCAGGGTGGACATCCGACGGGCGAAGCCGAAGGGCTGCTCCTGGATCGGGCCCGCCGTGAGGGCCAGCCCGAGGGTCTCGGTACTGACCGCCAGTGCGGACAGCGTGACGAGGGGGTCGTGGGTGGGGAACTGCATGCCTGTCCGGACGTGGTGGGACCAGCTCCCTCGAAAGTCGCCGTACAGCCCGGACACGTCCGCGAAGAAGAGGGCGTCGAAGCCGCCCCTCTCCAACCGCTGTGCCAGGGAGATCCACAGCCCGATCTCCTCGAAGTCGCGCTGGCCGCCGTCTGCGCGGCGCCAGGTGCCGTGGACCATGTGAGACGCCGTGTTCATCACGAAGGCGAAGAAGGCGAGCGGTCGCTCCGCCCGTGGCGCGGACGTCACGATCCGACACCGGCCGTCAGCGGGAGCGCGACGTCCTTCAACTGGTCCGATACGAACCGGGTGGCCCGCGGGTCCTCGAAGATCTGCTCGAGGGTCGCCAGCCTCTCGGGTGCGATGTTCTCCCCGACGACGAGGTGGATCGCCCAGTTCGTGCTCGGGGCCCTGAAGGTGGCGAGGAAGTCCTCCGGAGCAACCCCACCGTCGAGAAAGACCGAGTCGTAGGTGACGCCGAGGTCGACATCCGGCAGCGACCGCGGGATCTGGGCCAGGCCCGCCTCCTCGATCCTCAGGTTCTTGGGGTTCGCCGTGATCTGGCGCTGTGTGTAGAGCTCGGGCCGGTCGCTCGGCTCGAGCTGGATCAGTCCCTCCTGGGCGAGCAGCAACAGACCCTGGGCCAGGTTGGACGGGTCGTTGGGGAGGACCACCGACGCACCGTCCGGGACCTCACGAAGCGACGGGTACTTCGTCGAGACGATCGAGAACCTGTTGAAGTGCGTCGCCAGGACCGGCCGGACCTTGTATCCGCCGTCGGCGACCTGCTGGGCCACCCAGTAGCCGGTCGAGATGAAGTTCGCGTCGATCTCCCCGTCGGCCACCGTCTGCGAGAGCTGCTCAGCGCTGGTGATGGTCTCGAACGTCAGCTCGGCGTCGTAGTCGGGTGCCACCTCGGCGGCGAGATACCTGGCCAACTTCGAGCTCGCGCCGCCATCGCCGGAGATCAGTACGGACAACCGCAGCGGGGCACCGTGGTCGGCAGGGCCGGTGGTGGAGGCGGGATCGGCGCTGCCGCAGCCCGCCAGCATGAGGGCGCCGAGTGCGGCCAGGAGCGCCAGGGCTCGGCGGCCGGGGGTCAGGGACGTCACGGTCGGGGTTTCCTCTCGAGTTCACCAACGTGCGGGGATGATGCGGAGCCTCGGACGGGCGCCGCTCAACGATGGTCGAGCCGTCGGGCCAGGAGGTCCCCGACCAGCTGGACGAGCTGCACCGAGATCACGAGGATCACGGCACAGGCCACCAGGACCGTCGTGTCGAAGCGGGTGTAGCCGTAGGTGACCGCGAGGTCCCCGATCCCCCCGCCGCCGAGCGTCCCCGCCACCGCCGAGATCTCGATGATCGTGATGACCAGCAGGGTGAGGTTGCCGATCATCGCGGGCACGGCCTCGGGCAGCTGCACGCGGGAGACCACACCGAAGACCGATCCGCCACTCGCCCGCCCGACCCGTAGGACGTCCGGCGGGACCTCTCGCAGGTTCGTCTCCAGTAACCGGGCGGCGAAGGGGATCGCGGCGACCGACATGGGCACGATCGACCCGGCCACCCCGATCGTCGTCCCGACGAGGAGTCGAGTGAACGGGATCAACAGGACCATCAGGATGAGGAAGGGGAGCGACCGGGCGAAGTTCACGATGCCGTTGAGCGGGAGATGGACCACCGGTGTCGGCCGCAGGCCCGACGGGGAGGTGTTGTGCAGCACCACGGCCAGCGGTAGGCCGACCCCGATCGTGATCAGCCCGGTCCAGGTGACCAGCTGCAGTGTCTCCTCGAGTGCGGGTCGGACGATCTCCCACAGCTCGTCGACCGGGGTGTTCGCCGCCAGGACCCCGCTCATGCCACCACTCCGGTGCGCTGCGCGCCCGACCACTCTCCGGGCGGAGCCACCGCCGACTCCTCGACCCGTTCGGCGTGGAGTCCGAGCTGCGCGAGAAACCGTGGCAGCTCGTCGTCGTCCCGGGTCGCGATGGTGACCCGACCGGCAGGTCTCCCGGCGATACTCTCCACCGTGCCACCGAGGAGCCGCACGTCGAGGCCGTTCTCCGCCGAGAGCCGTCCGAGCCAGTCCAGGCTCGGCTG
This sequence comes from Pseudonocardia autotrophica, assembly GCF_000717175.1. Lineage (GTDB taxonomy): Bacteria > Actinomycetota > Actinomycetes > Mycobacteriales > Pseudonocardiaceae > Pseudonocardia > Pseudonocardia halophobica. The sequence goes on along the minus strand of NZ_JNYD01000003.1, from coordinate 442,753 downwards.
TGCACCCGTGTAGGTCACCCGCCACACGACCTCGTCCGGGTCCGACTCGATGTGGTGCCGGTCAGGGAGCAGCTCCACGCCGAGACGCGACCGTGGGCGGGCGATGAGCTCACCGACCGGGCCCGACTCGACCACCGCCCCGCCGCGCAGGAGCGTGGCGGTGTCGGCGGTGGCGCGCACGACCTCCATCTCGTGAGTGATCAGTACGATGGTGAGCCCCAGGTCGTCACGGAGCTCCCGCAACAGGGCGAGCACTGTGCGGGTGGTGGCCGGGTCCAGGCCCGAGGTCGACTCGTCGGAGAGGAGCAAGCTGGGCCCGAGCGCCAGCGCCCGCGCGATGCCGACCCGCTGGCGCTCGCCGCCGGAGAGCTGCGCGGGATAGGCGTCCGCCCGGTGCGACAGCCCCACCCGCTCGAGGAGCTCGTCGACCCGGCGGCGGCGATCGTGCCGGTTCACGCGCGCGTACTCGAGCGGCAAGGCCACATTCTCGCGCGCGGTCCGGCGGTGCAGCAGGCTGGAGGCCTGGAAGATGGTCCCGATCTCACGCCGCGCGGCACGCAGGCCACTCTCCGAGAGTGCGGTCACGTCGTGCCCGTCGATCGTGATCGAACCGCTGGTCGGCCGCTCGAGGAGACCGAGCAACCTCGACAGGGTGCTCTTGCCGGCACCGCTGGGACCGATCACGGCCGCGATCTCGCCGCGCCCGACCCTCAGATCGATCGAACGCAGGATCTCGGCGGAGCCGTAGGTCTTCCTGACGCCCCGCATCGCGACCATCGCGTCGACCGGCTCGGACACCGAGTCTCCGGCGGGCGACGCGGCGTCCGATTGAGGCATGAGAGAAGAGGGTGTGTACGGCACACGGACAGTTAATTCCTATGTAACTGATAGGACAACTAGGTGTTTGCTTCATCACAAGAACGCCCACGGCGGCTCGGACCGTCAGAGCAGGGCGCCCGCGTCGAGCACCTGAGCCGTGCCCGTGATGTACCGCCCACTGTCGGACACGAGGTGCAGGACGGTGTCGGTCACGTCGTCGACCTCGAGGGCCGGCGCACCGAGGGCGTTCATTCGGCCGGCCACCTCGTCGAAGTCCGCCCGCGTCGGGTTCGGGAGGTCGGGCCGGAAGAGCCGGAAGGTGGCACGGTTGAGGATCATCTCGGTGGCGACCGCCGTGGGGTGCACGGTATTGACCCGGATCCGGTGTTCCGCGAGCTCCAACGCGAGCACCTTCGCGAGCATCACCAGGCCGGCCTTGGCCGCGCTGTAGTGCCCGACGTTCCGGTTGGCCCGCATGGCCGCGAGCGAGCTCGTGATCACCACCGACCCCCCGCGGCCGCCCGCGACGAGGTGCGGCACGGCCGCCTTCACGGTCCTCCACACGCCGGTCAGGTTGATGTCGATGACGTCGTCCCACGCCGCCTCCGACAGCTCCAGCAGCGGCGCGGCGGTGGAGATCCCCGCGTTCGCCACGACGATGTCCAGGCGCCCGAACGCGGCGAGTCCCGCCTCGACAGCGGCCGTGATCGACGTTGCGTCCCGCACGTCCGCGTCCCGGCTGACGATGCGTCGGTCGCGCTCCTCGACCAGTCGCACGGTCTCGGCGAGGTCCTCGGCCGTCGCGAGCGGGTACCGCACCGAGTCGACGGGGCGCGTCGTGTCGATCGCGATGATGTCGGCGCCCTCCTCGGCGAGCCGCACCGCGTGGTTCCGCCCCTGCCCGCGCGCGGCGCCGGTGATGAACGCGACCTTGCCTGCGATCCGCCCCACGATTGCCTCCAGCCAACCCGACCGTCGAACCCGGTCGACTCTGACCTCTCGACGCGGAGATCTCACAGAGTAGCCTCTATTGAGGGGTCCCGCTCCGGGCTCCCCGCACGATGACGTGCGTCGGCCACTCTCAGGAGTACTCATGCCCCCCGCGTTCCGCCCCACGACCGTCGAGCACCTCCTCGCCGTCGAAGAGATCCGACTCCTCGTGCTCAGCTACTCCTACCGAGTCGACGGAGGCGAGGGCAACATCGCCGACCTGTTCACCGACGACGGGGTCTGGGACAGCAGCGACAACGACCACCCGGTGCTGCGTGGTCGCGCGGAACTGGAGTCCTTCTTCGGGGACGCGGAGTCGCGCCGGGCCCGGGGCAACCGGATCACCCACCTGGTTCTCAGCCCGTTGATCCTGGAACTGGACGACGACGAGGCGCGGGCGGTCTGCTCGTACACCGGCCAGGTGCTCTTCGGGGGCAATGACTACATCGTCCAGGAGGCGGGTCGCTACCACGACCGCTACGTGCGCACCCCGCAGGGCTGGCGGATCCGCGAACGGGTGCTCGAGCACCTCCTGCCCTCGCGCAAGCAGCAACTCGTCCCCGTCTCGAGCGAGCAGTCCCTGAGCCGCAGCTGGCCGTGACCCGGTCGGCCGGAGCCGCCTGCCGGCTTGACGCTGTCGGGACCCGTCCCTAGCCTGACCAGTACAGTGTCCTGTTTTGCGGATACGCCGCATCCAGTAGGCGAGCCGCTGAACCCGGCACCACGACGCCCAACGAAGGGAGAGCGACGCAGGTGAGTGTGTTCGACTACGTCGTGGTCGGAGCCGGCTCGGCCGGGTGCGTCCTGGCCAACCGACTGAGCGAGTCCCCCGACACCACGGTCCTCGTCCTGGAGGCGGGCGGCTGGGACTACAGCCCGTTCCTGCACGTCCCGGTCGGCATGCGACAGATCCGCGCGAGCACGTCGTGGCAGTACCCGGCGGAGCCGGACCCCTCCCGCACCGGACCGCCGTCGGTCTGGAAGGGCGGCAAGGTCGTCGGCGGGTCCAGCTCGGTCAACGGGCAGGTGTGGACGCGCGGTGCCCCGGCGGACTTCGACGCGTGGGCCGCAGAGGGGGCGACGGGGTGGGACTACGAGTCGGTCCTCCCCTACTTCAAGCGTGCCGAGACCTTCTCCGGCGGTGGTGACCACTACCGGGGCGCCGACGGCCCCCTGCACGTGTCGCACTCGCGGATGCATCACCCGCTCACCGACGCCTTCGTGGAGGCGGCTCAGGAAGCCGGGCACCCGCTCAACCCCGACTACAACGGGAAGGGTCCCCACGGCGTCGGGCACGTCCAGGTCTCGCAGCGCCGGGGACTGCGCCACAGCACCGCGCGTGCCTACCTCGGACCGGCCAGACGACGGCGCAACCTGACCGTCGAGACCCACGCGCTGGCCACCCGCATACGTTTCTCGGGTGGCCGGGCGACCGGCATCGAGTACCGCACCCGCCGGGGAGCCCACGAGATCGTCGAGGCGCGTCGGGAGGTGATCGTCGCGGGCGGCGCCTTCGAGTCCCCGAAGCTGTTGCAGCTCTCGGGCATCGGGCCCGCGGACGAGCTGCGCGCGCTCGGGATCGACGTGCTGCAGGACAGCCCGGGAGTCGGTCGCAACCTGCAGGAGCACCCGACCCTGCGGATGGTCTTCGGCGTCACCGTCCCCACCCTGAACATGCAGCTCAACCTGCCGGGAGTCGTGAGGGGTGGCGCGGACTTCGTGCTCCGCGGCCGCGGCGCGGCGACCGCGCCGCCCACGCACGCCTTCGTGTTCGGGGACCTCGACGGTGACACGGCCAAGCCCGACTACGAGCTGTACTTCGCGCCGTTCGGCATCATGACGATCGAGCGCAAGCGCGGCCCCCAGCTGATGAACGGCATCGTCGTCCCGATGAAGGAGCCGGCCATCTCGGTCGGCGTCGAGGCCTGCCACCCCCGCGCCCAGGGCACCGTCTCGCTGCGGTCGACGGATCCCGACGTCGCCCCCAACGTCTCACACCAGCTCCTCACCCCCGAGGACCTCCGCACCCTGGTCCTCGCCTCGCGCGCCGCACGCGCGATCACCGAGGCCCCCGCCTTCCGGGACTTCGTGACCGCCGAGCTCGCGCCCGGTCCCTCGGTCCAGACGGACGCCGAGTGGGAGGAGTGGGTCCGCGCGAAGAGCGGTGCACTCTATCATCCGATCGGCACCTGTCGGATGGGGAGCGACCCGGAGGCGGTGGTCGACCCGCAGCTGCGTGTCAACGGCGTCGAGGGTCTCCGTGTCGTCGACGCCTCGGTCATGCCGTCGTTGATCGCGGGGCACACGAACGCCGCGGCGATCATGATCGGCGAGCGTGCGGCGGACCTGATCCGCGCCGGCCGGTGACCGGAGGGGCGGCCAGGACGGCGCGGCCGAGGAGCCTGACGTTCATTGGCCGCGCACCCGTCGCCGCACCGGCCCCCGCTCTGAACGAGCAGGTGGATCACGGGGCGACCAAGGGCTGACGAGCCCTTTCTCCCTTGCTCGCGCCCGGCACACTCAGTATCCTGATATCGCGCTGCTGAGGGGTGGATCCCCTTCCACTGTCCGATCCTCGAGGGTCCGCCCGTGGCACGCGCTCCCAGGTCGCCGGCAGGACCGTCCAGGTCCGCGACCGGATCTGTCGAACGAGAGGTAGTGATCATCAATGAAGTTGGTCGTCGCAGGAGTCGACGAGCAGGGGCGTTCCGCCGTGACGCGGCGGGACGAGCTCGACATCGAGAAGACCACACCACTGTGGACCCTGACCGAGTTCCCGCCCAAGGTCGATCGTCCTACCGATGTGGCCGCGCTCGACATCGGCCTGCCTCCGGGCAACGCCAACTGGATCTTCAGCCGGTTCGCCCCGCACACCGACGCACCCCTGCACCGCACCGACGCGATCAGCTTCAGCGCGATCCTCTCCGGCACCGTCGTCAGCGTGCTCGAGGCCGAGGAGGTCACGCTCGAGCCCGGTGACTTCTTCGTGCTGGAGGGCACGATGCACGGTTGGAAGACCGGTGACGAGCCGTGCACGATGGCGACGATCGCGTTCGGGCTGGAGCCCTGACCGACAGCTTCCCCGCACCTCGGACGCGCTGCACACAGTGCGTTCGGTACAGCCGCCCGATGTCCCGCCCTATCTCCGGGTGAGGCGGCCGGACTTCGTCACGCACCTCCCCCGGCAGGCCCGCCTCGTGCTCCGACACGACACGGGCCGGCCGGCGGGAGGTGTCGTGCGTTGGGAGGCCGGCCGTGCCGCTCGTGGCGGCGACACCTCGGCCCGCGTCGGCCGTGAGTCGGGCCCGCACGACGCAGATGTCGTGCGATGATCTCGCGAGAGGACGGACGAGAGCAATGACCGCTTCCACCCCGGACGCCGTGAAACGCACTCTGGAGGACAGGCTCGCCATCAGGGAGACCGTCGAACGGTACGGCTTCCACCTCGACGATAAGGACTTCGACGCGCTGCGGTCCATCCTCACCGAGGATGCGGTGCTGGACTTTCGCGACCACCGGCTGGACCCGCCGCGCGGGCTCTCACCGTTCGTCGGCGCGGACGAGATCATCCGGCAGTTCCGGGAGGTCGTGGTCTACGGCGCGGACGGCCCGTTCCAGCACATCATCGTGAGCAGCCTGGTCGAGGACGTGTCGGAGGACGAGGCGGTGGTGCGGTCGAAGGTGCTGTGCCCGATGCCCGACCAGCTCGTCATCGACGTCGAGTACCGCGACGTGGTCGTCCGGACCCCGGACGGCTGGAAGATCAAGCACAAGACGTGCAAGCGGTACAACCCGAACACCGCCTGGCCCGGCTCCCGCCTGACCCTCAACGCGAACTGGCTGGCCAACGGCGCAGTCTTCGAGGGGACCGACGATCCGACCATCACCTAGAGACGGGTCTGCGGCGGCCGACGAGATCGGCCGCCGCAGACACCGACGGGGGTGACCGGACCCCGTCAGGGGCGTCCCGCCTCGCTCGACTGCTCACCGCGCAGGGCTGCGGAGCGGCTCACGGCGAGCGCGACCGTGACACCCAGTAGGGCGACCCCGACGACGAGCAGGGCCGGTGACTGCGGGCTGCCGGTCGACGCGACCAGCGATGCCGCCGCGAGGGGTGCCAGGCCGGCACCCAGCGCCCCGCCGATGTTCATGCCGACGGCCACGCCGGAGTACCGGAACCGCGTGGGGAAGGCTCGCGTGGCGATGGCGTAGACCGGTGTGGTGGCGATCGAGTAGCAGATCAGGGCCACCGTGTAGACGACGCCGATGAACCCCACCGGCCGGCCTCCCTGGACCAGCAGGAACATCGGATAGATCACGGCCGCCACGGCCGCGAGGCCGCCCACCACGACCCGGGTCGCCCCGAACCGGTCGGTCAGGATTCCCCCGAGGAAGTAGCCGGACGTGCCGAGCGCGATGCAGACGGCCGACATCCAGAACACGGTCGTCCTGGGCAGCTGCACCGTGTTGATGAGGAAGACGTTCATGTAGTTCAGCAACACAGCGCCCGGGGCGTTGACGGCCAGGGCCAGCAGGATGACCGCCAGGATCCGACGCCAGTGCACCTTGACGGTCCCGCGCAAGGGCGAGCGGGCCACCCGATCGGTCTTCGCGAGCGCCGTGAAGTCCTCGGACTCCTGGACCCGCAGTCGAAGCACCAGCACGACGACCGTCAGGACCACGGAGAGGAGCAGCGGGATTCGCCATCCCCACGCGGCCATGGCGTCCGTGCCCAGAACAGCGGTGGTGAGGCCGACCACGGCCGGGGCTGTCGCGCTGCCCAGCGTCGCCCCGGCGGGAGCGAAGGCCTGGAACAGGCCGTGTCGGCGCCCGCCACCCGACTCCGCGATCAATGTCGCCGCGCCCGCCTGCTCACCACCTGCGCAGAAGCCCTGCCCCAACCGCAGGAGGACCAGCAGGATCGGGGCCGCCACGCCGATCGAGTCGTGCGTCGGCAGAACACCCATTGCGGCGGTGGCACACCCCATGCCGACCACGGTGACCAGTAGAGCGGCCCGCCGGCCGCGCCGGTCGCCGAACCCACCGAAGAAGAGCGCCCCGAGCGGACGGGCGAAGTACCCGACCGCGAACACCCCGTAGGTGGCGAGGATCGAGATCAGCGAGTTGTCTTCCGGGAAGAACAGCGGTCCGATGAAGACGACCAGGAAGGCGTACGACCCGAAGTCGTAGTACTCGATCATGGACCCGGCGAGGCCGGCGATGCTCGCCCGGCGCACCCTCTTGTGGTCCTCACGTTGGGGTGCGGGGTCCGCCCGCACCGGTTCCGCGCCCGATCCGGCGGTCATGCGCCGAGCCCCGATCGGCCTACACGACATCCCATCGTGGAGTGCTGCATATCAGTCAGCCCTTCAACAACGTCGTCAAAGTGTACTCTTTTGAAGGGTAGGCGGGGCGTCGAGGCCGGTCAAGGCACCTGAGGGCGCTCCTGGGACCCGGAGGAACACGTCCGGGTCGTCGCGACTGGGGATGGAGCGCAGTCCGGCACGGTCGGTGCCGGGCGCGTGTGTCTGCGCTCCGGCGCCGACTGCCCTCTCACCGCGGCGGAGACTGACCGGTCCCCGACACCGTCACCGCGAGTCCTCGAGCGGCGCCCATTTCGGCTCGCGACGCTCGAAGAAGGCCTTTGGGCCCTCCTGGGCGTCCGGGTGGTGGTCCGCGTGCGACCGGAGCAGGACGTAGCCGCGGCGCAGGGCGGCGAGGTCGTCGTTCACGGTCGCGTCGTAGATCGCCTCCCGGCTGGTCCGGATCGCCGCCGGAGAGCCTGCCGCGACCCACCCCGCCAGCTGGCCCGCCCGCTCACGAAGCTGGTCCTTCGGCACCACCTCGGTGACCAGTCCCAGCTCGTAGGCGCGCTGCGCCGTGACGCGCTCGTTCCTACCCACCAGGACCATGCGCATGACGGACCCGAGGGGGATCCGTTTGGCGAGTCCGATCGGCTCGAGGGCGGACACCTGCCCGACACTCACGTGGGTGTCGACGAAGGTGGCGTTGTCCGAGCAGATCGTGAAGTCGCAATCTGCCACGAAGTGCAGGCCTGCCCCCGCGCAGACACCGTTGACCACGCAGATCACGGGTTTGGTGACCCCGGCGTGCGCGGGGCTGAAGCTGCTCTCGCGGTCGTAGTCGCTCGTCCGCCGCCGCGCGGTGTCCGCCACGGCACCGACGTCGGCGCCCGAGCAGAACGCCCGCTCACCGGCACCGATCAAGACAGCGACGTGCAGCGACGGGTCCCTGTCATAGCCGACCCACACCCGGTGCAGCTCGGCCTGCATGACCGGGCTCACCGCGTTGAGCGCCGCCGGGTTGTTCATCTCGATCCAGAGCACGGCGCCGTCGCGGCGTACCTGCAGCTGCTCCCAGGGCCCTTCGAGGCCCTGGTTCTCGACGTCGGAGAGCGTCATCGCGTCACCATCCACTCGGTTCGATGCGGGAGGTGCGTCACTGCGGCACCTCTCGGCTGATCTGCTGGGTCAGGAGACCCCGTGACGAGCGCCCGTCCGGACCGAAGCCGGGCTCTCGAGGTGCGTCAGTCCACCACCGCGACCGCGAGTCCGCGCACCACCGGGGTCCCCGAGGCGTTGACCGTCTCCACGGCCACCCGAACCTCCGTCCCGTCCCCCACCGGACGGCTGTCCTCGATGGTCATTCGAGTGGTCAGGACGTCTCCTGGGAAGACGGGCGAGAGGAATCGGACCGAGAACGACGAGAGGCGGCCCTCCCCCACCCAGTCCGTCACGGCACGGCCGGTGAGTCCCATGGTCAGCATGCCGTGAGCGACGGTGGCCGGGTAGCCGGCGGTCTCGGTGGCGTACACCTCGTCCGTGTGGAGCGGGTTGAAGTCCCCGGACGCGCCCGCATACTGCACGATCTGGGTCCGGGTGAGCCCGTCGGCCACGACCACCTCGACGGAGGTTCCCGGCCGCGCGGTGGCGATGGACGGGATCGGCGTCGTCACGACTGTCCCTGGGGCGGGAGCGTCACCCGAACCGCACGGCTGGTGACGACCGGCTCCCCTGCCTCGTCGCGGAACTCGGTGAGGATCTCGGCGAACTGCATCGTCCCCTGACGCCCCTCCTTCGTCCACGTGGCACCGTCGCGGATCTCGGCGGTGAGCACCTCCCCCACACGGGGCTGGCGATGAAAGTCGTAGTGCTGCTCGGCGTGGAGCATCCGACTGTTCGACTCCTCGCCGCTCGACGCACCGCCGCGGTTGCCCGGCGGCCATGGCGCACCGGCTCGCGGCCGCAGCGGGTAGTCCGCGTCGAAGTGCGCGCTCGACGCCACGAACGTCGGCGGCGGCGCAGGCGGGTCCGCGCTGTCGAGCACACCGTCGTCCGGGTAGCCGACCGCCCGCCGGAACATCAGGACGTGCCCGAAGTCCACGGGCAGGTGAAGTGATCTGGCCATGGGGGGAGACCTCTCTCGGAGACCGTCTCGGCTGAGCGACTCTCGGGACCTCGAGCCACTCCGCCGCACGGGTCGATTCGGTGAGCGAACGCCACGCGCCGTGGCTCAGGTGCGGAAGAGCATCGCTCCGGCGTTGTAGAAGAACCCGCCGGGGGCCACGAGCGCCGTGCGGGCACCCTCCACCTGGAGTCCGCTCGCCTGGCCGCGGAGCTGGTTCACCGCCTCGCGCATGTGCCCCGCGGACTGCGACGCGCCCTCCGACAGACTGCCGCCGTGCGGGTTCACCGACACCCGCCCGCGGATCTCGATGCGGTCCGCGTCCTCGTTCCAGTTGTCCATGACGAAGCCCGGCGCCTCACCGACGCCGCAGTAGCCGATGGCCTCGAACCACTTCAGGGTGATGACCGAGAATCCGTCGTAGGGCATGAAGACGTCGACGTCGTCCAGCGTGAGCTCGCTGCGCGCCCACAGCGCGTCGGCCGCGACCTTGAGCCCGGTGTCGGTGAGGTCCGGCAGGTCCTCCTCGACACCGTGGTCGGTCTGCCCCAGCACGGCGGCGTGCACGATGACGGGCTTCTGCGGCAGGTCCCGCGCCCGCTCCGCGGTGGTGATGATGAACGCGTCCGCGCCGTCGATCGTGTAGTCCATGTCGAATACGGTGAGCGGGTCTCGCACCATGCGGGCGCCGAGGTACTCGTCCATGGTCAGTGGCTTGCGCGCCGCGGCGTGCTCGTTGTGACCGGCGTTGGTCCGGTTGTTGATGGCGATGCGGCCGAGGTCCTCGCGGCTCGCGCCGTACTCCTCGATGTAGCGGTTGGCCCAGCTGGCGTAGCACGCAGCGCCGGTGATCGTGTCCGGGAAGGGACTGAGCGGCCGCGGCATGCCGCGGCGCGACACCCGGAACGGGTCACCGCCCGCGGACCTCGACGTTCCCCCCATCCGGTACGCGCAGTGGTACACCAGCATCGTGTCGCACAGGCCCGAGAACACGGCATTGATACCGGCGACGACCTGCTGGCTGAACGGGGGCAGCCGCGTGTTCAGGTAGTAGTTCACGGCGGGGATCCCGAGCGCCGCCTGGGCGAGCTCGGCCCGCACCCACGTGCCCGCGATGCCGTCGACGTCCTTCGCCGTGAGGCCGGCGTCCTTGATCGCCGCGCGGGCGGCGTCGACCACCAGCCCCATCTCGCTCTTGCCGCTGTCACGCGAGTACGGCGTGGTGCCCACTCCCACGATCGCGACCTGGTCCCGGACCGGGTACCGCACGGTCATCGTTCCCACTGCCTCTCCTGTTCGTGCGCCCGGCTCACGCGCTCGCCGCCGGCCGGAAGGCGGGTACCGGCTCGCCGCCGCGATCGACCCAGGTCAACGTCACCGGCATGCCCACCCGCAGCTCCTCGTGCGCCACGTCGGCGGTCGTCGCGGTGACGCGGACGCCCTGCTGCTCGGCGAGCTCCACGACGACCACCGGATGCCCTGAGGCGTAGTCCACCCCCGGGAGCGGGGGACCCGCGCGCAGGATGGTGAACGAATGGATCGTCCCCTCGCCGCTGACCTCGGTGGGCCGCACGTCGTCCGACCAGCAGCTCGGGCAGATCGGGAACGGGGGCTGCTGCCATCTCCCACAGTCCGCGCACCGGTTGATCAGCAGCCTGCGCTGCAGCAACCCCCGGTAGAACTCGACGTTGTCGCGGTCCAGCCACATGTCCGGCAGCCTGTCGGCCACCTGCTGATCCGTGATCTCGCTCATCGCCCGCCCCGCTCAGTCGCTCGACGGCAAGAGCTTGGCGACGGCCGTCACGAGAGTGCGACCGTCGATCTGCAGCGGCCCGCCTCCGGCTGCCGTGCACAGGACCTCGACACCGGACTCGTCGTCGATGTACCGCTTTCCGACGATGAGGGGCTCACCGGTCTCGACCGGCGGCGCCCCGGCGGCCTCGGCTGGTGATCCCAACCCGACCATCGCCGCTCCGGCGCAGCTGAGCTGGATGTCCTTGTCCGTGCCCTTCATGACGATGACCTGGGCAGTCGTGCCCTGCGAACGGAACCGCTCACCGACCTTCATCGGCCGATGCTCCTCTCTGTGTGGGGTGGGGCCGAGTCTCGGCCGTCAGGCAGGCACGGTCAGGGTGACCGTGCTACTGATGTGAACGCCGCGGCTGTTCCTCGCCACGACCGGAACCGTGAGGCGGACCCGCTCACCCACCTGCTCCACCGCCGTGACCTCACCGGTCATCGTCATGGTGTCGTAGGCGTAGTTCGGGACGCCCAGGCGGATGTCCAGTGCCTCGATGAGTGCACCCGGACCCGCCCAGTCGGTGATGAGCCTGCCGACGAAACCGGTGCTCATCTGGATGTTCATGAACACGTCGGGGTGTCCCATCTTTCGCGCGAAGCCCGTGTCGTGGTGGACCGGGGCCCAGTCCTGGGACGCGATCGCACCCGCCACGATCACGGTGGGGGTGAGCTCCACCACCAGCGCGGGCAGGGTGTCCCCCACCGACACGGCACCCGGCTCGGGCCCCGGGCGCCGCTCGGTCGACCACTCGACGGTCGGCGCGGGAGCCTCCTCGGCCCCCGCGGTCCCTCCCGCAGTCGGCACGGACGGGGCCTTCTCCTCCGTGGCTGCGGCCGCGGCGACCGGCTTCGCCCGCAGGATCCGCTGCCGGATCACCGCGACGAGCTCGCCCTCGGCATCGGTGACCCGCTGGCTCTGGGTGATGAAGTAGCCCTCACCCAAACCGGTCCGCTTCGGCCCGACGATCTCGTCGATCGTGAACGGCCCGACCACGACGCGCTCACCGGGCCGCAGGTAGCGCTCGTACTCGAACCACCCGTTGGTCACCGCGGGGGCGACGAAACCCTCCGCCTTCAGGAACTCCCGAAGCTCGAACGAGCTGCCCCAGTCGACACCGTTCGGGTCAGCCGCGCGCGCCGACGCCGAGCCGTTCGGCGCGGCCTCGAGCCGGAAATGCTCGCGGCCCGCCTCGTCCACGCCGAAAACGCCGAGCGGCTTGGCCGCGACGGTCCAGCTCATGAGCGCGGTGACCGGGGCCACGATCTCGCCGTGGGGGCTCTTCTCGGCCGCCGAGGGGTCCGAGTAGACGGGATTGCGGTCACCCAGCGCCTCGGTCAGCCGGGTGATCACGGTGGGGTCGACGACCCCGCTCGTCGTCGGTCCCTCTCCCTTGCCGACGAAGGCCTGCAGCCGCGCGGTGAACTCGTCTGTCGTACTCATCCGACCTCCATGGTCCGACGCAGGGCGTCCAAAGCAGGATACTCAATTATCCCCGGTCGATGCCAGAGCCGGCTGCATCAGGTCGGGACACTCATCTGCAGATCCGTCAGCAGTGGCAGGCTCGCCCGAGCGTAGGCGGTCCGCCGTCGCCACGAGACCAGGAAAGACGGTGCGGCGAGATAGCCCACGTCCCGGGGCAGTGCGTCGTCAAGCCTGCGGCGGCGCAGCATCTCTCGAGCCTCGTCGGTGGTCCCGCACACGGCGATCGCCTCGACCATCTCGTCGGTCACCGCGTCGGCCATGCCGTCGGTGTCCCCGGTCGCGAACGCCGCGCGCACCTTGCTGACGGGTCCTTCCCAACCGTGGTGCTCGACCATCGGATCGTACGTGCGCACGGTGAGATAGAAGGCGATCATCCGCTTCGCGTCCCGGGTCGCGCGCTCGGGAGCGGCGTCGTCGATCGCGGTCGTGACCCAGCCGTGCTCCACGAACCCCGTCCGGCCGTCCGTCCGCTCGGCAGCTCCGCGGTCCGCGGCCGGGCGCACGACGTCCTTCCACCAGGTCGACGTGAACAGCCCGTGGCCGATGAGCCCGTCCCCCACCCGACCCGCCGTCCGCGCCATCCGCTTGTTCACCGTCGCCAGGAGGATCGGCACATCCAGTCGGCCGAGGACCGGGGCGCGGACGTCCGCGTCGATGGTGAGGAACTCACCCGAGAAGCGGACCCGCTCACCGTTCTCCGCCTGCAGCCACGCCCGCACGGCCCCGACCCAGTCCGCCATCCGCGCCACCGGGCGGTCGGCGTCAACGCCGAACCAGTCCCGGTTGATCCGGTACGCCCCGGTTCCCAGCCCGAGGAAGATCCGGCCCGGGGCGACCCGGTGCAGCTGGCGCACCGCGGCGGCGTGGGCGTACGGCGACCGGGCGAACGCGTAGGCGATCGCCGGTCCGACGAGCGCGGCCTGGGAGCCCGCCACCATCTCCGCGAGCGTGGCGTACGCCTCGTGGTCGACGAACTCACCCGCGCAGAAGGCGCCGACGCCGGCCTGTTCGGCCTCGCGGGCGACCTCGGGCCCAGGCCACGGCATCCCCACTATCACGGTGTCTCCTCCACGAACGAGCGGCGCGCCCACCACGGGTGGGCGCGCCGGGACGGTGCTGGCCGAACGCGGCCGCGGCTCAGGTCGGGACGCCGCCGTCGACCGGGAACACCGCTCCGGTCGTGAAACTCGACGCGTCGCTGGCCAGGTAGAGGGCGGTGCCGACGATCTCGTGCGGCTCACCCACCCGCCCGAGGGCGTAGGTCTTGGTGCGCTCGGTGTACCACTCCCAGTCCCAGCTCGCGCTGATGTCGGTACGGAAGCCGCCCGGCATGATGCAGTTGACCCGGACCGTGGGACCGAAGGAGTGGGCGAACCCGATCGTCATGTTGTTGAGCCCGGCCTTGGCGGCCGCATAGGGGATGATGACGGCAGACGGGTGGATGGACCCGACGCTGGAGATGTTAATGATCGAGCCACCCCCGGCCTCGACCATGCGCGTGCCCGCCACCGCCGTGAGGCGGAACGGGCCCTTCAGGTTCAGGTTCTGGACCGCGTCCCAGAGCTTCTCCGGGACGTCGACGATCTTGTCGTACTGCGGCGACACGCCGGCGTTGTTGACCAGCACGTCCAGCCTGCCGAACCGTTCGTAGACGGCGTCGACGAGCGGCTCCACCTGGTCCCACCGGCCCATGTGGATCGAGTAGGGCATCGCTGTGCGCCCGGTCAGCTGCTCGATCTCCTTGGCCGTGGCCTCGCACGACTCGAGGTTGCGCGACGCGACCACCACGTCCGCACCCGCCTGGGCGAAGCCCAGCGCCATCTCCCGACCCAGGCCCCGGCTCCCGCCGGTCACCAGGGCGACCTTGCCCTCCAACCCGAAGAGCGACCTCGGATCATCCGCCACGACTACACCTCACCTCTCGACACGTCACACCACCAGGAACCCCGGACGCGAGCACCCTCACGACGCTCCGGCCTCGGTCCGTTCCACCAGCTTCGCGGTCACCACTCGGCGCACCAGCTTCCCCGTCTCCGTACGGGGAAGCTCCTCCCAGAACTCGATCTCGTCCGGGGTCTTGCTACTGCGCAGCCGTGCAGCCACATAGGCCTTCAGCTCGGCAGGGTCGACCGGGTCTGCACGGGGGTCCCGCGTCGCCACTGCGACGATCCGCTGACCCCATTCCTCGTCGGGCAGCCCGACCACCGCGACGTCCGACACCGCGGGGTGGGAGACGAGCACGTCCTCGATCTCGGCGGGCGCGATGTTCTCCGCGCCGCGGATGATCGTGTCGTCCGCGCGGCCCAGGATGAAGAGGTAACCCTCCGCGTCCAGGTAGCCGAGGTCGCGGGTGTCGAAGTAGGAGCGCTCGTCGGTTGCGCGGCCGGATCCGGCGTACTCGCCGGACACCTGGGCGCCGGTCAGGTGGATGCGACCGACCTGACCCGCCTCGAGCACCTCGCCGTCCTCGCCGCGGATCTCCAGCTCGATGCCGGGCAGCGGCCTGCCGACGGACGACAGCCGGGCCCGGACGTCCGGGTCGCCGCTGCGCACCGCGGCGCGGTGGTCCTCCGGTCCGAGCAGCGCCACGGTCGAACTCGTCTCGGTCAGGCCGTAGGCGTTCACGAAGTCCACCGTCGGCCACAGCTCCAACGCCTGCGAGATCACCGACGAGGGCATCGGCGCGCCCCCGTAGGAGACCCCGCGCAGGCTGGGCAGAGCCTTGTCCCCCGGCGACGACACGATCCGCGCGAGCATCGTGGGGACCACGAACGCGCTCGTGACCGACTCCTCGCGCACGGTCGCCAGCCACTCGACCGCGTCGAAGCGCTCGAGGGAGAGCAACCTGCGCCCGGTGTACAGGTTCGTCAGCACGTTCGCCACCGCCGCGATGTGATAGGGCGGGACGCTCATGAGTGCGGCGTCAGACCCCTCCGCCGACGCAAACTCCGTGGTCCCCATCACGTAGCTGGTGAGGTTGGTGTGCCGCAGCACCACGCCCTTGGGGGCCGAGGTCGTCCCGCTGGTGTAGATGTACACCGCGGGTGCGGAGTCGTCCACGACCACCGGCTCCGGCGCGGCTTCGTCCGCGCGTCGCGGTGCGCGGACGGCCTCCCACCAGTCCTGTACGGTCACCGAGCCCTCCGGCACCGTCACGGCGGGTGCCACGGCCCCGCGGTCCACGATCACGTACGCCGAGCGGTGACGGTCCAGCAGCGACTCGAGCTGCTCGGCGCCCAGCCGGTAGTTCAGCGGGATCAGCGGAACACCCGCGTACGCCGCCGTGAACAGGGCACACGTGAACTCCGGCCCGTTGCCCGCGATGTAGACGACAGAGTCCGCCCCGGAGGCACGGACGAGCTCGGCACCCCGCCCGGCCCACGCGCGAAGGCGCTCCGGGGTCAGGCCATCGGACCGACGACCGACGATGGGCCGCCCCGGGAACCCCTCGGCCGCCATCTCCACCAGCAGCTCGATGCCCACGTTCTACTCCGTTTCCTCGTTGACGACGAACGCCGTGGATGGCCGAGACGCCGCGGCCGGGTGTCGCCCGCGGCGCGACACCGCTCCTAGAGCAGCTCGAGGATGGTGGCGTTGCTCAGCCCGCCGCCCTCACACATGGTCTGAAGCCCGTAGCGGACGCCGTTGTCGACCATGTGGTGGACGAGCGTCGTCATCAGCCGTGCACCCGAGGCGCCGAGCGGGTGGCCGATCGCGATCGCGCCCCCGTTGACGTTCACCCGGGCTGGGTCGGCCTTGGTCTCGGCCAGCCAGGCCAGCGGTACGGACGCGAACGCCTCGCTGACCTCGAACGCGCCGATGTCGTCGATCGACAGGCCCGACTTCGCGAGCACCTTGGCCGTGGCCGGGATCAGTGCGGTCAGCATGAAAACCGGGTCGTCCCCCGCGACGACCGCGGTGTGCACTCGCGCGAGCGGGGTCAGGCCGAGCTCGGCGGCCTTCTCCGACGTCGTCATCAGCAGGGCGGAGGCCCCGTCACTGATCTGCGACGAGTTGCCCGCGTGGATCTGCCCGTTCTCCATGAACGCCGGCTTCAGCCCGGCGAGCTTGTCCGCGGTGGTCCCGCGGCGCAGTCCCTCGTCCACGGACAGCTCGGTGCCGTCCGCGCCGGTGACCGGCAGGATCTGCCTCTTCAGGGCTCCGCTGTCGGTGGCCGCCGCGAGCCGCTCGTGCGACAGCGCGGAGAACTCGTCGAGCGCCCGGCGCGAGAGCCCCCATTTCTCGGCGATCTTCTCCGCGCCGACGCCCTGATGGAAGTCCACCCCGTAGCGATCCCGGATGGACTTGCTCGTCGGCTTGCCGAACTCCGGGAGCGCCGCCACGGCGTTCGCGGGGATGGCGCTCATGATCTCCACCCCGCCCGCGACGACGAGATCGTAGTGGCCCGCGATCAGACCGGCCGCCGCGAAGTGCGCCGCCTGCTGAGACGAGCCGCACTGACGGTCCACGGTGGTGGCGGGCACGGACTCCGGCCAGCCCGCGGCGAGGACCGCGTTGCGTCCGACGTTGTTGGCCTGGTGGCCCGCTTGGCGCACGCAGCCCCAGACGACGTCGTCCACCTGCTCCGGGGAGATCCCGGTCCGCCCGACGAGGGCGTTGAGGACCGTGGCCGACAGGTCCGCCGCGTGCCAGCCGGCCAGCGACCCATTGCGCTTCCCGACCGGGGTCCGGACAGCATCGACGATGACGGCGTCCCGCATGCTCACTCTCCTTCTGAGGTCCCGCTTACTCGACATGACAACGGGCGGTGGCACAGCCCGCCCCCTCCGCGGGGCGGCGGGCTGCGCGTCGGTCCGCCGACTAGCGCGTGGCGAAGTCCCAACCGGAACCCTCGTCGTAGGCCCGCAGGATCCGCCGCGCCGTGCGCTGGATGTGCACCTCGTCCGCACCGTCGACGATCCGGCCGAAGCGGGCCTCGCGGTACATCGTCTCGAGGGGCTGCAGGTCCGACATGCCCTCCGCACCGAACACCTGCATCGCGCGGTCCACGACCTTGTGCACCGTCTGGGCGGTGTGGACCTTGCACGAGCTCAGCTGCACCCGCGCCTCGTCGCCTGCGTCGAGGCGCGCCGCCGCGTCGAGAACCATCAGCCTGCTCGCCATGATGTCCTGGTAGGAGTCGAACACGAACTTCTGGATCAGCTGCTTCTCGGCGAGCGGCTTGCCGCCGAGCAGGCGGGAGTTGGCGCGCCGGCACAGCAGGTCGAAGGCACGCTGGGCCGACCCGAGCCACCGCATGCAGTGGAAGATGCGGCCCGGGCCGAGCCGGCGCTGCGCGAGCGCGAAGCCCTCCCCGCGCTGCCCCAGGATGCTGGTCGCGGGCACCCGGACGTTGTCGAACTCGAGCTCGTAGTGGCCCGAGGTGACGCCGTCGAGGCCCATGACGTGGATGTCCCGGACGATCTTGTAACCGGGGGTGTCGTTCGGCACGATCAGCATGCTGAACTGCTGGTGCACCGGGGTGTCGGGCGATTCCGTGCGACACATGACCAGCGTCGCGATCGAGCGCGCCGCGGCGCTGATGAACCACTTGCGGCCGTTGAGCACCCACTCGTCGCCGTCCAGGTGGGCGTTGGTCACGAACTGGGTGGGGTCCGAGCTGCTCAGACCCGGCTCGGTCATCGCGAAGGCACAGCGGGAGTCACCGCGCGTGGCGGTCACCACGTACTTCTCCCGCTGCTCCTCCGTCGCCACCGGGTCCATCATGAGGACGGTCTGGAGGGTGGTGGTGCCGAACACCTGGAGCGCCGGGATGGAGCGCCCGATCACCTCGTTGACGTACGCGTAGTCGACCATCTTCATGCCACCGCCGCCGAGGTGAGCCGGGTGACCCAGCGCCCAGAGACCCTCGGCCTTCGCCATCTCCTCGAGGTCCTTGAGCAGCTTGATGCTCTCGGGGGTCCGGGTGTGCAGTTCGTGCTCCACCGGGATGACGTGGGTCTCAATGAACTTCTCGACCTTCGCCCGCAGCGGCAGGACCTCGGCCGGAACCGGGAAACCGATCATGTGGGGGTACCTCCAGAGTGATGTGAGTGGGAGAACGC
Source organism: Pseudonocardia autotrophica (assembly GCF_000717175.1). Taxonomy (GTDB): domain Bacteria; phylum Actinomycetota; class Actinomycetes; order Mycobacteriales; family Pseudonocardiaceae; genus Pseudonocardia; species Pseudonocardia halophobica. The sequence goes on along the minus strand of NZ_JNYD01000003.1, from coordinate 424,171 downwards.
CCTCACCGAACCGGTCCGAGCGACGACGCCGGTTCCGCGCGCATTCGGATGTGCACAGCCACGAGCGCGCCGTTCGCGGCACATGTCAGACGTCCGCTGCTCGGACGGGGCACGATGGTCCACCGTCCGCTCCGATCGCCCATGATCGCTGTGCGCTCGCACAGTGCCTCCTGTGCTTCCGACACCGTGTCCGCTTCGCCTCGTCACGGAAGGCGCCGCAGGCGTGCCTGCAATTGAGTGTACTTTTCACTCAGGTTACCAACACGTTCGCGCAAGTCAAGGAGCGCCTGCACACGTCACGGCGACGTCGGACCGGACCGGCGACGGCCCGCTGGCGCCGCTGCGTCGACCGCCCCCTCGGAGCCGACTCAGTCGCCGCCGATCCCGGCCCCGTCGGGCACGAGCCACGGCCCCATCGCCTTGAGGTGGACCTGCATGCGGTGCCTGGCGAGCGAGACGTCGCCCGCGATCACGGCGTCAGCGATCTTGGCGTGCGCCTTCTTCACCTCGAGAGCCGCGGCCGGTGCGCGGTCCGGCGACCCACCGCCCCGGCTGAGCTTCGTCAGCACGTCGATGAAGAGCATGAACGCCGGGTTCCCCGAGATCTCGGCCAGGATCAGGTGCAGCCCGCTCGTCCCGACCTCACCCGCGTACTGCGCCTCCTCCTCCGCCGCCAGGGCGACACGAAGCTTCGCGATCCCCTCCTCGTCGATCTGCTGCGTCGCGATCTCGACGCACCGCAGCTCGAGGGCGCTCCGCGCCTCGAAGACCTGTTCCCAGGTCGCCTCGTGGTAGCCGAGGTTGAGCGCGCACGCCCGCGCCGCCGCGGCCGAGTCGGGTGCCTTGACGACGAGCCCGCCTCCCGGGCCGCGCCTCATGTAGGCGACGTCGTGGTGCTCCAGGACGCGGACGGCCTCCCTGAACACCGCGCGGCTCACCCTGAGACGAGCGATGAGGTCGGCCTCGGAGCCCATGACGAACCCGACGGGCCAACCGGCGTCCATGATCTCGTTCTCCAGCAGCTCGGCGACCTGGGCCGCCAGCTTGCGCCCGTCGTTCGACGGCTCGAACGGGACGGAGGCGGCTACGGACTGGGCCATGCACAAAAGAATAGCCTCATTGATCCTCGAACCTCTCCGCTGCGTGCGCCTACCCGAATGGCCCGACGGCGGCCGTCTCGGCTCTTCACCTTCATGCGACGCCATCGGCGTCGGGGTCTGGCCCGGAAGCCGCCGCGGCGTACCGCTCGCTACTGCGCCACGGTCGAGGCGCGACCCGGATGAGCGCTCTCCTCGGCGGTGATCTCGGTCAGGTGCTTGCCGGCCGTCTCCGGGGCGAACAACGCCGTCACGATCATCACGACGAACAGTCCCGCGAGCAGCAGGACCGGGCCCATGACACCGAACGAGTCTGCCAAGGCGCCACCGGCCAGCGGGGCGAGTGCCGAGGCGGCCGTGCCGACCGAGGCGGTCAGCCCGGCCCCGGTCGCCCGGACACGCGTCGGGAACAGCTCCGGCATGTAGGCGAGGTGGTTGCCGACCATGATCTGCAGCATGAACGAGATGACGATCGCGAACGTGAGGGTGAGCGCGACGTTCGGGACGGACGCCATGGCGAGCGCCGCGGCGAGCATGGTTCCGATCGTGACGATGTACACGGCGCGCCGCGCGAAGCGATGGGCGGCCCAGACTCCCGCGAGCGCCCCGAACACACCAGCGACGTTGGAGATGGTGGCCAGGAGCAGGCTCGTGTCGACGGAGACGCCCCGCTGCCCGAGGATGGTGGGCAGGGAGATGAAGTAGACGACCGACCCGCCGGCCATCCCGATCCAGAGCAGGGCCGCAATGATGGTGCGACGGCGCACCTCACCTGCGAACAGCTCACGGACTCGGGTCTTGACCTCGTTCTCGCGGGCGGGCACCCCCTCGGGCCCCTGGATGAACTCCCTGACCTCGGTGTCCGCCCTCCCCTTGAGCGAGCCGCCGGACAGCAGCGTCAGGATCCGGTTGCTCTCGGCGACCCGGCCCCGACGGAGGAGATAGCGGGGTGTCTCCGGCAGGTAGCGACGGAGCCACAGGAAGACGAACGCGGGCAGCACCATGACGCCGAAGTACCAGCGCCACGCGTAGGAGCTGCCACCGAAGAACTCCAGCAGCGGACCGAACATCAGAGCCGCCACACCCGACGCGGCGAGCAGCCCGACCGAGGCGACGACGTTCAGGGCGGCGACCATCGCGCCGCGACGCTGGGTCGGCGTCATCTCGGCCATCACGGTGAATCCGAGAGTGATCTCACCGCCGAGCCCGAGGCCGACCAGGATCCGCGCGAGGAACAGGATCGCGTAGTTCGGAGCGAAGGCCGCGACGAGGGCGCCGAGGGTGAAGAGCAGGAAGTTCGCCATGAAGACCTGGCGCCGGCCGAATCGGTCGCTCAGGATCCCGGCGATGGTCCCGCCCACGGCGATCCCGAGGTAGGTCGCCGTCGTCAGGGCGCCGTTGGCGGCCTGGGACAGTCCCCATTCCTGGATCAGGATCGGGCCGGCGTATGCGACGTTCAGCTGCTCGAAGATGTTGAAGAGGTGGCCGACACCGACCAGCACCAGGATCTTGTAGTGGGCGCCGCTGAGCGTCATGCGGTCGAGGACATCGTCGAGCTGTCCATAGAGATCTCGGGTTCGTGGCGACTCTGCCATGGGTCCTCCGGGACTGGTCCAGAGAGTGGGGGAAGGTCCACTCGACTCCGGGCCGAGCGGGCCGTTTCACGGCGACCCGCGCGGGCCGCCCTGGAAGCCATCGGACTATAGAGTGTCCTGAGTCATAGACACAACGGTCCGCGGACACCCGATGTGCCCGGCCAGGTCGCCGTCCCCCGGTCGAAGCGCCCGCCACGACGGCAACGTGCAGCGCTCCCCGAGGATGCGCCGCGCTCAGGGCATGGCTACCAGGCGACCGGTCACCTCACCGCGTCGCAGCCGCTCGAGGCCCGCGCCGATCTCCCCCACCGGGATGCGCTCGATCTCCGGCGTGATCTCGCCTCGTGCCACGAGGCGCAGGAAGGCGGCGAGTTCCTCGACCGAGCCCGTGTTCGACCCGACGTACTCGAGCTGCTTGACGAGCACGTCGAACAGGTCGATGGTGGCGCTCGGTCGACCGATCCCCACCTGCACCACCCGCCCACCGGGGCGCACGGCGCGAAAGGCTCCACCGGTGGTGTCGACACCGGCGAAGTCCACGACCACGTCGAAGGAGACGTCCTCGAACACGGCGAGAGACGGCGCACTGGCCTTCACACCCTGCGCACCCGCCAGCGAGAACAGGGACTCCTTCACGTCCGCGCCGTAGACGGTCGCCCCCGCCAGGTGAGCGAGCCGGGCTCCGATCATGCCGAGTCCGCCGAGCCCGATGATCCCGACGGTCATGCCCGCCTGCACCCGTCCCTGGACCAGCACCGCCCGGTACGCCGTGACACCCGCGTCGGTCGCGACCGCCGCCGTCGCGTCGTCCACCTCGTCCGGGACCTCCACCAGCTCGTGGGGGTAGGCCACCACGGCATCGGCGTAACCGCCGTCGCGCGCCGAGCCCGGCCCGTGCTCCGAGGCGAGGACCGCGACCCGGTCACCGACCGCCCAACCGGTCACGGCGGCGCCGACCTCCACGATCCGACCCGCGGTCTCGTGCCCCAGCGTCATCGGGCTGACCGGCAGATGCGCCGGCCCGAGGTCGAGATGCATCACGTCGGTGTGACACAGGCCCGCCGCCGCCACCTCGACGAGAACGCCTTCGGCCGGGACTCGCGGCCGTGGTACCTCGACCAGCTCGAACCCGCCCAGATCCAGCCGCCACGCTCGCATATCCGCTCTCCTCCGCCGCTCCGGGACTCCGGCAGGCACCGTCGCCGGCGGGATACTACAGACCAGCCGTCTGTTAGGGTGCTCGGGCGACCGCAGAGCGGCCCCGCGAGGCGGGTCCCCGAGGGTGCCGCAGACCGGAACGGGTGATCGTCGCCTCGTGACGTGCGAGGGAGCCCGTCTCCCCCGCCCGTCGCCCCCTCGCCGCACTGGACACGACCGCCCTCGCCGCACGGCGCTCGGGCGGCCATCACGTGAGGAGCTCACGATGCAGTACCGACTCCTGGGACGCACCGGAATATCGGTCAGCACACTGTGTCTCGGCGGCGGTGTCCTCGGCACCCGTTGGGGCAACCTCGACGTCGAAGACTCGGCTCGGGTGGTCCACGCCGCGCTCGACGCGGGGATCAACTTCGTCGACACGGCGGACGCGTACGAGGAGTCCGAGGTCTACCTGGGGAAGGCCCTGCGCGGCCACCGTGACGACGTGGTGCTCACGAGCAAGGTCAACAATCGCCTCGGGACGGGGGTGAACGACGGGGGCAACAGCAAGCGGTGGATCAAGCGAGCCGTGGAGAACAGTCTTCGTCGGCTGCAGACCGACCACCTGGACCTCTATCAGGTTCATCGGCCCGAGCCGAACACGGACATCGACGAGACCCTCTCCGCGCTGACCGACCTGGTACGCGAGGGAAAGGTCCTGCACATCGGCACGTCGACCTTCTCGGGCGCGGAGATCGTGGAGGCCGAGTGGGTGGCCGACCGTCGCGGCCGCGCCGGTTCGCCACCACCCAGGTGCCGCACTCGTTGCTCTATCGCGGCGCCGAGGCCTCGATCATGCCCACGGCCCAGAAGTACGGCGTCGGCGTCCTCGCCTTCAGCCCGCTGGCCGGCGGAATGCTCTCCGACACCTGGCCGGGTGGCGGGGACGCGATGACCAACACCCGGGCGAGCCTGTTCCTGGCCGACAAGTACGACCTGTCGCGACCGGAGAACCGCGGCAAGCACGACGCGCTTGCCGCGCTGACCGCGCTCGCCGCCGACAGCGGCCTGAGCCTGATCCACCTGGCGATCGCCTTCACCCTGTCCCACCCGGCCGTGGTGAGCGCCATCGTCGGGGCCGGGACGACCACGCAGCTCGCGAGCCAGCTCGGGTCCGCCGAGGTCCAGCTGTCCGAGGACCTGCTCGATGCGATCGACGTCATCGTCCCGCCGGGCACGGTGTTCGACAGAATGGACTTCAGTTACCTGCCTCCCGCGCTGGTGGACCCCGCCCTCCGTCGACGGGTCCACGCACGCTGAGGCGGCCGTGTCGCGACAGGGTGAGCCACGGATGTCCTCACCGGGACCTCGCGGCCCCCGGCACTCGGGGAGGGGCTCACCCGGTGTCCACCGCGGAGCCTCGGTCCAGCCGGGCGAGCTCGCGGGCGATCTCGGCGCTCCGCTCGAGGAACCGGGTCCCCGACCCCGCGTGGGTGAAGATGTAGAACCGCCCGTCGCGGAGCCCCTCCAGCGAGATCCGGGCCACCTCCTCTGCGGATACCATGCCACCGGTCTCCGCGACGAGGGTCGCCATCTCGGCCGCGCGCGTCGGGTCCGGAACAGCAGCGGGCTCGACCGCCCGGCTGCGCGTGGTCTCGGCGAGCCGGGTCGGCACCGCCGACGGGCAGAGAATCGACACCCGGACACCGTCGCCGGCGACCTCGTTGCGAAGGCTGTCCGCCACGGCCAACAGCGCGTGCTTGGTGGCGCTGTAGTCGGCACCACCTCGCCCGACCCACAGACCCGCCATCGACCCGGTGAACAGGACCGAGCCGCGTCCGCGGGCCCGCATCCCGGGCACGACGGCCCGGATGCCGCGCACGGCACCGAGCACGTTCACGTCGAACAGCCACCTGAGGTACTCGACCGACAACTCGGTCAGCTCACGCCGACTGCTGCTGCTCCCCGCGTTGCTGGCCAGGACGTCGATGGGCCCGAGGTCCCTCTCGACCCGCGCCACCACCGCGCTCCACCAGGCGTCGTCGGTCACGTCGAGGGCGTACGAACGCGCCACTCCGCCTGCGGCACGCACGGCCCGTGCAGTCTCGGCCGCCGACTCGTCGTCCACGTCGGTGGCGGCGACGTGTGCACCGGCCTGGGCGAACTCCAGGGCGAGAGCGCGACCGATCCCACTTCCCGCGCCCGTGAGCAGCACGTTCGCACCGTCGAAACGTGGCGGGCCGATTCTGCCTTCGATCGACATGGGGGTCCTTCCAGGAGTGAGTCGTGCATGCCGTAGGTCCATGGATCTCGTCGACTGCGTGTGAGAGACCTGGCTAAGGGCATCGAACTGAGCTGACGCTTCTCCGCGTCATATTCGACCGTACGTCTGATGATGAGTAGACTGAAAACAGGTTCTGACGACACTCGCGCCGAGAGCGGATCCACTCGATGCGACACTCGCCCGATGGCCCGTTCCGACTGCTGGTCACCGAGGGATACGGCGCGTGTCGTCTCGCCGGCCCCTCGGCCCGACCCTGATGCGGGTCGGCTCGTCACCGATCACGAAGGATCCGACATGGCGGACGCTCCCACGACCCTGCAGCAGCTTCTGGACCATCACGCCGTCCAGGAGGTGTTGGTCAGATACTGCAACAGCCTCACCGTCAAGGACTATGACGGCGTCGCCTCCTGCTTCTCCAAGAGCGCCGACTTCGCGGGGATGAAGGGCCGGGACGGGATCCGGGAGGTCTTCGCCACCCACTTCGACGTGCCGCTCCGTGGCGGCCTGCCGATCGACGTCCTGCACCGCGGGCAGTACTTCCTGTCGAACGTCCAGATCGAGGTGGACGGCGACACCGCGACCGCCTTCTCCTTCGGCCGCTCGCACCTCCTCGGCAGCCGGGGCGGCGAGCTGGTCCTTCTCGTGCGGTCGTTCAGCTACACCGACGACCTCGTCCGGGAGGAGGGCGAGTGGGTCATCGCCCACCGCACCCACCGGTTGCTCTCGATGTACGACGCGGCGCCGCTGGCGGATGCCGACGAGCGGCTGGCCCTGCGGTCGGTGGACCTCAACCCGCCATCCTGACCCGGCGCCGGGCCCGCCTACGTTCGGCGGTGTGCGAGTCGGCGACCCGCACACCGCCGACGGCGGTTCAGGCCGAACCGGCGTCCGCCGTCGCCTGGGCGGACGCCTGGGCGGGTGCCTTGGGCGGTCGGGCCGCCAAGGACGCGACGGAGGCCACGATCCCCGCGATGCCCAGCCCGATCAGCACGGGCTCGAAGTCGCCGACGGTGTCGAACAGCGAACCGACCACGATCGGCCCCGCACCACCGAACAGCAGCGAGAACAAGGGGTTCGCGACGCCCGCCAGCGCGGGGTACGCCTTGGGCCCGAAGTAGTTCACGAAGAGCACCGTGGCGAGCAGGAAGATCTCGCCGCCCGCGATGCCCACGGTGACGATGTAGACGTACAGGGCACCCGGCCAGGTGTGCGCCAGCGCGAACAGCAGGATGCCTGCACCCAGCGTCAGCTGGAAGAATGCGAGGATGAAGCGCGGCTCGATGTAGTCGGTGAACCAGCCCCCGACGATCCGCCCCAGGCCACCGATCGTGATGACCAGGCCGAACGCGGTCGTCGCGGCGGCGACGTCGAGCCCGCCCGCCTCGAAGATGGTGACCTGGTGGGCGGTGATGCCCAGGAAGACGAACGCCTCGATCCCGCACGCCACGGTGATCAGCCAGAAGACGCGGCTGCGCAGAGCCTGCTTCCCCGTCCAGTCCGCGGTGGTCTTGAACACACGGAGGCTGCGAGACCCCGTCGTCGCGGCGGGCGTCTCCGACAGCGGGACACCGTCCACGGACTGACCCAGGTCCTCTGGCCGCTCTCGGACGAAGAGGATCGCCACGAGGGGCGCCACCAGCACGATCGCGGCCTCGATCTGTGCGATCTGCCGCCACGAGTCCACCACGCCCGTGAGCGCGACGGTCAGCTGCGACCAGACGATGGCGAGGATTTGCGAGGACGCGATCACTATCGCGATGCCGAGGCCGCGGCGCTTGCTCAACCAGTTGGCGGCGATGAGCGGGCCTGCGACGGCGATGCCCAGTCCGTTGCTGAAGCCGAGTACGGCGGTCCAGGCGGACAAGTGCCAGGGCTCCGTCACGAACGACATCCCGAACAGGGCGATCGGGGCGAGCGGGCTGATCCAGACCATCAGCCTGCGCGCACCGACCCTGGGGATCAGCACACCCGCCAACAGCGACGACACCCCGATGGCGATCAGGTAGACGGTCGAGGCGGCGCCGTACTCGGTCGCCGACCAGCCGAACTCCCGAGCCATCATCGGGCCGTTGATGCCGACGGTGTAGAACGCACCCTGCATGAGGGCGTTGACGATGGTGACGAAGGCGAGGTTGTAGTAGCCGTAGAAACCTCGCGACCAGGCGAGCATGGGAAATCCTCTCGGCGCTAGGGCGGATGGTGTCGGTCGGCGACCCTCTGGAGTGTGAGGGCAGGACCGATCTGATCGCTCGGTCGGCAGGATCGCGGTCGCGAGGCGCACGTGCGGAGCGTCGTGTGTGGAGGTCTGCGGAGCCGGGGAGGCCGAGTCGGCGAGGCCGCCCGCCCTCCCGTCTTGCGGGCCCGTGGCGGCGTGGCACGCGGGGCCATCGCGAGCGGCGCCGGCCGGACGGACTCCGGTCAGATGGCCAGGTGCCGGTCCGCGGGTCGGGCGGATCCGAGGGCGGATGCGGGCCCGGTGGCCGGGTTGTCCCGGGACGCGTGGGGGAAGGGGCACGAGCCGGGGGTGAAGGTCCCGACCTCGGTGATGTCGTACCCGTCGGGATAGTGGGCGGCGACGAGCGGGCTCGGCGCGTCCGACCTCGCGTCCGCGGGTCCGCGCAGGGCGACGACCAGCCGCCAGAGAGCGTTGAACGCGGCTGCCACCGGGCGGGGCGGAACCGGGACGCCCACGGCTCGCAGGATCCGCGGGTCGGCACTCGAGCGGAACCAGCCACGCAGGAGCATCCGATGCACGGGGGTCTTCGCCCGTCCGAGCACGAACGTCTCCAGGGCGCTGAAGAGCAGCTGGTTCTGCGGCTCGAACCGGGCGTTGTCGTCGACGTAGCGGTCGAACAGCCGCGCCTGGGCCTCGAAGGTACGGGGCACACCCTGGATGTGCATGAACCCGGCGCGCACGTGGACGTAGGTGGCGTACGCCTGACGTTCCTTCTCGTGCACGGGCCGCCAGCCGAACCGCTCCGCCGCACGGACGAGGAGGACGGCCTCGGCGCAGGACTCGAACGTGAAGTCCTCGGCGAGGATCGGGTACATCTTGTGCATCTGGTTCATGCGGCGCAACGCCTCGCGACCTTCCCCCGGCCCGAAACCGTGGGTGTACATGGCCGCGGTGATGATCCCGGTGTCGGCCACCCGCTTCCCGATCTTCTCGACCGGGTACAGGTCACCCTGGATGAGGATCCGGCTCATCGTGGGCAGGGCGTAGGTGACGCCGAGGCTCTCCGCTGTGGCGGACCACCGACGGGCCAGCCGGAAGTCCCTCTGGAAGATGCCGAGGATGCGGAGGTAGTCCTTCTCGACGTCGAGCGAGTCGATCTCGTTCCACGTCGCCCAGCGGGCGCTGCGCTTCGTCATTGACACGCCATCCCTTCGAGGCCACTCAATCAGGGAGGGTAACAACGCGGCGGGGACCCTGACCAACAACGCATCGTCAACGGATCCACAACCGTTCCCCGGGATAGACCCTGGTCAGAAGACACCGGTCGACCGAGAGACAGGGGGCCGTCACCGGCGGTGACGCGCGATCGCCGGTCAGCACGACGGCGAGAACCGTGTACTGAGCCGGCGACCGGTGAGGAACCTCCACAGAGCGTCCCGGGTGCGACAGCCCCGTGGCGCTCAGCCGATGCGGCGCAGGCGCGGGTCGGTGACGTTCGGCGGGAGCACCGGGTAGCGATCCCGCGGGGAGACGTCCGTGCCTGGCTCGACGATGGCGTCGATCCGGTCCAGGGTCTCGGTGTCGAGGACGATCTCGGCGGACCTCAGGTTCTGGCGCAGGTGCTCGACCGTGCGCGGGCCGATCAGGACCGTCGACACAGCCGGGTGGGACTTGGCGAAGGCGAGTCCGAGCTCGGGCAACGAGATGCCCAGGTCGTCAGCGATCTTGCGCAGCTCATCGACGATGTCCAGCTTGCGCGCGTTCTCCGGCACGGAGAGGTCGAAGTCCGCACCCGCCAGGTTGGAGCGGTGCGCCGTGATGGGCTGGTCCCTCCTGACCGTGCCGGCGAGCCAGCCGTTCGCCAGCGGGCTCCAGACGAGGATGCCCAGCTTGTACTGCTGCGCCAGCGGCAGCACGTCCGCTTCGATCGCCCGACTGAAGATCGAGTAGGTCACCTGCTCGGTGGTGTAGCGCGACAGGCCGTTCTCCTTGGCGATCCACTGGCCCTGCACGATGGTGTGCGCGGGGAAGGTGGAGCTGCCGAAGCTCAGGATCTTGCCCGCACGCTGCAGGTCGGTGAGCGCACTGAGCGTCTCGTCCTGGTCCGTGGCCCAGTCGGGCCGGTGGATCTGGTAGAGATCGATGTAGTCGGTGCCGAGCCGGCGAAGGCTGTCCTCGACCGCCCGGACGATCCAGCGGCGCGAGGCCCCGCCGTGGAGTGGGTCCTCCTCGATGCTGTTGCGGCCCTTGGTGGCGAGGACGATCTTGTCGCGGCGGCTCCCGAGAGCCTTGCCCAGCAGGGTCTCCGACTCCCCGAAGCTGTAGATGTCCGCGGTGTCGAAGAGGTTGACCCCCGCGTCGAGAGCCTCGCCGACGAGCGTGTCCGCCCCGGCCTGGTCGACGTTGCCCCACGCGCCGAGGTTCATGGCTCCGAAGCCGAGGACACTGACCGAGACGCCCGTGCCGCCGAGAATGCGCTGTTCCACTTTTTCCGTCCGTTCGTTGCGAGGTGATGGGTGACGTGGTCAGGGGCGGATCGAGCCGCCGCCGTCGACGTCGATGCTCAGGCCGGTCAGGTACCTGCCCTCGGGGCGGGCGAGGAACAGGGCGAGACCGCCCACGTTCAGCTCGGCGTCCCCGATCCGGCCGAGCGGCAGCTGGGCCTGGAGGGCCTTGATGAACTCCGGCTGTTCCCGCTCGACGCGCTCGGACTCCGCCGAGGCGACGTAGGGGTTGATCACGTTGACGGTGATGTCGTGCGGGCCCCACTCGCGGGCCGCGATGCGGGAGAGACCGCGGATGGCCTCCTTGTTGGGTCCGTACGCACCGTGCTTGGCGATCGAGTTCGTCCCCGCCCCGGAGCCCATGTTGATGATGGTGCCCCGGGCCTCCTTGAGGTGGGGCAGGGCCGCGACCATGAACCGCCACGTGGCGAAGACCCCGGACTCGTAGGTGGAGATGACGTCGTCCCAGGTCATGTCCTCCAACGCGATGTTGGTGCGGAACTCCTGGGCGTTGTTGATCAGGATGTCGACCCGGCCGAACTCGGCGACCGTCCGGGAGACGACGTCCGCCGCGGCGCCGTGGTCCTTGTTGTCCGCCTGGACGGTGAGCACCCGTGCTCCGGGGACGAGCTCCTCCAGCTCGACCTGGGCGGCCTTGAGCGACTCCGCACCCCGGCCGGTGATGGCGACGGCGATGCCCTCCTTGACGAACGCGCGGGCGATCCCCAGACCCGTACCCTTGCCACCACCGGTGATGATGGCGACCTTGCCGGTCAGCGATGACATGTCAGAACCTCTCGACGACGTGGTGCGCCGGGGAGAACCGGACTGCGTGTCCGAGCCCGAACCCCCCGGCGCCGTAAAGACTGGCGGTCTCTTCCCGGTCGAGACTACCCCCTGCTGCGGTCACCCGCAAAAGCCTGCCGGTCTGTAAAGCGAGTGCCGATCCCTCCTCGACGCCACCTTGTCCGGGAATTCAGGGCACTCTAGGATCGCCCCTGTACGCGTCAACGGTGATGAACGCGGACACCCTGTCAGAGAACCCGGGTCGCTCCGCAGCGTGTCCTCGCCGTCCATGACGCCGAACCTCGCCCTCGGCGGCCCTACCGGCCGCCCCCGAGGCCCATGGAACTGGGAGGCACTGGATGAGCACGTCCGGAACGGCCCGAGACGCCGTCGTCATCGGAGCCGGGTTCGCCGGCATGTACGCGCTCAAGCGCCTTCGGGACGATCTCGCCCTGGACGTCGTCGTGGTCGAGGCCGGCGACGACGTCGGCGGGACCTGGTACTGGAACCGCTACCCGGGCGCCCGCTGCGACGCCGAGAGCATCTACTACAGCTACACCTTCGACCCCGAGCTCGACCAGGAGTGGACCTGGTCGGAGCGGTACTCCGCGCAGCCGGAGATCCTCGCCTACGCACAGCACGTGGCCGCCCGCTACGACCTGCGCAAGGACATCCGCTTCGGGACGACGGTGACCGCCGCGACCTGGGACCCCGCGAGCACCACCTGGACGGTGCACACCTCCGACGGCGACGTGCTCGCCTGCCGCTACCTGGTCAGCGCCGCCGGGTGCCTGTCGGCGGCCAACCTGCCCGACATCGCCGGGCTCGCCGACTTCCGCGGCGACGTGCTGCACACCGGCCAGTGGCCGCACGAGCCGGTGGACCTCATCGGTCGTCGGGTCGCCGTCATCGGGACCGGCAGCTCCGGCATCCAGGTCATACCGGAGATCGCCAAGGTGGCGGCCCATCTCACCGTCCTTCAGCGCACCCCGAACTTCACCGTCCCGGCGCGCAACCGGCTGCACGAGCCGTCGGACGTCGCCGACTACAAGAGCCGCTACCCGCAGATCCGGTCCGAGTCGTGGGCCTCGCCCGGCGGTGTCGCCGTCGCGCCCCCTCCCGGCAAGGCCTACGACCTCACTCCGGAGCAGCGCGAGGAGTCGATGCGCGAGCGCTGGGCGGCCGGCGGCTCGAACTTCATGTGGGTCTTCGAGGACACCATGACCGACCTCGAGGCCAACGCGGTGGCCGCCGAGTTCGTCCGAGACCGGATCCGGGAGACCGTGCGGGACCCCGAGGTGGCCGAGCGCCTCTGCCCCACGTCGCACCCGATCGGCTCCAAGCGGATCTGCACCGACACGGACTACTACGAGACCTTCAACCGCGAGAACGTCACCCTGGTGGACGTGCGGACGACGCCGATCCGGCGGATCACGCAGGACGGCGTCCTCGTCGGAGACACCGAGGTCCCGGCGGATGTGATCGTCTTCGCCACCGGGTACGACGCGATGACCGGTCCGCTGTCCCGGATCGACGTCCGCGGCGTGGACGGGCTGAGCCTGCGGGACAAGTGGAGCTCGGGTGCCCGCGCCTACCTCGGCATCGCCGTCGCCGGGTTCCCCAACCTGTTCACCCTGACCGGCCCGGGTAGCCCCTCGGTGCTGGCGAACGTCATCGCGTCGATCGAGCAGCACGTCGACTGGCTGGTCGACTACCTGCGAACCCTCGACGAGGGCGGCATCGCCGCCACCGAGGCCGATCAGGCCGCCGAGGAGGAGTGGGCGAAGCGTGTCGACGCGCTCGCCCACGAGACCGTCTACCCGCAGGCCGACTCCTGGTACCTCGGCGCCAACATCGAGGGCAAGCCCCGGCAGTTCCTCCCCTACTGCGCCGGCATCCCGTCCTTCCGCGAGATCTGCGACTCCGTGGCGGCCGACGGCTACCGCGGGTTCGTCCACTCCCCCGCCCGATAAACACCGACCTCGACCTCCTGGAGGAGCACGTGCAGGTACAGGCAAGCATTCTCACCGCACCCGGCAAGAGCTGGGAGACCGCCACGCTCGACCTCGCCGACCCCAAGGAGGGCGAGGTGCTCGTCCGCGTCGAGGTCGCCGGGCTCTGCCACTCCGACGACCACCTGCGCCACGCGGGCTCGCGCTACCCGATCGTCGGTGGTCACGAGGGCGCAGGCGTCGTCGAGGCCGTCGGTGCGGGTGTCACCCACATCAAGGCCGGCGACCACGTGCTGCCCTCGGTCGTGCCGAGCTGCGGGCGGTGCCGATACTGCACCAACGGCCGCTCGTTCCTCTGCGACCTCGGCGAGACCGTCGCGACCGGGGCCCTGTTCGACGGGACGTTCCGCTACACCCTCGGCTCCGAGGGCTTCGGCGGGTTCTGCCTGCTGGGCACGTTCGCGGACCACATGGTGACTCCGCAGGAGTCGCTGATCGTCATGCCCAAGGACGTGCCCTTCGACGTCGCGGCTCTCCTGAGCTGCGGTGTCCCGACGGGCTGGGGGTCGGCGGTCTACGCGGCGGGCGCGCGGGCGGGCGAGACCGTGGTCGTCGTCGGCGTGGGCGGCGTCGGCATCAACGCGGTGCAGGGCGCCGCGCTCGCCGGGGCGAGCCACATCGTCGCCCTCGACCCGGTGGAGAGCAGGCGGGAGTTCGCCACGACGCTGGGCGCCACGCACACCGCGTCGACGGTGGACGAGGCGGCCGACCTGGCCCGCACGCTGACGGCGGGCACCGGCGCCGACGCGACGATCGTCACCGCCGGAGTGGTGACCTCGGACGTGATCGACGACGCGGTGGCGGTGACCGGCAAGGGCGGGCGCATCGTCCTCACCGGGGTGGCGGACGACCCCCAGGAGATCACCATCAACCTCTCCGGCACGATGGTCACCTCCTACGGCTACAGCCTGATCGGCGCCTTGGTCGGCAACTGCAACGTCCGCCACGACATCCCCAAGCTGATCCGGCTGTACCGCGAGGGCAAGCTCGAGGTCGAGAAGCTGATCTCGAAGCGCTACACCGTGGACCAGGTGCAGGAAGCCTACGACGACCAGGCAGCGGGCACCATCATCCGCGGCGTTCTCGAGCACCGACACTGACGGACGTGCTCCGGCGAGTGGAGAGGCAGCACAGATGAGCCTGGACGAGGCGTCGGCGGCCCTGGTCGCCCAGTTCACCGCCGCCGGGGCACCCCCGATCCGCACACTGAGCCCCGTCCAGGCCCGAGCCACCGTGGGCGTGACCGTCCTGGGCCCGGTGCCCACGGTGGAGATGGCCGCGGTCGGCGAGCACCGCATCCCGGTCGAGGGGGGCTCGATAGCCGCCCGGACCCTCGTCCCGGGCGAGGAGGTGGACGGTGTCCTCGTCTACCTTCACGGCGGCGGCTGGGTCCTGGGCGCGATCGACCACTTCGACCTGCACGCCCGGACCGTGGCCGCCGCGACGAACTGCGCCGTCGTGCTGGTCGACTACCGGCTGGCCCCGGAGCACCCCTTCCCGACGGCGGTCGAGGACGCCTACGCGGCGACGCGGTGGGCCGAGGCCCGCCTCGTCGAGCTCGCCGGGCGCCGCGTGCCGCTCGCGGTGGGTGGGGACAGCGCGGGCGGCAACCTGGCCGCGGCGGTGGCCCTGCTGGCCCGGGAACGCTCCGGACCGAGTATCGACCTGCAGGTTCTGGCGTACCCGGTGCTCGACGCGGAGTTCACGACCGCGAGCTACCTCGCGGCGGAGAACAACCTGATCGTCGACCGCGACCTGATGATGTGGTTCTGGGACCACTACTGCCCGGACCCGGCCACCCGCCGCTCGCCCCATGCCGCTCCCTTGCGTGAGCGGGACCTCGGTGGGCTCCCGCCGGCCGTGGTGATCACCGCCGAACACGACGTGCTCCGGGACGAGGGCGAGGCCTACGCCGACCGCCTGCGGGAGGCGGGCGTCCCGGTCGACTTCCGCCGGTTCGCGGGCCAGATCCACGGCTTCTTCACCATCATCGGGCTACCCGGGAACGACGCGGCGGTCGAGTTCGTCGGCGACGCGGTTCGGCGTCGCTTCGGCGTCGGATGCACGCGGAGCGCCTCGTCGGCCTGACGCGAGTCAGGCCGGACGGGTCCGCCCTGCCGACAACCCGGCGATGGTCACCACCACGAAGTCGGCGAGAGCGTCGGCGAAGTCCATCTGGGTGGCGGCGATCTCGGGATCGGCGGCGTACGCCGCGCACACCGCCTCGGACGGCTGGCTCTGCGGCCACGCCGCGCTGGTCATGAGGAGCGTATAGGCCAGCAACCGATACGCGACGTCCGGTTCCAGGTCCACATGCCGTCTGATGGCCTCGACGAGCACGTTCGCGGACACCGCGGTGGTCCGCTTGTGATGGAGGGCCACCTCAGTGGAGATGTTGCGCTCGAGCACGGCGGCCTGAGCACTGACGAGATCACACAGCACGGGACGGGTCGCCAGCGAGTCGGCCACGAGTCGGGCGAAACGGGTTGCTCGGGCTCCCGGCTCCGACTCCTCGGGGACGGCCGCTCGGGCGATCTCGTCGACCCAGTCCCTGAGCTCCGCGTCGAGCAGCTCGAGCAGGATCGCCTCCCGGGACTCGAAGTAGCGAAGCACGTTCGACTTCGCGAGGCCGACCCGTCGGCTCAGCTCGTTCAGGCTCAGCTCGGCGACCGGCATCTCCGTCAGCATCGAGGCCGTGGTGGCGAGGATCGAGCGCCGGCGCTCGTTGCGCTGCTCTTCGCTCCGCGCCCGCTGGAAGTCCACGGTCCTCACCTTACAAACCCACCCTCCGCCGGACGCCGAGCACGAGACCGTGCTCGGCCTACAACGCCGAATAGACGGCGTCCAGGTAGCGTTTGGTCCGCTCGAAGGTCAGGACGCCACTGCCCGCCGCCATGCGGTTCGGGGTGTACGAGACGGTCAGCGCGCGGCTCTGATCCATCACGATCACCGAGCCTCCCCATCCGCCCCACCAGCACACCCTGCCCGTCGGGACGGAGGGGAAGGCGTCGTTCGGGGTGAGCCCGAACCCCGTGCCCCATCTCACGTGCACCCCGTTGACCAGATCGACGCCGTCGGCCTGCACCTCAAAAACGCGATCCACGGTCGCTTCGGACAGCAGTCGCTCGCCCCCGGCCGCGCCGCCGAGGGTGATCACGCGCATCAGGTCGACGAGCCCGCGGGCGTTGGTGTGGACGTTGGCCGCGCCCACCTCCGCGCGGCGCCAGCCCTCGGTGTTCGCCAGCTCCGCCCGCGGCAGCGGTCCGGTCATCGTGCGGAAGGGGATGCCCGCCGGGTCGATCCCGGAGGTGTCCAGCTCGATCGCCGGCGGCAGCACGACGGGAGCGACGCGGTCGTCGTCCTCCCTCCGCACGCCCAGCTGGACGTCCGCCTTGAGCGGCGTGGCGAGCTCGTCGGCGATGAACCGCCCCAGCGTCCGCCCGTCCACCCGCCGCACCAGCTCGCCGAGCAGGTGCCCCTGTGTGAGCGCGTGGTAGCCGGCCGCACTCCCCGGCGTCCACCAGGGGGTCTGGGCGGCCAGCCGGGCCACGGCGCTCTCGTGGTCGTAGAGGTCCTCCATCGTGACCGGCTGCTCCCACCCCGACAGACCCGAGGTGTGGCCCATCAGGTGTCGGACCAGCACGCCCTCCTTGCCCGCGGCGGCGAACTCGGGCCAGTACGCGGCGACGGGCGCGTCGAGATCCAGCAGTCCGCGGTCGACCAGGACCAGGATGGCCAACGCGGTGACCGGCTTGCTGCTGGAGAAGACCGATACGATGGTGTCCCGGGTCCAGGGCGTGGTCCGTCCCTCGTCGCGGTGCCCGCCCCAGAGGTCGACGACGGTTTCCCCGTCGAGGTCGACCGCGACCGACGCCCCGACCTCGTCGGTGTCGAGCAGGCGCGCGAATTCGTCTCGCACGCCGTGAAACCTGTCGTGACAGCTGCCCAGTGGTGTCATGCATCCTCCGTCGCCCGAAGACCAACAGGCCGTAGGCCTGTAAAGACCACCGGTCCGTTTCGCGGAGAGATTAACATACCGGCGGTCTTATGGACAACGGGCGTGGCGAGGTGTCAGAGCAGGGCTTCCCGGAAGGCCACGGAGACGGCATCGGTGCGACGCCGGGCGCCCAGCTTGGTCATGAGGCCCCGCACATGGAACTTGGCGGTGGTCTCACCGATGTGCAGCAGGTGCGCGATCTCGCGGTTGGTGAGACCCCGCGCAACGAGCCGGAGCACCTCCTGCTCTCGGGTCGTGAGCCGCAGCGACCGCGGCCTCTGGGGTCGACTCCCCGACCCGGCACCCGTGACCAGGTGCCCGGGGTTCGTGCGCACGGACCGGACGGCGGCGAGCACGGCGGCGAGATCCTCGTCCCGCGCGACGAAGCCCGCCGCTCCCAGCGCGACGAGGTCGTCCGCGGACGCTCCCCCACCGGCCCCCGGCAGGACGAGCACCGGCGTCCGCGGTCGAGCGTCGACCCACTCGGTCAGGTCGTCTCGCCCGAGGGGCTCCGCCACCTCACGGGTCATGTCCACGAGCACGACGTCCGGCCGCAACTCCCGAACGAGGTCCGCCACCGTGCGTGCCGACCCGGCCTCGGCGAGAACGGTCAGGTCGTCGTGCTGACGGGCGAGCGCCCGCAGACCCGCGCGGACCAGGGGCGAGGGTGACACGACGACCAGGCTCGTCACGCGTCGGACCGCCGGGGCCGGGTGCGGCTCAGACCAGCCGGTCGGCCGAGCGAGGGCTGTGCGGGACATGCGGGCTCCCTGCCCGGCCGCGAGACCGGCGTCTGAGGAGGTCAGAAGGTGAGGACGGGCTTGACGACCGCCCCCGACGCGACCTCGACGGCATGGTTGATGTGCTCGAAGGGGAAGCGGGTGACGACTTCGTCGACCGGAAAACGCCCGGCTGCCTGCCAGGCCAGCAGCCGCGGGATGAGCTCGGCGGACACCGAGTCCCCCTCGATGCTGCCGCGGACGGACTTGCCCGATCCGATCAGGTCGAGGGTGTCGAGGCCGATCTCCGGCGCACCGATGCCCACGAGGACGAGCGTGCCGAGCGGTCCGAGCGCGCGGAAGGCGTTCCCGATCGCGCTGGGCACCGCGGTCGTGTCCAGCACGTATCCGGCCCCGCCGCCCGTCAGGTCCCGGAGCCGCTCGACGACGTCCGGTGCGGCACCGTCGACGGTCGCGGTCGCGCCGACTTTGGTCGCCACGGCGCGGCGTTCCTCGGAGAGGTCGACGGCGACGACCGTCTCGACGTCCAGCGCGCGGGCGGCCATCACCGCCGCGACGCCCACCCCGCCGGTGCCGAACACCACCAGGCTGCTGCCCGGGTCCGGACGCATGACGTTGACGACGGTGCCCGCGCCCGTCTGGAACCCGCACCCCATGGGCGCCGCGGTGACGAGGTCGGTGTCCGGGGATACGACCACCGCGTTGCGCGGGGACACGATGGCGTGCCGGGCGAAGCTCGACTGCCCGAAGAACGACGACCAGACCGGGGCGCCCGCCTGCGACAGCGTCGAGCTGCCGTCCGGCCTGGTGCCCCCACTGTTCAGTGCCCCGAACTCGGCACAGTACGCCGGACGACCGGCGGCGCAGCGTCGACACCGCCCGCAGTGGGCGTAGCTGAGCAGGACCTTGTCGCCCGCCCGGAACCCGTCGACCTCCGCTCCCACGGACTCGACCACGCCCGCGCCCTCGTGGCCCAGGACCGCGGGCGCCCCGTCGGGTGGGGCCATCCGGGACAGCAGGTCGGTGTGGCACACCCCGGTGGCGACGAGCCGCACCAGCAGCTCGTCCGGACGCGGGTCGTCGATGTCGACGTCCTCGATCGTGAAGTCCCCGTGGGCCCCGCGGGAGATCGCGGCCTCAGTACGCATTCGGCACCTTCCCTCGTTGGATGCAGCCGTGGTCGGTGGTCACTCGCCGAGGCGGGACCTGATCTCCTGGGCCGTCCGGTGGATGGCCGCCGCCAACCCGTCCGCCGCGCCCGGGTCGGTCGAGGCCACCAGACGGGTGGCCATGCCCTCCGGGCCGGTGTTGGCCGCCACCGTGCGCAGGTGGCTGAACTCCCGGAACCCGATCTCCCCCGTGTAGGCGCCCATGCCGCTGCGGCCCACGCCGCCCGACGGCGCGCCGACGATGGACCAGTGCAGGATCAGATCGTTGCGGCTGACCCCGCCGGACGTCGTCCGGTCCAGGAAGCGGCGGAACTCGGGCCCGTCGGAACCGAACCAGTAGGCCGCGAGGGGGCTCGGCCTGCCGTTGAGGTCGTCGATGACGGCGTCGAGACCGTCGTAGGGGTGTACAGCGATCACGGGGCCGAAGATCTCCTCGGACGCGACGTCCATGTCCGGCGTGACGCCGAGCAGCACCGTCGGCGCGATCCGCCGGGTGGCGCGATCCGGCAGCCGGACGAGTTCCTCGGCAGGCACGATCCGATGCACCTCGGCGCCCTTGGCCTCGGCGTCCGCCACGAGCGCGGTCACCCGGTCGAAGTTGCGTTCGTCGACGATCGAGACGACCGCGGGGTGCTCGGCGTAGGTGGGGAACTGCGCACGGAAGGCGGCCTCGAGCCGGGCGACGAAGTCGTCGAAGCGGGCCCTCGGCACGTACACGAGGTCCGGGCACAGGCAGAGCTGGCCGCCGTTCGTCAGCCGGGCCCCGGCCACCCGCTCGGCCGCGACGTCGAGATCGGCGTCGGCCCCGAGCACCACCGGGTTCTTGCCCCCCAGCTCGAGGGTGACCGGGACGAGGTTGCGCCCCGCAGCCTCCGCCACCTTCGCGCCCACACCCGGGGACCCGGTGAAGATGAGGTGGTCGAACTCGAGAGCCGAGAACGCCGACGCGGTGGTCACCCCACCCCGCACCACGACGACCTCGTCCGGGGACAGCCGTCGAGCGACGGCGTGAGCGAGTACCTCGGCCGTGCGCTCGGGCACCTCGGACACCTTGATCATGACCCGGTTGCCCGCCGCGAGCGCCTCGATCGCGGGCACGGCGACCAGGGAGACCGGGAAGTTCCACGGCCCGACGACCCCGACGACCCCCTTGGGCCGGACCTGCACGAACGTCGGTGTGCCCGCCTCCGCCGAGCCGGGCACCTCCTCGTCTCGCATCCAGGAGGCGAGGTTCTCCCGCACCAGCGCGGCGACCGGGATGAGCCCGGCCACGTCGGTGGTCAGGCTCGCCGCCCGCGGACGCGAGCCGAAGTCGGCATCGAGGGCTGCGGTGATGTCCTCGGCGGACTCGAGCACGGCGAGGACGAAGCGGTCGATGCGGTCCAACCGGGTCTCGAGGTCGGGCGGGCCCTCGGCCAGGAACGCCGCCCGCTGCCGACCGAGCAGGGCCCGCAGGGCCTCGTCCGGGGGGTCGACGGGGAGCGCCGCATCATGCCGCGCGTCGATGACACTCACTCTGCTTGCTCCTCTGGCGGGGGAAGGTCCGGACTGGACTCTCACACCTGGGGCTCACCGGTGCCATCGCGGATTCGGGCACGTCCTCGTGTTCGGCTCGACAACATCGGCCCGCATGCCGCGGCGGTCGTCGTTTGACGAGGTCCAGCGGCCGGGACCATGCTGAAACCATGGATCTCCCGCAGCTCCGGTGCTTCCTCGCCGTCGCCGAGGAGCTGCACTTCGGCAAGGCCGCCGCCCGTCTCCACCTGACCCCCTCCCCCGTCAGCCGGATGATCAAGAGCCTGGAGCGGGAGCTGGGCGGGGACCTGTTCGTCCGGATGCACCACGACGTGCAGCTGACACACCTCGGCGAGCGGATCGTCGAGCACGTGCGCACGATCGTCTGGGAGACCGACCGGCTCCCTCGGCTCGCGGCGAGTGCGCTGGCCCAGGACCGGGTCATGCGCACCGGAGCCAGCTATCTGATCCCGCCCAGCCTCACGGAGCGCTTCCTCGATCTCACCGAGTCGGTGATGGGCAGCGGGTCGGTGGAGTCCATCATCGGGCTGTCCAGCGTGCTGGTCCCGGACGTGGTCGACGGCGCGCTGGACGTCGCCATGGTGCACCTGCCCGTCGTCGACCCCCGACTGGACTCGCTGATGTTGAGCGCGTACGAGTTCTTCGTCGCCATGCGCGCGGACGACGAGCTGGCCGCCAGGCCCGAGGTCACCATGAAGGACCTGGTCTCGCGCACCGTCGTCGTCGGTCCGCCGACGCCACACCCCCTCGCGGTCAACAGCCACCATCACCGGCTGGCCGAGGAGGGCATCACCCGCTTCCACCAGATGGGCGCCCTCGACAACGTGCAGTACGCCGCGTACATCCGGCGCCACGGTGCCGTCACGGTGACCACGAACCCCGCCCACGGGGGCTTCGCGTCGGTCTTCCTGCACCCGAGCTTCGCCGCGGTGCCGCTGCGCGGGGACCTGCGGTTCGAGGTGGGCGTCACCTGGAACCGGGCGCGGCACGCCGAGGACCCCGTGTTGCAGAAGCTCGTGCAGGCCCTGCGCGACGACCGGGACGGGTTCACCCCGAGCTGAGCCCCGCCTCGCTCGGCTCGGGTCGGGCCACTCGCCCTGGCCCCACCGGCCCGAGGAACGCCGGTGGACGATCATCAGCTGCCCCGCCGATGGCGCTGGTCGGTCGGCGAGTACACGGCTCCATGGGCCATGCCGCGCAGCGGTTGCGCGCCGACCGGGAAGGGGCGGACCGAGCGCACCTGCGGGGATCCCGACCAGCGCCAGGAGGTCGTCCCGGGGGGGCGTACGGCCTCCCGCTCGTCGGTCGACACCGGTCGGCCTCCCGTCACTCCGGGGGCCGTTCCCACCACGGTGCCCCTGACCGGCGACGTTGCCGATCCGAGGACGTCAACGTCCCGAAGAACGCGCTGGACACCGCCGTGAGGTGCCCCGAGCCTCGATGACGACGGTACGAGGCCCGACGGGTGGTCGGCCGGTGACAGCAGCAGGGAGGCGTCGTGACGATGGGCGACGGAGAGCGACGGTCGTCTGACGGACTCCCGCTCGCGGGAGTCCGGGTCGTCGACCACACCGACGGCGAGGGGACCGAGACGACGGCGCGCCTGCTCGCCGACCTCGGCGCGGACACCGTGCGGGTGGAGCCCCTCGAAGGGGCTCGGTCCCGGGCAGGCGAGTTCTACGATCAGGTACACAACGTCAACAAGCGGTCGGTCACGATCGATCTCGGGGCGGGGCGGGACCGGGAGCGGTTCCTCCGCCTCGTCGCGTCCGCGGACATCCTCGTGACCTCGTTCCGTCCCGGCGAGCTCCCCCGTGGCCTCGATGCGGAGGACCTGGCCGACCGGTTCCCGGAGCTCGTGGTCGTGTCCGTGACCCCGTACGGCCGGAGCGGGCCGTACCGCGACTGGGCCGCGACGGAGGCCACCCACCTCGCGCTCGGAGGCGTTCTCTCCCGGTCGGGGCTCAGCGGGCGAGACCCACTGCTCCCCCCGGGCACCATCGCCACCGAGTCCGTCGCGGCGCAGGCCACCTGGTCGGCGCTGGTGGCGTATCACCACCGACTGACGAGTGGGGTCGGCGATCTGGTGGACTGCTCGGTGTTCGAAGGCACCGTGCAAGGTGTCGATCCCGGGTACGGGATCGGCGGCACCGCGAGCGGGGGGGTCCCCGGGTGGAACGGCCCACGGGGCCGCCCGGATGCGCGCCACCTCTACCCCGTGTTCGCCTGCCGCGACGGATGGGTGCGGCTGTGCATCCTGTCCGGGCGTCAGTGGCACGGGATGTTCCGTTGGCTCGGCGAGCCCGAAGAGCTGGCCGACCCGCGGCTGCACGTGCTGAGCGAGCGGTTCCGCGCGACACACCTGATCTTCCCGGCCATCGAGCGTCTACTCGCGGGTCTGACCCGGGCCGAGGCGATGTCGGCGGGGGACGAGTTCGGCGTACCCACCGCGGGCGTCGCGAGCCCCACCGAGGTTCTGCAGAACCCCCAGTTCCGCGCCCGGCGGGTCTTCGCCGAGGTCGAACTCCCGAGTGGTGCCCGGGCCTCGATGCCGGACGGCATGGTCGAGATCGACGGACGGCGGGCGGGCCTGCGCACCCCCGCACCCGCGCTCGGCGCCCACACCGCGGACGTGCTCGACGCGCTGCCCGCCCTCGCCGCCCCTGAGTCCGTCCGGCCCGTGGTCGCCCCCGCCCGGCCCCTCACCGGGCTTCGCGTCCTCGACCTGGGAGTGATCGTCGTCGGGGCGGAGACCGGCCGGCTCTTCGCCGACCTCGGGGCGGACGTGATCAAGGTCGAGAACGGCGCGTACCCGGACGGAGGCAGGCAGTCGTCCTCCGGCGCAGTGCTGAGCGCCGGCTTCGCCTACGGCCACCGGTCCAAGCGCAGCCTGGGGCTCAACCTGCGGTCCCCACGCGGCCGCGAGCTGTTCCTCGACCTCGCGCGCCGCTCGGACGTGGTGCTGTCGAACTTCAAGCCCGGGACGATGGACAGCCTGGGTCTCGGCGTCGCGGCGCTCTTGGAGGTCAACCCACGGCTGGTCGTCGCGGAGAGCAGCGCCTTCGGTCCGACGGGTCCCTGGAGCCGCAGGATGGGGTACGGACCGCTCGTCCGTGCTGCGGCCGGGTTGTCGACGCTCTGGCGTTACCCCGGCGAGTCCGAGGCGGACCGCACGAGCTTCAGCGACACCACGACGATCTACCCGGACCACGTCGGTGCCCGGATCGGGGCGGCCGCGGTCCTCGCCAAGCTGATCCAGCGGATCCGCACCGACACGGGCGGTAGCGTCGCGGTCGCGCAGGCCGAGGTGATCCTGGGTCACCTGGGCAGCAGGCTCGCGCGGGAGTCGGTCGAGCCCGGCGGCCTCGTCGCCGGCGCCACCCGTGACGGGGTGCTCGACGGTCTCCACCCCTGTGCCGGCGACGACGAGTGGTGCGTGGTCTCGCTGCGGTCCGACGAGGACTGGGTCCGGCTGGCGGACGTGCTCGGCGTGCCCGCCCACGAGCCCCGCTTCGCCGACCACGACGGCCGGGTGCGGCACCGGGCGGCGCTCGACGCCCTGGTGACGGCCTGGACCACGCAGCGCGGGCCGCGAGAGTGCATGGAGACCATGCAGGGTGCGGGGGTGCCCGCAGCCATGATGCAGCGGCTCGCCGAGCTGCGGCTGGACCCCCACCTCATCGCGCGCGGCTTCTTCCACACCCTGTCCCACCCACTCGTCGGGTCGGACATCCCGTGCGAGGGGGGCCCCGCGCTCTTCCGCCACGTCGCCGACCCGGACCCGACCCCGGCCCCCTTGCAGGCGGAGCACACGGAGGAGATCCTGCACGAGGTCCTCGGGCTGTCCCGTGAGCGGATCGCCGACCTCGTGGCGGACGGGACGGTCGAGATCCTCGCCCCGGACGATCGACTCCCCGCCGCCGTCGACCCCACCGCCCTCCACCCCACCGCCACGGCACCGGCCTGAAGCCCACGGTCCGGGACCGCGCCGCCGTACGCCGCACGAAGGAGCCACCACCATGTCCATCACCGGGCTCGATCCGAGCACACCGGTCCTCGTCGGGGTCGGACAGGCCTCGGACCCGCTCGGGTCCCCCGGCTACCGGGCGGCCTCCGCGGTCGGGCTCGCGGCCGACGCCGCCGCGGCGGCGCTCGCCGACACCGGGGTGGACCCCGCACGGGTGGCCGCGGCCGTCGACACCGTCGCCGGGATCCGCCAGTTCGAGATCACCACCCCGGGTGCTCCCGCGCCGCTGGGCCGCTCGACCAACTACCCGCGCTCCGTCGCGGCGCGCGTCGGGGTGGTCGCCCGGCGGGCGGTGCTGGAGGTCGGCGGCGGCCAGGGCCCGCAGCACCTGGTGAACGAGCTCGCCGCCACGATCGCCGACGGCCGGAGCGAGGCCGCGCTGGTGTTCGGCGCCGAGGCCATCTCGACCGTGCATTATTTTGCCGCCGCGGCCGGTGACCGCCCGGACTTCACCGAGGAGGTCGACGGGGACCTCGAGGACCGCGGTTACGGGCTGCGCGGGCTGATCTCGCAGCACCAGGCCCGGCACGGCCTCGTCGGCGCGCCCGCCCAGTACGCGTTGTTCGAGAACGCCCGCCGCGCACGGCTCAAGCTCTCCCGGGCGGAGTACGCCCAGGAGATGGGCCGGTTGTTCGCGCCGTTCACGCGGGTCGCGGCACAGAACCCGCACGCCTCGGCGCCGACCGAGCGCAGCGCGGCCGAGCTCGTCGAGGTCACCGAGCGCAACCGCATGATCGCGGACCCCTACCCCCGCTACGTCGTGTCCCGCGACAAGGTCAACCAAGGCGCGGCCGTCCTGCTCACCTCGGTCGCGACCGCGGAGCGGCTCGGGATCCCGCGGGACCGCTGGGTGTTCCTGCACGGCCACGCCGACCTGCGCGAGCGCGACCTCATGCAGCGTGAGGACCTCTCTCGCAGCCCGGCCGCCGTCATCGCCGCCCGGCACGCCCTGGAGGTCGCGGGGATCACCGTCGACGACCTCGCGACGCTCGACCTCTACTCCTGCTTCCCCATCGCCGTCAGCAACGTGGCGGACGGCCTCGGGCTCGACGCCGACGACCCGCGTGGGCTCACCCTCACCGGTGGGCTGCCCTTCTTCGGCGGCGCCGGGAACAACTACTCCACCCACGCGATCGCCGAGACCGTGCAGCGGCTGCGGAGCGCCCCCGGGACCTACGGGTTCGTCGGGGCGAACGGCGGCGTGCTGTCCAAATACTCGGTCGGCGTCTACTCCACCACCCCCGTCCCGTGGCGTGCGGACGAGTCGGCCCGGCTCCAAGCCGCGATCGACGCGGCCCCGGCCCCCCGGGAGGTCCGCGAGGCGGAAGGCTGGGCGACCGTCGAGACCTGGACGGTCGCCCATGATCCGGGCGGGCCGGTCGGCGTCGTCATCGGGCGGCTGGAGGCGGACGGGCGACGCTTCGTCGCTCGGCACGTCGCCGGGGACACCGCCCTGCTCGACCTGTTGCGGGAGGGCGAGCCCATCGGCGCCCGGGTCTACGTCCGCGCCGTCGACGCCGGCAACCGGGTGACGCTGGACGATCGTCGGATGGATGCGGTCCTCCCCGCCCGCACCCCGGGATTCCGCACGGACTACGAGCACCTCCTGGTCCGCCGGGAGGGTCGGGTGCTCGAGGTGACCATCAACCGACC
The DNA here is from genome assembly GCF_000717175.1 of Pseudonocardia autotrophica. Classification (GTDB taxonomy): domain Bacteria; phylum Actinomycetota; class Actinomycetes; order Mycobacteriales; family Pseudonocardiaceae; genus Pseudonocardia; species Pseudonocardia halophobica. Next base: position 397,458 of record NZ_JNYD01000003.1, on the reverse strand, counting down.
GGACCGGCGCAACAGCCTGCACCCGCCCGCCAACGCCGAGCTCGACGAGGTGTTCGACGCCTACTTCGCCGACCCCGACCTGTGGGTCGCGATCCTCACCGGCGCGGGCGAGAAGGCCTTCAGCGCGGGCGCCGACCTCGTGTGGGCCGCGGAGGGCGCGCCCGTGACGGTCCCGAGGAACGGCTTCGCGGGTCTCACCGCCCGCCGGTCGCTACCCAAGCCGGTCATCGCGGCCGTCAACGGGTTCGCGATGGGGGGTGGGCTCGAGATCGCGCTGGCCTGCCACCTGATCGTCGCGGACACGTCGGCCCGCTTCGCCCTCTCCGAGGTCCGGGTCGGGTTCGTGGCGGGCGCGGGCGGTCTGGTCCGGCTGCCCCGGACCCTCCCGCGCAACCTGGCCACCGACATGATCCTCACCGGGCGCAGGCTCACCGCCCAGGAGGGGCTCCACCACGGCCTCGTCAGCCGGGTGACCGAGCCCGGCGCCGCACTCGAGGGGGCCAGGGCCCTGGCCGCCGAGATCCTCCAGGGCTCCCCCACCTCGGTGCGGGTGTCGCTGGAGATCATGGGCGAGACCGAGGGCATCGCGGACACCGTCGACGCCGTGCGCCACCCGTCGGACGCGATGGACGAGCTCGTGTTCAGCGCGGACGCCCAGGAGGGCCCGCGCGCGTTCGCCGAGAAGCGTGCTCCGGTCTGGCGCAACCGGTGAGCTGACCGCCGCACCGCCCCGGCGGGCGGCCCCCACGGACGAGAACGCTCGGCCGGATCATCCGGCCGAGCGTTCTCGTCTGTGGCGCAGTTCGCGGCAGTCTCACCGCACCAGGCTGACGGTCTCCGGGGCCGGCCGCCGCGACTTGGCCCGGCGCAGCCGCCAGGCCGTGGTGAGCCGATCGACGGCCTCGATGAGCAGGATGCAGCACGCCATCGTCTTCGATCTTCCTCTCCGGCTGGGCGGGGATGCCTCCGAGCCGTCGCTGTTCTCCGCTATGCCGGGACGACGTGCAGCTCGGTGCGGCCCTCGACGTCGACTTCCACCGATGCGGCACCCGAGGAGTCTGCGTCGAACTGCTGCTGCACGGCGCCCTGCGCCTTGTAGCGGCGTCCGGGGACCAGCTGCGAGAGCTCGACGGTGCGCCGTCCACTGCCCGACCCCGGGTGCAGCACGACCTCGAGGTCCTCGCCGTCGTTGCTGACCGCCCGGCCGACCAGGACCTCGGGGTAGGGAACGGACTCGAGCAGCGGTCCGGTGCGCCAGTGCTCGGGCATCCCCTTGCTCATCAGGTTCAGCCACGTGCCTTTACGCGCGAACATGCTGTGTGCGACCTCGGCGTGGGCCATGCCGGACGCGCCCTCGACTTGCAGCCATCCGCGGTCGTTGACGTAGACGTCGTGCTTCTCCTGGATGCCGGCCAGCGCACCGAGGGCGAGCTCCTCCTCGCCCGCCTCCCGCATCGCCCCGGCGATCAGGGCGGTGCCGTAGGTCCCGTTGGTGGAGTAGTTGCCCGGGTCGAAGACTCCCTTGCCGGACTTGAGCCGGACGGCCCCGTCCGGACGGGTCTCGAAGGCGCCCTTGGTCAGCGCCCAGGCCCGGTCCGCCAGGTTCGGGGCGAACGGGCGCTGGTAGGCCGCGGTGAGAATGCCCGTGGCCGAGGGCCCGGACAGGCCGGTGCGAGTCGACATGTAGGCCCTGGTTAGCCCCTCCGGCCCAAGGAACTCCTCCTGGAACCCCGCGACGTAACCGGGCCCGATCCGGTCGAAGAGGTCGGAGCCGTGGATCTTGGAGTGCAGGTAGGCTCCGGCCACCCCGAAGGTATTGCAGAGGGTGTAGATCCAGTTCGGCTCACACGCCACCAGGCCGTAGGGAGACTTCTCGAACTGGTCCGCCAGGACCGCGAGCATCGTCTCGTAGGAGTACGAGAAGGACAGCCGCGAGTTGACGACGAAGCTCAACGAGTCGGGCTCGTTGAAGCGGTAGTCACCGGTGAGGCGCTCGTAGGCGCCGATGGTGGTGGAGAGCCACCCGCCGAGCATGATGTTCTGGCGCACCATCGGGTCCGGGTTCAGGCTGAGGTTGCCCCACAGGTTCTCCCAGAACCAGTACTTCCAGACGAGGGGCTGTTGGTGCTTGAGGATCAGCTGCCGCTGCGCCTCGGAGACGTAGCCGCGGAAGGCGGGCATCCGCGCGTACTGCAGGGCCTGCAGCGCCCGCATGTTGCCCGTCATGCTGTACCGGACCGCCGATTCGCGGAACTGGTCGATCAGCTCGTAGTTCGACCAGTCGTTGGCCTCCTGTAGGGAGATGTCGACCAGCCTGCGCACCAGCGCCAGCTCGACGTCATCGAGCTCCTCGGCGACGGCCACCTCGGGTGCGTCCGTGCCCCGCAGCGGCGGAGTCACGGTCGAAAGGTACTGATTGACCCCCGCGCCCTGCTCCTGCTGACGGGCCAGCAGGGCCTTGCGCCGCAGGGCCTCCACTCCGTAGGCCCCCGCGATCGCCGTCGCAGCGATCGCCGGGACGGCGGGTGAGACGGCCCGGCCGGTCCGGTTCCGCAGACCGGCGTGGACCGCGCTACCCACCCAGGCGAGCGGCGGAGCCACGTTCATCCCGGTCGAGAAGAACGCGGTCAGCGAGGCGGGCAGGGACGCCGCCGCGCCCACCGCGCCCACCGGGCGCCCCGTGGCCAGATGTCCCAGACCGGGCGCGATCAGCCCGGCCCCGAACGCGTTGAGCCGGGGTCGGTCCGGCACCAGCGACAGCGCGAGTCCCGCGAGCTGCCCTGCGGTGACGGAGAGCCCGACCCGGCGCATCGCGGCCCGGGTCGCCTGCCCGAACCGGTGCTCGCGCTCCGGGATCAGGATGGACTCGACATCGACCGGTGGGGCCTCGCCCCCGGACTCGGGCAGCGCGGGCGCCGCCTTCGTCCGTACGGCTCCCACGGCGCTCGCGACGGACGCTCCCGCCGCGAGTGCGGCGATCGTGAGTCTCGCCTTGCGTGTCAACGTGTTCCCCACGCCCCGTCTCCTTCGTTCCACAGTGAATCCAGACCGCGTCTGCGGTCGACCGAGCGATGTCAGACGAGTTTGGCCGGGGTGCGCCGCCCGGACTCGGCCGCCGTCCGCGCTTCCCCCACCTGGAACGGAGCTCGTTGGGCGTCCGTGAAGACGACCCTCATGATTCCGCAGAACAGCGGGTAGCCCCACAGCTCCGGAACGGTTCGGGTCAGCTGGTCGTACTTCTCGCCGACCTTGGTCACCACCGACGACCGGGTGAGTGCCACGGCCTCCTCCTCACTGAGACTGACGCGACGCCGACATGTCGAGAACCTGCCCCCACCGGACGCGACGTCGCAGGCCGGGGGCCTCGAGCAAACGTTAGGGCCGGTCAGTGGGCGACGCCATCGTCGGTTCGCGTACGGCGACGTTGCGGAGCGAGCAACGTCACAGGCCATGGCTGTAGGCGCTCGCCGCCGCACTCCCCCTTTCGACCACGACAGGTTGTCGCTTACAGTATCCTTAATTGGAGTGGCGGCGGTGAAAGGCACCGCTACGACGCGAGGAGGCGACGGTGGACTTCGGTGTGGATCCGCTCGACGGGCTTCCGTTGCCGTCAAGGGTCACGATCTGCGAGGTCGGTCCGCGGGACGGGCTTCAGAACGAGGCTACGGCGGTGCCCGTGGCCGTGAAGGCGGAGCTCATCGAGCGCCTGGTCGACGCAGGCCACGCGGTGGTGGAGACGACGAGCCTCGTCCACCCGAAGTGGGTGCCCCAGCTCGCCGACGCCGAAGAGCTCCTCCGGGGGCTGCGGCCGGCGCCGGGGGTCCGGTACCCGGTGCTGGTGCCCAACGATCGCGGGCTTGAGCGGGCCCTGGACCTGGGCGTCCAGGACATCGCGGTGTTCGGCAGCGTCACGGAGACCTTCGCCCGGCGCAACCTGAACCGCACGGTCGACGAGTCGCTGGAGATGTTCGCCCCGGTGGTCGCGCGCGCCCGCGAGGCCGGCCTCGGTGTGCGGGGATATCTCTCGATGTGCTTCGGCGACCCTTGGGAGGGCGCGGTCCCGATCCCTCGGCTGCTCGATGTCGCCACCCGGATGATGAGACTGGGCTGCACCGAGCTGAGCCTCGGCGACACCGTCGGCGTCGCCACTCCGGGCCGGGTCGTGGCCGTCCTCGACGCGCTCGTCGCCTCCGGGATGTCGATCGACACGATCGCGGTGCACTTCCACGACACCTACGGCCAGGCCCTGGCGAACTCGCTCACCGCGATGCGGCGGGGAGTCAGCACGATCGACGCCTCGGCGGGTGGCCTGGGCGGGTGTCCGTTCGCCGGATCGGCGACCGGCAACCTGGCGACCGAGGACCTCCTCTGGCAGCTCCATGGGCTGGGCGTCGAGACCGGGGTGGACCTCTCGAAGATGGTCGAGACCAGCATCTGGCTGGCCGGGCATCTCGGCCGACCCAGTCCGTCGCGGGTCGTGACCGCACTCACCGGCTGAACCGTCCCCGACAGGAGGAATCGACATGGACAAGGTGGTGACCGCCGACCAGGCGCTGGCCGGCGTCCGCGACGGTGCGACGCTCGCGGTCGGAGGGTTCGGGCTCTGCGGGATCCCGTCCACCCTGATCGCCGCACTGCACGAGGCCGGGACGACACGCCTGGAGGTCGTGTCCAACAACTGCGGGGTCGACGACTGGGGGCTGGGTCTCCTGCTGTCCGACCGTCGGATCCGGCGCGTCACCGGTTCCTACGTGGGGGAGAACAAGGAGTTCGCCCGCCAGTACCTGGCCGGCGAGCTGGAGGTGGAGCTGTGCCCCCAGGGCACACTCGCCGAGCGGCTGCGCGCCGGTGGTTGCGGTATCCCCGCGTTCTTCACCCCTGCCGGCGTCGGCTCCCAGATCGCCGACGGTGGGCTGCCCTGGCGCTACGCCGCCGACGGGGCGGTCGCCGTCTCCTCACCCGCCAAGGAGGTCCGCACCTTCCGGGGGGTCGACCATGTCCTCGAAGAGGCCATCGTCACCGACTTCGCGCTCGTGGCCGCTGCCAAGGGCGACCGCCACGGCAACCTCGTGTTCGACAAGTCGGCCCAGAACTTCAATCCGCTGTGCGCCATGGCCGGGCGGGTCACCATCGCCGAGGTACAGGAGCTCGTCGAACCCGGCGAGATCGATCCCGCCCACGTCCACCTGCCCGGCGTTTTCGTCCAACACGTCGTGTACGCCCCCGACGTCGAAAAGCGTGTCGAGAAGACCACCGTCACGGAGGCAGCCGTGGGAGTCGAGTCGTGAGCCTGTCCCGCCAGCAGATGGCCGCCCGTGCCGCCGCCGAGCTCCGGGACGGCGAGTACGTCAACCTCGGCATCGGTCTGCCGACGCTCATCCCGAACCACCTCCCCGCCGGGGTGCACGTGGTGCTGCACAGTGAGAACGGGATCCTCGGCACCGGCCCGTACCCCCACGCCGACCACGTCGACCCGGACCTGATCAACGCGGGGAAGGAGACCGTCACCGTCCGCCCGGGTGCGTCCTTCTTCGACTCCGCGCTGTCCTTCGGGATCATCCGTGGCGGCAACCTGGACGTCGCGGTGCTGGGTGCGATGCAGGTCTCCGAACGCGGGGACCTGTCGAACTGGATGGTCCCCGGCAAGATGGTCAAGGGCATGGGTGGGGCCATGGACCTCGTCCACGGCGCCCGACGCGTCATCGTCCTGATGGAGCACACCGCCCGCGACGGCTCGCCGAAGATCCTGCGTGAGAACACTCTGCCCTACACGGGGCTGCGGGTGGTCGACCGGATCATCACCGACCTCGCCGTGATCGACGTCACCTCTGACGGCCTGCAGCTGGTCGAGACCGCCCCCGGCGTCACCGAGGACGAGGTGCGAGCGGCCACGGACGCGCCACTGGGTGTGGCGGCACCGTGACCGAGCTCGTCCACCGCGAGACATATGACGGCATCGCGACGATCACCCTCGACTCGCCCGCCAACCGCAACGCGCTGTCCGCCCAGCTGCGTCGCGAGCTGATCGACCACCTCGACTCCGCCCTCGGCGACGAGGCCGCCCGAGTGGTCCTTCTGACCCACACCGGGACGGTGTTCTGCGCGGGCATGGATCTCAAGGAGTCCCGCGGTGCCGCGGCGGAAGACCAGGGCGTCTCCGAGCTGCCACGAATCCTGGAGACGCTCTGGACGTCGCCCAAGCCGGTGCTCGCGCGGCTCACCGGACCGGCGCGGGCGGGTGGCGTCGGTCTCGTAGCGGCGTGCGACATCGCCATCGCCGCCGACACCGCCACCTTCGGCTTCTCGGAGGTGCGGCTCGGTGTGGTGCCCGCGGTCATCTCCGTGACCGTGCTACCCCGGCTGACCCCCCGCGCCGCCCAGGAGCTGTTCCTCACCGGCGAGACCTTCGACGCCGTGCGCGCGGTCGAGGTGGGACTGCTGAACCGGGCGGTGCCCCGCGAGGCGGTCGATGCGGAGGTGGATCGTTACCTGGACATGCTCCGGCTGGGCGCCCCGGCAGCGCTCGCCGGGGCCAAGGAGCTGCTGCGCCGCGAGCGACCCGGCACGATGGCAGCGGACTTCGCGGCGATGAACGCGCTCTCGGCGAGGTACTTCGCGGGCGCCGAGGGCCAGGAGGGGATCCGCGCCTTCGGCGAGCGACGTCCGCCGTCCTGGGTCGTCAGGTGAACGGATCCCTGAAGATCGCCGCAGAGTCGCGACCGGGACGCCCTGTGGTGTCGTCGCTCGCTCCGAGCGGATCACCTCGCTTGTCGTGGGGCTCGGAGACGTCGGGGCCGATCTGACGGTGCGCCAGCAGCCTCGGCCCGGGCGGTTCCGCCTGCGCGCGGAGGCTGTCGAAGATGTGGTCGAGATGCACCCTCATGTGGTGCCTGGCCAAGGCGACATCGCCGGAGACGACGGCGTCCACGATCTTTGCGTGTCCCTCGCTCACCTCCCCGGCAGCTCGGGCGGTCCGCGTCATCGACCGCCCGCCCACGCTGAGCCGGGTCAGGACGTCGATGAACAGCTCGAACGCCGGATTGCCGGAGATGCGGGCGAGCGCGGTGTGCAGATCGTTGGTACCGAGCAGGCCGGTCTGCTGAACCTCGTTCTCTCGCTCGAGGGTCGCCCGGAGCAACGCGATGCCCTCCTCGTCGATCTGTCGCGTGGCCAGCTCGACGCATTGCAGCTCCAGCGCGACGCGCGCCTCGAACACCTGCTCCCAGGTGGCGTTGCGATATCCGAGGTACAGCGCCGACGCCCGGACCGCGGCCGCGGAATCCGGTGCCTTGACCACGAGGCCTCCCCCGGGCCCTCGGCGCATGTAAGCCACATCGTGGTGTTCGAGGATCCGCACCGCCTCGCGGAAGACCGCCCTGCTGACCTTGACCCGGCTCAGCAGATCGGACTCGGACCCGATCACCCTGCCGACGGGCCATCCCGCCGTGACGATCTCTTCTTCGAGCTGCTCGGCGACTCGAGCCGCGAGCTTCCCCTCGGTGTCCGGCCGCGCCGTGGAGACGCCCGTTCGAGCCTCACTCATCACTGTAAAGTAGCGCTCTGGCCCATCAAGCGTGCGGCGGCTGCCCCGGGCTGTGCGGCGGTCGCCATGGGACCCGGAGGAACCGGGCCGCTCCGTGACGAGATCGGTACGTTCTTTTCCGACTTCCCGCCCGGAGACGGGGCGGACTGGTCCCGGCGACGCCTGCCAATTCCTACTGCTCAGCAGCTCTGGAGGGGACCCGCCGTCGTCGGTGGCCCTTGGTAGTAACAACCTGAGCGGTTGAAGTCGCGGGACATCCTCCTGGTGGGGTGTGCGGGCTTGGAGTCCCAACCGCACCAGGAGGATGTCGTGTCCGACCGTAGCCGTCGCCGGTTGTCCCGGGGAGATCGCCGCCGCAACGAGAAGCTTGGGCTGCTGCGCGAGATCGTCACGCGGGAGACGGCGGTGCTGGCGTTCGATCTGGCCGCGGACAAGCAGGTGTGCGCGTTGACCGACCCGGACTCGCGGGTGCTGGCGCGTCGCACGGTCCGGGTCAAGGCCTGGCAGCTGTCCGAGGCGGTGGCGTGGGGGCTCGCGCGGGCGGCCGAGGCGGGGTTCGAGTCGGTGGTGGTCGGCTGCGAGCCGACCGGGCACCGGTGGCGGGTGCTCGACCAGCTCGCCGCCGAGGCGGGGGTGCGGCTGGTGTGTGTGCAGCCGCTGCTGGTCGCCCGCGCGCGGGAGGCCGAGGACTTCACCCGCAACAAGAACGACGACGTCGACGCGACGATCATCGCCCGGTTGGTGACCGAGCTGCGCTGCTACCTGCCCGAGCGAGCGGACCCGAGCTGGGCGCGGCTGCGGCACCTGGGCGCGCGTCGGGCCCGGCTGGTCACCGCGGCCGGCGCGGCCCGCCAGCAGGTCCGCGACCTGCTCGAGTGCGCCTGGCCCGCGGTGCTGGGCGCGGCGAGCAAGCCGTTGGTGTCCGCGAGTTGGCTGGCCGCGGTGGCCGTCGCGACCGACTGGGTCGACGCCTCCGGGGACCTGGGCGTGCTTGCCCGGCGGGGGTTCGACGCGTTCGCCGCCGCGGTCCGCGCCGAGCTCGGCCCCACGCGCTGGTACTCCGCGATCGTGCGCGCGGTGTTTGCCGCCGCTACCGATCCCGCGCACGCCGCGGTCGGAGTGGCCGGGCAGCGCGCCGGCGCGCTGGAACGGGTCCGGTTCGCCCTCGACGACCTCGCGCACGCCCGCGCCGAGCTGGCCCGGGTCGAGGCCCGCATGATCGGCGTGCTCGACACCCTCGGGCTCACCGAGCTCGTCGAGACCATCCCCGGGCTCTCCGCGGTCGGCGCCGCGGCGATCCTGGCCGAGACCGGCGACCCGACCCGCTTCGCCAGCGCCCGCTCGCTGGTCAAACACGCCGGGCTGTGTCCCCGCGACAACGCCTCCGGCACCTACCAGGGCAAGACCGGGATCAGCGGGCGCGGCCGGCCCGAGCTGCGGCTGGCCGCCTGGCGAGCGGTGTTCACCGCGCTGCAGCACAACCCGGTGCTCGCCGCCCGCCACCGGCACCTGACCGGCCGAGCCGACAACCCGTTGACCGACACCCAGGCCCGGGTCGCCGTCGCGGCCAGCCTGCTGCGCCAACTGCACGCCGTGGTCGTCACCCGCACCGGTTGGAACTCGACCATCGCCGCCGGTCTTGATCGCGACGAGCGGGGAACCGCCGCTGCCGCCTAAACCCGCTGCCGTCGCCGATCACGGGGCGGGGCGAGCTCGCATCGCCGTCGGGACCCGATCCCGCAACTGACCATGAGCAGCCCCGCCCGTCTCCCCGCAAGCCCGGATGAAGGCTGTCGGGAACAACCCGCTTGAACGCTACGTAGGGCCAGAGACGGGCGTACGGCACCGCCCGCAGCGACACACCCCACCACCTAAAGATCAACTCGGCGGGCACGCCCCGCCGAGCCGACCCAACGCGCCCAAGATCACCGGACACCAGGACTTGACTTCGTCCTCATAGGTTCGTCAGGGCAGAACAGGCATCTGGTCGCGAGCCCCACCCGGTACTCCGTGGATACCGCGGACGCGACTCCTCGTTTGTCGCCGCGGCCGTACTGCGTGGAGGGGCGAATGCGATCGCGACGCCACGACGCAGGACCCGAAGGCCGCGACCGGCTGCGCCGAGGGCACCGCGGCAGGCCTCGAGACGCTCGGCGGCCTCGACATCCTGGTCAACAACGTCGGCGCCGGCGCCGTCCGCGGCTTCGACGACATCACCGACGAGGACTGGCAGCGCACGCTGGATCTCAACTTCATGAGCTACGTGCGGGTGACCCGCGCGTGCCTGCCGGTGTTGCGCCGCACCGAGGGCGCCGCCATCGTCAACAATGCTTCCGACCTCGCCCGCCAGCCCGAGGCGATGCCGATCGACTACGCCGCCAGCAAGGCCGCAGTTCTGGCGATGACGAAGGGCCTCGCCCGCGCAGAGGGCCCGCACATCCGGGTCAACGCCGTCGCGCCCGGGCCGATCTGGACGCCCTTCTGGACCAAGCCGGGCGGGTTCGCCGACACCCTCGCCGAGGTCCACGGCCGCGAGCCGATGGCCGCCGTCGAGTACGAGATGAGCCAGCGAGGCCTGCCCCTCGCCCGCCTCGGGACCGCCGAGGAGGTCGGGAAGGTCGTGGTCTTCCTCGCCAGCGGTGCGGCCGCCTTCGTGACCGGCGCCGTCTGGGGCGTCGACGGCGGCAGCATCCGCAGCCTCATCTGAGCCCCGACACGTTTGAGAGGACCGTTGCGATGAGCACCGACAAGGACGAGGCCATGATCCTGGAGCTAGAGCGGCAGCGTTTCGACGCCGTCGTCGACCAGGACTTCGAACTCTTCGCCTCCACCGCGCACCCCGCGCTGATGTACACCCATTCCAACGGCGTCACCGACACCCTCGAGTCCTACCTCGAGAAGTGCCGCAACGGATTCTACGTCTACCACCGCATCGACCACCCGGTGACGAAGATCGTCATCGAGGGTGACACCGCTGTCGTGCTCGGCGAGATGAACGCCGACCTGACCGCGGGCGGCACCCGAAAGCAGCTCGCCAACACCTCGCTCGCCGTATGGGTACGCGACGGCGAAAGTTGGAAGCTCCTCGCCTACCAGCCCACCCCCAGAGCCTGACCAGCACAACGACGCCCTACCGTCCCCGTTCAACACACCATCCGGAGCACCCACCATGAGCGACCAGAGCGTGACAGAGATGTCGCCCGAGCGGTACAAGATGGCACGTCGCGCCACCATCACCAGCAGCCTCGGCACGGCGATGGAGTGGATCGACTTCACCGCCTACGGGGCTCTCGCCGCCACCGTCTTCCCGATCATCTTCTTCCCCGCAGCGGACCCCACCACCGCATTGATCGCCTCCTTCGCCACGTTCGGTGTCGGCTACGGCGCCCGCCCGCTCGGTGCGATCATCTTCGGCTACATCGGAGACCGGTGGGGCCGCAAGAACCTGCTGATGTTCACCCTCATCCTCATGGGTGTCGTCTCTCTCATCATGGCGGTACTGCCGACCTACCAGCAGATCGGCATCTGGGCGCCCGCGCTGCTCGTCTCGCTGCGCCTCCTCCAGGGCATGGCCCTGGGCGGGGAGGCATCCGGCGCGCAGATCCTCACCGTGGAGCACGCTCCACGTGACAAGCGCGGCATCTACGGCGCATATACCCAGATCGGCAACCCTGGCAGCCAGCTGATCTGCAACGCACTGCTCGCCATCCTCACCGCGGTTCTCTCCGTCGAACAGTTCCAGAGCTGGGGCTGGCGGGTCCCGTTCCTGGTCAGCTTCGCCCTGGTCGGCATCGGCATCTACACCCGGGTCAAGGTCGCCGAGTCCCCCGCCTTCACCCATGCCAAGGAGGAGGGCGCCACCGCCAAGCGGTACGTCCTCCGCAGCCACCCCGGCACCGTCGTCCGGCTGCTGCTGATGTGGGGAGGCGTCACGGTCGCCTCGCTGACCACCACCGCCTTCGCCGTGTCCTACGCGACGAAGAACCTCGGCATGACCTACAACCACGTCTTCCTCGCCCTCATGGTGGCCACCGGCCTGGGCATCATCCCGCTGCTCTTCGGTGGGCGGATCAGCGACCGGATCGGCCGCCGCAAGACCGTCATCATCGGCACAGCCGCCCTGCTCGTCGCCTGGATCCCGTTCTTCCCGCTGGTCAGCACGGCCAACATCGTCCTCGTCGGCCTCGGCATGACGCTGGTCTACGGCGGAACCCAGTTCATGGTCGGCGTCCTGCCGATCCTGTTCGCCGAGCCCTTTCCCACCGACGTCCGTTACTCCGGCTCCGCGCTCGCCTACACCGGCTCCCAGCTGGTCTTCGGCGCCCCCGCCCCGCTAATCGCGACCCTGCTCTTCACCTCAGCCGGGGTCACCGGTGTCGCGATCTTCGTCGGCGCCTGCATCGTGCTGTCCATCGCGATGGCCCTGATCACCCCCGAGACCCGGGGCAGGGACCTGACCGAGGGCACTCCGGCGGACCCGGCGTCCGCCACGGACGGCGCCGCTGTCACGGTCGAGTCCCGCTGAGTTCGTGGCCCCGGTGGTCCAACCCCTCCCACCGGGGCCACGAACCCACTTGCGACACCGTCGCGGACCGCTTCGCCGTGCTGGTGGCCCGCGCCGGGAGTCCGGTACGGCTATCGGTGGGGCGCGGTTCTCGCACGCAAGGCAGCCGGTCCGAGGCTCGGTGGCGATGGTGCTGACCGCCAACCCGCTCGGCCGCCCGACGCTCGGTAGCTGCTCGGGGGCCGCGGAGGCCCCGACGGCGCTGACCCCGCCCGCGATGACAGTCAGGACCGCGGCTGCGCTCGTGGGTCAACCAGGCTGGAGCACGGCGCGGGCGGCGACCACCTTCGCGAGACGAGATCGTCGAGGAGGAGAAGGCCGCCGCGGTGCGGATGGGTCCGCACCCCGAGAGCACGCAAGCTCTGGAAGGCAGCCGGCCGGGCCGGTCTCGATGGGCCGGGATCAAATCGCCCGGCTCACGCGTCTGGCCGGGATCGAGGGCGTGCGGCGGACGAAGAAGACCCGCACCACCCGGGCCGACCCGGCCGCCGCACGGCACCCGGACCTGGTGGAGCGCCACTTCCAGGCCGAGGCGCCGAACCAGCTGTGGGTCACCGACCTGACCTCCGTCCCGACCTGGGCCGGAGTCGCCTACGTGTGCTTCATCGTCGACGCGTTCTCCCGCTCGATCGTCGGCTGGCGCGTCACCCCGCACATGCGCACCAGCATGGTGCTCGACGCCATCGAGATGACCCGCTGGTCACGCGGCACCCGCCTGGACGGGCTGCGATGCCACTCCGACGCCGGGTCGCAATTCACATCGGTGCGATACGGCGAGCGACTCGCCGAGATCGGCGCAGTCCCCTCCGTCGGCTCGGCCGGGGACTCGTTCGACAACGCCCTAGCCGAGACCGTGAACGGCTACCACAAGGCCGAACTGATCCGCGGACCCGCCAGGGACGGGCCCTGGAAGACCGTCGAGGACGTCGAACTCGCCGCACTGGGCTGGGTGCACTGACACAACACCACCCGGCTGCACTGCTACCTCCACGACCGGCCACCGCCCGAACACGCGAAGGCGTTCTACGCTGCCCAACGGGACGACCGTGAGACGGTCGAAATCCCATGAGCCGGGCCTCCATCAGCCCCAGGGCGAGTCAGCAGTCGCCGGCGACGTCGTGCTGCGTCACGCTGCACAAAGTCCGCACTAATGCGGCTTGAGCATCTCCTTCTCGATTCGAGGAGGTCACAGATGCAGTACCCAGCACAGTCAGGTCCCCTTCGCCCACCAGTTCTTGTCGCTGGAGTCGCCGGTGGTGTCGGCACCTCCGCTGTCGCGCTCTGTCTCGCCGCTGTCGACGCGCGCGTATTCGTCGGGCGTCCCGCCGATGTCCTTGTCTGCCGGACGACGGCGGACTCGCTCATCCGCGCTAGTCGCGCGGTTGGCATTCTCGGAGGGCGCCTGGACGCGATCGCGGTGAACACACTCGACGGCGCGCGACCCGATCGGCCGGTCGCCGCCCGTATACGGATCCTGGAGAGCGCAGCCGCAACGGTCGTTCTGCCGTTCGTCCCAGCCTTGCTCGCCGCCGCCGACCCGCTTGCAGCGCTTCAGTCTGCCCTGCGTTCGTCTGATGCCGACCTGGGCAAGCCGATGCGGCGCTTCGTTTGTGCCGTGCGTCAACTCGCCGCCCTCGTCGACCAGCCCGCTCGGCCAGCGCCGAGCGCCACGGCACCGGTCCTGAACCGCGACCGCCAGACTCGGCTCATCCGATGAGGCTGCTGGCGGTGCCCAACCCCGCCCCCATCGCTCCCCCGGGTCTGGCCGGGATCGCCGATCAGATCCTGGGCTGGCTCAAGTGGGGCGTCCTCGCCGGCGGAGTGGCAGGGCTCCTCATCTGCGCGGCAATGATCATCTGGGGGCGTCGCAACCGCTCCGCCACCGCGATGGAGGGCCTCGCCGGATCCGCCTGGGTGCTCGGCGGTCTCGCACTCGCCTCCGTTGCGGCGGTGCTCGTCGGCGCGTTTCAGGTGTGACCGCCTACAGCCAGCGCGGCCGATCGGGCATCCCATGGCTGGTCATCGCGCTCCTCGCCCTGACCGCGGCCACGAGCATCGCGCTGATCAGTGTCCTGATGTGCCTCGACACCCGCGGCGAACCCGCCTGTCCCGTCCATGTCCAGGAAGGACCACTATGAGCGCCGCTCCCCCGGTTGAGTGCGGCACTTTCGACCTGTCCTGTCAGACCGCGCAGGCCGTCGAGTCCGCCTTCGAGGGCATCACTCGCGCCATCGCCGAGGGCGCAGCGGACCTGATTGTGCAGACCTCGACTTGGTGGGTGACCAGCGACAGCGTTGACCCCACCGACCCGGTCGTCGTCACCGCGCAGGGCGCCACCCGGCAGATCGTGCTGGCGATCCTCGTCGGTTCCGTTCTCGTGCAGGCGATCCGGCTTGTGGTGTCGCGGAAGGCCGAGCCGCTGGTCATGGTCGCCACAGGGTTGGTCCGGTTCCTGATCGTCTCCGCGCTCGGGCTCACTCTTCTGCATTTCGGTCTGGTGGCCGGGGACGCGTTCAGCCGCGACGTGCTCGACGACGCCACGGGCAAGTTCGCCACCTTCATGGAGGACCAGCTGGGCCGCGGGGAGATCGACAACGTGATGGTCACGCTCCTGGTCGCCCTGCTCTCGGCGATCCTGTCCTGCGTCCAATGGCTACTGATGATCATGCGGCAGGCCGGGCTGCTCGTCATGGCCGCGATGCTCCCGCTCGCGGCGTCGGGATCGTTGACCCGCAGCACCCGCGGCTGGTTGAACAGGCTCATCCCTTGGCTGCTGGCCATCGCCGTCTACAAGCCTGCGGCCGCGTTCATCTACTACATCGGCTTCTCCTACCTGTCGTCGTCGAGCACGCAGGACTCCAGCCAGGTCGCCGTCCAGCTCTCCGGCGTCATGGTCCTGCTGCTCGCCGTCGTCGCGATGCCGGTGCTGTTGAAGTTCTTCGCCTGGTCCGGGACGCAGGTCGGCGGCGCTTCGGGGGGTTCGGCGTTCCTCGGCGCCGCCGGTGCGCTCGCCATGACCTCCGGTGCGCGAAGCGCGGTCGATCGGGCCCGTCAGCAGGAGATGACCGGGCCCGGAAGTGGTGGTGGCGCTCCCCCGCCCCAAGGCGCCGCCCAGACGGGAGCCGCGATGAGCAACGCCGTCGGTGCCGCCGCCGTCATCGGCTCCCAGGTCGTCGGGAAAGCCGGGAAGACGATGACCGGCGAGGAGTCCTCATGAGCGCCGAGGAGTCCGTGCCCCGGATGTACGGCAACTGGCGTCCGGCCCGCGGATGGGGGATCGGGTCCCTGTCTACTACTGCGACGGTCACGCTGTTCCTCGCCCTGCTGGGCCCGCTGGTGGCGATGTCGATCGCCCCGCTGACCGCGCTGCCGCTCGCCGCGGTCTCCGCCCTGGTGTTGGCGGGCATGCTGGTCCGGGTCGGTGGGACCACCGCCGCGGAGTACCTGACCCGAGTAACGCGGTTCCGCCGGGCCCGCCTCGCGGGCTGGACTGAGCTCTCGGGTGGGCTGCTCACCGACCACCCCCGAAAGGCCGACCTACCGGGGGTGCTCGCCCCGGTCGTTCCCGTGGAGACCGACGACGGCCGCGGTGGGCGGCAGTGTCTGCTGTGGGACCGCCGCAACGGTCGCCTCTCGGCGGTCTTGCGGCTCTCCCCCGTCGGGCTCGATCTCGCCGATGCCGACCAGGCCGACATCTGGGTGGCCGGGTGGGGCTCGCTGCTGGCCGACCTCGGCTACCACCGGCTCGTCACGGGGCTGACCGTCACGATCGACACCGCGCCGTCCGGCGGCACCACGATCAGCCAGCACGTGGCGCGCTCCCTCGACCGCAACGCTCCCGCGCTGGCCCGCAGGATCCTCGACGAGCTCGTCGCCGCCACCCCGGCGACGGCGGCGGAGATCGACGCACGCGCGACCGTCACCATCGACCCGCACCGGGCGTCCCCACGCCCCAGCGACCTGGTGGAGGCGTGCGTCGAGACCGTTCGCGGTCTGCCGGCCATCGAGAACGGGCTCGCCGCCAGCGGTGTGGCCGTCCTCGGCCGCGCCGACACGGGCTACCTCCTCGGCCGGATCCGCGCCGCCTTCGATCCCACCGCCCGGCCGTGGCTCGCGGGCGACGACGAGATCACCCAGTGGGCCGACGCGGGCCCGATCGCGGCATCGGAGCGCTGGGACAGCTACCGGCATGACTCCGGAATCTCGGTCACGTGGGGTATGCGCGAAGCACCACGTCAGTCCGTCGCCGCCAGGGTCCTCGCCCCGCTGCTGGCTCCCGGCCAGTTCCCGCGACGGGTCTGCTTGGTCTACGAGCCCTATCCCGCCGAGCAGGCGGCTGCGAAGGTCGAGGCCGAGATCACCAGCGGGCAGATCCGCCGGGCCTGGGCCGAACGCACCCGCCGCGACGAGACACAACGCGACCGCGACGACCGCCACCGCGCCCTGCAGTCCGCCCGTGAGGAGGCCGAGGGCGCCGGTGTCGGCCGCTTCACCCTCTACGTGACCACCACCGTCACCGACGAGCGCGACCTCCCCACCGCGGTCGCCGACGTCGAGAACCGCGCAGGCCAGGCCAAGATCCGGCTCAGGCGCATGCGCGGGACCCAGGCCGCCGCGTTCGCCGTCGGCCTCGGCATCGGAGTCGACCCCGTCGACGCCTCCCGCCACCGCTGAGGAGACCTCCATGATCCCCAAACGCCTCGGCTGGGCCGTCCCCGGCGGCGGTCGCGCCGCCGGGATGGAGCCCGCCACCCGCTACACCGCCACCACCAGCCAGCTCTGCGGCTTGTTTCCCTTTGCGATCTCGTCGGGAGCCTCCGTGCACGGCGTCCCCATCGGCCGTCACATGCACACCGCCGAACCGCTGGGACTCGACCCGGCGGAGTGGCTGCGCACCGGTCTCGTCTCCAACACCGGCGTGTGGGTCCAGGGCCAGCCCGGGATCGGGAAGTCCTCGATCACCAAACGGATGCTCGTCGGGCTCGTCGGCTACGGCATGACCGCCGTCATCCCCGGCGACGTCAAAGGCGAGTACAGCGCCCTGGTCGACGCCCTCGGCGGCGCGGTGTGGCGCATCGGCCGCGGCGCGCACTCCCTCAACCCACTCGACGCAGGCCCGCTCGGCCCCACCCTTGGCGCCGCCGTCGGGATCGAGCGCGAACGCATCGCCGAGACCATCCGGGCCCGCCGAATCTCGCTGCTCGAAGCCCTCACCACGATCGTCCGCAGAGCGGAGATCACCGTGACCGAACGCCGCCTCCTCGGCGCCGCGCTCGACACCGTCACCGCCGTCCGCGACAGCACCCAACCCTTGATTCCCGACGTCCTGCACGTGCTGACCGTCGGGATGGACGACCTCGCGCGCATCACCGCCGCCACCGACGAGGCCGACTACCGATGCAGCACCCGCGATCTCGTCAACACCCTCGGGCTGCTCTGCGAGGGCAGTCTGCGCGGCATCTTCGACCGGCAATCCACTGTCCGAGCAACACCCGGCTCCCCTGCCCTGTCGCTGGACATCTCCGCCCTCGACGACGAGGACGACGACGCCGTCGCGGCCGCGATGCTGTGCTCCTGGGCCTGGGCCGCCGGGGTCACCGACGCCACCACCAGCGCCGGTGCCAGGCGCAACGTCGTGCAAATCCAGGACGAGCTCTGGCGGGCACTGCGCGTCGCCCCCGGGCTCGTCGAACGCTCCGACCGCATCACCCGGCTCAACCGCCACCGCGGCGTCGTCTCCTTCCAGGTCACCCACTCCCTCGACGACCTGGAGGCCCTTCCGACCGAGGCCGACCGCGCCAAGGCCCGCGGCATGGCGTCTCGCAACGGGATCCTGATCCTCGGCGGCATGGCCGAGAAGGAGCTCGACGGCCTCCGCCGCATCACCCCGCTCACCACCGGCGAGGCCGCACTCGTCACCTCCTGGGCCGCCCCGCCCACCTGGCACTCCGGTCGAGCTCACCCCGGCCGCGGGAAGTACCTGATCAAGTCCGGCGAGCGCATGGGCCTGCCTGTCGCGCTCACCCTCACCCCCACCGAGACCGGGCTCTACGACACCGACTCCGCCTTCCACCCTGGAACCTCGCGATGACCCGCGACATGGCCGGACCGTTCTCGGTGATCGCGCTCGTACTCGGCTCCGCGCTGCTGTCCGGCGATGTGTGGTTCGCCCTCGCCTACGCCTCGGGCGCGGCGGACGGCAGCTGGACCGCGCCGGAGTGGACGCCGCTGCTCTGGGTGCGGATCGCCGTTCACTGGTCCGCTGACGGGCTGCCCCCCGGCCTCGACTTTCCCGTCTTCCTCACCATCCTCGTCGCCTCGGTGCTCCTCGAGATCGCCGCCGCAGTGTTCCTCGCGCTCCGGTTTCGACCGGCCGATGGCCGCGACCGAGGGCTGCTCCGACGTAGGGGGCTCGGCGACCTCAGCGGCCGCGCCGCCGACCGACGTGCGCGAAGTCTGCGTGGGCTCAGCTCCACCGACCCGCTCGCCGACACCGACCGTGGGATCCGGCTTCTCGACGTCGGCGGCCGCGACGTGTGGATGTCCTGGGAGGACGTCGCGCTCGTGATCATGGGACCCCGCTCGAACAAGACCTCCGCCATCGCCGTCCCCACCGTGCTCTCCGCACCCGGGCTCGTGGTCGCGACCTCCAACAAGGCCGACTTGTGGTCGTTGACCAGCGGCTTGCGCGCAGAGGTCGGCCCGGTTTGGACGTTCGACCCTCAGCAGATCGCCCACGCTCGCCAGACGTGGTGGTGGGACCCCCTACGCGCCATCCGAGAAGCCGACGACGCCCACCGCTACGAATCCGCCGCCCGCCTCGCCGGGCACTTCATGGGCACCATCGGCGGCCAACGCCGCGACCCCTTCTTCCACGCCGCGGGCGAACAGGTCCTGGTCGGAACCCTCCTCGCCGCCGCCCTCTCCGGAGGTAGCTTGCGCGAGGTCCTGCACTGGCTCCAGTACGGTCGCCGCGACGCAATCTCCGCCCTCGACCGCGCCGGCGCCGGCGTCGAGGCCGCCGACCTCGAGGCCTCGCTCGCCGGCGCCGACGTCACCACGAAGGGCATCTTCCAGACCGCCCGCACCGCCACGAAGTCGCTGACCTCCGAACGGATCCTGCGGTGGGTCACCCCTCCCCACACCTGGCGGCAACCCGGCGAGGGCACCTACACCGAGCTCGACCCCTGGGATCTCGTGATCGACGGCGAACAACGGCCCGTCACCGCCCACCTGCTCTCCAAGGAGGGCGCCGCGACCGCGGCACCCGTCGTCGCCGCCCTCGTCGACCGCATCCTCGAGGTCGCCGAGCTCCGGGCCCAGGCCGCCGGTGGACGGCTCGAGCCACCCGTCGTCGCGGTCCTGGACGAGGCCGCCAACATCTGTCCGATCCAGGCGCTCCCCCAGCTCTACAGCCACTACGGCTCGCGCGGGATCCAGGTCCTCACCATGCTGCAGAGCTACCAGCAGGGCGTCGGGGTCTGGGGCAACCAGGGCATGGACGCGCTCTGGTCCGCCGCCACGATCAAGCTCGTCGGAGCCGGCGTCGACGACCACGCCTTCCTACAGAAGGTTGCTGGGCTCATCGGCGATCACGAGGTCCGCAAGGTCTCGACAACCCATTCCCGGGGCAGCGGCGTCAGCCGTCAGGTCTCCCACGCCCGCCAGCCGCTCATGCCGCCCGACGTCCTGCGCGCGCTCGACCGCGACCACGCCGTCCTGTTCAGCACCGGCCGCCGTCCCGCCCTCGGCCGCCTCCGCCCCTGGTACCGCGAACAGATCGGCCGCGACATCCGCACCTACGCCGACCAGGCACTGCACGAGCTCCGCGACGCCGCCGCACGAACCCTGCCCACCAGAAAGGAGCAGTCGTGACCGACCTCGACGAGCTGCTCGCCCGCGTCGAGCGACTGGAGAACGTGACCGGACAGCACACCGACCTGCTCGACGACGTCGTCAACGGCCCTCGCTCCGAGCCCCCACCGCCGCCCGCCAAGACCGCTCCGCAGGCCATCGACCCCGACGAGCTCGCCGACTGGGTCCGACGGCACGTCACCTCCGTCATCGCCCGCCCCATCCGAGGCGAGCTGCGCTGGTGCCCGCGCTGGTGGGAGCACTCCGAGGCCCTCTTCCGCTTCGAGGCACTGCGCCGCGCCTGGACCGAGCTCGCCGCCGAACCCGGCACCGCGATGTCGGTCTGGATCCGCGACCACCTCGACCCGTGCCTCCGTGAGCTCCAGTCCCCCACCGGCCCGTTCGCGGACTGCGACCTCACCGAACGCTTCGGCATGCGTGCCGACCACGCCCCGCTGGCCACCCTGCAGACCACGCCCTACCGACCCTGATGCGCGGCGCAGTCGGCCTCGGAGCGCTGGCGATGGCCGGGCTGCTCGTCCTGGTCCTCGGCCTCGCCGGACTCACCGGGAGCCTGCTCACCGATCGCCCGGCGCCCGGAGGGCCGGCATCGATCGAGAACCTCCGCATCCCTCCGCCGTTCGTCGGTCCCACGACGGGTTGCACCGTGGACGACCCCACCACCTCAGGCTGTCTCACCCCGCAGACCCGGCACCTCTACGACGAGCTCGTCGCGACCTTCGGCCCGCCCGGACCCGACCGCCCGATCCGCGCCACCACCTGCTGGGACCCGCATCCCTGGAACCCCACCAGCGACCACCCCAAGGGCCGGGCCTGCGACATCTTCCCCACCCGAGCAGGCACCTTCCCGCAGGGCGCCGAGCTACAGACAGGGTGGAGCGTCGCCACCTGGCTCCGCGCACACGCCGACGCCCTCGGCGTCGGCTACCTCATCTGGCAGGGCCGGTTCTGGAACAGCCGGACCGGCGACGGACCCGGCGCGTGGGGCACGCCCTACACCGGAGGCGGCGTCTACGACCCCACCGACGCGACCGGCGGTCACTTCGACCACGTCCACATCTCGGTCAGGGCATAGCTCGGCTACTACCAGGCACAGCTGCCACGCTTCCTCTCAAAGGCGCATCAGCAGAACGAGGCCGACTCGACGCCTACTGAGACTGACCACGAGGCCGCCGAAGACGAGGACGGCCAGGGGCATGACGACCGCGATCGCCAGTGCTGTGCCGTCGTTTGATCCCGCAGTCTGAAGAGTGCATCTGTTGCGAGGGCCGGTCGAGGGGTCTCGGTCGTAGCGCTTCTCGAGTGTCGCCCGAGGCTCGTGTGAGCCGGGCTCGGCCGGGCTCCTCGCCCAGACCACGAGACCGTCGAGACACGAAATCAGCTCGGGCGCGACGGCCGACTCGACCGTCTCGGCCGCGCGCTGGCGGTTCAGGACGACTCCACCCACGACACAGGCGTCGACGCCGACCACCAACCAGTCATGACCGTCGGTCTTCTCGAACCGAGAGACGACGCCGTCGCAGCCCGCCTCTTCCAACGCGGCAACCAGCCCGTGGTCCTCACCTCGGAGCGCGACAACACCAATGGCCCCGAGAAGGCCCACGAGGAGCCCGAGGACGACGAGAGCGCGCATGGCACCACGCTCACTCCGAGCGTCCCCACTGCGCTACCCCCGTTGGCCGATCTGTGGACAACTCCGAGCCGGAAATGCGTTCACGATTGCAAACGTCAGCGCCTAGCGTGCCGCGCACTGTCGGCGTGTCACATCCTTGCTGCTCAGGGGCTACGCACGAGGGCCGCAGTCTTCGTGCACTGCTCGCGCTACCGCTAGTCCGCATGGAGCATTCAACTCGAAAGCGCCTCGGCGGCCGACGCCATCGTGCACCCTGCGGCCCGAGACAGAGCCGCGAAGGAGGTGGCGCCAGGTGCCCGCAGCACGATCTCAACACGATCGCCGCACGAGAGTGCACGAAGACTGCGCGACTTCCACCAGGATCGCACTCGTGGCTCTTCCTCGTGTGCAGCACGGCTCGGCTCCGCGGTTCGGTGTGCTGCTGGTCGGCGCTGCCCTGCTCGCGGCCTGCAGCGCTCCCAGCCCGGACCCGGCTCCGCCGGCGCCCGACCCCACGGTCGCCGCGCTCGCGGCGTACTCCGAGTTCTTCAGGGTCAGCCAGGACGCGAACGCCGCCCCCGCCGCGAAGGACTGGGCCGCGGAGCTGCGGCAGCTCGCTCGCGGGCAGGCCTTGGACGCCGCGGTTCTCGACGTCCAGAACTACGCCTCGCTGAACGCGCACGTCGAGGGGCGGCTCGGCCATTCCCCCGCCGTCGACCCGGCTGTGACGGCCACCGACGGGAAGGTCGCGGTCCTCGACTGCCTCGATGCCGCCGGCGTGCGCATTCTTGCTGCAGACGGGCGGCAACTCGGGGACCAGACCAACCAGACCCCTCGGTACCGCTACCGCGCGGAGATCGTGCGCGACGGGGACCGCTGGTGGGTGGAGCGCACGGCACCGTCGCCGGAGGAGCCGTGCTGACCCGCCGGGTCGCGACCGTCGCGACGGCCCTGCTCGTCGCTCCGTACCTCGGCCACGCCACCGCGTCCGCGGCACCGGGTGGGTGCCGGGTGCTCTCGGCCATGGGGCTGTGCCTGGTCGAGGCCGCCGATCCGGGCCGCCCGGGTGGCCCGTCGGCGCACCAGCCGGTCGAGGAGCCGGCGCAGGATCGGCCGGCTGCGCCGAGGCGGCCGAGCATCGCGCCGAGCCGCGAGATCGCGGAGCGGATCCCGGAGATGCTCCGCCAGAACCTGCTCGGCATCGCTCCGCCGGAGGAGGTATCGGTGGCCGGTGCTCCCGCAGCCGTCGCGCAGGCCGCGGCACCCGTCGACCCGGCGGTTCCGACGAGGATCGCCATCAACAGGCTCGAACTCCAGAAGCCCACCATCCGCCTGTCCGGGCAGGACGAGGCATACGTCGGGGTCCCGGTCTGGCTGTGGATCGACCAGGCAGAGGGCGCGGCCGAGGCCGCCACGGCGAGCGCCGCCGTCGGGGACGCGAACGTCGTCGCGACAGCACGGCTGTCCGGCGTCGAGTGGTCGATGGGGCCGGACGGGGCCGAGGTGTTCTGCACGGGGC
Organism: Pseudonocardia autotrophica; assembly: GCF_000717175.1. Classification (GTDB taxonomy): domain Bacteria; phylum Actinomycetota; class Actinomycetes; order Mycobacteriales; family Pseudonocardiaceae; genus Pseudonocardia; species Pseudonocardia halophobica. The sequence continues at coordinate 374,345 of NZ_JNYD01000003.1, read as the reverse complement.
CGGGCACGCCCTGGACGGGTCAGCCCGGCCCTTCACCCGACTGCGGATACACCTACGAGGAGCGGTCTCTGCCGGCGAGGACCGCGGGCGCTGGTCGCTGGACGATCGTGGCGACCGCGGTGTGGCAGGTCGGCTGGGAGGGGTTCTCGGGCGGTCAACCGGTCGTGGGCGGGCAGGAGCTTCGTCTGGACACCGAGCTCGAGGTCCCCGTCGACGAGGTCCAGGTTCTCGTGACCGGAGGTGGCCGATGATGCTGCGGAAGCCCGACACACGATCGACCGAGTCACCTGCATCGCCCCGTACTGCCCCACGACGTCGGGGCCGACGCTTCTACCGGAGCCTGGCGGCGGTTCTCGGGGTGGTCGGGCTGCTGGCGGGAGTCGCGGTCGTCGCTGTGGTGCGCGAGTCCGAGGCGGTGATCGCGGCAAACCGCGACGTACCTCGTGGCGAGTCGCTGGCGATCGAGGACCTGGTCCAGGTGCAGATCCCGACCGGCAGTGGTCTCGCCTCGGTCCCGTGGTCCCGGCAAGCCGACGTCGTGGGCAAACCCCTCACGTCACCGGTCGAGCGAGGCCAGCTGATCAGCCCTGGGCTCCTGCGCAGCGTGCTGTTCCCGGCACCGGGGATGGCGGTCATCGAGGTCAGCGGGCGGGAGGGCCAGATCCCGGCGGACGGCTTGGGCGCCGGGGATCGAGTCCTCGTCCTCGATGGCTCCGACGACGCGGCCGGTACCTCCGTGGACGGCGAGATCGTCCGGGTAGGGGGAACGGCCCAGCACCGGACGGCGCAGGTCCTCGTCAGGGTCGCCGACGGTCCGGTGGTGGCGCGGGCGTCTCTGGCCGGGCGTGCCGTGATCGTTCTGGTGGAGGACCGGTGACCGTCGTGAGCATGCTGTCCTTCAAGGGCTCCCCCGGTGTGACCACCACAGTCGTCGGTCTGGCGGCGAGCTGGCCACGCCCTGCCGTCGCGGTGGACCTCGATCCGCAGGGCGGGGACATGCTCGTCGGACTGGGCGGTGGGCGGGTGTCGGCGGCAGGAGGCATCCTCGATGTGCTCGCCGAGGCTCGACTCGGCAATCTCCGGGGTCCCCTCGGTCGACACGTCCTCCGCCCGGCGAAGCATGGCCCGTTGATCCTGGCCGGGTTCGGCTCGCCACAGGCGGCCGCAGCGGTGAACTGGCCGAGGACAGCGGAGCAGCTCGGGTCCTTCGACGGCGCCGACCTCCTCGTCGACTGTGGTCGTCTCAATCCCACGCACCCGATGACCGCCGTGCTCGCCTACTCGGCCGCGATCCTCATCGTGACGCGGTCGCACCTCGCCGCGGTCCGACACGTCGCCCGGGCCGTCCCGCTGCTGCCTCGGACGATGGCAAGTCCTCGTCTCGTCGTCGTGGGCCCCGACCGGCCCTACAGCGCAGACGAGATCTCCCGCGCCTGCGGGCTGCCCCTCGCGGCGGTCCTCCCGAACGATCCGGGCGGCGCCCGCCACTGGACCGACGGCGCCGAGCCCGGCCCGCGGTTCCATCGAGGGAAGTTGCAGCAGGCGATGCTCCTCACCGCCTCCCGGCTGGCGGCGGCCGACCACGCGGGGCGGAGCGCATGACCGTCGACAAGGTCGTCATCGACGTCATCCGCGGACGCGTGATCGCGCAGCTCGCCGAGCAGCCGCCGCGGGCAGGCATGACCGCGGACGACGAGCGCCAAGCGCTCCGGGCGCTGATCCAGGCCGAGCTGGAGGTCGAGGCGCGAGCGCGCTTGGGCAGGGGGCAGCCCGTGCTCGACCAGGCCGACGAGTCGGAGGTCCTGCTCTCCGTCGAGCGCGGGATCTGGGGGCTCGGTCAGCTTCAGGCGCTCCTTGACCTACCCGACGTCGAGGACATCTACCTCGTCGGCGCCGAGCCGCCCCTGGTGCGGCTCAGCGGCGGGGAGATCCGAGTCGCCCGCGACGCCATCGCCACCAGCGACGCGGAGCTCATCCAGCAGATCCAGCACATTGCGGCCCATCACGGGACCTCCGAGCGGGCCTTCACCCCGGCCCAGCCGTGCCTGAACATGCAGCTGCCGGACGGGTCCCGGCTGGCCGCACTCCGCGACGTCGTCCCCCGGCCGACGGTCACGATCCGCAAGCACCGGCTGATGGACATGACGCTCGACGATCTCGTGGCGCGGGGGGCCTTGTCGGCGGAAGCAGCGCGCTTCCTCCGCGCCCTGATAGCCGCGAAGCAGAACATCCTGGTCACCGGCCAACCGGCCTGCGGGAAGACCACCCTGCTGCGCGCCATCGCACGGGAGATCCCGCCGGGTGAGCGCATCGCGACCCTGGAGACCGAGTGCGAGCTGAGGCTCCACCTCCTCCGCGGCGCCTCTCCGCTGATCGTCGCGATGGAGGCGAGACCCGGCTCCACGGAGTTCTCCGGCCCGGGCGGGGAGCGGGCCGGGGAGATGACGCTCTCGGCGCTGCTGCACCAGACCCTCCGGCTCTCCGTGACCCGCGTGATCATCGGTGAGGTGCGGGGCGAGGAGGCGCTCGCCATGCTCGAGGCGATGACCGCCGGGATGCCCGGCTCGATGTGCACCTTGCACGCGGGTTCCTCCGCCGAGGCGCTGGAGCGCCTCGCCACCGCCGCGCTGAAGGGAGCGGCGGCCGGGTGGACGGACCGCTTCATCAGCCGACTCGTCGCGCAGGGCATCGACTACGTCGTCCACATGCGCCAGCTCGACCACCCGGCACTGGGCGGACGGCACCGCTTCGTCTCGGAGATCTCCGAGGTCACCGACATCAACGAGCTCGGGACCATCGCCGTCAACCGGATCTTCGCGCCCGATCTCGGCTCGGGCGACCCGCGCCCGCGGCTGCAGATGGCACCTCAGAAGCGGTGGCCCTTCGAGGAGGCAGGCGTCGACCTGAGCTTCGTCACGCGACCGGACCGGATCGAGGTGGGTCGGCCATGACATGGGTGATGGCACTGGGCGGCATCTCAGGCTTCTGCCTGCTCACCGGCCTCGTCCTCGGCGTCGCGGGGGTTCGCAACGCGCCCGCGCCGCCACGGACCACTGTGTCGCGCTGGTCGACGCAGGTGAAGGCACTGACTTCGGCGGCCCGGACGCCGGGGAGCAGCCCGCGCAGAGACCGCAACCGGATCCTGGCATGGCTCCTCGCCGGCGTCGGTGTTTGGCTGCTGTCCGGATGGCCCGTCGCAGGCGTCGCGATGTCCTGCACCGGGATCTGGCTCCCCTGGCTGCTCGGGTCGGGACGGGTCGCCCGCGAGCGCATCGACGTCGTCGCCGCACTCGGGACCTGGTGCCGTCGGATGGCCGACACCTTGAGTGGCGGCGGCGCGGTCGGGCTCGCCCAGGCCATCGTCGTCTCCGCCCGGACGGCACCGGAGGCGATCGCCGGCCCTGTCGGCAGGCTCGCCGGCCGGCTCGAGAGCAGCCACGCCGATCAGGACGCGGCATTCCACGAGTTCGCCGAGACCATGGACGACCGCGTCGGGGACACCGTCGCGGCCGCGCTCGGACTTGCGCTGCGCCAACAGAGCACGGGGATCGCCACGGTCCTGCGGCAGCTCGCCGACGGCGTCGACCGCGACGTCCGGGGCCGGCGAGAGGTCGAGGCGGAGCGCGCCGAGTCCCGGCAGTCGATCACGACCCTGCTGTTGATCCAGGCTGCCGTGTTCGTCCTGCTCATGTTCGTGCCGGGCTTCGCCGCCGACTACTCGACCCCGGTCGGCCAGGTGGTCATGGCAGTGCTGGTCGCCGCGACCCTCGCGCTGCTGGTGTGGATGCGCCGCATCGCGCTCGGTCGGCCAGAGCCTCGCTTCCTGGGCGGAGCGCGATGAGCGTTCCCCTGCTCGGAGCGCTCAGCGGCGGCCTGCTCGGCCTCGCGATCGCCGTCCTCGTGACGGGGCTCCGGCCGTGGCACCCGCGGTTGGACGACGGCCTCGACATGCTGGACGAGCAGCGCCGCGGTCGACACCCGGGAGTAGGCCGGAGCGGCGGGTCGCTCCATCGCCTGGTCGAACGGATTCCGTTGGGAGTCGACCTCGCCGACCTACGGATCACGGCGACGAGCCGCGAGGACTTCGTCGTCCGTCGCCTCCTCACGGCGATGTCCTACGCCGCCGCGGGGCCCGTTCTGGCGCTTGTCCTCTGGGTGCTCGACGCCCAGCTTCCAGCGGTCGTGCCCGCACTGGTCACCGTCGCCGGGGCCGTCGCCGCCTGGACCGGCGCCACCCGGCGGCTGCGTGACCGCGCCGACGACCTCCGGGACGAGATGCGCTACGCGGTGGTCGCCTATCTTCAGCAGGTCAGCCTGCTGCGGAGGGGCGGCGCGGGAGTGGCCACCGCGCTGGAGCAGCCGGCTCGCCTTCTCCAGTCCAGCTGGGCGATGGCCCGGATCGCTCACCACCTCGAGATCGCAGTCCGAGCAGGCCAGATGCCCTGGCACGGCCTCGCACGGCTCGCCGACGAGATCGACCTCACCGAGCTCGACGATCTCGCCGACATCGCGCGTAGCGCCGGCGACGACGGCGGTGCCGTGATCGACACCCTCCTGGCCCGTGCGACGAGCCTGTCCGACGAGCTGCGGAGCGACGCGCGCGCCGAGGCCAACCGCGCGAGCGTTCGTCTCAGCACCCCCGGCGCGCTGCAGGTCTTCCTCATCGCCGCCTGGGTCCTCTACCCCGCGACCACCGCCCTGCTGACCAGCTGATCCGACCAAGGAGGCCCCATGAGGTCGCTCTACCACCGACTGACGCTGCTCGTGAGCGAGGCCTTCCTCGCCCTGCAGGAGCGCGTCGGCCCCGTCGACGAACGCGGCGGGGGCCGGAACAGCGACGAGGGCTTCCACATCGGCGCCGGAGCCGTGCTCGGCGGCGCCATCGCACTCGGGGTCGGCGCCTACATCGCGAAGAAGATCGGAGCCCTGGAGTGACGCCCCCGGAGCACGAGCGGGGTGGTGCTGTCAGTACCCAGCTCGCACTGCTCTGGAGCGGCACCCTGGCTCTCGTCCTCACCGGAGTCCAGATCTCCTTGTACGCCTTCGCCTCTCAGCTCGCGATGACCGCGGCCGAAGACGGGGTCCGCAGCGGGAGACACTACGGTGCCGAGTCCGCCGCGGACGCCGAGGAGACGGCCCGCCGGTTCCTCGAACGCTCGGCCGCCCGCGTCCTGCTCAACCCCCGCACCGAGGCGATCGTCCGACCCGACGGCTCCCTCGACGTCGTGGTCACCGGCGAGGTGCTCACGGTTCTGCCCGTCCTCGACCTCCCCATCAGCCGCACTGCCACAGGCGCCCTCGAACGGCCCGCCGCGTGACACCACCGGACCACGAGCGCGGAGGTGGACCGGCCGTCGAGGCTGCGATCGTCGCGGGCGTCCTCGGCCTCGTCCTCACCTTCGGAATCGCGACGATGCGCCTCAGCCTCGCCGAGGCGACCTCGGACCATGCCGCCCGCGCCGCCGCACGGGTCGCCTCGGTCCAGCGCGATCCCGCGGGCGCCACCGCGGAAGCGACGGACGCCGCACGAGCGGTCTTCCAGGACCGTGGAATTTCCTGCGCCACAGTCGATGTCATCACGACCGCGGACGACGGCGCGTCGGTCCGCGCCACCGTCCGATGCGAGGTCGACTGGTCGGACCTCGTCCTCCCAGGAGCCCCTGGGACCTACGCCGTCGAGGCGACCGCGGTCAGCGTGATCGACCGGTACCGGGAGGCGTCGTGATCCTCTCCGACGACCGCGAGCGCGGAGGCGGCGTCATGGCCGCGCCTGCCGCGGTTCTCGTGCTGGCACTCGTCCTGTGCCTCGGGCTCGGGATCGACGGCGTACGAAAAGCACAGCTGCTCGCCTCCGTCACCGCCACCGCTGAAGAGGCGGCGAGGGCCGGCGGGCAGGAGGTCGACACCGTGGCGCTGCGCCGCGGGGTCGTCGCCATCGACGTCGACCGCGCCCAGGCGGCGGCGCTCGACCACCTCGCGGAGGCGGGCGTGACGGGCACCGTCGTCGTCGTGGACGGAGCGGTGCGGGTCGAGGCCACCGCTGCGCGCCCGACGGTCTTCCTCGGACTCCTCGGGATCGACGAGGTGACAGCCGAAGGCTTCGGCGAGGCCCAGCCGATCGTCGTCGCCAGCGGAGGTGCCGGATGATCGCCCGGCTGTGCCGAGGCGTCGTCGCCGCCGTCGTGCTCCTGGGGCTCCTGGCCGGGCTGCCCCTGGCTCTCGTGGCGCTGGGCGCGCCGTACCTTCCCGACCACCTTCCGACGCCGGCCGAAGCCACCGCGGCCCTTTACGGCTTCCAGGACGGACGCCTCCTCCTCGGCACGCTGGTGATCGCGGGCTGGGTGGGTTGGCTGTATCTGGTCGTCTCGACGATCACCGAACTCGTTGTCGCAGTTCGTCATGGAGCAAGGCCCACGATCACCCGACGTCGCGCCGGCCGGGCCCTCACCGGCGTCCTGATCATGTGGTTGATGGCCGCGTTCGCTTCGCAGGCGGTGGCCGCGCCGGCACTCGCGGACGCAGGTTCGATCTCCACCGCTGGCCCTGCCCGGGCCGGTCCCGAGACGCCGAGCTCGCCCGGCCCCCAGTACACGGTCCGGGACCGAGACACGTTGTGGGACATCGCCTCCCGCGAGCTCGGCGATCCGCTGCGGTGGCGGGAGATCTTCGATCTTAACTCCGGACGTGAACAACCCGGCGGCGGACGGTTGACCAGCGGGGCGCTGCTCCGCACGGGCTGGGTCCTCGTCCTCCCGCCCGCCGAAGTGCCCGCCGCCGTGACCGTCCGCCCCGGCGACAGCCTCGCCGCCATCGCGGGACGGACCCTGCACGATCCAGCCCGCTTCCCCGAGCTCTTCGACGCGAACGTCGGCCGGCCACAGCCCGACGGGGGCACACTGCGCGACCCGAACATCGTCCGTCCGGGCTGGCTCCTGCGCATCCCGACCGCTTCGCCCCCGAACGGTCAGCCGGCTCCCGATCGTCAGCCGCCACAGACTCCGGTTGCCCCACCGACGACGAGCGCACCGCCGACGACCCCAGCACCCACGTCAGACCCAGCACCCACGACAACGGTCGCTCCCACGACGACAGTGCCCGCGCCGATAACAGCAGCTCCCTCGGACACCGCTCCCCCGGCCGACTCCCCGACCAGCGCGATCGTGCAGTGGGGTGGCGCCGGCCTGGCTACGGCCGGTGTCCTGACAGCCCTCGCCCTCCTGCGGCGGCGCCAGCAGAGGGCACGCGGCTATCGACGTCAGATCGCCGTACCCGGCCCCGAACAGGGTCGACACGAGGTCGCTGCCGCGGCGGTGGCCCGACCCTCGGACGGGGACCTCGTCACTCTGGCCTTGTCCTGCATTCCGAACGACCTCGACCCGCCCGATCTCCAGACGGCCGTGCTCAGCACCGACGGCGTGGAGCTCCGGTTCGCCGACGACACTCAGCTGCCCCGGCCTTTCCTGGTCGGAGAATCGGGCCGCAGTTGGCTCATGCCGGCCGAGTCCGGGCTCGCCCTCGGCGAGGACCCGATCAACCCCTACCCGGCCGTCGTGACGCTCGGACTCGCCGGCGGGAGCACCCACCTCGTCGACCTCGAACACCACGGGGTCGTCCTTCTCGATGGACACCCCGACCGTGCCAGAGACCTGCTGCGCAGCATCGTGGTGGAGCTCGGCACGAGCCGGTGGGCGGACGCCGTCGAGGTCGTCGTGAGCGGCCTTGAGCCGGACCTGGCCCGCCTTCCGTCCAGCCGAGTGCGACACATCGCCGACATAGCAGGCGCGATCGAAACGGGCAGCCGGAAGCTGGAGCTCGTCACCCGCGGCCTCGGTTCCCATGACCAGGTGCTCGCGCGGCGCCGACGAGACCCGTGGGGCGATGCCTGGGTCGTCACCGTCGTCGCGGTCGCCGACCCTACTTCGCCGGACGGCCTCGACGAGCTGCTCACCGACATCCACACCGGCCCGCGGCGCTCGGTCGTCGTCCTCGTCGCCAACGGCACCGCGGGCCTGCCCGGCTTTCGACTACCTCTGGATGACCAGGGCTCGCTGGAGAGCGGGATCCACGCAGAGCAGATGAGCGCCACGTTCGCGGCCAACCTCCTCGACGTGATCGGCACTACCTACCGGCCGGACAAACCAGTCCCTCCGGCAGCCGACGAGCACCGATGGGCGACCGACATGGCCGCCGACGGCGCCTGGACACCCACCGACGTGACGACCTCCAACCCCTGGCAACAGACGGTCCTGTTCGACGCCGTTCCCGACCCCGCACCAGCACCGGACCCGGCGCCCGAACCAGTCCTCCAGACTGTCGACCCCGCCGCCGAGCGAGCACTGCTCCGAGTGCAGCGAGACGACCCCGAGCTCGACGATGACCTCGCCCGCTGGCACTCCTCAGAGACCCCGCCCAACCCGCTCGTCGGCATCCTGGGTCCGCCGGTCCTGCGCGCTCCCGGCACCACACCCGTCAGCAGGCAACCCTGGTTCCTCGAGATCGCTGTCTACCTAGCGCTCCACCCGCGCGGGGTCAGCGTCGACAAGCTCGCCACCGACCTCTGGCCGGCGACCCGACAGGCGAAGGAGTCGACAGTACGGCGCGCACTCGTCGACGTGCGGGCGTGGGCCGGACACGCACCCGACGATCCCAACGACTTCTACCTCCCCACCGGTACCCCCGGCGTCGCGACCCAGTACCGCCTGACCCGCTTCCTCCTCGACTGGGATCTCTTCCGGCGGCTACGCAAACGTGCCAACGCCCTCGCCAAGGCCGGCCGGGTCGACGACGCCGTGGCCGACTACAGCGCCGCGCTCCAGCTCGTGCGCGGCCCGATCCTGCGGTCCGACCGTGAACACGGATACGGATGGCTTCGCAACCCCGACCAGCACCTCGACTCGATCATCCCGGGCTGGGTGGTCGACACCGCCCACGAACTCGTCGACCTCACCCTGGAGCACGGAGACCTGGGCACCGCGCGCTGGGCCGCCGAGGCCTCCCGCCTCGCCGATCCCGAGCTCACCCACGACCGCCCGCTGCTCGACCTCATGCGCATCGCCCACGCCGAGGGCAACCTCGCCGAGATGCGCGAGCACGCAGACCTGCTGCTCTCCGAGCGCGGCTTCGAGGTCGGCGAGGACCTCCCGTCCGAGAGCTTCGCGGTCTTCCACCAGCTCTTCCCGAACGGCATCGACGGCCGCCGATGATCTACCCCTTCCTCGGAGCCGTCCTCGGGACCGGACTCTGTGCCCCCACCGCCACGGTGCTGGCGAATCGCTTCACCCGGGGCCCTGTCACGTGGTCCGGACTTGAGTTCGCCGCGACCGCCGCCCTTCTCACGATCATCTTCAGCACCTGCCTCGCCGAACGTGGCTTAGCCGCAGCGCTACTCCTCGTCCCCCTCGCCACGCTGGGCATGGCCGCAGCGCTCGTCGACGCCCGCGAGCTCCGCCTCCCCGACCCGCTCATCTGCTCACTAGCCGCCGTCACCATCCCCACGATCGTCCTGGCGCAATCGGTCCTCGGTGTCGACACCCACGCGCTCGCTCCCGTCGTCCTCGGCGCGCTCGCGCTGTCTACTGCCCTGCAGATCGTCATCCCGAGAGGATGGGGCTGGGGCGACGCCAAGCTTCTGCCGATCCTCGCCTGCTGGACCGGTCTTTTGGGCCTCTCCACCACCCTGGCCGCCGCGGCCTACGCAGCGGTGTGCATCGCCGTGCTCGCGATCTGGCGCGGCCTCACAGCCAGCCCGACTGCCACGTTCCCGTATGGACCTGCGCTGGTCGGTGCAGCCCTCTTCGCCTCGGCGATAGCGAACCGGACGGGGCCAGCCTGAGCTCAGCGTCCATGCACCTGGCTGTGGGGCACGGTTCGATGCCCCCATTCCTACACCACATCTGTACCGGCTCGCCCAACGGCGGCCCGGATGCGAGGCGGTCAATCATCGGTGCTACTCACTCTTGCAGCCGGCCTGCCGGAGGCAATTGTCGCTCACCCAACCCTGAGAAGCGCCGGGAACACCTGCTTGCCGGTACGGGAGTCGACTACACGGGGGGTCTTACGCTGACCGACCCGCGCCGAATGGCGGCCTACTTCGCCAAGTACGGCACCGCCGATGCGGGCAGGAGTACCGACACGAGTCGCTACCCGAGCACCTAAGGCCTGATCTCGCATGCAAGTCCTGCGGCAAGCAATATAATTCCGACCTAGATAAGTACCCATTCCGCAATCACGTGAAGCCGATATCGTCGAGCGAGGCGTTGGACGGTTCTGGGGCTACCGATCTATGCTGCGGGACATGGCAGTCCGCCACGTCAGTTCAGAAATTGGCCTAGCCGAAGGCCGTATCGCACGTCGCTGGTATCGGCCCAAGCGACTCACGGGGAAAGTCATGGCACAACGGGTTGAGCGGTCGACGGGCACATATACTACCGTCAGTCACAAGTGCGTAAGAAGCTGTTCGCCCATGGGCGCAGGTTTCTATGCGTGAACGACGGGCCTGCATTCGCCTCTCAGCTAGCGGCCGCGCTTGGCCTTCTGACCGCTGACCTGCGAAGGTGCTCGGCGGCCTCCAACGCAACGTAACGACGCAGTTGCCCCGAGCGACGAAGGAGGAGTAACGAGATCCATACGTCACGACTCGGAGTACCACACCTTGACCAGTACGTCTCCCGTAACAGGCGGCATGTACCTTAGCCAGCTTGACATAACAAACTTCCGCTCCTGCTTCGACACGCGGGTCCGACTTCGACCCGCCTTGACGCTTATTGTCGGAGAAAACAATGCAGGAAAGTCAAACGTAATTGATGCGATCCGGCTATCCACTAAACCATTGAGCGGGCGCCGCAGTCGCTATTTTGAGCAGGATGACATACATCGACTAAGCCCCGCCGGCTCGATTGAGCTCGAGAATACTTATAGCTCACCTACCGTTCTCCAAAAAGGTCAGTACATTCCGGCTCTTAACCTAGGCGACGACACTGTCTCATTCTTAACAAGGTTTACACCTGACAAATCCGGAAAGCGCCGCGGTCGCGTCGAGGTGTTCGCGGGTGCAGCGCATGGACCAGACGTTGAACCAGAGAAACGCAACGAAATTAATCATGTCTATCTAGAACCACTCCGAGACGCCAAGCGCGAACTCGACTCTGCATCGGGGCAAAGACTCTCTCAGATCATCCGCTATCTTACAAGCGAAACCGAGCAGGAGAAATTCGTAGGTGAAGCAAACTCTAGCCTTCGCGATCTGGAGAAGCACGGAGTAATTGCCAACACGCAGGAAAAGCTTCAAGAGCATCTTGATGACCTAACGTCAGCAGTGCGCCACCACAAAGTCGGACTTGGGTTCGCTGACTATAAGCTTCATAGACTGGCACGCAGTCTTCGACTGAAGATGGCCGAACATGAAGTTGATCTCGCCGACATAGCCGAGTCCGGGCTCGGATACTCAAACCTGCTGTACATGGCGACACTAATCCTCGAACTCCGCAATGCGCAGGACTCGGAATTGACTCTTTTTCTTGTCGAAGAACCTGAGGCGCACCTCCACCCGCAGCTTCAGGCAGTTATGCTCGACTATCTTCAGGAACAAGCCGAACAGTCAATCAAGGACGATACTGCTCAGAGGGCCGGCCGGATCCAGATCATTGCTACCACCCACTCCCCGAACCTAGCCAGTGCGGTGGGCGTGCAGAACGTCGTCGTACTGCGGTCGCAAATTCATTCGTCCGACGAGGGCATTGGAAGTGAGGAGTCGCCAGAGGCGCAACCTGACCCCGCCCATGTCGAGAGCGAGGCCACTGCGCCAAGAGAGCCTGTTATTCGCGCGGCACGCACAAGGGCTCTTGCGCTCAGTGAGCTTACGATGACTCCAGGCGATCTGCGCAAGATCAACCAGTACCTCGACGTCACGCGCTCTGAGCTGCTATTCGCGAGGAGAGTCATCCTCCTGGAGGGTATTGCTGAGGCTGTTCTCCTTCCAGCCCTGGCAGACCGATGCATCTTCCACGGCGACAGCCAGGAAGCCCGTGCAAGCCGCCGTGCAGTACGCGGTTGTTCGGTCGTGAACGTCGGCAGTGTTGACTTCTCGCCATACATCACACTTCTTCTACAGAAGATCGACGGTTTGCGCCTGGTCGATCAACTGGTCGTGGTGACTGACGGTGACCCTAAACTCCCAAGCCCCAAGCCTCAGCAAGAAACTGGTCCAGTCGAAGAAGACTCTTCAGGAGATGGAGCCGAAGACGATTCTGATAGGGACCCCGGCGAGAACGATCAGCACGAGGGAAGCGGAGACGAGAGTAACGACAATACCGAGTCCGTCATCTATAATCGCGCTTCGGATCTGCGATCCCTTATCGAAACTCTCGAAGCCTCTGATGTTGCGGAGGTCGTAGAGGCGAGGTATACGCTTGAAGCGGATCTGATGGAACCAACTGCCTCCAACTCAGCGGTTCTTCGTGCAGCGTTTATCGCACAGAAGCCGCGATCAGCTAAGACATGGGAATCCCTCATCGAATCTTCGAGCCCGGCTGAAGCCATGTACCGAAAGCTTGGCAAGAATAAGAAGTTTCTGATCAAGGGGCAGTTTGCGCATGACGTTGCCCACCAGCTTCGCACGACATCTCACCAATTCGAATGCCCGGACTACCTGGCAAAAGCAATTCGAATCGCGGCGAACCCGTGAGAATGACTCGACAAGATTCGTTTACGGCCGATCAGCAGGTCCTCATAAACTTCCAAGAAGGTGTATTTGTCGAAGCGTGCCCGGGTGCAGGCAAAACACAGTCCATCGTGGAACGCTTCGTACGTCGCCCGGTCGATGACCCTCGGCGCGGTGTCGCCCTGGTCTCATTCACAAACGCCGCAGTCGACGAGGCGCGGGGACGCTGCTCGGTAAACCAGGACCTTCTGAAACCTCCCAACTATATTGGCACAATCGATGGGTTCATTAACCGGTACATCACGGGGCCGATTTACTCGAATCGGACCGGTCGTCCGCCAGTATTCAAAGACTCCTGGGAGGACAGCTATCATTCCAGCTTCACTATATCGACCGGGTTAAGATTTGAGCTCCAATGGTTCACCATCTCGGTTGACGGTTCCGCATCTTTTGATTCAAAGAAGGTGGCGTGGCCCGACCGAGACCCTTACAAATGGTTGCTTCCTAGAGTCATCGAAGAGGCGAATACACAAGCCGCTGATTTGATACGGCAGCACCTTTCGAGGGGAGTCCTCGACTGTTCTTATTCCAGGCTTCTTATGAACGCCTACCTAGCAGACCAGGAGCTCGGACCGAGGATCGGTGAGCTCTTGCGCGCAAGGTTCTCAGAAGTCATTGTGGATGAGATCCAAGACTGCAGCCCGAGTGACGTCGAGCTTTTTGAGTTTCTTGTATCTGCTGGCGTTCGAGTGGTGATGGTCGGAGACCTCGATCAAGCAATCTACAATTTTCGCGGCTCGGCGCTGTTGGAGACACAAGAATTAACAGCCAAGGTCGCCGCAGGGCGCCGGCTATCTGGAAATTTCCGTAGTAGCCCTGCAATCTGCTCGCTTGTCGATAGCCTGCGACACGGCCCGGACACGGACCAACCAGTCGGACAGAACAAAGATCTTAAGACGCCTGTGCTGCTCATGTCTGTCAGCTCGTTCAACGGGCACGTCGAGACTTTAAGGAACGCTTGTGTGAAGCACGGCATCGACCCCGCTGAGTTGCTCTGCCTCAGTCACGCCACCGAGAAGGCTCGGGAATTAGCGGGTGACATACGGATACCGATCAAGAGTCGAGCGCGACTGGTACGAATTGCAGTAGCCGCCGCCACTCTCCGAGATGTATCCAAGGGAGCGACGCGGGAATACGCACGCGCAGCGGCGAGCCTTACATCACGGATACGCGAGTTGCATTCGAGCACTGACCTGCGATACGTCGCCGACAATGAGTTTTTCGAGCGCGTTGATCTTACTGCGCGAGAGTTCCGCTCCGGGATGCTCCGCGTTGTCTATGCCGCCGACCCTTTCACAGGCACCGCCGAAGAATACCGGGAATCGATTCTTGGGGCCGCTGGCTTGGCAGGCTGGGACTGGGTCAGTCCAGACCTGCTTCCCGTTCCGATGGATTGGCCTCAAGGTGACGTTCCCATATCCGAGAATCTCAATTGGTCTACGGTTCACGGCTATAAGGGTCTTGAAGCCGAGGCAATAGCACTTGCAATTCCCGCCCCTCCTGAGTGGGCCGTGGGCAGACTCGGAGACGGGGTGGCATGCTGGTCCGACGGCCGCGCTAGCGAGGCCCGTCGAGTGCTTTACGTGGGCGCATCGAGGGCTAGACGGTTAGCAATTCTGGTCGTTGACGAGAGTCTTGCGGGTAACGTCGAGACGATTCTCTTACGGGATCAAGTTCCATTCGAGCGGCTCTGAGGCCTCCCTCGCGGCTTACGTGCAATCCGACCAGGAGAGCCGGCAAGGGCTTCGGTGGAGCGCCGGGTGGACAAACGACCGAGGCCCCCGCCGGTGCTTCTGGTAGCCCTTGGGTGCGCCGTGAGGGAGGCCGACCTCCTGAGCGGTACCGGGTCCAGAGTGGCGCCCTGGTCGCCGAACGCTGAAACCACAGGCGGGCCAGGCTCAAGTGCGGACGAGGTTGGTGCCGTCGTGGGCGCGAGTGACCACGCCCTCCGGGAGAAGGACATCGGTGACGCGCACCGAGTAGGCCCGGATCCATCTGCTCGGTGATCTCGTCGACGGTCAGCCAGCCGATGGCGCGGGCCTCGTCGGTGCTCGCGACGGCGGCGCTTTGGGGGTGGCAGCGGAAGACCATTGCGACGATGCTGCGGGGAGGGTTCTTGTAAACCCCGGGAAAGCCGCTCGACCTCGACCTCGACGCCGGTTTCCTCCAAGACCGCGTGGCGGACGCCGGCCTCGAAAGTCTGCTCCAGCTCCAGCACGCCGCCGGGGGGCTGTTGGTTGTCCCGACGCTGGATCACGAGGATGCGGCTGTCGTCCCGCACGACGATGCCGGCGACGCTCACGGAGTGAAGAGTGATCCGCCGAGCAGCTTGAAGGGGTTCCCGCTGACGCAGCCAACCTGCCGGGCGCAGTTCTCGCAGGTCCCCGAGACGGTGGTCCGACCCGCACTTGTTCCGCACGGCGGCCAACGCGTCGATGATGTTCTTGCGCTTCGCCTGCGTTCCTCAACCGGCTCGTCCCCGTATTCCACGCCACGAGAGTTCGTTAGAGCTGGCACGAGCGCCAACAGGGCTACCCTGACGCGCGCGGACAGCGCCTGGAGACTCTGGAACAGCATCGAAGAAGGTCTCGAATCGGCTCGAACTCTTATACCCATCCGACCAAGCGGAAACAATCGTTGCAGTCGAGCCCGGAGAATTGCCGCATCCGTGGCATCTACAACCTGTCAGCGCTGGCGCAAAGTCGGCCGGTTCGAAGTCTTGCCCTCCAGCTTGCGCCGGTACATCAACGAGTCCTTGGTGAGAGCGGACCCCGGGACGAGCATCCGGCACCAGGCCTGTTGGCCGCCTTCGAAGCGGAGCGCCACATCGACGATCGCGACCCAGCCCTTCCAGTCCGTCCGCACCCAGGCCAACAGCTTGCCCGGCACCTCCTGACCGACCTGCAGGCCACCGCTGGGCTCATGCACGGGAACTCCGCGGCGCCCCTCGTTCAGCACCCCTGCCAGCTTGACCCACACCGACACCTGAGGCCGCACATAGATCCCCGGAGCGGTGGAGAGCAGCAGTTCCTCGAGCTCCGACACCGGACAACCGTAGGCGAACGTATGTTCGAACGCTAGCCCGTGGCCGACACGTCACGAGCCGCCGAAGATCAGCCGATGATGCATCGGCGCGGGCTGGTCCAGGTCGGTGACGACCTCACCGTCGAGCATGATGACCTTGCGCTCGAGGTGTCCTGCAACGCGCTCGTCCGAAAGGAAGACCGCCAAGCGGCTCCGCACGGTCGGGCTCTCCTCGGAGTCGCTCATATCGACTGCAACGCCGAGCACGAGGCCACGATGCGGAGAGGTGCGGCACGTCCACCCGTTCGCGGCTCGTCGGCTACCGCTGGATACGCGGCGCTGTGTTCGTTGGCGTCATGACCGAGGCGGAGCGGACTGGCAGGTCGGTCTGAACGGGTACGGCGTCGGCCTCCTGCGGCGGCGCGGCCGCTCGGGTGGCGGCGGAGGCGGCTGCAGTCGCTGTCGGCGATGGCGAGGCACCGAGGGCGACGGCGACCGCGGCCTCCCGCGGGACCGACGTGTCGAGCGACTGCACCGCGGCGTCCTCGTCGGCCGTGCCCCATCGGTCCATTCCCAGCCCGAGTGGCTCCTTCGACACCAGCCACGGCAGGAGGTCCTGCCTCGGGCCGCTGCGGATCTGCTGGGCGACGGCCTCGGCCACGTCGCGGCTGGGGACCTCGGCTCCGAGCTGCCCGACCCCTGGGGCCTGCCCGACGACCGCCCAGGTCGTCCGGCCGAGTGGCGCGAGCGAGACCACCACGGCGGTCCGGCTCTCGCCACGCGCGGCAAGGCCCTCGGCCTGCTCGTAGGTCGCCCGGTCGAGAGGCCGCGGCACCGCGCCGCTCCTGGCGTCCGGGTTGCCGATGAGCTTCGCGAACGCCGCACGGCCCGCGTGGACGTCTCGCGCGGCCCGGCGGCGCCCGTCGCGGTCGTGCGCGTCGACCGCCCCCTCCTGGCGGTGGAGGCGGTCGGCGATGAAGGCGGCGACGTGGGCCAGCTGGAACAGATCGTGGCCTGGGATGGCGAGCAGCGGGTAGTCCGGTCCGGTCATGGTGTCTGCCTTCGGTCGCGGTGCGGCTGTCGTGCGTCGGGCTGGGTGGTCCTCGGTCTCGTTCGTGGTGACGTGGCGCGTTTCGGAGCGGCGTCGGTCGGCGGGCCGAGTGCCTCGGTGGCGGCTCGGACGGGCTCGGTGTTTCTCGCCGTTGCGCGTTTCGGCTTGAACACCAGCCTGGCCATGGTTCGCGCGTCGCGAAAGGTCTCCATGCAGCTGACGAGTGCGTGCTGGTCGCGGACCTCGTAGATGAGGCGACCCAGCTGTACGCGCAGGAAGGGCTGGCCGCCGCGGTCGTTGACCGCGTTGACCTGGCAGATCGGCTTCCCTGACGCGTGGGTGATCACGGCGGGGTCGGGCATGCCCTCGATGGGCTTGACCGCGTCTCGGGCCGAGAACATCGGGAGCGACTTGATGAGCTTCGCCGCCTCGGTCCAGGGCTCGGCCAGGTGCTCCGCGGTGCGCAGCTCGTGCAGGTAGAGAAGCGACTTGCCCACCCGGACGACGACGGCGGCATCGTCGGTGTGTGGGTGGCTGGAGTCGATCTGGACGTCCTGGACCCCGGACATCCGCAGCACGGCGATGACGGCCTGCGTGGGCCGCGTACTCATCGCCCTTCGGCGCCGACCGACATCGCACCCCTCACCTCCGCTCGACCCTCGTCGGTGATCGTCATCGGGCGCGTGCACGAGTTCGTGCAGCCTCGTGCTGCACGTTCGCCGCCCGCCTGGCCTGCGGGATCGGCAGCGCGGCGATCCGCTCGGCGAGGTCGGCGGCGAGCCGGGCGCGGTGCGCGAGCTCGGCACGGGTCTGCGCGCGGCGCTGCTGGAGCTCGGCGAGCTCGACGAACAGGTGTGCCATGGCGGCCGCGAACGCCGCTGCGCCGACCTCGTCCCACGACGCGAACCCGCGGTGCCGCATCAGGCTCCGCGCCAACACACGCAGCTCAGTGCCTGCCGTCGACGGCCCGCCGGTGCGCGGCGCGAGTTGGTGCGCGAGGTCCGCCGCCTGGTGCCACTGCTGTCGGTCCGCGGCCGGGGCCGTGCTCGCCAGTGCGGTGACGAGGTCCGCGGCGCCGTGCTGGATCGCGTCGACCTGGTGTCCCACGACGACGAGGCGGGTCGCCCGCGTCAGGACTCGGGTGCCGGAGGACCGGCTGCTCTGCAGACCTGCGGTGGAGGCCCACCTGCGTTGCAGCCGCGGCAGGGACAGGTCGGGGGCGAGCTTGCTGCCGCTGTAAAACACGACGTCGCCGGAGGCGAGCAGATCCGCGGGCTGGCCGACCGAGTAGCCGAGCACGTCGCCCGACGGGCCGCGGCGCAGCTTCACCTCCAGGCCCGCCGTCTCGAGGCGCTCGACGAACGACGCCACGTCATCGGCCCCAAGGGCCGCCCGCCGGACCGCAGCACGCAGCGCCGCCCGGACGGGCAGCCGCTCCTCGCGCGCCGCTTTGGCCAGCTCCCCACGGGTCGGCGCTGACGCGCCACCGCCCGCGGCCGGGCCGGTCGGGGTCAGCCCCAGCCGCGCCTCGATACGTCGGGCGCTGTCGCGTAGCCGGGCGAAGTCGTTGCGCGGCCAGATCCGCGCGCCGTTGTCCTGTCGCACGAGTACGGCGGCGATGTGGATGTGGTCCTCGGCGTGCCGGACCGCCACCCAGCGCGGCCCGAACCCGTCGGTGGGGTCGATGATCCCCGCGTCGCGCAGCAGCTCGCGCGCGATCTCCGCCCACTGTGCGTCGGGCAGGCGCGCGTCGGCGGCGGCGAGCCGCACCGAGCAGTGCCAGACATAGCCGCGCCCACCCTCCGGGGGTGGACGCAGCGGCAGCCCAGCGGCCACGACAGGCTGATGGAGCGCATCGGCCAGAGGGCCGAGCTCGAGGTCCCACTCCCCCGGCCCGGTCGACGCCGGCTGCCACCCCGCATCCAGACCGTCCCACGAGGCGATCACCCGGGGGTTGCGATGCACCTCCGCGATCCCCGGCCCCAACAGATAGGCCAGTAGACCCGCCGGGCGCCAGCCGTGCACCACCTTCGTGATCACCGAGGCCGCCGCAGTCCGTCCATCACCGCCGCGGCGGCCTCGTCGATCCGGCGGCACGCGGCCACCGCCTCCGGCAGCGCTACCAGCTCGCCACCCGGCATCCGGCCCGCCAACTCGACGACCGCGGCGCGCGCGGTGAGCAGCTCCCGCAGCTCGGCCGTCGGCTCGTCGAGCTCGCCGCGCAGGGTCGCCGTCACCAGCTCCCCGATCCACGTCGCCGCCGTGACCCCCGCCGCAGCCGCGGCCGCGCGGATGAGGTCGCGCTCAGCGTCGGTGAACCGCACCCGCAACGCAGCCGTCCGCCGAGCGGGGTCCGGGCTGCGCCGACGACGAGAGATCACCTCCGCCAGCATCGGCACGAGGTGTGCGGAAATCGTGCTCAGCAGTGGAGCACGAGGACGACCGCCACGACAGCGACCACCGCCGCGACGAGCAGGAAGACCACCGCTATTGGCGGTCGGACCCATCGATGCCGCGGACGACGAGGGAGCCAGTGCACGCCGCGGCGACGCCGCGAGCGTCGACGACGACCGCGACGAACTCGCGCAGATTCATCGTCGCCGGATGAGGGCATGGAAGGGTGAGCCACAGCCGTCTCCTGTCACTGCAGGGGCGGTCAGGTCCCGGCCAGGTGTTCCTGCACCCGGCCGGGGCCGTCTCGAACAACCGAATCGTCACGAGGCCGGGTCGCGCCCGGCCCCACCACCAGGACAACAACCCGTCCACCGACGACGGAAGACACATTCGGCGATCTGTGGATAACTCCGCCGTGTGGCTCTGAGCCCGGCGCAGCCGACGTCGGGAACCCCCTGGTTCACGACACCCTCGCCGTCGACGGTCGTCCGAAGGACACCGTCGACGTATCTTGCTCCGCCGACTCTCCTGGGGTGCACGAGGACGCGTGGGCCGGCGCAGTGATCGGTTCAGGTGGTCTGGGCTGCCACCCATGCGGTCATGGTCGCCCGGTCGTGGCGGGCGAGGTGGCGCCAGTCCGCGCGCAGCCGCGCGCGGCACTCCGCCGGCGTCGCCGACGTGTCCGCGACATAGCGGCAGCGGGCGATGACCCACGACTCGCGGGTCGCGGGAGCAGGCGGCGGGGAGATGCCGGGGCGGCCGCTGTCGCGGCAGTCCTCGCAGAGACCGTCGTCGGTGCGGCGGTGCTGGTCGCGGGAGGAGCGCTCGGTGCGGCAGACCACGCAGGGCAGGCCGCGCAGCGGCGGCAGGGCGGAGCGGTCGTAGTCCAACGGCATCGGATCGTCGCGGTCGTCGCGGTCCTGCTCCGGCTCGACCCGGTCGGCGAAGTACCGGCCCGCCGCCGTGTCCGCGTCCCCCGGTCGACGGTTCCGCCGCGCGGTCGGGGTGGTCCAGCGGGTGGGGAGATCGCGTGGGGCTTGTCGGACCTTGTCCCGGAGCTCGGCATCATCCCGGTGGTTCGGACGAGTGGGGAGCTGGTCGTGTCGGGGTGCGCAGGCCTCGACGATGGCGCGGCCGTCGTCGTCGCTGATCCGCCACAGGTGGCGCAGCTGTGACACGCGCACGCTCGGGTGCCGCTCCAGCGCCTGGAGGCACTGCGCGAGCAGGAGCTGGGTCGGCTCGTCGGTGTCGGCGAGGATCCGCGCGGTGCGGCGGCGGGCCTCGCGCAGCGCCCCCCGCTCGACCAGATCGGCGATCTCCGCCAGCCGCGCCGCCACCGTCCGGGCGTCGGCCTCCTCCCGGTCGTTCATCGCGGACCTGCAGTCCGCTCGGCGTGAGTCTCGACGAACGCGAGGAGCGACCGGGCGTCGGCGATGGCCTGGGCGCGGGCCTCGGGCGTGCGGAAGGACCGCCACCCGGGCGTGAGCACCTCGGAGATCGCGCTGACAGCGGTACTGCGGTCACTCGCCAGGCACGCCGTCCGCGCCGCACGCATCGCGGCCTGGAACTCCGCGATCGAGACCACGCCGATCCCGGGCAGGAACTCCCCGGCGACGCGCAGCGCGCCTTGGGCACGCAGAACCGTGATGACGAAGCCGCGCAGGGTCAGCAGCGCGGGAGCGAGAGGGAGGTCGACAGCGCCCATCGGTGGTGACCTCCCGTCGCTGGTCGCGCAGGAACAGGCGGTGGGTCTGTCGGCCCGTCCTGGGTGGCGGGCGTCTGCCCCGCCACCGCGAAGCGGCGGTCGCGCGGCCTCGGAGGCTCGACGTCCAGGGCAGCCCGAAGGGCTGTCGCCGCAGGCGACGCGCAGCGAAGCGGAGCGCCCTTGACGTTGAGGGAGGCGTGCTCAAGCTCCAGGGCCGGCAGGCCCACCGCCCCGCCGCAGGCGGGTCCGCTAGCACTTCTCGGCCCGCCGCGGCCCTGAGCGGCGCACTGTCGTCGAGGGCTTCCAGCCGGCGCTTCCGTCCGGGAGTTGTCCACAGATCGCCGAGCAGTGGTTGTCGGGGCTCCCGCCATGCTGATGATCGAGCAAGTGACCATTGCGATGAGACACAGCGCGTCCGGGTCACCGGCGACGCTGCACAAACCTGCACATGCTCTGCGCGATAGACATCGACTCTGCTGGGCGTCGGTCCGCGTCGCTCGGCGCACGTCAGCGATCCCACGGCCGACTTCCCGCCGTCGCAGAGGAGATCGCGCCATGTCCGGACCCGACCTTCTGACCCTCACCCAGGTCGCCGAACGACTCCAGCTGTCTCGCTGGTCCGTCTACCAGCTCATCTGGGCCGGTGAACTGCCGAGCGTTCACATCGGGCGTTCCCACCGTGTCCGAGCACGCGACCTGGAGGCCTACCTCGACAACCTCCTCGGTGAGGAGGCCCGGTGACCGCGCCGAAGCGCACGGCGCGAACGCGCACCCGCCGGGGCAACGGTGAGGGCACGATCACGAAGAGGGCGGACGGCCGGTTCGCCGCGGCCCTGTGGGTGGATCAGCCGGACGGGACGCGTGGCCGGAAGTGGATCTATGGCAGGACGCGGGCGGAGGTTGCGGGCAAGCTGACCGAGGTCGCGCAGAAGGTCAACTCGGGATCGGTCATGCCCACCCGCTCCCCCACGGTCGCCGAGTTCCTCGACTACTGGCTCCGGGAGGTGGTGGATCCGAAGCTGCGGCCGACGACGGCATCGCGGTACCGCTCAGTGGTTGTTCAGTACCTGCGTCCGGGGCTCGGGAAGCACCGGCTCGAGAAGCTGACCGTCAGCGCTGTCCAGATGTTCCTCAACCGGCAGCAGGAGAACGGGCGCTCCACGCAGACGCTTCGCATGATCCGTGAGGTTCTCAGCTCGGCGCTCGGGCGCGCGATGCGCGAGGAGCTCGTAGGGCGGAACGTCGCCCTGTTGACGACTCTGCCCACGCCGGACCGGCGACGGCGGACGGCCTGGACCGCGGCGCAGGCGCGGCAGTTCCTCGCCGTCTCGGTGCAGGACGCTCTCCATACGTTCTTCGTGCTGGCCGTGGTCTACGGGATGCGGCGCGGTGAGATAGCCGCGCTCTGCTGGGAGGACGTCGACTTCGACCGTGGGAAGATCATTGTCCGGGCCAGCCTCGTCCGTGTGGGAGGGCGTCTTGTCCGAGGTCGTGTGAAGACGGCGGCTGGTGAGCGCATGCTGCCGTTGGTCCCGACGACCCGCAAAGCCCTGCAGGCGCAGCGGAAGCGACAGCTGGAGCAGAGGTTCGCCGCAGGCCCCGAGTGGGAGGACTCCGGCTACGTCTTCACCACCCGGACCGGAAGGCCGATCGAACCTCGCAACGCGTCGCGCTCATTCGACCGCATCGTCGCCGGGACGGCGCTACCGAAGATTGCCTTCCACGACCTCCGACGCACCGCTGCGACGATGCTGAAGAGCCTTGGGGTTCCGGCCCGGGACGCGATGGTGATCCTCGGGCACTCCCACATCACCGTCACTCTCGGTATCTACAGCGAGGTCTTCGACGACGAGCTGGCGAGCGCCGTCGGGCGCATCGAGACGGCGCTCGGTGGGGTCGAGATCGAGGGCTCGACGGATGCCGGATGACGCCGGCGCGGGTGCGGTGACGCACCCGTTGTTGTCAAAAGGTGTGTCAAACGGCCTCGACAACGACGAAGGCCCCGGCTTCGGGCTCCTGTTCGGAGCCCTGACCAGGGCCTTCGGCGAGTGGGCGATACTGGGATCGAACCAGTGACCTCTTCGGTGTGAACGAAGCGCTCTCCCCCTGAGCTAATCGCCCGCCGTCACGGGTGGAACCCTACATCACCCCAGGATCGGGCTCTGCAACCAGGTCCACTCCTGCAGCCCCACCCATCCCGCGACCAGCCAGAACGCGTTCAGCAGCCACAGCGTCCCGACGACGATCAGGCCGGTCGCGCCGATGACGAGGAGCTTGACGAACAGGTTCTGCCGGCCGAGCCAGTCGGTCCAGGCGTCGTACTTGCCCTTCGCGAAGGTCAGGACCCGCTTCGCCCAGGCGAACTCGGAGGCGAGGATGGCGAGCCCCACGAACACGATCGCCCAGCCGGGGCCCGGGTACGGGATCGCGACGATGCCGGCCGCCAGCACGAGCGTGCCGAGCACCCCGATGGCGACGCGGTAGGTGCGGCGGACCGTCGGACGCTCGTCGATGCGCGCGCGGAACTCCCGCAGCCGGTCCTTGACGCCGTCGAACCGGCCGCGCTCGTGCTCCTCCTCGCCTCGCGAGGTCTGCTCCGTGCTGCTCAGATCTCCGCCCGCCCGCTCGCCACGACCTGGGACGGCGACGCCGGCGCGACCCGACCGGGTTCGATCGAGATCGCGAACTGCGCATAACCGGCTCCGCCGGCGGACGACCCTACCGACTGCATGCCGGTGGCGCCTCCACGGACGTCGAACGTGCCGAGCGCGGCCGGGGTTCCCTCGGCCGGGAGGCCCCAGAGGACGTAGACCCGGTCGGCGCCGTTGGCCGGCAGGTCGACGGGCATCACCATCTGCTCGGAGTCGCGCGAGAGGACCGCGGCGACCATGGGGCCACCCTCCTCGGGCGCGAGGAAGGCGTGCGTGGTGCCGGGCCGGGCCATCTCTCGGAGCATCGCGACGACGCCCTGGGCGCGGGCCGCCTCGGCGTCGCGCTCCGCCTTCAGCTGGGCGCTGTAGACGCCGAGCCCCGCGATCGCCGCCACCGCGACCAGGGCGGCCGCCGCGACGGCCACGACGCGGCCGCGCACCCCGTGCCGGCGCCCGCCGCGGCCCGGCCCGGCCCCGGCAGCGCCGGACGGGCCGGTGGTCGCCGGCCGCCGCGGCGCTCCGGTCTCCTCCACCGGCTCGGGCGGGGCCGGGGGCCGGGGGGTCGGCTCCGGCAGCCGGTGCTCCTGCGGCGCCCGGTGCTCCTGCGGCGTCTGGGCGGCGGCGTCGAGGATGCGGTCGCGCAGGTGCGGGGGCGGCTCGCTCGGCTCGACCGCGTCGCCGAGCAGCGCGAGGGTCTCCTCCGTCTCCCGGACGAGGGCCCGGCAGGACTCGCACGTCGGCAGGTGCCGCCGCACCTCGGCCTCCTCGTCCGGTCCGGCGGCCCGCAGCACCCACGCGACGACGCGCTCCTCCGCGGGACAGCCCCGCGCGTGCGACCCGGTCATCACGCACCTCCGTCCGCGAGCCGGCCGTCGCCGGCCAGGGGGCCCAGGGCCGCCCGCAACCGCGCCAGCCCGGTGAACATCCGCGACTTCACCGTCCCGAGCGGGACGCCGGTCAACGTCGCGACCTCCCGCTGGGTGTAGCCGCCGTAGTAGGCGAGCGCCAGGGCCTGTCGCTGCTCGGCAGGCAGCCCGCCGAGGGCGTCCCGCACCTGCCCGGCGACGACGGCGCCCAGCGCCTCCTGGTCCGCGCCCGGCCCGGCGGGGGTCGGGGCGTCGTCGGTGTCCTCGACCGGCACCGTGCGGCGCCGGATCGTGGCCTCGCGGCGGACGGCGTCGACGGCCTTGTGGTGCACGAGGGTGAGCAGCCAGGTCGCGAAGGCACCGCGACCGGCGTCGAAACGCGCGGGGTCACGCCACAGCGTGAGGAACACCTCCTGGACGACGTCCTCGGCCAGCCCGTCGTCGGCACAGATGCGCCGCGCGAGGGACCAGGCGGGGCGACCGTAGCGGTCGTAGATCTCGGCGAGGGCCCGGTCGTCCCCCTCGGTCAGCCGGGCGACGAGCGCCGCGTCGGCCCCGGCCCGGCCGGCGGACCGGCGTGGGCCGCGGGGACGGCCCCGCGACGGTCCCCCTCCGTCGGCGACATCCGCCACCAGTGCGTCCCTCACAACCTCGTGTTCGGCGCCGGCCCGCGGCCGGTTCGCCGACATCGGGTCTGAAACGTGGATCACAGCCGTCCGGGCGATCACCCGTCCTCGCAGGTCGGCACACCCGACACGGGAACAGCACTAACCCGTCCGTGTGAAAGCGACCGATCCGGTCCTCGGAGAACGTCCCCCGACCCGTCACATCTTGGCGATCCGCTCGTTCTTCCGCACGACGGACCACGCGGCACGAGGAAGAGGACCAAGGATGCGCGACGAGCCCACGATCATCCGCGAACCGGCCACGTTCGAGCTCATCACGCCGGACTCGGCGCCGGTCCCGGTGCGGGTCGAGCTCTCGTACTCCAGCCGGGACCCGTACGCGGTCCAGGCGTCGTTCCGGACCGGCCAGGGCAGCCCGGTGGACTGGGTGTTCGCCCGCGACCTGCTGGCCGACGGCCTGCTCGGCCCGGCCGGTACCGGCGACGTCCGGGTGCAGCCGGTCCCGCACGAGCCCACCCGGATCGAGGTCGAGCTCGCCTCCCCGTCCGGTCACGCGGTGTTCACCACGTGCGCCGCGACGCTGGCCGCGTTCCTCGACCGCACGTTCGAGTGCGTGCCGCCGGCGACCGAGTACTCGTGGCTCGACTTCGACGCCGCGCTGGACCAGCTCCTCGCCCCCAACTCCAGCGACGGCGCCCGCGACTGACCCCGACCGCGCCCGTCGGGCCGCAGCACTCCCTGCGGCCCGTTCGTGCAGGTCAGAGGCCTGGCGCAGGGAAACAGGGGGGCCGGTTTGGAGGCCCCGGGGACCCTGCGCTAATGTTCTTCACGTCGGAGCGAGCAGCCCCGGCGAGCACCGGGAAACCGAGTGCATGCGGACGTAGCGCAGCTGGTAGCGCATCACCTTGCCAAGGTGAGGGTCGCGGGTTCGAGTCCCGTCGTCCGCTCGGAGGAAACCACGTATTCACTGCCTGGGCCTCCAGGTCCGATCCCCGCGAAACCATCCGGGGGACCTCGGGCGGAGTGGCCGAGTGGCTTAGGCAAGGGCCTGCAAAGCCCTGTACGCGGGTTCGATTCCCGCCTCCGCCTCGGGCGATTAGCTCAGTGGGAGAGCGCTTCCTTGACACGGAAGAGGTCACTGGTTCAATCCCAGTATCGCCCACCACCCCGAGAAGGCCCCCTGGAGACAGGGGGCCTTCGGCGTTCTCAGGCGGATGTGTCGTACGGCGTGGTGATCACCTCCATGCCGTGCCCTGCCGGGTCGAGGAAGTAGACGCCCCGCCCGCCGTGGTGGTGGTTGATCCCGGGCTGCGTCATCCGCGGGTCGGCGAAGTGCTCGAGGCCGGCGGCGCGGATGCGGCCGAGGATCGCGTCGAAGTCCTCCTCGGGCACCAGGAACGCCAGGTGCTGCAGCGGGATGTCGTGGTCGACGCTGACGTAGTCCAGCGTCACCCCGTTGCTCAGCTGAAGGGGGACGAACGGTCCCCACGGCTCGCCGACCTCGAGGCCGAGCAGGTCGGCGAGGAAGGTGGCGGAGGCCCGGTTGTCGCGGGCGAGGACGATCGTGTGGTTGAGCTCGACGGTGGGCATGGTCTCCTTCGGAACGGGTGTGTCGGGGTCGCCGCACAGCGGCGGGCACGAACGAGGAGCCGGAGTGCGGCGAGGGCACGACGGCGCGACCGGCTGGGCCGGTACCGGAAAACGGGATCACGGCGGGCCCGGCTCGGGGCCGGGCGCGTACCGGGAGGCGGAGGGTCAGGCGGTCCCTGCGGAGCGAGTGCTCACGTCGATCAGTCCCCTCGGCGGTCGGGTGCCGCGGAGCGGCACACGCCCAGCCAACCGGACATCTCGCGCACCGGTCAAGAGCGTTCCCGGGACTGCTGCTCAGGAGGTGGGGGCTCCCGGCTCGGCGAGCGCGCCGGCCTCGGCCATCCACCCGTCCAGGTCGTGCTGGTCGAACTCGCGCCACGGGTCGACGGCGGGCAGCCGCCGGGTCAGCTCGAACGCCTCGGCGACCCGCGGGCCGCGGATGACCGGCGTGTGGCAGCCGGCCACCACCGCGACGCCCAGATCTCGCACGGCCCCCACACACTGGTCCCATTTGCCCTGGTCGAGGTAACGGTGCCACGGCGCCACCAGACGACCGCCGAGCAGTTGCCCGTCGCGGAAGTCGTCGTCGCCGAGCTGGTCGGACTCCAGCACGGGGTGCGGGGTGTTCGTCGCGAACGTGTCGACGGACCAGTACACCTGGGTCGTGGGGTCGTACGCGCCCCGGGTGGTCGGGTTGTCGAAGACCGGCGGCCGGACCGAGACCAGCACCCGGTCGCCGATGTCCACCGGCTCCTGGTCGTTGACGAACCGGCAGCGCTCGATCGGGGTCGTCCACTCCTCGGCCATCCGGCCGATCGCGAACCAGGTGGTGAGCAGGGTCGCGTTCGGACAGGCGGCGAGGAGGGCGAGCAGGTTCCCGGCGTGGTCGCGGTCGTCGTGCGACAGGAAGATCCACCGGACGTCCGTCGGCTCGACCACGGTGAAGATCGCGTCGAGCCACTCGGCGCGCACCAGGGGCGCGCCCGTGTCGACGATCACCGGCTCACGGCCTCGGATGACGAGCGAGTTGACCGGGAAGTGGCCGACCGGCGGTGCGTCGATCCCCCAGCTGATCAGGAACGTCTCGTCGGCGATCGGGTACGGGCGGACGTCGTGCACGACGGGTGCGGCCATGACGGGCTCCTGCGATGAGGTCGAGCGGCCGTGCAGGGTCCCGTAGCCGCCGGAGACGGGCATCACCTGAATCGGATGACATCTTCTTCGGTGCCGCCTACCGTGCCGTGCACCGACGGGAGGGGTGGCGGATGGCACGGACGCACGGCTACGCGGTCACCGTGCGGTGGACGGGCGACGAAGGCTCGGGGACCTCCGACTACCGGTCCTACTCGCGCGCCCACGACGTCGTCGCCGAGGGCAAGCCGGTGCTGGCCGGGAGCGCCGACCCTGCCTTCCGCGGCGACCGGGCGCGCTGGAACCCGGAGGAGCTGCTCGTGGCCGCGCTCGCGCAGTGCCACATGCTCAGCTACCTGGCGCTGTGCGCGCGGCACGGCGTGGTGGTCACCGGGTACTCCGACGCCGCCGAGGGGACGATGGTTGAGTCGGCGACGTTCGGGGGCAACTTCACGGAGGTGGTGCTGCACCCGCGGGTGCGGGTCGCCGAGGAGGCCATGCGGCACAAGGCCGCGGCGCTGCACCACGAGGCCTCGGAGACCTGCTTCATCGCGAACTCGGTCGACTTCCCGGTGCACCACCACCCCGTCGTCGAGGTGGGCTGAGCCCGGTTCTCGGGCCCGGCTACTGCAGGGCGAGCGTGCGCAGGACCTGGCGTGCGGCGTCGCCACCGGCGTCGACGGCGATCCGCAGCGCCCGGGGGACGTCGAGGTCCGCGAGCAGGGCGGCCCGGACCTCCGCGACGGCCGCGGGCGAGTCACCCCTCCGGCCCGCCGCGACGTACAGCCGCTCCAGCAGCGCGGCCGCGTCGTCGAGCGCGTCCGGCCGGTAGTCCCACGGCTGCGCCCACGCCCGGTCGAGCAGCATGAGCCGCACCGCAGGCCCCGGCGCCTCGCGCAGCAGGTCGTGGACCAGCACCAGGTTCCCGGCCGACTTGGCCATCTTGGCGCCGTCGATCCCGACCGTGCCGGCCCGCAGCTCGCGGCGGGCGAACGGCGCACTGCCGGTGGCCGCCGAGGCCATGGCGACCTGGTAGGCATGGTGCGGGAAGGACAGGTCGGCCCCGCCGGCCAGGACGTCGACGACCCCGCCGAGGGTGGCCAGCGCCATCGCCGCGCACTCGGCGTGCCAGCCCGGGCGCCCGGGACCCCACGGGCTCGGCCAGGCCGGGTCCCCCTCCCCCGACGGCCGCCACACCGGCACGTCGAACGGGTCGTCGCGGCTCGGGTCGGCCGGGTCGTCGCCGTTCTCGGCCAGCAGCGCCAGGGCCCGGTCGCGATCCTGTCCCGGGGCGACGCCCGCGCCGCGGAAGTACACGAACCCGTCGCGCTCGTAGGCGGCCCCGGCCGCGAGCAGCGCGATCGCCAGCCGGACCACGTGCGCGACGTGGTGGCGCGCGTGCGGCGAGTGCGTGGGTGGCCGCACGTGCAGGGCGGCCATGTCCCGCTCGACGTAGTACTCCTGGGTCAGCCCGAACTCGTCGAAGGCCCGGCCGCGCTCGGCCGCGACCTTGGTCAGGACGTCGTCGACGTCCGTGACGTTGCGGGCCACCACCGTCTCGACACCGGTCATCCGGATCACCCGCGCCGCCGTGTCGGCCCAGACGAAGGCGGCCGCGTGCCCGAGGTGCGTGACGTCGTACGGGGTGATCCCGCAGACGTAGAGCCGCGCCGGGACGGTCAGCGGCAGCGGCGCCCCGCCGAGGCGCAGCACCTCGCGCGGGTCGGTGACGGCGCCGGGGCGCGCGCGCTCCTCCGGGGACAGGTCGATCGGCGTGGCCATGCCGCCATCGTCCCAGGCCCGCCGCCCGGCGGCCGGGGGTCAGTCGTCGAGCGGGCCGACGACCCGGGCCACCGTCGCGGCGAGCCGCAGCGACCCGACGGCCGTCGGGTGGAAGGCGAACGGGTCGGTGAGGCCCTGCAGATCCGGGCCGAGCCCGTCGGTGCCGGGACTGCACAGCAGGGTCAGGCCGGGATCGGCCACGGCGAACCCGTACTTCTCGGCCCCGGCCCGGAGCACGGCGTTGAGCTGGTCGTTCCGGTCCGTCAGCAGGTCGATCTTGTCCTGGGTGAGGCCGACCGCGTACGACGGGCCGCGCGCGTCCGGGCAGGCCGGGTCGGTGTCGCGGGGGAAGGCGTCGTAGGAGGTCATGACGACGACCCGGGGCTTGCTCGGCAGCGCCGCCAGGTCCTCGAGCAGGGCCGCGTAGTCCCGGTCGAAGGCGGCCATCCGGTAGTCGAACTCGCCGCGGGTGAGGTTGTCGTCGCAGGTCTCGACGCCGTAGCAGTACTTGATCAGGTCCGACCAGCCGACGTCGTTGGGCCCGACGGCGACCACCACGAACTTCAGGTCCTGCATCTGCTTGAGCAGCGCGACCTGGGCCGGGACCTGGACGTTCCCGCGCTGCTGCGGGCCGCGCAGCCCCTGCGCGACGGTCGCGCTCGGGCAGGCCAGGTTGCGGACGCGGCCGGGGATCATGGTGCCCAGCTCGGCGGCGAGGGAGTCGGCGCTGCGCTCGCACGCGACGTCGTCGCCCTCGGGCCCGGCCACGGGCGGCCCGCCGACGCGTGCGGCGCGGGAGTCGCCGATCACCGCGCCCGCGTAGCCGAAGACGGGCGGGCCGACCGGCGCCGGCGTGACGCGGGCGCTGCCGACCAGGTCGGACAGCGAGCTCACCTGCGCGAGCCCACGCATCGTGCCGGTGTAGGCCAGCGCGCCGCACACGCCCCAGGCCACCAGCGACACGGTGACCGCGAGCAGCGACATCCGGCCGATGGTGCCGGAGCAGCGGTGCCAGACGTCGGCCACCGTGACGTGCTCGCTCGCCTTCTCCCGGCGCAGGATCCCGAGCACCCGCGCGCAGCCGACCAGCGCGGCGGCGGCGAGGGCCGTGCCGACCACGCCGAGCGTGGCGAGCAGGTACCAGTTCACGAACCCGGTCCGCAGCTGGTCGACGGCCTGGGCGGTCGCCTCGGCGGTGGTGTCCGGGTTCAGGACCCGGGCGGCGTCGTCGTTGCGCTGGACCGGGCCCATCTCGAGCTGCGGGCGCAGCGGCCCGACGACCTGCAGCCGCGGGATGTCGAGCTCGGTGTTGCCGATCTGGACGAGCCGGGCCGGGCCCTCGAGCGAGAGGTCGGGGGTGCGGGCGCCGACCGAGATGTGCTGGCCCAGGATCCTCAGCTCCTGGTCCGGGGTCAGCGCGATGGTCAGCGGGATGCCGGCGAGCAGGCACAGCCCGATCATCAGGATCGTCGGCCACGACCGGGCCTCGCGGACCAGGGCCCGGAACCGGCCGCCGCGCCCGGCCGGCGGGCGGGTGCGGGTCCGTGCGGTGGTGACCACCATCGGCGGGCTCCCCCTCGTCCGGCGTCCGTGTACCGATCCAGATCATGCGGTCGCGGAACCCGCGGTGCCCATACTGCGAACAGGGGACGCGCGGTGGGGAGACGCACGCGGACGGGGGCTTGACGTACCCGTGAGCGGCAACTGCCCCTAGAGGGTCAGTTGCCGCTCACGACGTGCCCTGAGCTGCGCAAAGGCGCTCCGGCGGGTCAGGTGGTGAGGTCGTAGACCGTCTGGCCGCCGACCGTGGTGGCCGTGAAGTTCTCCGCCACCCACTCGGCGATCCGGCTGCTGGTGGAGTCCGACGCCCCGCCGGGCCCGCCGCCCTGGCCGCCGCCGACGTAGTAGTGGATCTTCCCCTCGGCGACGTCCTGCTGGAACTGCACCAGCGTGACCGCCGAGTCGGAGCCGCCCCAGCCGCCGGTCGACATCACCGCGGTGCCCGACGCCAGCTCCAGCGAGGCCGCGGTCTGCGAGGTCGACACCGCCGCGGACCAGGTCGTGTCGGTCGACCCGAGCAGCGCGGTCAGCTCGGCGCTCGTCGCGTCGCCCGTGCCGCCCGTGCCGCCGCCGGGGCCGCCCTGACCGCGGTCGGCGCTACCGCCCTGCCCGCCGTCGGGCATCCCGGTCGGAACGCCCTGGCCGCCGTCGGTGCCCGACGCCGCCGGCGGCGTGCCGCCACCCGGGCCACCGACGCCGTCGCTGCCCGACGAGCCGAACGAGCTCGAGGTGGTCCCGACCGACGGGATGCTGCCGGTGTGGGCGACGGACGCCGTCGCGACGGCGTAGGCGCTCGTGCCGGCGAGGCCGGAGAGCACGGCCGCGGTGACCCCGACCAGCAGCACGCGCCGCCACCGGCCGCCCGCCACCAGGGCGACCGCCCCGACCAGGGCGAGCGCCGCGACCGGCCAGCGCAGCCAGGTGAAGCTCTCCGAGCTCGCGGCCAGCAGCGCGAACGACCAGGCACCGGTGGCGACCACCGCGAGCGCGAGGGTGACCCGCGCCCACACCGACGCCCGCCGCTGCCACAGCGCCCGCCCGCCGACGGCCAGCACACCGGCGATCCCCGGGGCCAGCGCCACCGTGTAGTACGGGTGCATCGTGCCGCTCATATAGCTGAACACCACGCCGGTGACCAGCGTCCAGCCGCCCCAGAGCAGCAGGCCGGCGCGGGTGCGGTCGGTCCGTGGCGCCCGGCGGGTCACCCACAGGCCCGCGAGCAGCAGGATCAGCGCCGCGGGCAACAGCCAGGAGACCTCGTAGGCGATCTCGCCGGTGAACAGCCGGGTGATGCCGGCCGACCCGCCGAACCCGGTGTTGCCACCGCCGCCGCCCCCGCCGCCGTTGCCGCTCCCGCCCAGCAGGCGGCCGAGGCCGTTGTAGCCGAGGGCGAGCTCGAGCAGCGAGTTCGTGGTGGAGCCGCCGATGTACGGCCGGCTGTCCGCCGGCCACAGCTCGACCAGCGCGATGAACCAGCCCGCGGACACGACCATCGCGGCGAGCGCCCCGAGCAGCTGCACGATCCGGGTCCGCAGCTGCGGGGCGCCCGCGACCAGGTACACCAGGCCGAGGGCCGGCACGACCAGCAGCGCCTGGCCCATCTTCGTGAGGAAGGCGAACCCGACGGCCGACCCGGCGGCCACCAGCCACCAGCTCGACGCCTTCACCGACGCCGCGTCGACCGCCCGCGTGACCGCCCAGGCGGCCGTGACCAGGAGCAGGACCAGCAGCGCGTCGGGGTTGTCGAAGCGGAACATCAGCACTGCAGCCGGGGTGAGGGCCAGGGCCGCGCCCGCGAGCAGGCCCGCGGCCGGCCCGGCCCACCGCTTCACCGCCGCGTGCAGCAGCCCGACGGACGCGACGCCCATCAGCGCCTGCGGCACCAGCACGCTCCACGAGGAGAAGCCGAAGATCCGCGCCGAGGCCACCATGACCCACAGCGCGGCCGGCGGCTTGTCGACCGTGATCGCGTTGCCCGAGTCGAGCGACCCGAACAGCCAGGCCTTCCAGGACTGGGTCCCGGCCTGGACGGCGGCCGCGTAGAAGTCGTTGGCCCAGCCCGAGGCGGAGAGGTTCCAGAGATACAGGACCGCCGTGCCGGCCAGCAGGACGAGCAGCGCCGGGCGGGACCAGCGGGGCTCGCCCTCCGCGCCGCGCACCCGCCGTCGGAACCGGCCGGGGGCGCCGGGCGGGGCGACCCCGTGAGCTCTCTCGGCGCGGTGCCGCCCGGGGTCGGGCGCGCGCGGGGGGCGCGGCGGGCGGACCGGTGTCGCGGTGCTCACGGAGGTCTCCTCGCGGTCGTCGATCTGTCCCCACGAGGGTCCCTCGGCGCTCTGTCGCGTCCCTGTTCGTCTCCTGTGCGTCGTCTGTGACCGGCTCAGTTGACCGATGCCGCGGGCAGAGCGATCAGGTGCGCCGGGAGGTCGCGCGGGTCGAGGCGCCCGGCACGCAGCCAGTTGGCGACGGCGGCGACGTCGGCCGTGCTGCGCACCGGCCCGATCCGCAGGGCAGGCCGGGTGGCGCGCCGCGCGTCGTCGCACGGCTGGACCACGACGAACCCGCCGCCGCACCCCTCCCCGAGAACGCACCGCGACTGGACGAGGATCCCGCCCCGGCTCCCCCGCACCGCCTCGCGGAGCGTGTCGTCGAGCGCCGGGTGGGCGGCGCAGGCGGTGCAGCGGACGGCGACGAACCCGGTGCGATCCATGGGAATCTCCTGCAAACGACAACCGTTATCATCAGTGAACGTAGCAGGACATGCCGAGGAGGACACCGTGCGACCGAACATCCACCCCACGTACGAGCCCGTCGTGTACCAGGACCGGAGCACGGGCGACGCGTTCCTCACCCGGTCGACCGCGACCTCGCGGGAGACGATCGAGTGGAGCGACGGGCGGACCTACCCGCTCGTCCGCGTCGACATGAGCTCCTACTCGCACCCGTTCTGGACGGGTGCGGCCCGGGTCCTCGACTCGGCGGGTCAGGTCGAGAAGTTCAACCGGCGCTACGGCCGCCGGCGCTGAACCTCGGGCGAACGGCGCTCTCGCTCACCTCTGGTGAGCGAGAGCGCCGTTCGCCGTTCTCGGGGGCCCTCAGCGGCGGACGCCGAAGTCCTCGGCGGGGACGGGCAGGACCTGGCGGGGCAGGACGTCGGCAGGATGGCCGTGCCGCTCCTCCCGCGGCCGCCACTCCCGCGGGTAGCCGAGCGAGGCCTCCACGAAGCGGACGCCGTCCTCGTAGATCACCCGCGGGATGTGCAGGTGTCCGTAGACGACGGCCTGCGCGCGGTAGCGGACGTGCCAGTCGGCGGTGGCGGTGGTGCCGCACCACAGCGCGAACTCCGGGTAGCGCAGGACCTCGGTGGGCAGCCGGGTCAGCGGCCAGTGGTTGACGAGGATCGTCGGCAGTTCCGGGTCGAGGGCGTCGAGCCGGAGTCGGGTCTCGGCGACGCGCGCGGCGCACCAGGCCTCCCGCGACGGGTGCGGCTCGGAGTACAGCAGGTGCTCGTCCGTGCAGACCACGCCCGCGTTGTACGCCGCGGCCAGGCCCTCCTCGCTCGTGGTCGTGCCCACCGGCAGGAACGAGTAGTCGTAGAGCAGGAACAAGGGGGCGACGACGACCGGGCCGCCCTCCCCCTCCCACACCGGGAACGGATCCTCGGGCGTGAGCACGCCGAGCTCCCGGCACCGCTCCACCAGGTGCCGGTAGCGGTGCTCCCCGCGCAGGTCGACCGGGTCCTTCGTGCGCGTCCACAGCTCGTGGTTGCCGGGCACCCAGATCACCTTCGCGAACCGCGCGGCCAGGTCGGCCAGCGTCGCGACGGTGTCGCCGACCTGCTCCGCGACGTCGCCGGCCACGATCAGCCAGTCCCCCGGATCCCCGGTGAGCCCTTCGGCGACCGCCCGGTTCTCGGGATAGCGCACGTGCAGGTCGCTGACGGCGAGCAGGCGGGACACCCCACCAGATCTAGCAGAACCGCTGAGGATCCCCTGAGCCGCGACCCTGGGCAGCACAAGTTACCGGCGGTAAGTTGAGGGTGACGACGGCGAGGAGGTCGGCATGGCGGGTTCACGGGGCGTGCGCCGGGTGGTCCGATGGGGACTCCGGCACGGGATGATGCGACGCATGGTCCGCCGCCAGGTGCGGGCCGGGGAGCTGGGCGCGCGGTTGATGACCGACCCCGAGGTCGTCGCGAACCCGTACCCGTTCTACGAGGAGCTGCGCTCGCGCGGGAAGCTCGTCGACACGGGCATGTTCCACGCGACCGTCGACCACGACGTCTGCACCCAGGTCCTGCGCAGCACGGACTTCGGCGTCGGCGGCCGGATGCCCGAGAACCTGCCCGGCATCGTCCGGGCGGCCCTGACGATCGGCGGCTCGTGGGCGCTCGGCCCGGCCCAGCCGCCGTCGATGCTCGCCTCGGACCCGCCGGACCACACCCGCTACCGCAAGCTCGTGACCAGGGCGTTCAGCGCGAAGAAGGTCGCGGCCCTGCGGTCGCGCACCGAGGAGATCGCGACCGAGCTGCTCGATGCCATGGCCACGAAGGGCGAGCGGGCGGACCTGGTCAGGGACTTCGCCGCGCTGCTGCCCGCAACCGTGATCGCGGAGATGCTGGGCGCCCCGCTGTCGATGCGGGAGCAGTTCCTGGAGTGGGGCGAGGGCGCCGCGCTGTCGCTCGACGCCGGGCTCTCGTACGCCGACTTCCGCCGCTCCGAGCGCGACATCGACGCCCTGCACGCCTGGATGCTCGGCCACTTCGGAAGGATCCGCCGCGAGCCCGGCGAGGACATCCTGTCCGCGCTGGTCACGGCGCACGACGAGGGCGGCTCCCTCTCCGAGGACGAGCTGTCCAGCATCGCCATGCTGCTGCTCGCCGCGGGCTTCGAGACCACCGTGAACCTCATCGGCAGCGGCGCCGCACTGCTGCTCGACCACCCCGACCAGATGAAGCTGCTGAACGCCGAGCCGGAGCGCTGGGCGGGCGCGATCGACGAGATGCTGCGCTTCGAGTCGCCGGTGCAGCGGACCGGGCGGGTGGCGGTGCGCGACACCGAGGTCGGCGGCGTCCCGGTGAAGCGGGGCACGTTCGTGATCACGCACCTCGGCGGCGCCAACCGCGACCCGGCGGTGTTCACCGACCCGCACCGCTTCGACGTCACGCGCGAGGAGGCGCACAAGCACCTCGCGTTCTCGCAGGGCATCCACTTCTGCCTCGGCGCCGCGCTGGCCCGGATGGAGGGCGAGGTCGCGCTGCGCGCCCTGGTCGACCGCTTCCCGGAGATGCGCCCGGCCGGCACCCCGGTGCGCCGCCGCACCAAGCTGCTGCGCGGCTACGAGAGCGTGCCGGTGGAGCTGCACCGGGCGAGCGTGCCGGCGTGAGCAGGCCCGTGAGCGAGCCCTCGGCCCGGCGCCTCGCCGACGCGCAGTACCTGCTGCTCACGACCTTCCGCAAGGACGGCACCCCCGTCCCGACGCCGGTCTGGGCGGCCGGGCTGGACGACGGCCGGCTCGGCGTCTGGACCGTGACGGACTCCGGCAAGGTCAAGCGGATCCGCCGGTCCGGGACCGTCGAGCTGGCCGAGTGCGACCGCCGCGGGAAGCCCCTCGGCCCGGCCGTGCCGGGCACCGCCGAGCTGCTCGACGTCGAGGGCACCCGCCGGGTCCGCCGCGCCGTCGCGCGCAAGTACGGGCTGGTCGGCCGGATCGCCGTCGGGTCCAGCCGGCTCTTCCGCGGCGACCGCGGATCCACCGGACTGGCGGTCGCGGTCGGCGGCGCCTGACCCCCGCCGTCCGCGCGCCCGCGCCTGGACCACCCGTCCGGATGTTGTGGGCCGCAAGGTGCTGTCAACACAAGGGCGGACGGCGTGACGGCAGTGCACCCGTTCGCCG
The DNA here is from genome assembly GCF_000717175.1 of Pseudonocardia autotrophica. GTDB lineage: Bacteria > Actinomycetota > Actinomycetes > Mycobacteriales > Pseudonocardiaceae > Pseudonocardia > Pseudonocardia halophobica. The sequence goes on along the minus strand of NZ_JNYD01000003.1, from coordinate 337,355 downwards.
GCAGCTCCACCCCTGGAGCTGGGGATTCTGCTCCACCGGAGTGATCATGTCCGTGATCCCGCAACATCACGCCGCGGAGGAGCGAGTCCCCTCATCGACCGGCGGCGAAGGGCGCCGGTCGCAAGGGGGGAACGACCATGAGCGCCACGGGGGTGCCGACGACGCCTGCGCCGCTCAACCCGAACGAGCGCAAGGACAAGATCGGCAAGTACTTCGTCCCGACGCCGGACCGGATGGACCGGGTCATGGCGATCCGGATGATGCAGGGCGGCGTCGTGGCGCTGGTGCTCGCCGGCGCCCTCGCCCTGGCCGGCCTGCCGGTGCTGGGCGTCCTGGCAGCGGTCGCCGCGATCGGTGCCCTGCTGGTACCGGGCTGGGTCAGGCTGGGGAACTACCGCCTCGACTACTCCCGCGCCGAGCCGAAGGCCTCCGACGACCAGGTCGACGCGACCCTGAACGCGGACCTCGTCGCCACCGCCGCCGACGCGATGAAGCGCTTCGAGCTCGAGGACAGCGACCTCGACCTGCACGCCGAGGACGTCCGACCCAAGGTGGTGGACCCCGGGATGACCGACCCGGAGGGCCCGCTCGTGCTGATCGCGCCCACCCTGAAGGCCCGCCACCGCCTCGGCGACGACCGGCACCGCCGGTTCAGCGAGTACACCGTCGCCGTCCTGTGCCCGGGCCGCCACCATCTCGCCGTGCTGACCTGCGAGCTGAACGTCGTGACCGGCAAGCGGGCGAAGAACGCGACCTTCGAATACCACTACGACCACATCTCGGCCGTGCACACCAAGGGCGGGTCCGGTGCGGAGCTCCGGCTGGGCGCCGTGCCGGGCTTCTCGACGCTCCCGTTCTCGCCGAGCTTCCTCGAACTGGAGATCGCCGCGACCGGCGGCGCGAGCGTGGTCATCCCGACCGAGGTCCGCCACACCCGCGGTCCGCTGCTGACCCGGCCGTCGACCGTGGAGCGGGTGCTGCCCGCGCTGCGCCGGCTGCTGCGCCGCGAGCAGCGAGGCGGCGGGCAGGGCTGACCGGGCGGGGTTCCGCTGGTCGTCCGGCGTGTCCGCGGCCCTCGAGTCGCTCCTTCGGGTACGAACGAACTCCCGTGACGGGCGAGCCGGGAGAGGCGGTCGAGGCGTCCATGGGCGTGCCACCGGTGAGACGCGGCGGATCCGGCCTCCTGACCCGGCCCGCCCACCCCGATCCCCGCACGACGGAGGGGATGTTCCGCGGCAGAGCCGCGGACCGGGTGCCGGCACTGCTCGCGGCGCTGGCGCTCGGCCTGATCGCGCCGCTCGGCACGCAGGTGGCGGCGCCCGAGCCGGAGCCCGCCCCGGTCGTCGTGGCTCCCCCGGCGCCGACGGCCCGGCCGGTGGTGCTCACCGACCTCCCGGTCGCGGGGCCCGCGGACAAGCGGGTGGCGCTCACCTTCGACGACGGCCCCGATCCGCAGTGGACCCCGCAGATCCTCGACGTGCTGCTCAAGCACGGCGCCAAGGGAACGTTCTGCATGGTCGGCGCGCAGATGGCACGGCACCCGGACGTCGTCGCGAAGGTCGTCAACGCCGGGATGCGGATCTGCTCGCACTCGCACACCCACGACGAGGGACTCCCCTCCCGCGACGCCAGGACGATCACCGCGGAGATCGGCGACGTCGCCGCGCGCGTCCCGGGCACCCCCGTCACCTACTTCCGCGCGCCCGGCGGCAACTGGGACCGGCAGATCCTCGACTCGGCCGTGGCGCAGGGGATGCAGCCGCTGGGGTGGGCGATCGACCCGCGGGACTGGAAGCGGCCCGCCGCGGACGTGATCCTGGCGAACGTCGAGAAGCACCTGCACCCCGGCGCGGTGATCCTGCTGCACGACGGGGGCGGGAGCCGGGCCCGGACGGTGGAGGCGTTGGACCGGCTGCTTCCGTGGCTTCGGTCCCAGGGCTATGTCACCGACTTCCCCTAGGGTCGTGAGAATGCCCACACATCAGCGCCGCGAGCCCGCCGACAAGCCGGTCGCCGCGAACCCGGTCTTCGGTGCGGAGCCCATCACCGTGCCCCGCTACGAGCTGCCGGAGTCCGGGCTCGATCCCCAGGTCGCGTACCAGATCGTGCACGACGAGCTGATGCTCGACGGCAACGCGCGGCTCAACCTCGCCACGTTCGTCACGACGTGGGAGGAGGAGGCCGCCCAGCGCCTGATGTCCGAGTCGTTCGACAAGAACATGATCGACAAGGACGAGTACCCGCGGACCGCCGACATCGAGCAGCGCTGCGTGCGGATGCTCGCCGACCTGTGGAACGCGCCGGACCCGGCCCGGGCGATCGGCTGCTCGACGACGGGATCCAGCGAGGCGTGCATGCTCGGCGGGCTGGCGCTCAAGCGGCGCTGGCAGGCCCGGCGGCGGTCGGAGGGCAAGGACACCGCGCGCCCCAACATCATCATGGGCATCAACGTCCAGATCTGCTGGGAGAAGTTCGCGAACTACTTCGAGGTCGAGCCGCGGCTGGTCCCCATGGAGGGCGACCGGCTGCACCTGGGCGCGGCCGAGGCCGTGGCGCTCTGCGACGAGAACACGATCGGCGTGGTCGTGGTGCTGGGCTCGACCTTCGACGGCAGCTACGAACCGGTCGAGGAGGTCTGCGCCGCGCTCGACGACCTGCAGTCCCGCACCGGGCTGGACGTCCCGGTACACGTCGACGGCGCCTCCGGCGCCATGATCGCCCCGTTCTGCGACCCCGACCTGCCGTGGGACTTCCGGCTGCCGCGGGTGGCGTCGATCAACACCTCCGGGCACAAGTACGGCCTGGTCTACCCGGGCGTCGGCTGGGCGCTGTGGCGCGACGAGGACGCGCTGCCCGAGGACCTCGTGTTCCGGGTCAACTACCTGGGCGGCGACATGCCGACCTTCGCGCTGAACTTCTCCCGGCCCGGCGGCCAGGTGATCGCGCAGTACTTCCAGTTCCTGCGGCTGGGCCAGGCAGGATTCGCACGCGTGCAGCAGACCTGCCGGGACGTGGCCACGACTCTGTCGGCCCGGATCGCCGAGACGGGCGCCTTCCGGCTGCTCACCGACGGGTCGGAGCTGCCGGTCTTCGCGTTCACCGTGGCCGACGGACAGCCCTTCTCGGCGTTCGACGTGTCCGCGGCCCTGCGCGAGCGCGGCTGGCTGGTGCCCGCCTACACGTTCCCGGCCAAGCGCGAGGACATCGCGGCGCTGCGGATCGTGGTACGCAACGGTTTCAGCCACGACCTGGCGAACCTGCTGCTCGACGACCTCCGCCTGGCCCTCGAGCAACTGCGCCGGCAGAGCGCCCCGCAGCGCGGGCCGGAGTCGGCGACCTTCGCGCACGGCACGGAGAAGCCGCCGGTCCGGTAGGGGCTCCTCCGGCTACGGTTCCTCCCCGGCGGCGAGGGCCCTACTCGGCGGCCGGGCCCTACTCGGCGGCCAGGGCGACGCCGAACCCGACCAGCGCCGTCCCGGTCACCGCGTCGATCGTGCGGCGCACCCGCCGGCGGCCCAGCCATGCCCGCACCCGGTGCACCACGAACACCAGCGCGAGGAGCCACACCGCGCCCAGCACGCCGACGGTGTAGGCGAGCAGCAGCGCGTCGGCCGTGGTCGTGACGCCCGGGACCAGGAACTGCGGCAGCACCGACAGGTACATGACCAGCACCTTCGGGTTGGTCACGTTGGACAGGAAGCCCTCGCGGAAACGGCGGAAGCCCTGCCCGCGCCGCTTCTCGACGAGCTCGGTGAACGCCGCGTAGTCCCCGCGCCACGCGCCGCGCAGCGCCTGCACGGCGAGGAACAGGAGGTAGACCACGCCCGCCCAGCGCAGCGTCTCGAACAGCGGCCGGGAGCTCGCCACGAGCACACCGAGCCCGAACGCCGCCGCGCTGCCCTGCAGCAGGTTCCCGGCGAGGATGCCCGCGCACGCGAGCAGCCCGCCGCGGCGGCCGCCGGCCAGGGCGTTGCGGAGCAGGACGAGCGTGTCCGGCCCCGGGGCGAGCACGAGCAGGACGGCGATGCCCAGGTAGGCGCCGTAGGAACCCCAGGTCACCCGGTGACCCTAGCCCGCGCTCCGGTGCAGGATCTCCACGGCCGCGGTGGCCTGCTCCTGCAGGTTCGCCAGCCGCAGCCGCGCCGTCTCCGGGTCCTCCGTGGAGTCGCCCATGTGCCCGGCGGCGTACCGCGTGTAGACGCCCGCGCCGATACAGGCCGAGCGCCAGCGCGCGAAGGCCTCGAAGTAGTCCGCCTGCCCGGCGATCCGGTCACCGCGCCCGGAGCGCTCGGCGTAGCGGGCCAGGATCTCCGCGCGCTCCGGCCAGCCCTCGAGCGTGGTCGGCCCGGACGTGATCTCCCGGACGGTGTCGCCCGGACGGCCCCACGACGCCAGCAGGTAGCCGAGGTCCGCGAGCGGCTCGCCGAGCGTGGCCAGCTCCCAGTCGAAGATCGCACCGATGCGGCCGTCGGGGCCGAAGGAGAGGTTGCCGGGCCGGTAGTCGCCGTGGGCGATGGTCAGCTCCTCGTCGACCGGCCGCCGCTCCACGAGCAGCCGGTGCCCCTCGTCGACCACGGACAGGTCCTCGACGGCCGAGTCGTGCGCCTGCCGGTGCCAGCGGCGCAGCTGGCGCTCCAGGTAGCTGCCCGGGCGGCGCAGCTCCCCCAGCCCGACGGCGTCGGGGTCGACCGCGTGCAGCTCGGCCAGCACGTCCGCGACCGCCAGCCCCGCGGCGTGGCGGATCTCGACGGGCATGGCGGCGCCGGCCTCGACGTCGCCGGGGACGACGCCGTCGACGAACCCCATGAGGTAGAAGTCGGCCCCGATCACCGCCTGGTCGGAGCAGAACGCGACCGCCCGCGGGACCGGGACCGGGGTGTCGGCCAGCGCGGCGATGAACCGCCACTCGCGGCTCATGTCGTGGGCGGTGGCGAGGACCCCGCCGGTGGGCGGGCGGCGCAGGGCCCACGGGGTGCCGGCGGCGTCGACGATCCGGTAGGTCAGGTTCGAGTGCCCGCCGGAGATCCGCCGGACGTCGACGGGGTCCGATCCGGTGGCGACCTCGGGGACCTCGGCCCGCAGCCACTCGGTGAGCGCCGCGGCGGGGACGGGGTCGGTGGCGATCTGCGTCGATCCGCTCATGCCGTCACCTTGCCCCGTGACGGGCGATCAACGCCATTGCGACGATCGCCACTCCCACGGCTCAGAGGGGCAGGACCAGCGCCGCGAGCAGGCGGTCCGGTTCGGCGGCCGGGTCCGCGGTGAGCCCGCTGTGCACCGGACCGGGCCGCACGACCGTGCTGCGCGGCGCGGTGAGCCGGCGGAAGCGGCGGCCGAGGTCCTCCCCCGCCCCCGGGCCCGACGCGGCCAGCGCCCCCTCCGTCCGCCGGTCGGCCCGCGGCGGGGTGGGCACGGCGCAGACGGCGGCGGCGACCTCGAGGGCGTCGGCGATCGCGTCCGCGTCGGCGTGCGGGTCGAGGGCGCGCAGCCGGTCCCGGTCCAGGTGCACCCGCCCGCCGAGGAAGTCCTTCGCCCGGCAGTAGACGAGCACGCCGGCGTTCATCGTCTCGCCGCGCTCGGGCCGCGGCACGACCTGCAGCACCGCGTACTCGTAGACCTCCAGGCCGTTCCCCGTGCTCACCGGTCCACCTTCGGCAGCCGGGCGGCCAGCCACGCCGGCGGGCGGCCGCTCCGGGTGATCGGGCGCGGACGGCCGGTCGCCGCCGCCTCCCGGACGGCGGGCAGCCAGGTCTCGCGGGCCGCGACCCGCGCGGCGAGGATCTCGGCGTACGCGGCGCGGACCTCGTCGGGGCCGTCGAAGCCGGGCTCGCCGGCCAGCCACTCGTCCGGCACCGCCGCGGCCGCACGCTCGACCGTCGACGCGGTGACCAGCGGCGCGAGGGCGGCGTCGGCCGCGTCGAGGTCCGGGAAGGACCCGAGCAGGACGTGGTCGCCGGCGTCGAACGGGCGGGCGGCGACCGCCGCCGGATCGGCGAGTGTCCGCGCCCAGCCGTGGTGGAAGGTCAGCGTCGCGCCGTGGTCGATCAGGTACGGGGCCCGGTGCCAGAGCAGCATGTTGGCGTTGCGCCACGAGCGGTCCACGTTGCCGACCAGCGCGTCGAACCACAGCACACGGCCGGCGAACTCCGGGCCCGGGTCGAAGGCCAGCGGGTCGAAGTCCAGCGCACCGGGCAGGTAGTCCAGGCCCAGGTTGAGCCCGGCCGAACGGTGCAGGAGGTCCTGCACCTCCTGGTCCGGCTCGGCGAGCCCGAGCTCGGGGTCCAGGTCGACCGTGACCAGCTCGGGCACCGGCAGGCCCAGCTCCCGGGCGAGTTCGCCGGCGACGATCTCGGCGACCAGGACCTTCCGGCCCTGCCCCGCGCCGTGGAACTTCACGACGTAGGTGCCGAGGTCGTCGGCCTCCATCAGACCGGGCAGCGACCCGCCCTCACGCAACGGCGTGACGTAGCGGGTCGCCGTGACGTGGCGCAGCACGCGATCCCCCCTCGCTCCGCCCCCGATGATCCCCTGCGGTGCGGGCGGATTCGGCGGCGGGACCGGTGTGAAGGGGTTCTCAGACGGCGGCGGGCGTGCGCCGCGCGGCCAGGAGGTGGTCGACGCTGAACCGGCCGGCCCCCGCCGCGGCGAGGATCAGCACGCCCGCGGCGATCACGCCGACGAGCTCCCAGCCGCCGTCGGCGGCGAAGAACGCGTCGGCGTGCACGAACAGGCCCGCACCGACCATCACGAGCGCGGCCAGCACCCCGGCGACCGCGGTGAACGCCCCCACGACCAGCATCAGCCCGCCGACGATCTCGACCAGCATGGTGAAGGCCGCCGCCGCGGGCGCGGCCGGGATGCCCATGCCCGAGAAGCCCTCGATCGTCGCGCCCGGGCCGTTGGTCACCACCTTCTGCCAGCCGTGGGCGAGCAGCACGAGACCGAGGACGAGCCGGCCGAGCAGCAGCACGACGTCGCGGGCGGTTCCGGTCAGGGCACGGGTCATGACGGACGACCTCCGATGGATGAACGTTCTACTAACTTGGCCGACCGTAACGACGCGATCCGTCCCGATGGGGCGATCATGTCCGTTCTCACACTGTGTGATCGAGATGAAGCGGAGAGCGATCATCTTCCCGGTGGGACGACGAAGGCCCCGCGGCCGCCCGTCCCGCCGCGGTCGCGTGGCGGCGGGACGGAAGGGCCGCGGGGCCCCGGTCAGGAGGTGACGGTGCGCACCGGCGCGCTCCGGTGCGCCCCCGGGGTCAGTACTGCTGCTCGCGCTGCTGGGGGGCGTCGAGGTGGGCCTGCGGGCCGGTGTACGGGTCGGCGTAGTCCGCGTAGTCGACGGACGGGGCGCCGGGGTGGACGGCGTGCCGGGCGCCGGGCCGGGTGGACGAGTTCGAGTACGCGGTCGGCACCCGCCGGGGCGCCGGGGCGTCGGCACCGGCCCGGCCGTCGTCCCACAGGGAGAACGGCTGGGCGGACGAGACCCGCACCGGCTGCTGCACAGCCGGCTCGGCGTCCCAGCGCGGGGCCGGCGCGGCGGCGTGCCGCTCGTCCTCCCAGCGCGGCGCGTCCCAGCCCGGGGCCGAGGCCGGGCGGGCGGCGAACGCTGCGGGGGCCGGGGCGATCGGCACGCCGGAGGGGTCCGAGCTCACGTCGACCGGAGCGGGCACGTCCTCCTCGCGCTTCCGCTCGAAGATCAGGTGGTCGAGGCTGTAGCGGCCGGGACCGAACGCGGCGATGGCCAGCACGATCCCCGCGATGAGGGCGACGAGCTCCCAGCCGTTGTTCTTCACGAACACGCCGTGCGCGCCGTGCACGAACCAGATGGCGCCGTACATCACGAACGCCATGCCGGCCGCGGCCCACGGCACGAAGATGCCGACCGCGATGAGGATCGAGCCGATCAGCTCCACGACCAGGGTGAACGCCGTCGCGACGATGGCCAGGGGAATGCCGAAGTTCGTGAACTGGTCGGTGGCCGTCCCGAAGCCCGCCTGGAAGAAGCTCTGCCAGACGTGCGCCAGCATGATGAACGACACGGTCAACCGCGCGATCAGGATGAGCACGTGCTTCGCGGGTTCGGGAACCGAACGGGTCAACATCTTCGAGCTCCTGACTACGGGTCGTCGGCAAACCGCGGTGAGTGACGAAGCTAGACCGGAGCGCGGCCAGGTCTAGGCCGAACAGCGGTTTCTGCGGTGGTCCGTCATCCGCACGCGATGAACAGCAGGTGCGAACCACTCATCCGTGTAACGAAACCCGGAGCGCGTGGTTACGGACCGTTCGTCTCCGCGACTCCCCCGCTGGTCGGCGCGCCGCGTCCACCCACCTGGGTGGCGCGGCGTCGGCGAGCGGGGGGACGCCCGTGGACGGGAGGGCGGTCGGGCCCGCGGGGATCAGGCCGGGAGCACCTCCCGCCACTGCGCCGTGGCCTTGCGGCCGGGGGCGATCCACGCCAGCCCGGCCAGGTCGCCGACGTGCCCCACGCCCTGGAACGCGGCCGCCACGCCCAGGGCCGAGAGGCCGAGCTCCAGGGCGGAGGGGTCCGGGCTCGGCATGCCGTTCGGCTTCACGAACGTGATCTTCACGGTCTTCCCGGCGATCCGGGCCTTGAAGCCGCCGCCGAACCAGTACCAGGGGTAGGTGACGCCGGAGACCTCGGCGAGCGGGACGTCGAACAGGGTCTCCTCGCCGTCGGTGAAGGCCACGCGGGCCGGGTCGGGTGGTGTGGCGGCGGTGATGAGGTAGCCGGGGCGGTTGCGCAGGCCGCCGATGATCCAGGCGGGGCTGGCGAGGACGGCGGAACCGGTGCTGCCGGCGGCGGGGGCGGGCTGCTCGCTCACGGGGAACGCTCCTTCTCGGGGTGCTGTCGTCGTCGGACCACAGGACACCGCGTGCGACCCGGCGCCGGACAGCACGCCGCCACCACTGTCGGGTTAGTGGTAGCCACACCCGCCGACCGCCGGTCCGCGGGACGTGTCAGGCAGGCCGGACGCGGGCATGATGTCCGGCGTGGACAACCCCCGAGACATCACCGCGACCCCGGAGTGGGCGGCCCTGACCGAGCACCACGCGGCCGTCGAGCCGGCGCACCTCCGCGAGCTGTTCGACGCCGATGCCGGGCGGGCGGAGGCGATGACCGTCCAGGGCGCCGACCTCGTCCTCGACTACTCGAAGCACCGGATCACCGGCGAGACGGTGCCGAAGCTGGTGGCCCTGGCCGAGGCCGCCGGCCTGCCGGACCGGATCACCGCGATGTTCTCCGGCGCGCACATCAACACCAGCGAGGACCGGGCGGTGCTGCACACCGCGCTGCGGCTGCCGCGGACGGCCTCGCTGACGGTCGACGGCCAGGACGTGGTCGCGGACGTCCACGCCGTGCTCGACCGGATGGGCGAGTTCACGGACAGGGTCCGCTCCGGGGAGTGGACCGGGGCCACCGGCGAGCGGATCCGCACCGTCGTCAACATCGGCATCGGCGGCTCGGACCTGGGCCCGGTCATGGCGTACGAGGCGCTCAAGGACTACTCGCTGCGCGAGGTCGAGTGCCGGTTCGTGTCGAACATCGACCCGACCGACCTGGCCGAGACCACCCACGACCTCGACCCGGCGACCACGCTGTTCATCGTCTCGTCGAAGACCTTCACCACGCTCGAGACTCTCACCAACGCCCGCAACGCCCGGACCTGGCTGGTCGACGGCCTGGGTGACGAGAAGGCCGTCGCGAAGCACTTCGTGGCCGTGTCGACGAACGCCGAGAAGGTCCGCGAGTTCGGCATCGACGAGGCCAACATGTTCGGCTTCTGGGACTGGGTCGGCGGCCGCTACTCCGTCGACTCCGCGATCGGGCTCTCGCTCATGGTCGCGATCGGCAGGCAGGGCTTCGCCGAGTTCCTCGCCGGCATGCACGCGATCGACGAGCACTTCCGCACCGCCCCGCTGACCGCGAACCTGCCGGTGATCAGCGGCCTGCTCAACGTCTGGTACGACAACTTCTTCGGCGTCGAGACCCACGCGGTGCTGCCGTACTCGCAGTACCTGCACCGGCTGCCCGCCTACCTCCAGCAGCTCACGATGGAGAGCAACGGCAAGTCGGTGCGCGCCGACGGCACCCCGGTCACCACCGAGACCGGCGAGATCTTCTGGGGCGAGCCCGGCACCAACGGTCAGCACGCCTTCTACCAGCTGCTCCACCAGGGCACCCGGCTCGTGCCGGCGGACTTCATCGGCTTCGCCGAGCCCAACCACGACCTCCCGGGCGAGGGCGGTGCCGATGGATCTGGGCCGGACATGCACGACCTGTTCATGTCCAACCTGTTCGCGCAGACGGCCGCGCTCGCCTTCGGCAAGACGAAGGAGGAGATCGAGGCCGAGGGCACCCCGGCCGACGTCGTGCCGCACAAGGTCATGCCCGGGAACCGGCCCACCTCGACGATCCTCGCGCCGAAGCTCACGCCGTCGACGCTGGGCCAGCTCATCGCCTTCTACGAGCACCAGACCTTCGTGGAGGGCACGATCTGGGGCATCGACAGCTTCGACCAGTGGGGCGTGGAGCTGGGCAAGGTGATGGCCAAGCAGTTCGGCCCCGCCCTCTACGGCGACGACCCGGACTTCTCCGCGCTCGACGCCTCCACCGCCGCGCTCATCCGCCGGTACCGCACCCTGCGCGGCCGCAGCTGACCCGTGAGTGCCGACTGCCCCTCTAGGGGCAGTAGGCACTCACGACCCCTCCTGAGCTGCGGCTGAGGATTCGGCCGGTCGGCGGGCGCCGGCGGTCCCGCGTGGGCAGAGTGGTGGGGTGCCCGGCCGCCGCGTCCTCGCGCTCACCGCGACCTGCTCCGTCCTCCTGCTCACCCTGGCGGCCGGGCTGATCTGGGCCGCGTTCACCGGCGTCGGGCCCGCGGACGAGGACGGCTCGGCCCTCGCCGGGGCGATCGACAGCCGCTCCGTCGGGGTCACGGCGATCCTGGTCGTGTTCACGAACCTCGGCAGCACCGCCGCGATGGCGGTGCTCGCCCTGGTCACGGGCATCGTGCTGATCCTGCGCGGGCGGCGCGTCGACGGCGTGTGGCTGATCGCCACGATGGCCGGCGCCAGCGTGGTGTTCACGCTGGTCAAACGCATGCTGGACCGTCCGCGGCCGCCGCTGGCGGTGCGCCTGGTCGAGGCCGGGAACGAGTCGCTGCCCTCCGGGCACGCGACGATGTCGATGGTCGTCGTCGGGGCGCTCGTCGTGCTGGCCTGGCCGCACCTCACCGGCCCGCTGCGGCTGGGCGCCCTGCTGGTCGCGGCGGCGTGGATCGGCGGGATCGGCTACACCCGCATCTACCTGGGCGTGCACTGGTTCAGCGACGTCGTCGCGGGCTGGGCCACCGGCGCCGCCTGGCTCGCGGTGTGCACGGGGGTGCTGCTGTGGTGGCGCGCCCGGCACCCGGAGCCCGCCCTGAGCTGACCGGCTACTGCTGCTCCTTCGAGCACCACCAGGTGCTGCGGCCGCCGACGGTCCCGTGGCGCATCTCGGCGCCGCACCGCGGGCAGTGCCCGCCGGGGTGGCGGTGCTCGATCACCTCGCCCGTGTGCACGCCGCCGTTCGCGATCGCGGACTTCAGGGACTTCTCGAGGTTGCGGTACAGGCGGTCGAGCTCCGTGCGCCCCAGCTCGTCCGCGGGCGCCGCCGGGTTGATCCTGGCGCGCCACAGCGTCTCGTCGGCGAGGAGGTTCCCGACGCCCGCGATCACCGACTGGTCCAGCAGCCGCGCCTTGACCGCGGAGCGGCTGCGCGCGATCCGGGTGCGGAAGTCGGCGGCGGTGATCTCCTCGGCGTCGGGCCCCAGACCCGAGAGGTCCGGCTCGAGGCGGATCCGCCCCAGGCGACGCTTGTCGAACAGCCGGAACCGGCCGCCGTCGGCGAAGTTGACGGTGAACCGGTCCCACTCGGGCTTGCGGGGCTGCCGGTCCGGTCGCTCCGGGCCGCCGCCGACGCGCTCCCCGTCGGAGTTCGTGACGATCACGCGCCCATCCATGCCGAGGTGCACGCCGAGCGTCGGGCCCTCCTCGCCGTCCCGGTCGACGGTCTCGCACCACATCGTCTTGCCGCGCCGGTGGGCCGCGGTCAGCCGGCCGCCGACCAGCGCCTTCGCGATCTCGCCCGGCGGATGGGGCCGGCACACCCACTCGTCGTTGTCGTCGACGGACCTGATCTCGCGGTCCAGGGCCTCCTCGAGCACCTTCCGCGCGGTCTCCACCTCGGGCAGTTCCGGCACGCACCCAGTCTGGAACAGGGGCGGCGGTCCCGCGCGTTGATCCGTCCGTGATGCGGGTACGGGCTCCGGAGCTGCGTGGACGTCGCTGGCTGAACACCGGCGGCGAGGCGCCGGATCTGCGCGGCAAGATCGTCCTGCTCGACTTCTGGACGTTCTGCTGCGTCAACTGCCTGCACGTGCTCGACGAGCTGCGGCCGGTCGAAGAGGAGTTCGCCGACGTCCTCGTGGTCGTCGGGGTGCACTCGCCGAAGTTCGCCCACGAGGGCGACCCGAAGGCGGTCGAGGCGGCCGTCGAGCGGTACGGGGTGCACCACCCCGTGCTCGACGACCCGGACCTCGCGATGTGGGACGCGTACGCCGCCCGCGCGTGGCCGACGCTCGCGGTGGTGGACCCGGAGGGGTACGTCGTCGCGCAGATGGCGGGCGAGGGGCACGCGCACGGCCTGGCGGTGCTGATACGCGAGCTGGTGGCCGAGCACACCGCGAAGGGGACCCTGCGCCGGGGTGACGGGCCGTCCGTCGCGCCCCCGCCGCCGTCGACCGCGCTGCGGTTCCCGGGGAAGGTCGTCGCCGTGCCCGGCGGCTTCCTGGTCTCGGACACCGCGCACCACCAGGTGGTGCAGGTCGACGCACAGTTCGACGAGATCAGACGGTTCGGGACGGGCTCGCGCGGGTTCCGCGACGGCACCTCGCCGGAGTTCTCGGAGCCGCAGGGGTTGGCCGTGCTGCCGGCCGAGGTGGTCGCCGAGGTGGGATACGACGTCGTCGTCGCCGACTCGGTGAACCACGCCCTGCGCGGGCTGCGGCTCGCCGACGGGCACGTGACGACGGTCGCGGGCACCGGCTCGCCGCTGCGCGAGCGCGTGGAGCCCGGCGGTTCGGCGGCCGAGCTGTCGACCCCGTGGGACGTGGCGTGGTGGCGCGGCCGGATCGTCGTCGCGATGGCGGGGTGGCACCAGCTGTGGACCTTCTCGCCGGTCTCCGGGGAGCTCGCCGTGCTGGCCGGCACGACCACCGAGGGACTCCGCGACGGGCCGGTGACCGACGCGTTCTTCGCCCAGCCGTCCGGACTGGCGGTCGCCGGCGACACGCTCTGGGTCGCCGACGCCGAGACCTCCGCGGTGCGCGCCCTGGACCTCGACGCGACGCCGCAGGTCAGCACCGCCGTCGGGCTCGGCCTGTTCGACTTCGGGTTCCGCGACGGCCCGGCCCGCGAGGCGCTGCTGCAGCACCCGCTCGGCGTCGGCGTGCTGCCCGACGGCTCGATCGCGGTGGCGGACACCTACAACGGGGCCGTCCGCCGCATCGCCGGTGGGCAGGTGACCACGCTGGCGCAGGACCTCGCCGAGCCCAGCGACGTCCTCGTCGACGGGGAGACGCTGGTGGTCGTGGAGTCGGCGGCGCACCGGCTGGTGCGGCTGCCGATCCCGGCCGGCGCGCTCGTCAACGCCGGGTCGCACACCGTGCGCCGCCCGCGCACCGACCTCGCGGCCGGACCCGTCGCGCTCACGATCGACTTCACCCCGCCGACGGGGCAGCACCTCGACACGCGCTTCGGCGACCCGACGGTGCTGACGGTGGACGCGTCGCCGGCGTCGCTGCTGGTCGAGGGCGGCGGCACCGCGCCCGGCCTGGTCCGCTCGCTCGTCCTGGCGCCCGGCGAGGGGGTGCTGTCGGTGAGCGTCGCCGCCGCGGCCTGCGACGAGGGCGACGCCGTCTTCGGCGCCTGCCACCGGTACCAGCAGGACTGGGGCGTGCCGGTGCGGGTGGTGGAGGGCGACGGCACCGCCCCGGCCGAGCTCGTGCTCGACCTGCGGGCGGTCGACGGGCGGTGACGGGCCGGCGTTCGTGATCGTTGCTTCCGTGCGCTGAGAGCGGGCATCGCCGCCCTCAGCGCACCGGTACGACGATCACTACTCGAGCTCGGCGACCGTCCAGGTGCCGTCGGCGGCGGGGGCGAGGACCTGGAACTCCCCCGCCGGCAGCGAGCGGATGTGCTCCGCCAGCTCCTGCGCCGACATCGGGGCCGCCTCCACCACCGTGCGGGAGCGCGGGTCGGCGCCGTCGACGGCGACCGTGAGCTGCTGGTCGAGCGGGAGGTCGTCGGCCGAGCGCAGGACGACGAGCTGCGCGTCGCCCTCGTCGAGGAGTGCGGCGGTGCCCGGCTCGGGCGCCACCGGGACGCTGGCCTCGTCTAGCCGCGCCGCCACCAGCGGGAGCTCGCCGCCGGGCAGGGTCAGGGTGCCGACGGTCGGTGCCTGGGCGGCCGGGACGTCCCCGGCCGGTGCCACAGCGGACCGGGCGGTGTCGGCAGGGCCTGCAGGCGTCGGAGCCGCCGCAGCCGGCGGAGCCGCGGAGTTCTCGGCCGGGGCGGCTCCGGTCTGGTCCGCCGGAGCTGCGGCCTGCGCCGGACCCGCAACCGCAGCCACCTGACCCGCGGGGCCGGCCACGGTCGAACCAGCCGGAGCTGAGGCGGCGTCACCGCTCACGTCCCCGCCCGCCGGCAACCGCCACGTCGCCGCGGCGGGCCGCCACACCTGCCCGGCCGGGGCCGGCCCGGTGGCCGGGGCAGCCGCGGGCTCGCCGAACACCGGCCCGGTGGATCCCGCACCGGCCCCGCTCGGCACCGCGCCGTCGACCACGCTGAGCGGTCCGACGGAGGCCGCCATCGCCGCGGCGGCCGTCACGGACTCCGGTGGCAGGCTCTCGCTCGGGGCGATCGCGGCGGCGGGGGCCGGCGCGGCGGGGGCGTCGAAGGTCTTCGGCCACCCGTTCGGCGAGGTGACCCGAGGCTCCGGCAGCACCTGCAGCATCCCGCTGCTGCGCGGGCCGGGGGCGGCGGGTCGGGTGGCGCCGAGATAGTCGTCGCCGCGCCAGCGGTAGTACGAGGTCCGGACCGGCTGGCCGTAGGTCGGCGCGTTCACCATCCGGCCGTCGCCGAGGTAGACGCCGACGTGGTGCACCGCGGACGGCGTGCCGTAGAAGACGAGGTCGCCGGGCTGCAGCGCGGCGTCGGCGGGCACGTGCGGACCCGCGACGTACTGGGTGTGCGCGGTGCGCGGCAGGGTGATCCCCGCGGCGCCGTAGGCGAACACGGTCAGGCCCGAGCAGTCGAAGCCCTGGTCGCCGGCGGCCGGTCCGTCGCCGCCCCACTGGTAGGGCACGCCCACCTGCGAGAGGGCGGCGTCGATCGCGACCTGCGCGCGCCCGTCGGGCAGCGCGGTCGTGAACTCGGCGGGTGCCGGCGCGACCGGGCCGCCGCCGGCTCCGGGCTCGGTGTTCTCGGGGAAGACGCCGGGGAACCGCTCGGCCGCCGCGTCGGCCGTCGTCGCGAACCCGGCCTGCCGCACCGCCGACGGCACGGCCACCGCCACGACCAGCAGCAGCCCGAGCAGGACCCACACCCCGGCAGCCGGCCGCGGCCGGCGGCGCGTCGGCACACCCCGGTAGCGGACCGGCAGGGTTCGCGTGACGCCGGGCTCCGGCTCGCGGTCGACGACCCCGGGCTCCGGCAGCGGCGCACGGACGGTGGCGATCCGGTCCGCGATCCGGGTGGCCGCCTCGCGGTGGCAGTCCGCGACGACCCGCCCGACCAGCGCCGTGGCCAGCCGCGCCCCCGCGAGACCGGCGGCCGCGCTCCGCGCCGCCTCCGCTCGCAGGGACCGGCTCTCCACACCGGGTTCGAGCCCGACGGCCGCACCACGTGCCGTCTCCGCGGGCACCGACCGGGTCTCCGTCCCGGTACCCGCCCGCCGCCGCGACTCCCGCCGCCGCGCCCGCTCGTCGGCCTCCGCGGTGATCCAGCGGTGGGATGTTCCCCGCTGCTCCGGCACGACGATCGCGGGCCGGTGCGACCCGGCCCGATGCCGGCCCGACCGCTTCGTGACGGATCGTGACCCCGTTGTCGGCACACGCTCGCGCAGCGCCATCGACTCTTCCCCCGACCGGTCGCCCCGACTGGACCGGCGAGAGCTTGGCGGACACGCGCCGCATCCGCCATCACACGGACGGGGAAGATCCGGGGCCCACGTGGGCGTCAGGCCCGCAACCAGGCGAGGACCGCCATCACCCGTCGATGGTCGTCACCCGACGGCGCGAGCCCCAGCTTGGTGAAGATCGACGAGATGTGCTTCTCCACCGCGCCCTGCGTGATCACCAGGTCGCGGCCGATGGCCGTGTTGGTCCGGCCCTCGGCCATGAGGCCGAGCACCTCCCGCTCACGGGGCGTGAGCGACTCGACGGGATCGCGGCGCCGGCGATGGGTCAGCAGCGCGGACACGACCTCCGGGTCGAGCACGGTCCCGCCGCCGACGACCCGCTCCAGCGCGTCGGACAGCTCGGCCAGCCGGGACACCCGGTCCTTGAGCAGGTACCCCACTCCCCCACCCGCCGCCAGCAGGTCCGAGGCGTAGGACTCCTCGACGTACTGGGACAGCACCAGGATCGCCGTGTCCGGCCACTCGCGGCGGATCTCCAGCGCCGCCCGCAGCCCCTCGTCGGTGAAGGTCGGCGGCATCCGCACGTCGACGACCGCCACCTCCGGCCGGTGCTCCTTCACCGCGGTGACCAGCGCCGCCCCGTCGCCGACCGCCGCCACCACCTCGGCGCCCGCCTCGTCGAGCAGCCGCACGAGGCCCTCGCGCAGCAGCAACGAGTCCTCGGCCAGCACCACCCTCACGCGTCCTCCAACCCGGCCAGCGGGATCCACGCCGTGATCTCCGTCGGCCCGCCCTCGGGGCTCGCGACCTCCAGCCGCCCCTCCACGGCCGACAGTCTCTCCGACAGCCCCGACAATCCGTGGCCCTTCGCCGGGTGGGCGCCGCCGACGCCGTCGTCGGTCACCCGGACGACGAGGTCGGCGCGGTGCGGCCGGACGTCGACGGTGGCGTGGGTCGCCCCGGAGTGCTTCGCGACGTTCGTGAGCGCCTCGGTCACCACGAAGTACGCCGTGTTCTCCACCGCCGCCGCCGGCCGCTCGCCCGAAGGCAGGTCGACCTCGACGCTGACCGGCACGGTGGACCGCGCCGCGGCGGCGGCCAGCGCGGCGGCGAGCCCGCGGTCGGCCAGGACCGGCGGGGCGATGCCCCGGGACAGCGCCCGCAGCTCGGCCAGCGCCTCGCGGGTCTGGGTGAGGGCCTCGGCGATCAGCGGGCGGGCGCGCTCGGGATCGTCGTCGAGCCGGCGGTCGGCCGCCTCGAGGTCCATGGTCAGCCGGACGAGCCGCTGCTGCGGGCCGTCGTGGATGTCCCGTTCGAGCCGCCGCAGCGTGGCGGCCTCGGCCGCGACCGCGGCCCGGCGACCGGCGGCGAGCTGCTCGGTACGGGCCCGCAACGCGGCGGTGCGGTTGGTGAGCAGGCCGCGCGCGAGCCCGGCCCGCACGGCGACGAGCCCCCGCACCACCCACGGCGTCGTGGCCAGCAGGACCAGCCCGACGAGGGTGGTGAAGGCGACGTCCAGCGCCCGGGACGCGACGCCGGTGATCACGTCGACCAGCCCGGTCCGCTCGCCGCGCGGCAGCGACCACTCCCACAGCACGTACAGCGTGGCGCCGAGGCCGGTCACGACCCAGGCGACGCCGATCACGAAGCAGGCCAGCCGGACCGGGAACCCGACGACGGCGTGCAGCAGGTCGCGCCAGCACTGCGGGTCGGCGAGCCGGCCCAGCATCCCGATCACGCCGCGCCCGCGCCGCGGGCGGTAGTGGTGCGGCGGGAGCGGGCGGCCGGTGGCGGCCTCCGTGGCCCGCCGCTCGACGTCGGCCAGCCGCCGGGACAGCACGAACGTGCCGGCCAGGATCGGCAGCCCCACCCACACGACGACCGTGCTGATGCCGGCCGCGAACCCGGCGATCGCGACGACGAAGGCCAGCACCCCCAGCGGCAGCCCCGTGACCAGGTAGCGCAGCCCCCGCCGGACCGCCCCGACCGCCGGCGCGGGCACGACGACGGCGGCCGGGATCCCCTCCTCGCTCATGCGTCCACCCAAGCCCACCCGCGCAGTGCCCCCCACCCGGCACACTCCCGGGTGCACAGTAGGGCCAGCCCCACCCGGCGCCGAGCGGGTTTCCGGGCGGGCTACCGGGGCGCGGGCCGTGCCCCGCGGATCAGGCGGCCCGGCAGCGCGTCGGTCTCGGCGCCGTCGGTGTAGGTCTCCTGGCCGGCGACGACCGTGTGCCGGTACCCGTCCACCCGCTGCAGCAGCCGGCTCCCGCCCGCGGGCAGGTCGTGGCGCATCTCCGGCCGGTGCAGCCGCATCCCGTCGACGTCGATCACGTTGAGGTCGGCGCGGAACCCGGGCTCGAGCACGCCGCGGTCGAGCAGCCCGACCGCCCGCGCGGTGTCCCGGGCCTGCCGCTGCACCACGTAGGCCAGGTCGAGCTTCTCCCCGGCGCGGTCCCGGGTCCAGTGCTGGACGAGCGTCGTCGGGAAGCTCCCGTCGCAGATCGTGCCGACGTGCGCACCGCCGTCGGACAGCCCGGGCAGCGCGTGCGGGTGCCGCAGCATCTCGCCCACGGCGTCGAGGTTGCCGGCGACGTAGTTCGAGCTGACCAGGTAGAGCATGCCGCCGCCGGCCACGATGTCGTAGGCCAGCTCCACCGGGTCCCGGCCCTCGGCGGCGGCCCGGCCGGCGATCGACGCCGAGGCGGGCGGCTCGTAGTTCGGCGGGTCCGTGAGCTCGTACATGAGCTCGTACTTGTGGATCAGGTTGCCGCCGAGCCGGCCGCGCTCCTTCTCCCGGGTCTGTGCGGCGAGGATCTCCGCCCGCAGGCCGGGTTCGCGCATCCGGGCCGCCTGCTCGCCGGGGGTCAGGTCGGCGATCCCGCGCCACACCGGGTTGGTCATGAACGGGTTGAGGGTGTTCTCCAGGCCCAGGATCAGCCCGACGGGCCGGGCCGCGACCTGCGCGCGGATCTCGAGCCCGTCCGCCCACGCCCGGTCGACCATGGCCAGGATCGCGCGGTGCTTGTCCGGCTCCTGCGGGAACTGCACGAGCGAGAACGACAGCGGCCGGCCCGACGCCGCCACCATCTCCCGGATCAGCGCGAACTCCTCGTCGGCGTCGGGGAAGTCGCTGACCAGCTGCAACACCCCGGTGCCGGTCTCCCCGACGGCCTTCGCGATCGCGACGAGCTCGGCGGCACCCAGGCCGTAGGACGGCGTGAGCTCGCCGTCGATGCTCTTGTGGTTGAGCGTGCGCGAGGTGGAGAAGCCCAGCGCGCCGGCCCGGATCGCCTCCGCCGCCAGCTTGGCCATCAGCGCGACCTCGTCCGCCGTGGCCTCCTCGTGCGCGGCGGCCCGTTCCCCCATCGCGTGCACGCGCAGCGCGGCGTGCGGGACCTGGGTGGCGAGGTCGACGTCGTACGGGCGGGCCTCGAGCACGTCGAGGTACTCGGGGAAGGTCAGCCAGGTCCAGGGCAGGCCCTCGTGCAGGGCGATGCCCGGGATGTCCTCGACGCCCTCCATCAGGTCGATGAGCCGGTCGCGGTGCTCCGGGAGGGCGGGCGCGAAGCCGACCCCGCAGTTGCCGGCGACCACGGTGGTGACCCCGTGCCACGACGACGGCTGCAGCCGGGACTCCCAGGTCGCCTGCCCGTCGTAGTGGGTGTGGATGTCGACGAACCCGGGGGCGACGGCCGCGCCGTCCGCGTCGATCTCGCGGCGGCCGGTGCCGGCGACCCGGCCGACCTCCACGATCCGGTCCCCGACGATCCCGACGTCCGCCGTGCGGGCCGGACCTCCGTTCCCGTCGAGCACGGATCCACCCCGGACCACCAGGTCGAACTCGGTCATGCCGCCCCCTCCGTCGCGGTCGGTCCTCCCTGGATATCCCACGCCGGGCCCGGAGCGGAAGTCATGCAGATGCATCACCACCGACCGGAGCAACGGGTTGTGGACAACTCGTGCGGGCGCCGGGAACTGTCGGTGGCGGCGGGCATGCTGCGCCCATGACCACTTCGACGGTGTCCGAGCAGACCTTCACGATCCGACCCCGCGGCGCGTTCTCCCTGGTGGAGGCGGGCGCCTTCGGCCACGGTGCCGAGCCGGCCGGGGACTGGCCCGGCGGCGGTGCCTTCGCCGGGGGTGTGCTGCGGCTCGCCTTCTGCCGGGACGACCTGCGGGGCCAGGTCGGCGTGGCCCTCACGCAGGACGCCGGGGGCGTGCACGGCGTCGTCGGCGGGCTGGATCCGGGCGAGCCCCTCGATCCCGTGCGGGACCAGGTGGCCCGGATGCTCGCGCTCGACGGCGACGGCGCCGCGTTCGCCGAGGTCGGCGAGCGGGACCCGCTGATCGGTCGGATCATGGCGGCCGCGCCGGGCCTGCGGCCCGTGCTGTTCGCCTCGCCCTGGGAGGCTGCGCTGTGGTGCGTGCTCTCCCAGCGCTGGGGGCGGCGGCAGTCCCTCGCGGCGCGCGAGCGGCTCGCCCGCGGGTTCGGCCGGGTGCTGGCGGTCGCCGGCGAGGAGACGGCCGCGGTGCCCACGCCCGCGCAGCTGCTGGCCGCCGATCGCCTGCCCGGCCTGCCCGAGCTCAAGCAGGAGCGGCTGCGGGCGGTGGCGCGGGCCGCCGAGGCCTGGCTGCTCGATCCCACTGCCCTGCGCGAGGGCGACCCGGACGAGGTCCGGGCCGGGCTGCGCACGGTGCCCGGGATCGGCGCGTTCGCGGCGACCCTGATCCACCTGCGCGCGTCCGGGGTGCAGGACGCGCTGGTCGCGGGCGAGCCGCGGCTCGCCGCCCTGGTCGGCGCGGCCTACGGGCTCGACGGCCCGGCCACAGAGGAGGACCTGACCCGGATCGCCGAACCCTGGCGGCCGTTCCGCACGTGGACCGCGGTGCTGATCCGCGCGGCCGGGCGTCGGCTGCCGGAGATGGCGGTGGTGCCGGAACCGGTCCCGGCGGCCCGGGTGCCCCGGGCCCGGCGCCCGCGGCCGGAGCCGCTGGCGTTGATCGGGTGAGGGGATGCGGCGTCCCCGGTGCGAGGCCGGGGCCGCCTCTCCGGACGGCGCCGGACAGGGTTCACTCCCGGTCGCGGGTCGTTCACCGCGCGTCGCTACCCTCGGCGGATGCGCGTCCGATCCGTCCGGTTCCCGCAGCGCTCCTCCCACCGCTTCCCGCACTCGCGCTCCCACGGGCTGGTCCGCACGTTCGCGCTGGTCGCCGCCCTCGGCGGCGCGCTCGCGCTGAGCGGCTGCAGCGGCGGGGGCGGGGACCAGGCAGCGTCGTCGGTCCCGGCCGCGACTCCGGCGTCGTCGGCGGCACCGTCGGCCGCGGCGGCGCCGGGCATCGCACCGGGCGAGCCGAACCCGGCCGGGGACGGCGGGGCGCTGCCCCAGGCCTGCGAGCTGGTCCCGCAGGAGGAGATCGCGCAGGCCACCGGACTGGCCTTCGGCACGCCCACCCCGACCGGAGGCACCACGCGGAGCGTGTGCGCCTACCCGGCGTCGGGCACGGTGCCGGGGCTGAGCGTGGGCGTCGAGTCCGGCTCGCGGTTCGACGCCAAGGCGGCGGCCTCGCGCAGCTCGGTGGGGGTGCCGGGCGTCGATGTGCCCGGGCTCGGCGACCAGGCGCTGTTCTTCTACAGCGACCGGGACTTCCCGGAGGGCCTGGGCGGGCTGCTCGTGCGCAGCGGCGGCGCGACGATCGACGTCTCGCTGCAGGGCTCGGGCACCGAGCAGCAGACGCGGGACGCGGCGGCGGCGATCGCCCGGGTCGCGCTCGACAACGTCTGACCGAGCGCGCCCGGCTACACCTCGTGGTCGGCCAGGAAGCCGAGCACGGTGCTGGTGAAGACGTCGTTGTCGTCGCCCGCGACCATGTGGCCGGTGGCGGACACGTCGACGTGCACCGAGCCGGGGATCAGCCGCAGCAGTTCCTGCACGCCGTCCTCGCTCACGATGTCCGACTGGGCGCCACGGACCAGCAGCGTCGGCACGGTCACGCGCGCGGCGGCAGCCGCGGCGCGCTCGTGGGTCGTCGAGCGGCGGGGCTCGTCGCCGACCCGGAGGAAGGCGGGGTCCCAGTGCCAGTACCACCGGCCGTTCTCCCGGAGCCGCACGTTCTTGCGCAGGCCCTCGGGGTTCGGCGGGCGCTTGCGGTGCGGGTTGTAGGCCCGCACGGCCTCGGCGACCTCCTCGAGCGAGCCGAAGCCGTCTGGGTTCGCGCCCATGAACGCCATGATCCGCGCGACGCCGTCGGGCTCGACCCGGGGCACGATGTCCACCAGCACCAGCGCCCGGGCCACGCCACCCCGCTCGCCCTCGGTGACCAGCGCGGTCATCCCGCCCATCGAGGCGCCGAGCAGCAGCGCGGGCTCCCCCACCTGCTCGACGACCGCGGCGAGGTCGGCGTTGAGGGCGTCGGTGCCGTAGTCGCCGTCGGGCGCCCAGTCGCTGTCGCCGTGCCCGCGGGCGTCGAGCGCGGTCGCGTCCCAGCCCGCCTCGGCCAGCGCCGCGGCGGTGCGGAACCAGGAGTGCCGGGTCTGGCCGCCCCCGTGCAGCAGGAGGGCGGGCCCGCGGCGCTCGCCGACGGCGGGCCAGCGGTCGCCGACCAGCTTGCCGGCGGTGCCGTCGAACACGACCCGCTCCCCGGCCGGGACCCGCCGTGCGGCCCTCGGATCGTTCGCTTCCGACATGTACCGCACCCTAGGCCGTCGGCCGCGCCCCGACCGGACGCGTGGCCGAGCCGATACCGTCGGGACCATCGATCGCGGTGGCCGCCCGCCGGCCGGAGGGCCAGGGTGGAGGCATGAGCGAGAGCACGGGGGACCGCGACGTCTGGGGCAGGGTCGACCGCTACCTGGAGGCCGCCCTCCTGCCCGAGGACCCGGTGCTCAGCGCGGCGCTCGCGCGCAACGCCGAGGCGGGGCTGCCGGCGATCGACGTCTCCCCCACCCAGGGTCGCTTCCTGCACCTGCTCGCCCGGATCGCGGGCGCCCGCCGGATCCTGGAGATCGGCACGCTCGGCGGCTACTCCACGATCGAGCTCGCCCGCGCCCTCCCCGCCGACGGCACGCTCGTGACCTGCGAGTACTCGCCGGACCACGCCGCCGTCGCGCAGGCCAACCTCGAGCACGCCGGGCTGGCCGACCGGGTCGAGATCCGCGTCGGGGCGGCTCTGGACACCCTGCCGACGCTCGAGGGCCCGTTCGACCTGGTGTTCGTCGACGCGGACAAGCAGAACAACGCCGCCTACCTCGACCACGCCGTGCGGCTCGGCCGTCCCGGCACCGTGATCGTCGTCGACAACGTGGTGCGTGCCGGCCGGGTGCTGACGGGCGGCGACCCGCCCACGGACGGCACGCGGCGGATGTTCGCGGCCCTGGAGAAGGACGACCGGCTGGAGGCCACGGCGGTGCAGACGGTCGGCGCCAAGGGGTACGACGGGTTCGTCCTGGCCCGGGTGCGCTGAGCGGAGCCTGCGAGCTCGCATCAACGCTGAGCGGAGCCTGCGGAGCGATCCGTCAGCGCTGAAGTAGCGTCGGTGGTGAGGGAACGAGAGGAGCAGCGGTGGACGCCGACGACCTGACACACGTGCTGGAATCCGTGCGGGACTTCATCCGCACCGAGGTCGTGCCGCTCGAGGAGCAGATCGACGAGCAGGACGTCATCCCGGAGCGGATCGTCACGCAGTGCAAGGAGATGGGCCTCTACGGCTTCACCATCCCCGAGCAGTACGGCGGGCTGGGGCTCTCCGCGTACGAGGAGGTGCAGCTGGCCATGGAGCTGGGCTGGACCACCCCGGCGCTGCGGTCGCTGTTCGGCACGAACAACGGCATCGCGGGGCACGTGCTGCTGGAGGGTGCCACCGAGGAGCAGAAGAAGGCCTGGCTGCCGCGGCTGGCGTCGGGCGAGGTCACGGCCTCGTTCGGGCTCACCGAGGCCGACGCCGGCTCCGACCCGTCGGCGCTGGCCACGACCGCGAAGCCGGACGGCGACCACTGGGTGATCAACGGGTCGAAGCGGTACATCACCAACTCCCCCGTCGCCGACGTGATCATGGTCTTCGCCCGGACCAACCCGGAGGCCAAGGGCAACCGCGGCATCTCCACCTTCCTGGTGCCCAAGGACACGCCGGGGCTGTCGATCGGGCCGAAGGACAAGAAGATGGGGCAAGCCGGCGCCTGGACCGCCGACGTGCACCTTGACGACGTCCGCGTCCCGCACGACAACGTCGTCGGCGGCGACAAGGGCGTCGACCAGGGCTTCCGGATCGCCGCGAAGTGCCTCGCCCACGGCCGGCTGCACATCGCCGCGGTGTGTGCGGGCATGGCCGCCCGGCTGGTCCACGAGACCACCGAGTTCGCGAAGACCCGCGAGCAGGGTGGCGCGCCGATCGCCCGGTTCCAGCTGATCCAGGGTCTGGTCGCGGACTCGGTCACCGACTACTACGCCGGGCGCGCGCTGGTGCTGGAGACCGCCAAGGCGTTCGACGCCGGCACGGACAAGATCGCCGGGCCGGCCGCCGCGAAGTACTTCTGCTCCGAGATGGTGGGACGGGTGGCCGACCGGGCGGTGCAGGTGCACGGCGGCGCCGGGTACATGCGCGGGGTGCCGGTGGAGCGCTTCTACCGGGACGTCCGGCTGTTCCGGATCTACGAGGGCACCAGCCAGATCCAGCAGGTCATCATCGCGCGTGACGCGCTCGGCCCGGCGGCCCGTGGCTGACGTGACGCTCCGGGTCGCGGAGCCGCAGGACTGGGCCGCGATCTGGCCGATCTGGCATCGCGTCGTCGCGGCCGGCGACACCTACACCTGGGAGCCCGGCACCTCCGAGGAGCAGGCCCGGGCCCTGTGGATGCCCCCGCCGCCAGCGGTCACGCTCGTCGCCGAGCGGGACGACGCCGTCGTCGGCACGGCCCTGCTCAAGCCCGTGCAGCCCGGTCTCGGCGACCACGTCGCCAACGCCGGGTTCATGGTGGACCCGGACCGGGCCGGCGGCGGCATCGGCCGGGCGCTGGCCGAGTTCACGCTCGACGAGGCGCGGCGCCGCGGCTACCGGGCCATGCAGTTCTCGGCGGTGGTGGCGTCGAACGTCCGGGCGGTCCGGCTGTGGGAGTCGCTCGGCTTCGCGATCGTCGGGACGGTGCCCGAGGCCTTCCGGCACCCGCGGGACGGGCTGGTCGGGCTGCACATCATGCACCGCACCCTCTGAACGACCCGAGAACGCCGACGGCGCCGGACCCCGAGGGGAACCGGCGCCGTCGAGCGGGAACTCAGTGGTCCGCGGGGCGGATGTGGTACTCGAAGACCAGCCCGCCGACCGCGATCAGCAGCAGCACGCCGGCGATCACGATCAGCCACCAGAAGAAGAACGCCAGGCCGACACCGACCAGCGCGGCGCAGGCGGCCACGGCGATGGGCCAGTAGCTGCCGGGCGAGAAGAAGCCGACCTCGCCCGCGCCGTCGGAGACCTCGGCCTCCGGGTTGTCCTCGGGGCGCTCCTCGAGCCGGCGGGACACGAACCGGAAGTACGTGCCGATGATCAGCGACAGCCCGCCGGTGAGGAACAGCGCGGCGATGCCCACGGCCTCGTGAGTCAGGATCGTGTAGACGATCGCGGCGACGAAGAAGAAGGCGGTGCAGATCTCGAAGATCCGGGATTCGACCTTCATCGCTGGTCCTCCCTCAGTTCCCGGCCGCGACGGGCTGGGCGTCGGCCTGGGCGCGCTGCCCGCGGTCGGTGAACGGACGGGTCGTGATGGCCTCCGGGGCGCACCACTGGCCGCAGTTCAGCGTGGCCAGCGCCTCCTGGGCGGTGTACGGCACGCCCGTGGTCGGGTTGCTCTGCTTGCGGAGCGCGATGTACCGGTCGTACAGGTCCGGGTTCAGGGCGCGTACCTCGAAGTTCATCGACGCGTGGTAGGTGCCGCAGAGCTCGGCGCAGCGGCCGACGAACGCGCCCTCCTGGTCGATCCGGTCGATCACGAAGGTGTTGTCCGTGTCGTTCTTCTCCGGGATCGGGAAGACGTCCCGCTTGAAGAGGAACTCCGGCACGTAGAAGCTGTGGATCACGTCGTTGGACGCGATGGTGAACTCGATCGACCGCTGCGTCGGCAGGACGAGCAGCGGGATCGTGTTCGACGTCCCGATGGTCTCGACCGGCTTGCCGTCGGCCGCGATCTGGTCCGGGTAGCTGAAGGCCCAGTTCCACTGGAAGCCGGTGACGTCGACCGCCAGGTCGGCCGGCTTGTCCTTGTCCACGTACTGCTGCACGGCGACCGTGAAGCCGAAGAGCACCGCGACGATGATCGTCGGGATCACCGTGAAGACGATCTCGACCGGCAGGTTGTACTGCGTCTGCCGCGGGACCGACTCGTCGTCGCCCTTCTTCTTGCGGTGGAACGCCACCGCCCAG
The DNA here is from genome assembly GCF_000717175.1 of Pseudonocardia autotrophica. Lineage (GTDB taxonomy): Bacteria > Actinomycetota > Actinomycetes > Mycobacteriales > Pseudonocardiaceae > Pseudonocardia > Pseudonocardia halophobica. The sequence continues at coordinate 310,735 of NZ_JNYD01000003.1, read as the reverse complement.
AACATTGCGCCCCAGGTGATGACACCCACGACGAGGGCGGCGATCGCCGACCAGGTCCACAGGTGACGCATCTGCTCGGACTCGGGCGTGACGCCCACCGGCCACCCGAAGCGGATGACCTCCTCGACCGAGCACCCGGCCAGGAGCGGAATCGTCAGCAGCCCGAGGCCGGCGAGCTTCGCCGCCCGGACGTACCCGGTACGGCCACGCACGGTCGTGCCGCCGCGCTCCGATCGGCTCACTGCCCGCCGCCTTCCCCTCGTCCGCGTGGTGCTCCCACCACACCCTTGCCTCGTTCCGACCAGCACGAACCCATTCGGGTCCGGCCGGTCCGGCCGAGGGTCCGGACGCCCGGGACGGGGCGGACCTTCGACCACGCGTAGAGACTAGCCGAGCAGATCGGTCCGACGCGCCCCCGGGGGTCGGGGCCGTGCCGCGTGACCCGTCCGGGGGTCCCCGGTCCGGGACCGCCATACTTGCTCGCTGTGTGCGGACTGCTGGGACTGCTGACCGCCGGCGCTGACGCGGCCGACCGAACCGATGCCATCGCCGGCGCCCTGAGGTGCGCTCGGCACCGCGGGCCGGACGAGAGCGGCACCTGGAACGACGACGACGTGGTGCTGGGCTTCAACCGGCTCTCCATCATCGACGTGGCGGGCTCCCACCAGCCGCTGCACTGGCCGCCGGCACCCGCCGAGGACGCGGGCCGGTACACCATCGTCTTCAACGGCGAGGTCTACAACTACCTCGAGCTGCGCGAGGAGCTCGCCGGGCTGGGCGCGGAGTTCGCGACCGAGGGCGACACCGAGGCCGTCGTCGCGGCGTACCACCACTGGGGCGCCGAGGCCGTCACGCGGCTGCGCGGGATGTTCGCCTTCGCGATCTGGGACGCCCGGGAGCGGCAGCTGTTCGTCGCGCGGGACCCGTTCGGCATCAAGCCGCTGTTCCTCGCGTCCGGGCCGACCGGCGTCGCGTTCGCGAGCGAGAAGAAGAGCCTCCTGGAGCTGGCCCCCGAGCTGGGTATCGCCGGCTCGGACGAGCTGGACCCGGCCGCGCTGCAGCACTACCTGATCCTGCAGTACGTCCCGGAGCCCGAGACGCTGCACCGCGCGATCGGTCGCGTCGAGTCCGGGACCTACGTCACGGTGAAGGCCGGGCAGCAGCCCGTGCAGCACCGCTACTTCCACCCGAAGTTCGTGTCGCTGCCCTCGCACGCCCCGGCCAGCGCCGAGGCGGAGGCGATCGTGCACGGCGAGATCACCGAGGTCCTGCGGGACTCCGTGGCCAAGCACATGCGCGCCGACGTCACCGTGGGCGCCTTCCTCTCCGGTGGCATCGACTCCACGGCCATCGCGGCGCTGGCCAAGGAGCACAACCCGGACCTCATCACCTTCACCACCGGCTTCGAGCGCGAGGGCTACTCCGAGGTCGACGTCGCGGCCGAGTCCGCGGCGGCGATCGGCGTCCGGCACGTCGTCCGCACCGTCAAGCCGGACGAGATGATGGAGGCGCTGCCCCTGATCGTCTGGTACCTCGACGACCCGGTGGCCGACCCGGCGCTCGTCCCGCTGTGGTTCATCGCCCGCGAGGCCCGCCAGCACGTCAAGGTCGTGCTGTCCGGCGAGGGGGCGGACGAGCTGTTCGGCGGCTACACGATCTACCGCGAGCCGCTGTCGCTGTCGCCGTTCGAGAAGGTGCCGGGCACGCTGCGGCCGCTGCTCGGGCGGGCGTCGCGCCGGCTGCCGGAAGGCATGCGCGGCAAGGACCTGCTGCGCCGGGGCTCGCTGCGGCTCGAGGAGCGCTACTACGGCAACGCCCGGATCTTCCGGGACGACCAGCTGCACGAGATCCTGCGCCAGTACGACCCGCGGGTCTCGCACACGGACGTCACGGCTCCCCACTACGCCGCGTCGGAGAAGTGGGACCCGGTGGCGCGGATGCAGCACGTCGACCTCTTCACCTGGCTGCGCGGCGACATCCTGGTCAAGGCCGACAAGATGACCATGGCCAACTCGCTCGAGCTGCGCGTGCCGTTCCTCGACCCCGAGGTGTTCCGGGTCGCCTCGGCGCTGCCGCTGGCGCAGAAGATCACCGGCGGCGCGAGCGGCACCACCAAGTACGCGCTGCGCGGGGCGCTGTCGCAGATCGTGCCGTCGCACGTGCTCAACCGGCGCAAGCTGGGCTTCCCGGTGCCGATCCGGCACTGGCTGCGGGACGAGATGTACGCCTGGGCGCGCGAGATCATCCGGGACTCGGGGGCCGGCCACCTGGTCGACCTGCCCGCGGTCCAGGCGATGCTCGACGCCCACCGCGAGGGGCCCGTCGACCACAGCCGTCGGATCTGGACGCTGCTGGTCTTCCTGATCTGGTACGGCATCTTCGTCGAGCGCCGGATCACCCCCGAGGTCCCCGAGCCCGCCTACCCCGTCACCCTGTAACCGCGAGTCGGGAGTTCCAGCAGCGCGAGTCGGCCCGGCAGCGCGAGTCGCGAGTTCCGGCAGCGCGAGTCGCGCTCTTGGCTTCCGCGAGTCGCGCCCTGGGCTCCCGCGAGCCGCTGCGGCCGGTGCGTCAGAAGCCGGGGCCGAAGGGGCCGCCGAATCCGTCGAACGGGCCCGGGCCGTGGTGATGGCCGGGCCCGTCGAAGAGGGCGTCGAACAGCACTGCGCCGCCCAGGCCGGCCGCGCCGCCGAGCAGCGCGGTCTTCCACCAGGGCGTGGCGTACCAGCCCGCCGGTACCTGTCGCCCCTGCACGGTGCCGCCCGCGAAGTAGTAGGGCGTGGCCGCGCCCCGTTGCGGCGACGACGCGTACTCCCGCTCGCCGACGCGCACCACGCCAGGGCCGGTCGCGCGAGCAAGGGGATCTCGGGTCCCGGATCCATGGCGAGCGCGGTCCGGGCGGCGCGCAGGTGGTGCAGCCCCTCGACGGCCGAGCGCCCGGCCAGCGCGAACTGCGCCGACGTAGTCGCCCGGGCCAGCTCGGCGCCGGGGCTGGGCGGGCGCTGTGGATCGGCGGCCCCGGGCCGGTCTCCCGAAGATGCCGACTCGCGGTGCCAGATCTCGCGACTCGCGGTGCCAGAACTCGCGACTCGCGGTGCCAGAACTCGCGACTCGCGGTGCCAGAACTCGCGACTCGCGATGCCAGAACTCGCGACTCGCCACAGCCCAGAGCGCGACTCGGGGGGTGTGGTCGGGGTCAGGCGGGGAGGGCGGCGGCGATCTCGGCGGCGGCGTCGGGGCCGTAGGCCTGCTGCAGGCGCTCGAGGGCGCGCCCCCGGTCCCACCGCCACTCCTGCGGCCCGTCCGTCTCCAGCACGAGCACCGCGACCAGGGAGCCCAGCTGGGCAGCGCGCTCGAGCGACAGGCCCTGCGACGTCCCGGCCAGGAACCCGGCGCGGAACGCGTCGCCGACGCCGGTGGGGTCGACCTTCGCGGTCTCCGGCACCACCCCGACCTCGAGCGCGACCCCGTCCCGCCCCACGATCTGCACGCCCTTCTCGCCGAGCGTGGTGATGCGGGTGCCGACCTTCTCCCCGACCTGGTCGGGCGTCCAGCCGGTCTTCTTGAGCAGGAGCTCCCACTCGTAGTCGTTGGTCAGCAGGTACTGCGCACCCTCGACGAGCTTCCGGATCTCCGGGCCCTCCATGCGTGCGAGCTGCTGCGACGGGTCCGCGGCGAACGCGTAGCCGCGCTGCCGGCACTCGTCCGTGTGCCGCAGCATCGCCTCGGGGTCGTTGGCGCCGATCAGCACCAGGTCCACCCCGCCGACCCGCTCCGCGACCGGCTGCAGCTCGATGAGCCGGGCCCGGGCCATGGCGCCGGCGTAGAAGGACGCGATCTGGCGCATGTCGTCGTCCGTGGTGCAGACGAACCGGGCGGTGTGGACGTCGTCGAACACGTGCACGCCGCTGGTGTCGACGCCGTGCCGGTCGAGCCAGGAGCGGTAGTCGGCGAAGTCCGCGCCCACCGCGCCGACGAGCACCGGGGACCGCCCGAGCACGCCCAGGGCGTACGCGATGTTGCCCGCCACGCCGCCGCGCTTGATGGTCAGCTCGTCGACCAGGAAGGACAGCGACACCCGGTCGAGCTGGTCGGCGACGAGCTGGTCCGCGAACCTCCCCGGAAAGTGCATGAGGTGGTCCGTGGCGATGGATCCGGTGACGGCGATGCGCACGTCGGATCACCTTACGTCAGACATGACGAAACCCCCGGGTGAAGAAGAGGTGATCTTCCTCGACCCGGGGGTCCGCGACGCCGAGACTCAGTTGAAGGAGTCGCCGCAGGCGCAGGAGCCGCCCGCGTTCGGGTTGTCGATGGTGAAGCCCTGCTTCTCGATCGTGTCGACGAAGTCGATGACCGCGCCCTGCAGGTACGGCGCGCTCATCCGGTCCACGCCGACCTTGAGGCCGTGGAAGTCACGGAACAGGTCGCCGTCGAGCGAACGGTCGTCGAAGAAGAGCTGGTAGCGCAGACCGGCGCAGCCACCGGGCTGCACGGCGATGCGCAGGTGCATGTCGTCACGGCCCTCCTGCTCGAGCAGGGAGCGCGCCTTGAGGGCGGCGTTGTCGGTCAGCTCGACGCCGTGGGTCTCCTCGGCGGCGCCGGCCTCGACGGTGTTCTCGACGGTCATGAACTCTCCCAACAGCGCACGTGGCGGAACTGTTCCCGGCGACCCGGGAGTCGTGCCTCGACCCATAGTAGGCCCTCCCGCCGACACCCTCCGGGGCCTGCGGGAATCCGCCGCCCCCGGATCGGGTGATCCGGGTCACCGGACGGTCAGGACGAGCCCCACCGGCGCGCGACGTGCTCGGCGAGTGCCGCCAGCGTGCCCGCCGGATCGGCCATCGAGGCCTCGATCCCGCCGGCGTGCTCCGAGGCCGAGTACGCGGCGTCGACACCTGCCGCGGCCGCCTCGCGCCGCCCGACGCTCACCTGCCCGGCCAGGACGACACACGGCACGCCGCGCTCGGCGGCCGCCCCGGCCACCGCGGTGATGAGCTTCCCGCGCAGCGACTGCCAGTCGAAGCTGCCCTCGCCGGTGATCGCCAGCCCGCCCTCGGCGGCGACGGCGTCGAGCGCCTCGTCGAGCCCCAGCAGGCGGCGGACCAGACCCGCCCCGGACTCGCGGCGCGCACCGAGCGCCAGCAGCGCCGCCCCCAGGCCGCCGGCGGCTCCGGCGGCGGGCTCGTCGCGGACGTCCCGGCCCGTCGCCTCCGCGAGGACGTCCGCCCACACGGCCAGGGCGGCGTCGAGCGCCGCGACCGCGCCCTCGTCCGCCCCCTTCTGCGGCCCGAACACCGCGGCGGCGCCGTGCGGGCCGAGCAGCGGGTTGTCGACGTCCGCAGCCGCGACCAGCGTCATCCCGACGTCCGGGGTGCCGGAGAGCCGCACGCACCGCCCCAGGTCGGCCCCGCCGGGTGGCAGCTCGGCGCCCGACGCGTCGAGCGGGGCGGCCCCGAGCGCGGCGAGCATGCCCGCGCCGCCGTCCGTGGTGGCCGAGCCGCCGAGCCCGATGACGGCCTCGGTGCAGCCCGCGGCCCGCGCCGCGCGCAGCAGCTCGCCGACCCCGCGCGTGGTGACACGGCCCGCCACGTCCGGCGTCCGCCGTTCCCGGGGCACGTGGTGCAGCCCGCACGCGGCCGCCGACTCGACGTAGGCGGTCGTGCCGACCTGCAGCCACGGGGCGGTCACCGGATCGCCGAACGGGCCGGTGACCTGCGGTTCGTGCAGAGCCCCGCCCAGCCGTTCCTGCAGGACGTCGACGAAGCCGGTGCCGCCGTCGGCCAGCGGGAGGCGGTCGATCCGGGCGTCGGGGACGGCGCGCAACCAGCCCTCCGCGATGGCGCCGGCCGCGGCCCGCGCGCTCAGTGTTCCGCCGAAGGAGTCGGGAGCGACGACCACACGCACACCGCGCACGCTATCGCCCGTACCCTGTGGACCTGTGAGGTTCCTGCGCCGCTCCGACGATTCCCCGGCATCCGCGTCCGTCGACACGGACGAGGCCGAGGGCACGCAGGAGAAGAAGCCGCTCGATCCGCGCTGGACGCAGGGCAAGGGCCGGCCCACGCCGAAGCGCCGCGACGCCGAGACCAAGCGTCGCGGCCCGGCCCCGCCCCCGCCGAAGACCCAGCGCGAGGCCGCCCGCCTGGCCAAGGCCAACCGCCCGAGCAAGGACGAGCGCCGCGCCCAGGCCGCCGAGCGCCGCGCGCGGATGGACGCCGGCGACGACCGGGTGCTCCTCCCCCGCGACCGCGGTCCGGTGAAGGCCTACATCCGGGACGTCGTGGACTCGCGGCCGCACCTGATGGGCCTGTTCATGCCGCTCGCCGTGGTGGTGCTGATCTCGGTGCTGCTGCCGATCCCGGCGGTGCAGCAGTACCTGAGCCTGTTCAGCCTGGTCGTGCTGTTCGTGATGGTGGTCGAGGGCGTCACGCTCGGGATGCGCGTCACGAAGCAGGCGCGGGCCAAGTTCCCGGACGAGCAGATCAGCGGGCTCGGCACCGGGTGGTACGCCTTCACCCGGGCCAGCCAGATCCGCAAGCTGCGGGTGCCGAAGCCGCGGGTCCAGCGCGGGGCGCAGGTCTGAGGACCCTCGTCCTGGGCGGCACCCGGTCGGGCAAGTCCGGGTACGCCGAGGCGTTGCTGCCCGCCGACGCCCCGGTCCGCTACGCCGCCACCGCCCGCCGCCGGCCGGACGACCTCGAGTGGGAGGCCCGGATCGCCCGGCACGCCGCGCGCCGGCCGGCCTGCTGGACCACCGTCGAGGAGCCCGACCTGGTCGCCGAGCTCGCCCGCGGCGGCCCGCTGCTGATCGACGACCTCGCCACCTGGCTGACGGGCGTGCTCGACGACACCGAGGCCTGGGAGGCGCCCACCACCCCGCCCGGGGTCGAGGACGCCGTCGCGACGCTGGTCGAGAGCGTGCGGCAGGCCCGGTCCGAGGCGTCGTGCGTGCTGGTGTCCGCCGAGGTCGGGCTGGGCGTGGTCCCCGCGACCCGCGCCGGGCGACTGTTCCGGGACGAGCTCGGCGCCCTCAACGCCGCCCTCGCCGAGGTGTGCGACGAGGTGGTGCTGCTGGTGGCGGGCCTGCCGCTGCGGTTGAAGGGCCCGTGACCAGGGCTGCCGCGACGCCTGCGCAGGGCGGACGGTAGGAAGGGCGCGTGAGCGAGAGTCCCTTCCCCGCCGTGCCCGCACCCGACCTCGAGGCGCGGCGCGAGGCCGTCGCCCGGTACGAGGCGCTGGCGGTGCCCGCGGGCGGGCTGGGCGTGCTCGCCGACCTTGGCCTGTGGCTGTCGTCGATGCAGGGCACCTGCCCGCCGCGGCCGCCCGCGCGGGTGCGCGTGGTCGTCGTCGCGGCCGACCACGGGATCGCGGCCGCCGGGGTCTCCGCCTATCCGCCGGAGGTCACCGCGCGGCAGGTCGCGGCCACGCTGGAGCAGTCCGCGCCGGTCGCGGTGGCGGCCTCGGTGTCCGGGGCCTCGGTCCGGGTGGTCGACGCCGGGCTGGACCGGGAGGCGTTGCTGCCCGGCCAGGAGCGGTTCAAGGTCCGCCGGGGCAGCGGCCGGATCGACCGCGAGGACGCCCTCACGACCGCCGAGGTCGAGACCGCGATCCGCATCGGCCGCGCGCTGGCCGACGAGGAGGTCGACTCCGGCGCCGATCTGCTCGTCCCCGCCTCCCTGGGGGTCGGCGCGACCACGCCCGCGTCGACACTGGTCTCGGCGGTGACGGGGGCCGAGCCGGTCGCCGTCGTGGGGCGGGGGTCCGGCATCGGCGACGACGCGTGGATGCGCAAGGCCGCCGCGATCCGCGACGCCCTGCGCCGCGCGAAGCCGCACGTCCGCGACCCGCACGCGCTGCTGCGCACGGCGGGTGGCGCCGACCTCGCCGTCCTCACCGGGTTCCTCGTGCAGGCCGCGTTGCGCCGCACCCCCGTGCTCCTCGACGGCCTCGTGGTCGGCGCCGCGGCCCTACTGGCCGACGAGCTGGCCCCCGGCGCGCACCACTGGTGGCTCGCCGCCCAGAACTCCCCCGAACCCGCGATGACGCTCGTCCTCCAGCACCTGCAGCTCGTCCCGGTGCTGGACCTGCAGGTCCGCCAGGGGGACGGCACGGGCGCGGTCGCGGTGCTGCCGCTGATCCAGGCGGCCGCCCGGCTGCTCGGCGAGACCACGACCGCGGAGGCGAGCGGGATCGCGCCCGTGCGCGCCGTCGCGGGGTGAGAGCCGGATGAGCGCGCTCGCCCTCGCGCTGAGCTGGCTCACCGTCCTGCCCGTCCGGACTGGGATCCCGTCGGCGCGGACCGCGGCCGGGGCGCTGCGCTGGGCTCCCCTGGTCGGGGCCCTGCTGGGTGGCGTCGCCGGGCTGGTCGTCCGGGGGCTCACCGCGGTGGGCGTGCCCGGGCTGGTCGCCGGCCTGCTCGCCGTCGGGGTGCTGGCCCTCGGCACGCGCGGGATGCACGTCGACGGGCTCGCGGACACCGCCGACGGGCTGGGCTGCTTCGGCCCGCCCGAGCGCGCGCTCGCCGTGATGAAGGACGGCGGCGCGGGGCCCTTCGCCGCGGTGACGCTGCTGGTCGTCCTCGGGGTCCAGGCGGGATCGCTGGGCGCCCTGACGAGCTGGCACGCCGTGGCCGGGAGCGCGATCGCCGTCGCGACGGGCCGGGCCGGATTCTGCTGGGTCGCCCGCCGCGGCGTGCCCGCCGCACGGCCCGGTGGGCTCGGCGCGATGGTCGCCGAGTCGCAGGCCGCGTGGGTGGCGCCGGTGTGGTGGGCCGTGCTGGCCGCCGCGGGCTACGCGGTCGCGGGCTGGCGCGGGCCGGCCGGCGTCGCGCTGGCGGCCGTTCTCGTGGTGGCGCTGTCCGCACACACGGCGCGCCGGTTCGGCGGGATGTCCGGGGACGTCCTGGGCGCGGCGGCGGAGCTGGGCGCCGCCGCGGTCCTGCTGGTCCTCGCCACGGCCTGATCCGGCATCCGCGCAGCTCAGCCGGGGTCGTGCGTGCCGACTGCCCCTCTAGGGGCAGTCGGCACTCACGGGGTCAGAGGGCGGTCATCCAGCCGTGGGTGTCCGTGCCGGTGCCCCGCTGGATGTCGGTGAGCAGAGTGCGCAGGCGCATGGTGACCGCACCGGGCTCGCCGTCGGCCACGCGGATCGACCCGACGCCGGTGTTCTCGCTGAACTTGACGTTGCCGACCGGTGTGATCACTGCCGCGGTGCCGCAGGCGAACACCTCGGTGATGGCCCCGTCCGCACACCCCACGAGCCACTCCCGCGCGGAGATCTTGCGCTCGGTGACCTGGCAGCCGATCTCCTTGCCCAGGGTGAGCAGCGAGTGCCGGGTGACGCCCTCGAGGATGCTGCCGGACAGCTCCGGCGTGACCAGCTCGGCCGACTCCCCGGAGCCGTAGACGAAGAACAGGTTCATCCCGCCCATCTCCTCGACCCAGCGCCTCTCCGCGGCGTCGAGGTAGGCGACCTGCGCGCACCCGTGCTGCGCGGCCTGGGCCTGCGGCAGCAGCGAGGCGGCGTAGTTCCCGCCGCACTTCGCGGTGCCGGTCCCGCCGATCGCGGCCCGGGTGAAGTCCGTGCACAGCCAGACGTCGACGGGCTTGACCCCGCCCGGGAAGTACGCGCCGGCGGGCGAGGCGATGAGCAGGAAGAGGTACGAGTCGGCGGGCTTCACGCCCAGTCCGACCTCGGTAGCGATCATGAACGGCCGCAGGTAGAGCGACTCCTCGCCGCCGGCCGGGGGCACCCAGGCGCGGTCGACGTCGACCAGCTCGCGCAGCGCGGCCATGAACAGCTCGTCCGGCAGCTCGGGCATGCCCAGGCGCACCGCGGACCGGCGGAACCGCGCCGCGTTCTCCTCCGGCCGGAACGACGCGATCGTGCCGTCCGGCTGGGTGTAGGCCTTGAGGCCCTCGAAGATCTCCTGCCCGTAGTGCAGGACCATCGTCGCCGGGTCGAGCGCGATCGGCCCGTACGGCTCCACCGTGAAGTCGTGCCAGCCCTCGCCGACCGTCCAGCGGATCGAGACCATGTGGTCGGTGAAGTGCCGGCCGAACCCCGGTGCGGCCAGGATCTCGCTGCGCCGCTGGTCGGAGGCCGGCGCGGGGTTCGGGATGCGGGTGAACAGCGGCGCGTTCATGAATGAACGGTAACCCGCGGGGCAAGGCGCGTGTCAGCCGGTCGGGTGCCCGATCATCGGACGTGCGACGGGACGAACGGGGGCTTCACCACCTGCGTCTCGAGTGAGCGACCTCGGACGTCGACGGTCACGACGTCGTCGGCGGACACCCCCGCCGCGGTGTCGATCAGCGCCAGCGCGATGCCGGTCCTGAGCGTCGGCGAGAAGGTGCCCGAGGTCGTGACGCCGACCGGCTCGCCGCCGGCCAGGACCGTCATCCCGGCCCGCGGGATCCCGCGCCCGGTGGCCCGCAGCCCGCGCAGCCGCCGCGCCGGCCCGGCCTCGCGCTCGGCCAGCAGCGCCTCGCGGCCCCAGAACGCCGGCTTCGACCAACCGACCGCCCACGAGCTGCCCGCCTGCACCGGGGTGATCTCCTCGCTGAGGTCCTGGCCGTGCAGCGGGTAGCCCATCTCCGTGCGCAGCGTGTCCCGCGCGCCCAGCCCGCACGGCCGCCCGCCGAGCGGCTCCGCGCCGGCGAGGAGCCCCTCCCAGACCTCGGGGGCCTGCGCGGCCGGCACGAGCAGCTCGTAGCCGTGCTCGCCGGTGTAGCCGGTGCGGCAGACCCGGACGGCGCCGGCGTCGGCGAATGCCATGTAGTCCAGCCCGGGGACGCCGGAGAACCCGGCGAACATGGTGTGGAACAGCTCGGCGGAGCGCGGCCCCTGCACGGCGATCACGGCGAGCTCGCGGTGCCGGTCGACGATCTCGATCCCGGCCGGCGCCGCCGCGCGCAGGAGCTCGGCGACCCGGGCGGCGTTGGCGGCGTTCGGGACCAGGAGGACCTCGTCCGGCCCGTCCAGGTAGGCGATGAGGTCGTCGACCACGCCGCCGGACTCCGTGCAGCACAAGGTGTACTGCGCCTTCCCCGGCGTGATCCTCCCGAGGTCGGCGGTGAGGCAGGAGTTGACGAAGTCCGCCGCGCCCGGCCCGCGGACCAGCAGCTTGCCGAGGTGACTGACGTCGAAGACCCCGACCGCCTCGCGGACGGCGGTGTGCTCGGCCACGGTGCCGGCCGGGTAGGCGATCGGCATGGACCAGCCGCCGAAGGCGCCGAGGGTCGCCCCCAGCGCGACGTGCCGGTCGTGCAGCGGTCCCGTGATCAGCTCGTCGGTCACGGGCAAACCGTACTCAGGCCGCCTGCTCCCCCGGTGCCTCCTCCTGCGGCGGCGGCGGTCTCCGGCGGGCCCGCAGCGCCGACAGCTCGGACAGCCCCCAGCCCACCGCCAGGGCGCCGAGGGTGATCAGCACCGACGTCCGCGGCAGCAGCGCGGCCAGCCCCAGGCACAGCACGAACCCGACGGCCGCCACCCAGGCCGGGGTCCGCCGGTCGGGGACCCGCAGCGCCGCCGCGTGCACGAGCGCGTAGTGCAGCAGCATCGCGCAGGCCGACAGCGCGATGGACGCCACCGGCCCGGCGAGCACGGCGACGAGGATCGCCAGGGCCGCGCCGAGGACGTCGGACCGCCAGGGGGCGCCGCTGCCGCAGACCTTCGCGAACGAGCGGGGCAGGTCCTCCCGGGCCCCCATCTCCATGGCCGTGCGGCTGATCCCGATCAGCACGGCGAGCAGCGTCGAGCCGGCGGCCGCCGCGGCGCCGATGCGCACCAGCACGCCCAGCGCGGGCGCCTGGCCGGTGTCGACGAGCGCGACCAGCGGCGCGTGCTCCTCGCCGATCCGGTCCGTGCCCAGTCCCATCAGCAGCGCCCCCGCGACGGCGAGGTAGGTCAGCGTGCAGACGGCGAGGGCGATCGGGATCGCGCGGCGCAGGGTGCGGGCCGGGGTGCGGACCTCCTCGCGGTAGGTCGCCACGTTGGCGAACCCGACGAACGCGAAGAACACCAGCCCCGCGGCCGAGAGCACGCCCAGCGCACCCGGCGAGGCCTGCGGCACGGGCACCGCGACCCCGCGGGCCTCGCCCGCTGCCGTGACCGCCGCCGAGACCGTCTGCTCCCCACCCGGGCCCAGCAGCCCGACGACCACCACCACGACCAGCACCGCGAGCGTCCCGCCGGCCAGCAGCCAGGAGGAGCGGGCGGTCGTCCGGACCCCGACGACGTTGAGCACCGTGGCCGCGACGATCACGACGATCCCGGCCACCAGCGGGTTCGACGGCAGCACGTACGCCCCGAACACGCCCGCGGCCGCCGCCGCCGAGGCGACCCCGCCGATCAGCAGCGTGACGCCGGCGAGCCGGCCCGCGACGGGGTGCAGGCGGTCCCGGGCCGCGACGTAGCCGGCCGTGTACCCGGCGGAGAAGCTCGCCCCGCCCGAGCCGCCCGCGAGCACCAGCTCCGCGGTGGACAGCACGCAGGTCCCCGCGACGACCGCGGCCAGCAGCACCGCCAGGAGCAGCCACGGCCCCGCCGCGGCGCCGGCGGGTGCGAAGACGGCGAAGACCCCGGACCCGAGCATGGCGACGAGCCCGAGCACCACCACGTCGGCGGTACCCAGGCGGCGTCCGAGGGTCGTTGCCACGGTCACCACCATTGCATCCGACCCTGTGCGAAACGGCCCCGCGACGGTGTCATTAGCATTTCGAAGAGGTCTCGCCGGGCGCTCGGACCGCTCGTCGACGGGCGGTGCGGCGCCCCGGGCCCGGCGATGCCAACCCGCTCACGCCGCCGTACCCCGCCCCGGGACCGCCGGGCGGCGCCCGACCCCGACCGAGGAGACCCGCCTTGACGACCACCGTCCCGCAGACCGGCACCCGCATCGGCGCCCTGGAGGGGCCCGCCGCGGCGGCCGAGGCCGACGTCCTCGTCGTCGGCCTGCTCCCGGGCGCGAACGGCAACGGCGAGGGCTCGAACGGGAACGGCGCCGAGCCGGTCCTCGCGCCCGGCGCCGAGGAGATCGACGCCGCCTTCGACGGCACGCTCGCCGGGCTGCTCGCGCTCGCCGGCGCCACCGGCAAGGTCGAGGAGGTCGTGAAGCTGCCCTCGCGCGGGGCGGTCGGCTCCCCGCTCGTCGTCGGGGTGGGGCTCGGCAAGCCGGACGAGTCCGGCGCGATCCCCGCCGACCAGGTGCGGCGGGCGTCGGGCGCGGTGGCCCGGGCCCTGGCCGGCAGCGGCCGCGTGGTCAGCACCCTGGGCGCGGTCGACCTGACCGCCGCCGCGGAGGGCGTGCTGCTCGGGGCCTACCGGTTCACCGCGTTCAAGGGCGACCCGACGGCCGGGAAGAAGCCGATCGAGTCCGTGGAGTTCCCGGGGGCGGACGCGGACGTCCTCGAGCACGCCTTCGCCGTCGCCCAGGCGGTGAGCACCGCGCGGGACCTCATCAACACCCCGCCCAACGCGCTCTACCCCGAGACCTTCGCCGCGCGGGCCCGCGAGCTGGGCGAGGCCGCCGGGCTGGCGGTCGAGGTGCTCGACGACGAGGCGCTGGCCGCCGGCGGGTACGGCGGCATCCTCGGCGTCGGGCAGGGCTCGTCGCGGCTGCCGCGGCTGGTCCGGCTGCGCTGGTCGGGCGGGGAGAACCCCGCGAAGAAGGTCGCGCTGATCGGCAAGGGCATCACGTTCGACACCGGCGGCATCTCGATCAAGCCCGCCGCCAACATGGATCACATGACGTCGGACATGTCCGGCGCCGCCGCGGTGATCGCGACGACGGTGCTCGCCGCGAAGCTGCAGCTGCCCGTCGCCGTGACCGCGACCGTGCCGATGGCCGAGAACATGCCGTCGGACACCGCGTACCGGCCGGGCGACGTGCTGTCGATGTACGGCGGCAAGACCGTCGAGGTGCTCAACACGGACGCGGAGGGCCGGCTGATCCTGGCCGACGCGATGGTCCGGGCCGCCGAGGACGACCCCGACTACCTCGTCGAGACCTCCACGCTCACCGGCGCGCAGATGGTCGCGCTGGGCACCCGCACCGCGGGCGTCATGGGCAGCGACGACTTCCGCGACCGGGTCGCCGCGCTCGGCCGGTCCGTCGGCGAGGACGCCTGGGCCATGCCGCTGCCCGAGCACCTGCGCGGCGAGCTCGACTCCCGCATCGCCGACCTGGCCAACGTCACCGGCAACCGCTTCGGCGGCATGCTCGCCGCCGGCATCTTCCTGCGCGAGTTCGTCGCGGACGGGCTGCCGTGGGCGCACATCGACATCGCCGGCCCGTCGTTCAACACCGGGGGCCCCTGGGGCTACACACCCAAGGGCGGCACCGGCGTGCCGGTCCGCACCCTCGTCGCCCTCCTCGAGGACATCGCCGCCAACGGCTGACCCGCGGCTCGCGGCTCGAGCCGGGCTCCCGCGAGTCGGGAGCTCCGGCACCGCGAGTCGGGAGCTCCGGCACCGCGAGTCGGGAGCTCCCGCACCGCGAGTCGGGAGCTCCCGCACCGCGAGTCGGGAGCTCCGGCGCGGCGCCGGACTCGAAGGCCGTGGTGGTACCCGACGCCGCTTCGAGGTCGCTTCCTGTCGAAGATCGACGATCGTGTGCGGTGGGCGTGGTGTCCGCGGCCGCCGCTGCACGCAAACGGTGATCACCAACCCGTGCGCGCCGCCATGATCGACGCCTGCGTGCATCCGCGGTTCGACTGTCCGCCCTGGGCGCACGGCGACGGCGATCATGCGTCGCGCGTCGGGCCGCACCGACGTCCGGGAGCCGCCCCCACGCGTCCGCGAGTCGGGAGATCTGGCACCGCGAGTCGGGAGCTCTGGCACCGCGAGTCGGGAGCTCCCGCACCGCGAGTCGGGAGCTCTGGCACCGCGAGTCGGGAGCTCTGGCACCGCGAGTCGGGAGCTACGCCGGCACGCCCCGGCGGCGGAGGGTGCGGTGGCGGACCACCGCGGCGACGAGCACCGCGGTCAGCGAGCACAGGGGCGAGGGGAAGCCGAGGAGCAGGCCGAGCGTCACGTCCACCACCGGGGCGGCGACGACCAGCGCGAACACCCGAGGCGGCGCGGTCGGGAGCGTGACCGGCCGCCCGCCCCGGGTGCCCCAGCGGGTGCGCCCGCCGGGCTTGGTGACCGAGAGCCAGGCCTGCACAGCGATCGCGCTCGCCATCAGCGCCGTGCCGACGACCAGGGCGGGCGAGACGCGGAGCGTGTGGGAGGCGGTGTCCAGCGCCCCCGACAGCACGAAGATCCCGAGGTAGAGCTGCACCAGGGTGATCACGAGCTTCGTCAACACCCACCGGTGCACGGCCAGCCCCCACGCGGTGCCGAGCGAGAGCACCAGGCCGGTCGCGGCGGACGTGTTGGCCAGCGGCGCGAGCAGCTGGGTGTCGAGGTGGTGGGCCGCCTCGACCGCCCACGACGCGCCACCCCGCAGGGCGGGCACGAGCAGCGCGAACAGCGCGAGCGCGCAGGTCATCCAGCCCACCGAGGACAGCAGGTGGACCCAGACGGCGAGCCGCCGCCAGGTACGGGCGGAGGTGGACGGGCGCGACCGGGAGAGCATTGCGGGAGGCACTCCCGGAGTCCATCCGCCGGGGACGGACCGGACATCCGGTGATCCCCCGGATCGGCGTTCGGGGCTCCCCCGAGAGCTACCCGCGGGTAAGGTCACGCCGGTGATCCGCCGCCGTGTCGCCCACTCGGTCCCCACAGGCTCCCGCTCGGCCGTCGTCACCGGTGGCGCGCGCGGCATCGGCGCGGCGATCGCCCGCGAGCTCGCCGGGCGCGGCTACCGCGTCCTGGTGACCGACGTCGACGAGACCGCGGCGAAGGCGACGGCCGCGGAGATCGGCGGCGAGTCCGCCGCCTACGACGTCACCGACCCGGCCGCCGCGCACGCCGTCGCCGCCCGCGCCCGTGAGCTGGCGCCCCTCGGCGCGTGGGTGAGCAACGCCGGCGTCGGCACCGGCGGCCCGCTGGCCGAGCTGACCGACGCCGAGGCCCGGGCCCTGGTCGAGATCAACCTGCTGGGCCCGGTGTGGGGCTCGCGCGCCGCGATCGCCGCGTTCCGCGAGCAGGGCGGCGGGGGCGACCTCGCGATCACCGCCTCGCTGTCCGGGCTCGGGCCCGTGCCGGGCCTCTCGCTCTACGCCGCGACGAAGGCCGCCGTGCTCTCCCTCGCCTCCGCGCTGTCGGCCGAGGTGCGGGCGGACGGGATCCGGGTGCACGCGATCAACCCCGACGGCGTCGCGACGGCCCTGCTCGACACGATGGAACCGCGGGCGCGGGCGCTCGTCCGGTCCGGTGTGCTGCTCACCCCGGACCGCGTGGCCACCGAGCTGGTCGGGCTGTTCGGCACCGGGCGCGTCTACAAGACGGTCCCGGGCTGGCGCGGCGCGATGATGCGGCTGACCGCCCTGGCCCCCGGCCCGCTGCTGCGCGCCGCTCCCGTGATGCAGGCGATCGGCGCCCGCAAGACTCGGTAGGAGCTAGCTGTAGCCGCCGAGCTCCCCCAGCCCCCGCCGGCGCTCCCGCTCGCGCAGCACCCGTTGCCGGGCGTCGTGGTCGCGCATCCGCTTCGGGTAGCCGACGATCTGGACGTCGTAGACCGGGATCCGCAGCGACCGCGCGAGCTTGCGGGCACCGTCCGGACCGGCGACCCGGCGCCGCGTCCACTCCCCGTCCTTGGCCACGAGGATCATCGTCGTCTCGGTCACGGCGGTACGGGGCTCGACGAACGCCTCCACGCCCTCGCGCACCGCCGTCCAGGCGCGCAGGTGCTCGGCGTCCTCGGCCGCGGCACCACGCCGCCCACCGGCGCGCTTGCGGCCGAACAGTCCCATGAGCCCTCCGCTGCTCTCGGCGTCACCCACCCAACGCGCGACCTGTCCGGATTTCTCCCGGACCTGTTCCAGCGACTGCGGTCGCCGAGTGACAAGATGGGGCCGCCCGGAAGGAGCACCGGGTCACCGACGCCGCGAGTGAGGAGAACCGACGTGCCCGAACGGACTGCCGATCTGGTGATCCTCGGCGGTGGCTCCGGTGGTTACGCGTGCGCCCTGCGGGCCGCCGAGCTGGGCATGTCGGTGGTGCTGGTCGAGAAGGACAAGCTCGGCGGCACCTGCCTGCACCGCGGCTGCATCCCCACCAAGGCCCTGCTCCACGCGGCCGAGGTCGCCGACGCCGCCCGGGACGGAGCCAAGGTCGGCGTGCTCTCCCAGCTGGTCGGCATCGACATGACCGGGGTCAACACCTACAAGGACGGCGTCGTCGGCCGCCTCTACAAGGGCCTGCAGGGCCTGGTGAAGTCCCGCAAGATCGAGCTCGTCGAGGGCGCCGGCACCTTCGTCGGACCGAAGTCGGTCGAGGTGGACGGCACCACCTACACCGGGCAGAACGTCGTGCTGGCCACCGGCTCCTACTCGAAGACCCTGCCCGGGCTGGAGATCGGCGGCCGCGTCATCACCTCCGACCAGGCCCTGACCCTCGACGACGTCCCGCAGCGGGTCGTCGTGCTCGGCGGCGGCGTGATCGGCGTCGAGTTCGCCTCCGTGTGGCGCTCCTTCGGCGCCGAGGTCACCGTCGTCGAGGCCCTGCCCCGGCTGGTGCCCAACGAGGACGAGTTCGCCTCCAAGCTCCTCGAACGCGCCTTCCGCCGCCGCAAGATCACCGCCAAGACCGGGGTCAAGTTCACCGGGGCCAAGCAGGTCAACGACACCGTCACCGTCTCCCTGGAGTCCGGCGAGGAGATCGAGGCCGACCTGCTGCTCGTCGCGGTCGGCCGCGGCCCGAACACCACCGGCCACGGCTACGAGGAGGCCGGGCTGGCCATGGAGCGCGGGTTCGTCACCGCCGACGAGCGGCTCCGCACCAACCTCGACGGCGTGTACGCCGTCGGCGACATCGTCGCGGGCCTGCAGCTGGCCCACCGCGGTTTCCAGCAGGGCATCTTCGTGGCCGAGGACATCGCGGGGCTCGACCCGGCCCCGATCGACGAGGCCGGCATCCCCCGGGTCACCTACTGCGAGCCCGAGGTCGCCTCCGTCGGGCTCACCGAGGCCCAGGCCAAGGACAAGTTCGGCGAGATCGAGACCCTGACCTACGACCTCGGCGGCAACGGCAAGTCGCAGATCCTGCAGACCTCCGGCGCGATCAAGCTGGTCCGCGCGAAGGACGGCCCGGTGGTCGGGATCCACATGGTCGGCGCCCGCGTCGGCGAACTCATCGGCGAGGCCCAGCTCGTCTACAACTGGGAAGCCGAGCCCGGCGACGTCGCCCCGCTCGTCCACGCCCACCCCACCCAGAACGAGGCGTTCGGCGAGGCACACCTCGCCCTGGCCGGCAAACCCCTGCACACCCACGGCTGAGGTCCCGAACGGACCACACCACCGCACGTCGAAAGAGGATCCGAGCAGACATGGCCTTCTCCGTCCAGATGCCCGCCCTCGGTGAGAGCGTCACCGAAGGCACCGTCACCCGCTGGCTCAAGGCGGAGGGCGACACCGTCGAGGTCGACGAGCCGCTGCTCGAGGTCTCCACCGACAAGGTCGACACCGAGATCCCGTCCCCGGTCGCCGGCGTGCTGCAGAAGATCGTCGCCGGTGAGGACGAGACCGTCGAGGTCGGCGGCGAGCTCGCCGTCATCGGCGACGCCGGCTCCGACGAGGGGTCCGCGCAGCCCGAGGCCCAGCCGCAGTCCGAGGCCGCCGAGCCGGAGCCCGAGCCGGAGCCCGCCGAGGAGCCGCAGGAGGCGCCGCAGGCCGAGGAGCCGCAGGAGGCCCCGAAGGCCTCGACCGGCAAGTCCTCCGGCGGTGGCACCCCGGTCACCATGCCCGAGCTCGGCGAGTCGGTCACCGAGGGCACCGTGACCCGCTGGCTCAAGCAGGTCGGCGACAGCGTCGAGGTCGACGAGCCGCTGCTCGAGGTCTCCACCGACAAGGTCGACACCGAGATCCCGTCGCCGGTCGCCGGCACGGTCCTCGAGCTGTCCGTCGGCGAGGACGACACCGTCGAGGTCGGCGGCCAGCTCGCCGTCATCGGCGACGCCGACGCCGCGCCCGCCCAGGCCGAGGAGCCGACGCCGGAGCCCCCGAAGCAGGAGGCCCCGAAGCAGGAGGAGGCCCCGAAGCAGGAGGCCCCCAAGGAGCCGGTCAAGGAGGAGCAGGCCGCGCCGGAGCCGGCGAAGCCGGAGACCGAGGACACCGCCCGCGCCGCCGAGACCGCGCCGGCCCCGTCGGGCAACGGGAAGGCCGAGACCAAGGGCACCTCCGCCCCGCCGTACGTCACCCCGCTGGTCCGCAAGCTGGCCGCGGAGCACGGCGTGGACCTCGACACCCTCGAGGGCTCGGGCGTCGGCGGCCGCATCCGCAAGCAGGACGTCCTGGCCGCCGCCGAGTCTGCCAAGGCCCCGGAGCCCGCCGCGGCCCCGCAGCAGCCGGCCGCCGCCGCGCCGAGCGCCCCGACCAGTGCCCCGAAGGAGCCCACGACGGTGCCGTCGCGCGCCGCCGACGGGCCGCAGCCGGGCACCACGGTGAAGATGCCGCGCCTGCGTCAGGTCATCGCCCAGCGCATGACCGAGTCGCTCAAGGTCTCGGCGCAGCTGACCACCGTCCAGGAGGTCGACGTCACCCGGATCGCCAAGCTGCGGGCCCGGGCGAAGGCGGCCTTCGAGCAGCGCGAGGGCGTCAAGCTCACCTACCTGCCGTTCTTCGCGAAGGCCACGGTCGAGGCCCTCAAGGCCTTCCCGGCCGTCAACGCCTCGATCTCCGAGGACGGCAAGCAGATCGAGTACCACGGCAACGTCCACCTGGCGATCGCCGTCGACACCCCGCGCGGCCTGCTCGTCCCGGTGATCAAGAACGCCGAGGACCTGTCGCTGGCCGGCATCGCCCGCAAGATCGCCGACGTCGCGGCCCGCACCCGCAACAACACGATCAAGCCCGACGAGCTGTCCGGCGGGACCTTCACGATCACCAACATCGGCAGCGCCGGCGCGCTGTTCGACACGCCGATCATCAACCAGCCGCAGGTCGCGATCCTCGGCACTGGCGCGATCGCGAAGGAGCCGAAGGTCGTGGCGGGCCCGGACGGCGAGGACGTCATCGCCGTGCGGTCCGTCTGCTACCTGCCGCTGACCTACGACCACCGGATCGTCGACGGCGCCGACGCCGGCCGGTTCGTCAGCGCGATCCGCGCCCGGCTCGAGGAGGGTGCGTTCGAGGCCGAGCTCGGCCTCTGACGCCCGCCGCAACGTCACACCCGGAGGGGTCCCGCAGGTCGCGGGCCCCTCCGGCCGTTCTCACGCACCCGTGTCGGCGTGCCCGGGTCGCGCGCTCCGGCCGGGTTCGGAAGGATCCGGGCCGTGCGCGTCGTCGTCGCCGGTTCGTCCGGCCTGATCGGAACCGCCCTGGTCGCCGGCCTCCGGGAGGCGGGCCACGAGGTCGTGCGGCTGGTCCGCCGCGCCCCGTCGGCCCCGGACGAGCGCGGCTGGGACCCGCCGTCGGGCGCGATCGACGAGGGCGCCCTCGACGGGGCCGACGCCGTGGTGAGCCTCGGCGGCGTCGGGATCGCCGACCGGCCGTGGAGCGGCGCGCGCAAGCAGGCCATCCGGGACAGCCGCAACGTCCCGACCGAGGTGCTGGCCACCGCCGTCGCCCGGGCCGGCGTCCCGGCCTTCGTCAGCGGCTCCGCGGTCGGCTACTACGGCGACGCCGGGCCGGACGAGATCGACGAGTCCGCGCCGTCGGGCGAGGGGTTCCTGGCCGAGGTCTGCCGGGACTGGGAGGCCGCCACCGCCCCGGCCGCGGACGCCGGCGCCCGTGTGGTCCGGCTGCGCACGGGGCTGGTCCTGTCGCCGTCGGGCGGGCTGCTGGCGCTGATGCGCCCGGTGTGGAAGGCGTTCCTGGGCGCGCGGATCGGCAGCGGCGAGCAGTACATGCCCTGGGTCTCGCTCGACGACGAGGTCTCGGCCATCCGGTTCGCCGTCGAGAACGACGCGCTGAGCGGCCCGGTCAACGTCACCGGGCCCGCCCCCGTGACCAACAAGGTCCTGACCCAGACCCTCGCGAGCGCCGTCGGGCGGCCCGCGCCGCTGGTCGTCCCGGCCTTCGCGGTGAGCACCGTGCTCGGCGACATGGGCCGGGAGATGCTGCTGTACTCGCAGCGTGCGGTGCCGCGGGCGTTGCTCGGGGCCGGCTTCACGTTCCGGCACACCACCCTCGCCGACGCGCTCTCCGCCGCCGTCCGGGCATGAGCACCGACACGGACGTCGCCGTCGTCGGGGCGGGGGTCGCCGGGCTGCGGGCCGCGCGGATCCTGCGCCGCCGCGGGCTCGACGTGACGGTCCTCGAGGCCGCCGACCGGGTCGGCGGCCGGATCGCGACGGACGTCGTCGACGGCTTCCGCTGCGACCGCGGGTTCCAGGTCCTCAACACCGCCTATCCCGCGTTGCGCACGGTCCTCGGGCCGGACGGGCCGGAGTCGCTGGCCATGCGGCCGTTCGTCCCGGGCGCCGCGATCCGGGCCGCCGACGGCTCGCTTCGCCGGTTCGTCAACCCACTGCGCACCCCCACCGCGGCGCCCGCCTCGCTGCGCGCGCTCCCGCCCGCAGACCTGGCGAAACTCGCCGCGTGGACCGCCCGGGTGCTCGGCACCCCGCCGGGCCGCACCGCCCTCCGCACGGCCCGGTCGGCGGCCGCGGACCTGGCCGCCGCCGGGCTGGGCGGCACGGCCACCGAGACCTTCCTGCGGCCCTTCCTCTCGGGCGTGCTCGCCGACCGCGAGCTCGCGACGAGCGAGGGCTTCGTCCGGCTGGTGTGGCGGAGCTTCGCGCTCGGCCGGGTCTTCGTGCCGGCCGACGGCATGGAGGCCCTCCCCCGGCGCCTGGCCGTCGGGGTGCCGGTCCGGCTGGACACCCCGGTCGAGGCCGTGACCGGCGGGCCCACCCCGGTCGTCCGGACGGCGGCCGGCGAGGTCACCGCCCGCGCCGTGGTCGTCGCGACGGACGCGGCGACCGCCGCGCGGCTGCTCCCCGGCGTCACCGCACCGGAGACCAGAACGCTCACGACCTGGTACCACACCATGCCGGAGCCCCCGGCCGACGAGCCGGTCCTGCACCTCGACGGGACCGGCGGGCCCGTCGCCAACACCGTCGTCCTCACGCCGGCGGCCCCGGAGTACTCGGCCTCCGGCCGCCCGCTGGTGTCCTCGACGGTCGTCGGCCCGGCGATCCCCGAGCCCGAGGTGCGCCGCGAGCTGGCCCGGATCTACGGCACCGGCACCTACCGGTGGGAGCTCGTGCACCTCGCCGAGATCCGCGGGGCGCTGCCCGCCTTCCTCCCCGGCCGCCCGCTGCGCAGCGGGGTCGCGCTCGGCGACGGACTTTTCGTGTGCGGGGACCACCGGGACACCCCGTCGACCCAGGGCGCCCTGGTCAGCGGGCGGCGGGCGGCCGCGGAGGTGCTGCGCGCCCTGACATGAGCGCCGGGTGTGAGGTCCCTGTGGTGTGGCCACGCCCGCCCTGCCGCTCCGGAACGCGGGCGTACCCTGGGCCGGTGGCCAGCCAGGGAACCTCGTGCCGCCGCTCCCCCAACCCCGTTCGGGTGGACCTGCTCGGCACGGTCGACTACCTCACCGCCTGGGACGTCCAGCGCGCCAACGCCGAGGCGCGGCGCGCCGGGACCGGACCGGACGTGCTCATGCTCCTCGAGCACCCGTCGGTGTACACCGCGGGCAAGCGGACCCGCCCCGAGGACCGTCCCACGGACGGCAGCCCCGTCATCGACGTCGACCGCGGCGGCCGGATCACCTGGCACGGCCCGGGCCAGCTCGTCGGCTACCCGATCGTCTCGCTCGGCGAGCCCCTCGACGTCGTCGACTACGTGCGGCGGCTCGAGGAGGCCCTGATCGCGGTCTGCCACGGCCTCGGCGTGAGCACCGCCGGCCGGGTCGACGGCCGCAGCGGCGTGTGGCTCCCGGCCGACGACCTGCGCCCCGAGCGCAAGATCGCCGCCATCGGCGTCCGGGTGCAGGGCGGGGTGACGTTGCACGGCTTCGCCCTCAACTGCGACCCCGACCTCGCCGAGTTCGGCCGGATCGTGCCCTGCGGGATCACCGACGCCGGCGTGACCTCGTTGTCCGCCGAGCTGGGCCGCGAGGTGACCACGGACGAGGTGCTGGCGGGCGTCACGGACGCGGTGCTCGCCGCCCTTGAGGGCGCCCTGCCGGTCCGCGAGCACGCGGTCCCGCGGCGCGAGGTCCCGGTCGCTGCGGACGTCGCCGGCCTGGACCTGCAGCTGCACCCCTCGCTCCACTGAGCCCGTGAGTGGCGATGGTCGCTGGAGCGACCATCGCCACTCACGACGGACTACAGGCCTGCGCCCACCGTCCGCTCGACGGGCGCGCCACCGAAGTCGCCGGTGCGGCGCAGCTTCTGCCACTTCAGCCGGATGCCCGCCAGGGCGGTCATGATCGACTGGATGAGCACCGCGTACATCAGCTGCCGGTAGACGATCTGCTGGAAGGGCAGCAGCCACAGCACGCCGATCTTCTCGCGCTCCAGCCGGAACGCGTAGACCGCGGCGAACAGCTGGATGAGCTGCACGCCGCCCCAGGCCACCAGCGTGGTCACGGGGTCGAGGAAGAACAGGCCGTAGACCAGGAACACGTCGACCAGCGGCGCGAGCAGCGGCAGCACCACCTGGAACAGCGCGATGTTCAGCAGTCCGACGCGGCCGAAGTGTCCCGCCGGCCCGCGCGCCACGACCGACGCCCGGTGCTTCCACATCGACTGGATGGTCCCGTAGCTCCAGCGGTAGCGCTGCCGCCACAGCTGCCCCAGGGTGCCCGGCGCCTCGGTCCAGGCGCGGGCGCGCTCCTCGTAGACCACGCGCCAGCCGGCCCGGCACAGCGCCATCGTGAGGTCCGTGTCCTCGGCGAGGGTGTCGTCACTGACGCCGCCGACCTCGAGGAGGGCGCTGCGGCGGAACGCGCCGACCGCGCCGGGCACGGTGGTCATGCAGCGCCACAGGTCGTAGACGCGGCGGTCGAGGTTGAAGCCCATCACGTACTCGATGTGCTGCCAGCGCGACACCAGGCTGCGCCGGTTGGCGACCTTCGCGTTGCCCGCCACTGCGCCGACCTCGGGCCGGACGAAGGGCTGCACCAGGGTCCCGACCGTCGTCGGCTCGAAGACGGTGTCGCCGTCGATCATCACGACGATCTCGTGGCGCGCCGCCCGGATGCCGGCGTTCAGCGCCGCCGGCTTGCCGCCGTTGGGCTGCCGGAGCACGCGCACCCCGGGCAGGCCGAGTCGCTCGACGATGTCCGGCGTCCCGTCCGTCGAGCCGTCGTCGACCACGATGATCTCGACGGGATGGTCGCTCGCGACCAGCGAGCGCACCGTGTGCTCGATGCACTCCTTCTCGTTGTAGGCGGGCACCACGACGGACACGGGGTCGGTGAACCACGGGCCGCTGCGGCTGCGGGTGGCGAGGCGGCTCTGCTTCGCGTGCCGGCGGGCGACCACGACCATGATCGCCAGCCGCGCGACGACCAGCGCGCCGACCAGCAGGAGCAGCCACTCCAGCCCACGGACGATGTAGGTGGAGACGCCCGCGGCGCCGACCAGGATCGTGCCGAAGACGCGGTCCCAGGTGTCGGCCGGCGTGTTCGCCGTCGGCAGGCCCAGGCCCTCGCTCACCGTGGTGAACCGCCAGCCCTGCGCCTGCAGCTGCGGGATCAGCCGGTCCAGCGCGGCGACGGTCTGCGTCCGGTCGCCGCCGGCGTCGTGCAGCAGCAGCGCGCCGCCGGCGTCGGAGCTCGGAGTGGAGGCCTTCTCGATGACCTCGACGCCCTTGCGCTCCCAGTCGCGGCTGTCGAAGTCGGTCAGCGCCGTGACGTACCCGCGCTCGCCGAGCTCCCGCACGACCTCGTACTCGTTGTTGGTGAGCGCGTCGGAGCGCGAGGAGTACGGCGGCCGCACGAGGTACGAGATCTCGCCCGTGGCGCCCGCGAGAGCCAGCTGGGTGAGGGTCAGCTCGCGGTCGATCCGGTTCGTCGACGCCTCGGCCAGGTTCGGGTGCGTGAAGGTGTGCAACCCGATCTCGGACCCGGTGGCGCGCATCTCCCGGACCAGGTCGGGGTGCTGCGCGGCCAGCGAGCCGAGCACGAAGAACGTGCCCGGGACCTGGTACTTCTCCAGGACCTCGAGGATCTGCGGCGTCCACTCGGGGTCCGGGCCGTCGTCGAAGGTCAGGGCGATCGTCTTCGCCGGGTAGCTCAGGGTGCGGACGGGGTCGTGGATGGTGTCGATCGCCGACCCGCCGTCGTGCACGGCGACGGGCACCTGGTCGTCCGGACCCCGCTGGAGGTGGCCCTCCGCGTCGGAGGAGGTCTTCGCGGTCAGGACGCCGTTGAGGAGGAGCACGGCGACGAACGTCGCGAGCACCACCACGGCGACGACGAACTTGCCGAGGGAGAAACCGCTCCCGCGCCTGCGGATGCGACTGGGCATGTTCTGCGTGCTCCTAGGCCGGGACCGGGGTCGTCGTGGTGGTGGGCACGACCGTGGGCGTGGTCGGCGGCACCGTGGTGGTCACCGGCGGGGGCGTCGTGACGGTCGGCTTGACGGTCGTGATGACGACCGGCGGCTTGGTCGTGGTCGCCGGCGGGGTCGTGGTCGTGGGCGGCTTCGTCGTCGGCGGGATGGTGGTCACCGGCGGGTTCGAGCTGGTCGGCGGGGTGGTCGTGGCCGGCGGAGTGTCCGGCTGGCCCTCGGTGTTCGGCGGCGGCGTCGTCGGGACCGGGGCCGCCGGGTCGACCGCAACCGGGGCGCCCGGCACGGGGGCGGCCGGGACCGGCGCCGCCGGGGCGACCGCGGCGGGGGCAGGGGCCGGGGCGAGCGGGGCCGCGGGCAGCCCGGCCAGCGGGGCGATGACGCCGGCGGCGCCACCCGTCGTCGTCCCGCCGGTGGTCCCGGTCGAGGTGGTGGTGACGTCGCCGATCAGGCCGCCCTGGGACGGCGGCGCCTCCGGGCGCAGCTCGCCCTCCGTGTCGTCCGCGGCCTCCGCCTCGGGCGCGGGCAGCAGGTTGCCGAGCACGGGGATGTCGAGCATGGGCGTGCGCTGCCCGGCCACCAGGCTCGTCCCGACGACGATCAGGAACACCAGGCACATCGAGACCAGCCCGTACACGGCCATCCGGATCCGGCGCTGGCGCCGGCCGCTGCCGTCGACGAACACCGGGCCCCGCTCGGGGACCTCCCGGTACGCGAGGGTGTCGTCGTCGTTCATCGGGGACCTTCCTCGGGGGACGCGGCCGCGTCGCGGGCGGCCAGGGTGAAGGCGAAGGGCGACTGCGCGATGCCGCTGCAGTCGAAGGAGGCGGTGGGGCGGTCGGGGCAACCGCCGTTGTCCCGGCCGACGGACCAGAAGCCGACGGTGCCGAGGCCGCGTCCGCGGGCGTCGCGGACCACGGCGGTGGCGTCGTCGAGCGTGGTGACGGCACCGAGGTCGGTCCGCCCGAGCATGAACACGGCGCCGGTGCGGGCCGCGACGGCGACCTCGTCGGAGCCCGACCACACCTCGCCGAGCTGGCCGAGGACGGTGTCCGTGGCGCCGGTCATCGCGTCGGCCCACGACCCGGTGTAGGGGAAGTTCATGATCATGGCGTCGACGCGGGCGTCGACCCCGGCCCGGTCGGCCGCACGGACGAGGTCGACGGCGGACGGAGTGAGGCCGCGCTCGGCGTCGTCGACCTTGAGGGTCAGCGTGACGGTGGCGTGCCGCTCGTCCTGCACGGTCCGCAGTGCCTCGACGACGGTGGCGACGGGGACGTCCGCCTCGACGTCGACGACGAGCTCGGTGCTGCCGACCGCGTCGAGCGCCTCGTCGTAGGCGCGGGCCAGCGACGCGGCGTCGGGACAGGCGCTCTCGAGGTAGGCGCCCGTGGCGCCGCCGGTGGCGACGGCGACCGCGCCGCCGCGGTCGGTGAGGTCCCGCGCGGCCGCCACGACGGCGGGCGCGGTCACGGGCTGGGTGCCGCCCCACGTGGGCGTGCAGCCGCCGGCGCCGGCGAGGACGAAGCCGAGGACGGCGTCGGTGACCCCGCTGGCGTCGGCCATCGCGGGGAGCGGGGAGGGCGCGAGCGACGCGTCGACGTACGGCAGAACGCGCGTGCCCGACGCCGTGGTGCCGGCGGTCGCGGTGGTGCCGGCAGCGCTGCTCCCGGCCGTGCCCTCCCCCGTCGGCCCGGTCCCGCACGCCGCGAGGAGCAGCGCCGGGAGGGCGAGCAGGGTGAGCAGGGCCGGATGACGCCCCGAGCGGGAGTGCGTACGCACGAGCAGGTCTTCCCTCATCCGAATGAACCAGTACTACAAAAGGCCTACTCCGTTCGTCCGAGGACTCACGGAGAGTGGCCGACACTTGCGTCTGGCAATCGACGGAGGGAACGCGCCCGTTACGGACGGTTCATCACGGAGTGATGACGCCGCGACGATCCGCGCCGAGCGGTCGCCGCGCGGGGCTCAGAGGAGGTGGGCGGCGATGAGCTCCAGATGGTCGAGATCACCGAGGTCCAGCACCTGGAGGTAGACGCGGGTGATGCCGGTCCGCTCCGCCCACTGCCCCAGCCGGTCGGCGACCTCCTCCGGGGAGCCCGCGAGCCCGTTGGCCCGGAGCTCGTCGACCTCGCGGCCGATGGCCAGCGCGCGGGCCTTCACCTGTTCCTCCGTCCGGCCCACGCAGACCACCTGGGCGATGGAGCGGACGATCTCCTTCGGGTCCCGGCCCGCCGCGGCGCAGGCCTCGTCGACCCTGCCGAACTGCGCGGCGACGTCGTCCATCGAGGAGAAGGGGACGTTGAACTCCGAGGCGAACCGCGCGGCCAGCGCCGGGGTGCGCTGCTTCCCCTTGCCCCCGACGATCACCGGCGGGCCGGGCTGCTGGACGGGCTTGGGCAGCGCCGGCGAGTCGGTGACGGTGTAGTGGTCGCCGGAGTACTCGAAGCGCTCCCCCGGCAGCGTGCCCCACAGCCCGGTGACGATCTCCAGCTGCTCGGCGAGCCGGTCGAAGCGCTCGCGCAGCGGCGGGAAGGGAATGCCGTAGGCGGCGTGCTCCGCCTCGAACCAGCCCGTACCCAGGCCGAGCTCCACCCGGCCGCCGGACATCCGGTCCACCTGCGCCACCGAGACGGCCAGCGGCCCGGGCAGCCGGAAGGTGGCCGACGACACGAGCGTGCCCAGGCGGATCCGGGACGTCTCGCGGGCCAGCCCGGCGAGCGTCAGCCAGGCGTCCGTCGGACCGGGCTCGCCGCTGCCGCCCATCGCGAGGTAGTGGTCGGAGCGGAAGAAGGCGTCGAACCCGGCCTCCTCCGCGGTCCTCGCGACCCTGAGGAGGTCGTCGTAGTCGGCACCCTGCTGCGGTTCGGTGAAGATCCGGAGGTCCACGGCGGGCAACGCTAGCCCGGGCCGCGACGAGCCGCCGGACCGCCGCGGAGACGGGCGTCACGCCGGAGACGTAGCCTGCGGAGTCGACCGTCGGCACTGATCCCGGGGCGTAGGCTGGTCGCCGTGACGATCGCTCCGGAAGGCCGCAAGCTGCTCCGCCTCGAGGTCCGCAACGCCGAGACCCCGATCGAGCGGAAGCCCTCGTGGATCCGGACGAAGGCCCGCACCGGCCCGCAGTACACCGAGCTCAAGGGCCTGGTCCGCTCGGGCGGTCTGCACACGGTGTGCGAGGAGGCCGGCTGCCCCAACATCTACGAGTGCTGGGAGGACCGCGAGGCCACCTTCCTCATCGGGGGCGAGCAGTGCACCCGGCGCTGCGACTTCTGCCAGATCGACACCGGCAAGCCCGCCGACCTCGACCGCGACGAGCCCCGGCGGGTCGCCGAGTCCGTGCAGCAGATGGGCCTGCGGTACTCCACCGTCACCGGGGTGGCCCGGGACGACCTGCCCGACGGCGGCGCCTGGCTCTACGCCGAGACCGTCCGGCAGATCCACGCGATGAACCCGGGCACCGGCGTCGAGCTGCTCATCCCGGACTTCAACGCCAAGCCGGAGCAGCTGGCCGAGGTGTTCGGGTCCCGTCCGGAAGTGCTCGCGCACAACCTCGAGACCGTGCCCCGGATCTTCAAGCGGATCCGGCCCGCTTTCCGCTACGAGCGCTCCCTCGAGGTGCTCACCGCCGCCCGCGAGGACGGCCTGGTCACCAAGTCCAACCTCATCCTCGGCATGGGCGAGACCCCCGACGAGGTCACCGAGGCACTCTCGGACCTGCACGACGCCGGCTGCGAGATCATCACGATCACCCAGTACCTGCGCCCGTCCAAGCGCCACCACCCCGTCGAGCGCTGGGTCAAGCCGGAGGAGTTCGTCGAGCACGCCGAGACCGCCGAGAAGATCGGGTTCGCCGGCGTGATGGCCGGGCCGCTGGTGCGCTCCTCCTACCGGGCCGGGCGGCTCTACGCCCAGACCGTTGCGCACCGCGGCGAGGAGCTCTCCCCCGAGCTCGCCCACCTCGCCGCCGAGGCCCCGGCGGCCCAGGAGGCCCGGTCGCTGCTCGCCCGCGGCTGACGTCCGCCGATCGTCGCGGATCCTCGCGGCGCGACCCGGCCCTCGGGACGTATCCTGGCCCGCATGGCCGGCAAGCCCGACAAGGAGACCCAGAAGCGCCTGAAGGCGGAGAAGCGCGCGGCGTCCAAGCAGCGCCGTGCGCAGATCTGGCAGGCGTTCCAGATGCAGCGCAAGCAGGACAAGCTCCTGCTGCCGCTGATGATCGGGTCGGTGGTGGGCGCGGCCGTCGTCGCGTTCCTGATCGGGCTGATCTTCGGCCTGGAGTGGATCTTCCTGGTCTTCGGCGTCGCGATCGGCGTGATGATCGCGATCAGCATCTTCGGCCGCCGGGTCCAGCGCAGCGTGTACGCGCAGGCCGACGGGCAGCCGGGTGCCGCGGGCTGGGCGCTCGACCAGCTGCGCGGGCAGTGGCGGGTGACCCAGGGCGTCGCCGGGACCACACACCTCGACGCGGTGCACCGGGTCGTCGGCCGGCCGGGTGTCGTGCTCGTGGCCGAGGGCGCGCCGCACCGGGTCAAGTCGCTGCTGGCGCAGGAGAAGAAGCGCACGGCGCGGGTCGTCGGCCAGACCCCGATCTACGACGTCGTCGTGGGCAACGAGGAGGGCCAGGTCCCCCTCAAGGGCCTGCAGCGGCACATGATGAAGCTGCCGCGCAACATCAGCGCCGCCGAGATGGAGTCGCTCGACGCCCGGCTCGCCGCGCTCGGCAACCGCGCCGCCGCGCTGCCCAAGGGCCCGATGCCCCAGGGCGCCAAGATGCGCAGCGTGCAGCGCACCGTGCGCCGCCGCTGACCCGACCTACCGCGGCCGGGACCCGATCCGGGTCCCGGCCGCCGTCGTTCGAGGGGCGCCCGTCAGGCGCGGGAGCGGATCACGATGGTCTGCGAGGCGCGGTCGTGCCAGCCGCGCCCGTCGGCGTCCCGGACGACCGCCGGCAGGACCAGGCCGAGCAGGACCGTGCGCAGGATCGCCCGGAAGCCGACCGTCGCGGCCATGTCCACCCGGGCGACCCGGATGCCGACGGCGACCATCCCCGGCGTCATGCCGAAGAACGCGGTCGGGATCACGGTGAGCACGAACCAGACCGCCCAGACCCACCAGCCGATGGCCGAGCCGCCCAGTGCGTCGAGCCCCATGACGGCGAGGGTGAGGACGTACGCGAGCAGCCAGTCGACCGTGACGCCGAGCAGCCGCCTGCCGAACCCGGCGACCGCGCCCACGCCTTCCGCCGGAAGGCCGAACCGCTCACCCGGGTGACCCTGGTCGTGCGCGGACGGTGAACCTGCCGTCCAGGAGTCGAGGAACCCCGCCATGACCCCTACCCTAGTTGTCCCATGTGAGAGAGGACGCGATCCGGGCCCGTTAACGTCTGTGAAACCCGCGAGTGATGAACGGGCAACACGGCAGCCATACCGTCGCGGCCAATCCAGAGGACGATCGAAGGAGCCAGCGCGCGTGTTCAACAACTCCGAAGAGGTACTCAAGTACATCTCGGACGAGAAGGTCGAGTACGTCGACATCAGGTTCTGCGACCTGCCCGGCGTGATGCAGCACCTCACCGTCCCCGCCTCCACCGCCGGTGACCTGCTCGAGAACGGCGCCGCGTTCGACGGCTCGTCGGTCCGCGGGTTCCAGGCCATCAACGAGTCGGACATGGCCCTGCTGCCGGACTCGGCGACCGCGCGGCTGGACCCGTTCCGCAAGCACAAGACGCTGAACATCAACTTCTTCGTGCACGACCCGATCACGGGCGAGCCGTACTCCCGCGACCCGCGCAACATCGCGCGCAAGGCGGAGGAGTACCTGGCCGCGTCGGGCATCGCGGACACCGCCTACATGGCGCCCGAGGCCGAGTTCTACGTGTTCGACTCGATCCGCTTCGGCTCGAACCCGCACGAGACCTACCACCACATCGACTCCTCCGAGGGCTGGTGGAACACCGGCCGCGAGGAGGACGGCGGCAACCTCGGCTACAAGGTCAACTACAAGGGCGGGTACTTCCCCGTCCCGCCGGTGGACCACTACGCCGACCTGCGCGCCGACATCGTCTCGACGATGATCGACTCCGGCTTCACCGTGGAGCGCGAGCACCACGAGGTCGGCACCGCCGGCCAGGCCGAGATCAACTACAAGTTCGACACGCTGCTCCACGCGGCGGACGACATCATGCTGTTCAAGTACATCGTCAAGAACGTGGCCTGGCAGGCGGGCAAGACCGCCACCTTCATGCCGAAGCCGCTGTTCGGCGACAACGGCTCGGGCATGCACGTCCACCAGTCGCTGTGGAAGGACGGCCAGCCGCTGTTCCACGACGAGTCCGGCTACGGCGGGCTCTCGGACACCGCGCGCTACTACATCGGCGGCCTGCTGCACCACGCGCCGTCGCTGCTGGCCTTCACCAACCCGACGGTGAACTCGTACCACCGCCTGGTCCCGGGCTTCGAGGCGCCGGTCAACCTGGTCTACTCGGCCCGCAACCGCTCGGCCTGCATCCGGATCCCGCTGTCCGGCGACAGCCCGAAGGCCAAGCGCATCGAGTTCCGCTGCCCCGACTCGTCCGGCAACCCGTACCTGGCCTTCTCGGCCATGCTGATGGCCGGCCTCGACGGCATCAAGAACAAGATCGAGCCGGCCGCCCCGGTCGACAAGGACCTCTACGAGCTCCCGCCGGAGGAGCTCAAGGACATCGCGCAGGTCCCGGCCTCGCTCGGTGCGGTCATCGACAAGCTCGAGGAGGACCACGACTACCTGCTCGAGGGCGGCGTGTTCACCCCGGACCTGATCGAGACCTGGATCTCGTACAAGCGGGAGAACGAGATCGACCCGCTGCGGCTGCGCCCGCACCCGTACGAGTTCGCGCTGTACTACGACGTCTGATCGCGTCGACGCGGCCCGACCTGCGGTGACGCGGTCGGGCCGCGGCGGTCGGACGGTCGGCCCGGGCGACGGCCCGTGCACCCCTTTCCGCTGGGGTGGCGGGCCGTCGCCGCGTTCTCGGGTTCTCGCGGTCGGCCGCGGGCTCAAGGCTCCGCGAGGCCGGCCGGGCGGGAGCGGGTCAGCGCGACGCCGGCCAGGATCAGCACTCCCCCGGCCAGCTGGACCGCCGCGGGGACCTCGCCCAGCAGCAGCCAGCTCGCCACCGCGGACGTGACGACCTCCAGCAGCGCCACGAGCGAGCCCCGGGCCGCCCCGATCCGCCGGATGGCCAGCACGCCGGTCAGGTAGGCGACGACCGTCGAGACCAGCACGAGCAGACCGGCCGCGACCACCCAGCCGACGTCGGCGCCGGCGAGGACCACCGGCCCGTCGGGCGGGGTGGTCACGACCAGCGGCAGCAGCCCGACCACGCCCAGCACCCCGACCACCACGGTGCCCACCGCCATCCCGACGCCCGCCAGCACCAGGGGCGGGGTCGCCGCGCCCGCGCGGTCGGCGAGCAGGAAGTAGCTCGCCTGGCAGACCGCGGCGACCAGGCCCCACGCCAGGCCGGCCGGCGGCACCGCGGTGCCCGACCAGATCTGCACCACCAGCAGCAGCCCGGCGATCGCGACGGCCGCGCCGGCGAGGGTGCGGCGGCTCGGCGGCTGCCGGCGCACCACCCACACCCAGGCGATGACCAGCACCGGGCCCAGGTACTCGAGCAGGAGCGCGATGCTCACCGGCATGTACCGGACGGCGTTGAAGAACGCGACCTGCACGCCGGCCATCGCCATCAGCCCGTAGAGCAGCAGCGCCGGGGCGTCGGCGCGCAGCGCGGCCAGGACACCCGGCCGCGTCACGGCGAGCAGCACCAGCACGACGACGGCCGAGCCGCCGATCCGGACGAACGCCGCCCCGGCGGAGGACCAGCCGGCGTCGATCAACGCCTTCGCGAACGGGCCGGAGAGCCCGAACGACACCGCCGACACGACGGCGAACGCGAGACCGACCTGGGTCGCACGTCCGGCGGGGTCGGCGTCGGGCAACGGTGCGGTGCTGCGCCCGGGAGTCACTCCGCGCCGGTGACGGCGACGAGGCCCGCGGCCTCGATCCCCGCGACGGCGGCGGCCTCGT
This sequence comes from Pseudonocardia autotrophica, assembly GCF_000717175.1. Lineage (GTDB taxonomy): Bacteria > Actinomycetota > Actinomycetes > Mycobacteriales > Pseudonocardiaceae > Pseudonocardia > Pseudonocardia halophobica. The sequence continues at coordinate 277,098 of NZ_JNYD01000003.1, read as the reverse complement.
CGTTGAGCGAGGCGTCGCCGGTCACGCCGACGGCCCCGAGCAGCGCGCCCTCGCCGTCGCGGACGAACACCCCGCCCGGGACGGAGAAGATCTTCCCGCCGGCGAGGTTCGCGACCGAGGTGAAGAACTCGGGCGAGTCCGCGGCGCGGGCGGCGATGGCGCGGTTGGTCATGCCCAGCGCCAGCACGCCGTTCGCCTTGGCCACGGCCAGGTCGGGCCGCAGGTAGCCGGATCCGTCCTGACGGGCGAGGGCGACGATCGCCCCGCCCGGGTCCAGGACGGCGACGGTCAGCGGGTTGAACCCCTGCTCGGTGCCGTGCGCGAGGGCGGCGTCGACGATCGTGCGGGCCTGCTCCAGCGAGATGCTCACGAGGGGCCAGCCTCTCAGACGCCCCCGTCACCTGGCGACCGGGATCGCTTCCTCAGCTCGCACGGGATCAGTGGTCGGCGGTGGACAGGCTCCGAGAGTTCGGAGACGAGGTCACGCGGCGGTGAGGGCGAAGACCGGGATGGTGCGGATGCCCTCGGTCTTCTTCTCGTAGTCGCCGAAGCCCGGGGCGGCGGACTTGATCTTCTCCCAGGCCCGGTCCCGATCGGAGCCCGTGATCTCCGAGGCCTCGACCATGAGCTCGCGAACGCCCTCCGAGGTGCCGAGGTCGACGGAGATGCGCGGGTTGGCCTTGAGGTTGTGGTACCAGGCGGGGTGCGACGGGGCGCCGGCGGCGGAGGCGACGATCAGGTAGCGGTCGCCGTCCTCGAAGTACACGAGCGGGCTGGTGCGGACCGCGCCGGACCTGGCGCCGACGTGGTGGACCAGGATCATCGGGGCGCCCTCGAAGGGCGGGCCCACCTTGCCATCGTTCTCCTTGAACTCACGGATGACGCGGGCGTTGAAGTCCTCGGGCACTGCGTTCCTCTCGGCCGAGCATGCTCAGGGCATGAAGACGATCACTGCAGCGGCCAGTGTGGCCCCCAGCCCGATCAAGCCGAACACCCCCGCCCACATTCCCCCCGGCATCCCCGTGATCGCGGCGAGCTGGTCGGCGTCGGAGGTCGTGGTGCGGCGCCGGCGGCGGCTGCGCTGCAGCTCGCGTACCGCCCGCAGGCCTCCGAACAGCAGGAACCAGCACAGCGCGGCTGCGAAGCCGGCGCGCCAGTCCGGCGGCGCCCACGTGGCGACCGCGCCCAGCACGCCGCCCGTCACGAGCACGGCGAACGCCCCGAACAGGTTGCGGATGTACACGAGCGTCGCGACCAGCAGCGCGACGCCGAGCCAGAGCAGCGCGCTCGTGTGGCCGCCCGCGACGAGCGCGGCGCCGCCCAGCCCGAGCAGCGGCGGGAAGACGTACCCGGCGAGGAACATCAGCACGACGCCCGGCCCGCGCCCCGCACCCGTCGAGTGGGTGACGCCGGAGGTGTCGGAGTGCAGCCGGATCCCGGTGAGCCCGCGCCCGACCAGCACGGCGACGAGCGCGTGCCCGCCCTCGTGCGCGATCGTCACGACCGTCCTGGTCGTCCGCCAGGACACCGTCCACAGCACGACGAGCAGTGCGGCGGCCGCCGCGGCGAGCTCGGCGGGGCGGGCGGTGAGGCCGTCGACGATCGCGTCGAGCACGCCCTGGACCTCGGATGGCAGCACGCGCCGAGTGTGGCAGCGCCGGCTGTGCGCGGGCTGAGGGCCCGAATACCTTGACCTTCCAGCCGCTGGAACCTCGAAGGTGGATCCCGTGACCGCGACGCACGAGGGGACGGACCCCCTGCTGACGATCGGGCAGCTCGCCCGGCGCTCGGGGGTGCCCGTCCGCACGATCCGCTTCTGGTCGGACGAGGGCCTGCTGCCCGAGACCGACCGGAGCCCCGCCGGCTACCGGCGGTACGACGCGGCCGCCGTGGCCCGGCTCGATCTCGTCCGCACCCTGCGGGAGCTCGGGATGGGGCTGGACGACGTGCGGGAGGTGCTGCTGCGTCGCCGCCGCGTCGGCGAGGTGGCCGCCGCGCACGTGCGGGCCATCGACGAACGGATCCGCGCCCTGCGGGTGCAGCGTGCCGTGTGCACGCTGCTCGCCCGCGACGGCACGGATCCCGCACCGAGGGAGCTGAGACTGATGAACGACCTGGCCAGGCTGTCCGCCGAGGAGCGGCAGCGGATGATCGACGAGTTCGTGGCGGAGGCCTTCGCCGGCACCGACCCCGAGGCGCCCGGCGCGGGCATCGCCTCCGCCATGCGCACGATGCCGGCCGAGCTGCCGGACGACCCGACGACCGAGCAGGTGGAGGCGTGGATCGAGCTCGCCGACCTCGTCGCCGATCCCGACTTCAAGGCGCGGGTCCGGGAGATGGCCGTCGCAGGGTCGGAGGCCGCCGCGCCGCCGCCCTACGACCCCGCGGCGGTGCTGGAGCACGCCGGCGCGGCGCTGCGGGAGGGCGTCGACCCCGCCTCCCCGGAGGCGGCCGCGGTGCTGGAGCGGATCGGCGTCGACGAGAGCGCCGACCGGGCCGCGCTGGCGGCGACGGTCCACACGTTCAGTGACCGGCGGGTCGAGCGGTACTGGACCCTGCTCGGGCGGCTCAACGGCTGGCCGGAGCGGCCGCCGAGCGTCCCGGCCTTCGAGTGGTTCGCCGCCGCCCTGCTCAGCAGAAGGTGACGACGTTGCGGTCGAGCGGCATCTGACCCCGCCGCTCGTCCGTGTCCGTCGACGCCGTGTACGGCAGCACCGGGGTGGGCTGCTCGGCCAGCACGTCGTCCCAGATCCGCTCGGTGACCTGGCCGTTCACCCGCATGCAGTCGAAGGCGAACGGCGTGCTGTCCGTCGGGAAGAACGTCGGTTCGGTGTTGACCTGGAAGTGCAGGTGCGGGGCCGTCGAGTTGCCGGAGCTGCCGATGTGGCCCAGCACGTCCCCCTTCCTCACCTGCTGGCCGGTCTTCACCGCGACCGAGTCCTTCTTGAAGTGGGCGTACATCACGTACACCCCGGGCGCGATCATCAGCGTGACGTGGTTGCCGACGGTCTCGACGATCGGCGGGATCGGCGGCGGCTGCGGCAGGGACGTGGTGTCGGCGAACCCGTCCGTGGCGTCGACAACGACACCGTCCGCGACCGCGATCGCGGGCTTGTCGTAGGCGAGGAAGTTCGTGATCGTCGAGGGGTCGTCCACCCAGGCGCGGTGCTGGTCGTCGAGCAGGTACCAGTCGATGGCGTAGCGCTGCGGGACGAGCATCTGCCCGTTCATCGGGGCGATCCCCCGGCGGTGGTGGGTGTCGTCGACGCAGCAGCCGTCGCTGGCGTACCAGGGGCCGCCCTGCAGCGGCGGGCCGAGGACGGGCGCCGCGGCGGTGCTCACCGCGACCGACCCGGCGTCGACCTCCGTGGCGGGCCCGCCGCCGACGGAGCCGGTGACCCGGTGGGCCAGGGCGGTCGGCACCGAAGTCGATCCAGGGCCGTCGAACAGGACGTCCAGCCAGACGACCGCGGTGGCGCCACCGGGGATCGGGGCGGCGGACCCGGTGGGGTCGCCGACGGGCTCGTCCCCGGTGCTCGCGGCGAGCAGGTCGGCCTGGGCCGCCAGCTCGCCCCCGCTCAGCGAGAGCACGACCTGCCGGCCCGCCAGCACGTCGACCCTCTCCATGGTGAACGGGGCGGGCGTGGCGTTGGTGAGCAGCAGCTCGTAGGTCACGTGCGTCCTGCCGTCGGTCCCCAGGACCGGGCCGGGCGTGGTCACCGTGGTGGCCGAGAGCGGCGTGAACTTCGTGGTCGGGGCGATGCCGCCGGCCGGGACCTCAGGCGGTCGGAGCTGCTGCGCGGGCTCGGCCGGAGCGCCCGCGCACCCGGCGACGACCAGCAGGAGCAGGACAACGACTACGCCGACTCGGCGAACAGGCATGCGAACTCCCAGGTCATCCCCGACCCGCACACAGGCTAAGGGGTCCTGCTCCCGAGGAGAAGGGACCCAGGTCCTGTGATCAGTCGTGGCGGCCGGTGAAGGCCAGCCCGATCCCCATCCCGACGAGCACCAGCCCGCCCGCGCCGCCCATCCGGCGCAGGCGGGCCGGGCTCGTCGCGAACCAGTCCCGCGCCGCGCCCGCGACGAGGCCCCAGGTCGAGTCCAGCAGCGCCGCCGTCACGCAGAAGAGCAGGCCGAAGACCAGCAGCTGCAGCGACGGGTTCGGAGCCTGCGGGCCGAGGAACTGCGGCAGCACGGCCGCGAAGAACACCAGCGCCTTGGGGTTGGTCAGCCCGACCACCACGCCCTGCAGGAACACCCGCCGGTCGGCGACGGCGCCGGGAGCGCCCAGCGCGGCCACGAGGTCGCCGCGGGTGCGGATGGTGTGCACGCCGAGCCAGACGAGGTAGACCGCGCCCGCGAACTTGATCACGGTGAACACCGCGGCCGACGCCGCGGCGACGGCCCCGAGCCCCAGTGCGACGACCACCACCAGCACGGCCACGCCCGTGGTGTTGCCCGCGACGCTGGCCAGCGCCGCGCGGCGGCCGTGCGCGAGGGCGCGGCCCACGATGAAGAGCACGCTCGGGCCGGGGATCGCCACCAGGACCAGCGACGCGGCGAGGAAGGCGAGGATCGCGCCGGTCGAGGGCATGACGGTGACCGTAAGGCGGTGGTTCGTGCCTGCGCCACGCATTTCGCGGGCCGTCACTGGTAGTAGAGGAGGCACCAGCAGAGGGTGTCGCCCGTGGTGCAGGCGGGCTCGGGCAGGGACCTGACGACGGCGGAGCTCGTGAAGGGGATCCCGCCCCACTTCGACCACAGATCGGTGGCCATGCCCACCACGTTCACGTTGCCGGCCGGCCGGTCCGTGCCGACGTAGCTGTGGATGCTGGTGCCGTAGTCGCGGCGGCCGTGGAAGTACCACCCGCTGTCGAACCAGTCCTCGGTCCCCGTCGCCTCGATCTGCGGCGTCGGCTCGCCGTCGACCGCGACCGAGAAGTTGCGTTCGAGCCAGGACAGGTTCGTGGCCCCGACCCCGCCGACGTAGGAGTGGTGGACGATCGACCCCGGGCCGCCGGTGATCTGGGCGAGTGTGGTGGTGGATGCGGCCGTGCGGGTGACCTTCTGGTCGACGTAGCGCGCGCCCTGGCAGCGCAGGCGCCGGCCGTCGGCCTCGTCGGTCGAGGTCAGGCCGTACGTCGCCATCGAGTAGATGCTCGCGGTCTGCCCGGCGTCGATGTTGAGGTAGGAGATCCTGATCGAGCTGCCGAAGGGCAGGGGGTAGGTCGACAGGAACGCCGTCTGGTAGCTCGCGCTGTCGATCTCGACGTGCAGGTGCGGGCAGGAGTGGCTGGTGTTCGCGCTGCCGGCGCCCCAGTGCGTCGCCAGGAGCGTGCCCATGTCGATGTCGATGGCGGGCGCCGGCGAGCCGTCGTAGGCGACCCGCAGCCGGGCGTCCAGGGCCGGCACGTTGCCGCCGCCGAGCGCCATCCAGAGGGAGACGACGACCCCGGGACCGGTCCGGGCGAACACCGTGCGCTCCGTGTTCGGCGGTACCCGGACGTTCTCCAGCTTGTCGATCCGGAGCTTGCCCTGCCGCAGCGAGGCCAGCGGGTTCGCCATCGCTCATCCCCTCGTCCTCGGGACCGCCCTCTCGACGCGGTCCGAGGCTACTGAGGACACGCGGGACCGGGGAAGCCGACGCGCACCGGACGGCCGGGTACCCCGCTACGATCCGGCGCGTGTTCGGCATGGTCCGGCCCTGCCGGCACACCCTCTCCCCCGCCCTGCGCGCCGAGTGGATCGGCCACCTGTGCGGGCTCTGCTACGCGCTGCGCGACGAGTACGGCCAGGCCGCGCGGATCGCCACCAACTACGACGGCCTGCTGATCTCGGTCCTGCTCGACGCCCAGTCCCCGGCCCGGGGCCGCCGGACCGCCGGGCCCTGCCCGTTGCGCGGGATGCGGACCGCGCGGGTCGCGACCGGCGACGGCGCCCGGCTGGCCGCCGCGGTGAGCCTGGTGCTGGCCTCGGCCACACTGGCCGACCACGTCGCCGACCGCGACGGCGCCTTCGCCCGCCGTCCGGTCGCCGCGGCCGCCCGTCGGCTGGCCGCCGGCTGGGCCGACCGGGCGTCGACGGGTGCGGCCGGGCTGGGCCTCGACCCGGCGGTCCTGCTCGACGCCGTCGCCCGCCAGCCGGCGCTCGAACACGCCGGCTCGCCCCTGCTGACCGTGACCGAGCCGACCGAGACGGCGACCGCCGCCGCCTTCGGGCACACCGCCGTCCTCGCCGGGCGGCCGGACAACGCGGCCCCGCTCGCCGAGGCCGGGCGGCTGTTCGGCCGGCTCGCCCACCTGCTCGACGCCGTCGAGGACCTCCCCGCCGACGCCGCCGCCGGCGCCTGGAACCCGCTGCTCGCGACCGGCACGGACCTCCCGGCGGCGCGTGGCCTGGCCGACGACGCCGCGCTCGGCATCCGGCTCGCCCTCGACGAGGTGCGGTGGACCGACCGCCGGCTGGCGCACCGGCTGCTGGTGCACGAGCTCGACCGGTCGATCGGGCACGCCTTCTCCGATGGTGCCGCGCACGCCGAGCGCAAGCCCGGCAACCCCGATCCCGACGCCCCGCCCTCCCGCCCCGGCCCGCGGCCGCCGCGCGGGGCGCTCGCGGGCTGCGCCGTGGCCGTCGGCCTGTTCTGCAGTTGCCAGATGTGCTGCGCCGACACCTTCGAGGACCCGTGGACCCGCGAGGCGCGGGAGGGCTTCTGCCGCAGCGACACCTGTGCGAACTGGTGCGACTGCTCCGAGGCGAGCTGCGACTGCTGCGACTGCTGCTCGGACTGCGACTGCTGCGGGTGCGACTGCTGACCCGGCTCGTTTTCGCAGCTCAGCCCAGGTCGTGAGTGCCTACTGCCCCTCTAGGGGCAGTAGGCACTCACGGGTCAGGAGTCCCAGCCGTAGAACACCCGCTCCACCACGGCCCGGGCGCGGCGGGTGGTGCGGCGGTAGTCGTCGAGGAAGCGGCCGGGGTCGCCGTCGGCCGGGTAGCCCAACGCCGCGGCGACGGCCGCCAGCTCCCGGCCCGAGCGCGGCAGCTGGTCCCCCGGCTTGCCCTTGACCAGCATGATCGCGTTGCGGGCGCGGGTCGCGGTCTCCCAGCCGGCCTTCAGCTCCGCCGCGTCCTCCCCGCTGATCAGGCCCGCCTCGGCCGCCTCGCGCAGCCCCTCGAGCGTCGAGGTCGTGCGCAGTTCCGGGATGTCGCCGGCGTGCTGCAGCTGCAGGAGCTGCACGGTCCACTCCACGTCGGCGAGCCCGCCGTGGCCGAGCTTGGTGTGGGTGGAGCGGTCCGCCCCGCGCGGGAGCCGCTCGTCGTCGACCCGGGCCTTGATCCGCCGGATCTCGGTGACCTGCGCCGTGGTCAGCCCCTCGGCCGGGTACCGGATCGGCTCGATCAGCTCCATGAACCGCCGGCCCAGCTCCGGATCGCCGGCGACCGGCCGGGCCCGCAGCAGCGCCTGCGACTCCCACACCTCCGCCCAGCGGGCGTAGTACTCGCGGTAGGAGTGCAGGGTCCGCACGAGCGGGCCGGACCGCCCCTCGGGCCGCAGGTCCGCGTCGACCTGCAGCGCCGGGTCCGGGCTCGGCGCGCCGAGCCGCCGCCGGACCGTCTCGACGACGCTGGTCGCGAACTTGACCGCGTCGGCGTCGGGGATCGACTCGTCGGCCGGCTCGCACACGAACATCACGTCCGCGTCGGAGGAGTAGCCCAGCTCGGCGCCGCCGAGCCGGCCCATCCCGATCACCGCGATCCGGGCCTTCGGCGGCGCCCCCGCGGCGACCTCCCGGATCGTGGCCTCGAGCGTCGCGCGCAGCACCGCGACCCACACCGTGGACAGCGCCTCGCACACCTCGGCCACCTCGACCGCACCGAGCAGGTCGGCGCAGGCCACCCGCAGCATCTCGTGCCGGCGCATCGACCGTGCCGAGGCGACCGCGGAGGTCAGGTCGTGCTGCCGGGCGACGGAGGCGAGCAGCCACTGCCCGACGACGGCCGGGTCGCGCTTGAGCTCGTCGGGCTGGCCGGGATTGGGCGCGGCCAGCACGCGCAGGATCTCCGGCGCGCGCACGAGCAGGTCCGGGACCAGCGCGGACGTGCCCAGCAGGCGCATGAGGCGCTCGGCGACCAGGCCCTCGTCGCGCAGCAGCCGCAGGTACCACGGCGTGTTCGCCAGCGCCTCCGACACCTGCCGGTAGGCCAGCAGACCGCGGTCCGGGTCGGGTGTGGCGGCGAGCTCCTCCAGCAGCACCGGGAGCAGCGTCTGTTGGATCGACGCCGCCCGGGACACCCCGCCGGTCAGCGCCCGCAGGTGGCCGAGCGCGCCCTCCGGCGAGGCCCAGCCCAGCGCCTTGAGCCGGGCCGCCGCGGCCTTCTCCGACAGCCGGGACTCCTCCGGCGACAGCCGCGACACCGACTGCAGCAGCGGCCGGTAGAACAGCTTCTCGTGCAGCCGCCGGACCCGCCGGGCGTTGCGCGACCACTCCGCGAGCAGCACCCCGACGACGTCGTGCCGGCCGTCCGGGCGCAGCCGCGCAGCCCGGCCGAGCCAGCGCAGCGCGTCCGTGTCGTCCTTCGCCGGGAGCAGGTGGGTGCGGCGCATCCGCTGCAGCTGCAGCCGGTGCTCCAGCAGCCGCAGGAAGCGGTAGGAGGCGGCGAGGTTGGCGCCGTCGTCCCGCCCGACGTACCCGCCGTCCGCCAGCGCGGCCAATGCCTCGAGCGTCGACGGGGAGCGCAGCGACTCGTCCGAGCGCCCGTGCACGAGCTGCAGCAGCTGCACGGCGAACTCGACGTCCCGCAGCCCGCCGCGGCCGAGCTTCAGCTCCCGCTCGGCGTGGTCCGGCCGCACGTGCTCCTCGACGCGGCGGCGCATCGCCTGCACGTCCTGCACGAAGTCGTCCCGGCTGGCCGCGTTCCACACCATCGGCGCGACGGCCTCGGCGTACGCGGCGCCCAGCTCCTCGTCCCCGGCGATCGGCCGCGCCTTGAGCAGCGCCTGGAACTCCCAGGTCTTGGCCCAGCGCTTGTAGTAGGTGACGTGCCCGTCGAGCGTGCGGACCAGCGCGCCCTGCCGGCCCTCCGGCCGCAGGTTGGCGTCGACCTGGAAACAGGCCTCCCCCGCGATCCGCATCACCCGGCTCGCCAGCCGGGACGCGGCCTGCGTGTCCCCCTCGGCCACGAAGATCACGTCGACGTCGCTGACGTAGTTGAGCTCGTGCCCGCCGCACTTGCCCATGCCGATCACGGCGAGCCGGACGTCGTCGGGCGGGTCGACCTCCTCCAGCGCGACGGCCAGCGCGGCCCGGATCGCGGCGGCGGCCAGGTCGGCGAGCTGCGCGGCGACCTCGTCGACCTCCATCACCGGCAGCGACGTCTCCCCGACCGCGGCGAGGTCCGCCCCGGCGAGCCCGAGCAGCTCGTCGCGGTACGCCGTGCGCAGCGCGGTGATCGCCGCCGCCCCGGTGATCTGGGCGCGGGCCCCGCCCGGGCCGCCCGACGCGGGCTCGTCGGGATCGGCGCCGACGGCGCGGAGCAGGTTGGCGGCGCGCCGGGCGAGGTCCGGCGGCGGGTCGTCGCGCTCCGGGCCGTCGGCGAGCAGCCGCCAGCGGTCGGGGTGGGTGACCAGGTGGTCGCCCAGCGCCGTGGAGGCGCCGAGCAGCGCCAGCATCCGGCCGCGCAGCCCCAGGTCGGTGCGCAGCTCGGCGTCGACGGTCCTCCAGTCCCCCGCGGCCTTGGCGAACCGCTCGACCTGCCGCAGCGCGAGGTCGGGGTCGGGCGAGCGGGCCAGCGCCCACATGATCGGCTCCGCGCCTTCGACGGGCCGGTCCTCGGCCCACCAGCCGAGCTCGGCGAGGGTCTGCTCCGCCCAGGGCTCGGTCAGGCCGAGGCGGGCGAGGGAGGTCCGGGTACGTTCCGCCACGTCGACCGATCCTGCCCTATCGGGGCCCGGTTCCGGGTGTCGTGCCCGGCCCGTCACGGACCGGGATAGAGATCGGGATCGTCGAGCGGGGCGCCGAGCCAGCCGAGCAGGGCGGCGATCTCCCGGTACGCGGCGAGCCGCGCCCCGTCCGTGCCCTCCGCCTCGGCCTTGCGGACCGGCTCGCGCAGCCGCTCGACCATCGCCGGGCCGAGCTCGAGGAGCCCGCCCGAGCCCGTCGTCGCGAACCGGGCGAGGACGTACCGGACCAGCGCGCCGACCGGGATCCCGGTGTGCGCGCTGAGCCCGTGGAGCGTGTGCAGCGGGTCGAGGCGGCCGTACTCGGCCACCTCGGCCTTGAAGTTGGCGTCCGGGTCGTCCGGCTCCCAGGGCCCGGCGTAGCGCTCGAGCCGGACGACCTCGTCCGTCACAGGACGGGCAGGTAGGTCGCCAGCTCGTACGGCGTGACGTTGCGCCGGTAGTTGTCCCACTCCGCCCGCTTGTTGCGCAGGAAGAAGTCGAACACGTGCTCGCCGAGGATCTCCGCGACCAGCTCCGAGTGCTCCATCGCGCCGAGGGCCTCGGTGAGGTTCTGCGGCAGCGCCTCGTAGCCCAGCGCCCGGCGCTCGGTGTCGGTGAGCGACCAGACGTCGTCCTCGGTGGCGGCCGGCAGCTCGTAGCCCTTCTGCACGCCCTGCAGCCCGGCACCCAGGATCACCGCGAACGCCAGGTACGGGTTGCAGGCGCTGTCCAGCGTGCGGATCTCCACCCGCCGGGTCGACGACTTGCCGGGCGAGTACATCGGCACCCGGACCAGCGCGGAGCGGTTCGCGTGGCCCCACGACACGGCCGTGGGCGCCTCGCCGCCCGTGATCAGCCGCTTGTAGGAGTTGACCCACTGGTTGGTCACGGCGCTCATCTCGCGCGCGTGCCGCAGCACCCCGGCGACGAACGCCTTGCCCGTCTCGGACAGCTCGTAGGGGTCGTCCGGGTCGTGGAAGGCGTTGCGGTCGCCCTCGAAGAGCGAGAAGTGGGTGTGCATGGCCGACCCGGGGTGGTCGGTGAAGGGCTTGGGCATGAAGGACGCCCGCACGCCCTGGGTCAGCGCCACCTCCTTCACCACGTACCGGAAGGTCATGATGTTGTCGGCCATGGTGAGCGCGTCGGCGTAGCGCAGGTCGATCTCCTGCTGGCCGGGCCCGCCCTCGTGGTGGCTGAACTCGACCGAGATGCCCATCGACTCGAGCGTCTCGATGGCGTTGCGCCGGAAGTGCGGCGCCACGTCGTGGCTGGCCTGGTCGAAGTAGCCGCCGGAGTCGGCGGCGATCGGCGGCGACCCGTCCGACGGCAGGTCGCGCAGCAGGTAGAACTCGATCTCGGGGTGGACGTAGCAGGTGAAGCCGGCCTCGCCGGCCTTGGACAGGGCGCGCCGCAGCACGTGCCGCGGGTCGGCCCAGGACGGCGAGCCGTCCGGCATGGCGATGTCGCAGAACATGCGCGCCGAGTAGTGCTCGCCGTTGGCGGTCTCCCAGGGCAACACCTGGAAGGTGGAGGGGTCGGGACGGGCGACCATGTCCGACTCGTAGACCCGGGCGAAGCCCTCGATCGCCGAGCCGTCGAACCCGATGCCCTCCGCGAACGCCCCCTCGAGCTCGGCGGGGGCCACCGCCACCGACTTGAGATAGCCGAGCACGTCGGTGAACCACAGCCGCACGAAGCGGATGTCGCGTTCCTCGAGCGTTCGCAGCACGAATTCCTGCTGGCGGTCCATGGCCGCCAGGCTAGGAATCTCGTGTTACGTGAATGTTTCGTGGCTGCTCAGGGTGTGGGACGCCGCAGCGCGAACGGGTGAGTCTCACTGGGCGGGCAGCACGCACTGGGCGCCCTCGTCCGGGAGCGTGCCGTCGACGAGGTAGGCCGTGAGCTTGTCGTCGATGCAGGCGTTGCCCTGGTAACCGGCGGTGTGCTGGTTCCCCTCGACCTTCAGCAGTCGCCCGTTCAGGTCCTCCGCCAGGTCGACGCCGGCCTGGTACGGCGTGGCCGGGTCCCCCGTCACCGAGACGACGACGACCGGGGCCAGCCCGTCGGCCTGCGGCCGGTGCGGCTCCAGGGTCGGCGGGACGGGCCAGAAGGCGCACGGGTCCTTCGCGTTGACCGCGCCGCGCCCGGTCGCGGTGAACGGCGCGGCGCCCACCACGCCCTCGTTGAGCTTCGCGACCTGCGCCGGGTCGGTGATGCGGACGTTGTCCATGCAGGTGATGGCCTGGAACGCCTCGAGCGAGTTGTCGTACTGCCCGTTCACGCGCTTGTAGTAGAAGTCGGCCAGGGTCAGCAGGACCGAGCCGTCGCCCGCGGCCAGCTTGGAGATGCCCAGCGACAGTGCCGGCCAGAGCGAGCGCAGGTAGAGCGCCTGCTGCACGCCGGTGATCGCGTCGGAGAAGGACAGCGTGCGGGTCGGGTCCGAGGTCCGGGCCGGGTTGTCGATCAGCGGCTGGACGATCTTCTGCCAGGTCGCGGTGACGGCCTTGGGGTCGGTGCCGAGCGGGCAGTTCGGCTGGGTCGTGCACCAGGCCCCGTAGGCGTCGAAGGCCTGCTGGAAGCCCGCGCTCTGGTCGATGTTCGTCTCCACCGTGTCCTGCGTGGGGTCGACGGCGCCGTCGAGCACCATCGCGCGGACGCGGGTCGGGAAGGCCTCGGCGTAGGTGGAGCCGACCGACGTCCCGTACGAGTAGCCGTAGTAGGTCAGCTTCTCGTCGCCGAGGGCGGCGCGCAGCACGTCCAGGTCCTTGACGACCTCGCGGGTGCCCAGGTGCGCGAGCACGTCCGCGCCCATCCGGGCGGTGCAGCGGTCGGCGTACTCCTTGTTGTGCGCCTCCAGCGCGGCCACGCCGGCCGGGGACGGGTCGGAGTAGACCGTGGCCCGGTACTGGTCCTGCTCGGCGTCGGTCAGGCAGTCGATCGACGGCTCGCTGACCCCGACCCCGCGCGGGTCGAAGCCCACGAGGTCGAAGCGGGCCTGGACCGGCGAGTTCTCCGTCGACTTCACGGTGGCGGGCACGAGCTGCGTGCCCGAGACGCCGGGACCCCCCGGGTTGAGCAGCAGCGAGCCGATCCGGTTGGCCTGGTCGGTGGCCTTCGACCGCATGACGGCGATCTTCACCGTCTTGCCGTCCGGCTGCGCGTAGTCGAGCGGGGCCTCGAGCTTGGCGCACTGGTAGCGCGGGTCGCGGTACTGGTCCGCGACGTCGGGCGAGGCCGCGTAGTCCGTGCAGGGGCCCCACTGCAGCTGCTGGCCGTAGAAGCGGGCCAGCGCCGGGTCCTGCGCAGGATCACCCGGCGGGGTGGCCGTGGCCGCGGCCGGCGCGGTCGCGGTCGGGGCGGAACAGGCGGACAGACCGACGCAGGCGAGGACCGCGACCAGCGCGGTCAGGGCCCGTACGCCCAGGTGGGGCGGCCCGGACGGGGAGCGACGACGCGACGACACGGAGCCAAGCACCGCGCCAGCATGACAGCGGCGGCCCGGTGCGCCACCCGGGGTGCGGTGAGCGGGGCGCACACCGCCGTGTGAGGTGCGTCGCCGGACCGTGCGTGCGGTGAGCGCCGGGTGTCACGCTTTCGGCGCACGACCTTGAGCACGACCCCAGCCAGACCGAGCACGACCGAGCACGACCGAGCACGACCCCAGCCAGACCCAGACGACCCGGGGACCTGCGGTGCAGGCCTCGAGGGAGGACGGACGACGATGTCCCGCGACACCACCGGCACGCCCGCGCACGGCACCCCCGCGAACGGTGCCCACGGCTCTGCGCACGGCGAGGTGCAGGCGCCCTACCGCAGCGCCGCCCCGCAGAAGCGCACCCGGGTGCACCACCTCGCCGAGATGAAGCAGCGCGGCGAGCGCTGGCCGATGCTCACCGCCTACGACGTCTACTCCGCGGAGATCTTCGACGAGGCCGGCATCCCGGTCCTGCTCGTCGGCGACTCCGCCGGCAACAACGTCTTCGGCCACGACAACACCCTGCCCGTCACCGTCGACGAGCTGATGCCGCTGGTCAAGGCGGTGGTCCGGGGTGCGAAGCACGCCCTCGTGGTGGCCGACCTGCCCTTCGGCAGCTACCAGATCTCCCCCGCCCAGGCCCTGGAGACCTCCTTCCGGTTCATGAAGGAGGGCGGCGCGCACGCCGTCAAGCTCGAGGGCGGCGCCCACTACGCCCCGCAGGTCGAGGCGCTCACCGCCGCCGGCATCCCGGTCATGGCGCACCTGGGCTTCACCCCGCAGAGCGAGCACGCCCTCGGCGGGTTCCGGATCCAGGGCCGCGGCCAGTCCGCCGAGCAGCGCCTGGTCGACGACGCCCTCGCCCTGCAGGAGGCCGGCGCGTTCGCCGTCGTGCTGGAGATGGTGCCGGGCGAGGTCGCGAAGCGGGTCACCGCGGAGCTCACGATCCCGACGATCGGCATCGGCGCCGGCCCGGACTGCGACGCGCAGGTGCTCGTCTGGTCCGACATGGCCGGGATGAACCGGGGCCGCAAGCCGCGCTTCGTCAAGCCCTACGCCGACCTGGGCGGCCTCCTCCTCGACGCGGCCCGCGCCTACGCCGCCGACGTCCGGGGCGGCGCCTACCCCGACGAGGCCCACACCTACCACTGACCCACCCGGTGAACGGCGCTCCCGCTCATCATGAGGGATGAGCGAGAGCGCCGTCGACCTGTGTCCGGTGGAGGGTCAGGGGGCGCGCGGGGACCAGGTCCGGGCGACCTCGGGGCGCCGTCGGGAGCCGGGGTGCGTACCGTCGCCGGTGACGCACCCCGGCGCCCCGGAGGAGGACATGGCCGAGATCGGCACGACGTCGCTGCCGGGCACCCCGCCGGAGCCCGCCGCACCCGCGCTCGACGCCGCGGAGCTCGCGCGCGTGCGTGCCGTGGAGAGCCTCGGGCTGCGCCCCGAGGTCGGCGACGAGCGGTTCGACCGCATCACCCGGCTCGCCCGGAGGCTGTTCGGCGTGCCGATGGTGGGCGTGTCGCTGATCGACGAGAACCAGCAGTGGTTCACCTCGCGCCAAGGGCACACGGTGACCTCCCTGCCACGGGAGAGGTCGATGTGCGACCAGACCGTCCGGCGCTCCGGGGACCTCGTCGTCGAGGACATCGCCGCCGATCCGCGGTTCGACCAGCACCCCGTGCTGACCGAGCTGGGGATCCGCTTCTATGCGGGCCGCACGCTGCACACCTCCGGCGAGCGGGTGGGCACGCTGTGCCTGCTCGACACCCGGCCGCACGCCTTCAGCACCGAGCAGCGGGCCGCGCTGGCGGAGCTGGCGGCAGCGCTCGAGCAGGAGCTCGACCACGACAGCGAGCTCGAGCGCGCCGCGGAGATCCAGCGCAACCTCCTGCCCCGCTCGGCCCCGTCGGCGCCGGGATGGGAGTTCGCCGCGTCCTGCCGGCCCGCCCGATCCGTCGGCGGCGACTTCGTCGACTGGCAGGCCCAACCCGACGGCCGCCTCGTCATGACCCTCGCCGACGTCATGGGCAAGGGGTTGGCGGCCGGTCTCGTGGCGGCGACGGTGAAGACCGCGCTGCACACCGCGAGCCGGCGCCGGCCGCCCGCCGAGGCACTCCGGCTGGCCGCCGCCGCGCTGGAGGACGACCTGCGGCTCACGGAGTCGCTGGTCACGCTGCTGCACGCCCGCCTCGACCCCGCGACCGGCCTGCTCGAGTGGGTGGACGCCGGTCACGGCCTCCAGCTCGTGGTGCGCGCGGACGGGTCCGTCGAGCGGTCCGGCTCGGGCGACCTCCCGCTCGGGACCCTGCCCGGGGACCGCTGGACGCCGCACACCACCGTCCTCGAGCCGGGCGACGTGCTCGTGGCATGCAGTGACGGGCTCCTCGACCTGTTCGGGGGCACGTTCGCCGCCCTCGACGAGATCATCGGACTCGCCCGCACCACCGGCACCGCGGGTGCGTTCGTCGACGCGGTGGTCGAGCTGAGCGGGCACCGGACCATGACCGACGACGTCACCGTGGTCGCCACCCGGCGCCTTCCCCGCTGAACCGCGCCGGCAACGGCGGCTCTGCGGAGACGGCCGCCTGCTCGCGGAACGCCGCCGCGGATTCCGGCGAGCTGGAGATCCGCCAGTCCGCCTCCTTGTCCGCCTCGAACCAGATCAGGCCGCGGACGCGCTCCTGCTCCGCCAGGGCGAACAGCCGGCGGATCCAGTCGGCCTTGTCGCCGCCCTCCTCCGCACTGGCCGTCTCGGTGATCACGATCGGGTGGCCGGAGAGGGCGCGGAGGTCGGCGAGGCTGTCGGCGAAGACCTCCGCCGGGGACCGCCAGCCACCCCAGGGGAGCGCGTCACCGCCGTTGTAGCCGTCGACGGCGAGCCAGTCGACCACGTCGTCGCCCGGGTAGAGCGGCCCGTACGCGGCCGTCCCCACGGAGTGGACGTTGACGCACCACACCCAGACGACGTCGGCGCCCTGGTCGCGGAACACGTCGTGGACGTGGCGCCAGGCGGCGACGAGGTCGGCCGCCGTGGTGCCGCCGACCCCGACGCTCCACGGATAGTGGGGCGCATCGGCCTCGTGCATGAGGCGCAGCGCCAGCGTCCCTCCCCAGTCCCGCACCTGACGGGCGAAGGAGGCGATGTAGGCGTCGTGGGCCCCGGCGGCGATCCGCCCGGGGGTGTAGTCCGGCTGCACCGCGCCCGCCGCCGGGTCCCAGGGTTCCCAGGTGAGCATCGGCAGCGCCCCGTCGGCGGCCGCGGCGTCGGCGCGGGCCGGGTCGAAACCCGGCTCCCCGGCCCACGCGGCGTACCAGACCTCGATCGCGGGACGCACCCCCGCGCTCCGCGAGAACGCGGCGACGCCGGTCCGGTCCTCGGCCGCGACGCCGACCGCGAGCGGTGCGGGTTCCGGCGCGGCCGCGGCGAGCAGCAACAGCCCCAGCACACCACCACCCACCGTGAGGAACGCCGCCGTCCAGGGGACGCGACTGCCTCGTTCCGGTCTGCCGACAGGCCCCGAGCGGCGCATCTCCCTATCCTCTCCCGGCATGAGTGCAGTTCGGCACCCGGCGTACGCGGGGAGTACCCGCCGATGACCGGGAATGCCTCCTCGGTGCGCCGACACCGGGCCCCGAAGGCGGCCAACCGGGTCGTCGTCCGCATCCTCGTGATCCTCACGCTGTCCCTGGGCGTGAACTACGTCGTCTGGCGCTGGTTCGAGTCCGTCAGCTGGAACGTCTGGTGGATCGCCGTCCCGTTGGTCCTCGCGGAGACCTACAGCCTCGTCGACGCGTTCCTGTTCGGTATCACGATGTGGCGGATCAAGGAGCGCGGCGAGCCCCCGACTCCCGATCCGGACGCCACCGTCGACGTGTTCGTGACCACGTACAACGAGCCGGTCGACCTCGTCATGACCACGGCGCGGGCCGCGCGGGACATCCGCTTCCCGCACCGGACATGGGTCCTCGACGACGGCGCCCGCCCCGACATGGCCGCCGCCGCGGCCGAGGCCGGCATCGGCTACGTCACCCGGGACGCGAACTGGGAGAACATGCCCCGGCACGCGAAGGCGGGCAACCTGAACAACGCCCTGATGCAGACCGAGGGCGAGTTCCTGCTGATCCTCGACGCGGACCAGATACCGGACCCGCAGATCCTCGACCGGGTCCTGGGCTGGTTCCGCGACCCGGACGTCGCCGTGGTGCAGACGCCGCAGTTCTTCACCAACGTCACCGCGGCCGACCCGCTCGGCAGCCAGGCGCCGCTGTTCTACGGGCCGATCCAGAAGGGCAAGGACGGCTGGAACGCGGCCTTCTTCTGCGGGTCCAACGCGGTGCTGCGCCGCGAGGCGCTCATGCAGCTGGGCCTCGTCGGCTACGTCAAGCAGGTCGAGCGCAGCATCGCGCAGATCCTCAGGACCGCCGACTCGCTGCTCGACACCGCGGAGCGGGAGGCCCGCGACCACGGTCCCGAGGTACTGAGGGCGGTGGACGCGGTGCGGACGGCGGTCGGCCTGGCGCGGACCGAGATGCGCTCCCGGGACACGTCGCTGTCGGAGGTCACCTACCGCTTCCGGCAGCGCGTCGACGAGGCGTCCCGCGGGCTCGTCGAGGCCGACATCGCCGCGCTGACCCGCGACCTGGAGGAGCTCGGCGAGCTGGAGACCTACGGACGGCACGCCCGGCCGGTGCCTCCCGTGCTCGACGAGGTCGCCCTGGCCCGGCTCTCGCACCGGGAGCTGTCCCCGCTGGCCGCGTTGTCGTCCGTACGGACCCTCGTCGACGCCGTGGACGTCAGCCGCCCGGACGAGGCACAGCCGGTCATGCCGATGGCCACGCTCTCGGTCACCGAGGACATGGCAACGGCGATGCGGCTGCACGGCATGGGCTGGAAGAGCGTGTACCACCACGAGAACCTGGCCCACGGCCTCGCGCCGGAGGACCTCGGCACGATGCTGCACCAGCGGCTGCGCTGGGCCCAGGGCACCCTCCAGGTGATGCTCAAGGAGAACCCGCTCGTGCAGAAGGGGCTCTCCGCGGGTCAGCGCCTCATGTACTTCGCGACGATGTGGAGCTACCTGAGCGGGTTCTTCGCCCTCGCCTACCTCGCCGCCCCGGTGTTCTTCCTGTGCTTCGACGTCCGGCCGGTCGTGAGCTACGGCCCGGACTTCCTGGTCCGGCTGGTCCCCTACCTGGTCCTCAACCAGCTGCTGTTCCTGGTCATCGGCTACGGCAGACGGACCTGGCGCGGGACCCAGTACAGCCTGGCCCTGTTCCCGCTCTGGATCCGGGCGGCGTGGACCGCCTGCGCCAACGTGTGGTTCGGGCGGCCGCTCGGCTTCGTCGTGACCCCGAAGACGAAGCAGGCGCGCACCCGTCCTCCGTGGCGGCTGGTCTGGCCCCAGCTCACGGCGATGGCCCTGCTGGCCCTGGCGGCCGTGGTGGGCACGGTCCGCTACCTGCTCGGCGCGGCCGAGTTCACTCTCCTGAGCCTCGGGGTGAACCTGGTGTGGGTCGTCTTCGACCTGGTCATCCTGTCCGTGGTGATCTCGGCGGCGACCTACACCGGCCCCGAGGCCGACGACGAGCAACCGACCCCGACGACGTGAAGGCACGATCGACATGAACTTCGGCACGGAGCACCTCGACGACGACACGGCCGTGGTCACGCCCCAGGGCCGGCTGACCATGGTGTCGACCGCGGGACTGAGGAACCTGATCGGCGAGCTCGTCGAGGGTGGCCGCGTCCACATCGTGGTGGACCTCGCCGCCACCGACTTCATCGACTCGTCGGGTCTCGGTGCGCTGGTCGGCGGCCTGAAGACCGCCCGTCAGGCCGGCGGCGACCTGCGGATCGCCCGGCCGACGGAGCAGGTGCGCACCGTCCTGCAGCTCACGAACCTCGACCGGGTCCTGCGTCCCGCGGCCAGTGTCCGGGACGCATTCGGCGCCACCTGACGGCGCGACCGACCACGCGGGCGCGTCAGGCCGTACCGCGGCGCCGGACGACGGTCCAGCGGTTGCCGCCCTCGGAGCGGACGTGCTCGAGGTCGGCCACCGCCGCGGCGAGGGCCAGGCCCCGTCCGCTCTCGGCCAGGTCGTCCGCCGGCAGCACCGCCGCAGCGGGATCGGCGGGCGGTGCGCCGCCGTTGTCCTCGAGCCGGGCCTCGATCCGGTCCGGGTGCACCAGGAGCTGCATCTGCACGTCGACCGGCCGGCCGTCACCCTGGCGGGCGTGCTCGACGAGGTTGCCGACGATCTCGACCAGCGCCGTCTCGAACAGCATCCGGTCGGTCCCGGCGACGTCGGGTGCGTCGACCCAGAGCCGGCCGAGGGCGTCCTGCACCACGTCCAGACACCTCGGCGTCCCCGGGTACCGGAGGCTCCGGGCGATCACGGGCATCGTCGGACGACCACCATCGTGACATCGTCGGCGAGCGCGCTGCACCGTGCACGCCGGGTCACCCGGTCCACGTACTCGACGAGTCCGCCCGGGGGCACCTCGCGGACCCCGCGTGCCACGTCGGCGAGAGCGGCGTCCAGCGTCGGGTACAGGTCCAGGAGACCGTCGCTGAAGACGACGACGGCGTCCCCGGACGCGAGCTCGGCGACGTGCTCGGACCACCGGTCGTCCGGCAGCGTCCCGAGCGGGAGCCCGCCGGCGGGCGGTCGGGTGACGCCGCCGTCCGAGCGGACGAGGAGCATCAGGCCGTGGCCGGCGTCGGCCCAGGTCAGCTGTCCGGTCGCGGGCGTGAGCCGCGCGTGGCACAGGGTCACCAGCGTGCCCGTGCGCTCCAGGTCGGCCTCGAGGGCGACCGCCGCGTCCCGGACCGCCGCACCCGGCGGCAGCTCGCGCCCCGCCGTGCGCAGCGCCGACCGCACGGTCGCCATGAGCAGCGCGGCACCGATCCCCTTCCCCATCACGTCGCCGAGGGTCATCGCCACGTCGGCACCGTCGTCGCCCACGCGGTACCAGTCGAACAGGTCGCCGCCGACGGCGTGGGCGGGCACACACGTGCCGACCACCTCGTAACCGGGGACGTCGATCGACCCGGCCTGCGGCAGCAGGGCTTGCTGCACCTGCGCCGCGCGCTCCATCTCCGACGTGCGCCGCAGCACCGCCTCGGCCCAGTCCGCGAGCTCGGCCAGCATCGCGCTCTCGACGGGCCCGAAGCCGCGCGGCGCGGGGTCGATCAGGCACAAGGTGCCGACCCGGACGCCGGACGAGGTGGTCAGCGGATGACCGGCGTAGAAGCGGACGTGCGGATCGCCCCGGACGAAGGGGCTGTCGGCGAAGCGGTCGTCCGCGCGGGCGTCCTCGATCACCGTCTGCTCCGCGGGTGCGGCCAGCGTGACCCTGCAGAAGGTGTCCTCGAGCGGGACGTACGGGATGTCGAGGCCCTGCGCCGACTTGACCCACTGGGTGTCCGCGTCGACGACGGTCACGGCCGCGATCTCGACGCCGAAGAGCTTCTGCGCGAGGCGGGTGATCCGGTCGAACCGCCCCTCCCGCCCCGCCGGGTGCACGCCGAGCGAGTCCAGCGCCAGCGCGCGGGCCTCCGCGGGCGTCGTGCTCGGGTCGGCGGTCGCCGTCATGGCCGTGGTCCCTCCCTGGCCGAGGTCGGGCAGAAGATAGCGCAGTCCTGGGCCGATCGGCCCGCCGGAAATGCTCCGTTCCGCCGGGCGGGAACCGACCGTCCGGGATCAGCGGGAGACGAGGGCGGGCCCGGCGAGCATCCGTGCGGCCGGGCACTCGCGCGCCCGCCACCGCTCCCGCAGCGCCGCCAACCGGGTCAGGTCCGCCGGGCGGTCGGCGAGCGCCCGCTCCGCCGCGTCGAGGAGGACGCCGGTCCCCGCGTGCGTGTCCGGGTCCGCCAGCCCCTCGACGGCGACGTGCCGGTGCAGCGCGGCGTCGGGCGTCCGCCGCCGGCCCGGCAGGGTGTCGTCGAGCACGAGGCCGGTGAGCAGGCTGAGCAGCTCGCCGTACAGCGCCGGGTCCGGGCAGGCGTCGAACGCCTTGAACTCGATCCGCCCGACCTCCGCCGGCAGCCGCGCGGGCTGCGTGAGCGAGGGATCGGTGGCGAGCGCGTGCGGCGATCCCGGCTCCAGGAACACCATCGCCGCGGGCCGCAGTCCGGTCCGCACCGCCGTCCGGGCCGACAGCCCGCCCCAGGCCGCGCCGTCGCGGAACGGCGAGGAGAACGCCAGCGGCACGAGCCAGGGGCTGTAGTGGGTGAGCTTGGCGCCGGCGTCGACCAGCTCCGCGCCCCCCAGACCCGCGACGGACAGGTTGAGATCCGGCCCGTGGGTGACCATGTGCAGGTGGGCGGTCCGCTCCTCCGGCGAGCCCGTGCGGTGGGCACGCTCCCAGGCGTTGAGCTCGGGGACGACGGGATAGCTCGACCGCACCGGGTTGAACCCGATCGGGTACGGCTCCAGCCCGCGCCCGGCCGCCTCGCACTCCAGCGCCCGCAGGTCCGCCGCGAGCGCCGCGACGGCCCCCTCCACCGAGTCGTGGATCCGGGTGCGGATCTCGATCCCCTTCGGGTCGCAGCGGACCAGGCCGCCCGCGTCGTCGAAACGCTCGAAGCCCTCGACGTACCAGCGCTTGCGCTTGATGCCCTGGTCGCCGATCCGCAGATCGGGGTAGTCGGCCGGGTCCTCGGGCAGGGCGTCGACGATCCCCTGCAGCTCCTCGAAGGTCGTGTTCGTGAAGTCGGCGAACGCGCCGTCGGCGCGGCGGAACGCCACCTCGTGCTCGATCCCGTACCTGACCTGCGCCACCCTCGACCTCCACCCCGGCGTTCGTGCCGGCGGACGACGCTAGTCGTGCGCGGACCGTCGCGGTGCGTGTCGGTGCGGACACCCGATCGGGCTTGAGCGGGCGCCGTCAGTCCAGTAAGGCGAACCTGACCCGGCCGGTCACCGGGTCGGCCTCGACCAGCCGGGTCCGCACGGTCGCCCCGGGCTGCAGCTCACCCTCGCACCTGGCCAGGACGGGCGGATCGGTGAGGAAGACCTCGCCGGGCTCGCGGCGCAGCGCCACGACCGCGAACTCCTCCCCCACCCGGCCGGCCAGCACCGCGGCCTCGGTCCGGTCCGTGCAGGCGCGGTCGACGCGGGCGGCCAGGGTGTCCGACGCGCTCATCAGGCCGGGCAGCCCCGGCAGCGCCTCGAGCAGCCAGTCCGGCACCTCCCGCCCGGCCGCGAGCGCCAGGCAGATCTCGCTGCCGAACCGGTCCACCAGCCGCCGCAACGGGGCCGTGACGTGCGCGTACGGCGCCCCGATCCCGCCGTGGCCCGGGTCCTCGGGCGGCGGGGTGCCCGCCCCGAAGGACGCGTAGGCGGCCCCGCGCAGCAAGGTCGTGGCGGCCCGCCGGACGGCCAGCGCGCGCGGATCGGCGTCGGCCGGGCGCGGCAACGCCGCGAGCACCTTCGCCGGGGACTCGCCCTCCGGCCAGTCCAGGCCCAGCTCGAGCGCCGTCGCCCGCAGCGCGGCGACCGCCTCGGGATCGGGCGCCGGGAGCGTGCGCAGCAGCCCGACCCCGGCGTCGAGCATCATCTGCGCCGCGACCTGCCCGGTGAGCAGCGAGATCTCCGCGTTCCAGTCCTCCACCGGCGTCCGCCGGCGGGTCCGGACGGTCCACCCCGTCCCGGCCGGCACCACCTCCTGTTCGGGCAGCTCCAGCTCGATCGCCCCGCGCGCGACGGCCCGGGCGCGGCGCAGCGGACCCAGCTCGGCCAGGGCGGCGATCGCCGGGTGCGCCCGGCCCGCCTCGATCGCGGCCTGCACGCCGGCGTAGTCGAGCCGGGCCACCGAGCGGACCAGCGCGCGGCGCACGTCGGCGCTCCGGACGGCGCCCTCGCCGTCGAGCTCGATCCGCCACAGCACCGCGGCGCGGGGCCCGTCGGGCAGGAGGCTCGCGGCGTTCTCGGACAGGACCGGCGGGTGCAGCGGGACCGCGCCGTCGGGCAGGTAGAGGGTCTGGCCGCGGCGGCGCACCTCGGCGTCGAGCGGGCCGCCCGGGTCGACGACGGCGCCGAGGTCGGCGATGGCGTAGTGCACGGTGAACCCGTGGGGAGTCCGCGTGATGCCGACCGCCTGGTCCAGGTCCTTCGAGGCCGGCGGGTCGACCGTCACCAGCGGGATGTCGGTGGCGTCGACGCGCGGGCCGTCCGGGCCTGCGGCCGCGGCGCGCTCGGCCTCGGCCAGCACCGCGGCCGGGAAGGCCGCGCCGTGGGCGGGCAGGCCGAACTCGGCGCGGACGGCGGCGAAGTCCGGGGCCGTGCTCATGGCGTGCTCACGGGCGCACCCTACGGTCGGGCGGACCGACTTGTGCGGCGGAGCGCGGGGTGTTGTCGTATCCGTCGAGTTCCCCGCCGGCCGGACGGAGCCGCCCGTGCGCACCGTGTCCCCTGCGCCCACCGAGCCCCCTTCGCCTCCGGCGCGCCCCGCCTCCTCCGCCCGGCCCCGGCCGTCCGCCCTGGTCCGCGTGGCGACGGCGGTCGTCGTCGTCGTGGGGCTGGTGTTCGGGGTCTACGCCGCCGTGAGCGGCGCGTCCCTGCGCACCGAGCCCGCGGGTCCGGCCGGGGCACCGGCGGTCCCGGTACCCGCCGCGCCCGCCTGGGCCCCGGTCGACCGCCCCGGCCCCGCGCTCACCGCTCCCGCCGCGGACCTCACCGCCAGCCTGGTCTGCACCCGTGGGCAGGCGAACCGCGACACCGTGCTGCTGCTCTCGGGCACCGGTGCCGACCCCGACACGGCCTTCCGCTGGGGGCTGCGGCCGCTGCTCGCCTCCGAGGGCTTTCCGACCTGTCTGTCCACCGCGCCCGACGCCAACACCGGCGACATCGCCCGCCGCGCGGAGTACGTGGTGCACGCGATCCGCACCATTGCCGAACGGACCGGGCGGAAGGTGGCGGTCGTCGGGCACAGCCAGGGCGGGATGGTGCCGCGGTGGGCGCTGCGGTTCTGGCCCGACGTCCGCGACCGCGTCTCCGACCTCGTCGCCCTCGGCCCCACCAACGCCGGCTCCGACGCCCTCCGCGCCGGGTGCGCCCGGGGCTGCTCGGCCGCGTTCTGGCAGCAGTCCAGCGGCTCCCGGTTCGAGGAGGCGCTGAACTCGGAGCGGCGGACCTTCGCCGGCGTCGACTACACGGTCGTGGTGTCGACCGGGGACACCGTCGTCACGCCCGAGCCGCAGGCCTCGGCGCTGCCGGCCGAACCGGGCGGCGGGGCGGTCGCGGGGAACGGGGCGATCGCGGTCCAGGACGTCTGCCCCGGCCGGACGGTCGAGCACGGCCCGCTCGGTCTGTCCGACGCCGTCTCCTTCGCGCTCGTCGTCGACGCGCTGCGGAACCCGGGGCCGGCCGACCCCGCCCGGATCGCGGCGTCCACGTGCAAGCGGACCCAGGCCCAGGGCATCACCTCCGCCGAGCTGCGGCAGGGCACCGCTGCGGTGGACCGGGCGCTGACACGGTCCGCCGCTACCGCCGCGGTCCTCCCCGCCGAACCCGACCTCCCCTGCTACACCCGCCCCACCCCCTGCTGACGCGGCCCGGCGCGCATACCCCTCGGCGGCGTGCCACACCCGCTGCTGCCCGCTCGCACATACGCCCCGGTCGCCGCACACCCGGTCGACGACCCGCGCGACGCTCCACGCGGTGTGCGAGCTCCGACGGCTCGCGACCGGCCACCCGCCGGAGGGCGGTCGTATCCCACGGGCTGGCGCCGGCCGGTCACCCGAGCAGCACCCCCGCCGCCGGCCGATCGCCCTGCTCGCACACCCACATCACCTCGAACGGGCGAGGGTCGGAGCCACCGCGTACCCGCCGCACCCGGCGGTGCCGCCGTCCGGGCGAGGCGAAACACGGTCGTCATCCCCTCCTCTGGACAACTTCGCGGCGAAGGATCAGCCTGGTACGCAAGCGTTCACCGCTACGACCGGGAGGCGTCATGAGGTTGGGCAGGAAGCTGGCGGAGGGTGTCGCGATCGACCGGGAGGCCGAGCGCCTCGCCGAGACGCGGGAACCCGCACCGCAGGCGCACGACACGGTCCCGGTCGTCACCGCCGCCCTGGCGGAGGACGCCCCGGCCGAGCGTCCCGCCCGGGTCTGACCGGGCCGGGTCGGTGGGCGGTCCTTTCGCCCGCAGCCCGCGCGAACACTCCGACGAGCCCCTGCCGGGGTTCAAGCTCGCGTACCCGATGCTCGCCGCCGACGGCGCGAGCTGCGGGTTCAGCGGCGTGACCCTCGGCAGGGCGCACGTCTACCGCGCGGTGGACGACGCCATCTGCGCGCACGGCTCGCGGCACGCCTGCCCGTCGCGCTGGTGTGACTGCGGGTTCTACTGCTTCCACGAGATGGGCTCCGCGCGCGATCTCGCGTGCGAGCCGGACCACCGCAGCGCCGTGCTGCTGGAGGTCGCGGCGTCGGGCCGCTACCGGCGCTACGAGCGCGGCCTGCGGTACGCCCGCCAGCGCGTCAAGACGGTCCGCATCGGGCGCTGCGAGTGCGGGCGCCCGGCCGACCTGCTGGCCGACTCGGGGGCCGGCAGCGTCGGGTGGCGGCGGCTCCTCCCGGTCTGCCGCAACTGCGCCGCCGACCGCCCGGTGCTCGGCCCGGAGCGGTTCGCCGAGCTCGCCGGCGGGGTGGAGGTCGTGCTCGAGGGCCGCCCGACCGGCCTGGCCGACGACGAGGAGCAGGCCCCCGTCGCCGCGTCGCCGGAGGTGCCGGCCGAGGACCCGGGCACGGTCGCCGTGCTCTCCGCCGAGGTCGCGGTCCTGCACGCCCGGCTCGACGAGACCCTCTCCCGGCTGGAGGAGGTGCAGGCGCGGCTCGACGAGCTCACCCGCCGCGACCGCCCCTGAACGGTCCGCCCACTACAGCCAGGCGGGCAGCTCCGGGACCGGTGTGGCCTCGCCCTCGGGCGTGACCGCCCGGATCCGGCGCGAGCGCCCGCGCCCGGACACCCACGCCGCCAGGTCGGCGACGGGCGCCTCGACCGACACGGCGGGCGCCGTGCCCTCGGACGCGGTCGACCACGCCTGGTTGCGGTCGCTGGCGACCAGCCGCACCGCGGGCACCCCGGACCGGGCGGCCAGGTTCCCGGCCACGTCGGCGACGAGCTCGCACAGCATCGGCTGCGGGAGGTCCTCGAACGAGGCCCCCACGTCGAGGTCGACGGAGTGGATCCACATCTCCCGCGCCCGCATCCACGCGATCTCGGTCGCCGGCACCTCCTGCCCCTGCCGGTTGCGGATGCTGCGCGACCACGCCTCCTCGGGCATCGCCTTCACGACCTGGGCGAGCTTGTCCGAGGTCGCGACCACGTCCTCGCGGATCGCGGCCGGCTCCCGCTGCGCCCCGCTCGCGATGTCCGCGTCCCGCTGGGTGTCGTCGGCGTAGGCGGGGGTCTCCTCGCCCGTCCGCGCCCAGTGCAGCAGGTTCATCATCGCCTCGGCATTGCGGGCGACGTGGCTGAGCACGTGTGCACGGGTCCAGCCGGGCAGCCCGGACGAGGCGCGGAAGGCCTCGTCGCCCATCCGGTCCATGAGCCCACGGAGGTGCGCCGCACCGTCGCCGGCCCACGCCAGCGACAGCTCGAGCGTCCGGGTCATTTCGCGAGCCGGCAGACGTTGCGGCACTCGCCGAGGCCCGCGATCGCGGTGACCAGCTCCGCGCCGTCGGTCAGGTACCGCGGGGGCCGGCGCGCGTGGCCGACGCCGCCCGGCGTACCGGTGGCGATGACGTCGCCCGGGTTGAGCGTGAGGATCGCCGACAGGTACACGACCAGGTCGACCGCGCCGAACACGAGCTGGTCGGTGGTCGAGTCCTGCATGACCTCGCCGTCGAGCGTCGAGGAGATCGCCCAGCCGCCCTCGGGCAGCTCGTCCGGCGTGACGAGCACGGGGCCCAGCGGGGTGCTGTGTTCGAACGTCTTGCCCTGCAGGAACTGCTTGGTGCGGTTCTGGTAGTCCCGCACGCTGACGTCGTTGAGGATCGTGTAGCCGGCGATCGCCGCCGCGGCCTCGGCCTCGTCGGCGTGGCGCACCGGCCGGCCGATCACCACGGCCAGCTCGGCCTCGTAGTCGACCTGCTCGGAGACGGTCGGCAGCTCGATCTCGTCGTACGCGCCGACGAGCGCGGGCGCGTACTTCGCGAACACCGTGGGGTACTCGGGCAGCTCGTTGCCCATCTCGAGGACGTGGTCGCGGTAGTTCAGCCCGACGCAGATGATCTTCTCCGGCGCGGGCACCAGCGGGGCGTAGTCGAGCCCCTCGACGGCGTGCGACGGGCCGGCCGCGGCCGCCGCGTGCTCGGCCCAGTCCGGGCGGGACAACAGGGCCCGCAGGTCCGCGTCGCCGGTCTCGGTCGCGCCGGTCGCGTCGACCCGGACGGCGCGGGTCCCCGCGGCGGTCCGGATGGTGGCCAGCCTCATCGCGTGCGCTCCACGCTCGATCCTCGCGTCACGGGCATGAGTCTGCGCCACGCCGGGCCGGTTTTCAGCCCCGGGGGTGGGTGCCCGGCGCACCCACCCCCGGACGGCCGAACCGTCCTGTCGATCATGCGGCCGTACGGCCGCGTCCTAGATCGCCCCGGACTCGTCCTGCGAGTCCCCGCCCCGCAGCGGCAGCCCGCCGAAGACGTCCGCCGGCTCCCGCCACGGGTCGCCGCCGCCCGTCTGGATCGCCCGCCAGATGCGCTCCGGGGTGCACGGCAGGTCGACGTGCCTGACCCCGTACGGGCGCAGCGCGTCGACGATCGCGTTCTGCACCGCCGGCGTCGAGCCGATCGTCGCGGACTCGCCGATGCCCTTCGCCCCGAGCACGTTGCGCGGTGTGGGCGTCTCGGTCGTGACGGCCTGGAACGAGAAGAGGTCGGCCGCGGTGGGAATGTGGTAGTCCGCCAGCGTCGCGGTGGTCGGGTTGCCCTCCGGGTCGTAGAGGACCTCCTCGTAGAGCGCCTGCGCGATGCCCTGCGCGAGCCCGCCGTGCTGCTGCCCCTCCACGAGCAGCGGGTTGAGCACCCGCCCGCAGTCGTCGACCGCGATGTGCGCCCGCGGCCGGACGCGCCCGGTCAGCGTGTCCACCTCGACCACGGACAGGTGCGCGCCGAAGGGGTAGGTCGCGTCGGACTGCTGCTCGTCGACGCCGGCGAAGATCTCGCCCTCCGCCGCCACCTGCTCCCACGTCACGGTGGCCGACGGCACGCCGGCGACGCCGAACTCCCCGTCGTCCGTCAGCGTGACGTCGTCGGGGTTCGCCTCGAGCAGCGCCGCGGCCCGCTGGGTGGCCTCCTTGAGCACGTCGTCGGCCGCGACCCGGACCGCGGACCCGCCCATCTGCAGCGAGCGCGAGCCGCCGGTGCCGCCGCCGCGCGGCACGCTGGCGGTGTCGGACTGCTCGTAGGTGATCTTCTCCATCGGGATGCCGAGCCGGTCCGAGACGAGCATCGCGAACGACGTCGCGTGGCCCTGCCCGTGCGCCGAGGTCCCCGCCTGCACCGTGGCCGTGCCGTCCGGGTGCACCCGCACCGAGCCGTACTCGCTGCCCCCGCCGCCCGCGGTGATCTCCACGTAGACCGACATGCCGATGCCCAGCTGCACCGGGTCGCCGGACTCGCGGCGGGTGACCTGCTCCTCGCGGAGCTTCTCGTAGTCGGCCAGCCGCAGCGCCTCGCGCAGCGGCAGGTCGTAGTCCCCGACGTCGTAGTTCGCGCCGACCGGCGTGGTCAGCGGGAACGCGGCGGGGTCGAGGAAGTTGCGCCGGCGCAGCTCGGCCGGGTCGAGGTCGAGCTCGGCCGCGGCGATGTCGACCAGTCGCTCGAGGTGCGCCGCCGCCTCCGGCCGGCCCGCCCCGCGGAACGCGCCCATCGGCGTGGTGTTGGTCAGCGCGGCGACGGAGTCGTAGCCCACCTTCGGGATATCGTAGACGCCCGGCGCCATCACGTAGGTCATGTGCAGCGGCAGCGCGCCGCCGAACCCGGCGTAGGCGCCCGCGTCGCCGACGACCCGGCAGCGCAGCCCCGTCATCCGGCCCTCGCGGGTCAGTCCGAGCTCGTAGTAGGCGACCTGGCCGCGGCCGTGCGGCATCGAGACGAGGTTCTCCGAGCGCGTCTCGACCCACGCGACCGGGCGGCCCAGCGCCCGCGCGGCGCCCACGGTCGCCGTGTGCTCGGCGATCATCCCGGCCTTGCCGCCGAACCCGCCGCCGACGTTGGGCGCGATCACCCGCACCTCGTCGGCCTCCAGCCCGAACAGCCCGGCGAGCTGGGCGCGGAAGCCGTGCGGCATCTGGGTGGAGACGTGCACGACGAGCGTGTGGTCGGAGTCCGTCGGGTCGACGAGGATCGCGTTGCCCTCGAGCGGCACGACCGCGATGCGCTGGTTGACCATGCGCGCGCGGACCACGACCTCGGCGCCGTCGAGCACCGCTCCGCCCTCGGCCGAGCGGAGCCCGGCGGCCACGTTGGACCCGGCGTCCGGGAACTGCAGCGGGGCGTCGGCGTCGAGCGCCGCCTCGGGGTCGACGACGGCGGGCAGCGGGTCGTAGTCGACCTCGACCAGCTCGGTGGCGTCGACCGCCGCGGCCTTGGTCTCGGCGACGACGAGCGCCACGGCCTCGCCGACGAACCGGACCCGGTCGGTGGCCAGCGGGGGGCGGGGCATGTCGGGGTTGAGCACCATCAGCCCGTGGTGCGCGGGGAGCTCGAGGTCCGCGGCGGTGTAGACGGCCACGACGCCCTCGGCCGCCGCGGCCGCGGAGGTGTCGATCCCGGTGACGAGCGCGTGCGCCAGCGGGGAGCGGACGAACGCGGCGTGCAGCACGTCCGTGCGGCCGGCGACGACGTTGCCGACGTAGGTGGTGGCTCCGGTGATCAGGTCGGGGTCCTCGATCCGCCGCACGGCGGTTCCGAGAATGGAATGAGGCATGTGACTCACATTACGACGTGCGGGTGGAGAAGCGAGCCGAATGTTTGACGCCGGCGGTTCGGGTCGGGGAAGGTCGTCCGTGCCCCCCTCCTACCCGCACCGCGGCCACCGGTCCTCCGGCGTGCCGTCGGTGTCGCCCGGGGTGGCCGGACCGGACGGGGGCCGGTCCGGCCACCCGACCAACCTCCGGTCGCTCAGGCCGCGTCGAGGGCGGCGCGGGCGCCGCGCAGCGGGGCGCGGACGTTGCGCCGCACCCAGACCGGGTTCGCCGAGGCGCGTGCCGACTTCCGGGCCACCTCGGAGACGTGCTGCAGCCAGCCCAGGACGGTGAGCACCCGGTCGTCGACGGGGTCGCCGCCCAGCCGCCGCTGCGCCGTGCCCATCCGCTCCCCGACCGCGTCGGGCGGCCCCGCCAGCCAGTCGAGCACCAGCGAGCCGAGCTCCCGCCCCGCCCCGTGCATCACGGCGAACTGGTGCAGCGCCACGACGTCGAGCACCTGCAGCCCGGCGGGGCGGGCCTCGCACCAGTCGACGATCCCGGTGACCCGGCCCCCGGCGTCGGCGAGCAGGTTGACCGGGCTGAAGTCGCCGTGCACCCAGCCGACGGACGCGCGGCGGCCGCGGAGGGCGGCGTCGAGCCGGGCGGCGAGGGTGCGGGCGTCGGCGTGCAGTGCGCGGGGGACGAGCGATCGCACGCGGGACAGCGGCTCGTGCACCCACGCGTCGAGGTCCTCGGGCCCGATCGGGCGGACCTCCCCGGTGTGCCGGTGCAGCTCCCCGATCACCTCGGCGGCGTGGTCGACGAAGCCCGGGCCGCGCACGGGGTCGCGCAGCACCGTGAGCCCGCTCTCCCCCGGCACCAGCGACTCGATCACGCAGTAGCTGCGGCCGATCTCGCCGGCGCCGAGCACCCGCGGCAGCAACGGGTGCAGGTGCCCGATCCGCGGGTCGGCGTGCAGCCGGTCGAGCACCTCGGTCTGCCAGGCCAGCCCGCGCCGGCTGCGCGGGGTGTCGCACGCCTTGAGCAGCGCGCCCTGCTGGAGGGCACCCTGCTGCCCCGGCCGGAGCGCGCCGCCGTCCGGGCCGACCCGGACGACCACGGACTCCGAGCCGCCGGTGAGGCGCTCGCCGAGGGTCCAGCCCGCACCGCCGGGGACGCCGAGCAGCAGGCTGTCGGCACCGCCGATGCGGCGCAGCAGGCCGGCCGAGCGCAGCGCGTCGACCCGGTGGGCCAGGAACGGCGGCAGCCACCGCGCCGTCACGAGCATGATCACGAGGGCGACCACGGACTGCCCGACCAGCCACGCCACGCCCGCGCCGACGATGCCGAGCACGGGCAGCAGCAGCCACGAGCCACCGATCACCAGCACGGCGGCCGCGGCCGGCACCGCGAACTGGACGCGGCCGCGGCGGCGGACCCGCGCGGCGCTCACGGTCGCGGAGGTCACCGAGTACGGGACCGCAGCGAGAGCGGTGAGCGCGAGGGCGGCGGTGCCCTCGCGGGCGTAGCCGGCGCCGAACACCGAGAGGATCAGCGGGGCGCCCGCGGCGACCACCAGGGCGCCGGGCAGGACGAGGGTGAGCGAGCGGCGGATCGTCGCGCGGCGGGCGGTCTCGACGGTGTCGGCCGAGGCGGCGTCGGCGGCGGTGTGGGCGACCATCGACTGGTTCATCCCGGACGAGACCACGAACAGCGCCTGGGCGATCTGCCAGACGATGCCGTACGCGCCGTTGGCCTCCGGGCCGAGCCGGCCGAGCACCAGCACGGGCATGCCGAACATCGCCGCCTGCTGGAAGATCGCGCCCGCGTAGTCGGCGCGGACGAAGGCGCCGAGGTCCCGCGCCGTGATCCGCTCGGCGGCGCCGCCGGCGGCCCCGTACTCACGGGTGAACCGCGGCAGCGCGCGGGCGAGCAGCCAGACGTTCACGACCAGGACCAGCAGGGCGGTCGCGACCATCCAGGAGACGGCGATCGCCCCGGTCACGGTGGCGACCAGCGCGGCCAGCAGCAGCCCGACCTTGAGGAGGGCGAAGACGCCGTTCTCCAGCGGGACGACCGTGGCGCGCCGGATCCCGGTCAGCACGTAGTCCTGCACCGTGAACAGCGCCCACACCGGCGTCGCGAGCACGAAGAACACCGTGAGCCGGTCCTGGCCCACCGCCGCCACCAGGTCCGGCGCCCACCACCGTGCGCCGGCGGCGAAGGCCAGCCCGGCCAGCGCGGCGATCCCGCCCGCGGCCAGGTACCCGCCGATCACGAGGCGCCGCGCGGCGTGCCCGGCGACCGGGACGAACCGCAGCAGCGCGTAGGTCATGTTCAGGTGCGCGACGCTGCCCAGCAGCATGACCGCGGAGAGCGCGGCCTGGTTCAGGCCGACGACGTCGGCGGGGAACAGCCGGGCGGCGAGGACCCAGTAGACGAGTCCGACCGCCGAGGTGAGGCCGGAGCCGAGGATGAGGGCGAGGCCGTCGCGGTGGGCGGCACTGCCGATCCGCTTGCCGATCCGGCCGCCGATCCTCTTGCCGATCCCGGTGGGGAGGACCCCCGCGCGCAGCGGACGGCGGAGCCGGGCCCGCGTCCGGGTGGGTCGCGGGGGTTCGGGTTTCGGCGGGTCATCTGGCGCCCGTACGCCCCGGCTCTCCACCGGCGGCACGCTAGCAACACGGCCGTACGACGTCCGGGTGGAGTGAGGATGAACGCCACCCGAACGACGTGCGGCGCTCCGTGCGAGACGGGCGGTGTCGCGGGGTCGCTCGACGGAGGGAGTTTCCGCTCACACGGGGACACTTCGGGCAGGACCGGGTCGGGCATCCCGCGTGTGTCGACGAGCGGTGCGTCCGGCGCGGCAGGGCGAGCATCACGCCCGCTGCGTGCCGGTCGCGGCGGGGTCCGGAGGTAGCGTCCTCCCATGCCCGAGTTCCACCACACCGACGTGCTCCCGCTCGGGGACGACCAGACGGAGTACCGCGAGCTCGACCTTCCCGCCGGGAAGCTCGTCGAGGCGGCCGGCCGGACGTTCCTCGAGATCGATCCCACCACGATCACCGGCCTGGTCCGCGAGGCCGTCAAGGACATCCAGCACCACCTGCGGCCGAGCCACCTCGCCCAGCTCCGCGCGATCATCGACGACCCGGAGGCCTCCGGCAACGACCGGTTCGTCGCCACCGACCTGCTGCGCAACGCCTGCGTCTCCGCGGGCGGCGTGCTGCCGATGTGCCAGGACACCGGCACCGCGATCGTCGTCGGCAAGAAGACCGAGACGGTCCTGACCGGCGGGGACGACGAGGAGGCGATCTCCCGCGGCGTCTTCCAGGCCTACGACGAGCTCAACCTGCGGTACTCGCAGATGGCGCCGCTGTCGTTCTGGGACGAGAAGAACACCGGGACGAACCTGCCGGCGCAGGTGGAGCTGTACTCGAAGCCGGGGCAGAAGCCGTCCTACGAGTTCCTCGTCATGGCCAAGGGCGGCGGCTCGGCCAACAAGACCTTCCTCTACCAGGAGACGAAGGCGCTGCTGAACCCGAAGCGGCTCGCCGCCTTCCTCGACGAGAAGCTGCGCTCGCTGGGCACCGCGGCCTGCCCGCCGTACCACCTCGCGATCGTCGTGGGCGGCATGTCCGCGGAGTACACGCTCAAGGTCGCCAAGCTGGCCTCGGCGCGCTACCTGGACGGGCTGCCCACCTCGGGATCGGAGCTGGGCCACGCGATCCGGGACCCCGAGCTGGAGCAGCAGGTGCTCGAGCTGACCCGCAACTTCGGCATCGGCGCGCAGTTCGGCGGCAAGTACTTCTGCCACGACGTCCGCGTGGTCCGGCTGCCGCGGCACGGTGCCTCGCTGCCGGTCGGCATCGCGGTGTCCTGCTCGGCGGACCGCCAGGCCAAGGCGAAGATCACCGCGAACGGCGTGTACCTCGAGCAGCTCGAGCGGGACCCGGCGAAGTACCTGCCGGACGTGACCGAGGAGCAGCTCGCCGAGTCGGGCGCCGACGAGGTCGTGAAGATCGACCTCACCCGCCCGATGTCCGAGATCCGCGCCACGCTCTCGCAGCTGCCGGTCAAGACCCGCGTCTCGCTCACCGGTCCGCTGGTGGTGGCCCGCGACATCGCGCACGCGAAGATCGCCGAGCGGCTCGAGCGCGGCGAGGAGATGCCGCAGTACATGAAGGACCACCCGGTGTACTACGCCGGACCGGCCAAGACGCCCGAGGGCTACGCGTCGGGCTCCTTCGGGCCGACCACCGCGGGCCGGATGGACAGCTACGTGAAGCAGTTCCAGGAGGCCGGCGGGTCGTTGGTCATGCTGGCCAAGGGCAACCGCTCGAAGCAGGTCACCGACTCCTGCGCCGCCCACGGCGGATTCTACCTGGGCTCGATCGGCGGCCCGGCCGCCCGGCTCGCGCAGGACTGCATCCGCAAGGTCGACGTGCTGGAGTACCCGGAGCTCGGCATGGAGGCGGTCTGGAAGATCGAGGTCGAGGACTTCCCCGCCTTCGTCGTGGTCGACGACAAGGGCAACGACTTCTTCGCCGAGACCAGCACCCCGACCCTGCAGGTCACCTTCCGCACCTGACGACGCGCACGAACGGCACTCTCGTGCCGACCTACCGCACGAGAGTGCCGTTCGTGTCGTCAGCCGAGGCGGCGGGGGCCGTGGTCGTCCCGCGTCGGAGGCGGGCCCAGGACGACCCGGGCGCCGGTGACGAAGGCGCCCTCGGTCGAGGCGAGCACCGGGTCGAGCGCGAGCGAGCGCAGCTCCGGCAAGGCCTCCGCCATCGCCCCGACCCGCAACGCCAGGTCCTCGAGCGCGGCCAGGTCCGCCGGCTCGGAGCCGCGGTACCCGGTGAGCAGCGGAGCGGCCCGCGGTGCCCGGATCAGCTCCGCCGCGTCCTCGGTCGACAGCGGCACCACCCGGAAGGCCCGGTCGTCGAGCAGCTGGGTGGCCATCCCGGAGATGCCGAAGGACAGCAGCGACCCGAACGACGGGTCCTCCGCGACCTCCAGCACGCAGGAGGTGCCCTTGGGCGCCATCCGCTGCACGTAGACCTCGTCCTTGCCGGTCACCCGCTCGAGGTCGGCGAACGCCCGCCGGACCGCGGCGGCGGACCCGAGGTCCAGGCGCACCCCGACCAGGTCGGTCCGGTGCCGCCACCGGTCCCCCACCGCCTTGAGCGCGATCGGGTACCCCAGCTCCTCGGCCGCCGCCTCCGCGGCCTGGGACCCGCGGACGCGGCGGAACACCGTGACGGGGATGCCGAAGCAGCCCAGCAGCTCGACGGCCTCGTCGTCCGTCAGCGTGCGCGTCGCGGCGTCCCCGGCGCCGTCGGCCGTCCGGTCCGGATCGGTGTGCACGCCGAAGCGCTCGATCACCGCCCGCGCGCGGTCGACGTCGATGCCGTCGGGCTCCACGAACTCCCCGACCGGCATCTCCCGCCAGGCCGCGTACCGGGCGACCCGGGACAGCGCCTGCACCGCGCGCTCCGGGCTGGCGTACGACGGCACGGACCCCGGCCCGGGCGTGCCGTCCGGCAGCGGGACGGCGAGCTCGTCCGGCACACCCTCCATGGCCAGGAACACCGCGGCCACCGGCTTGTCCGCGCCGCTGTTCGCGGTCTCGCGCAGCACCCGCGCGTACTCGGCGCCCGGCGTCGCGATCGGCGGCACGAACACCACGACGATCGAGTCCGCCTCGGCCGCGCCGTCGGCCTCCAGCGCCCGGCCCACGGCGGCGGCGAACTCGTCGGGCGAGGCGGCCGCGCCGACGTCGACCGGGTCACCCGCGGTCTCCATGCCCTCGTCCCGCAACGCGTCCGTGACCAGCACGTTCAGCGCAGTCGAGTTGCCGACGACCGCGACCCGGCGGCCCTTCGGCAGCGGCTGGTAGGCCAGCAGCAGCGCGGTGTCGAACAGCTGGGCGATGGTCTCGACGCGGATCACGCCGGACTGCTCGAACAGCGCCCGCACGCTCGCGTCGTCGATCGGGACGGCGCTCTCCCGCAGCCGCTCGGGCGCGGCGTGCCGGCCGCTCTTCACCGCCACCACCGGCTTCGTGCGGGCGAGCCGGCGCGCGAGCCGCCCGAACTTGCGCGGGTTGCCGAAGGTCTCCAGGTACAGCAGCACGACGTCCGTCGCCGGGTCGGTCTGCCAGAACTGCAGCAGGTCGTTGCCGGAGACGTCGGCCCGGTTACCGGCGGAGACGAACGTCGACAGCCCGAGCCCGCGGGACTTGGCCGTCGCGAGGATCGCGGTGCCCAGCGCGCCGGACTGGCTGAAGAAGCCCACCCGGCCGCGCGGCGGCAGGTCCGGGGCCAGGCTGGCGTTGAGGCGCACCTCGTCGGCCAGGTTGGCCACGCCCAGGGCGTTCGGGCCGATCACGCGCATGCCGTGCGCCCGGGCCTCGGCGACGAGCTTGCGCTCGGCGCTCACGCCGTGCCCGCCGGCGTCGGCGAACCCGGAGCTGACCACCACGAGCGCCTTGACGCCCTTCTCCAGGCAGGAGTCCATGACCTCGTCGATCCCCGCGGCGGGGATGGCGACGACGGCGAGGTCGACCGGGTCGGGGATGTCCGTGACCGAGGCGTAGGCCCGCACGCCGCGCACCGAGCGGGCGTCCGGGTTGACCGGGTAGACGGGCCCGGTGAAGTTGGCGCGCAACAGGTTCGACAGGACGGCGTGGCCGATCTTCGACGGGTCCGTGGACGCCCCGATGACCGCCACGGACGTCGGGTTGAGCACGTTCGCGACGCTGCGGGCCTCGGCGGCCTGCTCGCGCGAGTCCCGCACGGCGAGGGAGCGCTCGGTCGGGTCGATGTCGAACTCGAGGTGCAGGACGCCCTCGGCGAAGGCCCGCCGCACCTGGTACCCGGCCTCGCGGAAGACCCGGACCATGGCGTGGTTCTCCACCAGCACCTCGGCCTCGAACCGGTCGAGTCCGTTCTCCCGGGCCGCCGCCGCGAGGTGCTCGAGCAGGATCGAGCCGAGCCCGCGGCCCTGGTGGTCGTCCCGCACCACGAACGCGACCTCGGCGGAGGTCACGGGCGCGTCGGGCCTGTCCGGGTCGCTCAGGCCCTCGTAGCGCCCGACGGCGATGATCTCGTCGCCGAGCAGCGCGATGAAGGCCACCCGCTTGTGGTGGTCGACGGTGACGAACCGCTCGAGGTCGCGCGGGGGGATCCGCGGGTAGGGCCCGAAGTAGCGCAGGTAGCGGGTGCGGTCGGAGAGCAGCTGGTGGAAGGCCAGCAGCGCGTCGGCGTCGGACGGCTGGATCGGGCGCAGGTGCACGATCCGGCCGTCGGAGGCGACGATGTCCGCCTCCCAGTGCCGCGGGTAGGCGGGCCCGGGGGCGGCCTCGCCCAGCGGTACCGGGGCGGTCGCCTCGGGCGCGCCGCCGGCCGGGGGGTCGACGGTCGCGGTGCCGGTACTGCTGCCGGAGCGGGTGCCGGTGTCGGTGGTGGTCTGGTCGGCCCGGTCGGGCGCGCGATCAGGCATGGACTTAGTCCCGGGGGTCGTCGGGGTCGAGGCCGTGCAGGGGGAAGACGGCCCGCCGGGTGTCGACGAGGCCGCCGTCGACCCGGTCCGCCTTGCCGTCGCCCCACGGGGAGTAGGAGGGGTCGGCGTCGTCCGTCATGGCGACCGGCAGCGGCATCCGGGTGAGCGAGGTGGCGTGGGCGGTCCAGTCCGCGGGGATGGACGTCGCCGGGTCGAGGTCGCGGTCGAGGACCGTCGCGAGCAGGTGGGTCCACGCCCGCGGGACCACGCGGAACAGCGCGTACCCGCCGCCGCCGAGCACGAGCCACTTCCCGCCGGCCGTGGTCTCGGCCAGCTCGCGCATGGCCTGGTAGGTGGCGCGCTGCCCGTCGACCGACATCTCGAGGTTGGCCAGGGGGTCCTCCGCGTGCGCGTCGGCGCCGCACTCGCTGACCAGGATCTGCGGGCGGAAGTCCTCGAGCAGCGAGGGGACGATCGCGTGGAAGGCCCGGCGCCAGCCGGCGTCGCCCGTGCCGGGCGGCAGCGGGATGTTGACGGCGTACCCCTCGCCCTTGCCCTTGCCCAGCTCCGCGGACCAGCCGGTGCCCGGCCACAGCGTGAGCGGGTGCTGGTGCAGCGAGATGGTCATGACGCGCGGGTCGTCGTAGAAGGCGGCCTGGACGCCGTCGCCGTGGTGCACGTCGACGTCGACGTAGGCG
The DNA here is from genome assembly GCF_000717175.1 of Pseudonocardia autotrophica. Classification (GTDB taxonomy): domain Bacteria; phylum Actinomycetota; class Actinomycetes; order Mycobacteriales; family Pseudonocardiaceae; genus Pseudonocardia; species Pseudonocardia halophobica. Next base: position 238,563 of record NZ_JNYD01000003.1, on the reverse strand, counting down.
ATCCGCTCGTAGCCCTGCTCCAGCAGCCAGGCGATGGCCACCGAGCAGTCGTTGTAGACGCAGAACCCGGCCGCCCGGCCCGGCATGGCGTGGTGCAGCCCGCCGGCGATGTTGACCGCGCGGTCGGCGCGGCCCTCGGCGATCTCGCGGGCCGCGAGCAGCGAGCCCCCGCAGATCAGCGAGCTGGCCTCGTGCATGCCGAAGAAGATCGGGTTGTCGTCCGTGCCGAGCCCGTGCCCGACGTCGAACGGCATCTCCGGTGCCGACTTCACGGCCGTCAGGTACCCGGGTTCGTGGACGCGCAGCAGGTCCTGCTCGGTGGCGGGCTCCGGCGCGAGCAGCTCGACGCCGTCGAGCACGCCCAACTGGCTGGCCAGCCGCATTGTCAGGTCGAGCCGCACCGGATTGAGGGGATGGTCGTCCGAGAGCTGGTAGGTGAGGAACTCCGGCGTCCAGACCACCGAGGTGCGCGGGCTCATGACGCGGACGGTAGGCGAATCGCGCGCGTGCGGCACGTGCGGAAGGTCCCGGGAGCGCTCACAGCTGCCCTGGGTCGCCCGGCTCCTCGCCGGTCGCGACGGGCCGGCGCCGGTCGGAGCTCCAGTCCGACCAGGATCCGGCGTAGAGCACCGCGGGCCGCTCGGGCGTGCGCATGCCGGCGACCTCGAGCGCCAGCACGACCGACGCCGCTGTGACGCCCGACCCGCAGTACGCGCCCACCGGCCCGTGCCCCACGCCCAGCGCGCGGAACCGCTCGGCCAGCTGCTCGGGCGGGAGCCAGTGCCCGTCCGGTCCGACGTGCCCGGCCGACGGCGCGTTGACCGCCCCGGGGATGTGACCGGCCCGCCGGTCGACCGGCTCCTGCTCCCCGCGGTAGCGCACGGCGGCGCGGGCGTCGAGCAGCACGCCGGAACCCGCGATCACCGCCGCCCCGTCCGCGTCGACGACCGGCATGCCGCCGGGCCGCACGACGATCGTGCCGTTCTGCGGGGCCAGCGCCCCGGTGTCCGCGGGCAGGCCGGCGGCCCGCCACGCCGCCCAGCCGCCGTCGAGCACCGCGACCCGGTCCGCCGGCAGCCCCGCCCACCGCAGCAGCCACCAGGCCCGGGCGGCGACCGAACCGTCGCCGTCGTCGTAGGCGACCACACGGGAGCCGGCGCGCACCCCGCACAGCCGCAGCGCCTTCTCGAGCCGCGCCACCGACGGCAGGGGGTGCCGGCCGCCGATCCCGCCGGCCCGCTGCGGGTCGGCCAGCTCGGAGTCCAGGTCGACGAACCCGGCACCCGGGACGTGCCCGGCCAGGTGGTCGGCGCGGCCGTGCGGCCCGCCCAGCCGCCAGCGGACGTCGAGCACCACCGGCCGGTCGGCGCGGTCGAGCACGGCCGCCAGGCCGGCGGGACTGATCAGCGGGGCGCTCCAGCCCGGTTCCGCAGCGGCACCCGGCGCGGTGCCGGACCGGCCACGGGTCGTCTCGTCGTTCGGCGGGGACACGCGCACCATCCTGCACGGTCTATCCTCGACCTCGAAGCGTCCGCCGCCACCGGGCGTCGCCGATCCGCGCTGCACGCGGCGGCACCCGGGGCGGGTGACGGAGGGCGTCGCGCGGAACCGGGCACGGTGCCCGGGGCCGCGGAACGTCCCCCACCATCTCCCACCACGCAGCAGCGTCCACCCACGACCAGCGCGAGCCCGCCGACAACGCTGCGACGACGCTGCGACCGGCGCCGCTAGACTGGTCAGACGAACGAAGGGGCCGGCCGTGAACGATCTCATCGACACCACCGAGATGTACCTCCGGACCATCTACGAGCTCGAGGAGGAGGGCGTCGTCCCGCTGCGCGCGCGGATCGCCGAACGCCTCGGGCAGAGCGGTCCGACCGTCAGCCAGACGGTCGCGCGCATGGAGCGCGACGGGCTCGTCGTCGTCGCCGGCGACCGGCACCTCGAGCTGACGGACGACGGCCGCTCCCGCGCCGTGGCCGTCATGCGCAAGCACCGCCTCGCCGAGCGCCTGCTGATCGACGTCATCGGCCTCGAGTGGGAGCTCGTGCACGCGGAGGCCTGCCGCTGGGAGCACGTGATGAGCGACGCCGTGGAGCGGAAGCTCGTCGCGCTGCTCGACGACCCGCAGGTCTCGCCGTACGGCAACCCGATCCCGGGGCTGGACGAGCTGCGCGCCCCCGAGGCCGCGGAGGGTGCCTCGCGCGCCTCGGCGCCGCCCACCCTCGAGGTCGGCCTGCAGCGGCTCGACGAGTTCGCCCGCCGCGGCGGCGGCCGGGTCGAGGTGCGCCGCATCGCCGAGCACGTGCAGGTGGACGCGGACCTCATGGGCGAGCTCAAGCTGGCCGGGATCGTCCCGGGCGGCGACGTCGAGGTCGGCGGCATCCCGCGCTTCGGCGACCCGGTGCCCGTCACCTCCGGCGGCGAGACGGCCACGGTCGCGCCGCTGATCGCGCACGCGGTCCTCGTCCGCGCCGTCTGAGGCACCGCCCGAGGCACCGCCCGAGGTACCGCCCGGGTCGCGGTTCCCGCAGCTGCGGGCCGCCCCCGGTGGCGCGCACTCGCACCCGCGCCCGTCCCACCACGAGCCCCGGTCCGGCCGCCGGGGCTCGTGGCGTGTCCGGGGTGTCCGCGACGCCCGGGGTCGCGCGCGGGGAACCGGGCCGGGCGTGAGACCGTTCCGCGGAGGACGGCCGGACCCAGGGAGGACCTCGTGAAGCTGCTCGTCACCGGAGGCGCGGGCTACGTCGGCAGCGTCAACGCGGCCCATCTGGTGGAGGCCGGGCACGAGGTCGTGGTGCTCGACGACCTGTCCACCGGGCACGCCGACGCGGTGCCGGAGGGCGCGCGCTTCGTGGAGGGCGAGCTGTCCGAGGCCGCGGGCCCGCTGCTGGCCGAGGGCTTCGACGGGGTGCTGCACTTCGCCGCCCGCTCGCTGGTCGGTGAGTCGGTGGAGAAGCCGGAGCTGTACTGGGACAACAACGTGGTCCGCACCTTCCGGCTGCTGGAGGCGATGCGCGAGCACGGCACCCCGCGGCTGGTCTTCTCCTCCACCGCCGCGGTGTACGGCGAGCCGGAGCAGGTGCCGATCCCGGAGGACGCGCCGACCCGGCCGACCAACCCCTACGGCGCCAGCAAGCTCGCCATCGACACCATGATCACCTCGTACGCCACGGCGTACGGGCTGGCCGCGGTGAGCCTGCGCTACTTCAACGTGGCCGGTGCGCACGGCCGCTTCGGCGAGCGGCACGCGGTGGAGACGCACCTGATCCCGATCGTGCTGCAGGTGGCCGCGGGCACCCGGGAGTCCGTCGCGATCTACGGCGACGACTGGGACACCCCGGACGGCACCTGCCTGCGGGACTACATCCACGTCGACGACCTCGCCGACGCCCACCTGCTCGCCCTGCAGAAGGCGGAGCCGGGCCGGCACGGCATCTACAACCTCGGCAGCGGCCGCGGCTTCTCGGTGCTCGAGGTGGTCGAGGCCTGCCGGACGGTGACCGGGCACCCGATTCCCGCCCGCGTGGCCCCGCGCCGGGCCGGCGACCCCGCCGTCCTCATCGCCTCCAGCGGGCGCGCGACCACCGAGCTGGGCTGGAACCCCACCCGTACCGCCCTGGAGACCATGGTCGGCGACGCGTGGCGCTTCGCCCAGGACCGCCTGCCCGTCTGACGGCGGATCCGGCGGGTACAGCGGGTTCGGCGGAGGGAGCGGCCTCACCGCGCGCCTTCCAGCCACGCCCGGATCTCCCGCGGGCCCCAGCCGCCGTCGAGCGCTGCCCGCAGGGAGTGGGCGAGGCGGTGCTCCGGGTCCGCGCCGAGCGCGCGGTCGAGGGCCACGTTGGCCAGGGCCCCGTCACCCCGGAGCAGGGCCGACACGGCGAGCAATGCCGCCGGGGTCGCCGCGTCCGCGCCGGGGCTGGTCCGGGCCAGGGCCGCCCACAGCTGCTCGGCCTCCGGCGCGGCGTCCCCGTTGCACGCCGCGAGGGCCTCGTCGCGGAACCACGGCCGGCGCAGCGCCGCGGCCATCGCCCCGGCGAGCCGCCGCTCGACGACCAACCGGCCGGCCGCCGCGTCGGCCAGCGCCTCCCGCAGCAGCCGCCGCGGATCCCCGGCCTCCGCCTCGCCGTCCGCGGCGTCGGCGGATCCCGCGGACAGCCCGGCCGGCCCGTTCGGCTCGGTCGGCCGGATCACCTCCGCCGGCCCGGCCGGCCCACCCGGCTCCGTCGGCCCGGACCATCCGGTCGGCCCGAACGGCTCGGCGGGCCCGGCCGGCTCCACCACCTTCGCCAGCTCCTCCCGCGAGTCCCGCACCACCGCCCCGCGGGCGACCGCCGTGGCGGCGAGGACCGACGCCGCCGGGTCCGGCAGCGTGCCCGCGCAGCCGCAGTCGTGCAGCGGGTAGCAGCGCCACGGCGCACCGGCGGCGATCTCGGCCGCCCACGCCACCGTGTGGACCCCGATCTCCCGCTCGAGCAGGGCGAGGGTGGCCGCGCCGGCGACGTCCGCCCGCGGCGGCCACTCCGGCTCCCCCGGTGCCGGCGGCCGGTCACCCCCGGGCTCGCCCCCGCCCACGACCAGGACGGCGGCGCCCTCCGGATCGTCCCGGCACAGCGCCGCGGCCGCCGACTCGCAGAGCGCGGCCACGAGCTCCGGGTCGTCCGGCGGCGGCAGGTCGACCCGCAGTGTCAGGCCGACACGCCGGCCGTGCGGCCCGCCCGTCGCGATCATGACCAGCGAGTCCCGCGGCCGGAACCCGATCAGCACCGGCACCGCGGCGAGGAGGCCCTCGGTGCCGACGCGCACCGGGGAGTCGGGGTCCCCGGGCAGTGCGGGCAGCCCCGTGGGGGCGGACGGCGGGACCGGGGGCGGCACGGGGAACGGCGCAGGACTCATGCCCAGCAGCGTCATCCGCACAACCGACGGCGGCGAGAGAAGCTGTCGCGGCTGTGGAGAACCGCCGCGCCGGGCACCGGAAACCGCGGCCCCCACCGGACCCTGTGGACCGAGCGGCCCGGCCGCGCCCCGGATCGGTCGTCCTGTCGTCGCACAGTTGTAACGTCCTGTGGTTGCCCTCGTGAACGCGCAGGGGAACCCTGACCGGGAAGCAGCGCGTCCCCCGGCGTGCGTGATCGCGAGGCCGGGCGCACGGCGCACCACACGCGCACGGGAGGACGGTCGGTGTACGACTACGACCTGCTGGTGATCGGTTCGGGCCCGGGCGGGCAGAAGGCGGCGATCGCCGCGGCCAAGCTCGGCAAGCGGGTGGCGATCGCGGAACGCCGCGACATGATGGGCGGCGTCTGCGTCAACACGGGGACGATCCCATCGAAGACGTTGCGCGAGGCGGTCCTCTACCTGACCGGGTTCGCGCAGCGGGAGATGTACGGCGCGAGCTACCGGGTCAAGTCGGAGATCACCATCGCGGACCTGCTCGCGCGCACGCAGCACGTGGTGGGCCGCGAGGTGGAGATCATCCGCAACCAGCTGCTGCGCAACCACGTCGACATCCTCGGCGGCACCGCGCACTTCGAGGACCCGCACACCGTCACGGTGAGCGGGGCCGAGCGCGGCGACCACAGCACCGTCACCGCCGAGTACGTCGTGATCGCGACCGGCACCAGGCCGGCCCGGCCGCCGGAGGTCGAGTTCGACGACGACGAGTACCACGTCGTGGACTCCGACGCGGTGCTGCACCTGCACCGCGTCCCCACGTCCATGGTCGTGGTCGGCGCGGGGGTCATCGGCATCGAGTACGCCTCGATGTTCGCGGCGCTCGGCACCAAGGTCACGGTCGTCGAGAAGCGGCCGAACATGCTGGACTTCTGCGACCCCGAGGTCGTCGAGTCGCTGAAGTTCCACCTGCGCGACCAGGGCGTGTCGTTCCGCTTCGGCGAGGAGGTCGCCCGTGTGGAGAACACCGCCAAGGGCACGATCACCTCACTGGCCAGCGGCAAGAAGATCCCGGCCGACATGGTCATGTACTCGGCCGGCCGGCAGGGCGTCACGGACGAGCTGGCGCTGGACAAGGCGAACCTCACGGCCGACAAGCGCGGCCGCATCGCCGTCGACCAGCACTACCGGACCGAGGTCGAGCACATCTACGCGGTGGGGGACGTGATCGGCTTCCCCGCCCTCGCCGCGACCAGCATGGACCAGGGCCGGCTGGCCGCGTACCACGCGTTCGGCGAGCCCGCCCGCGAGCTGCACGGCCTGCAGCCGATCGGCATATACACCGTCCCGGAGATCTCGTACTGCGGGAGGACGGAGGCCGAGCTGACCGAGACCGCCACGCCGTACGAGGTCGGGATCTCGCGCTACCGCGAGCTGGCCCGCGGCGCGATCGTCGGCGACTCCTACGGCATGCTCAAGCTGCTGGTCTCCACGGAGGACCGGACGCTGCTGGGCGTGCACGTGTTCGGCACCAACGCCACCGACCTCGTCCACATCGGCCAGGCGATCATGGGCTGCGGCGGGACCGTCGACTACCTCGTCGACACGGTGCTGAACTACCCGACGCTCTCCGAGGCCTACAAGGTCGCCGCACTGGACGTGACGAACAAGATCCGCGCGCTCGAGGCGTACCGCTAGACGGCGCCCGACTCAGGTGTAGCCGATCCCCTGCTCGTCGAGCCACGGCTTGGGGTTGATCTTCGTGCCGGCCGGCGTGGTGACCTCGATGTGCAGGTGCGGGCCGGTGGACTGGCCGCGGTTGCCGACCTCGGCGATCTGCTGCCCGGCCTCCACCTGCTGACCCACGCTCACCAGCGACCGGTTGATGTGGCCGTAGGTGGTGATCGTGCCGTCCGCGTGCTGCACCCGGACCCACAGCCCGAAGCCGCTCGCCGGGCCGGAGCTGATCACCGTGCCGGCCAGCGGGACGTGGATCGGCGTGCCGATCGGCGCCGCGATGTCGAGGCCCTGGTGCGGGACGCCGCCGCGGATGCCGAAGCCCGACGACACCCGCCCGAGCACCATCTGGATCCCGCCGCCGGCGGCGCGCGCGGCGCCGAGCTTCGCCAGCTCCTCGGCCTGCCGCGCAGCTTCCGCCTCGGCAGCCTTCCGCGCGGCCTCGGCCTCCTCGGCCGCCTTGCGGGCGGCGTCGGCGGCGGCCTGGTGCAGGTCGGCGGCCTTGACCACGTCGGCCACGACGTCCGCGCCGGTCACCGGGCCGGCGACCGTGCCCGGAGCGGCCACCGCGGGCGGCGCGGCGACGGGCGCGAGCGGGACGCGCACCTGACGGCCGGCCAGGTCGGCGATGGCGTCCGCGTTCGCCGTCCCGGTGTCGCCGGTGTCGAGGTCGCCCGCGAGGACGGACGCCCCGGCGGTCAGCTCGACGAGGCCCGCGCGCAGGGCGTTGGCCCCGGACTCCAGGTCGGGGAGCGCACCGGAGTAGGCGGCCTGCCCGGCCGCCGCGACCACGCCACCGACGGCGACGACCGCGGCCATGCGGGCCTGCAGCGACGTCAGGCCCGCGGGCGGGGACGACAGGGACAGCGCCGGGGACAGCGCAGGCGTCAGCGACGGGGAGCCGCTGGGGAGCGGGAGGCTCGTTCGCAGGCCGCCGGGCCCCGCTGCCGCCGCGGGGGCGGGCAGCGGTGGCCCGGCGATCGCGCGACGGCCCTGGGGGGAGCGATGCCGTGCCACGATCTTCCTTCCGGATCGTGACGGGGCCGGACATCCGGTGGGGGGCCGGACCGGGTCGGCTCGGGGATGCCGGCCCGGAGTCCTCTTCGTGACCTCGTCGTGATCCGCGGACGACGCTAGCGGCGCCGGGTACCCGTTGTCCCGGTCCCGTTGCGTTCGGCGAGACCACCGGATCGGGTGGCGCGCCGAGTGGCCGGACCGCGCCGGATCCGGCGTGTCGGCGCGACACGCGGGTCGTTCGCCTGCCGTTCACCGCACGGACGGGCGCCACGCCCCGCTCGTCGTCGCCGAGGGCACCCGAATGGTCACAGACTGTGGCCGCCTTGTGCGCGCGGTCACCGGGGTAACGCGAGCACCGCAGGGCAAACGGCGTTACGGGACCTGGATCACCTGATCAGGAACGGCTCGTCCCCGGCGCGTCAAGAGCCGCCGTCGGAGTCCGCGGCGTCCCCGAGGCCGAGCTCCGCCAGCCGGGCCCGGTAGCGCGCCACCCCGGCCAGCTTGACGTCCTCGTAGCCGCGGACCAGCTCCGCCGCCCCGGCCGCTGCCACCGCCGCCTCGTAGGTGTCCGCGGTGAGCCCCTCCGCGAGCCGCAGCACCATCGCCCGGTACTCGTCCCGCAGCGCGCGCTCCAGCCTGCGGATCCCGGTGCGGCCGAACGGGTCGAGCGCGGTGCCGCGCACGACCTTGCCCTTCGCGAGCGTGCGCAGCACCGGCCGCATCCACGGGCCGAACGCGATCTTCCGCCGCCGCCCCAGCGCCTTGAGCACCGGCGGGTGCAGCCGGTACCGCAGCCGCGTGCCGCCCGGCACCTCGGCGGCGAGCCGGGCCTCGAACGCCGGGTCGGTGAGCAGGCGAGCCACCTCGTACTCGTCCTTGTACGCGGTGAGCCGGTGCAGCCCGCGCGCCACGGCCTCGGAGAACCGGGTGTCCACGCCCAGCTCACGCTCGGCCCGCCACACCGCCCGCACGTCGGCGACGTACGCGCGGGCCGTCCGCTCCGACTGGTAGGCGACCAGCTCGGCGGCGCGGACCTCGACCAGCCGCCGGGTCTCCCCCGCCAGCTCGCCCAGGTCGAGAGCCGGGGCCGGTCCGGGGGGCTCGGGGTCCCGCACGGCCGCCGACGGCACCGCGGCCGCGAAGGCCGACGGATCGGCCACCGCCGCCCGGCCCCACCGGAACGCTGCGGTGTTGGCCGCGACCGCCACGCCGTTGAGCTCGATGGCCCACTCGACCGCCGCGGCCGTCACGGGCAGCACCCCCGCCTGGTAGGCCGCGCCCACCAACAGCAGGTTCGCCGGCATCGCGTCGCCGAACAGGGCCTCCGCCGCGGCCTGCGCGTCGAGCGTGACGACCTCGCGGGACCGCCCCGCGATCCGCGCCACCAGCTCGTCGGCGGCCGGCGGGGTCACGCCCGCGTCCCGGACCTGCGCCCCGGTCGGCACCGGACTCGTCGAGACGACGGCAGTGGTCCGGTCCTCCGCGGCGACGGCGAGGTAGCGGGAGTCCGCCCCGACCAGCGCGTCGAACGCCAGGTAGCAGTCCGCGGTGCCGACCCGGTTCGCCGGGCCGACGACCGCGGGGTCCCCCACCCGCAGGTGCGAGACGACCGGGCCGGCCTTCTGCGAGAGCCCGGTCTGGTCCACGCCGTGGACCGCGCGGCCGTCGCGCACCGCGGCCGAGCCGAGGACCTGGTTGACCGTGACGATGCCGGTCCCGCCGATGCCGGCCAGGAAGACGTCGCCGGCCTCCGGCACCGCGACGTCGGGCACCGGCGGCGGCTCCGGGCGCTCGCGGCGCGCCGCCCGGCCGCCGGGCGACTCGACGGTGACGAACGACGGGCAGTCCCCGGCGAGGCACGAGTAGTCGGTGTTGCACGAGGTCTGGTCGATGCGCGTCTTGCGGCCGAACTCCGTGTCGATCGGCTGCACCGACAGGCAGTTCGACTTCGCCCCGCAGTCGCCGCAGCCCTCGCACACGGCCTCGTTGATCACGACGCGGGTGGGCCGGACCGGGATCGCGCCGCGCTTGCGCAGCCGCCGGGACTCCGCGGCGCACCGCTGGTCGTAGATCAGCACCGTGACGCCCGGGGTGTCCCCCAGCATCCGCTGCGCCTCGTCGAAGCGGTCCCGGTGCCAGAGGTCCACGCCCTTCGGCAGCGGCGGCAGGTCGCGGAACCGGTGCGGCTCGTCGGCGCACACGATGATCTTCGCGACACCCTCGGCCAGCAGTTTCGCGGCTAGCGCGGGCACCTCGAGCCCGCCCTCGGCGTCCTGCCCGCCGGTCATCGCGACCGCGCGGTTGTAGAGGAGCTTGTAGGTGATCGTCACGCCGGCGGCCACGCACGCCTGCACGGCCAGCTGCCCGGAGTGCGCGAACGTGCCGTCGCCCATGTTCTGGAACATGTGGCCGGCGGTGGTGAACGGCGCCTGCCCGATCCACTGCGCGCCCTCGCCGCCCATCTGCGTGATCGACCCGACCTCGCTGACCTCGCGGTGGGTGAGCGCGACCATCGCGTGGCAGCCGATGCCGCCCCCGGCCACCGCCCCCTCCGGGACCACGGTCGAGCGGTTGTGCGGGCAGCCGGAGCAGAAGTACGGGGTGCGGGCGACCGGCAGCAGCTCCAACGGCGGCGGGGCGGACCTCGGCGCCGCGAGCGGCAGGCGGTCGCGCAGCACGCGGCGCAACGGCCCGGCCAGCACCGCCGCGGTGAGCTCGCCCGCCTGCGGCACCAGCGGGGCGCCCGATGCGTCGGCCGCACCGAGCACCGCGGGCGCGTCGGCCGTGCCGTACAGGGCGTCGCGCACCGCCGTCTCGACGAACGGCGCCTTCTCCTCCACCACCAGCACGGTGTCGAGCCCGGCGGCGAAGGCCCGCAGCCGCTCCCGCTCGAGCGGGTGGACCGCGCCGAGCTTCAGCAGCCGCACGCCCGAGTCGACGCCGAGGTCGCGCAGGGCCTGCCGGACGTCGCCGAACGCCTTCCCGGCGGCCACGATCCCGATCGTCGCCCCCGGCGCGGGGTCGACCGGGACGTCGACCGGGTTGGCGGCCAGGAACGCCCGGACCATCGCCCAGCGCGGCCCGTACAGCTGCGCCTCGGCCTCCAGCGACGAGGGCGGCACGAGCATCGGGTACTGCCGGTACCGCCAGGGCCGGCCCTCCCACTCGAGCTCCGGGACCGTGATGTCCAGGTCGGACACCTCGGCCGGGTCGAGCGTGTACACGCCGTCGGCCACGTCGGCGGTGATCTTCAGCCCCACCCACATGCCCGAAGCCCGGCTGAGCGCGATGCCGTACCGGCCCAACCGCACGACGTCCGCCGCATCCGCCGGGTACAGCACCGGCAGGCCGTAGCCGGCCAGGGTCCGCTCCGAGACGCACGGGATCGTCGAGGACTTGCAGCCCGGGTCGTCGCCGGCCAGCACGAGGACGCCGCCCCGCGGGTGGGCGCCGCAGATGTTGCCGTGCCGGAAGGGGTCGCCGGCCCGGTCCACGCCGGGCGCCTTGCCGTACCAGACGCCGACCGCGCCGTCGACGGTCCGCTCGTGGCCCGGCACCTCGACCTGGCTGCCCCACACGGCGGTCGCGGCCAGCTCCTCGTTGACCCCGGGCACGAACCGCAGGCCCGCGCTCTCGGTGAGCTCCGGCAGCGCGGCGAGGGTCTTGTCCAGCCCGCCCAGCGGACTGCCCTGGTACCCGGAGACGAACGACGCGGTCCGGAGTCCCGCGGCCGCGTCGGCGGCGTGCTGCTCCACCAGCAGCCGCGCGATCGCCTGCACCCCCGTGACGAGGGCGGGGCCGCCGTCCGTCCGGTACCGGGTCCCCAGATCGAACTCGACGGCCACGATGCCCCCTACGAACGCGCCAACAGCGCCGACACCGTCGCCGCCGCCCTCCGGACACTCTGCACCACCGCGACCTTGCGGGCGCCCAGGACCCGTGAGGTCGTCCCGACCACCGAGATCGCCGCGACCGCCACCCGCCGGTCCCCGCGCGTGACGACGACCGGCGCGGCCACCGACGACATCCCCAGCGTGTGCTCCTCGCGGGAGGCGGCGTAGCCGTCCGTCCGGACCTGGCGGAGCACCTGCCGGTACCGCCCCGGGTCGACGATCGTGAACGGCGTCCGCCGCTCGAAGCCGCGCTGCAGGATCGCGCGCGCCATCGCCGGGTTGACCGCCGCCATCGCCTTGCCGGCGCTCGAGGAGTGCCCGGGCCCGCGCCGGTACATCTCCGTGTGGAACATCGTCCCGACGCCCGCGCCCTCCAGCCGGTCGACGTACAGGACGTCGGCGCCCACCGGGACCGCGAGCTGCGCGGTCTCCCGCAGCACCTCGCGCAGCTCGCCGAGCACCGGCAGCGACACCTCGCGCAGCATCAGCCGGTCGACCGCCAGCTGCCCGATCTCGAACAGCCGCAGGCCCAGCCGGTAGCGCCCGGAGGGCGTGCGCTCCAGCAACCCGCCCGAGGCCAGCGCGGCGAGCATCCGGCAGGCCGTGCTCTTGGCGACGCCCAGGCGTTGCGCGACCTTCGTGGCCCCCAGCTCGGCCTCGTCCCCGAAGCAGTCCAGCACCGCCATCGCGATCGCCACCGAGCGCAGCGGCGAGTCGGGTTCGGGGGACTCGGGGACCAGCAGCGGGGGATCGTCCCGGAGGGCCCGTCCGGCAGCGTCGGTGGTGTCGGCGGCGAGCGTCATCGCGTCAGGCCTCCCAGTCCGGGAACTCGTCGGCGGGCGGCACGTGCACCTCGGTCACCCGGTTCCGGTAGGAGACGAACGCGGTGCGGCCACCCTCGCGGAGCTTCACCCGGATCTCCTCGGTGTTCAAGGGCTCGCCCGGGTCGTAGCCGTGCGCCCAGGTCGCGAACGCGCGCATCGGACCCGAGTGGGTGGCGGCCACGATGCGGTGCTGTCCGGTGGCCGGTCGGGCCGCCTCCCGCATGAGCCGGTGGAAGCCGCGCCAGAAGCGGCGCACGCACACGGCCGGCGGCTCGAAGTACATCATCGGGATGGTCAGCCACATCTGGATCGGGTCCGCCCCGCCCAGCTGGGTCCGGTAGAAGCGGTCGATCTCGACGAGCCAGCGGGGCCGGTCGCCGACGGCCATCCGCTCCAGCTTCTCCATCTCGGACTGGTACCGGCGGAACGACGACGTGACGTCGCGCAGCCCGTCCGGCGTCCAGACGCCGAAGTTCCGCAGCTCGGGCACGGGTTCGGGCTCCGACAGCTCGACGTCGTGGCCCCACATCCGCAGCCCGTCCTGCGCCCCCCGGTAGATCTGCTCCGCGGTCTGCCGGGCCCGGTTGGTGGCCGCGCAGACCAGCCGCACCTTGTCCCCGGAGTCCCAGCGGCGGGCCAGCTCGTGCCCGCGGCGGTGCGCCTGCCAGCCACCCATCGGCGTCAGGCCGGCGTCGGTGGAGTAGCCCTGGGTGATGCCGTGCCGGATGATCGAGATCTCGCAGACGATCCTCTCGTTCGCCCGGCGGCCGACCGGTGCGGCGACCTCCTTGCCGCGGGTCGCCTCGGCCAGCTCGGGGGTGAACGCCGCGCCCTCGTACTCGACCTTCGGTGAGGGTGCGGCGCCGCGCTCGCGGAAGCGGCGGAGGTACAGCGGCTCGGCGGGGGCCTCGGCGGCGCCCGCCTCCACGGGCGCCGCGAACCGGCCGGCGGCCGCCGCCCCGTCGCCGCCGCCGCGCCGGCTCTGCCGCTCCCGGTACCGCGCCAGGTAGTTCGGCGCCTCGTAACGGTCGATCTTGCGGGGGTCCGTCGGCGCACTCACGCCTCCTCCTCGCTGACGCTCGTCGGTGCCGTTCGTAGGACTGCTGTGCTGAATGGTTCGCTCGCAAGCTCGCTCACGAGTGCACCGTGAAGAAGCGCTCGTTGACCTGCCGGTGGTAGTAGAAGATCGCCCGGCCCATCTCCTCCTCGGTCCAGGTGATCGGCTCGAAGTCCGGGTCCACCCAGTACCCGCCGGTGAACAGCTCGTTGCGGTTGCCGACGGGGTCGAAGAAGTACGTCGTGTAGCCGCGGGTCACGCCGTGCCGCGTGGGCGCCACGTCGATCGTGACGCCGTGGTAGGCCAGCGTGTCCGCCGCCTCGCGGATCGCGTTCCAATCGTCCATCCAGAAGGCGAAGTGGTGCAGCGCCCCGTTCGGGCCGGTGATGACGGCGAGGTCGTGCGGGGTGTGGCTGTGCTCGAGGAACGTGGCCAGCTGGTGCCCGTCGTTCGCCACGATCTGCTCGGTCATCCGGAAGTCGAGCAGCTCGGTGAAGAACCGGGTGAAGCCGTCGACGTCCTCGGCCATCACGAACACGTGGTCCAGCCGCGGCGGCGCGATCCCCACCAGGTCCTGCGGGCGGGGCGGCGGGTTGGTCATCGGCAGCATGTTGCCCACCCGCTCGGTGCCGTGCGTCAGCTCGACGACGTGCCCCGACGGCGCCTCGAAGCGGATCGCCTCGCCCCAGCCCGGGCCGAGCTCACGGGCCGCGAACCGCTTCACCGGCACGCTCGCCGCCTGCAGCCGCTCCGTGTAGTGGTCCAGGTCGCCGGCCTCGCGGACCTTGAACGCCATGTGGTCGAGGCCGTAGGTCGGGGCCTGGCGGAGGATCACGGAGTGGTGCTCACGCTCGTCCCAGCACTTGAGGAACACGCGGTCCACGCCGTCCTTCGTGTCTCGCGCGGTCTCGACGAGGCCGAGGACCTCGGTGTAGTAGGCGGTGCACAGCTCCAGGTCGGGGACCCGGACCTCCACGTGCTGCAGTCGCAGAATCCTGTCGGTCATCTTCTCGCTCACGTGTGCATGCGCAGGAAGCGCTGGCTGACGACGTTCTCGTAGTAGAAGAGGCCCTTCCCGAAGTTGTCCTCGGTCCAGGTGATGATCTCGGTGTCCGGGTCGACCCAGTAGCCGCCGGTGAAGACCTCGTTGCGGATCCCGAGCGGGTCGAAGAAGTAGATGGTGTTGCCGCGGGTCACGCCGTGCCGGGTGGGGCCCTGGTCGATCTGCACGCCGTTGTAGGCCAGTGTGTCCGCGGCCTTGCGGATGTGGTCCCAGTCGTCGAGCCAGTAGGCCCAGTGGTGCAGGGCGCCGTTGGGTCCGTTGACGATGGCGATGTCGTGCGGGGTGTTGGTGCGGCCGGCGAGCCAGACGCCGAGCTGGTGGCCGTTGCCGTCGAGCACCTGCTCGGTCATCCGCAGGCCCAGCACGTCGGTGAAGAACGTGGCGGCCTCGGCGACCTCCTCGGCGTTGACCAGCATGTGGTCCATCCGCGGCGGCGCGATGCCGGGCAGGTCGGGCGGCGGCGTGGGCGCCGGGTTGCGCTTGCCGAGCAGGTTGCCGGTCTTCTCGATGTCCCAGACCAGCTCCATGACCTGGCCGCTCGGCACCTCGAACCGGATTGACTCCCCCTGCCCGACGGCCTCGCCGCGGCTGACCCGCGTGGTCGGGCAGCCGTAGGCCTCGACCTTCTTCTCGAGCTCGTGCAGGTCGTCCTCGGCCTCGACGCGGAACGTGAAGGAGTCCAGCCCGGTGCGCGGGTGGTAGCGCATCCGCAGCGAGTGGTGGTCCTCCTCGTCCCAGCACTTGAAGTAGACCGTGTCCGCATCCCGCTGCACGGTCTGCAGGCCCATGACCTCGGTGTAGTACGCGGCGGCGAGGTCCAGGTCGGGTGTCCGGACGTCGACGTGGGCCAGGCGCAGGATCCCCACTGGCGAGCCTCCCTGCTCGGTGCTGACGACGCTGTTGACGGGCTTCAGCGTGGCGCCCTAGCGTTCCGGAGGGAAGTGCAGTCGTTCCGGAAATCAGAACGGAGGAACGCCGATGGCCGACCCGATGCGGATGCGCGAGGCGGTGGCGGAGTACGTCGCGGCGCTGCACGGCGCCTACCTCGCGCAGGCCGACACGTTCCCGCCGGGCGCCCGCGGCCGGATGCCGCTGCTCGCCGGGGGCGGCCCGGTGCACGTCGCGGCCGTGGGCGTGCGGAACCTGCACCTGCTCGCCACCCGCGAGGACCTCGGCCCGCTGCGCGGCCAGGAGGTGGAGCAGCGCGGGTCGCTGCCCGGGCTGGAGTGGACGCTGCGCTTCTACGACCCCGTCGTGGTGCCCGCGCTCGGGCTGGTCGACGAGTCGGCGGAGCCGCAGTACGCCGAGGTCCGCGGCGCGCTGGGGATCCAGACGACCTGCTACCACGTCGTCGCGCAGCCCGGGTCGGGCCTGACCCCGCACCACGCCCAACACGTCGGGTCCGGGCTGGCCAGCGGGCACTCCGCCGCGGTGCGGGACTTCGACACGATCCGCAGCCGGGTGCGCGGGCGCGAGGCGCTGGTCGACGAGCTGGTCGGCGCCTCGGCCGCCGGGCTCCCCCGGGCGCAGGCGCTGCTGGCCCGCGCGATCGCGCCGCGGGACGCCGCCGTCGCCGCCCTCGCCGAGTCCCCCGCGCCGGACCCGGACGAGGTGCGCAAGGCCCTGCTCGCGAGCGTCGGCGGCCGGCGGGACCGAACGCCCCGGGGATCGACCGGGGCACCGGCGGCACCGGCATGACCGACGCCCCGCTCACCACCGTCACCAACGCCGCACGACTGCTCAAGGCCTTCCGCGCGCAGGAGGCCACGCTCGGCGTCTCGGAGCTGGCCCGGCGCCTCGACCTGGGCAAGTCCGCGGTCCACCGGCTGCTCACCACGCTCGCCGCCGAGGGCCTGATCGAGCAGGACCCGCACACCGGCGGCTACCGGCTGGGCGTGGTGATGATCGAGCTCGGCGAGGCGGTGAAGGTGCACCTGGACCTGCACGCCGCCGCCGGGCCGGTGCTCGCCCACCTGCGCGACGAGACCGGCGAGACCTGCCAGGTCGGGGTGCTCGACGGCGTCGACGTCGTCTACGTCGACCGGCTCGAGTCCGCCCACTCGCTGCGGCTGTTCACCGAGACCGGGCGCCGCGTGCCCGCGCACGCCACCAGCTCGGGGAAGGTGCTGCTCGCCCACCTGCCCGAGGCCGAGCGGGAGGAGCGCATCGCCGGGCCGTTCCCGCAGCTCACCCCGCACACGCTCGTCACCGCCGACGCCCTGCGCGCCGAGCTGGCGGCGGCGCGGGCCCGGGGCTGGGCCGAGGCGGTGCACGAGCGGGAGATCGGGGTCGTGTCGATCGCCGCACCCGTCCGGGACCGGTACGGCGAGGTCGTCGCGGCCCTGTCGATCGGCGCCCCGACGGCCCGGTTCGGCGCCGCGGCCCGCCGCCGGCACGCCCGGTCGCTGGTCGAGGCCGGGGAGGCGATCTCCCGCCGGCTCGGCTGGACCCCGGAGCGGGAGGGGCGGGGCGCATGAGCCCGCCCGTGCGGATCGGCGTCGCCCTGCCCACGGACCACACCCGGCTGCCCGGCGAGGCGAACTCCGTCGACGCGCTCGTCGGGCAGGTCCGTGAGCTCGCCGCGCACCGGTGACCAGTGCCTCCCTGCCGTTCCGACGCGGGGAACGCCGGCCGTGACCGCGACCGTGCGGACGCGGAAGGATGGGCGACGAACTCGCACGAGGAGGACCTCATGCCCGTGACGGACGCGGCCGCGAAGGCCCGGGCGCTCTACGACGCCCGCCGCACCCGCACGCCGATCCCGCCCTTCACCGACGACGACCCCACGCTCGGGATGGCCGACGGGTACGCGGTGCAGCGCGAGCTGGTCGACCTCCTGCTCGCCGACGGCGACCGGATCGTGGGGTACAAGGTCGGGCTGACCTCCGAGCCGATGCAGAAGATGGTCGGCGTGGACTCCCCCGACCACGGGCCCGTCCTCGCCTCGACGGTCTACCGCGACGGCGACGAGATCCCGCTCGGCCGGTTCATCGCCCCCAAGGTCGAGGCCGAGATCGTGTTCGTGCTCGGCGAGCGCCTGCAGGGGCCGGGCGTGACCGTCACGCAGGCCCGCGCCGCGCTCGCCGGCGCCGTGGCCGGGATGGAGATCGTCGACTCCCGCATCGCCGACTGGCGGATCAAGCTCGCCGACACCGTGGCCGACCTCGCCTCCAACGGCGCCGTCGCCACCTCGAGCCGGATCGTCCCGGTGGCCGACCTCGACACCCGGCTCGTCGGCATGACCCTCACCCGCAGCGGCGAGCTGATCGACACCGGGGCCGGCGCGGCCGCGCTGGGCGACCCCGTCGCCGTCGTGGCCTGGCTGGCGAACGTCCTGGGCGAGAACGGCGTCGCCCTCGAACCCGGGCACCTGATCATGACGGGCGCGCTGCACGCGGCCGTCCCGATGACCCCGGGCGACGTGTTCCGGGCCGAGTTCGACCGGCTCGGGCCGGTGACCGTGAGGGTGGGCGCATGATCAACGTGAGCGAGCTGGCGGCCCGGCTGAGCAAGGCCGTCGCCGACCGCACCGCGATCGGCAAGCTGTCCGACGAGTTCCCCGAGCTGGACATCCCCACCGCCTACCAGGTGCAACGCGAGCTGCGCAGCGCCGCGGGCCCGCTCGCCGGCTGGAAGCTCGGCGTGACCTCGCGCGCGAAGCAGGTGCAGGTCGACGTCAGCGAACCGGTCTACGGCTTCCTGCCCGCTGCCGGGGCGCTGGACCTCGGCGAGCCGCTGGACACCGGGGCGCAGATCCAGCCGCGCTGCGAGCCCGAGATCGTGTTCACCCTCGGCCGCGA
This sequence comes from Pseudonocardia autotrophica, assembly GCF_000717175.1. Taxonomy (GTDB): domain Bacteria; phylum Actinomycetota; class Actinomycetes; order Mycobacteriales; family Pseudonocardiaceae; genus Pseudonocardia; species Pseudonocardia halophobica. The sequence goes on along the minus strand of NZ_JNYD01000003.1, from coordinate 220,276 downwards.
CCTCGCCGGGCCGCACGTCACCGCGGCGGACGTGGTGGCCGCGTCGTCGGGCGTCGCCGTGGGGATCGAGGTCCTCGACTCCCGCTACACCGACTACGGCTTCACGATGGCCGACGTCGTCGCGGACAACACCTCCGCCGCCCGGTACGTCGTCGGCACGCCGGTCGCGCCCGAGGGCATCGACCTGCGGCTCGTCGGCGTGGTGCTGGAGAAGAACGGGAAGCTCGCCGCCACCGCGTCGGGCGCCGCGTCGCTCGGTCATCCCGCCGCCGCCGTCGCCTGGCTGGTCCGCGCGCTCGCCGCGGACGGCGAGGGCCTGCGGGCGGGCGAGATCGTCCTGTCCGGCGGCCTGACGGCGGCGGTGCCGGTCGGGCCGGGGGACGTCGTCGTCGCGTCGATCGACCGACTCGGAACTCTGGAGCTGGGATGCCGCTGATCCAGGTCACGCTCGCCAAGGGCCGCACCCCCGAGCAGCTGCAGGCGCTCGGCGAAGCGCTCACCGCCGCCGCCGAGGAGGCGATCGGGGCGAAGCGGGAGTCCATCCGCGTGGTGCTCACCGAGTGCGAGCCGGAGCACTGGTTCGTGGGCGGCGAGACGCTGGCGGACCTGCGGGCGTCCGGCAGGAGATGAGCCTGCTGCGGATCACCGGGCCAGGCCGCGTCGTCGCCGCCGACGGCCGGGCCTTCGCCGTGGTCGAGCACGGGGGCCGCTGGCACGTCGTCGACGCGGACTGCCCGCACAACCGCGGCCCGCTGGAGCACGGCTGGATCAGGGACGGCCTGCTGGTCTGCCCCTCGCACTGGTACCGCTTCGACCTGGGGACGGGCGAGTGCGACGTGTCGCCGCAGCACCGCCTCGGCGTCTACCCCGTGGTCGAGCGGGACGGCGTCCGCTACGCCGACGTCGGCGACCCGCCCGCCCCGCTCTCCTGGTCCGAGCGGCTGCGCGCCCACGCCCGCGGCGAGTGACTCACCGCCGGGTCACGGCCGCGAGCACCTCCTCCAGCGCGGCGTCGGCGAGCGCGCGCATCTCCTCGTCCGTGCGGTCCTGGATCGGGTGCGGCACGAACACCGACGGCACCTCGCGGTAGCCGAGCGCCCGGGCCTGGGCGTCGGCGGCCACCACGAACTGCGTCGACGCGAGGAAGGCCGCGATCACGCCCCGGCCCTCGAGGGCGGCGAAGTCGTGCACACTGCACGACGTGCACGAGCCTCAATCGGCGAGGGCCTCGATCACCACGTCGCACTCCGTGGTGATCTGCCGCCGCAGGTCGGCCGGCATCGGCTTGGTGAAGGTCGGCTTGGCGTAGCGGCGCACGGTGACGCCGCGCTCGGCGAGGAGCTCGGCGAGCCGGCCGAGGAAGACGTCCCCGCGCGCCTTGGAGATGTCGAGCAGGCCGACCCGCAGCCCGTCGAGCGAGGCCGGGCGCTCCAGCGCCGTGCGGCTGTCCGCGGTGGTCTCGTCCGTCGGGTCCAGGATCACCAGCGAGCCGGTCGATCCGGTCCGGGTCATCGCCACGGGTCCACCTCTCTCGTCACGGGCGCGCTCCCGCCCGGTCCGCCGGCCCAGCCGCCGATCACGGCCGAGAACATGCCGGCGCCGCCGCCGGCGTGCACGATCATCAGCCCGCCCGGCCGGAACTTCGCGAGCGGTCGGTCGGAGTCGCCCGCCGGCACCCCCTCGTCGATGCCGCCGGCGCCGCGGGTGATCTCGGCGCGGTCCAGCAGCAGCGCCTCGTCGAGCGCCGCCTCCAGCCGCGCCCGGTCCCAGCCGGCCTCGGCGAACACCCGGGCGTGCTCCGGGCACACGACCAGCGTCGCGTCGAAGCCGCGTACCAGTTTCGGGTGGCACACCCCCCGCAGCCCGAGGGCGAGCGAGCGGGCCAGCGACTCCGGCCGCCGGGAGATCTGGTCGACGATCCCGCGGGGCCCCTCCGCCGCGAACACGGTGACCGCCGAGCGCCCCGGCGCGACGCCGCGGCTCTGCGCGAGCGGCTCGAACGGCGAGCCCTCCTCGTCCTCCGCGAAGCAGAACCCGACCTTGCCGGGATGTCCCATCGCCGCCCGGTCCACCTCCTGCGGACGGCCGCCACCGACGTTGCGGATCACCAGCTGCAGCGCCCGGCCGATCGTCGAGTTGGCGCGGTTGCCCTGGCCGAGCGCGTTGCCGGCCCAGTTCATCCCGATCTCGGCGCGGACCGGCCCGTTGACGACGACCGCCGGGCCGGCGCCCCACGTGGTCGCGAGCAGGCCGTGGGCGTTGAACTCGTCCGTGCACGCGGCCTCGACCGCGGCGAGCACGACGGGCAGGTACTCGGGCCGGCAGCCCGCGAGGACGGCGTTGACCGCCACCTTCTCCACGGTGGCCTCGACCAGGTTGGGCGGGACGACCGCCACCACCTCGTCCGGCCTGCGCGAGGTGCCGTCCAGCATGCGCAGCACCCGGGCCGGGGTGGGCGGCACGACGGGCAGGCCGTCGGAGAACCCGCGGTCGTAGAGGGCCTCGACCTCGTCCTCCAGCGCGGCGATCTCCAGCCGGCGCGAGCGCAGCGACCCGCCGCGGGTGCGGACCAGGATCTCCTCGGCCACGTCCGGGTCCTGGGTGCGCGAGCCGCAGCCGGGCCGGTACTCCGGCAGGTCCGCCCCGATCTCCGCGACGCCGGTGAGCTCGGCCCACTGCTCGCGGCTCCACCCGACGACCCGGCCCTGCTCGACGCCGCCGGCGAACCGCACGAGCGTGGGCACGGTCTCGATGTCGAGGGCGAGGCTCGCGTCGAGGTCCGTGTCGTCCCGCCGGTCCGCGACACCCTCGGGGAACGCGGGATCGTCCTGCGAGAACACGGTGACCTGCGGCAACGCCGCCAGCACGGGCTCGACCAGCCGGCAGGTGGGACAGTCCTGCTTGACGACGGCGACGAACCCGTCCGTGGGCAGGTCCACCTCCGCCCGGAGCTCCGTCGACACCGACACGCCCCGCACGCTAGCCGGTTGAACGGTCGTCCGGTAGGCCGGGCGGTCTGTCCGGGACGCCACCGTGCGTGGCGGTACCGACGATCTCCCGGACCCGGACGGCGGTTGTCCGCCGGAACGACGCGATGGCTACATAAGAGGGTGCGCCGCTTCCCGCTCGGGCTCCGCCGAACGCTGGTCCCGCTCGTCCTGGCCCTGGCCGCGACGCTCACCGGCGCGCAGGTCGCCTCGGCGGCCGAACCGGTCGACTACGTCGCGCTCGGCGACTCCTACGCCGCTGGGGTCGGCGCCACGCCGGACGGCACGAGCGGCGCGTGCGCCCGCAGCACCGCCTCCTACCCGGCCCGGTACGCCGCGGAGACCGGCCCGGCGTCGTTCACGACGGTGGCGTGCAGCGGCGCGACCACCGCCGGGGTGCTGCGCGACCAGGTCTCCGCCGTCACGAAGGACACCGACCTCGTCACGATCACCGTGGGCGGCAACGACACCGGGTTCGCCCCCGTCCTCGCCCGCTGCACCACGGCACCCGACGACGCCGGCTGCGACCAGGCCGTCCGGGCCGGCGAGCGGGTGGCCCGCTACGTCCTGCCCTCCGCGCTCGCGGTGGTGCTCGGCACCGTGCACGTGCGCGCCCCCTCCGCCCGCGTCGTGGTCCTCGGCTACCCGCGGCTGTTCGGCGACGGTCCCGGCTGCCCGCTGAACCCGGTCCGCAGCGCACGCATCGACGCCGGCGCGGACGTGCTGAACGACCGGATCGCCGAGACCGCGCAGCGGTTCGGGGCGACGTTCGTCGACGTCCGGCCCGCGTTCGCCGGACACGGGCTGTGCAGCGCCACCCCGTGGATCGTCGCGCCCGGCGGCCCGGGCGCCTACCACCCCACGGCCGCCGGGTACGCCCGCGGCTACCTCCCCGTCCTGACCGCCGCCGTCGGGCGGACGTGAAGCCCGTTCCCGTCAGTGCTGGTCAGTGCTGGGTCAGTGCTGGTCAGTGCTCGGGCTCGTGCCCGCGCACTCCGCCCTCGCCCGGCGTGATCTCACCGGCCCAGCCGCACCCGGAGCACCAGCAGTAGAACCGCCGCTCCTCGGCCTCCCAGAACTCCGTCGCCAGCCCGAGGGCGGCGGCGCACCGCGGACAGAAGCGCGGGGCGTCACGGCGGTGGGCCTCGGCGTCGGGGCGGAAGCGGCGGTCCTCCCGCGCCCCGCCGGGCAGCCCCGGCGCCACGGTCACCCGGCCCTCTCCGCGGCGATCTTGTCGGCCGCCGAGATGTGGATCTTCTTGATCGTGTCGAGCACCGGGGAGAAGCGGGTCGACCCCATGTCGCAGAAGTCCAGCGCGAACTGCGCGCCGCCCGCGTGGAACTTGTCCTTCTCACAGGGCAGGTCGATCCGGTCGTGCTGCTCCCGGATGGTGCCGAGCGGGTCCTCGCCGCGCTCCACGACGTCCATCTGCTCGCGGAACATCCGGCGGAGCATGGCCACCCCGATGTCGCTGCGGCCGAGGTGCTCGGTGGTGCGGTCGGTGATCGCGCCCTGCGTCACCCAGGCCATGATGTCCTGGCCCTCGACGTAGTTCGTGACGTGCCGGCCGCGGTCGTCGAACACCGGGATCTCGTAGTCCGGGACCTGCGGCTGCTCCACGTGCTCGTAGCCGTCGGGCGCGTGCACCGTGTAGAGCATGAACCGGGTGGTCGTGCGGTTGATCGGCACCCGGATCTGCATCTGGTGGATCCCGCCGCCGCCCACGCGCATGTTGTACGGGAAGACGAGCGGGTGGCCGACCTTCCAGTCGTCGTTCTCCTCGGTGGCGCCCTTGAGCACGCGGCGCTTGATGATCCCCCACTCGAAGGCGTCGAACCCGATGCGGACGTGCTCCTTGCCGAACGAGGCGGGCGCGGTGAAGCCCTCGTGCCGCCCGACGAACTCGAAGTACCGCCCGTGCAGGAACTCGACGTGGTGCGGGTCGACCGCGTTCTCCATGATCTGCACGTAGTTGCACGGCAGGTCGGCCCAGCCGATGTCCCGGAAGCCCTCCATGACGTACGTGTCGAAGCGCGGCAGCTCCGGCGCGGGGGCCGGCCCGACGTAGGCCCAGACCAGCCCGCCCAGCTCCTCCACGCGCCCGGCCGTGGCCCGCACCCGCTCCTGGAAGTTCGTGTTGTCCTTCTCCGCCGGCTGCTCGGTGCACGCGCCGTCGGTGTCGAAGACCCAGCCGTGGTACGGGCAGCGCAGCCCGTTCGCCTCCACCACGCCGTAGGCCATCGACGCCTTCCGGTGCGGGCAGGGCTCGGGGACGATCCCGTACCGGCCCGAGGGCGAGCGCCACAGCGCGAAGAACTCCCCCAGCAGCTCCACCCGCTTGACCGGGAACTCCTCCAGCTCGCGCGTGAACGCGACCGGGTACCAGTAGCGGCGGAGGACCTCGCCCATCCGGGTCCCGGGTTCGACCTGGGTCAGCTCGTCGTTCTGCTCGGCGGTGAGCACGGCACCTCCTGCGGGTTCGGGGTGCGCGAACGGTAGGTGGCGCCGGTCACGGCGGACAAGGAATCCTTCCCGCATGGAGGGAAGGAGCCGGTCGGAGAAGGGGCTCAGCTCGGTGCGCAACGCCGCCCGGCTGCTCAAGGAGTTCTCCCGGCACGACCGCGAGCTGGGGGTCTCCGAGCTGGCGCGCCGCCTGGACCTCTCGACGTCGTCGGTGCACCGGATCCTCGGCACGCTGACCGAGGAGCGCCTGCTCGACCGCGTCCCGACCGGCCGCTACCGGCTCGGGCTGGCGCTGTTCGACCTCGGCTCCGCGGTGGGCGCCGCGCTGGACCTGCACGAGGCCGCGCTGCCGGTCATGGCCGCCCTGCGCGCGACGACCGGCGAGACCGTCCAGCTCGCGGTGCTCGACGGACTGGAGTCGGTCTACATCGACCGGCTGGAGAGCCCGCACACCGTGCGGATCTTCTCCCGGGTCGGTACCCGGCTGCCCGCCACCACGACGAGCACCGGCAAGGTGCTGCTCGCGGCCCTGCCGGAGGCGGAGCTGGCGACGAGGCTGGAAGCCTGGCGGCCGCACCGGGCCACGCCGCGCTCGATCGTCGACCCGGCCGTGCTGCGTGCGCGGCTGCGGGAGGTCGCCGAGCGGGGCTGGGCGGAGAACCGGGAGGAGAGCCGGATCGGGGTCATGTCGGTGGGCGCGCCGGTCCGCGACCGCGCCGACGTCGTCATCGCCGCCCTCTCCGTCGCCGCGCCGACCGACCGGGCGGCGCCGGACGTCCTGCGGCGATTGCGGGCCGCCGTCGTCGAGGCCGCGGCGGTGGTCTCGCACCGCCTCGGGTGACCGGGGCTCAGACCGTGCGCGGCCGCCCGGCGAGCACCCCCGCGACCAGCTGCGCGACCAGGGCCACCAGCAGCACGGCCAGCGAGACGGTCCAGCCGCCGGTCGCCTCGTGGAGCAGCCCGACGAGCATCGGGCCGGTCGAGGCGAGGAGGTAGCCGAAGCCCTGGGCCATGGCGGACAGCCCGGCCGCCGTCGCGGCGTCGCCCGCCCGGAGCGTGATCACGGTCATCGCCATCGCGAACACGGTCATCCCGGTGCCGAGCAGTACCGCCCACAGCCACGGCACCGCGGCCGGCGCGAGCATCAGCCCGAGCGCCCCGGCGATCGCGAGCAGGGTCAGCCCGGCGTTCCAGCCGGACTGGCTCCGCCGCCGGGCGGCGAACGCCGGCACCATCAGGCTGAAGGGGACGGCGACGAGCGTGGCGATGCTGAGCATCACCCCCGCCGTCCCCTTGGACAGGCCCGCGCCCAGGTAGATCTGCGGCAGCCAGCCCATCACGACGTAGGCCATGAAGGACTGCAGCCCCATGAACGCCGTCACCGACCAGGCCACCGGGCTGCGCAGCAGCCGGCCCCACGACGCGCGCCGGGCGCCGTGGGCGACCTCCGCGGCCGGCCGGTGCCGCGCCCCCACGGCCCACACGACCAGCGCCACCAGCGCGAGCGCCGCCCAGAGGACGAGCGCGCCGCGCCAGCCGCCCGCCGGGCCCTCCACCGCCGGGGTCAGCGCGGAGCCGAGCGCGCCGCTGCCCTGCAGCGCCGCCGTGTAGAGACCGGTCATGAGCCCGACGCGGTGGGCGAAGGACTCCTTGACCACGACCGGGACCAGCACGTTGGCCACCGCGATCCCGGCGCAGGCCACGAACGTCCCGCCCAGCATCAGGCCCGCGCCGCCCAGCACCCGCACGACGAGCCCGGCGCCGAGCACCGCCAGCGCCACCCCGATCGCCCGCGCCAGGCCGACCCGCCGGGCCAGCGCCGGTGCGGCCAGGCCCGCCACCGCGAAGCACAGCGTGGGCGCGGTGGTGAGCAGGCTGGTCCAGGCCGCCGAGGCCCCGAGCCCCGTGCGGACGTCGCCGAGCAGCGACGACGCGCTGGTCACCGCCGCACGCAGGTTCACCGCCGCCAGCACCACGCCGACGGCCAGCAGCAGGGTTCCGCTCAACGGACCGAAGCGGGCGGGCGTCAGACGCTCCTCCGCGGCGGCCTCCCCGGCGATCTCGAGCGCCTGCCCGTCCGCGACCCGGTGGTGCTCGACGCGCGGGCGCGCACCGAGATCAGGAGACGCCTCGGCGCGTCCCGGCTCCCCGACTGCCATGGCGACTACTCTGTCAGACATCCCATGTTCGGATGAAAGGATGGCGCCTGTGCCCTTGGCCACCACCCGGCGTGCCGGCCTCGTCGACCAAGTGATCGAACAGATCCGCGCGGCCGTGGCCGCGGGCGAGTGGCCGGTCGGCACGCGGCTCCCGCCGGAGGCCGAGCTGGCCGAGGCGCTGGGGGTCGGGCGCAACACCGTCCGCGAGGCGGTGCGCGCGCTCGCGCACGCCGGGCTGCTCGAGGTCCGGCAGGGCGACGGCACGTTCGTGCGCGCGACGAGCGAGATCTCGGGAGCGATCCGCCGGCTCGCCGGGACCGAGCTGCGCGAGGTGCTGCAGGTGCGCCGGCTGCTGGAGGCCGAGGGCGCGCGGCTCGCCGCGCGGCACCGCACCGCGGCGGATCTGGCCGAGCTGGAGGCGGCGATGTCGGCCTGCGAGGAGGCCGAGCGGGCCGCGGACCTCGCCGCCTTCACCCGGGCCGATCTCGCGTTCCACCAGCTCGTGCTGCGCTGCGCCCACAACGCGGTGCTGGCCGAGCTCTACCGCGGGCTGACCGAGGTGGTGCACGCCAGCGTCGCGACGACGGTGGCCGGCGGCCGCTGCGAGAGCCACACCGGGCTGCTGGCGGCGATCCGGGCGGGCGACGCCGCCGCGGCGGCCGCGGAGGCCGAGGACATCCTGGACTCCCTGCTGCGCGACCACACCGGCCCCGCGGCCTGAGCGATCGACACGGCCCCGCGGCCCGAGCGATCGACACGGCCCCGCGGGTCCTACACCGTGAGGACGATCTTCCCGGTGGTGCGGCCCTGCTCGCCCAGCCGATGGGCGTCGGCGGCGCGCTCGAGCGGGAAGGTCTCGGCCACCCGCACGCGCAGCCGGCCGTCCGCGTGGAGCTCGAGCAGCTCGGAGAGCCCGGATCCGCCGGCGCGGACGTAGGCGCCGGAGGCCTTCACCCCGTGCTCCTCGGCCGCCCTCACCGCGGCCTCGACCGCGACCGTCGGCAGGCAGATGAGCATGCCGGAGGGCTTGACCAGGCCGAAGGACCGCACGGCCGTCTCGCCGCCGATGAGGTCGTAGACCAGGTCGACGGGCTCGACGACCTCCTCGAACCGCTCCGACCGGTAGTCGACGACCTGGTCGCAGCCCAGCTCGCGCAGCAGGTCGTGCTTCGCGGCCGAGGCCGTGCCGATCACGTGCGCCCCGCGGGCCTTCGCGATCTGCACGGCGAGATGCCCGACACCGCCGGCCGCGGCGTGGATCAGCACGCGCTGCCCCGCCTCGAGGTGCCCGACGTCGACGAGGCTCTGCCACGCCGTCATCCCGGCGAGCGGCAGCGCGGCCGCCTCGACCACCGACAGGTCCGCCGGGCGCGGCCGGAAGTGCCCGGCGGGCGCGGTCACGTACTCGGCGTAGGCGCCGTCGGGGCTCGGGAAGCGGGCCATCCCGAGCACGGAGTCGCCGACCTGGAACCCGCGCTCGTCGAGGTCGGTGTCGGGCCCCAGGGCGTCGACGACCCCCGCCACGTCCCAGCCCACGACGAACGGCTTCCCGCCGAACGACTTCCACGGGCCCAGGCCCGACCGGGTCTTCCAGTCGATCGGGTTGACCCCGGCGGCCTCCACCCGGATCCGGACCTCACCGGGTCCGGGCTCGGGCGTCGGGATGTCCTGCAGGGTCAGGGCCTCGGGCCCGCCGGGCGTCTCGCAGACGATCGCGCGCATGGTCCGCACCCTACGGCGGCGGGGTCGCTACCTCCCGGGGATCGGCTTGCCGCTGAACACGAACTTCTGCGCCAGCGCCACCGGGTCGTAGGCGGCCGGGGCGGTCTGCTGCGCGGTCACCGTGACCGGCCGGGACTGGACGATGGTGATCGGGTCGCCGGCGCGGCGGTGCCGGTCGATCACCCACTCGACGTCGACGGGGTAGCCGTAGTGCTCCTCGATGGCCGTGACGGCCTCGACGATCGCGCCGATCTGCTCCTCGTCGAGCACCTGCCGGTCGGCGAGCTTGGCCGGCATCTCGATCTCCGTGACCCTGCCCGCGGCGAAGTCGAAGGCCGACACGACCGCCTTGTGCGCCACGTCGTACCTCAGCACCCGGCCGTCGGCCTTGCCGATCTCGACGTGGTCCGGGTCGACCAGGCCCTGCACGATCGCCTCGCCCCAGCCCCAGGACGTCTCGACGACGATCCGGTCCGGCTTGCCGGTGACGGGGTGCACCGAGAAGGCGACGCCCGACGCGCGGGCGTGCACGAGCTCGATCACCCCGACCGCGATCGGCATGGCGTGGTGGCTGATGCCCTTGCGCAGCCGGTAGGCGAGCGCGCGGCCGGTGAACAGCGACCCCCAGCAGGCGCGGACCGCCGTGAGCACCCGGTCCGGGCCGGAGACGCCGAGGTAGGTGTCGAAGATGCCGGCGAAGCTCGCGTCGGCGGCGTCCTCCCCCGTGGCCGACGACCGCACGGCCGTCGGCACGTTGACGTCGACCGCCCGCAGGCACAGGTCCTCGTAGGCCTCGGTGATCTCCGCCTCGAGCGCCGGGGACATCGGCGTCTCCTCGACCAGCGCGCGGATCCGGGCCGACGCCGCCGCCACCTCCGCCTCCGACGGCGTCGGCCCGAGATCCTTCAGCGCGGCCTCGATCCGGGCGTCGAGCCCGGACTCCGCACAGTGGCGCAGGTACGCGTCGACCGTGACCGCGAAGCCCTGCGGGACGGTGACCCCGGCCCGGTGCAGCTCCGTGAGCCGGCCGATCTTGGACCCCGCCGCGGCCACGGCGTCGGCGGTGTCGACCTGGTCGATCCACACGATCGACTCGCTGCAGGTGCCCACGACCTCCTCCTGCGGTTCCACCAGGACCCCCGTCATCCGGCGGCCTCCCCGTCGGCCGCGGCGTCCGCGATCTCCGACGCCCGCTTGAGGATGGTGACCTTGCCGTTGGTGCCGTCGACCTCGATCTGGTCGCCGTCGGCGATGGCCACGGTCGCGACGCCGACCGCGGTCACGGTGGGCACGCCGTACTCCCGCCCGACGATCGCGGCGTGGCTGAGCATGCCACCGCCGTCGCAGACCGCGCCGGCGATCTTGCCGAAGGCCGGCGTCCAGCTCGGCGAGGTGGACTCGCACACCAGGATCGAGCCGGGCTCCAGCCGGTGCATGTCGTCGCTGGACTGCAGCACCCGGGCGGGCCCGGTGGCGATGCCCTTCGCGGCGGCGACGCCGGTCAGCGTGGTCTCGGCCGCGGCGTCGGGGTTCTGCATGGCGCGGATCGACGCCGGGTTGAGCCCGAAGATCTCGATCAGCACCGGGTCCTCGACGGTCTCGGGCACGGTGCCGAGCACCTTCGGCATCTGCCCGCGCAGCGCGCCCCAGTGGTCGAAGTACTGCCGCCGGTCGGCGACCAGGCTCTTGAGCTCGCCGTGGTACGCCCGGCCCTCGGCGACCGCGCGCAGCTCCGGCCAGAACAGGTGGAGCAGGTCGTTGCGGTCGTCGGCCCCGACGCGCGCGGCCAGCTCCTGGGTGACCCGGCGCAGCGGGATCATGACCTTGAGGTCGATGTAGTAGTTGTGGTCGTCCTGCCACCAGGGGAAGTTCGCCTCCTGGTTGGACCGCAGGCCGGCGTCGAACACCGCCTGCTCCTCCCTGGTCAGCCCGGACCGGGCGGCCTCGATCGCGGCCTCCCGCTCCTCGACGGCGTTGCGCGCGGCGGCCTCGAAGTCGTGGTCGGTCTCCTTGAGGACGAAGCTGCGGATCATGTCCAGCGGGATCGTGTTGTCCTCGATCCAGCTGGGGACGCCGACGTCGCAGGTGGCCTCCTGGCGGTGCCCGTAGACCTGCAGGAAGTCGTCGAAGTCGGTGAGCCACTGGCTCGCGGAGCCGCCGTGCGCGGACAGGGCGGCGCGGATGGCGCTGCCCTCGTTGTCCTCGAAGACCTGGCGGAGCCCGGCGCGCTTGGCCTTCACGGCCAGCTCCGCGAGCCCGCGGTCGGTCTCCATGATCTTGGTGTCCTCGCCCTGGAGGAACTTGCCGATGTCCGCGGTGTCGATCCCCATCTCGGCGCAGGCACCGTAGAAGCCGAGGAAGTTGACCAGCAGCGGGTACATGACGTCGAAGTGGATCTCCATCGACCGCTTGTGGTAGCGGCGGGCCTGGTCCAGCAGGCCGGGGAGCTCGGCGGTCGGGACCTGGGCGAGGTCCAGGCCGTGGAAGTACGCCCAGGTGGCCTCGAGCTCGTCGCGCCCGGCGGCCCAGGTCTGCTGGTAGTTCTGCAGGAAGCGGGGCAGGGTGGTGCCGAGCCGGTTGGCGCGGGCGCCGATCTCGCGCGGGTCGGTCTCGGGGATCGCGGAGCCGTAGAGGTGGGTGCCGGCGAACCGGCTGGTGACGCCGCGGCCGGGCGGGAGCGGGAGTCCCTCGGCGGCGTGCTGGGTGCCCCAGCAGTACCCGTCCTGACCCCAGGTGAAGGCCGCGAGCGGGGTGAGGCCGCGGGACCAGTGGAAGTCGAGGAACCAGAACTTGTCCTCGTCGTCCTTGGTGAACGGCCCGGTGCCGTCGACGATGAACGGCGACGCCAGGAACTCCGGCCGGAAGCCCGGGTACCACTCGCCGGTGTACTCGTCGAGGGGGACGACGTTGGCCATCTCGGTGACTCCTCGATCGGTTCGGGGTTGGGCTGACCGTGACAGCCGCCACATGCAGCCACAAGCAGGGCGTTCGGGTGTGGCGAACGCGCTGCTCCGTTCCGGGGAAGCGAACGCGGCCCTGTCGTCGCCCTGACCAGCGGACCTACCGTGCGGCCATGCTCAGTGCGGAGAAGAACCGGCGGCTGACCCAGGTCGGGCCGGGCACGCCCATGGGTGAGTTGCTGCGCCGCTACTGGTGGCCGGTGGCAACGCACGACATGGCCGGCCGCGTCCCCGTGAAGCGGCGGCTGCTCGGCGAGGACCTGGTGCTGTACCGGGACGGCACCGGCACGGTGGGACTGCTGGCCGAGCAGTGCCCGCACCGCCGGGCGGCGCTGTGGCTGGGCTGCACCGAGGACGTCGGGCTACGGTGCGGGTACCACGGCTGGCGGTTCGACGAGTCCGGACAGTGCCTGGAGCAGCCCGGCGAGCCCGCCGGCTCGACCTTCGCCGAGCGCATCCGCGCCACGGCCTACCCGGTGCAGGAGCTGGGCGGGCTGATCTTCGCCTACCTCGGGCCCGCCCCGGCGCCCGAGCTCCCGCGCTACGACCTCTTCGTCTGGGAGGACGCCTGGCGCGACATCGGGCACGCCGAGCTCCCCTGCAACTTCGTGCAGATCATGGAGAACTCGGTCGACCCGTACCACGTCGAGTGGCTGCACGGCCGGTACGGCTCGTTCCTGCGCGAGCTCGACGGCGGCACCGCACTGCCGGTCGTCACCAAGAAGCACATCAAGGTCGCCTTCGAGGTCTTCGAGCACGGGATCCTCAAGCGCCGGGTGCTGGAGGGCCACACCGAGGAGGACGAGGACTGGAAGGTCGGGCACCCGCTCGTCTTCCCGCACATGCTGCGCGTGGGCGCGGCGGGGCTGGCGACCTTCCAGATCCGCGTGCCGATCGACGACGAGAACACCTGGCACGTCTGGTACCAGACCTACCGGCCCGAGGGCGGGGCGCCGCCGCAGCCGGAGATCCCCGTGTACGAGGTGCCGTTGAAGGACGACCGCGGCGAGTGGCTGCGGGACTACGTCGACGGGCAGGACATCGTCGCCTGGATCACCCAGGGCCGGATCTCGGACCGCTCGAAGGAGCACCTCGGCAGGTCGGACATGGGCGTGATCATGCTGCGCAAGCTGTACGCCGAGCAGATGGACCGGGTGGCGCAGGGGCTGGACCCGTTGTGCACCTACCGCGAGCCCCACGACGTCATCGACCTGCCGATGGAGAAGGACAAGTTCGGCTCCGCGGTGGAGTTCCGGCAGCTCTGGACCCGGGAGAGCTCGATCCGCTACTCCCCCATCAAGGACGAGATCTTCGAGCTGTTCGGCGACCCGGTGCCGGCCTGGGCGTCATGAGCTTCTGTCCGGGCTGCGGGGCGTCGCTGGAGGATCCGGCGAGCTTCGTCCAGGAGTTCTGGTCCGGCGCGGACCGCAACTTCCTGGGCTGGTGCGCCGCCTGCGGCCTGCTGTCCACCGTCGTCCTGCCCGCGGCGATCGTCTCCCACGAACCGGAGCACTGAATGACGGCCCTCCTGCTCGACGTCGGCGGGGTCGTCGCCTCGGTCACGGGGATGCCTGAGCCGGACCCGCGGGCCTCTGCCATCGCCGTCGGCCGGCTGGGCCTGGCGGCCGAGGAGATCGTGTTCGTCGATGACATGCCGTGGAACGTCGCGGGTGCCCGCGCCGCCGGTCTGCGCGCGGTGCAGCCGGACCTCCTCGTCCCCGAGGACGCGTGCGCCGTCGCCCGGGCCGCGCTCGGCCTGCCGATGCAGGCGGGGATCCGGTCATGACCGGGCTGGCCGTGGTGGTCGGTGCGTCGGGCGCGCTGGGGTCGGCGATCACGGCGCGGCTCGCCGCGGCGGGCGTCGAGGTCCTCGCGGTAGCGCGGAAGGCCCCGCCGGACGGGCCGGGCGTCACGGGGCACGCCGCCGACGTCGGCACGGACGCGGGCGCGGCCGCGATCGCGGCGGCCGTCGGCGGGCGGCCGGTGCGGATGGTCGTGCAGGCCGTGGGGCTGCCGGCGACCGGGCCGCTGGAGACGATCGACCCGGACGCGCTCGGGCAGGTCGTCGCCCTGAAGGTGGGCGGGCTGCTCCGCCTGGTGCGCGCCGTCGACGCGGAGCTCGGCGAGGGCTCGCGGATCGTCGCCCTCGGCGGGCACTTCGGCAGCGAGCCCGCGCCCTACGCCTGCGCCGCGGGCGTGGTCAACGCCGCCCTGGCCAACCTCGTGCGGCAGCTCGCCACCGCGTACGGGCCCCGCGGGGTCACCGCGCACCTCGTGGCGCCCGGACCCGCCGACACCCCGCGGCTGCGCGGGCTGGCCGCGCAGGCCGCCGAGCGTCGCGGGACCACCGTCGAGGAGGTCCTGGCCGAGCGGGCCGCCGAGTCGCCCCTGGGCCGGCTCGTCACGCCGGACGAGGTCGGCTGGGCCGTCGCGACCCTGCTCGCCCCGCAGGCCGCCGCCCTGCACGGCGCCACGCTCGCCCTCGACGTGGGCGCGCGGCACGGCCTGTTCTGAGGGCGCGGGGTCTGGCGCTACCCGACCAGCTCGCCGTCGACCACCTGCGGGCGGCCGTCGCGCTCCCAGTCGAGGAAGCGCTGGGTCTCGACGAGCAGCGCGCCGCCGAGCCAGAGGGCCACGACGCCGTCGTCGACCAGGCCGAACACCGAGGTCAGCGCCTCGGGCACGAGGTCGACGGGCGACACGAGGTAGGCGATCGCCAGGACCAGCAGGCCGAGCCGGCCGCGGGTCAGCACGCCGGAGCGCCCGCTGAGGGCGCCGGTCACCATGCGGGGCAGTGCGCGTGCGCGGTCGCCGAGGCCGGGCGAACCCGGCTTGCGGCTCTGCACGATCACGCGGGCCAGGGTCACGAGCGCGGCCCGCCGCCCCGCGGAGGAGCGCGAGCCGGTGGAGGTCGTCATGTCCGCTTCAACGCCGGCCGGACCCGGCGCGTTCCGCCGGAATGTGACGGTCGTGACGCCGGCAGCCCGGCTCCCGATCAGCGCCGGACGCGGCCCTCGCCGTCCCGGGTCGACAACGACCACACGACGACCCCGGCGAACACGAGCGCACCGACCGCGACGGCCCACGCCAGCACCTGGTACAGCGCCCCGGCCAGCGTGAACGCCAGCACCACGAGGAGCGCGGCCCCGAGCACCCGCAGCATGGACACCTCCGACTCGCGTGCGACGTCCGCCCAAGGATCTCACGAACCGGACGAACAGGACCAGCGGAGGATGAACGGGTGAGCCGTACCACATCGTGTCACACCGTGCCACACCGGACAGAGGGGCCGGCTACGGACGGATCGCCAAGACCGTGCGCCAGTGGGTCTCCGAGGCGAGCGGGCCGGTCTGCGTGTCCGGGTCCCGAGGGTCGCCCACGACCAGGGCCTCGGCGGCCGCGACGAACCGGGCGCCGGGCGGCGGTCACCGCGAGCTCCGCCTCCGCCGCCCCGCCGAGTGCGATCTCCGCCCGGGGCTCGCGGGTCCATTGGTCGAACGACTCGAACCGGTCCCCCTCGACGGTCTCCTCGCCGTCGGCGACGTGTCCGACGGTGCTCAGCGCTCCGCCGCCAGCTCGATCGCCACGTCGATGATCATGTCTTCCTGGCCGCCCACCAGGCCGAGCTCGCCGCAGCGCTCGAGGATCTCGTGGGCCGACACCTTGTACCGCTCGGCGACGGCCTCGGCGTGCAGCAGGAAGCTGGAGTACACCCCGGCCCAACCCTGCACGATCGCGTTGCGGTCCATCTTCGGCCAGCGCGTCAGGTACGGGCGGACCACGTCCTCGGCCGCGTGCAGCAGCCCCATGACGTCCAGCCCGGTGTCCACGCCGAGCCGGTCGAACACCGCGGCCAGCACCTCGGTGGGGCTGTTGCCCGAGCCCGCGCCGAGTGCGCAGAGCGAGCCGTCGATGTACCGGACGCCGACCTCCTGGGCGATCACCGAGTTGGCCACGCCGAAGGACAGGTTCTGGTGGCCGTGGTAGCCGACCCAGGCCTCGTCGCCCACCTCGGCGACGAGCGCCTCGAACCGCGCCCGCGCCTCGTGCAGGAGCAGCGCGCCGGCGGAGTCGGTGCAGTAGGGGGCCTGGCAGCCCGCGTCGACCATGATCCGCGCCTGCTTCGCGAGGTCCTCCGGCGGCGTGCGGTGCGCCATCATCAGGAATCCGGCGGTCTCCATCCCCAGGTCACGGGCCGCGGCGAAGTGCTGGGGCGAGACGTCGGCCTCCGTGCAGTGGGTGGCGACGCGGACCATGTCGGCGCCGTGGTCCCGCGCTCTTCGCAGGTCCTCCACGGTCCCGATGCCCGGCACCAGGAGCACGGCGATCTTGGCCCGCCGCGCCTCCTCGCGAGCGGCGGCGATCAGCTGCATCTCGTCGGTGCGGGAGAAGCCGTAGTTGAACGACGAGCCGCCCAGCCCGTCCCCGTGGGTCACCTCGATGACCTCGACGCCGGCCGCGTCGAGCGCGCGGACGGTGTCGCGGACCTGGGTCTCGGTGAACCGGTGCGCCATGGCGTGGCTGCCGTCGCGCAGCGTGGTGTCGACGATCCGGACGTCGTGGGCGAGCTGCGGGCGCGTCATGCCTGGGCTCCGATGGTCTGCTGCTCGATCTTCTGCTGGGCCATCAGCTCGCCCACGCGTGCCGCGGCGGCGGTCATGACGTCGAGGTTCCCGGCGTAGGGCGGGAGGTGGTCGCCGTTGCCCTTGACCTCGAGGAACGTGGCGACGCGCGCGTGCCCGCCCCAGGTCTCGCGGGGCTCGTCGAACTGGGGCTCCGCGCGCAGGGTGTAGCCGGGGACGTACCGCTGGACCTCGGCGACCATCTCGTGGATCGACGCGGCGATCGCGGCCCGGTCGGCGTCGCCGCCGATCATGCAGAACACCGTGTCCCGCATGATCATCGGCGGCTCGACCGGGTTGAGGACGATGATCGCCTTGCCCCGGTCCGCGGCGCCGACCTCCGCGACCGCACGCCCGGTGGTGTGGGTGAACTCGTCGATGTTCGCCCTGGTCCCGGGGCCCGCGGACCGCGACGCGACGGAGGCGACGATCTCCGCGTACGGCACCGGCGTCACCCGCGAGACCGCGTGCACCACCGGGATCGTCGCCTGCCCGCCGCAGGTGATCATCGAGACGTTCGGCGCGTCGAGGTGCGCGTGCAGGTTCACCGGCGGGCACACCATTGGACCCAGGTGCGCCGGGGTGAGGTCGACGGCCCGGACACCCGCCTTGGCGTACCGCGGGGCGTTCGCGGTGTGGACCTTCGCCGAGGTCGCCTCGAACACGATCTCGGGCAGCGGGTCCTGCCGCAGCAGCCAGTCCACCCCCTCCGCGGACGCCGCGATCCCCCGCTCGCGGGCGCGGGCGAGGCCGTCGGACTCCACCACCCCGACCATGTAGCGGACGTCGATCACGCTGCTGCGGCGCAGCTTGGCGAGCAGGTCGGTGCCGATGTTGCCCGGCCCCACGATCGCCGCCGTCACCGTTCCAGGGCTCATGGGACGAGGCTGGCAGTGCGGGCACGTGAGCGGGAAGCCGCGCGTTTCCCTCACCGGAACGGAAACTCGGGGTTGCATCGGCGATAGGTAGCGATATATCGTGATGGCACACGAGCTACCGACCAAGGAGGCTCACGACGAGAAGGAGACACACCATGTCTGCCGACAACCCCACCTGGGACTCCCCCTTCGGCCCCCGCTTCGGCGGGTTCGGCCCGGCGTTCGGAACCGGCTTCGGTCCCCGAGGCCCGCGCGGCCGCGGTCGCCGCGGCGGTCCGCACCGCCGCCCGCCGTTCGGCCCCTTCGCCGACACCGCACCGGGAGGCCCCGACGTGAACGTGAACGTGAACATCGACGCCGAGGACGGAGCCGACCGCCTCCGTCGCCGGCATGGCGGCCCGCGGTTCGGCCCCGGCGGTCCGGGCGGGCCCTTCGGTCCCGGCTTCGGCCCCGGCGGTCCGTTCGGGCGCGGCTTCGGCCCGGGCGGCCGCGGCTTCGGTCCCGGCCGGCGCGGCCCCGGCGGTCGCGGGCGGCGCGGGCGCGGCGACGTCCGGCTGGCCGTCCTCGCGCTGGTCGCGGAGCAGCCGCGGCACGGCTACGAGATCATCCAGGAGATCGCCGAGCGCTCCGGCGGGCGCTGGAAGCCGAGCCCCGGCTCGGTCTACCCGACCCTGTCGCAGCTCGAGGACGAGGGCCTGGTCCGCGCGGAGCAGACCGACGGCCGCCGCGTCGTCCACCTCACCGAGGCGGGCACGGCGTACGTCGAGGAGCACCGCGAGGAGCTCGACAAGGTCTGGTCCGCCTTCGACGGCGAGGAGGAGGACGGCCCCGACGCCGCCCTCTGGCAGCAGCTCGCGCAGCTGCACGCCGCCGCCCAGCAGGTGATGGCGACCGGCACGCCCGAGCAGATCGCGACGGCCACCGAGGCCCTCACCGAGGCCCGGAAGACGATCTACCGCCTCCTGGCGGAGTGACCCCACCCGGAGCGCATTGTGGAACCATAATGCGCTCCGGGCGGCATTCTGACCGCGTTATGGAACCATAGTGCGCGAATAGGCGACGCCTGCGCGCATTATGGTTCCATACTGCTTTCCGTCAGCAGTCCCGCAGCTCCGGGGACTGGTTCAGGATCTGCCCGCGCGGGCTGATGAACTCGCGGTAGATCTCGGAGTCGACGGCGGCCGGCGCGAACGCGGCGACCCGGTGGCAGTTCTGGAAGGCCAGAACCACGCCGAAGTGCCGCTCGAGGGCGCCGCGGATCGAGGTGCTCGCGAGCGCGCGCAGCAGCTGGCCGCGCTCCTTCTCCGAGGGCGGCGGGACCTCGTGCTCGCCGAACGGCTTTTCGCCGGTGCGGTCGGCGGCGGCCGCCGACACGACCTCCCACGCGTAGGGCAGGGAGTCGCGGACGACGGCGAGGAACTGCGCGTCGTCCATCTCGCGGCGCTCGGCGGCCTCGAGGACGGCGGTGGGGACGTCGAGGGACATGGCTTCCTTTCTGCAGGTGAACGGGGGTCGTGCGTGGCGACTGCCCCTCTAGGGGCAGTTGCCGCTCACGGGGTAGGGGAGGTCGGGGACCACCTGGGCGGCGAGGTCGACGCCGGTGGCGCCGTCGCCCCAGGCGCGGGCGTTGCGCAGGTGGAACTCGACCGTGTCGCGGTGGTAGGCGGTCCAGTCGCGGGTGCGGCCGTCGAGGTCGGCGAGGATCCGGGCCAGCACGGTGAGGTTGGCGGGCTCCAGCGCGTCGACCGGCCGGACCTGCCCGCGCTCCGCGGCGCGCACCCAGGCGGACTGGGAGAAGCAGCCGATCAGCGCGTCGCCGACCTCGTCGCGCAGGTAGGCGACGTCCTCGGCGTCGGTGACCTTGTTGCCGACCACCCGCAGCGCCACGCCGTGGTCGGCCGCGTGCGCCGCGTACTGCGTGTAGACGCCCACCCCGCGCCGGGTCGGCTCGCACACCAGCACGGTGAGGTCGAAGCGGGTGAACAGGCCGGAGGCGAAGGCGTCGGCGCCGGCGGTCATGTCGACGGCGACGTACTCGCCCGGCCCGTCGACCAGGTGGTTGAGGTAGAGCTCCACCGCGCCGGTCTTCGAGTGGTAGCAGGACACGCCGATGTCGGACTCGTCGAACTCGCCCGTCACCAGGTACCGCACACCGCCGACCTCGGCCGAGTAGCGGCGCAGCAGCTCACCGGCGGGGTCGAGGTCGAGCAGCCGGGAGCCGGGCCCGGGCGGCGTCGTCTTGATCATGACGTCGGCCGAGGGCAGCAGCGGGTTCTCGCCGCGCAGGTGGTCCTTCAGCCAGGTCAGGTCGCTCCCCAGCGCGCGCGGCGGGGCGGCCTCCGGGTCGGCCCCCAGCGCGACGCCGAGGTGCTGGTTGATGTCGGCGTCGATCGCCAGCACCGGCAGGCCCCGGCCTGCCACGTAGCGCGCGAAGAGCGCCGCCGTCGTCGTCTTGCCGCTGCCGCCCTTGCCGACGAACGCGATCCGCACCGTTCCCGCTCCCCTCCGTCATCGAGGATGGTAACGGTAACGATGTTCACCAACGGGTGATCGACTCGGGGTCCCCTACGCGCGGCCGCGCCGTTCCCGGACGAACTCGCGCAGCGTGGGAACGACGGTGCCGGCGTCGCGGAGGTTGCGGCGGGCCTGCGCGCGCATCACCACGATCCCCACCAGGGCGATCGCCCAGAGGACGTACTGCACCGCCCAGGCCGCGCGGAACGCAGCGGGCGTGTAGCCGCCGAGCACGCTCAGCACCAGCCCGACGACCAGCGCGAGCACCAGCGACGCCGAGAACCCGCCGACGTTGACGATCCCCACGGCCGTCCCCTGCCGCCGGCTCGGGTTGAAGGTGCGCGCGTAGTCGAAGCCGACCATCGAGCCGGGCGGTCCCAGCGCCAGCACCACGACCAGCACGACCAGCAGCCACAGCGGCACGGGCGGCGGGATCAGCAGCACGACCGTCCAGGTCGCCGCCGTCAGCACGATCACCCCGATGACCAGGTACGAGCGGCGGAACGGGTGCCGGGCGGTGAACGTGCCGAACAGCGGCCCCGCCACGATCCCGACGGCGACGAGCAGGGTCAGCAGCGCGCTCGCCGTCCCCTGCCGTACGCCCTGCCCCGCGACCAGGTACGGCACGCCCCAGAGCAGGCCGAACACCGTCCCGGAGAACTGCGTGCCCATGTGCGTGAAGAAGCCGAGCCGGGTGCCGGGCTCGCGCCAGGAGGAGCGCAGCCCGTCGAGCACCTCGCGCGGGGTGGGTGCGTCCGGCCGGACCGGGCTGCCGGGCGGGCTCTCGCGGAACACCGCGAGCACGGCCAGCGCGGACAGCACGCCGAGGCCCGCGGCCGCCAGGAACGCCGGCGTCCACCCCGGGCCGTGCAGGATCGCCGCGAGCGGGACCGCGGAGAGCACCTGGCCGATCTGTCCGAGCAGCCCGGTGAGCTGGGTGAGGACGGGAACCCGGCGGGCCGGGAACCAGGCGTTGAGCACGGACAGCACGCTGATGAAGGTGAAGGCGTCGCCGGCGCCGACCAGCACCCGCGCGGCGATGGCGAGCGGCAGCGAGGTGGCGAGCGCCAGCGTGGCCTGGCCCGCCGCCATCAGCAGCGCGCCGGCCAGCACGAGCGCCTTCGCGCCGAAGCGGTCCAGCAGGACGCCGGTGGGGACCTGCAGCGACGCGTAGACCAGCAGCTGCAGCACCACGAACCCGGAGAGCACCGCCGGGGTCGCGCCGAAGCGCTCGGCCGCGTCGAGCCCGGCGACACCGAACGACGTCCGGTGCATGACGCCCACGAGATAGGCCAGTAGCCCTGTCGACCAGACCAGATACGCGCGCCAGCTCCCCATGACGGGTCAGATCCTCCGTCATCGGACGACGACACGCCCGCGTCCGCCGACGACGTCACGCCCGGTCCGGGCGGGATCACACCCCGGTCACGGGACGAGCGGGGTGCGGCGGCCCGTTCGTCGTGCGGGTCCCGGCCGAACCGGGTCCTGCGGGCACATCGGACGCGAATGGGGGGATGCTGTGCGGGCGGCCGGGCGTTGCACGCGAGGATGGAGCCCGCAAGGGCCGCCGACGAGGAGGTACGACAGGTGCTGGATCCCGCGGAGCTGTACCGGGTCGAGGAGGGCGTGACCGCCAACCCCGACGGGTCGGTGCTCGTGGTCGTGCTCGACGGGTTCGTCGACGCGGGCGGCGCGGGGCGGCTCGCGGTCGAGGCGCTGCGCGAGGGCAAGGAGCCGCGCACGCTCGCCTCCTTCGACGTCGACCAGCTCGTCGACTACCGCTCGCGCCGGCCGCCGCTGACCTTCGACACCGACCGGTGGGTCGCCTACGAGCCCCCCGTGCTCGACGTCGTCGCCCTCACCGACGCCGCCGAGGCCGAGTTCCTGCTGCTCGCCGGCCCGGAGCCGGACACCCAGTGGGAGCGGTTCGTCGCCGCGCTGGAGCAGCTCGTCCAGCGGCTGAACATCCGGCTCGTGGTGACCCTGCAGGGCATCCCGATGGCCGTGCCGCACACCCGCCCGATCGGGGTCACCGCGCACGCCTCGCGCAAGGAGCTGGTCGAGGGACACGAGCCCTGGTTCGCCGAGGCGCAGGTCCCGGGGAGCGCTTCCGCGCTGCTCGAGTACCGGCTCGGCGAGGCGGGGATCGACGCCATGGGCTTCGCGGTGCACGTACCGCACTACCTGGCCCGCGCCGAGTACCCGCAGGCCGCGCGCACCCTGATCGACCACACGGCCGTCGCCACCGGGCTCTACCTGTCCACCGAGGAGCTGTCGAAGGCCGCCGAGCGCACGGACGCCGAGATCGCCGAGCAGGTGGCGGGGTCGAGCGAGGTCGCCGAGGTCGTCGAGGCGCTGGAGAAGCAGTACGACGCCGTCGCCGCCGGCCGCGAGCGAAGCTCCGCCGGGCTCGGCGGGGACCTGCCCAGCGCGGACGAGCTGGCCGCCGAGGTCGAGCGCTTCCTGGCCGACCAGGGCGACGACAAGGACGGCGGGTTCGGCGAGGGCGGCGAACCGGGCCGCTGAGCCCGCCCGTCCCCGCGACGCCGAGCACAGCTGAGACCAGCTGAGAACCGGGGCGGGTCACGCCGTCACCTCAGCCCACGCACAGGCGCCCCACAGGTTCGGCGCGGACTCTCGGTGGTGCGGCGCGGTGGCGTCGGCCGGAATCCCCCCTCACGGCCCGCCCCGCGCCCACTACCTCGGGAGGTGCCCGCATGACCCCGGCGACTGTGCCCGCGCTGCCGACCGACCGCCCGCCCCGCGGCGTGTCCGCCGGCGTCCCGGCGCCCCGCACCCCGTCCGACGCCGGGTCCGGGACCGGGTTCGACCCTGGGCTCGACAGCCCGACCGACACCCTGCCCCTCCGGCCGCCACCGGCCCTCCGCACCCCCGGGGCCGCCGGGTCCGCCTCGGTGCGCGGGCTGCGCCGGCTCGCCGCCGACGCCACCGCCGTGCGCGGGGCCGGCTCCGGGCTCGCCCTCGCGGTCGCGGACGGCGTCGGTGACTCCGCCGCCGCCGCGCTGGCCGCCCGGGTCGCCGCGGACGTGGCGGTCGCCGCGGCCCCGCGGATCGGGTCGATGCACGCGCTCCTCGCCGCGCGCGACGCGGTGCGGCTGGAGCCGGGCGCGGACGACGCGGTCATGGTGGTCGCGGCCGGGCTGGCCGGCGGCGGCTGGACGGTGTCCTGGGTCGGCGACTGCCGGGCCCTGCTCGTCACCGACCGCGGCACCGAGCTGCTCACGCACGACCACACCGTGGCGCAGTGGCTCCGCGACCGCGGAAAGGACCAGGACGGCACGGAGATCGTCCCGGCCTGGGAGAACATCGTGATGACGACGGTGGGCAGCGCCGGCCCCGACACCGTCGGCCACGCACGGGGCCCCGCCGGGCCGGGCACGCTCGTGCTGGTCAGCGACGGCGTGCACCGCACGCTCGACGAGGAGACGATCGCCTTCCTCGTCCGCCGGGCCGGCGCACCCGCCCGCGCCGCGCGCGACCTCGTCGACGCCGCGCTCGCCACCGGCAGCCACGACAACGCGTCGGCGACGGTGGTCCCGCTCCCGGACCAGTGGGCGGTGCGCTAGCCGCGCCGGTTCACCGTCCCGCCGCCTCCGCGAGCCGCGGCACGACCCGCGCCACCGCCCAGTCGAGGCTCAGCGGCGACGGGAAGGCGATCGCCTGCGCCTCGGTCGGCGACAGCGC
Source organism: Pseudonocardia autotrophica (assembly GCF_000717175.1). Lineage (GTDB taxonomy): Bacteria > Actinomycetota > Actinomycetes > Mycobacteriales > Pseudonocardiaceae > Pseudonocardia > Pseudonocardia halophobica. The sequence goes on along the minus strand of NZ_JNYD01000003.1, from coordinate 196,266 downwards.
GACGTACCGGCCCGCGGTGGCGGCGGACAGGGCCGCGAAGCCCGGCTGCGCGGTCAGCGTGCCGAGCGCGGCGGCGGAGCCGGTGGCCACCACGAGGTCGGCGTCCGTCCGCCCGATCTCCTCGTACGACAGCTGCGCCCGCCCCGGGATCGACGACGTCGGCAGGCCGGCGGTGGCCGGCGACAGGGTGAGGCCGAGCTCGGTGAGGAACCGCGCGGAGACGTCGTCGGCCGAGTTCACCGCGTAGACGCCGGTGTCGGTCGGGCCCACGAGGAACGAGAAGGTCCGGCCGCCCAGCGCCGCGTTCCCGTCCCGCGCCTCCGCGATCCGGTTCTGCGTGTCCGTGATCAGCTGCTCGCCCTCGTCGACCTTGCCGAGCGCAGCGGCGATCGCGCGGGTGGTGTCCTGCCAGGAGTCGGCGTTGGGCGCCGCGGCGTAGTGCACCACCGGCGCGATCGCGGACAGCGCCGCGTAGTCGGTGTCGAGGTTGTAGTCCTTGGTCGCGAGGATGACGTCCGGCCGCGCGGCCGCGATCGTCTCGATCGGGTCGCCCTGGTCCGTGCCGAACAGCTGCGGCGCCGGCGCCCCGCCCAGCTTCTCCTGCGCCCACGGCTGGATCCCCGTGTCGGTGCCGAGCCGGACCCGCTGCGCCGCCACCGGCACCACGCCGAGCGCGAGGGCGATGTCCGCGCTGGTCCAGTCCGTGGCGACGACCCGGACCGGCTGCGCGGGGATCGTCGCCGCACCGAGCTTCCCGGTCACGGTGACCGGGAAGCCGGCGCCCGCGGGCGCCTCCGGTGGGGCCTCGGCCGGCCGCCCGCAGGCGACCAGGGCGAGCAGGCAGGCCAGGCTCACGATCATCCACCTCGTCACGGCGGATGAGGTTAGCCTGCCCTTTACCTCAGAGCAGGTCCAAGGCCGCGGCGACCACGCTGTCGGCGTCGATGCCGTGGTAGCGGTACACGTTGTCGAGGTCGCCGGACTGCCCGAACCGGGTCACGCCGAGGTGCGTGGCCCGGACCTGGTTGATCCCGCCGAGGAAGGCGAGGGTGTGCGGGTGCCCGTCGAGCAGGGTCACCAGCGGGGTGGCGCGACGGGCGGGGAAGGCGGCGTCGAGGATCCAGGTGTCGGCGCTGCCGTGCCCGGCCCGGGCCTGGACGGCGTCGAACAGCAGCCCGGGGCTGGTCACCACGACCACGTCGACGGCCGTGCCCAGCGACTCCAGCCGCTCGGCCGCGGCCAGCGCCTCGGGCACCATCGCCCCCATCGCGGCAATGGTGACGGCCGGGTTCTCGCTCGTCCGCAGCGGGTAGGCGCCCGCCACGACCTGCCGGCGGCGCCGCTCCCGGGCCGCCGGGTCGGTGGGCACCGCGGCCAGCGACTGGTCGACGGGCCGGGTGGACAGCCGCAGGTAGGCGCTGGTCCCGTCCGGGCGGCCGAGCCGGGCCAGCGACGCCAGCAGGGTCCACTCGACGTCGATCGCGAAGGCCGGCTCGTAGGTGACGCAGCCCGGCTGCTCCAGCCCCACCGACGGCGTGGTGATCGACTGGTGCGCCCCGCCCTCCGGCGCGAGCGAGACCCCGGACGGCGTGCCGACCAGGATCGACTGCCCGCCCGCGTAGATCCCGAACGACCACGGCTCGAGCGCCCGCTCGACGAACGGGTCGTAGAGCACCCCGATCGGCAGCAGCGGCTGCCCCCACCGCGACCAGGTCGCGCCCAGCTCGCCGAGCGCGCCGACCAGGTTCCCCTCGGCGATGCCCAGCTCGATGTGCTGGCCCGTCGGCCGTTCCCGCCAGTGCAGGATCGTCTCCGGGTCGTCGTCGAACCAGTCCTTGCGCTCGGCCGGCGACCAGACCCCGACCTTGTTCACCCAGCCGCCGAGGTTGGTCGACGACGAGACGTCCGGGCACAGCGTGACCACCCGCCGGGCCGCCTCGGGCGCCTCCCGGGTCAGGTCCAGCAGCGCCCGGCCCAGCGCGGCCTGCGTGGTCGCCCGGCCCGACGGCGTCCGGCCGATGTCCGTGGGCAGCACCGGGGCGTCCACCCCCTCGACCGGGCCGCGGCGCAGCCGCTCGGCGGTCTCGGCGCAGAGCCGGCCCGCGGGGGTGTCGGGGGCGAAGCGCTGCCACGGGGCGTCGAGCGTCATGCCCGAGCGCTCCGCCAGCTCACCGATCTGCCCGGCCGAGAGCAACGACGAGTGGTTCTGCGGGTGCCCCTCGCTGGCCAGCCCGAAGCCCTTGACCGTGTAGGCGAACACGACGGTCGGGCGGGTGTCGTCGATCTGCGCGAAGGCGTCGCCGACGGCCTGCAGGTCGTGCCCGCCCAGGTTGCGGATCGCGGCGTGCAGCGTGCCGTCGTCGAGCGTGCCGACGAGCTGCTCAAGCTCGGGCGAGTCCGGCAGCCGCTCCCGCAGCTGGGCCGGGGTGCAGCGGAGCAGCCGCTGGTACTCAGGGTTCGACATCTCGTCGATCCGGCGCCGCAACGCGTCGCCGCCCGGGCGCTCGAACAGCTCGTGCAGCAGCCGCCCGTACTTGACCGTGAGGACCTGCCAGCCCGCGGCGGCGAACATCCCCTGCAGCCGCGGGGCGCCGATGTTCGGCACCACCCGGTCCAGGCTCTGCCGGTTCAGGTCGACGAGCCACACGACCTCACCCAGCTCGGCGACCATCGGGTCGAGGATCGCCTCCCAGACCGCGCCCTCGTCCAGCTCGGCGTCGCCGACCAGCGAGTACTGCCGCCCGGCGCCGGCCTGCTCGCCCAGCGTGGTGATGTAGCGGCGGGCCAGCGCACCCCAGATCGGGGCGGTGGCGCCGATGCCGACCGAGCCCGTCGAGTAGTCGACCGGGTCCGGGTCCTTCGACCGCGACGGGTAGCTCTGCAGCCCGCCGAACGCGCGCAGCGTGGTCAGGTACGACTCGTCGAGCTCGCCGAGCAGGTAGTTGATCGCGTGCAGCACCGGCGAGGCGTGCGGCTTGACCGAGACCCGGTCGCCGGAGCGCAGGTGCTCGAACCACAGCGCCGTCATCAGCGTCGTCATCGACGCCGACGACGCCTGGTGCCCGCCCACCTTCAACCCCGTCGGGTTGGGCCGGACGCGGTTGGCGTGGTCGATGATCGCGGTGGAGAGCCAGCGCACCCGCTGCTCGATCTCCCCCAGTACCGCGAGCCGGTCGGTGCCGGCGGGTCGGGAGTCGGAGACGGCGGTCATCGGGGGGCTCCTCTCGTGCACGGTGCCCGACGAGCGCACCACCGATACGCTCCCTGCACAAGTCGGGGCCTTCAATGCGTGCATCCTGCACACATCGACGGCCCGACACCGCGAGGAGGCGAGCACCGTGCACACCGTCAGACCGGCCCCGATCGACGCCATCGACGCCCGCCTGCTGCTCGCCCTCGCCGAGAACCCGCGCGGCACCGCGCTGGCGCTCGCCGAGCGCGCGGGGCTGTCCCGCAACACGGTGCAGGCCCGGCTCACCCGGCTGGAGGAGAGCGGGGTGCTGGGCAGCGTCGAGCGGCGGATCGACCCGGCGGCGCTCGGCTACCCGCTCACGGCCTACGTGACCGTCACGGTGGTGCAGCGCAAGCTCGACCCGGTCGCCGACGCGCTCGCCGCGGTGCCGGAGGTCATCGAGGTCCTCGGCATGACCGGCGAGGGCGACCTGCTGGTGCAGGCCGTCGCGCGCGACGCCGACGACCTCTACCGCATCGCCGGCCTGCTGCTCGCGATCGACGGCGTGGAGCGGACCACCACCGCGCTCGTCATGCGGCGGCTCGTGGACCACCGGGTGACGTCGCTGGTCGAGCGCGTCGCCCGGGCCCGGTGACCGGGGGAACGCCCGCCGGCACCAGGAGCTAGCGTCCGATCATGAGCTCCCTGCTGCCGTCGACCGAACGCACCCTGCTCGCCCGCGTCGCCCGGGCGCAGCGCGACGGGCGCTGCCCCTCCCTCGTCGCCGGCGTGGTGCGCGACGGGACCCTGGCCTGGTCCGCGGGCCGCGGCGCCGTCGACGAGCCGCACGCCGACGTCCAGTACCGGCTCGGCTCGATCTCCAAGACCGTCGGCGCGATCACCGTGCTGCGGCTGCGCGACGAGGGCCTGCTCGACCTCGACGACCCGTTCGAGAAGCACGTCCCCGGCACACCGCTCGGCGACCGCACGCTGACCCAGCTGCTCTCGCACACCGCCGGCGCCACCTCGGAGAGCCCCGGGCAGTGGTGGGAGCGCACGCCCGGCGGCACGCTCGACGACCTCGACCTGTGCGAGGAGCACCGCGTCCTGCCCGGCGGGCGCCGGTTCCACTACTCCAACCTCGGCTTCGGGCTGCTGGGCGAGCTGGTCGCGCGCGTGCGGGGGCGCGTGTGGGACGAGGTGGCCCGGGACGAGGTGCTGCTCCCGCTCGGGATGCGCCGCACCACCCCGCGCCCGGACGGGCGCGCCGCCCAGGGCTACGCCGTGCACCCGTGGTCGGACGAGCTGCTGGCCGAGCCCGAGCACCACGCGGGCGTGATGGCCGCGGCCGGGCAGCTGTGGTCCACGGCCGCGGACCTCGGGCGGCTCGGGGCGTTCCTGCTGGGCGACACGGGCGACGTCCTCTCCCCCGCCACCGTGGAGGAGATGACGATCCCGGCGGGCGTCGACTTCTCCGGCCCGACCTGGTCGTCGTACGGGCTGGGGGTGCAGGTGCAGCGGCACGAGGACCGCACGCTGGTCGGGCACGGCGGCTCGATGCCGGGCTTCCTCGCCGGGCTGTGGGCCGACCGCGAGGAAGGCACGGCCGCGCTCGCCCTGGCCAACATCACCTCCGGGCTCGACGGCGCCCTCCCCGCGACGCTGCTGGCCGACCTCCGCGCCGCCGAGCCGACCGTCGTCGACGCCTGGTCGCCCGCCCCGTCGCCGGTGCCGGTCGAGCTGCTCGGGCCCTGGTACTGGGGCCCGTCGCCGTACGTGCTGCGCGCGGTGCCGGGCGGGCTGCTGCACCTCGGCGGGCTCGGGCGGCCGGGCCGCTCCTCCCGGTTCCGGCCGCGCCGCGACGGCACCTGGGTCGGGCTCGACGGCTACTTCGCGGGCGAAACGCTGCGGCTGGACCCCGTCTCCCTGAACCTGGCCACGTTCGTCTTCACGCGCACGCCGTACGACCCGGGGGCGCCGGTGCCGGGCGGAGTGTCGGCTTCGGGATGGTTTACGCCGTGACGTTCGGGTAACGATCCCAGTCGCCCGTTCGCCCGTTCTCGCAGGTGACCGTGGCGGTTCCGTGCTGGTCCGCACGCTGCGCAACGAGCAGCGCCACACGGAACGACAAGGGACGCCGCGGTTGACTCCGCCCGTCCGGGGATTGATGGTGACGAACGCACATGGACCGGACCGACTCAGGTGAGGGGGACCCCGCTCCGTCGGGGACACGTCGCATGACAGTCAAGGAACCCACCACGGGTGGCCCCGCCTCGAGCCCGGGCCCCGAGGACGGCACGTCGGGCACCTCACCCTCGGACACCTCGCCGGTGCCCGAGGGCGGCAGCGCCGCCGACCGGAAGAAGCCGACCGACAAGGTCGTGTTCGGCGTCTCGGCCGCACTGGTCGTCGCGTTCATCGTCTGGGGCATCGTGGCCACGGACAACCTGTCGAGCGTCGCGAGCGCCGTGCTCGGCGGCATCATGAACGCGGGCGGCTGGTTCTTCATCCTCACCGCCTCGGGCTTCGTGGTCTTCGCGATCTGGATCGCCCTGAGCCGCTACGGCAGGATCCCGCTCGGCCGGGACGACGAGCGGCCGGAGTTCCGCACCAGCTCCTGGGTCGCGATGATGTTCTCCGCGGGCATGGGCATCGGCCTGATGTTCTACGGCGTGGCCGAGCCGCTGGCCTTCTTCACCTCGCCGCCCCCGGGCAGCGGCGCCCTCGCGGGCAGCCCGCAGGCCCTCGACGCGGCGATGGCGACCACGCTCTTCCACTGGACCCTGCACCCCTGGTCGATCTACGCCGTCGTCGGGCTCGCGATCGCCTACGGCACCTTCCGCAAGGGCCGCAGCCAGCTGATCTCCGCCGCGTTCGCCCCGCTGCTCGGCACCCGGCGCACCGAGGGCGGGCTGGGCAAGGCCATCGACATCTTCGCCATCTTCGCCACGCTGTTCGGCTCCGCCGCCTCGCTCGGCCTCGGCGCCCTGCAGATCGGCGGCGGGCTCCAGGCCCTCGGCTGGCTGGACAACCCGGGCACCGGGCTGTTGGTCGCGATCATCGCCGTGCTCACCGTCGCGTTCATCGCGTCGGCGGTCACCGGTGTGGCCAAGGGCATCCAGCTCCTCAGCAACGTCAACATGGTGCTCGCCGCGATCCTGGCCTTCTTCGTGTTCGTGGTCGGCCCGACCGTGCTGATCCTCAACCTGCTGCCGGGCGCCGTCGGCCACTACCTCGCCGACCTCGCCTCGATGGCCGCCCGCACGGGCGCCGACGGCACCGAGACGGCCGAGTGGCTGCAGAGCTGGACGGTCTTCTACTGGGCCTGGTGGATCTCCTGGACCCCGTTCGTCGGCATGTTCATCGCCCGGATCAGCCGCGGCCGCTCCATCAAGCAGTTCATCGCCGGCGTCATCCTGATCCCCAGCGTGGTCTCGCTGGTCTGGTTCGCCATCTTCGGCGGCGCCGCGATCTCCGAGCAGCAGGCCGGCAACGACCTGGCCTCGGCGAGCACCGAGGGGCAGCTGTTCGGGCTCCTGCAGTCCTACCCGCTCGGCGCCGTGCTGGCGGTCATCGCGATGCTCCTGGTGGCGATCTTCTTCGTGTCCGGCGCCGACGCGGCGTCCGTCGTGATGGGCACGATCTCGCAGAAGGGCTCCATCGAGCCCAGCCGCGGCATCGTGATCTTCTGGGGCGCGGTCATGGGGGCCATCGCGGCGATCATGCTGATGGTGGGCGGCTCCGACGCGCTGTCCGGCATCCAGAACATCACGATCATCATGGCGCTGCCGTTCGTGATCGTCATGGTGCTGCTCTGCGTGTCCCTCTACAAGGACCTGCACGACGACCCGTTGATCCGTCGTGAGAACAAGGCGGGCGAGGCCGTCGAACAGGCCGTGGACTACGGCATGAAGGCCCACGACGGCGACTTCATCCTCAACGTCAAGCCGCTGAGCATGGCCGACGGCGTCGAGGAGGCGCGGGAGCACGGCGGGGGCACCATCCTGCCGGGCGAGCCGCAGCCGCCGCGCAAGGCCTGAACCACCTTCCCGACAGGGTCCCCGGACGCGCGCCGGGGGCCCTGTCGCGTGCGCGGCCCCTACCGCACGGGCCCGTCGCGGGGTGCCGGACCCCCTGTCCGACACGGCCCCGCCGGGCTGAGAAGGTGGATCTCGATGCGTCTCGTGTTCGCCCCCGGTGACGACCAGGGATACGCCGGAGCCCGGGACCGGTTGCTGGAGGCCTTCCTCACGTGGGCCCGCCGGAGCCGGGTCTCGGCGGACGTCTTCCTGGTCGCCGCCGCGCTCGACTACAAGTACGCGCTGGACCGCAGGCTCGGCCGGTGGACCCGGGCGCACGTCGCCGACGCGCTCGGCATGTGGTTCCCGCGGCACGTCACGGTGCTTGACGCCGAAGAGGTGCCCGAGGCCTTCCACGCGCTGATCGACTTCCTGGCCGACGCCGACGGGCTCGACCACCGCTCGGCCTCGCGCGCGGAGCTGCACGCCCAGGTGCGCGACTCCACGCCTGCGCTGCTCGACGGCATCGCCGACGAGCGCAACTACGACCTCGGCAAGTTCTGGGGCGTCCAGCTGCGCCGGCACGGCGTCGATCCCGCCGATCCCCGTGCGGTGCAGCGCTTCCTCGACCGCGCCCGCTCCGGCGAGGTCCACATCGACCGGGCCGCGCTCGCCGAGATCACCCGGCGCGAGGAGGAGACCCCGCGCGACCCGGCGCCGGCGCCCGAGCTGCCGCCGGTGCTGCTGCCCAGCGCGGCCGAGATGGTCACCGCCGCGCAGGAGAGCAGCGCGCTCGACCTGCTGCGGAAGCTCACGGTGTGGGTGCGGGCGGGCCGCCGGCTCACCCGCGACGGCAGGCTCGGCCTGGCCGACGCGCTGTCCCTCGCCGACCTGCTCGGCCTCGACCAGCTCTACCGGGACAGCGCGCGCAGCAGCACGGACCTGCCCGAGACCTCGATGCTGCTGCACTGGGCCAAGGCCGCCCGCCTGGTCCGCCCGCTGCACGGCCGGCTGGTTCCGGTGAAGAGCGCGGCGAAGGACCTGCACCGGCCGATCGAGCTGTGGCGGCGGGTGTTCTCGGCCGTCGGGCGGATCGGCGACCACCTCGGGGGCACGGACGTGTTCGGGGCGCCGTCGTTGTTCGGCATGTCGCTGGCCGACGCCTTCCCGATCCTCTGGCTCGAGCTCTACGCCGCCGGCGGCGGGCCGGTCCCGGTCGAGCTGTTCCACCGGCTGGTGCGCGAGGCCGTCAACGAGGAGTGCGGCTGTGTGGTCGACGACCTCGCCGGCGACGCCGAGGGGCGGCTCTGGCGGCGGGACGTCACCGCCCTGCTCGACGCGCTGGAGCTGCTCGGCGCGGTCGAGCTCGGCGAGCTGCTCGACGCCGAGGAGCTCGACGGGCTGGTCGAGCTCGCGGGCCGGGACGACCCGGACCCCACGATCGTCTCGCTCACCCCGATGGGGCTGTGGGCGGTGCACGAGACCCTGATCGACCAGGGCCTGCACGCGCCGCTGCCCGGCGAGCTGGCCGACGAGGACCTCGAGTACGTGTGCGTCCGGATGTCCGAGGTGCGCAGCGCGGTCGCCGAGGCCGAGCTCGACGCCTGGGTGGCGGCCCGCACCCCCGCCGACGCCGCGCGGGAGATCGGCCGCTTCCTCGCCCGCACGGACGACCCGGTGCACCGCGACCTCGCCCTGCACGCGTTGGCCCGCACCGGGCCGATCGGCCTCGCCGAGGCGAAGCGGCTCCGGGGCGGGCCGGACGGGGACCGCTACGACGACCTCCCCGACGAGCTCTCGGACGAGCTGCAACCCTCCTGACCCGCGAGTCGCGCTGCAGCCCCCGCGAGTCGGGACTTCCAGCACCGCGAGTCGGGAGCTCCGGCACCGCGAGTCGGGAGCTACGCGGGGATCGGGAGGTGGCGGCGGGAGTGCCGCAGGATCACCACGGTCCCGCCCAGCGCGACCAGCACCAGGCAGCCGAGCAGGACCGGGTAGCTCGCCACCCCGCTGAGCACGGCGAGGATCGACGGCAGCAGGAACCCGACGTAGGCCAGCGCGTAGTAGACCCCGGTGAGGGCGGCCAACTCGTCCGGCCGGGCCAGGCGCTGCAGCTCCAGCAGCCCCGAGACCACGGCGATCCCGTACGCGGCACCGAGCACCACCGCCGCGACCAGTGCGACCGCCGGCGACCGGACGACCGCCGCGACCGCGCTCACCGCCAGCCCCGCGGACATCACGACCATCGAGACCACGACGCCGCGCGCGCTCGTCGTCCGGTCGAGGCGCTTCGCCAGCGGCTGCACCAACGCACCGGCGCCGAGGGTGCAGACGGTGAGCAACGTCGAGTAGGCCAGTCCCCACGTCCCCAACCGGTCCCCCACCAGCTGCGGCATGATCGCGTAGGCCACACCGGCCGAGCCGAAGATCCACGGCGCCATCGGGGTGATCACCCGCCGGAACCGCGGGTGCCGGGTGCCGGCGAACCGCCTGGTGGTGCGCGCAGCCGCGGCGACGCGCGTCTCGGGCAGCCGGACGAGGGCGAGGAGCGCGGCCGCGGCCAGCACCGCGTGCAGGACGTACGGAAGCTCCATCGGGAAGGGTGCCCCCAAGGAGATCAACGTCTGCGCGAGCACGCCCGCGACCCCCGCGCCGAGCCCGAAGCCGAGGGTCAGCCAGAGCGCGCCGCGCCGGGTGCCGGTGGCACGCTCGGCCCCGCCGCGCACGGACAGCTCCGTCACCCACGTCGAGCCGACGGCCATCGCCACGGCCACGCCGACGCCCGTCACGAACCGGCCCGCCGCGATCCAGCCGACGCTCCCGAACGCCAGGAACACGCTCGCGACCAGCGACGCCGCGGTGCCGGCGAGCATGACCGGCCTGCGGCCGTACCGTTCCGACAGCGCCCCGACCGTCAGCAGACCGGGCACGAGCCCCACGACGTACGCGCCGAGCAGGGCGTCGACGGTCAGGATCGAGAGCCCGGACTCGCGGTACATGACCAGCAGCGGGGTGAACTGGTTGCCGCCCCAGCCGCACGCGAAGACCGCGGCCGCGGCGGCCCGCCAGGCGTTCCGGTCCGTCACCGCCGGTGCGTCCCGTCCAGGTGGGCGCGCAGCGCGGCGGCGAACGCCGCCTCGTCCTGCGCCTCGACGACCCCGATCAGGTCCTCGTGCTCGCGCAGCACCCTCGGGAGCTCCTCCGGCACGGGACCGAGCGCGTGCACGCTCATCCGCCGCTGGCGGTCGGCGAGGGTGGCGTAGAACCGCATGGTCAGCGCGTTGCGCCCGGCCGCGACGAGCGTGCGGTGGAAGGCCTCGTCGGCCTCGGCGAAGGCGTGCAGGTCGCCCCGCTCGGCGTGCCCGCGCTGCACCTCCAGCGCCGCACGCAGCTCGGCGACGGCCGCCGGGACCTGCTCGGGGCGGCGCAGCAGCCGGCGGACGGCCGCGGTCTCGACGGCCTCGCGGGCGTCGAGCACGTCCTCGGCCTCCCCCGGCGGCACGGGCACGACGACCGCGCCGCGCTTCGGGATCAGCGTGAGCAGGTCCTCGGCCTGCAGCCGCAGGAACGCCTCCCGCACCGGGGTGCGGCTCACCCCGAGCCGCGCCGCGATGTCGCCCTCGCTGAACAGGTGCCCGCCGGGCAGCTCGCCGGTGAGCACCAGCTCCTTGGTCAGCGCGTAGGCCCGGTCGGCGGCGGGCGCCGGCCCGTCCGACGCGGGGTCGGGCCGGGCGTGCGCAGACGTCGCGGGAAGCGCGGAGGTCTGGGGAACCGGGGACACGCCCGGCACCCTAACAAAGTCAGATGCAAGCTTGTATCTATGCCTGCATCCCAGACATCAGGTCAGCGGGGCGTCGTCGCCGTAGCGGACCGCGGGCGCCTGGCCCGTCAGCTCGTCGCACAGGTCGGACAGGCGCGAGTCCAGACGCTGCTGCACGCGCTCGAGCGAGTCGAGCTCCGTCATGATCTCCAGGGTGTGGCGCGGCCCGTCGATGCCGGACAACGCACGGCGCAGCTCCCCGCGCAGTTCGGAGATCCGCTCGCGGCACTCCTCGACGGCGCTGCGGTGCGCGGCGAGGCGGGCCCGCTGACCGGCGTCGAGCGAGTCGGGCACGGAGTCGAGACGCTCCTGCAGGCGGTACGGGTTCACGGACGGTCCTCCCGGTGGCGGACGGGTGGTGACGATCACTCTGTGATCGCCGACACACGCGACCGTAGCCGACGGCGGACCGGTCCGAAAGGCGGGACGCGAACGCGTCCCGGACCGGGGGACGAAGGAGGGGCGGTCAGGCGGAGCGGCGGTCCCGCTGCTGCGGGATCGCGGCCAGCGCCGCCGCGGCACGCACGTCGAGCGGGCTGGCCGTGGCCTGCTCCGGGACCTCGACGGCGTCGACGGCGCCGCGCCGGCGCTCGCGGACCAGGTCCGTGGTCAGGTGGTAGTGCCCGTGCCGCGACCGCTTGCAGACGTACGCCCGCTGCGCCCGGGCGCCGAGCTCCTCCAGCTCGCGCGCGGCCGCCTCGGCGGACTCGCGATCCGGGTAGATGACCTTGCCGTCCGCCCCGACGCCCTGCCGGCGCGGCGCGGTGCCGGCGAGCTCCGCACGGCTCGGCTTGCAGAAGATCGGGCGGCCGGTGCTCATCAACCGTGCGTAGCGCAGCAGGATCCGGGCGCGATCCCGGTCGCGGACCCGACCCCGCGGCTCCATCGACTCGCGGTCCCCGGCCTCCGGGGACACCCGCGGGCGCGGGGTGAGGCGGCGGACCCGGGCGAGGTCGGAGGGCGACGGAGCCTGGCGCGGGACGAACGGCCGCACGCTCTCGGACCCACCGGTGCCACCGGGGGTGCCGTGCTCCTGCTCGCCGCTCATCTCGTCCTCCAACTGTCCGTCGCCAGTGGAACGCTCGTCGTTTCCTGGATCGTGGGAGCCATCCTGCCCCGTTACCCGTCGACCGCGGTGTCCCACGATCGTGTCCAATCCGCGGTTCGATCACCGTCAGTAGCACCTCGCCCGCCGGCATGACGACTCTCCGTACCCGGATCGGTGCACAGCGCTGCGGCGAGGCGACCGCTGCTTCTATGCTCCTGCCACTCGGGGGAGGTGCCATGGCGGCGGGGACGGGCGAGTGGACAGGACTGTTCGGCCGATCCTCGCTTGCGCCGACCGTCTTCGAGGTCGCTGCCGGCGCCCGGCCACGGGTCCGCGAGTGGCTGGCCGCGCAGAGCGTCGCGACGGCGTGGACGCGGGACCCCCACGCCCCCGCGGTCGAGGCCTGGGCCGTGGCCGACGGCGGCGTCGTCGCCGTGGCGCGGTGGACGCCCGCCGGGGCTCCCCCGGCCGGCGAGGCGCTCCCGAGCGGGCTCTACGTCGTCGGGTTCGGTGCGTTCCGGCTGCTCACCGCGGCGCTCGGGGTGCCCCGTCCGGCGCGCCCGCTGCCCGGGGAACCGCTCTTCGACCTCGACGCGCTGTGCCTGGCCCACCGGGCCGTCTCCCCCACCTGCCCCGACGCCGTCGAACAGGCCGAGCTGCTCGCGACGTGCGTCGACCGGCAGACCCTGCGGCTGGTCGCGGGCGCCCTCGACGCCGCCTCGACGCCGGCCCGCCCCGTCGTCGTCGCACCCGTCGGACGACGCCCCTCCCCGTTCCCGCGCGACCTGCCACCCGCCACCGGCACACTCACGGGGTGACCCGCTGGGTGCTGCACGTCGACCTGGACCAGTTCCTGGCCGCCGTCGAGCAGCTGCGGCACCCCGAACTGGCCGGACGCCCCGTGATCGTCGGCGGCAACGGCGACCCCGCCGCGCGCACCGTGGTGGCGACCGCCTCGTACGAGGCGCGGGAGTACGGCGTGCACTCCGGGATGCCGATGCGGCTGGCCGCCCGCAAGTGCCCCGACGCCGTCTTCCTCCCCGCCGACAACCCCGCGTACGAGGCGGCGTCGGAGGGGGTCATGGCGGTACTACGCGAGTTCCCCGTGGTCGTCGAGGTGATCGGCTGGGACGAGGCCTTCCTGCAGTGGGACGGCGACGACCCCGAGGCCCTCGCCCGCGAGATCCAGGCCGAGGTCCGCACCCGCACCCGCCTGTCCTGCGCGGTCGGCATCGGCGACAACACGTTGCGCGCCAAGATGGCGACCGGCTTCGCCAAGCCCGGCGGCGTGCACCGGATCACCGCGCACAACTGGTTCGCGACGCTCGGCGACCGGCCCACCGAGGCCCTGCACGGCATCGGCACGAAGACCGCCCGCAAGCTCGCCGAGCTGGGCATCCACACCGTCACCCAGCTCGCCGAGGCCTCCCCCACCGCCGTCGGCGAGCGGCTCGGGCCGCGCATGGGCCCCTACTACGTCTCGCTCGGCCGCGGCATGGGCCGCACCGAGATGGAGGCTTCGCCGTACGTCCCGCGCTCGCGCAGTCGCGAGACGACCTTCGCGGCGAACCTCGAGGACTGGGCGGCCGTCCTCGCCGAGATCTCCGCCCTGTCGGCGCGGGTCGCCGACGACGTCGCCGCCGAGGGCCGCGAGGTCGCCCGGGTCGGGGTCAAGGTGCGCTACGCCCCCTTCCTCACCCGGACCCGCAGCCTCACCCTCCCCGCCCCCACCCGCGACCCCGCGGTCCTCGAGGCCGCCGCCCTCGAGGTCGCCGGCTGGTTCCGGCAGGACCGGGCGGTCCGGCTGCTCGGTGTGCGGGCGGAGTTCGTGGAGGTGAGCGGGTAACGCCGGCCGGTCGGCGGCGAACCCTCCCTGGCGGACGACCGCTCGGCGCACGGTTTCCCGAAACCGTCGGTGCCCGGTGGGAGGCTCCGCTGCGCACCGGCATCCGCTGCTCCGGAGGAGATCGCCATGCCCTTCACCGACACCCCGTGGCCCAACGGCGCGCCCTGCTGGGCGGACATCGCGGTACCCGACCTCCCCGCGGCGCTCGGCTTCTACGGCGCCGTGATCGGCTGGTCGTTCGTCGACACGGGCGAGGACTACGGCCACTTCGCCATCTGCCAGACCGAGGGCCACGCGGCCGCGGGCATCGGGCCGGTCATGCAGGAGGGCCAGCCCAGCTTCTGGACCCTCTACCTGGCGACGGACGACGTCGACGCCACCACCAAGCTCGTCACGGACGGCGGCGGGTCGGTGCTCGCCGGCCCGATGGACATCCCGGACACGGGCCGGATGGCGGTCTGCGCCGACGCGACCGGCGGGGTGTTCGGGCTGTGGCAGGCGGCCGGGCAGGTCGGGATCGAGGTGTTCAACCAGCCGGGCTCGCTGGTGTGGGAGGACGCGCGGCTCACGGACGTCGAGCGCGGCCGCGAGTTCTACTCCGGGCTGTTCCCGTACCGGTTCGCCGAGGTCCCGGGCCTGCCGCTCGAGGAGTACGGCACCTTCGGGCTGGGCGACGAGCCGCTCGGCGGGATGGGCGGCACCATGGGCGCGCCCGAGGGCACGCCCAGCCACTGGCTCGTCTACTTCGGCGTCGAGTCGGTCGACGCCTCCGTCGCCGCCGCCACCGAACGCGGCGGCACGGTGATGATGGCCGCGCAGGACACGCCGTTCGGGCGCATGGCGGTGCTCACCGACCCCTTCGGCGCCCCCTTCGCGGTGCACCAGGAGATCCTGGAGGCCGACGAGGGCTGAGGCGCGGTCCGGGCTGGCACTCCCGACAAGTCGTCGCACACCTTGTCGACGGGGTGTGCGACGGACCTCCGCGTTGTGCCAGCGGGGCCGAGCGGGTGTGCCGCCGGGTGGGAGGACGCCGGGCACAACTGCCCGACGGGCTCACGGCGGGCGCCAGCACCACGGCCGCCCCGCCCGGGTGAGCTCCGATCCACTTGCTTTGCTTGTGTCAAGCAAACTACTGTGCCCGGTAACTCCCGGGAAAGCAGGTGGCGCCCTCGTGTCCGAAACCGTCCGCGGCAGGGCACCCGAGGAGCTTTCGGTCGTGGACGACCCGGATCTGGCGCCGCTCCCCCGTCGTCGCGCCGTGTTCGCGGTGGTCGGGGTGGCCCTGCTGATGTTCTCGCTGGACCAGACCTCGGTGGCCACGGCCCTGACGACGCTCGAACGGGACCTGGGCGCCACCCTGGCCTGGACGAGCTGGACGGTCACCATCTACGCCGTCGGGCAGATCCTCGCCCTGCCGCTGGGCGGGCGGCTCGGCGAGCAGTTCGGCCGGCGCCGGGTGTTCCTGTGGGCGGTGGCGACCTTCACGGCGGTCTCGTGCGCCTGCGCCGCGACCACGGACATCGGCCAGCTGATCGCGTGCCGGTTCGTGCAGGGCCTGGCGGGCGGGCTGATGCTGCCCGCGGCCAACGGCATCGTCGCCCACGCCTTCGGCCGGGACCGCGACCGCGCGCTGGCGCTGTTCACCAGCGTCTTTCCGATCGGCGCGATCCTCGGGCCGCTCGTCGGCGGCGTGATCCTCACCGTCTGGTCGTGGCGCGGCATCTTCCTGGTCAACCTGCCGATCGGCGCCCTGCTCGTGGTCGCCGGGGCGCTCCTGATCCGGGACCCCCCGCGCACCCGTGTCGAGCGCGTCGACGTCGCCGGCATCGTGCTGCTGACCCTCGCGCTGCTCGCCACGATGGTCGCGATCACCCGGGTCGGCTCGATCGGCGACGGCGTCGCGGGTCCCGTCGGCGTGGTCGTGGCCGGGGTCGTGGCCCTCGCCGCGGGCTGGTTCTTCCTGCGGCACGCGCGTCGCCATGCCGACGCCGTCGTGCCGGCGCGGCTGCTCAGCGGCGGCGGCCTCGGGATCATGAACACCACGAACGTGCTGTTCGGGGCGGCGATCATCGGCTTCTCCGCGCTCCTGCCGCTCTACGCGCAGGTCCGCTACGCCCTGCTCCCGCTGGCCGCCGGCGTCCTGTTGACCGCCCGCGCGATCGGCACGATCGCCTCGTCGGGGGTGTCGGTCGCCCTGCTGCGCCGGGTCGGGCACCGGCCGCTGCTGCTGGTCGGCCTGGGCGGGATCGTGGCCGGCCTGGTCCTGGGCGCGCTGCCGCCCGCGGGCGTCTCGCCGGCGGTCTGGCTGACCGCCGCCGCGGCCGTGACCGGGCTCGGGATGGGGCTCGCGGGCCCGGCCGCGAACAACGCCGGGATGCACCTGGTGCGCGACGACGTCACCGCCGTCTCCGGGCTGCGGATCATGTTCCGCCAGATCGGCGGGATCGCGGCGGTCTCGGTGACCACGGCGGCCGTCACGGCCTCCGACGACCCCGGCCTCGCGGCCGCGATCTGCTTCGTCGTGCTGGCCGGCCTGCTGACCGCAGCGGCGGTCGCGGCCGCCCGGCTACCCAACCACCGCGGGCGATGGTGATCGCCGGCACCCGCGCCCGACCACCCCGCCCGACCACCCCGCCCGACCACCCCGCCCGACCACCCCGGTCAGCACAGCCGTCCACTAAGGTGATCGCTCGTCACCTATCGTGGAGGTCGCGATGGCCCGCGTGTCCGACCTGGGCGGTGCCCCCGGTCACGGTCCCGTCCCGGCGCCCGACCCGGCCGAGCCGGTCTTCGGCGAGCGCTGGGAGGGCCGCGCCTTCGCCCTGACGGCGTTCACCATCGGCCGGCTCTCCGGCCGCAACCTGGAGGCCTTCCGGGACACCCTGGACCGGCTCACCCCGGCCGAGTACCACGACTCCGGCTACTTCGGCCGCTGGCTGCACGCCGCCCAGGCCATGCTCGTGGCCTCCGCGGTCCTCGCGCCCGGCGCGGTCGATGCGCGGGCCCGGCGGCTGGCCGGCGAGACCGTCGAGGAGCCGCCTGACCCTGCCGAGCCCGCGAAGCCCGACTACTCGCCGACCGCCCCGGGCTCGTTGCGCGAGGTCGAGGCCGCGCCGGAGTACGCGGTCGGCGACCGGGTCCGCGCACGGAAGGGCGCCCGGCTGCCCGGGTACGCCCGCGGCCGCGTCGGGACCGTCGCGCGGGTGCAGCCCGCGCACGTCCTGCCCGACACCCACGCGGTGTTCGCGGGCGAGAACCCGCAGCACGTCTACACCGTCCGGTTCTCCGCCCGCGAGCTGTGGGGCGACGGGGACGACGTCGTCGTGACCCTCGAGCTGTTCGAGACCTACCTGGAGCGCGCGTGACCGACCCGACCTCCCCCGCCCTCCGCGCCGAAGCCCTGGAGCAGCTGCTCACCGAGCGCGGCCTGGTGCGGACCGACGTGATCGACGGGTTCGTGGCCAGGTACGAGTCCGACGTCGGCCCCCTCAACGGGGCCCGGGTCGTCGCGCGGGCGTGGGTCGACCCGGAGTACAAGGCGCGCCTGCTGGCCGACGCCACCCCGGCGGTCAAGGAGGTCGCCTGGGGCGGCGGGGCGAACGGCGAGCACATCGTGGTCGTCGAGAACACACCCGTGCTGCACCACGTGGTCGTCTGCACGCTGTGCTCCTGCTACCCCTGGCCGGTCCTCGGGCTGCCGCCCTCCTGGTACAAGGACCCGGCCTACCGTGCCCGGGTGGTGCGCGAGCCGCGGGCGGTGCTGGCCGAGATGGGCCTGGAGCTGCCGCCGGAGGTCGCGATCGAGGTCCACGACTCCAGCGCCGAGGTGCGCTGGCTGGTCCTGCCCGAACGCCCCGCCGGCACCGACGACCTCACCGAGGAGGAGCTCGCGGCCCTGGTCACCCGGGACGCGATGGTCGGCGTGGCGAAGGTCGCCGCACCGTGACCGCCCCGCTGGCCGTCGACGGCCCCGCCGCTCCCCCGCGCGCGAACGGCGAGCTGCTGTTCACCGCCCCCTGGGAGTCGCGGGCCTTCGGGATGGCGGTGGCGCTGTACGAGGCCGGCGCCTTCGCCTGGCCGGACTTCCAGCAGGCGTTGATCACGCGGATCGCGGCCTGGGAGGCGGCGCCGGAGGGCGGGTGGAGCTACTACACGCACTGGCTCGGCGCGCTCGAGGACGTCCTCGCCCTGTCCGACGACGTCGGCGCGCGGGCCGCCGCCCTCGCCGGCCGCGCGCCCGGGCACGACCACGACACCGGGAACGGCCACGGCCACGGGCACTGACCGCGGAACCTAGGATCGCGGGGGTGGAGACCTGGACGGCCGCGCAGTGCGCGGAGGCGTGGGGCGTGCGGCCCGGGACCTGGGCGAGCTACGTCTCCCGCGGCCAGGCGCCCGCCGCGCTCGCCGGGGACGGCCCCCGCCGCTGGTCCGCCGACGAGGTCCGCGCCTTCCCGCGCCCCGGCGCCGGCCGCTCCCGCGCGGGCGCGGGCGACGAGGCGCAGGCCCTGCTCGCCGAGATGAGCGACGTCGCCGCGCGGATGGAGGAGCTGCGCGCCGAGCAGCGGCGGCTGCTGCTCGAGGGTCGCGAGCGCGGCCTGGAGATCAGCCCCATGGCCAAGGCCCTCGGGATCTCGCGGCAGACCGCGTACGCCTGGCTGGGATGAGCGCGACCACGGAACCTCCCGGCGGCCGCGGCGCGCTGCGGCTGCTGCAGGCCGCGGTCGCGACCAGCAGCCTGGACCGGTTCGCCATCTCCCCGCTGCTGCTGGCGATCGGCACCGAGCTGGGCGCGTCGCTGGCCCAGTCCGCGGCGGTCGCGTCGGCGTACTTCCTGGCCTACGGCCTGCTGCAGCCGGTGTGGGGCATGCTCGGCGACCGGATCGGCCTGGTCCGGGTCATGCGGATCGCGCTCGTGATCGCCGGGATCGCCGGCGTCGCCTCGGCGTTCGCGCCCTCGGTGCTGGTGCTGGCCCTGCTGCGGACGATCACGGGCGGCTGTTTCGGCGCGGTCAACCCGGCGGGGCTGGTCTACGTCGGCGACACCTGGCCGACGTCGATCCGGCAGCGGGCGCTGGTCGACCTGGCCGCGGCGACGTCGTTCGGCGTCGCCGTCGCGACGGCCGGGGCCGGGGCCCTGGGGGACTGGGCCGGCTGGCGCGTGGTGCTGGCGGTCACCGCGACGGTCGCGCTGACGCTCGGTGTCGTGCTGCGGCGGCTGCCCGAGCCGCCGCGCAAGGTCCCCTCCGGCCCGCTGCAGGCGCTGCGCACGGTGCTGCGCGAGCGCTGGGCCCTCGTCGTGCTGGTCCTGGTGTTCGGCGAGGGCGCCCTGGTGATCGGCGTGCTCACCTACGTCGCGCCCGCGATCGAGTCGCTCGGCTTCTCGCCGACGGTCTCCGGCGTCGCGGCAGCGGGCTACGGCGTGGGCGTCGTGCTGTTCTCGCGCTCGGTGCGCCCGCTCGTCGGCCGCTTGTCGACGACGGCGCTCGCCACCGTCGGCGGCATCCTGCTGATCGCCGGATGGGGGGTTCCGGCGGCCGCGGTCACCCTCCCGACGGCGGTCGTGGGCGGCCTGTTGCTCGGTGGCGCCTGGGCCTTCCTCCACTCGACCCTGCAGAACTGGGCGACGTCGGTGGTGCCGCAGGAGCGCGCGACCACGATCGCGCTGTTCGCCGCGACCCTGTTCCTCGGCAGCGCGGCCGGCACCGCCGTGGCCGGCCCGGCGGCCGACGCGGGCGCCTTCCCCGCGATCTTCCGCGTCACCCTGGTGGCGTCGGCGGTACTGGCCGTGGCCGCACCGCTGCTGATCGCCCGCTACGCCCGCCGACCCGGAGCGAACGGCACCTTCGTCCAGTAGGTGTGAGCGAGAGCGCCGTTCACCGGCTTCACCCCGTCGGCTGCGGTTCCTTGGCGACCGCGAGGTCGAGGCGGTCGTCCTTGACCCCGACGCGCACCCGCGCGCCCTCGTCGATCTCCTCGGCGAGCAGCAGCCCGGCGAGCCGGTTCTCCAGCTCACGGCGGATGGTGCGGCGCAGCGGCCGGGCGCCGAACTCCGGCTGGTAGCCGTGCTCGGAGAGCCAGCGGACGGCCTCGGCGTCGACGTCGAGTGCGATGTGCCGCTCCGACAGCCGCTCCTCCACCTCGTGCAGCAGGTGCCCGGTGATCTCCTCGAGCTGCTCGGGCTCGAGCCGGCGGAAGACGATGGTCTCGTCGATCCGGTTGAGGAACTCCGGCCGGAAGACCTCGCGCAGCCGCGGCATCAGCCGCTCCCGCAGCACCGCGTCCTCCGGCGCGTCCGAGGTCCGCTCGGCCGTGGAGCCGAAGCCCAGCGTCGCCCCGCGGCTGGTGATCAGCTCCGACCCGACGTTCGAGGTCATGATGATCACCGTGTTGCGGAAGTCGACCGTGCGGCCCTGGCCGTCCGTGAGCCGGCCGTCGTCGAGGACCTGCAGCAGCGTGTTGAAGACGTCCGGGTGGGCCTTCTCGATCTCGTCGAGCAGCAGCACCGAGTACGGGCGGCGGCGGACGGCCTCGGTGAGCTCGCCCGACTCGCCGTAGCCGACGTACCCGGGGGGCGCGCCGACCATCCGCGCGACGGTGTGCCGCTCGCCGTACTCGCTCATGTCGAGGCGGACCATCCGGTCCTCCTCGCCGAACAGCGCGACGGCGAGCGCCTTGGCCAGCTCGGTCTTGCCGACGCCGGTCGGGCCGAGGAACAGGAAGCTGCCGACGGGCCGGTCGGGGTCGCCCAGCCCGGTGCGCGAGCGACGGATCGCCTCGGCGACCGCCTGCACGGCCTCGTCCTGCCCGACGACGCGCTGGTGCAGCTCCTCCTCCAGGCGCAGCAGCCGCGTGCGCTCGGACTCGGTGAGCTGCGCGACCGGGATCCCGGTGGAGCGGGAGATGACCTCGGCGATGTCCTCGACGCCGACCTCGGGCACCCCGCCCGGGCCGCTGCCCCGGCTGGCCGCGATCTGGCCGCGCACCTCGGCGATCTCGTCGCGCAGCTCGCCGGCGCGCTCGAACTGCTCGTCGGCCACGGCCTGGTCCTTGTCCCGGGTCAGCTGCTCCAGGCGCTGCTCCAGGTCGCGACGGTCGACGCTCGGCGTCCGGGTGCGCAGCCGCACGCGGGCCCCGGCCTGGTCGACCAGGTCGATCGCCTTGTCCGGCAGGAACCGGTCGGTGATGTAGCGGTCCGAGAGCTCGGCGGCGCCCTTCAGTGCCTCCTCGGTGTAGCGGACCTGGTGGTGGGCCTCGTACCGGTCCCGCAGGCCGCAGAGGATGGCGTAGGTGTCCTCGACGGACGGCTCCGGCACGTACACGGCCTGGAACCGGCGGGCCAGCGCGGCGTCGGACTCGATGTAGCGGCGGTACTCGTCGAGCGTCGTGGCGCCGATGACGTGCAGCTCGCCGCGGGCGAGCGCGGGCTTGAGCAGGTTGCCGGCGTCCATGGACCCGCCGCCGTCGCCCCCGCCGCCGGTCCCCGCCCCGACCGTGGTGTGCAGCTCGTCGATGAAGACGATCAGCTCGCGGGAGTTGGCGCGGATCTCCTCGATGACCGAGCGCATCCGCTCCTCGAAGTCGCCGCGGTAGCGCGTGCCGGCGACCACGCCGGAGAGGTCGAGCTGCACGACGCGCCGCCCCTGCAGGGTGTCGGGGACCTCGCCGTCGGCGATCCGCTGCGCGATGCCCTCGACCACGGCGGTCTTGCCGACGCCGGCCTCGCCGATCAGCACGGGGTTGTTCTTCGTGCGCCGCGAGAGGACCTCGATGGTCTGCTCGATCTCGTCCGCCCGGCCGATGACCGGGTCGAGCCGGCCGTTGCGGGCGGCCTGGGTGAGGTCCTGGCCGTACTGGTCCAGCGTCGGGGTCGACGAGTTCGCGGGCGCGTCGGGTGCCGGCGTGCCGGGCCGGGCCTGTGTGGGGTGGTTCGGCGCGAACCGGGCCTCGGCCAGCAGCCGCCCGGCCGCGGACTCCTCGTTCGCGGCCAGCGCGAGCAGCAGGTGCTCGGGCCCGATGTAGGTGGACCCGAAGGACCGGGAGATCTGGTGACCGTCGAGCAGCGCGCGCTTCGCGGCCGGGGTGAGCGCCGGTGCGCGGCCGGTCTGCTCGCCGCGGGGCAGCCCCTCCTCCAGCGCGCGGGCGACGGTGTCGGGGTCGGCGCCCGCCCGCGCGAGCCACTTGCGGGTCGGCTCGAAGCGGGTGCTGGCGAGCAGCAGGTGCGTGGCATCGAGGTCGGCGTCGCCGCGGTCGATCGCCTCCTGGGCCGCGGCGGCCATGATCTCCTTCGCGCCCTGGCTCATGAGGCGCGTCAGGTCGATCCGGTGCACGGGGCCCCGCGGATCGCCGGGACCCATGTGCGGGAAGCCTGATCCGGGCCCGAAGAAGCCGGTCACGGGGAGTCTCCTCTCGACGGGTGTCCGACGGGGAGGTGTTCCCGTCGGGCACCCGGCGAAACCGTGTCGGTGGCCCGCGCCACGCCGCCCGGGCGACGCGAACGGCGCTCTCGCTCACCAGGTACGAGCGAACGCCCCGTTCGTTCACGCCCTGGTCAGCGGCCGGATCAGCGCCGGATCAGCGGCCCTTCCACACCGGCGCGCGCTTCTCGGCGAACGCCGTGGCGCCCTCCTTCGCGTCCTCCGAGGAGAACACCGGGCGGATGATCGGCTCCTGCTTCGCCCACATGTCGGCGAGCGTCCAGTCCACGGTCTGCTGCGCGACCTGCTTGGTCGCGGCCACGGCGAGCGGGCCGTTCGCCGCGATGGTCTCGCCGAGCGCGACCGCCCCGTCGAGCGCCCCGCCCTCGTCGGTCACCCGGTTGACCAGGCCCACCTCGGCGGCCCGCTCCGCGGAGATCGGGTCGCCGGTGAGCAGCAGCTCCAGCGCGATGGCCGGCGGCAGCCGCCGCGGCAGGTGGAGCGCGGCGCCACCCGCGGCGACCAGCGAGCGCTTCACCTCGGGCACCCCGAACCGCGCGGTCTTCGCGGCGACCACGAGGTCGCACGCCAGCAGCAGCTCGAACCCGCCCGCCAGCGCCCACCCCTCGACGGCGCCGATCAGCGGCTTCCGCGGCGGGGCCTGGGTGATCCCGCACAGCCCGCGGCCCTCGATCGAGGGGCTCTCCCCGCGCAGGAACGCCTTGAGGTCCATGCCCGCGGAGAACACGCCGCCGGCGCCGGTGAGCACGCCGACCCGCAGCTCGTCCGACGCGTCGAGCTCGTCGACCGCGGCCGCGATCCCCTGCGCCACCCCGAGGTTCAGCGCGTTCTTCGCCTCCGGCCGGTTGATCGTGATGACCTGCACCGCACCGCGACGCTCGACGAGGACCTCGTCCGACACGTTTCCTCCCACTGCGCTCTCGCCTGCGCCCGAACTGAACGAACGCTCTACAAGAACACCCTAGAGCGCGCCCGGGCCCGCGGACACCCCCGCCGGCGGACCGGTCGAGCCGCGCACCTCCAGCGTCGGCGCGACCAGCCGCACCTCGCGCTCCCGCCCGGGGTCGGCCATCCGCGTCAGCAGCATCCGTGCGGCCTGCGCGCCGATGTGCTCGCCCGCGCCGTCGACGCTGGTCAGCCACACGGCGGGGAGCCGGGCCAGCCCGGAGTTGTCGAAGCCGACGAGCGAGACGTCCCCCGGCACGCGCAGCCCCAGCCGGATGGCCGCCGAGGACACGCCCATGGCGACCATGTCGTTGTAGGCGAAGACGGCGGTGGGCCGGTCCGGCCCGCGCAGCAGCTCGAGCGCGGCGCGGCGGGCGCTCTCCTCGCTCACGTCGCTCGCCGTGACCCGGACCTCGGCGCCCAGCCCCGCGGCCCGCATCGCCTTCTCGTACCCCTCCGCCCGGTCCCGCCCCGCGCTGCCGGGCGGCCCGGCGAGGTGCGCGATCCGGCGGTGCCCCAGGCCGGCGAGGTGCCCGACGGCGAGGGCCGCGCCGGCGTGGTCGTCGTACGCCACGACGTCGACGGTCGGCAGGTCGCCGTAGCGGTCCAGGTCCCGTCCGCCGACGGCCACGGTCGGGATCCGCCGGGCCACGTCGACCAGCGCGGCCGAGGGCGGACCGGAACCGGCGACGATCAGCCCGTCGACGCCGAGCTCGAGGAACGACCAGGTCAGCGTGTCGTCCATCATCCGGTCGAGCCGGCCGTCGCCGAGCAGCATGTGCTTGCCCTCGGCGTGCAGCACCGGCCCGACCCCGTCGAGCACGTCGGCGAACCACGGCTGGTGCAGGTCGTTGAGCAGCACGCCGACGCTGTGCGAGCGGCGCTCGGCCAGCCGCCGGGCCGCGGCGTTGGGCCGGTACCCGAGCTCGGCGATCGCGGCGAGCACCGCCTCCCGGCGGGCCGGGCTCACCTTCGGCGAGTCCCGCAGCACGAGCGACACCAGCGACTTCGACACGCCCGCCCGGGCGGCGACCGTCTCCAGGGTCGGCCGGCCGGTCTCGCGGATCCCCACACGTGCCTCCCGGGACGGCGGCGTCGTCACGCCGTCGTCACGCTATCGCGCCGGACCTCACCCGACGGGCGGACGGCGCGCGGAGCAGCGGCTTGAGCGCCACCCCCGGGTCCGCCAGGGCCGCGGGGTCCGGGGTGGCCCGGCGGGCGATCAGCATCTCGCCGATGCGGACGTCCTTGGCGACGGCGGTGCCCACCCCGATCCCGGCGACGGCCACCAGGCGGCCGGCGTCGAGGCCGAACCACAGCTCGGCGCCGTCCGGGCGGACGCGGACCACCTCCTCGGTCGTGACCGCGGGCAGACCCGCGACCTGCAGGGAGAGGTCGTACTGGTCGCTCCAGAACCACGGCACCGCCGCATAGGGCTCGGCCGCCCCGAGCAGCGCCCGGGCGGCGTGCGCGCCCTGCTCCTGCGCCGCGCGCCACGACTCGAGCCGCAGGCGGAGGTCGTCGTAGAGCGGGTGCGGGAAGGAGCAGCAGTCCCCCGCCGCGAACACGTCCGGCGCCGAGGTGGCGAAGCTCCCGTCGACCACGATCCCGTTCTCGACGGCGATCCCGGCGGCCTCGGCCAGCGCGGTCTCCGGTGCCGAGCCGATCCCGGCCACGACGACGTCGACCTCGACCGCACCTCCGTCACCGAGGACGATCCGGCCCGGCTCGAGGCGCGCGACCGCGGTCCCGCACCGGACGTCGACCCCGGCCTCGGTGTGCCGCGCGGCGGCCCGGGCGGCGAGGCGTTCGGGCACCGCCCGCCCCATCAGCCGCGGCGCCGCCTCGACGACGGTCACGGCACAGCCGAGACCCGCCGCCGTCGCCGCCACCTCGAGGCCGATGAACCCGCCACCGACGATCCCGACGCGGGTCCCCGGCACGAGCCGCTCCCGCAGCGCGACGGCGTCGGCGTGGCTGCGCAGCACGTGCGCGCCGGGCAGCGGGCGGGCCCGGGCGCCGGTCGCGAGGAGCAGGCGCTCGTAGCCGAGCACCCGGCCGTCGGCGAGGGTGAGCTCGTGCGCGCGGACGTCGAGGGCCGTCGCCGCGACCCCGGCGAGGTGGGTGACGCCGGCGTCGGCGAGCCGCTCCGGCGTGCACAGCGGGGTGAGGCCCGCGGCGCCGGACAGCACCGCCTTCGACAGCGGCGGGCGCTCGTACGGGTGCCCGGGCTCGCCGCCGACGAGTGTGACCGGCTCCGCGTACCCCTCCTCACGCAGGGCCAGTGCCGCCCCGGTGCCGCACTCGCCGGCGCCGACGACCACCACACCGCCCGGCCCGGTCACGGGACCTCGATGTAGACGGTGCCGTCCTCGACCTTCGTCGCGTAGGTGCGCACGTCGACCAGCACCGGGGCGCCGAGGGCCTTGCCGCTGGTGTAGTCGAAGCGGCCGTTGTGCTTGGGGCACTCGATCGTGCCGCCGAGCACGAGCCCGTCGCACAGCAGCTCGCGCTCGTGGGTGCAGTAGCCGTCGGTGGCGAAGAAGGCGTCGTCGGGCGAGCGGTAGACGGCGTAGGCGTTGCCGGCGTGCTCGAACGGGATGACGTCCTCGGGGTCGACGTCGTCGGTCTCGCAGGCGGCGATCCACTGGGTCATGCGGGGTCTCCTGGGGTGGGTCAGGCGGCGGTCGGGTCGGACGCGGCGGCGGCGAGCGGGCGCGCCCGGCCGTCGGTCAGCTCGTTCGGGATGTGGAAGGGCGTCGCACCGGGCAGGAGCTCGCGCTTCACGTGGTGGTCCTGGTCCTTCATCTGCCGCAGGACCGCGGGGACGATCTCCTTGTACGCGGCCCACAGCGACGGGTAGACGGGCGCGCAGTCGTGCTTGATCTCCTCGTGCAGCTCCGGCAGCCGGTGGTACGGGACCATCGGGAACATGTGGTGCTCCACGTGGAAGTTCATGTTCCAGTAGAGGAAGCGGTTGACCCGGCACATCCGCACGGTGCGGGTGTTGAGCCGGTGGTCCAGCACGTTCTCGCCCATGCCGGCGTGCTGGGTCAGCCCGTAGACGATGTGCATGAAGGTGCCGTAGATCCGCGGGCCGCCGATCAGGACGACGGGCAGCCAGGTGCCGAAGCCGATCGCGGCGGCGATCGTCACGGCGTAGACGGCCAGCGAGATCCGCGCCGTGCGGTACACCTTCGGGCGCTCGGACTCGGGGACGTAGTCCGCCTCCTCCGCCGTGAGCCGCCCGGCGGCGTGGATCGCCATCGTCCGGAAGGCCAGCGGGACGTCGACGAGCCCGACGAAGTTGGCCAGCAGCTTCGCGAGCCGTGCGGGCCGCATCGCCTGGATCTCGGGGTCGCGCCCCACGATCAGGGTGTCGGTGTGGTGGCGGGTGTGGCTCCACCGCCAGGTGGTGGGGTCGCGCATCATCATGAACGACGCGAGCTGGTAGACCGCCTCGTCGAGCCAGCGGGTCTTGAAGGCCGTCCCGTGCCCGGCCTCGTGCCAGCGGGAGTCCGAGGCCGAGCCGTAGAGCACGCCGTAGACCAGGAAGAACGGCACCGCCCACCAGGTGCCCCAGAGCGCGATGCCGGCTCCGGCGCACACGACCATGAGCCCGATCCAGATCGCGGTGTCACGGATGGCCGGGCCGTCCGTGCGGCGCATCAGCTCCTTCATCCGCTTGCGCGGGACGGCGCTGCGGAACCACGTGGCGCCGGCGAGCCCGGCCTCCACCGCGGCCCGGTTCTCCGGGCCGGCCAGGTCGTAGCGCTCGAGCCGTTCCCTGCCCATGTCGTCGACCACCTCGTCGTCAGCCGGCGGAGCGCGGGTTGGAGCGCTCCAACAGCGACCAATGGTCGGTATCCCGCGCCGAGCTGTCAAGACTTTGTCCTCACAACACTGCAGATCCCGGACACGCCACCGCCCGTCCCCCGACCGTGGAGAGTCGACTCCGGTCGGTGGACTTTCCTTGCCGTGGGATGACCGACCGGGCGATGATTCTCGTGCACCCAACGGGCACGGCCCGTGACGGAGCGTCAGCACGATCCCGGCGGCAGCAAGGAGACGACGATGTCGGGCGATCAGGATCCGCACAGCGACTACGGCTACGACCTCGCACACGAGCTCACGATCGCCCTGCGCACGCCGATGCGGCGCCCGCGCACCAGCGTCTCCGTCCCCGCCCAGATCCTGCGGCGGGAACTGGACCTGGACGCCGACGCCACCCTCGACGCCGTCCCGGAGGTCTGACCCCGTCCGGGTGACCGTGCGGGA
Organism: Pseudonocardia autotrophica; assembly: GCF_000717175.1. Classification (GTDB taxonomy): domain Bacteria; phylum Actinomycetota; class Actinomycetes; order Mycobacteriales; family Pseudonocardiaceae; genus Pseudonocardia; species Pseudonocardia halophobica. Next base: position 168,700 of record NZ_JNYD01000003.1, on the reverse strand, counting down.
CCACTCCGCGCGGTCACCCGCAGCCCCTGCACCGCGGAGCGCTCCTGGGCCCGGCCCTCGGGGAGGCCGCGCGGCCGCGTAATGTCCGGACCGATCGGACGCCGTCCCACCAGGCAGAACGTCTGTTGTGACCGGCTTCGCAATCCCAACCTCTCAGGTTGGGTATCGGCCCCGACCGGGTTACCGTCGAAGTCATGACCGGCACGACGTTCCTCACCACGCGGGGTCACATCGACCTCCAGCGGGTGGCGTCGGCCCTCTGTCCGCGCTGACGCCCTCGTCGGACCGCGCCGCCCCACCGACACCGCCGGGCGGCGATCCATCCAGGGCGCCCGGCGTGTTCTGGCTCCCGGGTGCCCGTTCGCCCCCGTAGGGACACCCATGACCACGACCCCGGAACGGACGCGCGTGCAACCGCCGCCGTCCGCCGAGCGGACCCCGGTGGACACCGTCACCCTCGTCTCCGAGGCCGACCGCAGGCCCGGCCGCGTCCCGCGCTGGGTCCTCAAGACCGTCTCGCCCCTCGTCCTCGTGGTGCTCTGGCAGGTGCTGTCGAGCGTCGGGATCCTCGAGGACGACACCCTCGCCTCGCCGCTGACCGTCGTGCAGACCGCCGCGGGCATGTGGGAGGACGGCTCGCTGCAGAGCGCCGTGATCACCTCGGTGGTCCGGGTGCTCGCCGGCCTCGGTGTCGGCCTCGTCGCCGCCGTCGTGCTGGCCACGCTCGCCGGGCTGTTCCGCCGGGGCGAGGACATCATCGACGCGCCCATGCAGATGCTCCGCACGGTGCCGGTGATCGGACTCATCCCGCTGCTCATCATCTGGTTCGGGATCAACGAGGAGCCCAAGATCATCCTGGTCGGGCTCGCGGTGACCTTCCCGCTGTACATGAACCTGTACGGCGGCATCCGCAACGTCGACTCCTCGCTGATCGAGGCCGCCCGGACGCTCGGCCTCGGCTGGTTCGGCCAGGTCCGGCACGTGATCCTGCCGTCGGCGATGCCGCAGTTCCTGATCGGCCTGCGCTACGCGCTGGGCACCGCCTGGCTGGCGCTGGTCTTCGGCGAGACGATCAACGCGACGTCCGGCATCGGCTACGAGATGAACAAGGCCCGCGAGTTCTTCGCGACGGACGTGATCATCGTCTGCCTCGTGCTCTACGCGATCCTCGGCCTGGTCGCGGACATGATCGTGCGTGGTCTCGAGAGGGGGCTGCTGTCGTGGCGACCGGCGTTCAGCGGACGGTGACGACACGAGCGGGGAACACCGCGGTCTCGGTCCGCGGGCTGACCCGGCGGTTCGGGGAGCGCGCGGTGATCGAGAACCTCGACCTGGACATCGCGCCCGGGCAGTTCGTGGCGCTGCTCGGCGCCTCGGGCTGCGGCAAGTCCACCCTGCTGCGGATCCTCGCGGACCTGGACCGGGACGTCTCCGGCGAGGTCACGGTGCCCCGCAAGCGGGCCGTCGGCTTCCAGGCCCCGCGGCTGATGCCGTGGAAGAAGGTGTGGCGCAACGTCGTCCTCGGCCTGCCCGGCAAGCCCGACAAGGAGCGCGCCGTCGCCGCGCTGACCGAGGTGGGCCTCGCCCACCGGGTCGACGTGTGGCCGAAGGTCCTCTCCGGCGGCGAGGCGCAGCGCGCCGCGCTGGCCCGCGCCCTGGTCCGCGAGCCGGACCTGCTGCTGCTCGACGAGCCCTTCTCCGCGCTCGACGCGCTCACCCGGATCACCGCCCGCGGGCTGGTGGACGAGGTGTGGCAGCGGCACGGCTGCGCGGTCCTGCTCGTCACGCACGACGTCGAGGAGGCCCTCGCGCTGGCCGACCGCGTGCTGGTCATGCAGGACGGGAAGATCGGCTACGACGCCCCCGTCGAGATCGACCGGCCCCGCGACGTCACCGATCCCGAGTTCCAGCGCCTGCGCGGCGAACTGCTCGCGCGCCTCGGCGTGCACTGACTCGATCCGTACTTCAGGAGGACGACCATGACGGTCGAGTTCATCGGCATGATCGGGACCCAGGAGGTCTCGGAGATCCACCCCGCCGCCGGTCCGGTCGTGGACCGGGACACGGTGCGCCGCTTCGTGTCCGCCCACGAGGAGGGCGGCTTCGACAAGGTGCTGGTCGGCCACTCGTCGTCCACCCCGGACGGGCTGCAGGTCGCCGCGTACGGCGCCGCGCACTCCGAGCGGCTGGGCTTCCTGGTCGCGCACCGCCCGGGCTTCACCGCTCCCACGCTCGCCGCCCGGCAGTACGCCACGCTGGACCACTTCTCCGGCGGCGGCCGGGTCGCGATGCACGTGATCTCCGGCGACAGCGACGTCGACCAGCGCCGGGACGGCGACTGGCTCGACAAGGAGCAGCGCTACGCCCGCACGGACTCCTACCTCGACGTGGTGCGTCGCGCCTGGTACGAGCCCGAGGCGTTCGACTTCTCCGACGAGCACTACCGGGTGGCCGGTGTGCAGCAGGAGATCCGCCCGCTGAGCAGCCGGATCCCGATCTTCTTCGGCGGCTCGTCGGAGGCCGCCTACCGGGTCGGCGGCAAGCACGCGGACGTCTTCGCGCTCTGGGGCGAGCCACTCGCCGAGACCGCCGAGCAGATCGGACGAGTGCACGCCGCCGCCCGCGCGGCCGGCCGCACCGAGCTCCCCCGGATCAGCGTCTCCTTCCGCCCGATCCTCGGCGCCACCGAGGAGCAGGCCTGGGAGCGCGCCCACGCCATCCGCGACCAGATCGTGGCCGCGAAGGGCGGGCACGGCTCGTTCACCGGCACCCGGATGCGGGAACGCGGTGGCCCGACGAACGTGGGCTCGCAGCGGCTGCTCGCCGCCGCCGAGAAGGGCGAGCTCCACGACCGCTGCCTGTGGACCGCCACCGCGGCGGCGTCCGGCGCGGCGGGCAACTCGACCGCGCTCGTCGGCACCCCCGAGACCGTGGCGCAGGCGCTGCTCGACTACGTCGACATCGGCGTGACCACGCTGCTGATCCGCGGCTACGACCCCGTCTCCGACGCGGCCGCCTACGGCCGCGACCTGCTCCCCCTGGTCCGGGCCGAGGTGGCCCGCCGTTCGCAGAAGGTGCCCGCGTGACCACCGCCGCTCCTGCCCCCACCGTCTTCACCCCCGCCGCCGCGGCCCGCGGGACCGTCGTGGTCCTCGTCGGCCGCGGCGAGAACCCCGGCGTCTACGCGCGCCTCGGCAAGCGCCTGGCCTTCGACGGGTACACCGTCGTCGTCCCGCACGCGGACGCGACGGACGCCGAGGTCACCGCCGCGCTCGCCGAGGGCGAGGGGGCCCGGGTCCTGCTCGGCTCCGACTCCGGCGCCCTGCGCGCCTGGAGCATCGCGGCCCGGGGATCGGACACCGGGCACGCGCCGGACGCCCTCGTCCTCGCGGCCCTCCCGCTGGGCGACGGGGACGTCCCCGCGGACCAGGAGGCCGAGATCGCCGCCCGCACCGCCTGCCCGGTCCACCGGCAGGTCCTCGACGCCGACCCGGACTTCCACTGGGGCGAGCTGACCGGTGATCTCCCGGAGCACCCGGAGACGCTGCCGGACCTGCCGACCCTGGTGCTGCACGGCGAGGCCGACCCGGTCGCCCCGGTCGAGGCCGTGCGCGCGCTGACGCCGGACGTCGCGGTCGTTCGGGACGGGGTGCACGACGTGCTCAACGACCAGTTCCACCGGATCGTCGCCGCCCGCGTGATCACCTTCCTGGAGGGGGTCGCGAAGGGTGCCGGGTTCGTCGAGACCGCCGGGCCCGAGGTGACCCGGTCCCGCAGGGCCGCGCCGCTGCACGTCTCGGCGCGGCTGGACTACGCCCTGCGCGCCATCGCCGAGCTGATCGTGGACGACGCCGGCCCGGTCCGCTGCGAGCACATCGCGCGCACCCGCGAGATCCCGCTGAACTCGCTGGTGAACATCATGATCCAGCTCCGCAGGGCGGGCCTGGTGACCAGCCGGCGTGGGTGCGAGGGCGGCTACCAGCTGGCGCGGGACGCCGCGGAGGTCACCCTCGCGGACGTGGTCCGGGCCACCGAGGGCGCCATCGCCACCGTTCCGGCCGGCGCACCGTGGGGCGACCTCGAGCGCACCGTGCGCGAGTATCTCGAGGAGCGTTCCGTCCTCGAACTGACCACCGGGAGCAACCATGGCTGAGCTCGACAACACCGCGTTCCACCCCGACTTCACCGCGGCCCAGGCCCAGCTGCCCGACCGCGCCCGGGTGCACCTGATCAAGAACGCCGACCTGACCGGCGACACGATGCAGACCTCGGGCATGACCCGCCGCGAGGCGGTCAGCGGCAAGACCGTGGGCTCGGAGAAGCTCTGGACCGGCGAGACGCACGTCGCGCCGGCCACCAACTCCGGCGACCACCACCACGGCGAGGCCGAGACGTCGATCTACATCGTCAGCGGGAACCCGCGGTTCGTCTTCCACGACGGCACCGGCGAGGTCGCCCTGCAGACCGAGCCCGGCGACTACATCTTCGTGCCGCCGTTCGTCCCCCACCGCGAGGAGAACCCGGACCCGGAGAACCCGGCCGTGGTCGTCATCTCCCGCAGCACCCAGGAGGGGATCGTCGTGAACCTCCCCGCCCTCTACCCCCTGAAAGAGAACCCTTCGTGAAGCGTCTGCTCACCGCTGTACTGGCCACCGCCACCCTGGCGCTGGCGGCCTGTGGCTCCGGCGGCTCCGCCGCGGGCGACGGGCCGGTGGACCTGTCCACCGTCACCCTCAAGGTCGGTGACCAGGCCGGGATCCAGCAGGCGCTGGTCGAGGCCTCCGGCGCGCTGCAGGGCGCGCCCTACAAGGTCGAGTGGGCCCAGTTCCCCGCGGCCGCCCCGGTCCTGGAGGCGCTGCGCGGCAAGGCCGTCGACATCGGCGTGGCCGGCGACGCACCGACCCTGACCGCGCTCTCGTCCACGGACGACATCAAGATCGTCGCGGCGACCAGGGTCCCGCAGCAGTACGGCCTGTCCGTCATCGTGCCGAAGGACTCGCCGATCCAGAGCGTGGCGGACCTCAAGGGCAAGACGGTGTCCCCGACCACGCAGGGCTCGGTCGGCCACTACCTGCTGCTGCAGGCGCTGAAGGAGGCCGGGCTGACGGACTCCGACGTCACCATCTCGTTCCTGCAGCCGGTCGACGCCGCCGCGGCGATGTCGTCGGGCGCGATCGACGCCTGGTCGACCTGGGACCCGTACACCGCGGTCGCCGAGCAGGAGCAGGGCGCGCGCGTGCTGCGCGGGCCGGACGGGCTCGCCCCCGGCCTGACCTTCCTCGACGCCAACACCGACGCGATCGAGGACGCCGGCAAGAAGCAGGCCATGCAGGACTTCATCTCCCGCTACGGCCAGGCCGTGCAGTGGGCCGCCGACCACCCGGCCGAGAACGCCGCGATCTACACGAAGCTGACCCAGCGGCCCGCCGCCGTCGCGGACCTGATGTCGCAGCGCGCCAACCGCTCCCTGGTCCCGCTCGACCAGGCGCTGGTCGGCGAGATCCAGACGGTCGCGGACAACTACGAGGCGTTCGGCGTGCTGCGCAAGAAGGTCGAGGTGTCCGAGGCCGTCCAGGACCTGTCCGCGGTGGGCGCGACCTCCTGATGCACCTCGCGCTCTACCTGTCCGAGTCGGGGGTGCACGCCGGAGGCTGGCGGCACCCCCGCTCGGGAATGGACACCGGCGCCAACGTCGAACTGTTCCGGCGGCTGGCGCGGAGCGCGGAGGAGGCCTGCTTCGACCTGGCGTTCCTCGCGGACAAGCTCGCCGTGGACGACGTCTACGGCGGGACCCCGGACGAGGTCCTCCGCACCCGGGTGAACGTGCACCGGGACCCGGTCGTGCTGCTCACCGCCCTCGCCGGGGCGACCTCCCGCATCGGGCTGGCCGCGACGGCGTCGACGACCTACTCCGAGCCGTTCCACGTGGCCCGGATGTTCCTGCCGGGGATCATGCCGATCGTCGCCGACACCGACTCCGAGGCCCGTGCGCTGGAGGAGGAACTGCGCTCGCTGGTGCACCCGGTCGCCGGGCTGACGTTCATGTCGGCCTCGATGAACTACGACCTGGCGAAACACCCGGTCGACGCTCCGGTACCCGACGTCCGCTCCGAGCTCCGTGGCTCGAAGGGCCGCTTCGACTACGTCATCGGGCACGCCATCGAGCGCGGGATCACCCTGGGCGAGCTGGCCGTGGAGTACGCGGCGAGCCTGTCCTTCCCGATGCTGGTCGGTTCCCCGAAGACCGTCGCGGACGAGATGGAGCGCTGGTACTCGGCGGGCGGCGCGGACGGGTTCGTGATCATGCCCGCCTTCGCCCCCGGCTCGGTGGACGACTTCACCCGCCTCGTGGTCCCGGAACTGCAGGCCCGCGGCCTGTTCCGCCGCGAGTACACCGGCACGACCCTGCGCGACCACCTCGGGCTGAAGCGCCCCGCCGTCGCCACCCTGTGAGTGGCGATAGCTGCTATGGCGACTATCGCCACTCACGACGGCTCAGGACGGCACGGTGCCGCCGCACTCCCGGACGAGGTCGGCCATGATCGCCCGGTCGGCCTCGTCCACGTGGTCCGCGTAGTAGGCGTACATCGTCTCGCGGGCCAGGCGGCTCGCCAGGCGGCCGTCGCGGTCCGCGATCGCCTGGTAGACCGCGGCGTGGTGCCGGACCGAGCGGCGCATCAGCGCCTCCCGGTCGCCGGCGTCGAGGATCGTCTGCTGGATCAGCGTGAGCACCGACTCGCGCGTGACGTCCCCGTACAGCTGTACCAGCGTGTTCCCGCCCGCCACCGCGATGAGCTCGTGGAACTCGAGGTCGAGCCGGCTGAAGGCGCTGTAGCCCAACGGAATCGACTCCCGCATCCGGGCCATGTTCCGCTCCAGCCCGAGCAGCTGCGCGTCCGTGCGGCGGGTGGCGGCCATCAGGTTGGCCGCGGCGTCGGCCACCATCCGGAACTGGACGAGCTCGGGCAGGCTCACCGCGTTCGTGGCGGTGAGCATCTGCAGCGTCCGGCGGATCGGGCCGGTGGACGCGGGCAGCACCAGCGGTCCGCGCGGGTCCCGCGGCTGCGAGCGCACCAGCTCCATGCTCTCCAGCACACGCAGCGCCTCGCGCACCGAGGACCGCGCGATCCCGAAGCGCTCCACCAGCTCCCGCTCGCTGGGCAGCCGGTCGCCGGGCGCGAGCTCGCCGCCCGCGATCGCCTGTTCGACGTAGTCCACGACCTTCTGGAAGGCGCGGGTCTGCGGGAGGGTCACGGTGAGCAGTCTGTCAGGTGGGCGGCGTGAACCGGCCGTCCACGGCGGTCCACCCGCCGTCCACGGCGAGCGTGGAGCCGGTGACGAAGCTCGACGCGTCCGACGCCAGGTAGACCACGGCCCCCGCCAGCTCCGAGGGCTTCGACCAGCGGCCGAGCGCGCCCTTCGTGGCGTACGCCTGGTACCAGCCCGGGTCGTTCTTGATCTGCTGGGTCAGCGGGGTCTCGACGACGCCGGGCGCGATCGCGTTGACCCGCACCCCCGCCTCGCCGAACTCGACGGCGGCGGTGCGCACCAGCATCTCCAGCCCCGCCTTGGTCGCGGCGTAGACGGACTGCCCCGGCTCCACGGTCCGCCCGCGGATGGACGAGAAGCCGATGATGCTGCCGCTCCCCCGCGCCACCATCCGCGCGCCGAACGCCCGGAACACGGAGAACGTGCCGCGCAGGTTCAGGTTCACGACCCGGTCGAACTCCTCCGGGGTGTAGTCGAGGATCCGCTTGCGCACGTTCATCGCGGCGGTGAGCACGACGACGTCGAGGTCACCGAGCTGCTCCGCGGCGCGCTCCACCGCCTCGGGGTCGGTGATGTCCAGTTCGAGGGACTCACCGGACACGGCCTCGGCGGTGGCCTTCGCGACGGCGGGATCGCGGTCCGCGGCGACGACCTGCGCGCCGTGCGCGGCGAGCGCGAGCCCGGCCTCCCCGCCGATGCCGCCCGCGCCGATCAGCAGCGCGCGCCTGCCGTCGAGCCGGAACAGGTTCTGGTAGTCCACCGGGTTGCTCACTGGATGTCCTCTCAGGACGGCCGGATGATCGCCATCCGGGTCACGGTCAGCTCCTCGATCGCGAACCGCGGGCCCTCGCGGCCGATCCCGGAGTCCTTCACCCCGCCGTAGGGCATGATGTCCGACCGGAAGCCGGGCACCTCGTTGATCACGACGCCGCCCACCTCGAGCTCCTCGATCGCGGCGAACGCCGTGGCCAGGGACCGGGTGAACACGCTGGCGTGCAGGCCGTACCGCGAGCGGTTGACCGCCTCCAGGGCGCTCTCCAGGTCCGGCACCGAGCGGATCGCCACGACCGGCGCGAAGATCTCCTCGCACCAGGCGTTCGCGGTCTCGGGAACGTCGAGCAGGATCGTCGGCTCGACGGTGCGGTCCACGACCCGGCCGCCGTGCAGCACCTTCGCCCCGGCCTGCTCGGCCTCGGCGAGCCACTCCAGCACGCGGTCGGTGGCGGCCTGGTTGATCAGCGGCGCGACGCGGGTGGCGGGGTCCCGCGGATCCCCGACGGTCAGCTCGCCGACGCGCGCGGTGAGCTTCCCGACGAACGCGTCCACCACCGGCTCGCACACCAGGATCCGCTGCACGGCGATGCAGGCCTGGCCGTTGAAGTAGAAGCCGCCGCGCAGCACGGCGTCCGCCGCGGCGTCGAGGTCGGCGTCCACGTCCACGACCAGCGCGGCGTTGGACCCCAGCTCCAGCAACGTCTTCCGCGGCGCCGCGTCCCGTGCGATCCGGTGCCCGACGGCCGCGGAGCCGGTGAACGACACCGCGCCGACCCGCGGGTCGGTCACCAACGTGCGCCCCACCTCGGCGTCGCCCGTCACGACCTGGCAGATCTCGGCGGGCGCCCCGTTCGCGACGGCCGCACGGCGCACGACGTCGGCCAGCCAGAGGGTGGCCAGCGGCGTGGCGGGCGCGGGCTTGCAGATCACCGGGCAGCCCGCCGCGACGGACGGCGCGATCTTGTGGCTGGCCAGCAGGAACGGGCCGTTGAACCCGGCGATCCCGATGACCAGCCCGATCGGCCTGCGCTGCCAGAACCCGACCATCCCAGTCCCGGAGGCCTGCATGTCCAGGGGCACGGTCTCGCCGTGCAGGTGCGAGACCTCCTCGGCGGCCGCGGCCCAGGTGAACAGCGTCCGGGTGACCTCGACGACGCAGTCCGCGCGGGTCTTGCCGGTCTCGAGGATCAGCAGGTCGACCAGCTCGTCCTGGTGCGCGGCGATCTCCCGCTCGACGTCGAGGAGGATCTGCCGGCGCACGGCGGAGCTCAGCTTCCCGACGGGCCGCACCGCCGCGACGCCGGCCTCGAGGGCCGCCCGGGCGTGCTCGACGGTCCCGACGGGCGCGTGCGCGACCACCGATCCGTCGTACGGGAAGACGACCGGCGCGGTGTCGAGGTCGGTGCGCCATTCCGTTCCGATCGGCAGTCCGGCTGGGCTCTCGAGCATGGGGCGGCTCCTTGCGACGACACTGCGACAACACTGGCGGTGTGCCGGTGAGCTGGTCCGACCAGCTCCCGTGTCCGCAGCATGCCTTCCGTGCTCCGGCGACGTCAAGAACCCCAGCTCAAAGGGTGCATCCATCGCCACGCCTTGACGAGAGCGTCGTCGATCGGCCAGGGTCGGACCGCTGTATCCAACGACGGAGGGAGATCCCGGTGGGCACCGCCGTACCCCTCGTCGACGAGCTCGCGTCCCTGCTGCGCGAGCGCATCTACGCCCGCCGGTACGCGCCCGGCACCTGGCTGAGGCAGGAGCAGCTGGCCGCGGAGCTGGGCGTCAGCCGCACCCCGCTGCGCGAGGCGCTGCGGGCCCTCGAGCAGGACGGACTGGTCCGGCTCACCCCCGGCCAGGGCGCCCGCGTCGTCACCGGGGACCTCCCCACCCTGCTCGCCGCCTACGAGCTGCGCGCGGTGGTGGACGGGCTGGCCGCGCGGCTCGCCGCCGAGCGCCCGGCCCCGCCGAGCCGGGTGCGGGAGCTGTACGCCGTCATCGCGCGGCAGCGGGCGGCGCTGGACCCGTGGGAGCCGCAGACCTACACGGCGCTCAACGTCGCGTTCCACGAGGACGTGGTCCACCTGTCCGGCAACGAGTTCGTGGTCGCGCAGACGCCCATCCTGCGGATGACCGCCCAGGTGTTCGCACCCGTCGCGCTCGTGGAGCGGGACAGCGCGGTGCGGGCGGTCGCCGAGCACACCGCCATCGTCGGCGCGATCGAGGCCGGCGACGGCCCAGCCGCCGAGCGCCTGGCCCGCGCGCACATCGAGGCCACCATCAGCGAGCTCCGGGCCCGAGCCCAGGTTTCCAGCAACGGGGAGTGAGATGCCCACCTACTACGTCGCCTCCGACATCGGCGGCACCTTCACCGACACGGTGGTGATCGACGCCGACGGCGGAGCCCGTCCGGACGGCAGAGCCGGCCGGGTCGGCCGCTACAAGTCCTCCACCGTGCCGGACAACCCGGCCCAGGGCGTCCTGGACACCCTCGAGCTCGCCGCCGAGGAGCGCGGCGTCCCGCTCGCGGAGCTGCTCGGGGCCGTGGAGGTGTTCGCCCACGGCACCACCATCGCCACCAACGCGATGCTGGAGGGCCGCACGAAGAAGGTGGGCCTCATCCAGACCCGCGGCTTCGGCGACACCCTCACGATCATGCGGGGGTTCAAGGGGATCGGGCTGGACGAGGAGGAGGTCAAGCGCTTCCGCACGCTCGTCAAGCAGCCCGCGGCCGTCCCCCGCCGGCTGACGGCCGAGGTCACCGAGCGGATCGACTACGCCGGGCGCGTGGTCTGCCCGCTGGACGAGGCGGACGTCCGGCGCGCGCTCGCCGAGCTCCGTGCGGCGGGCGCCGAGGTCTTCGCGGTCTCGCTGCTCTGGTCCTTCGCGAACGGGGCCCACGAGCGCCGCGTCGCGGAGATCATCGCCGAGGAGGTGCCGGGCGCTTCGGTGACGCTGTCGAGCGAGTTCCTGCCGCGCATCGGCGAGTACGAACGCACGCTGACGACGGCGGTGAACGCCAGCCTGCGCCCCGTCCTCAAGACCTCGCTCGACTCCTTCGAGTCGACGCTCTCGAAGGCCGGGCTCCGCGCCGATCCGCTGCTCATGCAGTCCAACGGTGGCCTCGCGACCTTCACCGAGGTGGAGAAGCGCGCAGCCGCGACGGTGATGTCCGGCCCGGTCGGTGGCGTCGTCGCCTCGCAGTTCCTCGGGGCACGCTCCGGCCACCGCAACGTGGTGACCACCGACATGGGCGGCACCAGCTTCGACGTCGGCCTGGTGCTCGACGGGCGCCCGGTCATGTCCAACACCACCCTGATCGGGCGCGACGAGCTCGCCCTGCCGTCGGTGGCGGTGCGGGCGATCGGCGCGGGCGCGGGCTCGATCGCCTCGGTGCGGGGCGGCGTGCTGCAGGTCGGTCCCGAGTCGGCGGGCGCGCGCCCCGGCCCCGCCTGCTACGGCCGCGGTGGCACCCTGCCCACGGTCGCCGACGCCGACCTCGTACTCGGCTACCTCAACCCGGACAACTTCCTGGGCGGCAGGCTGACCCTCGACGTCGACAAGGCCCGTGGCGCGATCGACGAGCACGTCGCGAAGCCCACCGGGCTCACGGTCGAGCAGGCCGCGGAGGGCATCAAGACCATCGTCGACGCCCGCATGGCGGACCTGGTGCGGCAGGTGACCGTCGAGCAGGGCTACGACCCGACGGACTTCGCCGTGTTCGCCTACGGCGGCGCGGGCCCGCTGCACGCCTTCTCCTACGGCGCCGAGCTGGGCTGCCCGCAGATCGTCGTGCCGATCACCGCGTCCGTGCACTCGGCGTTCGGCATCGGCTGCTCCGACCTGACCATGGTCGAGGAGCTGTCGAAGCCGATGCAGACCCCGCCCGGCACCACGGACCACGCGTCCGCGCTGCCCCCGGCCGAGCTCAACGCCACGTTCGACGAGCTGGCTGCCCGTGCCCGTCGGGATCTCGTGGCCGCGGGCGCCGCCGAGGACTCCATCCGCTACGTGCGCTCGGTGGAGATCCGCTTCCGTGCGCAGATCCACGTGCTCACGGTGCCGTTCGAGTCCGACGTGCTCACCGCGGCCGACGTCAACGGCATGGTCGAGCGGTTCGTCGAGGTCTACGAGGGCCGCTTCGGCAAGGGCGCCGCGTTCCTCGAGGGTGGCGTGGAGATCACCACCTTCCGCGTGGTGGCGACGAGCCCGGTGCCCAGGGCGGACTTCGACACCGGAGCGCTGGGCGAGGCCGCCGGGGAGCCGGGGCTGCGGAAGGTCTTCTCGGGCGGCGAGTGGCGGGACGCGACCGTCTACCGCGCCGAGCACCTGCACGACGGGCTGCACATCGAGGGGTTGGCGATCGTGGAGCTGCGGGACACCACGGTCGTGATCGGCCCGGGCCAGGACGCCGAGGTGGACGGCTCCGGCGACATCGTCATCCGGAACCGCTGAGCCGTCCGGAACCGCTGAGGGAGAACAGACATGACCACCGCGGTCGACCCGGTCACCTACGAGGTCATCCGGCACAAGCTCTGGTCCATCAACTCCGAGGGCGCCACGACGGTCGAGCACGTCTCCGGCTCGCCGGTCGTGCACGCCACGGACTACAACTTCGGCATCTACACCGCCGCCGGCGAGATGGCGATCATCGGGACGTACCTGCTCACGCCCATCTACACGGGCGCCATGGCGATCGAGGTCTTCCTCGACCGCTACGACGACATCGAGCCCGGCGACGTCTTCATCATCAACGACCCGTACCTCGCGGCCATGCACCAGAACGACGTCCAGTTCTGCAAGCCGGTCTTCCGGGACGGCGAGATCGTGGCGTGGCTGGGCTGCATGGCGCACCAGGTCGACCTGGGCGGCATGGACCCGGGCAGCTGGTGCACCACGGCCACGGACGTGTTCCAGGAGGGCATCCGGATCCCGCCGGGCCGGATCGTGCGCCGGGACGTGCTCAACCAGGAGCTGTGGGACACGATCGTCCTCAACTCCCGCATGCACGACACGGTCGCCAACGACTTCCGCGCCTTCCTCGCGGGCCTGCGGGTGGCCGAGCAGCGCTTCCACGAGCTGTGCGACCGCTACGGCGCCGCCCAGGTCAAGGCGACGATGGAGCGCACGCTGGACAACTCCGAGGCCGAGCTGCGGGCGATGCTGCGCGAGCTGCCGGACGGGGTCTACGAGCACACGTCCTACCTCGACCGTCCCGCCGGGTCCGCCGACGGGGACATCGAGCTGCTGCAGGTCCCGTGCCGGATGACGAAGACGGAAGACCGCATCGTCTTCGACTTCTCCGACTCCAGCCCCCAGTCCCCCGCCTACGGCATGACGACGCGCGGCGGCCTGCTCGGCGCCGTCGCCACGCTCATGTTGTGCACCTTCGGGTCCGACATCGCGTGGAACCACGGGCTGATGCGGCCGGTCGAGGTCGTGGCGCCGGACGGGCTGTGCGTCACCGCCGTCGAGCCGATGCCGGTGTCCGGCGGCGCGGCCGGCGCGAACTGGACGGCCACATGCTCGGCGGGCGGCGCGATCGCGAAGATGCTGTCGTTCAGCGAGAAGTACGAGAACCACGCGTTCGGCCCGTCGGACGGGTCGTGGCAGCTCAACCAGTTCGGCGGGATCGACCAGCACGGCGAGCCGTTCGCGTCGATGTACATGGACTCGCTGCTGTGGGGCGGGCCGGCGTTCTCGTTCCGGGACGGGGTCGACGCGGGCGGCGCGATGGTGATCCTCGCGGGCGGGGCCACGGACGTCGAGCAGCAGGAGATGCGGCACCCGCTGCTCTACCTGTGGCGCCGCCAGGTCGCGGACTCCGGCGGCGCCGGCACCTTCCGCGGCGGCAACGGCATCCAGTTCGCGCTGACGCCCGTCGACACCACCGAGGTGACGGGCGTGCTGGGCACGCACGGCGTCGCGGTGCCGAACCGGACCGGGCTGTTCGGCGGGCTGCCGGGCTCGTGCGCGCGGTTCGAACGGGTCACCGGCTCCGGCGTGCTGGACCACCTCGGTTCGGGACGTCCGGTGGGCGCGCTGACCGAGCTGGCGGGCGAGCACCAGGTGCTGCCGGGCGTCTCCCCCGCCGCGCGGATCGCGCACGGGGACGTCTTCGAGTGCACCGTGCAGAACGGCGGGGGCTACGGCGATCCCCTGCTCCGCGATCCGGCGCTCGTCGCCGGGGACGTGTCGGCGGGGGCGGTGTCGCTCGATGCGGCGGCGCGGCTGTACGGCGTGGCGCTCTCGTCCGACGGCGCCGTAAACGAGTCGGGTACCGACTCGCTGCGTGCGTCGATCCGGGATGCTCGGCGGGCGCGGATGGTTGCGCCTGTGAGTGCCGATGGTCGCTGTAGCGGTGATCGCCACTCACGAGGGATCTGGGGCGCCTCGCTGGTCACCTTCGTCGACGACGAGGGGACGCGGCACGCGGCGTGCCGGCACTGCGACACGGTCCTCGGGCCCCTCGGCGACGGATGGGAGTCGATCGCCGGGCGCGTCGTCCTCGGACCGGAGGACCTCGGCTCGCGGGTGGACGTGCACGCCGACCTGGCGGCCGTCGCCTACGTCTGCCCGGAGTGCGTCACGGCGTTGTGGGTGGACACGGAGCCGGTGGGCGGCAAGGACTGGCGCGACTTCGCGCTGGCCGGGGGTCGTGCGTGAGCAGCTACGACCTGGCCGTCATCGGCGGGGACGGCATCGGGCCGGACGTCACGGCCGTCGCGGTGGACTGCGTCCGCGCGGCGGCCGCCCGGTTCGGCTTCACCGCCTCGACCACGGACTACGACCTGGGCGCCGAGCCCTATCTCCGCACCGGGATCGTCCTGCCCGGCGAGACCCGCGAGGCGCTGCGCCGGCACGACGCGATCCTGCTCGGCGCCGTCGGCGACCCGCGGGTGCCGCCGGGTGTGCTGGAGCGCGGGCTCATCGTCGCGCTGCGGATCGCGTTGCGGCAGAGCGTGAACGTGCGCCCCGTGCGGCTCTACCCCGGCGTGCAGTCCCCGGTGCGGGGCGTGACGCCGGAGAACTGCGACCTGGTGATCCTGCGGGAGAACACCGAGGGGCTCTACACCGGCGGCGGCGAGACCGTCCACGCCGGCACCGCCGAGGCGGTGGCGCTGCAGCACTCGGTGTCCACCGTGCCCGCGACCCGCGAGATCGTGGAGTTCGGGTTCCGGCTGGCGCGCGCCCGCCGGAAGCGGTTCACGCTGTGCCACAAGACGAACATCCTCACCCACGCCGGTCGGCTGTGGGAGGAGGTCGTGGCGGGGGTGGGCGAGGACTTCCCGGACGTCGAGCGGGACTACGTGCACGTCGACGCGATGTGCCAGCACCTGCCGCTGGACCCCGGCCGGTTCGACGTGGTGGTCACCGACAACCTGTTCGGCGACATCATCAGCGACCTCGGCGCCACGGTGCAGGGCGGGCTGGGCCTCGCGGCCAGCGCGAACCACAACCCGCTCGGCACCGCGCCGAGCATGTTCGAGCCGGTCCACGGGTCGGCCCCGGACATCGCGGGCAAGGGCCTCGCCAACCCCGCCGCGGCCGCCCTCTCGGCCGCCCTGTGCCTCGCGGCGCTGGGCGAACGGGAAGCGGCCCTGGCAGTGGAGGGTGCGACGGCTGCGGTCCTCGCGACGTTGCCCGCCCTCGCGGGCCCGGCCATGGGCGCGAGCACCGCCGAGATCGGAGCCCGGATCGTCGAGCGGATCGGCTCGGCCGACCCGGTCGGCGACCCCGCCACCTCCCTGATGACCGCCCTCGCCGCCCTCGCCCCCTCCCGCACCGGCCGGTAGGGGCGGATCCGCGAGCATCGCCAGGCCGAGACGAACACCGGTGCTGTCCCACGAGACCTCAGTCGGGGAGCGAGTCCACCGCCCACTGCCGGAGGAGGGCGCGGAGGGCGGTGACCAGCACCAGCGGCTGGTCGAGCATGGGGTGGTGGCCCGTGGCGGGGAGGTCGACGATCGGGACGCGGTGGCCGAGCAGGGCGTCGATCTCGCCGGCCATCGTGTCCGGAACCAGCCCGAACTCCGACCGCAGGAAACCGGCGCGGCACTTCAGCTCCGGCAGCAGGTCCCGCAGCAGCACGCGCTCGGCGAACAGGCTCGGGTCGAACTTCCAGCTCCAGCCGCCGTCGACGGCCTTGACCGACTCCTCGGCGATGTGCCGGCGCACGTACGGCAGCAGGACCTCCTGCGCCGGCATGGTGGTGAACCGGCCGAGGATCGTCTCGCGGTCGTCGTAGACCTTCGCGGTGCGGGTCTTGCGCCGCAGCCGCTCCTCCTCGGGAGGCTGCTCGTTGAGCGGCGAGTCGATGATCACGATGCCGTCGACCTCGGTGCCGAACCGCGCGCCGACGGTCGCGGTCACCCACCCGCCCATGCTGTGCCCGATCACGGTCGGCGGCCCGGCGATGCCGCCCGCGTCCGCCACCGCCATGACCTCGCGCGCCCACAGGTCCAGGTCGTAGGCACCGCGGTGGTCGCTGTCGCCGTGCCCGGTGAGGTCGAGCGCGACGACCCGGGCACCGGCCGAGAAGAACGGCGCCACGTGGTCCCACCAGCCGGAGTGCGCGGCGCCGCCGTGCACGAG
This sequence comes from Pseudonocardia autotrophica, assembly GCF_000717175.1. Lineage (GTDB taxonomy): Bacteria > Actinomycetota > Actinomycetes > Mycobacteriales > Pseudonocardiaceae > Pseudonocardia > Pseudonocardia halophobica. Next base: position 152,068 of record NZ_JNYD01000003.1, on the reverse strand, counting down.
GACCAGCCCGGGCCGGCCCTCCTCGCCCCAGGCGCGGTAGTGCACGCGCGCGCCCTCCACCTCGGTGTCGCGGTGCACCGGCGGCTCGGCCAGTGCGGTCCGGAACCAGCGGGGGGCGTCCTCGGTCGCGGTCGGGTCCACGGACGGGATCGTCGCACGCGGCGCCGCCCCGGGCCGGTCCTGCGCGGCGTGACGACCGTCGTCACTCCCGGCTCGTGACTAGGGCGCGTCGTGGAAGATGATCCCCAGCACGTACCGCTCCCCCGTGTGCACCGCCGAGACCCCGTGCCGCAGCAGCCGCCGGTGGTCCCCGCGCGAACCCCGGACGGGCCGGTGGTGCACCGGGAACACCACGGCGTCGCCCTGCCCGGGCCGCACGACGATCGGCCGCGACTGCTGCCGCGGCACCTGCTCGACGAACACGCTCTCGCCGCCGGTGAAGTCGACGTCCGGCCGGCTGAGCATCACCAGGAGCTGCAGCGGGAAGGTCAGGTCGCCGTAGACGTCCTGGTGCAGCCGGTTGTGCCCGCCCGGCCCGTACCGCAGCAGCAGCGGGGTGGGCCGGCGCTGGCCACGTTCTGCGCACTCCGCCCGCAGCCCGGCGAGCGTGGGCGGGAAGGTGCGCTCGCCCAGCCGCTCCGCCCAGCGGTTCGCGATCTCCGCCAGCGGCGGGTACCACTCCTCGCGCAGCCGCTGCACCACGTCCGGGAGCGGGTCGGCGAAGTAGCGGTAGGTCCCCTCGCCGAACGCGTGCCGCGCCATGACGACGGTGCTGCGGAAGCGCGCGTCGTCGTCGAACAGGGCCGCCACCCCGGCGCACTCCTCCGGGGACAGCACGCCCGGGACGTGCGCGACACCGGTGCCGTCGAGCTCCTCCGCGAGATCCATGCCTCCACCCCACCAGCGGCGACGCCGGAGTTCCGGCGGGAATCAGACGTCGAGCCGGTAACCCATCCCCGCCTCGGTGATCAGGTACCGCGGGTGCGCGGGGTCGGGTTCGAGCTTGCGCCGCAACTGCGCCAGGTACACCCGCAGGTAGTTGGTGCGTTCCTCGTAGTGCGGCCCCCACACCTGCCGCAGCAGCTCCCGCTGCCCGACGAGCCTGCCGCGGTGCCCGGCGAGCATCTCGAGGATGCCCCACTCGGTCGGGGTCAGGTGCACCTCCGCGTCGCCCCGGTGCACCCGCTTGGCCTGCAGGTCCACAGTCAGCTCGCCGAGCCGCAGCACGGGCTCGCCGGTCGGCGCCGCCGCGCCCGCCCGCCGGACGGCCGCGCGCAGCCGGGCCAGCAGCTCGTCCATGCCGAAGGGTTTGGTGACGTAGTCGTCCGCGCCCGCATCGAGCGCGGCCACCTTCTCCCCCGAGTCGGTCCGCGCGGACAGCACGATGATCGGGACCGGGCTCCAGCCGCGGATGCCGGCGATGACGTCCGCGCCGTCGAGGTCGGGCAGGCCCAGGTCGAGGACGACGACGTCGGGGTGCCGGTCCGCGGCCGCCCGCAGCGCCGTGGCCCCGTCGCCGGCGAGGGTCACGTGGTAGCCCTGCGCGGTCAGGTTGATCCGCAGGGCCCGGGCGATGGCCCTGTCGTCGTCGACGACGAGGACCCGGGTCTGCACGCCCCCATTCACTCACAGCCGCGCTCAGGCGCGCACGCGCTCCCGGGCGAGCCGTCGGCGGCGGTGCGCGGCCATCCGGACCGGCGCGTCGGTCCAGCCGTAGCCGTCGTGGTCGCCGACGCGCTGGACCAGCGCGAGGAACACCCGCCCGCCCAGCACCTCGGTGCAGACCTGCAGGTAGGCGCCCCCGGCGGTCTCCTCGTGCAGCACCCCGAGGTCGCGGTAGGCGGCCAGCCGGTCCTTCGACAGGGCGAGCCGCGCGTCGAGGTCGGCGTAGTAGTTGTCCGGGATCGCCAGCAGCGGTGCCCCGGCCGCGCGGGCGGCGCGGGCGGCGGCGAGGACGTCGTCGACGGCCAGGGCGACGTACTGCGGCTCGGAGACCCCCGGCGCCCACTCGCCCCGCCGCAGCAGCGACACGGTGAGCGCGAGCCGGACCCGGCGCTGCGCGTCGACGACGGCACGGCTGCGGACCAGGCCGAACGGCGCGGCGAACTCGCCGGTCGCGTCCGGTTCCAGGCCCAGCACCGTGCGGTAGAACAGTGTGGCCTCGTCGAAGTGGTCGAAGGGCTGGGCCAGGCCGACGTGGTCGATCCCGGTCACACCGATCCCCGCCCCGTCGTCCGCAGCCGTCTCGCCGGTGGGCACGAAGTCCCCGGTCCAGTCCGCCCCCTCGACGGCCCGGGCGCCGGTGCGGCAGAAGAAGAGCGCCGTGCCGTCGGGCGCGGTCACGGCGGCGAGATCGGCCTCGGCCGGCCCGCGCTCCCGGGGCAGGACGGGCGCGCTCAGCCGGGTCGCCCGGCGGGCCGCCGCGGGCGGGTCGGCCGACTCGACGGCCAGCGCGGCGACCGCGACCGGGCCGCCGGAGCGGTTCACGAGGATCCGGGCCGCGCCCTGCTCCCAGCGCTCCACGGGCTTGGTGCGGTGCAGGCCGGTGCGGGCGAAGCCGAGCGCGGCCAGCACCGGGGCCAGTGACTCGTCCGCCGAGAGCTCGACGAAGGCGTGCCCGTGCAGCTCGGGGGCTGCTTCCGCCACGGGATCGGCACCCTCGCCCCGCGCGGCGGTGGCCTCGGCGAGCGCCAGCAGGGACCGGTGGGCGTCGACCGCCGCTCGGGCCGGGTCGGCCTGCCGGAAGACGTCGTTGAACACCTCGAGCGACAGCGGGCCGGTGTAGCCCGCGGCGAGCACCGGGGCGAGGAAGCCGGGCAGGTCGAACGCTCCCTGACCGGGGAAGAGCCGGTGGTGGCGGCTCCACTGCAACACGTCCATCGACAGGTGCGGGGCGTCGGCGAGCTGGAGGAAGAACAGCTTGTCGCCGGGGATGTCGGCGATCGCGGCGGGGTCCGACCCGCGGGACAGGATGTGGAAGCTGTCCAGGCACAGGCCGAGCGCGGGGTGGTCCGCCCGGCGCACGGCCTCCCACGAGCGGTCGTACGTGTTCACGTGCCGGCCCCAGGCCAGCGCCTCGTACGCGATCCGCAGCCCGCGGGCGGCGGCGCGCTCGGCCAGCGCGTGGAGCTGCTCGGCGAGGAGGTCGACGTCGGCGACGGCGTCGGGCGCGACCGAGGAGCAGACGAGCACCGTGTCGGTGCCGAGCGCCTCCATCACGCCGAACTTGTGCTCCGCGCGCCGCAGGTTCGCGGCGAACCGCTCCGGATCGGTCGAGTCCAGGTCGCGGAAGGGCTGGTAGAGGTCGATCGACAGCCCGAGGTCGGCGCAGCGCAGTCGCACCTCGCCGGGCGGCATCGGCGAGGCGACGAGATCGGGCTCGAAGATCTCCACGCCGTCGAACCCGGCGGCCGCCGCGGCGGGGAGCTTGTCCTCCAGCGCGCCGGACAGGCACACCGTGGCGATGGCGGTCCGGGGTTCACGCGACACGACCGGCACCCCCCTCGGCACCCGCCGCGTCCGCGCCGACCAGCTCGGCGAGGTGGCGCAGCATCCGGGCCGGATCCGGCTCGCGGCCGCTGAACAGCCGCAACGCCTCCGCGGCCTGGTGGACGGCCATCCGGCCGCCGTCGAGCGTGCGGCAGCCACGCGCCCGCGCGGCCCGCAGCAACGGGGTCTCCAACGGCCGGTAGACGATCTCGGCGACCCAGAGCTCCGGGCGCAGCATCGCCGGCGGCAGCGGGAGGCCGGGGTGCTCCGCCATCCCGACGGGGGTCGCGTGCACCAGGCCGTCGGCCGCGGCCAGCCGGTGCCCGAGCTCGGCGACGGCCCCGCCGCGGGCGCGCCCGGCGCCGAACCGCGCGCCGAGGGCGTCGGCGAGGCGGCCGGCGCGGGCGGCGTCGACGTCGAGCACGGCGAGCGACCCGACGCCGAGGCTCAGCAGCGCGTGCGCCGCGGCCGCGCCGGCCCCTCCCGCCCCCAGCAGCACGACCCGGTCGAGCGGCACGCCGGGCAGGCCGGCGACGAGGCCGTCGCGGAACCCGGACCAGTCGGTGTTGTGCCCGACGGCCCGGTCCCCGTCGAACACGACCGTGTTGACGGCGCCGATCGCGGCCGCGTCGGGCGAGAGGTCGTCGAGGTGCGGGATCACGAGCTGCTTGCAGGGGTGGGTGACGTTCACCCCCGCCCGGCCCTCGGCCCGTGCCCGGCCCAGCAGGTCGCCGACGGCCTCCGCGGGAAGGTCCAGCTCGTCGAGATCGAACCGCGTGTAGGTGCAGTCCAGGCCGAGCTCGCGGGCCTCGCGCTCGTGCAGCGCCGGCGAGAGGGACGGGCCGATGCCGGCCCCGATCAGGCCGGTCAGGAGGCGGTCCTGGGACATGCTCACGGGCTCCCTCGCCGTCGATGAATGTACCGGTTAGTTACTTGTACCCGCTCGGAGGACGGAAGGGAAGCGTGAGCCGGATATCGTCGGCCTCGTGAGCCGCCCTGTGTCCCCCCACGTGAGCCGACGCGTGAGCCGAGCGGTCGGGACGACCCCGTGAGTGCCCAGCCGACCGGCCCGATCGGTGCGCCGGAGCGCCAGCGCGACGCCGAACGCACCCGCGCCGAGATCCTCGACATCGCCACCGCGGAGTTCGCCGACCGCGGCTACGCGGGCGCCCGGGTCGACGAGATCGCGGCCCGCACCCGCACGACCAAGCGGATGATCTACTACTACTTCGGCAGCAAGGAAGGCCTCTACGTGGCCGTCCTGGAGCGCGCCTACCAGGGCATCCGCGCCCTGGAGCAGCAGCTCGACGTCGACCACCTCGACCCCGCGCGGGCCATGCGCGCCCTCGCCGAGCTGACGTTCGACCACCACGAGTCGCACCCCGCCTTCATCCGCCTGGTCAGCATCGAGAACATCCACCACGCCGAGCACCTGCGGACCTCGCCGATCCTGCCCGGGCTCGCCGCCCCCGCGGTCGACGTGCTCGGCCGGATCCTGGACCGCGGCCGCCGGGCCGGCCTGTTCCGCGAGGACGTCGACGCGCTCGACGTGCACATGGTGATCAGCTCGTTCTGCATCTTCCGCACCGCGAACCGGCACACGTTCCAGGCCGTCTTCGACCGCGACCTGCTGGATCCCGGGCGGCGCGACCACTACCGGCGCATGCTCGGCGACCTGGTCCTGGAGTACCTCACCGCGCACGTCGGCAGAGCCTGACGGCCCCTGCCGGCGCCGGGAATCGCCGGCCAGGGGTTGACAGCGCCCCGGAGCTAACTCACTATCCGGTACGTAACCAGGCGGTACATAAGCCGTTCCGACCCGGTCCCGCTGTGTCGTGCATCGGAGCATCACTCCAGGGAGCCCACGTGTCCTCACCGACCCCCGCCGCCCCGGCGGCCCAGCCGCGCAAGGCGGCGCTCGCCGCCTGGATCGGCAGCGCGCTCGAGTACTACGACTTCTTCATCTACGGCACCGCCGCGGCGCTGGTGTTCAACAAGATCTTCTTCCCGGCGCAGAGCCCTGCCACGGGCACGCTGCTGGCGCTGGCGACGTTCGGCGTCGGCTACGTCGCCCGCCCCGTCGGTGCGTTCGTGCTGGGCCACATCGGCGACAAGTTCGGCCGCAAGCGCGTACTCGTCTTCACCGTGCTGCTGATGGGCGCGGCCACGTTCCTCGTCGGGTGCCTGCCCTCCTACGGCTCGATCGGCGTCGCGGCGCCGATCCTGCTCGTCTCGCTCCGCCTGCTGCAGGGCCTGTCGGCCGGCGGCGAGCAGGCCGGGGCGAACTCCATGAGCCTCGAGCACGCGCCGGCGAACCGCCGCGCCTACTACACCAGCTACACGCTCAGCGGCACGCAGTTCGGCCAGATCCTGGCCACCGCGATCTTCCTGCCGATCGCGGTGCTGCCCGAGGAGTCCCTGCTGACCTGGGGCTGGCGGGTACCGTTCTGGCTCAGCGCGATCGTCGTGGTCGTCGGCCTGCTGATCCGCCGCACGCTCGAGGAGACGCCCGTCTTCGAGCAGGAGCGCGACCGGCACGAGGTGGCGAAGGCGCCGCTGGCGGTGCTCTTCCGGGACCACTGGACCTCGGTGCTGCGGGTGGTCGTCGCGTCGACCATCGCCACCGTCAGCACGATCTTCACCGTCTACGCCCTGTCCTTCGCGGTCAACGTCGAGGGCCTGTCCCGCTCCGCCATGCTCTGGGTCGGGGTGCTGGCCAACGTCGCCGCGCTCGTCGCGCTGCCGCTGTTCGGCCGGCTGGCCGACCGGATCGGGCGCAAGCCGGTCTTCATCGGCGGCTCGCTCGGCTGCGGTGTAATGATGTTCGCCTACCTCGGCTCCATCTCGATCGGCAACTACGTGCTGATCTTCCTCGTCGGCATCCTGATGTTCGGCATCGTGCACAGCGCCACGGGCGGCGTCTGGCCCGCCTTCTACGGCGAGATGTTCCCGGCCCGCGTCCGCCTGTCCGGCATGGCGATCGGCACCCAGATCGGCTTCGCCGTCGCCGGCTTCGCCCCGTCGATCGCCGCCGGGCTGGCCGGCCCCGAGGGCGCGGACTGGCTCCCGGTGGCCTGGTTCGTCGCGGCCGTCTGCGTGCTCAACATCATCGCCGTCGCCACCGGCCGGGACTACTACCGCACGCCGACCGAGCGGCTCGGCGAGCGCCCGGCCCGCCCCGAGCAGCAGGCCACCGCACCGGTGTCCCCGTGACCGAGGAGTTCCAGGTCTTCGCCGTCCGGTACGCCTCGCGTGCTGGGCGGCGCGGCCAGCACTTCCTCGGCTACGACGAGCGCTGGGACGAGCCGCACCCGACGGCCTACTACGTCTGGCTGGCCGTCTCGCCGCAGCGCGCCGTCGTCGTCGACGCCGGGCTCGACCCCGACCGCGGGATCCCGCTCGACGGGCTGGAGTTCCACTGCTCCCCCGCCGACGGCGTCGCCGCCCTCGGGGTCCACCCCGCGGACGTCGACCTGGTCGTGCTCTCGCACCTGCACTACGACCACACCGGCACGGTCGCGCGGTTCCCCCGCGCGCGACGGGTGGTGCAGCGGGCCGAGGCCGACTACTGGACCGGGCCGGTCGCCGAGCGCATCGCGCGCGAGCGCTGGCTCGTGTCCGACGACGACCTCCGCGAGGTCCTCGGCACCCCCGACCGCCTCCACGTGGTCGAGGGCGACCGCGAGCTCGCGCCCGGGCTGTCGGTCCACCTCGTGGGCGGGCACACCGCCGGGATGCAGCTCACCCGGGTCCGGACCGAGCGGGGCTGGGTGGTGCTCGCCTCCGACTCCGCCCACTTCTACGAGAACCTCGAGCAGGACCGGCTCTTCCCGATCCTGCACTCGACGCCCGCGATGTACGCCGGCTTCGACCGCGCACGGGAGCTCGCCGACTCCCCCGACCTGGTGGTCCCCGGGCACGATCCCGCGGTCTTCGCACGGTTCCCGCAGGTCATGGGCGTGTCGGCGGTCCGGGTGGCCTGAGCCGCCCGTGTGGTGCCCCTCGCACTCGGGATCATGTCCGCCCCGCCGGGGAGTTGTGCGGCAGTGGCGGCCGCACCGGCCGCCGCCACCGCGCTCCCCCGGAGGTCCCCGTGCCGTCCCTGTTCGACCCGATCACGCTGCGCGGGGTCACCGCACGCAACCGCATCTGGCTCGCGCCGATGTGCCAGTACTCGGTCGAGGCGCGCGACGGCGTTCCCACCGACTGGCACCTCGTCCACCTCGGTGCCCGCGCGACGGGCGGGTTCGGGCTGGTCATGACCGAGGCCGCGGCCGTCACGCCGGAGGGCCGGATCTCCCCGCAGGACGCCGGCCTGTGGTCGGACGCGCAGGTCGAGGCCTGGTCGCGGATCACCGCGTTCCTGCGGGAGCAGGGTGCGGTGCCCGCCACCCAGCTCGCGCACGCGGGCCGCAAGGGCTCGACCGCGGCGCCCTGGCGGGGTGAGGGCACCATCGGCACCGAGGACGGCGGCTGGACCGCGCTGGCGCCGTCGGCCACCGCCTACCAGGGCTACGCCACGCCGCGGGCCCTGACCGCGGACGAGATCGCCGAGACCGTGCAGGCCTTCGGCGCGGCCGCCCGCCGCGCCGACGCCGCCGGCTTCGACGTCGTCGAGGTGCACGCCGCGCACGGCTACCTGCTCCACCAGTTCCTCTCCCCGCTGGCCAACCTGCGCACGGACTCCTACGGCGGCTCCTTCGAGAACCGCATCCGGATCCTCCTCGAGGTGGTCGACGCCGTCCGCGCCGCGCTGCCCGACCGGAAGGCCCTGCTCGTGCGGCTCTCCGCGACCGACTGGGTCGACGGCGGCTGGACGGCCGAGGAGACCGTCGAGCTCTCCGCGCGGCTGGCCGGGCGCGGCGTGGACCTCGTCGACGTCAGTTCCGGCGGCCTCGACGCCCGCCAGGACATCCCCGTCGGCCCGGGCTACCAGGTCCCGTTCGCCCGCGACGTCCGCGCCAAGGCCGGCATCGCCACCGGCGCCGTCGGGCTGATCACCGAGCCCGCGCAGGCCCAGGCGGTGCTCGAGGAGGAGGACGCCGACGTCGTCCTCCTCGCCCGCGCCGCCCTCCGCGAGCCCGCCTGGCCGCTGCGCGCCGCCCACGAGCTCGGCGTCCCGTACTCCGCCGCCCCGTACCCGGCGCAGTACGCCCGCGGCGCGTGGCGCTGACTCACCCCACGTGCACCGCGGGGCGCCGGCGCAGGTCGGGCTCGGCCTCCCGGAGGATCTCGCGGGTCACCGGGGCCACCTCGCCCTGGCCGGTGAACAGGTACCGGAGCAGGTGCAGGACCGGGTTGCCCTCGGTCCAGTCGAAGTAGACGTGCGGCGGCTTCCCGGTGAGGTCGCGGATGGTCATGAGGAGGGCCGCGATCGCGTTCGGCGCGGAGGGGGCCTCGGTGCACAGGACGCGGTACGGCCCGCGCTGCTCGCCGACGACGTTGAGCGAGGTCTCGAACTCCGACGGGTCGGTGATCCGGACCTCGACGAGCAGCACCTTGTCGGGATCCGGGATGTTGTGGTCCTCGCGCTCCTCGGCGAGCTTCTCCCGGTACTCCTCGTCGCGGGCGGGGCTGGAGGCCTCCCCCGGCCGCGGTTCGTGCGCGACGAGCCGGACCGGGCCCGGGGCGCACGAGTCGAGGAAGCCGCGGGCGGTGTCGTCGAGCTCGACGCCGGTCACCCGCAGCTCGAAGGCGCGCACCACCCGCGAGGCGAACGAGACCACGAGGATCCCGACGATGAAACAGGCCGCGATCTTCACGCCCTCCGGCCGCTCGGCGATGTTGAGGACCGTCGTGTAGACGAAGACCAGCGACACCACCGCGAAGCCGGCGAAGATCTTCCGGCTGCTCTTGCGCCGCGCCGAGAGCGCCACGGCGATCGCCGCCGAGGTCATGAGGACCAGGACGCCGGTGGCGTACGCGCCGCCCTGGGCGTCGACGTCCGCGTCGAACAGCACGGTGACCAGGAACGCGATCGCGGTGACCACGAGCACGAGCGGCCGCACCGCCCGCGCCCAGTGCGGCGCCATGCCGTAGCGCGGCAGGTAGCGCGGCACGAGGTTCAGCAGGCCGGCCATCGCCGAGGCGCCGGCGAACCAGAGGATCACGATCGTCGACAGGTCGTACACCGTGCCGAACGCGGGGCCGAGGTACTCGTGCGCGAGGTAGGCCAGGGCCCGGCCGTTGGCGGGGCCGCCGGGCGCGAGCTCGGGGGCGGGGACGAGGAGCGTCACGACCACGCTCGACGTCACCAGGAACGTGCTCATGATCAGCGCGGCGGTCGTGAGCAGCTTCCGCGCCCCGGCGATCCGGCCGGCCGGGCGCTGTTCGGTGTCGTCCGGCCCGCCCTTGATCAGCGGCATCACCGACACGCCGGTCTCGAAGCCGGACAGGCCCAGCGCGAGCTTCGGGAACACGACCAGCGCCACCGCGACGGCCAGGAACGGGTTCGGGTACTGCAGCTCCAGCAGCCGCGTCCAGTCGGCGACGACGTTCGGCTCGGTCGCGATGCGCCACAGCCCGTCGACGATCACCACGGCGTTGAGGCCCAGGTAGACCGCCACGAGCACGACGGCGATCCGGATCGCCTCGCCGAACCCGGCCAGGAAGACCGCCCCCAGCAGGGCGAGCAGGAACAGCGTGATCCCGACGTTGTGGCCGTCGAACAGCTGCGGGACCAGCGGGTTCTCGACGACGTGCGCGGTGGCGTCGGCGGCCGAGAGGGTCATCGTGATGAGGAAGTCGGTGGCGGCGAACCCGAGCAGGACCAGCACGAACACCTTGCCGCGCCAGAAGGGCAGCAGCCGCTCGAGCATGGCGATCGAGCCCTCACCGCGCGGGCTCTCGCGCGCCACGCGGCGGTAGACGGGCAGGGCGCCGAGCAGCGTGACCAGCACCAGGACGACGGTCGCCAACGGACTCAGCACGCCGGCCGCCAGCGCCGCGATGCCCGGCTGGTAGCCCAGGGTGCTGAAGTAGTCGACGCCGGTGAGACACATGACCCGCCACCACGGGTGCCGCTTCTCCGGCTCGGGCGGGTGGGTGTGCGGACCCTGCCGCGAGCGCCGGCCCTCGCCCTGCAGCAGCCAGCCCCCGACCCGGTGCCTGCCGCTCTCGATCACGCCCACGGCGGCAGCATCCCCCTGATCGCGCCGCCGGAACAGGAGCTCGGCGTTTCGTCCGGTTCGCGGAGGCGGGGGGCAGGGCGCCGGGACGAAGCGGGAGGAGGGATGGGGGACGCCGGGGTGCCGTGCATCGCCCGGCGCACCCGAGACAGCACCGCGCAATTCGGTCCGAGGGGGACGGTCGACGCGGTGCATGGCGGGCGGCGCGGGACGGGCAGCGCGGGGCATGCCGGAGCGGACGGTTCGGGCGTGCAGGCGGCGGCTGGAGCGGATCGGGGTCGACGCGGTGGCCGGGCTCGACCGGCACGGCACCTTCGCCGAGCACGGCTACGCCTCGCCGACCCGGGCGCTGCAGGATCTGCTGCGGCTCGATCGCGGGGTCGCCGCGCAGCGGGGAGCGGTGGCCGAGGCGGTCTGCCCACGGGTCGGGCTCGACGGCGCGGCGCTGCCGGCGCGGTTGCCGGCGACCGCGGACGTGTTCGCCGCCGGGGACACCTCCCTCGCCCACGTCGCGGTGGTCGCCCGACTGTTGGCCTCGCCGCCCGCCGGCCGGCTCTCCCCAGAAATCTGGGCCGGCGCGGAGATCCAGCTGGCCGGCGCCGCCGCCACCTACACCCCGCGGGAGCTGCAGCAGTGGGGCACCGCGCTCCTCGACGCGCTCGACGCCGACGGCCCCGAACCCGACGATGGCCCGCCGCCGCAGGTCAACGAACTCCGCCTGACCCGGTTCGCCACCAAACCCGGCGGGCGGCTGGTCGGCCGCTACGACGACGCCGCGCTGTTCGAGGCGATCGCGACGGCCCTCGATGCCCAAGCCGCGCCCCTGACCGCCGACGACGACCGCACCGCCGCCGAACGCCAGGCCGAGGCGCTGGCCGAGGTGTGCGGCTGGGTGCTCGAGCACGGCGAGCTGCCGTCGGTGGGTGGGCGCCGCCCGACCCTGACCGTGCAGATCCGGCTCGAGGACCTGCAGCACCGGGCCCGGGCCGGGATGTTGGAGTTCGCCGGGCAGCTCTCGCCGACCGCGCTGCGGCAGCTGGCCTGCGACTGTGGTGCCGATGGTGCTCGACGGGCAGGGTCAGCCGCTGGACGTCGGCCGGCTCACCCGCTCGATCCCCGACGGGCTGCGCCGCGCAGTGACCTCCCGCGACGGCGGTTGCGCGCATCCCGGCTGCGACCGCCCACCATCCTGGTGCGAAATCCACCACCTCATCCCGTGGGAGCACGGCGGACCCACCGCGCTGGGCAACCTGGTCATGCTGTGCAAGGCCCACCACCGCCAGATCCACTCCACGGACTGGGTGGTGCGCCTGCGCGACGGGATCCCGGAGTTCCTCCCGCCCGCCTGGATCGACCCCGACCAGATACCCCGCAGGCGACCACGGACGTGGGACGCCACCCGTGCCCATGAAGCACGGCGCCTCCCTGAATTCGCGTAGCCCTCCGGCTCGCGGCGCCCGGCGGGGCTCAGCGTGCGGTGGAGGGTGATCGGGCTCTTTCCTGCAGTCCTGCTTCCCAAGCTTCAACCCGTTGGTTCACAGCTACGGTCGAACTGGTCACGCGCCCCGCCTCGCTCCGGAAGGACCCCGCATGACCAGCGGCATCCCCACTCCCCTGATCAGCGTCGACGCCGACGACCACGAGGGGCTCGCCGCACGGCTCGCCACCCGCATCGCCGGCCTGCCGCACCCACCACGGCTGCTCGGGTTCGGGGAGCCGCTGCACGGCGAGGAGGAGTTCGGCCTCCTCCGCAACGCCGTCTTCGCTGCCCTCGTCGAGCGGGCGGGCTTCACCACGATCGCCCCGGAGTCCAGCGCCTGGCACGGTCGTGTCGTCGACGGGTACGTCGCCGGCGGCGACGCTCCCGAGGACGGGGTCATGGCCGCCGGCTTCACCCACGGCTTCGGCGCCTCCCCCGCCAACCGCGCGCTGATCCGCTGGATGCGCGAACAGAACCGGCACCGCACCGACGCGCGGCGCCTCCGGTTCGCGGGCTTCGACGCGGCCGTCGAGATGATGGCGGCGCCCAGTCCGCGCCCCGCGCTCACCGTGCTGCACGGCTTCCTGCACACCCACCTCGGCCACGACGCCGACCTCCCTCCGTGGGACACGCTCGACCGGCTGCTCGGCGCCGACGGGCCGTGGGAGGACCCGGCCGCGGCGATGGACCCCGGCCGCTCGATCGGCGGCGAGCCCCGGGTCCGCGACCTGCGCGCGATCACCGACGACCTGCGCCGCACCCTCGCCGGCGAGATACCGCGCCTGCGGCCCGTCGTCGACCCGGCCGTCCTGGAGGACGCCGTCCTCGCCGCCCGCACCGCCGCGGACCTGCTCGCCTACCACCGGGTCATGGCGCAGGACACCGGGCACCGCTGGGACCGCCTCGCCACCCTCCGCGACACGGCGATGGCGGACAACCTCGAGGCGATCGCGGACCACGGCCCCACCCTCGTGTTCGCCCACAACCAGCACCTGCGCACAGGCACCACCGGGATGACGCTCGGCCCGACGACCCTCCGCTGGCAGCCCGCCGGCGCGCACCTCGCCGACCGTTTCGGCGACGCCTACCGCGCCATCGCGTGCGTCCTCGGCGAGGCCGCCCACCACGACATCCCCGCGCCACCGCCGGGCACCGTCGAGGGCGCCCTCCACCGCGCGTTGCCGCCCGGCATCCACCTCCTGCCGGCGCACGCGCTCCGCCGGGCGGCCACGACCCGGAGCAGCACGAACCCGGCCTACATTCCGGCCGACGACACCCTCCTCGACGAGGTCGACGACGTGCTGTTCCTCCACACCGTCAGGCCGCGCACGAGCCCACCCCACCCCGAACCCGGGGGTGTGCTGCAGTGATCGGGGCCCGGCCCCGCGCCTAGCGTCCGCGGCATGAGGCATGTGGTGCTCGTGACGGCGATGATCGTGGGGCTGTACCTCGTCGGCCGCGCGGTGGCGGAGCCGTTCGTGATCGACCTGGGCGACCCGGCGAGCTACCGCGACGACTGGGGCGGGCCGAGCCTGGCCGGGGTGCTGGCCGTGCACTGCGGGCCCGGGCTCCTCGCGCTGGGCCTGATGGTCGCGGCCGTGCGCCGGCGGTCCGCACGCGCACGCGCGTCGGCGGGGGACCCACGCCGCGGCTGGTGAACGCGCTCACTCCTTCGTGTGGAGCCCCGCGCCCGTCCCGACGGGCGGCCGTTGGACCCGATGACGCTCGCCGGCACCGCCGCCGCACGAGGAGGCGGGACGACGACGTCCCCGGACGGACGAAGAGGAGCTCCTCATGCGCACGACGACTCGCGCCGCGCTGGTCGGTGCGGCTGTCCTGCCCCTCGCGGTGATCACGCCGGGCCTGGCGTTCGCCGGCGACGGGGGCTACGACGGCCACGCGGAGAAGGGCGGCCACAGCGAGAAGGCCGACAAGGACGGCCACGGCGGCGATCACCACAAGGGCGATCACCACAAGGGCGATCACGACGGCCACCACAAGAAGCACAGGAAGCACGACAACTGCTGCGACGGCGCCCGCGGCCCCGCCCACGACGGCCCCCTCGGCCCGGGCGGCCTCCCGCGCTCCCCGCTGCCTGCGCCGACCGGGGCGCCGGACGTGCTAGGGCCGATCCTCGGCGTGCTGAACCCGCCGGCCGCGCCGACCGCCACCGAGGCACCGGCCGTCGACCCGAGCGGCGAGTTCTCCATCCAGTAGGACCGCACGCCGGCGACGCCGGAGGTGCCACGCCCGGCCCTCCGGCGTCGCCCGTTCTCACAGCGGACCCCTACCCCTCGCACGGCTCCGACGGTTCGGCGACGGCCGCGCGGGCGGCGGAGTCGGTGGGCGCGCGACCGGCGAGGGCGGCGAGGGCGCGCCCGTCACCGACGTCCGCCCCCTGCCGCTCGCTGAGGATCCAGCGCACCTCGAGCAGGTCGCAGTAGGCCTGCACCGGCGACCCGACGCCGCCGAGTGCGGCGTGCGCCCGGGCGGTCCCGGGCCCGAACACCGCGTCCCGCCACCGCGTCGCGGCCTCGGTCTCGCCGACCTCGCGTCCGCCACGCCGGGACAGGGACGCCTGGTACGCGTGCAGGTCCCCGAGCAGGATCCGCGCCTGGCCCTCGCCGGCGTCGAGCCCGGTGAGCGCGCGCAGCTGGTCCGCGTGGAACCGCCGGTCCCCCACCGCGACCTGCAGCCGCAGGGCGCCGGGCCCGTCCCCGGTCGGCCGCAGCGTGACCTCCTCGACCGCGAAGCCCAGATCGTTGAGCTCCCGGATCTTGCCCTCGACGCGGTAGCGGTCGCCGAACGAGAACACCGGCTCCGCGTGCAGGGCCTCCCACAACGCGCGGTACCGGCCGGGGATCGCGAGCGCCTCGTCGATGAGCTGCTCGTGGATCTCCGGCGGCCGGTCCAGCCGCTCGGCCAGGTCGATCATCCCGGCGGCGACGTTCTCGACGAGGATGTTCAGGTCGATCTGCCGCTGCCCGTCGGACAGGGACGGATGGACCTCGCTGGTCTCGGCGTCGACCAGCCAGGCCTGCAGGATCTGGCCGTCCCGGGAGAAGAGCGTGTTGGCCAGCGAGCAGTCGCCCCAGAAGATCCCGTGCCGGTGCAGCTCGACGAGCAGGCCGGCCATCGCGTCGAACAGCCGGGCGCGGTGCGCGGGCCGGTTCGGCGGCAGCCGCATGAACAGCCGCCGGTACTGCCACGAGCCCTCGAGGTAGCGGGTCACGAGGATCGCGGTGTCCTCCGCCTGGAACACCACGCCCGCGGGCCGCACCGCCGGCAGTGCGAGGTCCTCGAGCCGACGCAGCACCGCGTACTCCTTGCGCGCGATCCGGTGCGGCAGCTCCTTGAGCGCCCACAGCACGCCGTCGCACCCCGCGAACCGGACGAGGTGGCGGCTGGGCCCGACGGCGATGTCCCGCAACGGGACCTCGGCCGGGCTCCACTCCCCGAGCGGCTGGTCCCAGGGCAGCGCGAGCAGGCCCGGCGAGAGAGCCCGCAACGTGAGCTCGGGCGAGGCCGGAGTCCCCGGCCCCGACGCAGATGCTCCGGTCGACGCCGACACGGCCGCCAGGATAGTGACGGGCGTTACCCTCCTGACCATGCCGCTCCTCGAACGGCAGCCGGCGCTCGACCTCCTCGGCGCCGCGCTCGCCGACGCCACGGGCGGCGCCGGACGCGTCGCGCTCGTGGCGGGCGAGGCCGGCATCGGGAAGACCTCGCTCGTGCGGGCGTTCACCGCCGACGTGCCGGTCCGGGTGCTGCGCGGCGCCTGCGACGACCTCCTCACCCCCGGCCCGCTCGGCCCGGTCCGGGACGTCGCCCGCACGCTCGGCGGCCCGTTGGCGGCGGCGCTGGGCGGCGGGCCCGGCGAGATCGCCGACGCCCTGCTCGACGCGCTCGCGACGCCGTCCGTGCTGGTCGTCGAGGACGTGCACTGGGCCGACGAGGCCACCCTCGACCTGCTCGCCTTCCTCGGCCGGCGGGTGGAGCAGTGCCCGTCGCTCGTGGTGCTGACCTACCGGGACGACGAGCTCGGCCCCACCACCGCGCTGCGCCGCGTGCTGGGCGTGCTGCGGCCCCCGGTGGCCGTGCGGATCGCGCTGCCCCCGCTCTCGCTGTAGGCGGTGCTCGGGCTGGCCGGCGACCGGGGCGTGGGCCTGCGGGTGCACGGGCGCACGCGCGGCAACCCCTTCCTGGTGACCGAGCTGCTGGCGGCGGGATCGGACGGGGCCGGCCTGCCGGCGTCGGTCAGCGAGGCGGTGCTGGGCCGGCTCGCGCGCCTCGACCCGGGCCCGCGGGACCTGGTCGACCGGGTCGCCGTCGTGCCCGCACGGGCCGAGGGTTCCCTGCTCGACGCCCTGCACCCGGCCTGGCGGGCGGACGCCGCGCCGGCCGAGGAGCTCGGCCTCCTCGAGCTCCGCGACGGCGGGCTGGCCTTCCGGCACGAGCTGGCGCGGACGGCCGTCGAGGAGGCGCTGCCGCGCACCCGCCGCCTGCGGCTCGACGACGACGTCGTGCGGGTGCTGCTGGCGGGTCCCGATCCGGACCTGGCGCGCGTGCTCCACCATGCGGCCCGCTGCAAGGCGACCGCGGTCGTCGTCGATCACGGGCCTGCCGCCGCCCGCGCCGCCGCCGCAGGCGCCCACCGGCAGTCCCTCGACTTCTACACGCTGCTCCTTCCGCACATCGGCGCGCTGCCGGTGGAGGAACGGGCCGCGGTCCTCGAGGAGTACGCCTGGGAGCTCTACAACGCACACCGGTTCGACGCGGCCGCCGACGCCGCCGCACGGGCCGTCGGGCTGCGCGAGGAGCTGGGCGATCCCGCTCGGCTCGGCCAGGCGCTCGTCACGCTGTCGCGGCAGCAGTACATGCGGGCGGACATGGCCGCGGCCCGGACCACGGTGGACCGCGCGTTCGCGGCCCTCGCCGGCACCGGGGACCGGGCGCGGCTGGCCCTCGCGCGCACCTACCGCGGGGTGCTGCTCGCGCTGAGCGACCACGAGGAGGAGGCGCTCGCCGAGCTGGCCGAGGCCCGGGAGCTGGCGGCCGAGGTCGGCCGGCGGGACCTGGTGGCGCTGTGCCTGAACTACCAGGGCCTCGCGCGGATCCAGCTCGGCGAGCCCGAGGCCGGCCTCGAGCTGCTGCGCCGCAGTGTGCGCGAGGCCGAGGCGATCGGGCACCAGGAGTACGTGGCGCGCGCCTACACGAGCATGGTCAAGGGGCTGCGCCGGGCCGGTCGGTTCACCGAGATGGAACGGACCGTCAGCGAGGGCCTCGACCGCACCCGGGAGGCGGACTTCCTCGCCCACGCCTACACACTCGAGGCCCACGACCTGCTGCTCCGGGCCGTGCGCGGCGACTGGGCGGACGCCGAGGCGGGCCTCGCCGAGCTGGTCGACACCGTCCCGGACGCCGGCGTGCTCGGCCGCGAGACCCTCCCGCTGCTCGCCCGGCTGCGGGTCCGCCGCGGCGCGCCCGACGCCGCCGCTTCGCTCGACCGCTCGTGGGACCTGGCCCGCCGCGCGGACATCCTGCAGGCGTTGGCCCCGACCGCGGTCGCCGCCGTCGAGCAGGCCTGGCTCGCCGGCGAGCCGGTCCCCGACGCGGTCGACCCGGTGCTCGCCCGCACTGCGCGGCGAGGAGCGGAGCGCTACCGCGGCGAGCTGCTGCGCTACCTCGCCCGGGCCGGCCGTCCGGCCGAGCCCTTCCCCGGCTGCCCCGAGGAGTACGCGGCCGGGCTGCGCGGCGACTGGCGGGCCGCAGCCGCCGCCTGGGAGCACCTCGGCGACCCCTACGAGCGGGCGCTCGAGCTCGCGGAGTCCGGCCGGCCGGAGCCGACGCTGCAGGCTCTGCAGCTGCTCGACGAGCTGGGCGCGGAACCCGCGGCCCTGCTCGTCCGGCGGCGGCTGCGGGACCTCGGTATCACCCGGATCCCGCGCGGCCCGCTGCCCGCCACCCGCGACAACCCCGCGGGGCTGACGGACCGGCAGGTCGAGATCCTCCGGCTGGTCGCGCGCGGCCGCACGAACGCGGAGATCGCCGCCGCGCTCGTGCTGTCGGTGCGCACGGTCGACCACCACGTGTCCGCGGTGCTGCAGAAGCTGGGCGTCGCGACCCGGCGGGAGGCGGCCGCCCGCGCGCCCGACCTGCTCGGCCCCGACGACCGCGCCCGTCAGTAGGAGCCCGTGCTCAGTAGTTGCCCTCAGTAGTTGCCCTTGGCCGACCACCCGCCGTCGACCGGGTAGACCTGCCCGGTCACGAACCGGCCCTCCCGGAACAGGTACGCCACCATCGACGCGATCTCCTCGGGCAGGCCGAGCCGGTCAATGATGTGGGCGCGGGCGTTGGCCGCCTTCATCTCCGGCGTGATGTCGCCGAGGATCGGGGTGTCGATCGTGCCGGGCGCGATGGCGTTGACCAGGATGTTCCGCGGGCCGTACTCGAAGGCGGCCTGCTGGGTCAGCCCGATCACGCCGCCCTTCGCCGCCGAGTAGGAGGCGAGGTTCGGCAGGCCGCGCAGCGCGGCGAGCGAGCTGATGTTCACGATCCGCCCGCCGCCGGCCTCGATCATCGACGGGATCACCGCCCGCATCCCGAGCCAGACGCCCTTGAGGTCGGTCGCGAGGACGTTCTCCCAGGCCTCCTCGGTCAGCCCGACGACGGTGTCCTCGCTCTGCATGTTCACGATGCCGGCGACGTTGGCCAGCAGGTCGACCCGGCCGTGCCGCTCGAGCACCCCGGCGATCCCGGCCTCCCAGTCGGCGGCGACCCGGACGTCGAGCTGCACGCCGACGGCCTGCCCGCCCTCCTTCTCCGCGAGCGCGACGGTCTCGGCGGTGTCCTTGATGTCCGCGCACGTCACCAGCGCGCCCTCGGCGGCCAGCCGCAGCGCGGTGGCGCGGCCGATGCCCTGCGCGGCGCCGGTGACGACGGCGACCTTGTCGCGCAGCGTGGCCTCCTGAAGCGGGGGGAGATCGGACACGACGTGCTCCTCTCGACGACGGCCCGGCCGACGGTAGGAACCGCCGCGCACGGCCGACAGGGCGGCGTCGCCGAGGTGTTGGGAGAGTCCACAGGACCGCCGCGGCCCGGTTGGGGACGTCGACAACGCCGCGCGTACGGGGGGATGACACCCCGGCCCCGCCTCGGGACCCTCCCCGGCAACCGACGAGAGGGGCCACAGGTGGACGGCACGGGACCGGTGTTCGGGCTCTGGTACGACTTCCGCAACCCGGACCCGGAGCGGCCGTTCGGCGCGTTCTACCGCGAGGTCCTGGAGCAGATCGCCTGGGCGGAGCAGAAGGGCCTGGGCTCGGTCTGGCTGACCGAGCACCACTTCTGCGAGGACGGGTACAGCCCCTCGCCCTTCGTGCTGGCGTCGGCGATCGGCGAGCGCACCGCGAACCTGCGGATCGGCACGAACCTGATCGTCTCGCCGCTGCACAACCCCGTGCGGCTGGCCGAGGACGCCGCCACGCTCTCGCTGCTCACCGGCGGCCGGTTCGACCTCGGCGTCGGGCAGGGCTACTGGGAGCGCGAGTTCGCGGCCTTCGGGCAGACCGTGCGGAACCGGCCGAGCCTGCTGGAGGAGGGCGTCGAGATCATCCGGCGCGCCTGGGCCGGCGACGCGAGCGGCTTCGCCGGCAAGCGGTACTCCCTGCCCGAGGGGCTGGCCGTGACCCCGCGGCCGGAGACCACACCCCAGCTGCTGGTCGGCGCCATGGCCGAGCCCGCGATCGCCCGGGCCGCACGCATCGCCGACGGCTTCCTCTCCACCCAGAACGCCCACCAGCAGGCCTACCTCGACGCCGTCGCCGCGCTCGGCAGGCCGGTCGAGGACGCGCGGATCTACGCCGGTCAGTGGGCCGTCATCGCCGAGGACCCGGAGCGGACCTGGGCCCGGATCGGCGAGCACGCCCTCTACCAGCTCAACGAGTACATCGCCTGGGGCGCCTTCGGCCCGCCGGACGCGACCCCGCGCTTCACCGACCCGCAGCAGATCATCGACGCCGGCGCCTACCTCCTGTGGGACGCCGACACCGCCGTGACCGAGCTGACCGCGCTGCTGCGCGGGCGCCCGCAGATCCGCGACGTGCACTTCTGGGCGCAGCTGCCCGGCGAGCCCGTCGACAGCGGCTCGGAGCGCATCGAGTACCTGGCCACGAAGGTGATGCCGCAGGTCCGCGAGCGGCTCGCCGGCTGACCCCCGATCCCGAGAAGGAGACGACATGGCGTACCTGGAGCGCGACGGCAAGCAGGTCTACTACGAGCACCACCGCGGCTCCGGCGGGCGCCCGGTCGTGCTGGTGCACGGCTGGGGCGCGACCAGCGAGTGCTGGGACACCACGCTCACCGCACTGCTGGGCGCGGGGCACGAGGTCGCGCTGATCGAGCACCGCGCGTGCGGGCGCTCGGACAAGGACTTCGACGACGTCTCGGTCGACGCGATCGCCTCCGACGTCGTCGCCCTGGTCCGGCACCTGGGCCTCGACCGCCCGGTGCTCAACGGCTGGTCGCTGGGCGGGGCGGTCGTGGTCGCCGCGGCGGCGGAGCTGGGCGACGAGATCTCCGGCGTGGTCCTGACCGGCGGGGCGAGCCCGCGGTACACCGCGACGGACGGCTGGCCGCACGGCGGCGCCCCCGCGGACACCGAGGCGGTGCTCGCCGGGCTGGCCGCGGACCGGGCGGCGACCTTCCGCGGGATCACGTCGGCGGTGGCCGCCAAGCCGCTCTCGGACGACCTCATGCAGTCCATCTGGCTGCAGTTCATGAAGACGGGCGCCCGGGCCGCGGACACCATCCGCAGCCTGATCGACGTGGACCAGCGCGAACTGCTCGCCGGGCTGTCCGTGCCGGTGCTGTCCCTGCACGGCACGGAGGACGCCTTCGTGTCCTTCGCCGGGGCGAAGGCGGGCGTCGAGCTCTGCCGCGACGGCCGGCTCGTCGAGTTCGCGGGCGTCGGCCACGCCCCGTTCCTCGAGGACCCGGAGACCTACCGCGCCGAGCTCCTGCGCTTCCTGGCCTGACGGGGCGGCGCGTCCCCGCCGACCAGCCGGAGCGCCAGCGCGGCGTACCGGGCGGCCAGCTCGTCGATGGCGAGCCGGCCGTCCGGTTCCCACCACTCGTTCGGCCCGTTGATCATGTCCAGCACGGCGAGCGCGCTCAGCCGCGGGTCGTCGCAGGCGAACTCGCCCGCCTCCGTGCCCGCAGCGAGGAAGTCCCCGAGGGCGTGCTGGTAGCGGCGCCGGTAGACCTGCACCTCGTCGAGCTTCTCCCGCGACAGCGCGCGCAGCTCGCGCCCCGCCACCCACCACGCGTCCCGGTTGGCGCCGATGTGCCCCACGTGCCCGCGGACCAGCCGCTCGAGCCGCTCCCGGTACGTCCCCTCGCCCTCGAGGATCGGCAGCTGGTCGACCACCAGGTCGCGGTCGACCACGTAGATCGACTCGAGGAGCAGCTCCTCCTTGCTCGCGAAGTGGTGGTAGAGCGAGGCGGCCTGGATGTCGGCCGCCTCGGCGATCGCCCGCATCCCCACGCCGTGGTAGCCGCGCTCGCGGAACAGCCGGCTCGCCACCCCCACCAGCTCGGCCCGCCGCGAGGCGTTGCGCGGCCGGGTCGCCTGTGCCCGTGTCGCCCGGGCGGGCGTCGCCTGTGCCTGGGCCACCGTGGATCCCCCTTGCCGTTCAGGCGCTGCCGCCCCGCGCCAGGTCGTCGACCTGCAGGGCGAGCTGGGCCGCCAGCAGGGCGTCGAACCGCCGCAGGTCGAGGCCGCCGACGTGCTCGATGCGGCCCAGGCGGTAGCGGATGGTGTTCTCGTGCACGCCCAGCACCTTCGCCGTGGCGCGCACCTGCGCGCCGCAGGCGAGGTAGTGCCGGAGCGTGTCCGTCAGATCGCCGCCGGTCTCCGCGTCGTTACGGCGCAGCGGGCCGAGCAGCGTCTCGGCGAACCGCACGGCCACCGAGGTGCGCTCGCCGTTGACCACCAGCCGCAACGTGCGGAAGTCCGCGGCGTCGAGCACCCCGGGCCGGCCGCCGAAGCCGGCGACGATCGCCTCGGCGTCCCGGCACTCGGCGTGCGCGGCCGGGTAGTCCTCGACCCGCCGGCAGACCGCCGAGACGACCGCCCGGCGGCAGCCGGTCAGCGGCCCGAGCCGGTCGAGCACCGCGCCCAGCTGCGCCTTCACCCGGGCCTCCGGCGCGCTGCCGGAGGGCAGCCCGGCGAGCAGGACGACGGCGTCGGGCTCGGCGATCGCGAGCACCGGCACCCCGACGGCGTCCGCCACCACCGCGGACGCCGGGGCCCGCCCGTCCCGGGCGCTGCGCCCGTCGGCCACCGGGAGCCGGACGAGCAGGTGCGGCCGCTCCACCTCGAGGCCGACGTGTGCGGCCATGCGCCGCAGGTCGTCCGGGGTGCGGGAGCCGCGCAGCAGCTCGCCGAGGACGTCGTCGCGGGCCTGCACGACCGCCTGCGCGCGCCGGGTCTCCGACAGCGACTGCAGGGCCAGCACGGCCGCGGCGTACTCGGCGACCGCCGCGTCGGCCGGGCCGAGCCGCCGCCCCGTCTCGACGACGTCGAGGTAGCCGGACACCTCCCCCTCGCCGACGAGGGCGGCGACGAGGTGGCGACGCATCAGACCGGCGTCGGGATCGGGCGGCAGCACCGCCGTGCTGTGTTCCGGTCCGAGATCGGCGAGCGCCGTGCGGACGCGGGCGGTCCCGGGCAGGAAGGAGGACTCGTGCAGCGTCGCGGGCCCCTCGGGGGCGCTCCAGGACACGGGGTGCAGCGCGGCGTCGAGCAGCGCGACGCCGGTGCCGAGCATCGACGCCAGGAGCGCGACCAGCGCGTCGCCCTCGGTCCCGCTGGCGACGGCGGCGGACAGCCGCCGCTGCAGCTCCCGGGTCCGGCCCAGCTCCGCGAGCTCGCGGCGCTGCCGGGCCCCGACGTTCGCCTGCCGCTCCCGGCCGAGGATCGTCTCGGCGAGGCCGGCGTACGGGGCCGCCGCGGTGGCGTCGCGCTCGGCGGCGGTGTCGTCCGGCGGGCGGCCGTCGACGGCGGGGCGCTCGACCTCGAGCACCCCGGCGACCTCCCCCTCGACGAGCAGTGGCACCGCGGCGCTGGTGTGCGCGCACTCCCGCGGGTCCCCGTCGGCGGCGAGCCGCGCGAGGCCGCCGTCGGGGCGGCGGGCGTACACCACGCAGCGTGCGGCGCCGAGCTCCGCGCGCAGCGCACGCGCGACCAGCGTCAACTCCGCGGTCACGTCCTGTTGCGGCGGCTCGGGGCGGACCGTTGTAGGACTCGCCATGGCTCCCCCTCGACGTCGTTGGTTCGGCAGGGCCCTGCGACTACCGTCACAATCTGCCTCCCTAACAGTCGTTAGGCAAGAGTCGACGCGGGACGAGACACGGAAGGACGCCCACATGGATGTCGGTGTGCTGCTGGTGTTCCAGAACTGGCACGAGAACCTGTCCGACGGCGAGATGTTCCGGCAGGAGGCCGAGCTCGGCGTCCTGGCCGAGGAGTACGGATTCGACTCCGTCTGGGCCGCCGAGCACCACTTCGACGACTACTCGATGTGCCCGGACAACCTGCAGCTGATGACCTACCTGGCCGGGAAGACCTCGCGCATCAAGCTGGGGACGGGCGCGGTCATCCTGCCGTGGAACAACCCGCTGCGGGTGGTCGAGAAGGCGATCATGCTCGACCACCTGTCCGGCGGGCGGGTGCTGCTCGGGATGGGCCGCGGCCTGGCGAAGATGGAGTACGAGCAGTTCGGCGTGGACATGAACGAGTCCCGCCAGCGCTTCGACGAGGCCGCCCCGGTCATCGTCGCGGGCCTGCGGAACGGGTACGTCGAGAACGACGGGCCCTTCTACCCGCAGCCTCGGGCGGTCGTGCGGCCCGGCCCCGCGCCGGAGTACGACTGGACCGGCCGGATCTACGGCGTCGCGATGTCGCCGGACTCCGTGCCCGCCGTCGCCAAGGTCGGCGCCCGGATGATGACCTTCATGCAGTACCCGGCGGAGGTCCACGCCGAGTCGATCAACCGCTACCGCGACATCTACCGCGAGGAGCACGGCACCGAGCCGCTGCCGGTGCACACCCAGGACTTCGTGTACTGCCACGAGGACCCGGAGGAGGCGGAGAAGACCGCCCGCGAGTACCTGTCGCGCTACTTCCTGTCCGTGGTGAAGCACTACGACTTCGCCGGCAAGCACTGGCGCGAGACCAAGGGCTACGAGGCCTACCAGGTCGGTGCCGACATGATCCGCGAGGCCGGCATGGAGGCGGCGGCCGCGGGCTATGCGGACACGCAGGTCTGGGGCACGCCCGAGCAGTGCATCGAGAAGTACAAGCACCGCCTCGAGGTGCTCGGCCCGCACCACCCGTCGATCGCGCCGTCGTTCGCCGGTCTGCCCTTCGAGAAGGTCCGGGCCTCGCTGAAGCTGTTCGGCGAGAAGGTCGTGCCCGAGCTGAAGAAGCTCGGCGTCGCGGCTCCGGTGGGGGTGTGACGTGGGCGCGCTCGAGGAGGAGAACAAGAAGGTCGTCACCGAGTTCATGGAGGTCTTCTCCTCCGGTGACGTGAACGGGATCCTGGGCTCGCTCACGGACGACGCCACCTGGTGGGTCGCCGGCAACATCCCCGGCATCTCCGGGACCAAGGACAAGTCCGGCTTCGGCGAGATGCTCGGCGGGATCGCCGAGGGCACGAAGACCGGCGCCATCACGCTCACCCCGCTGGCCTTCACCGCCGAGGGCGAGCGGGTGGCGGTGGAGACGGAGTCCTACGCGGAGCTGAAGAACGGGCGGGTCTACAACAACCTGTACCACTTCGTCTTCACCGTGCGGGACGGCAAGATCAGCTCGGTGAAGGAGTTCCTCGACACCGAGCACACCACCGCGGTGTTCGTCGCCCCCTGATCCACCCTGTGAGTGGCGATAGTCGCTATGGCGACTATCGCCACTCACGGCTTTCTAGGCGTGGACGCCCGCGGACCAGTGCTCGCGGAGGCTCCGCTTGTCGAGCTTCCCGACGCTGGTGCGCGGCAGCTCGGTGGTCACCTCGACGCGCTCGGGCAGCCACCAGCGCGGCACCCGATCCCCCAGCCGCGCCTTGAGCTCCTCGCCGGTCGCGGCCGAGCCGGGGTTCAACACCACGAGCGCCAGCGGCCGCTCCTGCCAGCGCGGGTGCGGCACGGCGACCACGGCGGCCTCCGCCACCTCCGGGTCGGCCAGCAGCGCCTGCTCGAGGGCCAGGGAGCTGATCCACTCGCCGCCGCTCTTGATCAGGTCCTTGGCGCGGTCGACGATCCGCATCCAGCCGTCCGGGTCGATGACGGCGACGTCGCCGGTCAGCAGCCAGCCGTCGTCGAACCGCTCGGGGGCCTCGCCGAGGTAGTACCCGGTGGCCACCCACGGGCCCTTGACCTGCAGCTCCCCCGCGGACTCGCCGTCCCACGGGAGCTCCTGGCCGGCGTCGTCGACGATCCGCCACTGCAGGCCCGGCAGCAGCCGGCCCTGGCTCTGCGTGCGGCGGCGGTGCTCCTCGCGGTCGGCGAGCGGCCGGGGCGGGCGGGTGAAGCTGGCCATCGGGGACAGCTCGGTCATGCCCCAGCCCTGGTAGACGGGAATGCCCAGCTCCTCCTCGAGGTCGCGGATCAGGGCGAGGCTCGGGGTGGAGCCGCCGAGCACGAGCGCCCGCAGGCTGCGCAGGTCGCCACCGTGCTCGCGGACGTGCCGGAGGATGTCGACGGCCACCGTCGGCACCATCCCGACGTAGGTCACCTTCTCGCGCTCGATGATCCGCGCGATCTCCGCGGGCGTCGGGTGCGGTCCGGGCAGCACCTGGGTGGCGCCGGTCATCGTGGCCGCGAACGGGACGCCCCAGGCGTTGGCGTGGAACATCGGGACGACGTGCAGCACGGTGTCCGCGGCCGAGATCGCGTGCCCGTCGGCGAGGCAGGCGGCGAAGGTGTGCAGGTAGAGGCCGCGGTGGCTGTACCCGACGCCCTTCGGCCGGCCGGTGGTGCCGGAGGTGTAGCAGAGGACGGCGAGGTCGTCCTCGCGCACGCCGGGCTCGCCGTCGAAGGCCGGGCCGTCGACCAGCAGGGCCTCGTAGGCGTCGCCGGTGTCGAGCACGCCCAGCTCGGGCTGGACGCCGTCGAGCAGGTGCTGCAGCTCGGCGTCGGCCACGATCAGCCGGTCGTCGGCGTGCCCGGCGATGTAGGCGATCTCCTCCGCGGACAGCCGCAGGTTGAGCGTGTGCAGCACCGCGCCGACCTGCGGGACCGCCGCGTACAGCTCGAGGTGGCGGTGGTGGTTCCAGGCCAGGCTGGCCACCCGGTCCCCCGGCCGTACCCCGAGCCGGCGCAGCGCCCCCGCGAGCCGATGGACGCGGTCGGCGTAGGCGGCGTAGTCGTAGCGCAGGACCTCCTCGCCGTGCGCGTACGCCACGATCTCGCGGCCGGGATGGTGCCGGCGCGCCCGGCGCAGGAAATCGGTGATCAGCAGCTCGCCGGGGCGCGTCGTCATGGCGTCAGGGTCGTCGGGCAGCCGGGGGCTGTCACCCGCCCGGGGCCCGGCGGCTTGTGGGCTCCTTCAACGCCGCCACCACCCGCCGGGGGACCTCATCCCCGGCGCGGGCGGTAGTGGCCCGGGACCATCCGCGTGGAGACACCGAAGCGGTTCCAGGCGTTGATCGCCGCGATCGCCGCGACGAGCTGGGCCAGCTCGGTGTCGTCGAACCGTGCGGCCGCCCGCTCCCACACGTCGTCGGGCACGAAGCCGTCCGTGAGCACGGTGATCGCGTCGGTCAGCTCGAGGGCGGCGACCTCGCGCGGCGAGTAGAAGTGCGCCGACTCCTCCCAGGCCGCGAGCTGCACGACCCGCTCGACGGACTCGCCCTGCGCCAGCGCGTCCTTCGTGTGCATGTCCAGGCAGAAGGCGCAGTGGTTGAGCTGCGAGGCGCGGATCCGGACGAGCTCGACGAGCGCCGGCTCGAGGCCCGCGCCGGCGGCGGCGCCGAATCGGGCCATGGCCTTGTAGACGTCCGGGACGAGCTCGGCGAGCACGAGCCGCGGGGGGTGCTCGGGGTTGCGGGCGGGGGCGGGGGTCTGCTCGGTGATGGTCACGTGCCCGACGGTAGGCGCCGGTTGGCGCACGGATGTGGTCCACTTCCGGCATGGTTTCGCGGGCCACTTCGGACCTCCACCTCGACCTCGCGCCCGGTCGTGGGGTGCGGTCCGGGCTCATGGAGGCCCTGCGCGACGCAGTGCGCAGCGGACGGCTGACCCCGGGCTCGCGGCTGCCCTCCTCCCGGTCGCTGGCGGCCGACCTCGGGCTGGCGCGCAACACGGTCGCGGACGCCTACGCGGAGCTGGTCGCCGAGGGCTGGCTGACGGCCCGGCAGGGCTCGGGCACGCGGGTGGCGCCGCGTGCCGTCCCCTGCGACCGGCCTCCGGGTCCGGTCCGTCCGCTGCCGCCGGACCTCGCGCGGCCGGCGCACGACCTGCGGCCGGGCCGGCCGGACGTCGCGGCCTTCCCCCGCGCGGCCTGGCTGCGGGCCACGCGCCGCACGCTGGCCGCGGCCCCGGACGAGGCCTTCGGCTACGGCGACGACCGCGGCCGGCCGGAGCTGCGGGCCGCGCTGGCCGAGCACCTCGCGCGGGCCCGCGGGGTGCGCACCACACCGGACCGGATCGTGGTGTGCGCAGGTGCGGTGCACGGGCTCGCCCTGCTCGCCGGCCTGCTGCGGGCCCGCCGGGTCCGGCGGGTGGCCGCGGAGGCGCACGGCCTGCACCTGCACCGGGAGCTGCTCGAGCGGCACGGGCTCGCAGTCGGCGCCCTGCCCGTCGACGACGCCGGGGCCCGCACCGACCTCCTCGACGGCGAGGGGGCCGTCCTGCTCACCCCGGCCCACCAGTTCCCCACCGGCGTGGCCCTGCGGCCGGACCGCCGGGCCGCGGCGGTCGACTGGGCCCGCGCGACCGCTGGGCTGGTGGTCGAGGACGACTACGACGGCGAGTTCCGCTACGACCGCCGGCCGGTCGGCGCCCTGCAGGGCCTGGACCCCGAGCGGGTGGTGTACCTCGGCACCGCCAGCAAGGCCCTCGCGCCGGGCCTGCGGCTCGGCTGGCTGGTCCTGCCGGCCGGGCTCGCCGCCGAGGTGGAGCGGGCGGTGGCCGGGGAGGGCGGGACCCGGGTGTCCGCCGTCGACCAGCTCGTCCTCGCGGACCTGCTCACCTCGGGGGTCTACGACCGGCACGTCCGGGAGCGGCGGCAGGCCTACCGGCGGCGCCGGGACGAGCTCGTCGCCACCCTGGCGGAGCGGGCACCGGGCGTCGCGGTGCGCGGGCTGGCGGCGGGGCTGCACGCGCTGGTCGAGCTGCCCACCGGGGACGGACCGCCCGGCGCGGCGGAGGCCGCCGCCCAGCGGGCGGCGGCCTGGCACGGGCTGGCGGTCGAGGGCCTGGACCGGTTCCGGCACCCGGACGCCCCGCCCCGGCCGGACGCGCTGGTGGTCGGGTACGCCACGCCGTCGCCGTCGGCCTGGGCGGGTGCGCTGGAGGCGCTGTGCCGGGTGCTCGCCCGGCCCGCCGGGTGAGGAGCTAGCGGGCGCGGCGGGTGCGCAGGTGGTCGAGGCTGTAGCGGCCGCCGCCGATGGCGCAGAGCAGCAGGAAGATCCAGCTGTAGAGCGCGGCGGGCTCGCCCATGTTGTAGATCGGGTTCCAGCCCTGCGGCAGGTGCATCGCGAAGTAGGCGAAGGCCATCATCCCCGAGAGCACGAAGCCGGCCGGCCGCACGTACAGGCCGATCGCGACGAGCACCGCGCCGACGAGCTCGACCACGGAGACCCACCAGTAGAGCGTGAAGGGTGGCAGCCCGGTACCGGCGCCGTCGACACCGCCGAAGAGGCCGAAGCCCATGACCGCGTGCAGCGCGTACAGGAACCCGACGACGATGCGGAACGCCAGCAGCACCAGCTGCGG
The DNA here is from genome assembly GCF_000717175.1 of Pseudonocardia autotrophica. Classification (GTDB taxonomy): domain Bacteria; phylum Actinomycetota; class Actinomycetes; order Mycobacteriales; family Pseudonocardiaceae; genus Pseudonocardia; species Pseudonocardia halophobica. The sequence goes on along the minus strand of NZ_JNYD01000003.1, from coordinate 122,977 downwards.
CGCGGCCTCGCGGATGCCGGCCGCCCCGCTGTCGGTGATGCCGTCGGTGGTGCGGCGGGTCAGGGCGCGGGTCGTGTCGATCGTGCTCATGGCGGGTCCTCCGTCCGGTGTGTCCGTGCTGTCGTGATGCAGACCGGCTGCAGCGCGGGAACTCATCGCTCCCCGCGACTCGACTGGGGGGTTCGAGTTCCGGCGGAACGGTTACCCGGGCGCGTGGGAGTGGTCCTGGCGGTGGTGGCGGCGGTGCTGAACGCGGCCGCCTCGGTGTTGCAGCGCAAGGCCGCCCGGGAGGAGCCCGAGGAGCGGGAGTTCTCGATCGGCCTGCTGTTCGACCTGGTCCGACGGCCGGTGTGGCTGGCCGGGATCGCGTGCGTGATCACGGGATTCCTCGTCCAGGCCGTGGCGCTGACGCTCGCCGGGGTCGCGGTCGTGCAGCCGCTGCTGGTCGCCGAGCTGCCGTTCACGGTGCTGCTGGCGGCGTGGGCCTTCGGCGCGCGCCCCGGCGTGCGGGAGTGGACGGCGATCGGCGTGCTCGCCGCCGGCCTGGTCCTCGTCGTGGTCGCGCTGGCCCCGACCGGCGGCGACCCGGTGGCGGTGTCCGGCTGGACGTGGGTGGTCGGGTCGGCCGTGGTCGCCGTGATCGTCGGAGCGACCGTGGCCGCCGGCCGCGGGACGACGGGGGCGGCGCGCGCGGGGTGGCTCGGCATCGGGACCGGCACGGCGTTCGGCTACGTCGCGGTGCTGGTGGCGGCGGTGGGCGCGATCGCCGGGCGGGAGGGCGTGCACGGCGTGCTCACCGCGTGGCAGACCTGGGCGGTGGTCGTCGTCGGGCCGCTGTCGTTCTTCCTGCTCCAGACCGCGCTGCAGGCGGGCAGCCTGGTGGCCTCGCAACCCGGCTTCACGCTGGCGAACCCGCTGCTCGCCACGGCGTGGGGCGTGGTCGTCTACGGCGAGCAGGTCCGCGGCGGCGCCTGGTACGCGATGGCCGCCGCCGGCGGGGCGGCGCTGGTCCTCGGCACGTTCGTGCTGGTCCGCTCGCCGCAGCTCAGCGACGGCGACCGGGACGAGGCCGCTCCCGCCGCCCGCTGACCCCGTCCCCCGATCGCCCGACACCGCGCTCCCCCGGCGGATCGGGCGACGGCCCGACGGTGCCGGAGCCCCCTCGGCGGGACCGTGTGTCCAGCGGGGAACGAACCCCGCGACCACCGGACCAGACCAGGGAGCACGGCCATGAGCATCACCTTCTTCCAGCGCACCACCGGCACCGACCGTCCCGCCCGCCGTCGCAACCCCTTCCGGCTCGCGCAGTTCCGCCCGGCCGCCCCCTTCGCCGGGATCTTCCCGGCCGACCGCGACCGCGAGCGGGTCCTCGACGAGCTGCGTGCCGTCGGCGCGCCCGGCGACCTCGTCGCCCGCGCGAACGTCTGAACCCCCCGGGCCCCGGCCGCGTTCAGGACGCGACGGGGACCCCCGCCCGCGCCGCCCCCTCCCGCGCCGGCAACGCCTGCGACGCGACCCGGCCGGCGTGCCGATGGGTGATCGTGGTGTCCAGCAGCTCGTCGGCTCGGTAGGTCGCGCCCCGTCACCCGCTGCCGGGCGGCCCGGCCGGAACGGCTCGAGCCGGGTCCGCGTCACGCGGTCACCCTCGCCCGGGCGGGTGGACGGCCGCAACCGGCGCGCCCTGGTGGAGACGGCGCTGTGTGGTCGTTCACGCTGCCGCCCGCCGCCCCCTCGTGGTTACTGTGGTCGGGTCCAGCACGGACCCGAGGACAGCCCGAGGACAGGAGGAGGCCCGCCATGACCGGTGCCCGCCTCGTCTCGCGTCGCTGGCTCGACGGGCTCGGTTCGCCGCCCGGGCACTGTCCCCGCTAGACCCGCACGCCCGGTGCCGCCTCGCGCACCGGTCCGCGTCCCGCCGGACCCGTCGGTCGGTCCGGCCTCCCGTCCCGGCCCAACGGCCGCACCCACTTCGTGCCCTCCCACCAGGAGATCCGCATGCGCTTCCAGGTCCTCGACATCGTCCCGCACGCCCCGCACCCGGTCACCGGGGAGATCATCTCGGTCCACGAGCGCCTGGAGCGGGTGGTGGAGAACGCCGTGCTCGCCGAGCGGCTCGGCTTCGACTCCTTCGCCGTCGGGGAGCGGCACGCGGGCGAGTTCGTCTCCTCCGCCCCGACCGTGCTGCTCGGCGCGCTGGCCCAGGCCACGGACCGGATCCTGCTCAGCACCGGCGTGACCGTGCTGTCGCTGCTCGACCCGGTCCGCGTGGCCGAGGACTACGCGACGGTCGACCAGCTCTCCGGCGGCCGGCTGGAGATCGTCATCGGGAAGGGCAACGAGGACAAGCACTTCCCGCTGTTCGGGCTGGAGCTGGCCAAGCAGTACGAGTACCTCACCGAGAACTACGAGCTGCTGCGCCGGCTGCTGCGCGAGGAGCGCGTGTCCTGGGAGGGGGTGCACCACCACGACCTCGACGGGGTGACGACCTTCCCGCGGCCCTTCGACGGTCCCTTCCGGATCTGGCACGGCTCGGCCACCTCCACCGCCGCCGTCGACCTGGCCGCGAAGTGGGGCGACCCGATCTTCAGCGCCAACGCCCTGCAGCCGCGGGAGAACTACCTGGTCCTCATCGACCGGTACCGCGAGCAGCTCGAGGCGCACGGGCACGACCCCGCCGTCGGCTACGTCGGCTCCGGCTCGGGCGGACTGTTCCTCGCCGACACGGACGAGCAGGCGGTCGCGGAGTACCGGCCGATCTACGAGGCGCAGGCCGCCAAGCTCGCCGCCGCGCACGCCGGCGACCCGCGCAAGGGCAAGACCATGTCGTTCACGACGATCGAGGAGGCCGTCGCGCACGGACCGGCCCTGGTCGGCACTCCGGAGCGGGTCGCCGCGAAGATCCTCGACTACCACAAGTCCTACCGGCACGACGTCCAGTCGGTCTCGATCAACCCCGTCCTGCCCTATCCGCAGCAGCAGGAGGTGCTGAGCCGGTTCGCCGAGGAGGTCGTGCCGCTGGTCCGCCGCGAGGTGTCGACCACGCTGTGGGGGCCGCGGGACCCGGGCCGCGCCGAGGGCCTCGTCCTCTCCTGAGCGTGCGCCACCCGAGGACCGTCCAGGAAGGACCCATGGTCGTCCACGACTCGCTGATCGACCTGGTCGGCGGCACCCCGCTCGTCCGGCTGCGCCGGCTCACCGCCGGCCTCGCCGCCACCGTGCTCGTCAAGCCCGAGTACCTCAACCCGGGCGGCTCGGTGAAGGATCGCGCCGCCACCGCGATGGTGCTCGCCGCGGAGCGCGACGGCGTGCTCGCACCCGGCGGCACGATCGTCGAGGCCTCCTCGGGCAACACCGGGATCGGGCTCGCCCAGGCCGCCGCGGTCCGCGGGCACCGGATCGTCGTCGTCCTGCCGGACACCGTGGCCGTGGAGAAGCTGGACATCCTGCGCGCCTACGGCGCCGAGGTCGTCACGACGCGCGCGAGCCTGCCCCGCGAACACCCCGAGCACGTCAACCGGCTGGCCCGGCGGATCGCGGCGGAGACGCCCGGCGGCTGGTTCGCCGACCAGTACGACAACCCGGCGAACCCGACCGTGCACCACGCGACCACCGGGCCGGAGATCTGGGCGGCGACCGAGGGCCGGGTGACGCACCTCGTCGCCGGGATCGGCACCGGCGGCACGATCTCGGGCACCGGGCGGTACCTCAAGGAGGTGGGCCCGGTCGAGGTTGTCGGCGCCGACCCCGCCACCTCGGTCTACAACGGCGGCGACGGCAGCCCCTTCTTCGTCGAGGCCTCCGGGCACTACCGGCACACCGACACCGTCGACGACACCTGGCCGCTGTCCTACCACCGGGAGGTCGTCGACCGGATCGAGGTGATCGACGACCGCGAGTCCGTGCTGACCACGCGCCGGCTGGCGCGGGAGGAGGGCCTGCTGGTGGGCGCCTCGTCCGGGCTGGCCGTGGCGGCCGCGCTGCGGGTGGCGCGCGGGCTCGGGCCCCAGCACACCGTGGTGGCGGTCCTCCCCGACTCCGGGCGGGCCTACCTGTCGAAGTACCACTCGGTGGGCTGGCTGCGCCGCCTCGGCTTCCTCGACGACGACCGCTCCGGACTGCTCGCCGACGCCGGCGCGCCGGTGCACACCGTCACCACCCGCACGCCGCTCGGTGAGGCCGCCGCGCTGGCCGCGGGACCGGCGCGGGACCAGCCGCTGGTCCCGGTCGTCCTGCCAGGGCGCAGCCCGCGCTTCGCCACCGCCGTCTCCGAGGTACTCGGCGCGCTCGACCCGGCGGTGCTCACCGACGGGGCCGCCCGCCGCGACCCGGCGACGCCGGTGGGCGAGCTCGCCGACCCGGCGCCGGTCGCAATCGGCACCGGCGAGACCGCGCAGGAGGCCCTCGCCCGCCTCGACGCCGCCGGCGGCGCGCACGCCCTGCTGCTGCGCGACGGCCGCCTCGCCGGGCTGCTGACCCGCGCCGCCCTCGTCGCCCGGGCGGCGGCGGCCGCGCGGTGAGCGCCCGGACCACGCACGCCTGCCACGGCCCGCCGGACCCCGCGCCGCCGGTCCCGCGCGACCGCGAGGGACTGCTCACGCAGGTGCTGCCGGCGCTGGCCGACACCGTCCGGACCGGGGCACGCCGGCGCGAGGAGCAGCGCACCCTCCCCTACCGCGAGATGCAGGCCTTCCGCGACTCCGGGCTGGGCTCGCTGCGCGTCCCCGCCCTGCTGGGCGGCCCCGGCGGCTCGATCGCGGACGTCGTCAAGGCGGTCGTGCGGCTCGCCGCGGCGGACTCCAACGTCGCCCAGGCCACCCGGGCCCACTTCGCGCACATCGAGCGGCTCCTCGAACCCGGGCTGCCCGACGCCGGCCGCCGCCTCCGCGAGCTGCGGGAGGGCGTGCTGGTCGGCGAGGCGACCTCCGAACGCACCGGCACCCGGCCCTTCGACCTCGGCACCCGGCTGCGGCGCACCGGCGGCCGGCTGCTCCTCACCGGCGAGAAGCACTACGCCACCGGCGGGCTCTTCGCCTCCCACCTCACCGTCCTCGCCCTCGACGACGCCGACCGCCCGGTGTGGGCGCTCGTGCCGGTCGACGCGCCCGGGGTCGAGCTGTGGGACGACTGGGAAGGCATGGGTCAGCGGCTGACGGCCACCGGGTCGGCCGTGTTCACCGACGTCGAGGTGGACCCGGCCGCAGTGCTGCGGCCCGCGCCCGGCCGCCCCGAGCCGACCGTGACCTCCAGCTTCCGCGCCCTGCACCTCGCCGCGGTGGGCGCGGGGATCGCCACGGCCGCCGTCTCCGACATCGCCGGGTTCACCCGCACCAACCCGCGCGCCGCCGAGGCTGCCGAGGCCGGACGGGCCGCCGACGACCCCTTCGTCCGGGCCGCGGTGGGCGAGGCCGCGACGCTGGCCTACACGGCCCGGTCGGTCGTGCTCAGCGCCGCGCGCGCCCTCGATGCGGCGGCGGAGCACCGCTCGGCGGACGAGCTGGCGGCGGCCGCGGCCGAGGTCACCCAGGCGAAGGTCGTGGCCGACCGGGCCGCCCAGCAGGCGGCCACGGTGATCTTCGACGCCGCCGGCGCGTCGGCCACGCTCACCTCGGAGGGCCTGGACCGGCACTGGCGCAACGCACGCACGCTGGCCAGCCACGATCACGCCGCACACGCGGCCCGGGCGATCGGCGACTACGTCCTGCACCGGACGGCGCCGCCGGGCGACGGGCTGCCCTAGCGTGCGACCCGGTGCCGTCGACGCGATCCGAGCAGCGGCAACGGGATGCGGCGACGGGGCCGGTTCGGCAACCGGCCCGCCACGGCGTCGTCGATCAGGCCCTTGACGGTCTCGGCGGCGTCCGTGCGGTTCGCGCCGATCCCGCCGGTCGAGCCGCGCTTGATCCAGCCGACGACGTAGGTGCCGGGCCTGCCCTCGACGCGGCCCTCGTGGTTCGGGACGGTGCCCGTGGCGTCGTCGAACGGCAGGCCGGCGAGGGGGCGCCCGCGGTGCCCGACGGCCCGGACGACCATCCCGGCCGGGATCTCCACCTCGCCGTCCGGGCCGGTCACCCGGACCGCCTCGACCCGGCCGTCGCCGGTGATCGCCGTGGGCGAGGAGTGGAAGCGCAGCACCAGCCGGCGCGGTCCCTCCGGGACCGGTGCCGACCAGTCGACCACCTCGCGGCGCGCCTCCTGCAGCAGCGCCGCGTGCTCGCCCGGCACGGCCTCGTCGATCGCCTTCCCGGTGCGCGGGTCGGCGTCGTCGACCACGACCTCCACGCCCTCCCGGCGCAGCAGCGCGACGATCTCGGGCCGGGTGTAGGCGGCGGTGTCCGGGCCGCGGCGGGCCAGCAGGACGACCTCGCGGATCCCCGACCCGCGCAGCAGCTCCAGCGCCCCGCCCGCGATCGCGGTGTCCACGAGATCGGCCGGGTCGGCCGTGAGGATCCGCGCGACGTCGAGCGCCACGTTCCCGGTGCCGACGACGACCACCCGCCCCGACGACAGGTCGACCGCGCCGGGCGCGATCTCGGGGTGGCCGTTGTACCAGCCGACGACCGTGGTGGCGGGCAGGCTGCCGGGCAGGTCCTCCCCCGGCACGCCGAGCGACCGGGACTCCGACGCGCCCACGGCGTAGATCACCGCGTCGTGCTGGGCGGCGAGCTCCTCGGGCGTGACGTCCCGGCCGACCTCCACCCCGAGCCGCATCCGCAGCCGGTGGTGGCCGTGGTGGCGGGCGAACGTCTCGCCGATCCGCTTGGTCGACGGGTGGTCGGGCGCCACGCCGAAGCGCACCAGCCCGCCCGCGACGGCCAGCCGGTCGATCAGCGTGACGCGGGCGTCGGTGTGCAGGAGCAGGTCCTGCACGGCGTACATGCCCGCGGGCCCGGTGCCGACCACCGCGACGTCGAGCGCCGGGAAGCCGGCCGGGATGGTGCGGTCGAAGGCGGGCGGGCCCCAGCGGTGGAACACCGGGGTCCGCTCCGCCTCCTCCACCTCCGACGACGGCCGGTCCGCGTAGAACTCCGCGTTGACCTCGGCGTAGCCCTCGAGCGGGCCGCTCAGCAGGTCGACCGGGTGGATGGCGTCCACGGGGCACGCGTCGGCACACGCACCGCAGTCGATGCACGACCGCGGGTCGATGTAGAGCATGTCCGTGGTGCCGAAGTCCGGCTCGTCCGGCGTGGGGTGGATGCAGTTGACCGGGCACGCCGCGACGCAGGACGCGTCGGTGCAGCAGGTCTGGGTGATCGCGTACGGCATCGCGGGGCCTGTCGCTCGGTGGGGTCGGCAGGGCGCCGGGTCAGAGGAGGTTCGCGCGGCGGTAGATCGCCCGCGCGGCCGGCGTGAGCAGCCCGGCCGAGCCGAGGAACTCCATCAGCCCGGCGCAGCTCGAGCGCATCATCGCCTTGTGGTGCTGGTTGGCCCGCGCCTCGCGTAGCGCACGCCGGCGGTCCAGCCCGGCCGCCTCGTACACGTCGTCGCTGACCATGCTGGTCACGATGTGGTACGCGGCTCCGGCGATGACCACCGCGTCCGCCTGACGACGCAGCGCGCCCGCACCCCGCATCCGCTCGCGGACCTCGTCCCGGGCGAACTTCATGTGCCGGGACTCCTCGACCACGTGGATGTTGTTGATCGTGCGCACGAACGGGACCACGCGCTCGTCGCGCATCCAGTCCCGCTGCATCACGTCGAGGACCTCCTCGGCGACGAGGATCGCGGCGTAGGCCGCCTCGCCGCCGGCGAGCGCGGCGAACGCCCGGCCGAGCTCGACGACCGACCGCTTCGGGCGGTACGGCCGCGCGCCCAGCTTGGCCACGCCGCGGGCGAACATGATCGAGTGGCGGCACTCGTCGGCGATCTCGGTGAGCGCCCACTGGAAGGCCGGGTCGGTCGGGTCCTTGGCGTAGAAGTCCCGCAGCACCATCTGCTGCAGGATCATCTCGAACCAGATGCCGGTGCTGGCGACGGACGCCGACTCCTGCCGGGTCAGCTCGCGCTGCTGCTCCGGGGTCATCTCGTCCCAGTACGCCGTGCCGTAGAGGGTGCTCCACTCCGGGCTCGCGCCGTGGAAACCGGTGTCCAGCGGCGTCTCCCAGTCGACCGCCTGCGCGGGGTCGAAGGAGAGCATCTCCGACGAGCGCAGCAGGCGGCGGGCGACGTCGGCATGGTCGCCCTCGACGGCGGCATCAGCGCTGGTCACGGCATTGCCGGCGGTGCGGTCCAGGGCAATGGTGTCGTCCATGGTCGCTCCTTCGCGGATCGACGACTGCTGGCGTTACCGGCGGTAACGTTACCGGTGGTAACACATACCCGCAAGCCGAGGCCGTCCCTCGTTCGCGTGGAACGTCGCCGTCGGGCCTGCTGAGAAGGCACGCCCAGGAGGGCACCGACATCGTGGCCGTGGACATCGCCGGTCGGCCGTCGTCGCCGGGACCGTCGGCTGGGCGGTCTACGACGGGTTCGCCGCCCACCGCCTCGGCGAGCTGCACGCCGGGGCCCGGCGATGTGCGCGCGCTCCCGGTCGTCGTGGGCGCGACGCTCGTGTTCCGCGGGCTCGCCGCGGTGCTCCGCGCGCACCGGGCCGGGCGGGGCGCTCACAGTGCTCGGACACGTCGCGCACAGCCCCCTCCTCGGGCCGGCCAGCAGTGTTGTCGCCGGCGCCGGACCCGGCGCCCGAGACGCTCCCCCACAGGAGGATCCGTGCACACGCTTCCCCAGCTCGTCGAGTACCTCAACACCCACGGCGCCCCGGCCCAGCTCGTCGACCAGGTGAGGAACCTGCAGGTGCGGCACGCCCTGACCCCGCAGGCCTTCCAGGACCTCTGCACCCGGCTCGGCTGGCGCCCGCGCGGCGTCAGCGTGGCCGACGCCGTCGCCTGGGTGCGGCAGGGCGTCCGCGGCTGACGGTGCCGCTGCGGCGGGGGTGCGTCGGGCACGCACCCCCGCGCCGCCGGCGGCCCTTGCCCGGCCGTCCTGCCCGGTCCACTCTCGACGCGTGCCCGACCACCGACACGACCTGCTCTTCGGCGCCTTCGTCACGCCGGTCGCGGACCCGCCGGATCAGGCGCTCGACCTGGCCGTGGCGGCCGACCGGGCCGGCCTGGACCTCGTCGCCTTCCAGGATCATCCGTACCTTCCGGAGTTCCTCGACGCCTGGACGCTGATGTCCGCCGTCGCGGCCCGGACCGAGCGGATCCGCCTCACCGGTGACGTCCTCAACCTCCCGCTCCGCCCACCCGCCGTCCTCGCCCGCAGCGCCGCGAGCCTCGACCGGCTCAGCGGTGGCCGCGTCGAGCTCGGCCTCGGCGCGGGCGCCTTCTGGGACGGCATCGAGGCCATGGGCGGCCGCCGGCTGAAGCCCGGCGAGTCCGTGCAGGCCCTCGAGGAGGCGATCGCGATCCTCCGCGGCATCTGGGCTGCCGACGAGCGCGGCGGCGTCCGCGTCGACGGCCAGTTCCACCACGTCGCCGGCGCCGAGCGCGGCCCCGCGCCCGCCCACGACATCGGCATCTGGCTCGGCGCCTACGGCCCCCGCATGCTCCGGCTCGTCGGCCGCCTCGCCGACGGCTGGTTGCCCTCGCTCTCCTACCTGCGCGACGGCCCCGCCTCCCTCGGCGCCATGAACACCCTGATCGACGAGGGCGCCGACGCGGCCGGCCGCGACCCCGGCGCGATCCGCAGGCTGCTCAACCTCGAGGGCCGCTTCGCGCAGACCGGCGGCGGCCTGCTCGTCGGTCCGGCGGAGCAGTGGGCCGAGGAGCTCGCCGACCTCGCCCTGACCGAGGGCATCTCCGGCTTCATCCTGATGTCCGACGACCGGGCCACCCTCGAGCGCTACGCCCATGAGGTCGCCCCGCGCACACGGGAGCTGGTCGAGGCGGAGCGGCGCGGGTAGCTGCGGGCCCGCTCATCTGATGTCATGCCGGTTCAGCGGGCCTCGGTGCCTCGACCCGCTGTCCAAAGGGGGCGATGCCGGGATGACGGCAGGGCGACCGATGCCCACACAGGACGACGTGCTCGGGTACTTCGACACGCTGTCGAACTGGGGGCGGTGGGGCGAGGACGACGAGCTCGGCACCCTGAACCACATCACCGACGACGTCCGGCTGGCGGCGGCGCGGGCCGTGCGCCACGGCAGGAGCGTGTCGTGCGCATGGGAGGTCACCGTCCCGGACGACATGGAGCGGTCGACGACGACGTGCCCGTGCGCCGCCGACATGCCGGGCGCCGAGAACATGCCGGCCCGATTCCGCAACGACCGGCGCTGGGGCTTCTCGTCCGAGCGGCTCGGCATCACGTTCCACGGCAACACCCTCACCCACGTCGACTCGCCGTGCCACCTCTTCTGGGACGGCACGATGTACAACGGGCGGTCGCACTCGCTGGTCGACGCCGCGACCGGATCGGCGTGGGCGGCCGTCACGGCGGCGGCGAACGGGATCATCACGCGGGGTGTCCTGCTGGACATCGCGAGGGTCCGTGACGCGCCGTGGCTGGAACCGGGGCAGGGTGTGTTTCCCGACGATCTCGAGGAGGCCGAGCGTCGCCAGGGTGTGCGGGTGCGACCCGGCGACGCGGTACTCCTGCGGACCGGCCAGGGCCGCGTCCGGCACGAGGCCGGTGCGGCCGGCGGTGTCACGCAGGCCGGCTGGCACGCGTCCTGCCTGCCGTGGCTGCACGAACGGGAGGTCGCGTTGATCGGCGCCGACACCCCCCAGGACGTCCAGCCGTCGGGGTACGCCGACGTGTTGATGCCGGTTCACGCCGTGAGCCTGGTGGCGATGGGTCTGTGGCTGCTCGACAACTGCGACCTGGAGGCGTGCGCGACGACGGCTGCCGAGCTCGGCCAGTGGGACTTCCACCTCGCGGTCGCGCCGGTCCGCTTCGCCGGTACGTCCGGCAGCCCGGTCAACCCGATCGCCACGTTCTGACCGTGGACCCGGCCGCAGCGTCCGGGACGCTGAGCGGCAGCGCCCGAGACGAGGCCCTCCGCTGCATGCGATCGGTCGGCGTCCGGACCCCCCGTCCGGACGCCGACCCCTTGCCCTGATCCTCGTTCCGGGCCGGCCGGACGTTAGTCGGGTAACGGGCGGCGGGCCCGTCGCGAGGGGGCGAGGGACGAGCGAGAGGACCGCGAATGACCGCGCACCCGGCCCACGGACAGCTCGGCTACCTCCAGCTGCCGACCCGCGACCTCGGGCGCTCGATCGCCTTCTACGAGGCCGTGTTCGGCTGGACCGGCGAGCCGCAGCACGGCAGCTTCCATGCGCCCGGGCTCGGCGGCCAGTGGTCGACCGACCTCGCTCCCGCGACCGGGGCCGGTCCCGTCCTCTGGCTGTGCGTCGACGACCTGCACCCCGCGCTGAGCCGGGTGGTGGCGCACGGCGGCCGGGTGCACGGCCGGCCGCGGCTCGACCAGGGCGCCCGGTGGCTGGCCGAGGTCGACGACCCGGACGGCACCCGGCTCGGGCTCGTCGCCCCCGTCCGGACGGCGCGGGCGCAGCCGCTGCTCGCGGTGCGGGACGTCGAGGTCTCGAGCGCCTGGTACCAGCGGGTGCTGGGCCTGGTGAGCGACCACGGCGGACCGGAGTACGAGCGGCTCCTGGCCGACGGGGTCCTCGTCCTGCAGCTGCACCGGCACGACGTGACCCACCACCACGGCCCCGTCGTCGCCGAGCCCGACGCGCCGTTGGGCAACGGCGTCCTGGTGTGGTTCGGCGAGGTCACCGACTTCGACGGGGTCGTCGAGCGGGCCGCGGCGGCGGGCGCCCCGGTGGTCCGGCCGCCGCACCGCAACCCGCCGGAGGGCGGGGGCAACGGCCCGAGCCACCGCGAGATCTGGTTCCGCGACCCCGACGGCTACACCGTCGTGGTCGGGAGCCCGGACGGCGAGGTGTGGGAGTGACGGTGTGGGAGTGACGCCGCTCAGCGCGCCGGCGTGATCCGCCCGGTGACCTCGCCGAACCCGATCCGGGTGCCGTCCGGGCCCGACGCGGTGGCGGAGATGGTGACCTCGTCGCCGTCGAGCAGGAAGGTGCGTTCCTCGCCCTTCACGGTGACCGGTTCGCGCCCGCCCCAGGTCAGCTCGATGAACGCGCCGCGCTGGTGGCGTTCCGGGCCGGAGATGGTGCCGGACGCGAACAGGTCCCCGGTCCGCGCGGACGCCCCGTTCACCGTCAGGTGCGCCAGCATCTGCGCCGGCGACCAGTACATCTCCTTATACGGCGGGCGGGCGACCTGTTCGCCGTTCCACTCCACGACCAGGTCGACGTCCAGGCCCCAGTCCTCGCTCCCGCGCAGGTACTCCAGCGGCGGCGGGTCCTGCCCCGGCAGCGGCACCCGCGCCGCCTGCAGCGCGGCCAGCGGCACCACCCACGGGGAGACCGAGGTGGCGAAGCTCTTGCCCAGGTGCGGGCCCAGCGGCACGTACTCCCAGGCTTGGATGTCGCGGGCGGACCAGTCGTTGACCAGCACCGCGCCGAAGACGTGCTGGTCGAACTCGTCGACCCCGATCCGCCCGCCCAGCGGCGAGCCGACGCCGACGACGAACCCCAGCTCGGCCTCGATGTCCAGCCGCCGGGACGGCCCGTACGTGGGCGCGGCCTCGTCGGGCGCCTTGCGCTGCCCGCACGGCCGGACGACGTCCGTGCCCGAGACCACGACGGTCCCGGCCCGGCCGTGGTAGCCCACCGGCAGGTGCTTCCAGTTCGGCATGAGTGGCTCGGCGTCCGGGCGGAACAACCGCCCGAGGTTCGACGCGTGGTGCTCCGAGGCGTAGAAGTCCACGTAGTCGGCGACCTCGAACGGCAGGTGCAGGGCCACGTCCCGGACCGGGTGCAGGGCCGCGTCGGGCAGGTCCCCGCCGACCAGGGCGGTGACCCGCTCGCGGACCTGCGCCCACCGGGCCGGTCCCTGGGCCAGGAACGGGTTCAGCGACGCCGCGGCGAACACCGCGTCGTCCCCGGTGGCGCCGAGCAGCACGGACAGGTCGACCACGGTGTCGCCCAGCCGTACGCCGACCCTCGGGTCACCGCCGGCGACGGAGAAGACCCCGTAGGGCAGGTTCTCCCGCCCGAACGGCGAGCCTGCGGGGACCTCGACGACGCTCATCAGTGGATTCCTTCCGGGACCGGCGCGGTCAGGACGCCGAGCGCGACGAGCTCGTCGCGCGGTTCGGTGATGCTGCAGGTGCCGAACGACGCGAACGCCGCCCGCACCCCGGGCTCGACGGTGCGGACCAGCCCGGCGACGGTCGCGCCGTCGCGTTCGGCGAGCAGGGCGCGCGCCTCGGACTCGGTGCCTCCCCGGACGAGCGCGTCCGTGGCGAGCAGCAGGTTGAGGAAACCGTGCTGCTCGAACCCCGTCCGCGGGTCGGTGTTGCGCACCGCGTGGTGCAGCCCGGCGGTCGCCTTGAACGGCACCCCCGCCCCGACGACGGCGGCGACCCCCGCGGCCAGCTCGGCCTCGTCCGGGTGCAGGTCGGCGCGGATCCCGCCGGTCCGGAACTTGGCCCGGTACCGCAACGACGACGACGCCAGCACCTCCAGGACCGCGACCCGGCGCAGGTCGCGGGGCACCTCGACGTAGACGTCGAGAGCACCCGGCACCCTCGCGGCGAGCAGGTCGAGGAACTCGGCGGTCGCCATGCCCTCGGGCACCGCCACCTCGACCGACCGCAGTTCCACCGGCAGCGCGGCGGCGTCGGCCAGCGCGGCGGGCAGGTCCGCCGGCCCGCCGGGCAAGGTCACCGACAGCGGCAGCCGGGCATCCGGCGGGAGCAGTGGCCCCAGCTGCGGCAGCACCGCCGCGGCCAGCACCAACGGCCCGACCAGCCCGGCGTACCAGCGGTCCCGCCGGTCCCGGTAGGCCCGCACCGCGTCGGGCAGCGGGGCGAGGCCGGGTGGGAAGACCGCGGCGTCGTCGCACAGCCCGGCGACCAGGGCCGGTACACCGGGAACCCCGCCCGTCACGACGCCGGTCCCCGGCCCGCCCAGGTCCAGGCGTAGCGGTCGTCCTCGGCGGCGATGCCGCCCTCGCCCAGCTCCATGGGCCGGAACGTGTCCACCATGACGGCCATCTCGTCGAAGTACTCGGCTCCGATCGACCGCTCGACCGCCCCGGGCTGCGGTCCGTGCGAGTGCCCGCCCGGGTGCAGGCTGATCGAGCCCTGCGCGATCCCGGAGCCCTTGCGGGCCTCGTAGTTCCCGCCGCAGTAGAACATGATCTCGTCCGAGTCCACGTTGGCGTGGTAGTACGGCACCGGGACCGCCAGCGGGTGGTAGTCCACCTTGCGCGGCACGAAGTTGCAGATCACGAAGTTCTGCCCCTCGAACACCTGGTGCACCGGCGGCGGCTGGTGCACCCGCCCGGTGATCGGCTCGAAGTCGGCGATGTTGAACGTGTAGGGGTACAGGCAGCCGTCCCAGCCGACCACGTCGAACGGGTGCGTCGGGACGACGTAGCGGGTCCCGGTGATCCCGCGCGCGCCGCGGTGCTTGACGAGCACCTCGACGTCCCCGCCGCTTTCACTGCCCTCCACCACGTACGGCTCGGTGGGCCCGTGCAGGTCCCGCTCGCAGTACGGGGCGTGCTCGAGCAGCTGCCCGTAGCGCGACAGGTACCGCTTCGGCGGGGCGATGTGCGAGTTGGCCTCGATCGCATAGAGCCGCAGCGGGTCCGAGCCCGTCGGGATCCAGCGGTGGGTCGTCGCGCGGGGGATCAACACGTAGTCGCCCTGCCCGGCCTCGAGCACCCCGAACACCGTCTCCACCGTCGCGGTGCCGGACTCGACGTAGACGCACTCGTCGCCGACGGCGTTGCGGTACAGCGACGAGGTCTCCCCCGCCACCACGTAGGAGATCCGCACGTCGGCGTTGCCCAGCACCAACCGCCGGCCCGTCACCGGGTCCACGGCCTTCCAGTCCTGGCTGGTCAGCCGGTGCAGCTCCAGGTGCCGCGGGACCAGCGGCCGGTTCTCGGTGAGCGTCTGGTCCGGCAGCTCCCACGGCGTGGCGTCGACGATCGCCGACGGCACACCCGTGTGGTAGAGCAGCGAGGAGTCCGAGGAGAAGCCCTCCTCCCCCACCAGCTCCTCGTGGTGCAGGCCGCCGTCCGCGGTCCGGTGCTGGGTGTGCCGCTTGGGCGGGACGTCACCGACTCGCCTGTAGAACGCCATCGGGGCTCTCCTCCCGGGTGCCGGGGTGCGCGGCCGCGCGATGCAGCGCCGCCGTGATCTCTTCGGTGGTCGGGCCGGCCAGGACGGCGGCGACGTGGGCGTCCGGGCGGACGACCCACACCTCGTCGGGCCGGGCTCCGAGGGTCGCGGTGAAGGTGCCCTCGGGGTCGATCTCGTGCAGGGCGAGGACCCGGACCGGGCCGGGCACGGCCGCCGCGGCCCGCGTGGCCGCGGCGTGGTCGACCCGGGCGCCGGTCAGGAGCAGGAAACCGTCGCGGGCCAGCGCGCGGGCCCGGCCGCCCGCGGTCGTCCCGGCGACGACGGGTGCGTCGGGCAGCAGCACGCCGGGTCCGGCCGGCGGGACCTGCCCGCGCGGCGGGCGCCCGCCGAAGGGCCGCCGCGCGTCGGCGGTGGTCAGCGGCGAGTCGACGTACCAGAACGGCTCGGACAGCCGCCCGGAGTCGACGCGGGCGCGGGCCTCGGCGTCGGATGCCGCCCGGGCGAGCACCTCGGCGCGGTGCCGCGCGCGGGCCTCGTCCGGCGGGACCAGGAAGTCCATGGTGGCGGTGGTGACCGCGATGTTCTCGACGGCCGCGGCGTGCCGCTCGTGGTGGTAGCTCTCCAGCAGCTCCTCCGGCGCCCAGCCGTGGCCGACGTAGGCGATCTTCCAGGCCGCGTTCTCCGCGTCGCCGACCCCGGAGTTCAGGCCCCGGGCCCCGAACGGCGACACCAGGTGCGCCGCGTCGCCGGCGACGAGGATCCGCCCGCAGCGCATCCGGTCCACCACGCGGGAGTGGAAGCGGTACACCGACTTCCACACGATCTCGTAGTCCCGGTCGCCGACGATCTGCCGGATCCGGGTGTCCAACGCCCCCGAGGCGACCTCGGCGTCGAGGTCGTAGTCCGCCGGCACCTGCCAGTCGATCCGGAAGGTCGAGTCCGGGCACGGGTGGATGAGCACCTGGCGGCCCGGGTTCCACTCCGGGTCGAAGTAGAAGCGCCGCTCCGAGGCCCAGCCGGGCAGGTCGGCTCGGATGTCGCAGATCAGGAAGCGGTCGTCGAAGGAGTGCCCGTCGAAGCTCACCCCGAGCAGCGCGCGCAGCTCGTCACTGCGGGCCCCGGCGCAGACGACGAGGTAGGAGCCGTGCAGCTCCCGGCCGTCGTCGAGGCGGGCGACGACCCCGGTGCCGTCCTGCTCGACGTGCACGACCCGGTGCCCCCAGCGCAGGTCCACGAGGGGTTCGACCGCGATGCACTCGTCGAGGATCTCCTCGGTGCGCGTCTGGGAGATGTTGACGAACGGCGGGAACGCCGAGCGGCCGGGGTCGGCGAACTCGACCGCGAACAGCTCCCGGTCGCGGTGGAAGGTGCGGGCGGTGGTCCAGGTGACCCCCTCGTCGGCGATCCGCCGGCCGGCGCCGACGGCCTCCCAGACGTCGAGGACGTCGCGCTGCTGGCAGATCGCCTTGGACCCGACCATGTCCCGTTCGGGGCGCCGGTCGAGCACGATCGTCGGCACGCCCCAGCGGGCGAGCAACAGGGCGGTGGTCTGCCCGACCGGGCCGGCGCCCAGGACGAGCACCGGCGCGGCGGGCCAGGCGCCCGCCGCCCGGTCCCCGCTCGGAGGGCGAGGTGCGGTGGTCATGCGGTACTCCCGTCGTCGCGAGTCCTGAACCGGGGCTCAGCCCTGCAGCTGGGCCCAGACCTCCTGGTCGCGCTCGGCCGTCCAGATGACCGGGCGCTCGATGCCGGACAGCTCGTCCCACAGCCGCGAGACGTCGAAGGGCAGGCAGTGCTCGAAGATCGGCCAGTGGCCGTAGTCGTCGACCAGCGCGGCGTGCGTCGCCTCGAACGCCTCCTTCAGCGTGCCACCGCGCTGCTGCACCCCGCCGACCTCGCGGATCATCGCCTGCAGGAACCCGCGGGTCTGCTCGATCGCGACGAGGTCGCCGGCGAAGAGGATCCTCTGCCGCGGCAGCCAGGCGGTGATGTCGCCCTCGGTGTGCCCGCGCCCGTGGTACTGCAGCACCAGGTCACCGCGGTCGCCGCCGAGGTCGATGGTCAGCCGGTCGGCGAAGGTCAGCGTCGGCCAGGTCAGCCCCGGCACCGAGTCCGCCGCCTCCGCGAGCCGCGGCATCCGCGCGAACTCCGACTCCCAGTCCTGCTTGCCCCGCTCCGCCACCAGGTCCCGGGTGATCTCGTGGGACACGATCGTCTCGGCCTCGAAGGCGCTCGCGCCCAGCACCCGGACCGCGTGGTAGTGCGAGAGCACCAGATAGCGCACCGGCTTGTCGGTGTGCTGACGCAGCTTCGCCAGCCACTTCTCCGCGGCCACCGGGGTGGCAAGGGCCTCGAAGCAGACCAGGAAGTCCTCGCCCTCGATCGCCCCGATGTTCGGGTCGCCCTCGGCGGTCAGGGCGTAGACGCCGTCGGCGAGGACCTCGAGGGTCTGCTCCTTGGCGGCGGTGTCGGCGGAGGAGGCGAACGGCTTGGCCGCCCCGGGGGTGTGCGTCATCGACAGTCCCTTCCCGTCCTTGGGAGGTCGCGGGTCCCGACCGCCGCCGCAGCAGCGATCAAAGGTTTGACTATCTGAACCGTAGGGCGTCGACGCGAAGAACACCAGAACCCGTCAAGGCTTTGAACACTGATGGAGCAGTGGCCCGGCGCGTCAGCCCTTCAGTTCGGGGAACCGGTCGTCGCGCCACTCGGCCCCGCCGCCGACGCCGGCCTCCTCGCGGGCGCGCAGCTCGACCCGGCGGATCTTGCCGGAGATCGTCTTGGGCAGGTCGAAGAATTCCAGCCGGCGCACCCGCAGGTAGGGGGCCAGATTCTCGCGCGCGTGCCGCAGGATCTCCAGCGCGGTCTCCCGCGTCGGCTCCCAGCCCGGGGCGAGGGCGACGTAGGCCTTCGGCACGGCCAGCCGGACCGGGTCCGGCGCCGGGACCACCGCCGCCTCGGTCACCGCCGGGTGCTCGATGAGCACGCTCTCCAGCTCGAACGGCGAGACCTTGTAGTCGGAGGCCTTGAAGACGTCGTCCGTGCGGCCGACGGAGAACAGGTACCCGTCGTCGTCCCGGGTCGCGACGTCGCCGGTGTGGTAGTAGCCGCCCTCGGTCGCCTCGGCCTGTTTCTCCGGGTCCCCGAGGTAGCCGGTCATGAGGGAGAGCGGCGCCTCGGCGAGGTCGAGGCAGATCTCGCCCTCGACCTCGCTCGGTCGCCCCGTCAGCGGGTCGACCAGCACGACCGGCACGCCCGGCAGCGGCCGGCCCATCGAGCCCGGCTTCACCACGGAGCCCGGGGTGTTGCCGACCGACGCCGTGGTCTCGGTCTGCCCGAACCCGTCACGCAGGGTCAGCCCCCACGCCCGCCGGACCTGCTCGATCACCTCCGGGTTGAGCGGCTCGCCCGCGGCGACGACCTCGCGCAGCTCCCCCGGCCCGCCGGAGAGGTCGGCCTTGATCAGCATCCGCCACACGGTGGGCGGGGCGCAGAACGTGGTCACGCCGTGCTCGCGGATCCGGCCGAGCAGCGCCGCGGCGTCGAACCGCGAGTAGTTGTGCACGAAGATCGAGGCCTCGGCGATCCACGGCGCGAAGAAGCAGCTCCACGCGTGCTTGGCCCACCCCGGCGAGCTGATGTTGAGGTGCGTGTCGCCGGCCCGGATGCCCAGCCAGTACAGCGTCGACAGGTGACCCACCGGATACGACTGCTGGGTGTGCTCCACGAGCTTGGGGCGGCTCGTCGTGCCGGAGGTGAAGTACAGGAGCAGCCGGTCGTCGGCGGCGGTGCCGGGGTGCGGGAGCGGGTCGTCGTCGGCGGTGGCCGCGGCGGCGTGGTCCAGCCAACCCTCGACGGTCCCGCCCACGGCGACCCGGGTGAGGCCCTCGATCCCCGCGAACTTGGGAGCGTCGGCGGCACCGGCGATCACGTGCCGCGCGCCGCCGCGGGCGATCCGGTCCGGCAGGTCGGCGGCGCCGAGGGCGGTGGTCGTCGGCATGATCACCGCGCCGAGCTTCATCACCGCGAGCATCGACTCCCACAGCTCGACCTGGTTGCCGAGCATCAGCATCACGCTGTCGCCGCGGCGGACGCCCTGCTCGGCGAGCCAGCGGGCCAGCCGGTTCGACCGGCGCCGCAGCTCGTCGAACGTCCAGGACGCGACGCTCCCGTCCTCCTCCGCGATGGTCAGCGCGGGCCGGTCCACCCCGTCGGCGATCACGTCGAACCAGTCGTGCGCCCAGTTGAAGGGCGCGTCGAACACCGGCCACGCGAACGCGGCGACGGCCTTCTCGTGGTCCTCGCGCAGGTCCAGCAGCAGGTCGCGGGCGGCGCGGTAGCGGTCGTGGCTGGTCGTCATCGTGGCGTCGTCTCCCGGTCGGCGTCCGTACGGATCCGGTCCGGGGCCGTGCCCCGGCGGATCGGCGGCCGGAAGCGTGACCGGCGACGGACCGGCATCACTACCCCCGAACAGGGGTAGCGCGCGGGCCACCCGGACCGGACCCTCTTCTCCTGGGCCGTCGACGGCGGCCCGGCGACGACGAGGAGGTCAGGTGGCCGACGACGACTCGCCGGTCGGCATCGTCGACCGGGTCGTCGGGCAGCGGCTGCGCCAGCTGCAGCGGACGACCGGGCTGCCCGTGGTGTTCGGCGGGGCGACGCGGCCGCGCCGCGACGGGTCCCGGCTGCGGATCGGGCACCTGCGCGGCACGCTCGGCGACTCGCTGCGCGACCTCGAGGTGGGCCGCGGGCGCGGGCTGGGCGGCTCGGCGCTGCTGACCGGCACGGTCTGCCGGGTCGACGACTACGCCTCCACCCGCGCGATCACCCACGACTTCGACCACCACGTGGTCCGCGAGGAGCGGATGACCTCGGTGGTGGCGGTGCCCGTCGCGGTGGGCGGGGCGGTGGGCGCCGTGGTCTACGGGGCCGTCCGGGCGCCGCACCGCATCGGCGACGTCGTCCTGGACCGGGTGGCCGCATTCGGGGCCGCGCTCGAGCGCGAGATCGCGGCGCTGCTCCCGCCGCCGGCCCGTCCCCGCAGGTCGTCGGAGACCCGGGCACGGACGGCACTGGCCGAGCTCGCCGACCTCGCACGATCCGCGGCCGATCCCGAGCTGCGCCACCGGCTCGCCCGGATCGTCGCCGAGCTCGGCGGGGCGGACCCGGCCGCACCCCGGCCCGCGCTGGCCCCCCGCGAGCTCGACGTGCTCGGGCTCGTCGCCCTGGGCCGGACCAACGCCGAGGTCGCCGACGCGATGGGGTTGAGCCAGGAGACGGTGAAGGCCTACCTGCGCAGTGCGATGCGGCGGCTCGACGTCCGGAACCGGACGGCCGCCGTGCACGCCGCGCGGGAGCGTGGCCTGCTGTGACGGGGCGCCTGCTGGTGCAGTCTCAGCCGTCCTGCCGCCAGCGGGCGGCGTAGCGCTCCTCCTGCTCGCGGCGCTCGTCGGCGTGGGCCTCCTCGCGGATCGCGGCGGCGCCGCCCTGCGGGTAGCCGGCCTTGACGGCCCGGTGCTCGGCCGACTCGTACATGTACGCGAACGAGTAGAAGTAGCCGATGAGCAGGCCGCCGAGCACCGCCATCGCGCGGACCCAGGGCTCGCCGGGGATGAACACGTACAGCAGCACCGCGATCGGCAGCAGCTGCGCGGTCGCGCGGGCGAAGTGCCGCCACCGCCAGCTCGGCGCGGTGACGTCGTGCAGCACCCAGTCCCTGTGCCGTGCGGGCAGCCCTGCGCCGTAGGCGTAGAGGAGCCATCGCAGCGGATTCGGCCGGACCGTCTCGGACATCATCCTCACCCCAACACTTTGTACGCCAAGGATCGTACACTGGCTCCGTGACCGACTCCGGACGACGTGACGAGGGTGACCTCGCGACCGTCGCAGAAACCGATCTGCTCAAGCTCGACCGGCAGGTCTGCTTCGCACTGGCCGTGGCAGCGCGCAACGTGATCGCGCTGTACCGCCCGCTGCTCGAGCCGATGGGCCTCACGCACCCGCAGTACCTGGTCATGCTCGCGCTGTGGGAGCGCTCGCCCCGCTCGGTGACCGACCTCAGCACGGCCCTGGCACTCGACCCGGGCACGTTGTCCCCGCTGCTCAAGCGCCTGGAGGCCGCCGGATACGTGACGCGGAAGCGCGTCGAGGGCAACGAGCGCATGCTCGCGGTCGGACTCACCCCGGAGGGCCGGGCGCTGCGGGCCCGGGCCGAGCGGATCCCGCCGGCGATCATCGGCCGGCTCGGGATGCCGATCTCCGACCTCGAGCACCTGCACGCCGTGCTGACCGAGGTCATCGCCGCCAGCCGGACCGAGCCGGCGGGCGACTGACGGGCACACAGGGCCCGTCACGATCGCGGCGTGCGGCAGCAGCGTGGGCGGGGGCTCGTCCGGGGGCGGCGGCGGGCAGGGCGGGCCGGTGAAGATCGGCCTGGTCGTCCCCCAGTCCGGGGTGTACGCGGCGCTCGGCACGGACATGCAGCGCGGCTGGGACCCGCGCCCTGCTCACCGATCCCCGCCTCATGCTGCTCGACGAGCCGTCCGACGGCCTCGCCCCGGCCATCGTCGACCAGATCGCCGACCTCCTCGCCACGCTCCGCCGGGAAGGGGTGGCGATCCTGCTGGTCGAGCAGGACCTCCACCTGGCCTTCGCGGTGTGCGACGAGATCGCGGTGATGGAGAAGGGCCGGATCGTGCACCGGGTGGGCACGCAGGAGTTCCGGGCCGACCGCGCCACCGCGCACCGGCTGCTCGGGGTGGCCTGAGCCGCGTCAGAGCCAGCGCGGCAGCGGCGGCCTGGTCGGGTCCGCGATCCGGCCGGTCAGCCAGCCCACGAGCTCGGCCGCGGAGCCGGTCATGGTGCCCACCGGTTCGCCGGTGCCCACCAGCCACGGGCGCGTGCGGTCGACCGGCACCAGCTCCAGCGACGGGCAGTCCTCCTTGCCGGACAGGGCGGCGGTGACGTCGTCGAGCAGCAGGTCCAGCACGCCGTCGGGCAGGTCGCCGGGCTTCGCCCCGGCGCCGAGGTCCAGGGCGTGCAGCCAGACCTCGCGGATCCGCATCCACGGCACCTCGGCCGCCGGGATCGCCCGCCCGAGGGCGCTGCGAACGTGCGCGTCCCACTGTGCGGGGGTGAGCGCGGCGAGGGCCTCCTCGAGCGCCCGCGCGGTGGCGGTGAGCTCGGCCCGCAACGTCGACGCCGGCAGCTCGGCCGACGCCTCGATCTCCGCCGCCCGCTGCGCGCGGTCGGCGTACATCGGGGTCTCGATTCCGGTGCGGGCCCAGCCGGCCAGCCGGGTCAGCGCCTCGGCGTTGCGGGCGACGTGTCCGACGACGTGCGCCCGGGTCCAGCCCGGCAGCGCGCTCGGGGCCCGCAGCTCGTCGTCCGTCAGCGCCGCGACCTGGGTCTCCAGGAAGGCGGTGCCCTCCCGCATCCAGGGCAGCGTGCGGTCGAGGTCGTGCCGGCTCATGCCGACGCCCCGGCGAGCCGGTCGGCGATGTCGGCCCGCAGCGCCTTCTTGTCGATCTTGCCGACCTTCGTCGACGCGAGCTCGTCGACCACCACCAGGTGCTCGGGCAGCTTGAACCGGGCGACGCCGATCCGCTCCATCAACGCCCGGATCTCCTCGAGCGTCACGCCCGCCCCGGGCCGCGGGACCACGTAGAGGCAGACCCGCTCCCCCAGCTCGCGGTCGGGCATCGCGACCGCCGCCACCTGCGCGACGGCCGGCAGCTGGTAGACGAGGTTCTCGACCTCCTCGGCGGAGATCTTCTCGCCGCCGCGGTTGATCATGTCCTTGTCCCGGCCCTCGACGACCAGGTTGCCCTCGGGCGTGCGCCGGCAGATGTCGCCGGAGCGGTACCAGCCGTCCGCGGTGAAGGCGCGGGCGTTCTGCTCGGCCGCCCGGTAGTAGCCGCGCGGGGTGTAGGGGCCGCGGGTGAGCAGCGAGCCGGGCTCGCCCTCGGGCACGTCCTGGTCGAGCTCGTCGACGAGCCGTACCTCGTCGTCCGGGCACATCGGCCGGCCCTGGGTGGTGCAGACGACCTCCTCGGGATCGTCGAGCCGGGTGAAGTTGAGCAGTCCCTCGGCCATCCCGAACACCTGCTGCAGGGTGCAGCCGAGGACGGGCCGGACCTTGCGCGCCAGCTCGTCGGCGAGGCGGGCGCCGCCGACCTGCAGCACGCGCAGGCTCGCAACAGGCCCGCAGCCGTGCTTCTCGGCGTGGTCGAGCCACCGCCCGGCCACCGCCGGGACGACGGCGGTGTGCGTGACTCCCTCGGCCTCGATCGTCGCGAAGGCGCGGGCCGGTTCCGGCGACGGCAGCAGGACGACGCGCCCACCGGCCAGCAGCACCCCGAGGATGCCCGGGCAGGCCAGCGGGAAGTTGTGCCCCGCCGGAAGGCTCACCAGGTAGACGGTGTCGGGGTCGACGCCGGCCGTCCCCGCGCTGGCGCGGGCGTTGTAGGCGTAGTCGTCGTGCGTGCGGGCGATCAGCTTCGGCAGGCCGGTGGTGCCGCCGGAGAGCAGGAAGACCGCGACGTCCCGGCTACTCACCGGCACCGCGTCGAGCCGTGCCCGGTCCGCGGCCGGGTCGCCGGCCGGCCCGCAGAGCGCCCGCAGGTCCACGCCGCCGGGCACGACGTCGTCGCCGGCGACGAGCACGCGCCAGGGTCCCCCGGTCTCCGGCACCACCTCGTCGGCCAGCTCGTGGGCCAGCGCCTGGTGGTCGAAGTCGCGCATCCGGTCCGGCACCGCGATGGCGGTGGCCTCGGCGTGCCGGGCGAGGTGGGCGAGCTCGGTGCGGCGGTGCGCGGGCAACGCCATCACCGGCACGATCCCGGCGCGCAGGCAGGCCAGGGTGAGCACCACGAACTCCCACCCGTTGCCGAGCTGCACCACGATCCGGTCGCCCCGGGCCAGGCCCAGGTCGAGCAGCCGGGCCGCAGCGGCGTCGGCACGCTCGACGAGCTCGCGGTGGGTCAGCCGCAGGCCCACGGCGGCGTCGACGAGCGCCGGGGCGTCCGGCCGGGCGTGGGCGACCTCGCGCAGCAGGGGGCCGAGCGGGACGCCGGCCCAGTAGCCCTTGCCGACGTAGTCCTCGGCGAGGTCGGCGGGCCACGACACGGTGTGCTCACTGATCGGGCTGGGCATCACTGGCCTCCCTGGGGATGACGACGGCGTCGAGCGCGACCAGACCGCCGGCGGTCAGGCGCAGGGGGTTGACCTCGATCTCGGCGAGGCCGGGATTGGCGACGAGCAGGTCGCCGAGAGCGGACGCGACCCGCCCGAGCGCGTCGGGGTCGAGGACGGGACCGCCGCGCCACCCGTCGAGCAGGGCATGCCCGGCGAGCTCGGCCGGCATCTCCGCCGCCTCGCCGGGTCCGAGCGGGGCGAGCCGGATCGCGACGTCGGCCAGGGCCTCGGCGGTGGTGCCGCCCAGCCCGAGCAGCACGATCGGCCCGAACACCGGGTCGCGACG
Organism: Pseudonocardia autotrophica; assembly: GCF_000717175.1. Classification (GTDB taxonomy): domain Bacteria; phylum Actinomycetota; class Actinomycetes; order Mycobacteriales; family Pseudonocardiaceae; genus Pseudonocardia; species Pseudonocardia halophobica. The sequence continues at coordinate 98,318 of NZ_JNYD01000003.1, read as the reverse complement.
GGCGCCGAGCACGAGGTCCACCCCGGCGGGCGCCATCCGCTCGACGAGGTAGCGCCGCGCGCCGATCGCGTCGAGCCGGTCGAGGGCCTCGTCGAGCCCCGCGGCGTCGGCGATCCCGAGGTGCACGCCGCCGATCTCGGTCTTGTGCAGCACGGCGGCGTCGAGGATCTTGACGGCCACCGGGCCACCGAGCGCCGTGAGAGCAGTGAGGGCGGCGTGCGCCTCGGCCCGGCTCGCGCAGGCCCGCCGTGGTGCAGTCGGGATCCCGAGCCGGTCGAGCAGCCCCTTGGCCGCGTGCTCGTCGTACGCGCCCGCAACGCCGGTGGGCACCTGCCGCGGGACGACGGGGTCGGCCCGGCGGGCGCGCACGCGGGCGTCGGTGAGCAGGGCGCCGACGCCGGCCGCGACGCCCCGCGGATCGCCGGCGACGGCGATCCCGGCGTCGAGCAGGGCGCGGCGGGCCCGCACCACCTCGTCGCCGGTGCCGCCGAGCCCGAGGACCACCGGCACGTCGTCGACCCGGCCCTCACCGGCGGCCGCGACGAGGTCGACGGCGTCGGGCTCGTGCAGCGCGTACCCGGCGACGACGTCGACCTCGGGGTCCTCGGCCACGGCCCGGAACACCCGGCCCAGCTCGGGGCCGGGGCGGCCGGTGTCGACCGGGTTGCGCTGGAAGGTCAGCGGCGGCAGCAGCCCGCCGAGCGCCTCCTGGGTGGCCGCGGCCAGCTCGGGCACCCTGGCGCCCCGGCCGCGGAGGTCGTCGAGCAGCAGCAGGCCCGGTCCGGCCTGGGCGGTCACGACGCCGACGCCGGCTGCGCGGGCGGGCCGCGCCCGGGTCACCGACAGCGCCCCGACGGCGTCGACGAGCTCGCGCTCGTCGCCGACCAGGACCGCACCGGCCTGGGCGAGGGCCGCGCGCGTGGTGCGCCACGAGGTCGCGAGGGCGCCGGTGTGGGAGGCGGCGAAGGCGCCGACGTCGTGTCGGCCGACGACGAGCGCCACCACCGGCCGGCGGGCGGCGAGCCGCCGCACGGCCGCGACCAGCCGGGGCCCGTCGGCCACCGACTCGACGTGCAGGGCGACGGCACCGGTGTCCGGGTCGGTGTCGAGGGTGGCGGCGAGGTGGTCGAGCACGTCGGGCGCCGAGACGTCGACGCCGTTGCCGAGCCCGACGGCGAGGCTGACCCCGTGCCCGGCCTCGGTGAGCAGGAAGGCGAGGGCGTGGTTGACCCCGCCGCTGGCCGCGACGACGGCGACCCGGCCGGGCCGGACCTGCGCGACGCCGGGCACGAAGCTCGCCGTCACGCCGGCGTGCGGGGCGAGGAACCCGCTGGTGTTGGGGCCGAGCAGGCGGATCCCGGTCTCGGCGACCACGGCCGCGAGCTTCTCCTGGTACCCGACGCCCGGGCCGCCGGCCTCGGCGAACCCGCCCCCGCACACGACGGCCGCACCCGCACCCGCCGCGGCGGCCTCGGCGAGCACCTCGGGGCAGGCCGGCGCGGGCACGCAGATCATGGCGAGGTCGACGGGGCCGGCCTCGGCCGCCGCGCGCACCGAGGGGTGCATGGTCGCGTCGCGGCCGTTGACCAGGGCGAGGTGGCCGCCGCGCGCGGCGAACCCGGCCAGCGAGCGGGCCAGCGTCGCGCCGAGCTTGCCCGGGCTGCGGGAGGCGCCGACGACGGCGATCCCGCGCGGGGCGAAGAGCGCCCCCAGGTCCGCCGATCCCGTGGTGTCCCGGCGGGGCACGGTGCTGGTCACGCCGGCACCCCCACGAGGTCGGCGCGGCCGGAGAGCACCGTGGTGAGCGCGCGGTCCCGCGCCCGCCCGTCGTCGTCGGCGTCGTCAGCCGGTTCGACGAGCAGCGCCGGGAGCCCGTTCTGCAGGCGGGCCTGCTCGCAGGTCAACGTGCGGGTCAGCGCGGTGCCGCCGTGCACGGCCACGAGGACCGGCGGGGTGTCGAGGCGCGCGAGCGCGGTGAGCCGCGCGAACACGTCCGGCAGGCCGGCCTCGGTCTCCGGGGCGGCGACGAGTGCGCCCCACGGCCCGGAGTCCGCGTGCTCCGCGAGCGGCAGGGTGCCCTCGACCGCGACCGGCCCGCCCTCGTCAGTCGAGACCCGGACCAGGCGGCCCGGCGTGGACCAGCCCCCGCGCGCGAACGGCGTGTCGAGCGGCTCCGCACCGTGCGCGCCGACCCAGCCGCGGTGGCCGGCGGCGACGAACTCCGGGTCCCGCCTCGCCAGCCGCGCGTCGGTGATGCTGCGGGAGAGGAAGTGGTACGCGAACTGCCACGGCTCGAAGGCGTCGTGGTACTCGCCGAAGTGCTCCCACCAGGCCAGGCTCGGCCGCGCGGAGTCCTGGATCTTCCGGACGGACGGCTGCGCGGCCTCCTCGTACGCCGCGAGCGCCGCCGGGAGGTCGTCCGGGTGCGCGGCGAGCGCCGCGGACAGCGCGACCGCGTCCTCCATCGCCATCTTCGTGCCCGAGCCCACCGAGAAGTGGGCGGTGTGCACGGCGTCGCCGAGGAGGGCCACGGGGCGCGGCCGCAGCGCGTGCCACCGGCTGGTCCGGCGCGTGCGGAAGTTGCCCCAGCGGGAGTTGTTGACCAGCAGCCGCTTCCCGTCGATCTGGTCGGCGAACAGCTTCTCCAGGTACTCCCTGGAGATCAGGTCGCTCTCGCCAGGCGGCCGGGTCACGTCGAACTCGTCGAGCCCGGCCCGCCGCCAGGACGCCTCGTCCGTCTCCACGATGAAGGTCGACATCTCGTCGGAGATCGGGTAGCCGTGCACGGCGAACACGCCGTCGGGGCTGCGCTCGTGCACGAAGGTCAGCCCGTCGAACAGGTAGTCCGTGCCGAACCAGATGAACTTCGCCGTCGCGATCTCGACCTCCACGCCGAGGTCGGCGTCGAGCTGCTCGCGGATCCTCGAGCCGGTCCCGTCCGCGGCCACGACCAGGTCGTAGCCGGCGAGCTCGTCGAGGGTGACCTCCGTGGAGAACCGCAGGTCGGCGCCGACGTCCCGGGCGCGGGCCTGCATCAGCGCCAGCAGCGTCTTGCGCACCACGGCGGCCATGCCGTTGCCGCCGCAGCGGATCCGCTCACCCTTGAGCCGGACCTCGATCTCGTCCCAGTGCCGGCCGTGCTCGGTCAGCGCCTGCCGCAGCACCGGGTCGGCCTCGTGGATCCCGGCCAGCGTGCGGTCGGAGAACACCACGCCGAAGCCGAACGTGTCGTCGGCCCGGTTGCGCTCGAACACCGTGACCTCGATCGACGGGTCCGCCCGCCGGATCAGGGTGGCGAAGAACAGCCCGCCCGGACCGCCCCCCGCGACGGCGATCCGCATCAGTGTCCCGTTCCGAGGCCCGGGCCCGCGAGCGACCCGGTGGCGACCGTCGTGTTGCGCTGCTCCCCCAGCCCCTCGATGCGCGTGACGAGCGTCGAGCCCTCGGCCAGGTAGCGCGGGGGCTTGCGGGCGTGCCCGACACCGCCCGGCGTGCCGGTGGCGATGATGTCGCCCGGCACCAGCGTGATCACCTGGGAGATGTAGGCGACCAGGTCGGCCGGGGAGAACACGAGATCCGCGGTGTCGGCCTTCTGGACCACGTCGCCGTCGACCTCGCAGGAGATCTCCCCCGGGGCGCCCTCGTCCACCACCAGCCACGGGCCCACCGGCGTGCTGCGCTCGAAGGTCTTGCCCTGCAACCACTCCACGGACCGGTACTGGAAGTCCCGGGCGGTCACGTCGTTGACCACCGTGTACCCGGCGATCGCCGCGGCCGCCTGCTTCGCGTCGGCGTGCCGGACCTCGGCGCCGATCACGACGCCGAGCTCGGCCTCCCAGTCCACCTGCTCCGACCCCGCGGGCAGCTCGACCGGGTCGTAGGCGCCGACCAGCGCCCGGGCGAACTTCGCGAACAGCGTCGGGTACTCCGGCAGCTCGCGGCCCATCTCCAGGATGTGCGTGCGGTAGTTCAGCCCGACGCAGAAGACCTTCTCCGGGCGCGGGACCAGCGTCGCGTAGTCCAGCCCGGCGAGGTCGTGCCGCGGGCCGTCCGCGGCCCCCGCCGCGGCCTGCCAGTCCGGGCGGGCCAGGAACTCGCCCAGGTCCGCGGCCCCCAGCTCGACGGCGGCGTCGGGGTCGACGCGGACGGCGGCGGTGCCGGTGGTGGTCCGGATGGTCGCGAGCTTCACGAACGGTCCTCTCGTGCGGTGCGGGCAGTGCTTTCGGTGCGGGACAAGCCGAGGGCCTCGAAGACGGGGTCGTCGGAGTAGCGGAAGGCGTCGAGCCCGGAGTCGGTGTCGAACGCGAGCCCGGCCCAGGAGGGCACGCAGAACAGGTCGCCGCGGCCGACCTCATAGCGCTCGTCGCCGACGGTCACCACGCCCGAGCCCTCGAAGACCTGCCAGACCGAGGACCCCGCGGTCCGGGTCAGCGCGGTGGAGGTGCCGGCGCGCAGCCGGTGCATCTCGCAGCGCATGGTGGACAGGCAGTCCCCGGCCGTCGCGGGGTTGGTGAACCGGACGACGGCGTGCCCGGGCTCGACGACACCGGGGTACCCCTCGCGCTCCAGCTCCAGCTGGGCGGTCAGGGCGGCGTCGGTGTGCTCCCAGCGGTAGGCCATCAGCGGGGACGCCTTCGGCGCGGGTGCACCGACCGGCGTGAGCCCGGGGTGGCCCCACAGCCGCTCGTTGCGCGAGACCTCGGGGGTCTCCTTGGTGGCCAGCACGTCCGGGCCGAACTCGAAGAACCCGGCGTCGAGGGTGCGGACCAACGGGATGTCCAGGCCGTCGATCCAGGCCATCGGGTGGTCGGTGGTGTTGTGGTGCTCGTGGAAGTGCATGCCCGGGGTGAGCAACAGGTCCCCGCGCCGCATCGCGACCGGGTCGCCCTCGACGTTGGTCCACACCCCCTCGCCCTCCACCACGAACCGGAACGCGGTCTGGGTGTGGCGGTGCGCGGGCGCCTCCTCGCGCGGGCCGAGGTACTGGATCGCCGCCCACAGCGTCGGGGTGGCGTACGGGGTGCCCGGCAGGCCGGGGTTGGCCAGCGCGATCGCGCGGCGCTCCCCGCCCCGGCCGACGGGCACCAGCTCGCCGGCCTTCTCGGCCAGCGGCAGCAGGGTGGACCAGCGCCACAGGAACGGCACCGAGTCCGGCCGCGGGCTGGTCGGCATCAGGCCGCCGATCTGCGTCCACAGCGGCGTCATGTGCGCGGCGGCGAAGGCCGCGTACAGCTCGTCGAGCTGCACCTGCTCCTGCGGGGTGATCTCCGGTGCGGTGGTCATGCCGTCGTCTCCTCCTTCGTGGTGCCCGCGGTCTCCGTCGTGCCCGTGGTCGTCGTGCCCGTGGTCGTCGCGCCCGTGACGTGTCCGGACGGGACCGCGGCCGGCCCGTCGCCCCGCCGCCGCGGGACCAGGGCGATGAGCAGCGCACCCGCGAGCGCGGGCACCGCGAACCCGTAGAAGTTCCACTCGAACCCGATGCCCGAGGCCAGCACCCACCCGCCGAACAGCGGCCCGACGATCGCGCCGGCCCGGCCGACCCCGAGCGCCCAGCCGAACGCGGTGGCCCGCACCGCGGCCGGGTGGTGCACGGCCACGTACCCGTTGACCAGGATCTGCGTGCCCACGCTGCCGAGCCCGGCCACGGCGACCGCCACGAGCAGCAGCCCGGTGTCGACGCGCTGGCTCAGCACCACCAGGCAGGCCGTGGCCAGCAGGAACGCGGCCACGGTGACCGGCTTCGGGCCGAACCGGTCCGCCAGCAGCGAGGCGACGACGGCACCCACCACGGCCCCGACGTTGAGCACGAGCAGGAAGGTCAGCGCCGACCCGAGCGGGTAGCCGGCCTGCCGCATGATCTGCGGCAGCCAGGTGTTCAGCCCGTAGACCAGCAGCAGTCCGCAGAAGCTGGCCGCGCCGAACAGCACCGTGGCGGCGAGGGCGCCCCGGCGGAACAGGGCCTTCGGTCCGGCCGTGTCCGCGGCCGCCGCTCGCTCCTCGCGCAGGGCGGACAGGTCCACGCCGTACCGGGCCGCGAGCGCCGCCGCCTCGTCGTCGCGGCCCTTCGCGAGCAGGTAGCCCACGGACTCGGGCAGGAACCGCCAGGCCAGCGGCAGCACGACGACGAGCGGTGCGGCGCCGATGGCCAGCAGCGGGCGCCAGCCGTGGTCGGCGGCCAGCAGCAGCGCGAGGACCGCCGCGAGGACGCCACCCACCGAGTAGCCGGCGAACATCAGGGCGTTGTAGAGCTGCCGGCGGCCGCGCGGGGCGTACTCGACGGTCAGCGCGATCGCCGACGGGATGACGCCGCCGAGCCCCAGCCCGGCGAGGAAGCGCAACAGGCCGAGCGCGCCGGGGCTCGGGGCGAAGGCGCAGGCCACCATCAGCACCGAGAACCAGGTGATGCCGACCAGCATGATCCGGCGGCGCCCGATCGCGTCCGTGACCGCGCCGGCGCCGAGCGCGCCGATCAGCATGCCGGCCAGGGCGTAGCTGCCGATGGCGCCGGCCTGCGCCGGTCCCAGGTCCCAGCCCGGCTCGGCCAGCAGGCTCGGCACGGCCGAGCCGTAGACGATCAGGTCGTAGCCGTCGAAGACGATCGTCAGGAAGCACAGGGCGACCACGACGAGTCCGGACCGGGGGGTGGTCGGTCCTGCCGTCCGTGACACGGGCACCACGCTCCTCGTCGGTGAACGCACACCGCCGCCGTGGCGGGTGCGAACCTCACGCTACAACGCGCAGCCGACGACCGTCCAGATCATGTAACTAATGAGCGGGGTGACGGGGCTAACCCGCCTCCTCCTCCGGCATCGCCGCCCCGGTGAGCGCGTCCACACAGGCCTCGGCGGGCCCTCGCAGCAGCCCGTGGGCCTCGAGGAACACCTCGTGGGCGAGCCGCCCGCTCCAGCCCTCCGGGAGCAGCTCGGGCGGCAGGTCCGGGTCGCGGAACGGGAAGCGGCGGTAGTCGTGGATCAGGTTCATCCGCTCGACCAGCGCGTCGGCGCCCTGCAGCTCGCCCGCGCGGTACGCGGCGAGCCGGGGCCGGTAGGTCTCGAGCAGCTCCGCGTAGGCGCGGTCCAGGCCCGCGAGGTCCCAGGACCGGGCGGCGATGTCCCGGTCCGCCGCGGGCCCGGCCGACCGCGAGCGGAAGACGTCGAGCTGCACGGCCGGCTCGTCGGCGAAGGCCTCGCGGACCAGCCCGGTGCGGTCGTGCGGGCTCAGCCAGACCGCCGAGGACAGCGGCCCGAACCCGAACCACGCGAGCTTCTTGCGCAGCTGTTCGCGGAGCCCCCGCTCGGTCTCGGGCACCGAGTAGATGACCATGTGCCACTGCCCGTCCCACGGGCCCTGGGCACGGTGGAAGATGCGCTCGCGCCCCTCGTCGAGCAGCGCCCAGGCGGCGTCGGTGAGGGCGTAGACCGTCTCGCGGCCGTCCCGGCGGCTGGACAGCCAGCCCTCCTTGCGCAACCGGGTCACCACGACCCGGACCGTGGGCTCGGGGACGTCGAAGCACCCCATCAGCGACACGAGGCTGCGCAGCCGGGCCTCCCCGCCCCGGTAGCGCAGGTAGTCGCCGAACAGGTCGAAGACCAGTGACCGCGCCTTCACGAACCCACCTCCCCCGCGCGCACGGACGCCGTGCGCCAGGCCCCAGTGTCCCACCCCGGGCGCCCTCGTCGACGACGCGATCACCGGCGAGCCGCGCCGATCTCCTGCCGACCGGCGCGTGATTGACACGTACGGGGAGCGCTCACCAGGATGTGCGCACCCCACTCGACGAGGAGCACCCGATGTCCGAGACCTTCGTGCTGATCACCGGCGCCTGGCACGGCGGCTGGGCCTGGCGACCCGTGGCCGAGCACCTGCGGGCCGCGGGCCACCGCGTGCTCACCCCGACCCTCCCGGGCCTGCACGACGGCGACGACCCGACCCGGTACCACCTCGCGGACGTCGTCGACGCCGTCGTCGACCTGGTCGAGCGGGAGGACCTGCGGGACGTCACGCTCGTCGGGCACAGCTGGGGCGGGTACGTGATCACCGGCGCGGCGCCGCGGCTGTCCGGCCGGCTGCGCAAGGTCGTGTACTGGAGCGCCTTCGTGCCCGCCGCGGGCCGCTCGCTCTACGACGAGGTGCCGCCGCAGTACCAGGAGCTGTTCACGCAGCTCGCCCAGGCGTCCGGCACGAACTCCGTGGCGATGCCGTTCGAGGTCTGGCAGGCCGCGTTCATGAACGACGCACCGGAGGAGGTCCAGCGGGCCGTCCACGCGCTGATGGTGCCGCAGCCCTTCCAGTACTTCACCGAGACCGTCGAGCCGCTCGACCCGGCAGCACTGGGCGTGCCGGTCGCCTACGTGCTGAGCAGCGAGGACGTCGCCCTGCCACCGGGCGAGTACGGCTGGGACCGGTTCGCCGGCAGGCTCGGGGTCACCCCGCTCGCCGCCCCCGGCAGCCACGAGGCCTGCTTCACCGAGCCCGCCGGTCTGGCCGAGGCCCTGCTCAAGGCCTGAGCGGCGGGCCGGAGATCATCGGGCCGGGGCCACGGGGCGGGCCCCTCCGCGGCGCCCGCCTCGCAGGCAACGGGTCGACGACGACCGGCACCGCACAGCAACACACAACACATGCGCCCTCGCCCGCGGGAGCCGCGGGCGAGGGCGTCGTGCGGGGTCAGGCGGTCACGCCCGCGGTTCCTCCTGCGCCCCGTCACCCGGCCGCGGATCCTGGCCGGGCTGGTTCGGCGGGAACCGCAGCGGCGGCAGGTCCTGCAGCGGGAGCTGCGGGGCGTTGCCGACCTCCGCGGGCAGCGGCGCGCCGGCCGCCGGGTTGCCGACCGGGGCGAGCGGGTCGGCCGGGGCGTAGGTCTCCGGCCGAGCCGGGCCGCCGGAGTCGGTGCCGTCGAACGACTCCGTGCGGTCGCAGCCGGCCAGGGTCACCGTCAGCGGCCCGTCGGTGGCCACGTTCAGGTCCGCGTCGCAGTCCACGCCGGCCCGCCCCGGGTCGACGGTGACCGCGCCGACACCGGCCGACCGGACGTCGAGCACGTCCTCCGCCGGCGCCTCGGCCGCCGGGTCGAGGTGCCGGAACTCGCGCAGGTACGGGTTGACCGGCGAGAACGTCCCGTCCCCCACCCCGAGCTCGCGACCCGGCGCGGGCGGCGCCGCGTCGGTCACGCCCTTCCCGCGGGACACGACGTCGATCGTGCCCAGCTCGGGCCCGCGGGTCGCGATGTCCGAGAGCCAGTAGGCCTTGTCCGCCACGAGCCCGGACTCCGGGTCGTCCATCAGCGGGTTGCGCACGAAGGTCACGTGGTGCGGGTCGACGGCGCGCGGCGCGTCGCCCATCCACCCGGTCGCCTTGTCCCACATGCCGTTCTTGCACATCACGAGGTGCTCGGCGGCGAGCCCGACCCAGCTGTAGAACTCGTAGTCGTAGTCCCCGGCGGCGTAGGCGTCGGCGCGCTCGCGGGTGATGTTGTAGGGGATGAAGTCGTCGTTGACCCCTGCCCACTCCATCACCGGCTGGTTGCGCCGGCTCGGCAGCAGCACGGACAGCTTCGAGCCCGGCTCGTGCACCGTCAGCGTGTCCGCGCCGGCCGTGTCCCCCACCTGGTCGGCCACGCCGTTGAGGCCGGGGAACGACGGCGCCACGTTGAGCCCGTCGCAGATGAAGGCTCTGTTGAACACGTCCGGGAAGGTCAGCGACAGCTTGTTGGCCATGTAGGCGCCCGACGAGAAGCCGCCCATCGCGGTCCGCTCCGTGTCGAGGTCGTAGTGCCGGCGGGCGTCGGCGATCGCCTCGAACACCGCCGCGCCGGACTCGCCGTAGCCCCACTCGTCCTGCCCGCGGGCGTCGACGTCGATCACCATCGTCGGGTTGCCCGGCCGCTCGGCGAACTGCCGGTACAGGTCGCGGTCGCCGGCGACGTCGTCCCCGGGCCGCAGCGCGTAGCCGTTGGTCCAGACGAGCGACGCATAGCCGTGCTCCGGCGCCGGGGCCTCCGGCACGAACACCGTGTAGCGCTGCAGCCGGCCCGGCAGGTCGGGGACGCAGTCGTCCCGGCACGGCCAGCCGAAGGCCAGGCTCGGCCGGCCCTCGCTGCCCTCGCCGGTGCCGGTCTGGATGCCGCCCTGCTGCGTCCCGGAGCCCGGCGGCGGGCCGCCCGGGTCGCTCGGCAGCCGCCGCCCCTGCGCCTTCTCGAAGTGCGAGGCGAAGATCCGCGTCTGGTAGCCGCTGGTCGGGACGCCGGACTCGTCGTCGACGCCGTCGGCGAGCTTCCCGAAGTCGACCTCGGCGGAGAACGGCGACAGATCGCCCGCGGCGATCGCGCGCTTCTGGTCGTTGTCCCGGTACGGCGCCTCGAAGGGCTCGTCGAACCGGAAGGCGCTGTCGAAGAAGGCCGACGGCGTGGGGTCGCCCGCGATCGCGCCACCGGGGTGCGTCTCGTCCGCGGTGAGCTGCGGGACCAGGTAGGCCTCGCCCGCCTCGTCCCAGAGCCCGGCCGCCGCGGCCACCCGCTCGGGACCCGCCGGGTCCCAGGCCGAGTGCGGCACCCGCACCTCGACCTGCCGGCGCTCGGCGTCCACCGCGACCTCGGGCGCGGCGAGCTCCTCGCCGGTGGCCGCGTCGACGACGTCGCCCTCCGTGCCGTGCACCGTCACGAACCGGTCCGCCGGCATCACCGTGTTGGCGCCGTGCGGCGCCGCGCGCGGGGTGTCCGAGTCGCCGAGGGCGAGGGTCAGACCCAGGAGCCCGGGGTCGGTCATCGTGTTCATCGTGAACCGGAAGGCGGTGGCGTCGCCCTCGGGCTTGACCCGCAGCTCGACGATGTCCGCCGCGTTGCGCCGGTACGCCGGGTCCTCGGGGTAGGTGTACGCGCGCAGCAGGGTGTCGTCGGGCCAGCGCCACTGCGTGCCGCCGCCCTCGTCGTCGTAGACGCAGCCCTGGTGGACGTACTCGCCGTGCCGGTAGGCGCTGGTCATGCACACGCCGATCGGGTCGGCGTGCCAGATCCCGGTGTTCTGCAGCTGCGGCGCGTCCACCGCCGGAGCGCGCAGCAGGTCCGGGCCGGCCGTGTCCGGGGCCGGGCCGTCGGCCGCGAGCGCCGGGCCGGCGACCAGCGCCCCGGCGGCGAGCGCACCGGACACGAGGACCGCGATCCCGGTCCGCTTCCGCCGAATCACGTGGGGTTCACCTCGCACCTCCACCGCCGGCGCGCCGCCCGCGCCTCGATGCGCGGAGCCTCGGTCGCCGGACCGGTACCCCCGCAACGACGCGCTCCTCGACTAGTTACGCCTTCCCTCCGGACGCCGGAGAAACGAAACACGTGTGGGGGTGGGCGGCCCCCGCCGGCTGCTCAGCCGGCCGCGGAGCACGACGACGGGGCGGTGATCCGACCCACAGTTGAAGGAGTGTTCAACCGTTGACCTGATCCAGAGCGGAACCTTACGGTCCCACGGTCCGCGGAAGCGTCCGGAAGGAGCGGGTCGTGCACATCGCCGAGGGTTATCTCCCACCCCTGCACGCCGCGGCGTGGGCCGTCGCCTCCGCCCCGTTCGTGGTGCACGGTGCGCGGGCGGTCGTGCACCAGGTCCGGACGGATCCGGACTCGAAGCTGCTGCTCGGCGCGGCGGGCGCGTTCAGCTTCGTGCTCTCGGCGCTGAAGATCCCCTCGGTGACGGGGTCCTGCTCGCACCCGACGGGCACCGGCCTGGGGGCGGTGCTGTTCCGACCACCCGTGATGGCGTTGCTCGGGACGATCGTGCTGTTCTTCCAGGCGGTCCTGCTCGCCCACGGCGGGCTCACGACGCTCGGGGCGAACGTCTTCTCCATGGCGGTCGTCGGGCCGTGGGTGGCCTACGGGACGTACCGGCTGGTCCGGCGCGCGGGCGGCGGCCTCGGGGTCGGCGTGTTCCTCGCCGCGGCGCTGGGCGACCTCGCGACCTACTGCGTGACCAGCGTGCAGCTCGCCCTCGCCTTCCCCGACGCCGCGTCCGGCGTCGGCGGCGCGATGCTGAAGTTCGGCTCGATCTTCGCGATCACGCAGATCCCGCTCGCCGTGAGCGAGGGCCTGCTGACCCTGCTCGTGGTGCGGCTGCTGGTCCGGGTCAGCCCGGACGAGCTGCGCCGCCTCGGGGTGCTGCCCACCCCGCCCGCCCCGTCCGCCACCGGGGAGTCCACGGCGAAGGAGGTCGGCGCGTGAAGCGCTCCACGCTGGTCGACTGGCTGCTGGTGCTGGCCGTCGTGGCGCTCGCCGCGATCCCGGTGCTGTTCGTGCAGGGTGAGTTCGGGGGTTCGGACGGCCTCGCGGAACAAGCCGTCACCGAGTCCCACCCCGACTACGAGCCCTGGTTCACCTCGATCTACGAGCCCCCGTCGGGCGAGATCGAGTCCGGGCTGTTCGCCCTGCAGGCCGCGATCGGCGCCGGCGTGCTCGGCTACTACTTCGGCGTGGCCCGCACCAGGCGCCGGCTCGGCCGCGGCCCGTCCGTGCAGCGTCCCGAGGACTCCGCCTGATGCTGCCGCTCGACGCGGCGGCCTACACGAACCGCTGGCGGCCCCGGCACCCCGGGGAGAAGGCGCTGCTCTCGCTCGGCCTGCTGGTCCTGACCCTCGTGCTGCCCACCTGGCCGGGCGCGGCGATCACCGGCGGGGTGGCCCTGGTGCTGGTCCTCGGGCCGGCCGGGCTGCCGCCCCGCGCGCTGTGGCGGGCGGTCCGGGTACCGCTCGGGTTCGTCGTCACCGGGATGCTGCCGCTGCTGGTCGCGGTCGGCGGGGACCCGTGGCTGCGGTGGGAGCCCGCCGGGCTCCCGCAGGCGGCGCAGCTGGCCGGTCGCGCGACCGCCGCCCTGCTGTGCCTGCTGCTGTTCGCCGCCACGACCCCGCTCGCCGACCTGCTGCCCCGGCTGAACCGGCTCGGCGTGCCGCCGGCGGTCACCGAGGTCGCCGCGCTGACCTACCGCTTCCTGTTCCTGCTGCTGGAGTCGCTGCGGGCGGTCCGCGACGCCCAGGCGGGCCGGCTCGGCTTCCGCACCTGGCGGACCTCCTACCGCTCGCTGAGCGGGCAGGGGGCGGCGGTGTTCGTGCGCGCCTTCGACCGGGCCCGGCGGCTGGAGCAGGGGCTGGCCTCCCGCGGGTACACCGGTTCGCTGCGCGTCCAGGTCGCGGCGCGGGAGCTCTCCCCCGCCTTCGTCGCGGCGACGTGCCTGCTGCTCGCCGCCGTCGTCGCGGCCACGTTGCTGCTGGCCCCGCGGTGAGCCCGGTGACTCCCGCAGGCCCGATCCTGCAGGCCGACGGCCTGGTCTTCGCCTACGACCCCGCGCGGCCGGTGCTCACCGGCGCCACCCTGGCACTGCACGAGGGCAGCCGCCTCGCTGTGCTCGGCCCCAACGGCGGCGGCAAGACGACCCTGTTCCGGCTCCTGCTCGGGCTGCTCGAGCCGGGCGGGGGCCGGGTGCTGCTCGACGGTGAACCGGTCCGCCGCGACCGGCGCGGCCTGACCCGGCTGCGCGAGCAGGTCCAGCTGGTCCTGCAGGACCCCGATGACCAGCTCTTCGCCGCCGACGTCGCGCAGGACGTGTCGTTCGGCCCGCTCAACCAAGGCCTGTCCCCCGCCGAGGTCACCGTCCGCGTCGAGGCGGCGCTGGCGGCGTTGGGCATCGCCGACCTCGCCGACCGCCCCACCCACCTGCTGTCCTTCGGGCAGAAGAAGCGCACCGCGATCGCCGGCGCGGTTGCGATGCGCCCGCGGCTCCTGGTGCTCGACGAGCCGACGGCAGGACTGGACCCGGCCGGCGTCGAGGAGCTGCTCGCCACGCTCGACGAGCTGCACCGCGCCGGGACGACCGTCGTCCTCTCCACCCACGACGTCGACCTCGCCCACCGGTGGGCCGACGAGGTCGCCGTCGTGTCCGACGGCCGGGTGCGGGTGGCCCCGGTCGACGAGGTGCTCGGCGACGCCGAGCTGCTGCGGTCCGCGCGGCTGGGCCCGGCCTGGGCGCCGGGCGTCCACCGGCTCCTGCGGGCCCTGGGCTCCGCGGCGCACCCGCGCACCCCCGCCGAGCTGTACGCCGCGCTCGGGGAGCTCGGGGAGCTGACCGTCCCCGTGGGCCGGACGGAGCCCTGAGCAGCGGACCTGGGCCCGGGCGGAGGGGCCTGTCGTCCCCGCCCGCCGGGCCGTTGGGCCCTGCTGGCGACCACGCGGACACGGGACGGTCGGCTCACGGGGCCGCCCGGCCGAGGCCGGCGGTCCCCGTGGCGGAGCACGACCGGGGCGCCCCCCGTCCGGCTCCGGGCCCGGTCGCCTCGTCGGCGACCGGGCTGGTTCGGACCGCAGTCCCCGTGGTCCACACCGCCGGGACCACGGGAGTCTCATCCGTCCATGAGGACCTGCCGGACGTCCACCGTGCCGGTCAGACCGGCCGCCTCCAGCGCCCGGTGCGCCGGCCCGCCCCCCTCGCCGGTCACGACGACCAGCCGGGAGTCCTGCTGGCGGGCCAGCTCGTGGAGGTCGACCAGCGCGGCGAGGCCGCTCGGGTCGACCCGGGTCACCCCCGCGAGATCGACGACGATCGTGGTGCCGGCCCGGATGTAGGCCGTCAGCAGCTTCCGGGCGCTGCGGGTGTCGGGTGCGTCGAGCTCACCGGAGAGGCGGACGAGGGTCCGCTCCCCCACCTCGATCTCGAGCCGGCACCCCTGGGGATTCGTCATGTCGGTGATGGGCGATCGCCTCCTGCAGCAACGGACCGGGCCGGGACGGACCGGAGACGGGGCCGGCGGCCGGGGGGCGTCGCCGCCGGCCCGTCACGCTGCGTATCGGAGTAGTCGCTCGCTGTGTTACACGGTTGTCGGCACCGCCGGGAGCTCGCGCGCCGGATTGCCGCCCCACCGCGCCCCGGCCGGGATCTCCTCGCCCTTCATGACGAACGAGTCGGGGGCGATCTCGACGGCGTCCCCCAGGGTCACGCCGTAGTGCACGAAGGCGCCGACCCCCAGTGTCACGCCCGACCCGATCGCGATGTGGTCGGACTTGAAGGCGCCGTCCTCCTGCGAGTGGCACTGGATGATGCTGCCGAAGTTCAGCGTGCAGTCGTCGCCGATGCTGGTCAGGCTGCGCTCGAGGACGGCGCCGCCGTCGTCGAACACCCGCCGGCCGACCTTCGTGCCGACCAGGCGCATCAGCAGGTTCTTGTACGGCGTGCCGGCCAGCAGCCGGTCCAGCGGCGGCACCATCAGCTTCCAGTACCGCTCGTGGCGCCAGAAGCGCACGTCGTAGATCGAGCACGACTGCGGGCGCAGCCGTCGGAACCC
Organism: Pseudonocardia autotrophica; assembly: GCF_000717175.1. Classification (GTDB taxonomy): domain Bacteria; phylum Actinomycetota; class Actinomycetes; order Mycobacteriales; family Pseudonocardiaceae; genus Pseudonocardia; species Pseudonocardia halophobica. Next base: position 83,015 of record NZ_JNYD01000003.1, on the reverse strand, counting down.
GTTCCCCAGCCGCTCCCAGAACGCGAACCAGAGGATCGTGAACAGCAGGGTCGCGGCGGACTGCACGGCGAACGCGGCCGGGCCCCAGTCGTGGTAGTGGTCCACCGCCAGCAGCGCCAGCAGCAGCGTTCCGAGCACCTGGCCCCAGCGGACCAGCAGGAACAACCCGATGGTGCGCAGGTTGTGCCCGTTCTTGCGGCGCAGCCGCCGGCGGCGCTCCCGGACGTCGATCTCCAGCACCCGGTCCCGCTGCACGGTGCGCGGGATCTCGAAGGCGGGCGAGCCGAGCAGCCCCACGCCGTGGCGGACGGGCCCGTCGATCGGCACCGCGACCTTGGTGGCGAGCAGGCAGTCGTCGCCGGTGCGGCCGCCGATCGGGTAGGCGATGTTGTTGCCCAGGAAGTTGTTCGCGCCGATCGCCACCCGCGAGGTGCGGAACGAGGTGTTCCCGAAGTCGGCGTTGACCACCGACAGCCCGTCGGCGACGACGGTGCCGCGCCCCACCGAGGTCAGGAACGGCGTCTCCTGGGCCAGGTTCGACCCGAAGTTCGAGCCCGTCTGCTCGACCTTCCCCAGGTCGTAGCCCAGCAGGTACAGGTAGCTGACGATGTAGGAGCTGTCGCCGAACAGGTAGACGAACAGCCGCACGTTCGTCAGGCGCGTGATCGTGCGGTGCAGCGAGTACCGCCAGCCGTACAACGGGTACAGGCGGTCGGGCCGGACGAACGGCGCCAGCATCCGCGGCACCGTGAACACCACCAGCAGCCCGACGAGCAGCCCGCCGACCATCAGGACGACCGACTCGATCACCGCGTTGACGTAGAAGTGCGCGGTGGTGTGCCCCGCCGCCCCGGGCTGCAGCAGCTCCGCGAACCGCGGCACCCCGGTGAGCAGCATGAACAGGCCGCCGAAGCCCAGCGGCAGGTAGATCCCGAACAGCTTGACCAGCTGGCTCGTCACGTAGCCGGCCTTGCGCAGCGCCCGGATCCGGAGCGGTGACACCGCGCGGAAGTCCGTGCTGGTCGGCTCCGCGGGCGAGCCGTGCCAGCTCTGCCCCGCCGAGACGCTCTGCCCGCGGTGCAACGAGGAGGCGTGCCCCAGCTGGGCGCCGTCGCCCATCGCCGTGCCGATGTCCAGCACGCTCTTCTCGCCGACGACGACGTCCCGGCCGAGCGTGACCCGCCCGGTCTGGATCTTCCCGGCGTGCGCCCGGTAGCCCAGCAGCACGGCGTCCTTGCGGATCACGGTGCCCGAGCCGATGGTGAGCAGGTCGGTGGCGACGGGCAGCTGCTTGGTGAAGATCGCGACGTTCTTGCCCACCTTCGCGCCCAGCGCGCGCAGGTACAGCGTGTACAGCGGCGACCCGACCATGACCAGGACCAGCGGGTTGGCCCGGGTCAGCACCCTGACCAGCCAGAACCGGAAGTACCGCAAGCTCCAGACCGGGACCTCCCCCTCCTTCCAGCGCCCGATCAGCACCCACTTCGCCGCGACCGGCAGCACGCACATCGCCAGGAACGCGGCCGCGCCGGCGGTGGCGGAGCGCACGTAGATGTCCAGCAGGCCGGTGCTCCCCAGGATCCAGACGTAGGCGCGGTCCATCACGTAGCCCAGCCCGGTCACGTACAGCAGGAAGCTGGCGAGCTGGAGGAACCCGGTGAGCAGGTAGCCGACGGTGCTGTGCCGCACCGGGGCGACCGGGGCCTGCGGCGGGGCCTGGACGGAGGCGGGGGCGGCCGCGGCGGCCATGCCCGCGATCGTCGGGTTGGCGTAGACGTCGCGGATGGAGATCGACGGCAGGTCCTCGCGGCTGCGCAGCCGCGCGCAGAACCGGGTCATCACCATCGAGTCCGCGCCGAGGTCGTCGAACACGTTGCGGTCGACGGGCACCTGGTCCACGGCCAGCACCTCGGCCAGGACCTGCGCGAGCCCCGCGACCACCGACGCGCCGTCGGCGGGCGCCGCGGCAGGGGCGGGCGTGGCGCCGGCGAAGGCCGTGGCGAGGCCGGCGATGGTCGGGTGGGCGTAGACGTCCTTGATCGAGACCGACGGCAGGTCCTCGCGGGTGCGCAGCCGCGCGCAGAAGCGCGTCATCACCATCGAGTCGGCGCCCAGGTCGTCGAAGACGTCGAGGTCGACGGGCACGTGCTCGACGGCCAGCACCTCGGCCAGCACGCCCGCGAGCGCGGCGGCCAGGCCGGCGTGCGACGGGGCGGCCGGGGCCGGAGCCGCGGTCGGAGCCGGAACCGGCGCCGGGGTGGGCGCTGGGGCGGCCGGCGCCGGGGCGGCGGGGGCGGGGGCGGCCAGGATCTGGTCCAGGGTCAGGACCTCGGGCGCCGGAGGTGCCGCGGGCCGGAGGATCTGGTCGAGCGTGAGCACGTCGGGAAGCGGCCCGGGCCGGGGCTCGGACCGGGGCTCGGCCGGGGGCTCGGTCTGCGGCTCGGTGTGGGGCCGGAGCTCCTCGATCTGCTCCTGCAACCGGGCGTTCTCGGCCCGCAGCACCGCCATCTCGGTGCCGCTCCGCGGCGCGGGCAGGCCGGGCAGGGCGGCGCGGTCCACCCGGCCGTCGGCCGTCAGCGGGAGCGAGGCGAGCCGCTCCAGGCGGCCCGGGACGTGGCTGGCGGCCAGCCGGTCCCGCAGCCGGATCCGGAGCTCCTGCTCGTCGGCGGGACGGTCGGACCGGCAGGTGTAGTAGCCGGTCAGCTCGGTGCCCTCCGGGCCCGCGCCGTGCGCGACCACGACCGCGGACGCCACGCCGGCGACCGCCAGCATCACCGACTCGATCGCCGTGAGGTCGATGCGCTCGCCGCCCACGACGACCTGCAGCGCGATGCGGCCGCGGTACTCGATCTCCCCGCCGGCGTCGACCCGGCCCAGGTCGCCGGTGCGGTAGATCCGGCCGGAGGGGTTGCCGGGGATGCCGAGGAAGTCGTCGACGAACGCGTCGCCGGAGTCGAGGTAGCCGCAGGCGAGGCCGAGCCCCGCCACCCCGATCTCGCCGGTCTCCCCGTGCGGCAGGGCCAGCGGGAACTCCGGGTCGAGCACCACGGCCGCGTAGGTGGGCAGGGGCGTGCCGACGGTCACCGGCCGGTTCGGGTGGGCCTCGGCCCAGGCCGCGGTCACGGTCGCGCCGGGCGGCACGTACGCCGTGAGCAGGCGCCGGCCGGGGCGGTGCCACCGCGCGACCAGGCCGGGCGGGCACGGCTCCCCGGACACCAGCAGGAACCGCAGCCGGGGCAGGTCCCGCTCGAGCGTCGAGAGCAGCGCGGGGGTGGTGCACAGCGCGGTGACGCGGCGCTCGTCGAGCTCGGTGTGCAGCGCCGGGCCGCGCAGCGCGGGGCCGTCGGGCGCGGGCACCAGCGTCGCGCCGGCGGCCCACGCCATCCACACCTCCTCGATGCCGCCGCCGGAGGACAGCGCGCGGCCCTGGTAGAGGCGGTGGCCGCGGATCCCGAAGGTCTCCGAGGCGATGCGCACGGCGTTGCAGATGGCGCGGTGGTCGATGGCGACGCCCTCGGACCACCCCGAGTCGTCGGCGACGTGCACGACGTACGCGGGCCGGTCGCCGAGCCCGCCCCGCTCGGCGGGCTGCAGCCGCTGCGGGCTCATCTCCGCGATCAGCGCGGCGGCCTCGTCGACCGCGAGCACGGCGGCCCCGCCGGTGCGCAGCGCCTCCGGGCCCGCCACCCGGCCGCGCAGGTGCGAGCGGCTGAGCACGATCCGCGCCGAGGTGTCCGCGACGACGAACGCGAGCCGGTCGGCCGGCGCGTCCGGGTCGAGCGGCACGCACGTGGCGCCGATCTTGAGGACGGCGAGCAGCGCGACGTAGGCCTCGACGCGCTCGTCGAACAGCAGCGCGACCCGGTCGCCGGCCCCGGCGCCGTGCAGCCGCAGGTAGCGGGCGAGCCGGTTGGCGCGGGCGTCGAGCTCGTCGTAGGTCAGGGAGGCGCCGGGGGCGTCGACGGCGAGCTGGCCGGCGCGGCCGTACTCGCGGATCCAGTCGCACCGCTCCTCGAAGACCGAGTCGAGGCGCTCGTTCCGGCGCACCCGCCAGCCCTGCGCCTCGTGCCGGTCGACGACGACCAGCTCCGAGAGCGGCACGTCCGGCCGGCCAGGGCTCGGCGGCCCGTGCTCGCCCGGCTGCGTGCCGGATCGTGTGATCGACATGTGGTCCCCCGCTGCTCCACCCGACGCGCGGACCGCGTGGGGCGGTCCGCCGGTGGTTCGAGGGTGTCGGCGCGCCCGGATCCGGCCAATGGGGACGCGCCTCCGGTCGTCCGGGGCTGTCCCCCGGATCCGCGGGGGTTGTCCCCCGGGCTCAGCCGGGCTCGCCGTCCGTCGGGGCAGGGGCGGCGCGGCGCCCGGCGGTCGCCGCCACCCCGACGACGGCGAGCACGGCGGCCAGCGCGCCCAGGCCGGCGGCCACGGACGCGGCCGCGGCCACCACGCCGACGAGCAGCGGGCCGCCGGCGTCGCCCAGCTCCCGTCCGACCTCGGCCGAGCCCATCGTCTGGCCGAGCCGCTCCGGCGGGGAGGACGCGGCCAGCGACGCGAACGCGACCGGGGTGGCGATCCCGACCCCGAGCCCGATCACGACGGCCGACACCACCAGCGCGCCGATCCCGGTGACCACCGCGGCGAGGACGAAGCCCGCGACCATCAGCGCGAACCCGACCGCGAGCGCCGTGCGCGTGCTCAACCGGCCGCGGTCGTGCGCCCGGCCCGCGCGGGGCTGGACCAGCGTCGAGGACAGCGCGAGGCAGGCCACCACGGCGCCGGTCACGATCGGGCTGAGCCCGGACGCGGTCCCGAGCACCGGCAGGAACCCGACGGCCGTCGCCAGCGCCGCGGTGGTGCCCGCGAGCGCCGAGGTCGGGCGCAGGAAGGCCGGGGCGGACAGCCGGCGCGCGAGGTCGACCACCGTCTGGCGCTGCCGCGGCAACGCCGGCAGGGCGGGGACGGCCAGGACGACCCACACCGTCACCACGGCGGCGACGGCGGCGAGGACCACGAACAGCGCCGTGAGCCCGGCGAAGGTGATGACCACCCCGCCGAGCAGGGGGCCCGCGGTGTAGCCGAGGCCCTTCCACGCACCGTAGGAACCGAAGACGCGCCCGCGGCGGCCGCCGGCCCCCAGCCGTCCGACCATCGCCCCGGCGGCGGGCGAGAACGCCGAGGCGGCCGCCCCCTGCCCGAGCCGCGCCAGGGCCAGCGCGACGGCGCCCCCCGGGCCCGCGGCGATCCCCCCGACCAGTGCGACCAGCACGTAGGCCAGGGACACCACGACGAACGCGGCGAGGCCGCCCAGCAGCACGCGGCGCGGGCCCCAGCGGTCGGCGAGCGACCCGAACACCGGCTTGAGCAGGACCTCCGCGCCGTCGTAGACGGCCAGGACCAGGCCCAGGGCGAGCAGGGACAGCTGCCCGGCCCCCGCCTCGGCGCCGGCGCCCGTCGCGACGGCGTGCGCGCCGAAGGCGGTGACGAACCCGGCGGCGTACAGCGGGAACAGCACGGCCTGCCGCGGCGCGGCCGTGGCGGCCGTCGCGGGCGGCGCGCCCGTCGCGGCGGCGTCCGGACCGCCCGCGACGGTGCCTCGGGGGCCGTCCTCGGCCGTGCTTCCGGGGCCACCCGCGGTCGTGGTCTCCCGGCGGTCGTCCGGTTGGGCGGGGGTGTCGGCCATGCCCGGCGTCGTTCCCTTCCTGCGTCGGCCCACACCGGGCCGAGTGGCACGGAGCGGGCCGACGGTACCGGCTCCGGCCGGGCTCCGGGCCGCCCTCGCGGTCAGCCCGGCGGGCGGGACCCCTCGTCCGCCGGCTCGCCGCCCTCCCCGTCCCCGTCGTCCAGCGGCAGGAAGAGCGTCATCACCAGCGGGCTCTCCCGCGAGACGACCAGCCGGCCGCCCTGGTCCTCGGCCAGCCGGGTGGCGAGCGGGAGCCCCAGGCCGATGCCGTCGGCCGGCGTCTCGGTGCGCGGGCGGCCGTTGCGCTCGGGACGGCCGTCGGTGAAGCCCGGGCCCTCGTCGCCCACGTCGACCGCCACGGCGTCGCCGACCTCGCGCACCCCGACCCGGACCGCTCCCCCGCCGTGCCGCAGCGCGTTGTCCAGCAGCACCGCCAGGACCTGCCCGATCGCGGCCCGCGACCCCACGACCGCCGGCTCCGCGGCCCCGGGCTCGTCGACGTCCGCCCCGTCCAGCTCCACGTCGAGGCTGCGGCCCTCCGCGACCAGCCGGGGCCGGTAGGTCTCGGCCACCTCGTCGAGCACGGCGTGCAGGTCGACCGGGCCGCGCCCACCGCCCCGCGAGCGCGCGAGGTCCAGCAGCTCCTCGACCGTGCGGGTCAACCGCTCGGTCTCGACGACGGCCGCGTCGAGCGCGGGACCGACGTCGGCACCCGGCCGCGCACCGGCGTCCGCCCGGGCGTTCTCCAGCCGCAGCCGCAACGCCGCCAGCGGCGTCCGGAGCTGGTGCGACGCCTCCGCCGAGAACGCCCGCTCGCGGGCGAGGAGGTCGTCGAGCCGGGCGGCGGTGCCGGCGAACGCGGCACCGAGGGCGTCGACCTCGGCGAGCCCGGTCCGCCGCGGCCGCACGCCGAAGTCCCCGTCACCGAGCCGGTCGGCCAGCACCGCCAGCTCCTCCAGCGGACGGGCCAGCCGCCGGGCCTGTCGCCGCGCGATGACCCACGCCGCGGCGAGGACGAGCGCGGCCAGCCCCAGCATGCCCAGCCACAGCGGCACCAGCGCGGTGTAGACCGCCGACACCGGGTGCGAGGCCCGGACCACGCCGACGATCTCGTGCTCCCCGAGCACCGGCACGGTCGCGACCAGGTTGCCGCCGCTCTCGACGACCTGCGGGCCGGCACCGGCGAGCACGGCCGCGACGTGCTCGTCGCCGGTCGCGGTGCCGTCGCCGGCCACGAGCAGCCCGTCGTCGTCGAAGAGCCCGAGGGTGGTCCCGGGTGTCCCCGAGCCGGGCAGCACCGCGGGGACGCGGTCGTGGGCGAGGTCGGTGAGCACCGCCGCGGCGGTCAGGTCGGCCAGCCGCTGCAGCGTGACGCCCTCGTCGGCCACGGCGTAGCGGGCGAGCCCGAGGGCCAGCGGCACGCCGAAGAGCGTCACGGCGATCGCCGCGATCGCCACCGAGAGCGAGACGATCCGGGTGCGGACGCGAGCGGTCCCTCGCACGGTCACCCCCCAGCCCCACGCGGGTCGCGGCGGTCCCTCGGCGGTGGCACCGGCGCCGAGTTCGCCGTCGCGGAGGGGTGCAGGCTAGGCCGTCGGCGGGTCGAGGCGGTAGCCGTGCCCGCGCAGCGTGCGGATCCGGGGCAGCCGGGTGCCGGCCGGGAACCCGGACAGCCGCCGGCGCAGCGCCGCGACGTGGACGTCGAGGGTCTTGGTGGACCCGCCCCAGTGGTCGTCCCACACGTCGGCCATCAGGGTGCGGCGGCTGAGCGCGGCCCCGGGGTCGCGGACCAGCCGCTCCAGCAGGTCGAACTCCTTCGCGCGCAACACCACCTCGCGCCCGGCCACGGCCACGCGGCGTTCCCGCAGGTCGAGCTCGAGGTCGCCGAGCCGTACGGGCTCGCCGGCCGGTCCCGGGCGCCCGCGCCGGAGATGCGCCCGGACCCGCGCGAGCAGCTCCTCGCGGCGGACGGGCTTGGTGAGGTAGTCGTCGGCGCCCGCGTCGAGCCCGACGACGACGTCCATCTCCGCGCCCCGCGCCGTCAGGATCACGACCACGACATCGGTGGAGAGCGCCCGCAGCGCCCGGCACACCCGGATGCCGTCGATGTCGGGCAGCCCGAGGTCGAGCAGCACGAGGTCGAGCGGCTCCCCCGCGCCGGCGCAGTCGAGGGCGGTGCGGCCGGTGCGGGCCCACACCACCTCGTGCCCGTGCTGCGTGAGGCTCTCGACCATGCCCTCCCCCAGGCCCCGGTCGTCCTCGACGAGGAGGATGCGCGCGCTCACGACGCCATCATCCCGGGCGCGGAGGGATTCGCGGGCCGCGAACGTACGAGCCTGCTGAGAGGCCGGTTAGCCGACGGCAAAATCTTGCGTCCGCGGGCGCGCGGGCCTTGCCCGCGCTCTCCGCCGGTCGGTACACACGCAGGTAGGTGGAAGGTTCCCCCCGTCCACCTGTCCGGGCCGGGAGCCGCCCCCAAGATCTGCGGCCCCGGCCCCCGGACACCGGCCGGCCGACGTCCCGGCCCACCCCGTCCCCGCCCGCGGATCCGTGTCCCTCCGGTGTGATCCCCCACAGCCGTGGTACCGAGGAAGGTCCCACCCGGCAGGACCGGGCGAGTTGCGTACGCTCGAACGGCCCGTCACGGCGAGCAGGAGGGACACCATGTCGGAGCACGACCGGTACGGCGATCTCGGGGCTCCTCCCCCGCTCGTCGCCGAGTTCGTCTCGCTCTCCGAGAAGCTGCTCGACGCGCCCACGGTGCAGGACGTGCTCGACCGCATCGCCCAGGCCGCGGTGCGCGTGGTGAACGGCGCGGACATCGTCAGCGTCTCGCTGAGGTCGCAGGACGGCACCATCGACACCCCGGCCACCACCGACCCGGTGGGCGTGCGGCTCGACGAGCTGCAGAACGAGTTCGACGAGGGCCCGTGCCTCGACGCCAGCCGCATCCCCGGCATCGGCATCGCCTTCTCGGAGGACCTCGCCGCCGGCAAGGAGTTCCCGAAGTGGGGCCCCGCGGCCGCCGAGCTGGGCGTCGGGAGCGCGTTGGCGGTCGGCCTGTTCCCCGCGCAGGACCCGCCGCGCATCGGCTCGCTCAACCTCTACTCCCGGCGCCCGGGCGGCCTCGAGCAGGCCGACCGCGACGCGGCCCTGGTCCTGGCGGCGCACGCCTCCACCGCCATCGCCGGCTCGCTCGCCTCCACCCGCGCCGAGCTCCAGGTCACCCAGCTGACCGAGGCCGTACGCAGCCGGGACGTGATCGGCCAGGCCAAGGGGATCCTCATGGAGCGCCGCGGCGTCGACGCGGAGGAGGCCTTCCGCATCCTGCGGTCCGCCTCGCAGTCGCTCAACGTCAAGCTCGCCCGCATCGCGGAGACCCTCACCCAGCGCCGCGGCGAGCTCTGACCCCGCCCGTCCCTCACCCCGTCGGGGCGAGGTGCGCCCGCCGCGCCTTGCCCATGGTGGACGGCGGCGCTGCGGCGCCGGTGTCGAGGGAGGGCGACCGATGGCACGACCCCTGGCCGGTCCCGGACATCCCTACCTGCGGCCGGTCGCCGAGGACGGGGACCGGGCGAGCGTGCTGATCGCCGTCCTGTGTGCCGACGTGCGGGAGGCGGCACAGCACGGCCTGATCACCCGAGCCGAGTCCGACGAGCTGCTCGCGCGCCTGGCGACCGTGGTGGACCAGGCCGTCGGGGGGCAGTGAGCCGCCCTTCCCCCGATTTCTCCGGGGACGACGAACAGGAGGAGGGCCCATGACGATCGGACCGGTCCAGATGCTGGTGCTCGGGTTCGACCACCCGAACTTCCAGGGCGGGATCCGCGCGGAGCTGGAGCGGCTCCGCGCCGACGACACGGTGCGGGTGATCGACTTCCTGGCCGTGTACAAGGCGGTCGGCGGCGAGGTCAGCGTGCTGAAGGAGTCCCAGCTGGACGAGGCCGAACGGGAGGAGTTCGGCGCGGTCGTCGGCGCCCTGGTCGGCGTCGGTGCGGGGCTCACGCCGGAGGAGGGCGCGGCCCTCGGGGAGGCCGCGGCGGACCGGGGCGTGGAGCTGCTCGACGAGGAGGCGTGGGACGTCCTGGCCGACATCCCCGAGGACACCGCGGCGGCGCTGGTCCTGCTCGAGCACCGCTGGGCGATCCCGCTCCGCGACGCCGTCGCCCGCGCCGGCGGTATGCGGCTGGCGTCGGAGTTCATCAGCCCGCTCGACCTGGTCCAGGTCGGCCTGGTCGCCCAGCAGGAGGCCGAGGCACTGGTCGCATCCTCGGCCGACACGGTCTGACGGCGAGGGGGCAGGAGATGTTGGGTCGAGACCGGCGGATCGCCCGGCGCAGCGGACGCCGCACCGCCCGCCGCACATCCAGGCGCCTCGCAAGGCGCTACTGAGTACCCATCGGGCCCCGGAGGCGACGCCCCTTCCCACGAGGGGGCGCTCGCCGGTCTCGTGGGCCGGGTGTCTGCGGGTCCGGGTCCTCACCCGGGCAGCAGCACGGCCGCGCCCGTGATCCGGTCGGCCGCCAGGTCGGCCAGGACCCGGTCCGCCGTCGACAGCGGCCGCGGGTCGACGGTGGGCCGGACGTCGAGCGCGGCCGCGAGCCGCAGGAACTCCTCGCCGTCGGCCCGGGTGTTGGCGGTGACGCTGCGCAGCTGTTTCTCCCGGAAGAGCTCGCGCTCGTAGTCCAGCGCCGGGACGTCGGTGAGGTGGATGCCGGCGATCGCGAGGGTGCCGCCGGCGTCGAGCGCCCGCAGCGCGACCGGCACGAGCCCGCCGACCGGGGCGAAGGTGATCGCGGCGTCGAGGGGCTCCGGCGGCTCCGCGTCCGCCGGGCCGGCCGAGGCGGCGCCGAGCGCGAGCGCCAGCTCCCGGGCCTCCGGGGAGCGGGTCAGCACGTGCACGGTGGCACCCTGCGCGACGGCGACCTGCGCCACCACGTGGGCCGACGCGCCGAAGCCGTAGATCCCGAGCCGCCCGCCCGGCGGCAGCTCCGCCCGCTTCAGCGCCCGGTAGCCGACGATGCCGGCGCACAGCAGCGGGGCGGCCGTCGCGTCGTCGAGCTGCGGCGGGAGGGCGTAGGCGTACGCCTCGGGGACCACGGCGTACTCGGCGTAGCCGCCGTCGGCGTCCCAGCCGGTGAACCGGGCGTCGGGGCACAGGTTCTCGCGGCCTGTCCGGCAGAACCGGCAGCGCCCGCACGTCCCGCGCAGCCACGCGATCCCGATGCGGTCGCCGATCGCGAACCGTCGCGTCCCCGTCCCGAGCGCGTCGACCACGCCGACGATCTCGTGCCCCGGCACCGTGCCCGGGTGGTGCGGGGCGAGGTCGCCCTCGACGAGGTGCAGGTCCGTCCGGCACACCCCGCAGGCCGAGACCCGGACGCGGACCTCGCCGACGCCCGGTTCCGGGTCGTCCCGGTCCACCTGGGCCAGCGGGCCGGTCGTCATCGGCCCCGGTCGCCGCACGATCCACGCCTTCATCCCGTCAGCATGGCGTGCCGGAGGTCCACAGGGGAATGGTCGCGCGTCCCGTCGGTGCAGGTCCCTGGTCCCTCGCCGGAGATCACCGGGCCGTCCTCACCGCCCCGGCGGGGCCAGCCGGTAGACCGCGCCGGCCGCGTCGTCGGTCACGTAGACCGCGCCGTCCGGACCGGCGACCGCGGCGACCGGGCGGCCCCAGCGGGAGCCGTCGGCCTCCTGGAAGCCGCCGACGAGCGTCTGCTGCGGCCCCAGCCCGCCGTCCCGCCAGGGGAAGAACGACACCTCGGGCGCCCGCGGCGGCTCGGCGTTCCAGGAGCCGTGCACCCCGACCAGCGCGCCGCGCGCGAACTCACCGGGCAGGCCGCCGTCGACGAACGCCAGTCCGAGCGGCGCCGAGTGGCCGCCGAGCGCCTGCTCGACCCGCGGCAGCGCGGCGCAGTCGAGCGCGGCGCCGTCGGGGTTGGTCTGCACGTCCCGGGTGAACGGGACGTCGCTGAGGACCTGTGCGGTCCCCGCCACGCCTGGCTGCACGTCCGGGTCGGGATTGCAGTACGGCCAGCCGAGGTTGCGACCAGGGGTGAGCCGGGCGAGGGCCTCCGCGGGGTGGTCCCGCACGTAGGCCTCGACGACCTCGCCGCGCGCCGACCCCGTGATCTCTCCGTACGGCCGGTCGAAGGGATACTGGATGTTGTCCCGGTTGTTGACCGCCGTCCACACCGACCCGTCCGGCGCGATCGCCAGCCCGGTCCCGTTGCGCACCCCCACGGCGAACGGCTCGGGCCTGTGACTGCCGGGCGGCACACGCAGGATCGACGCTCGCGGCGGAACCGCCACGAGGTCCGCGTAGGAGATGTTGGCGGTCGAGCCGACGGACACGTAGACGGCACCGTCCGTGCCGACGGCCACGCTCTTCAGCACGTGCCCGTAGCGGCCTCGCAGGTCAGGACTGTTCGCATCCGGCAGACCGGTCACGACCGGCGCGGGTGTCCCCGCGCGGCCGTCGGCGTAGGGGTACGCGTCGACGCGGTCGCTCTGCGCCACGTACAGCGTCGACCCGGCGAAGGTCAGGCCGTGCGGCTGGCTCAGCCCGTCCAGCAGCGGCGTCTCCGTGGCCGTGCCCCGCCCGTCCGGCACCAGCCGCACGACCGTGCCCTCGTCGGGGACCGAGACCAGCAGCGACCCGTCCGGTGCCCACGCGGCCAGCCGCGCCTCGGGCACTCGCGCGAACACCGACATCGACCAGCCGGGCGGCACGAGGGCCTGCCGCGGGGTGTCGAACGGCCCCGAGTCGAGGCCCGCCGGGACCGCGACGGTGACCGGCACGAGGCCCGCCGGCACCGCGGCCGTCGGCGCTCCGGCCGCGGGCGACCCCGCACCCGGCCCCGCACTCGGCCCCGCGCCCGACGAGCACCCGGCCAGCAGGACCGCCGCGACGAGCGGGAGCACCCGGCGCACCGCACGCGACAGCCGCATCGACAGCCCTTCCCCCGACCGACAGAATCGGACCGATCGTCGGCCATCGGGCGTCGGGTGGGCGTAACGCGGGCCGCGTCCGGTCCGAGGACGGCTCGGGGCGGCGCGAGGGCGGGGGGACGCGCGTGGAGGACGTGCTCGGACGCGGCACCGTCATGGAGTCGCCGCGGGGCGACCGCGGACTGACCGCCGCGGAGGTCGCCGAGCGGGTCGCCGCGGGCCGCACGAACGCCGTCGACGCGCAGACCAGCCGCAGCGTCGGGCAGATCGTGCGCGCCAACGTCGTCACGCCGTTCAACGGGCTGCTGTTCGCGCTCTTCCTCGTCATCGCCGCCACCGGTCGCTGGCAGAACGGCTTGTTCGGGCTGGTCATCGTGGCCAACACGGCCATCGGCGTGATCCAGGAGGTCCGCGCCAAGCGCACGCTGGACCGGCTCGCCGTGCTCAACGCCCCGCACGCGAGGGTGGTGCGGGACGGCGAGGTGGCCGAGATCGAGGTCGCCGACGTCGTCGCCGACGAGCTGGTCGAGCTCCGCTCCGGGGACCAGGTCACGGCGGACGGGACGGTCACGGCGTCGGCCGGGCTCGAGGTCGACGAGTCGCTGCTGACCGGCGAGTCCGACCCGATCGCCAAGGTCCCCGGCGACCAGGTGCGGTCCGGCTCGATCGTCGTCGCCGGGCAGGGGCGGTTCCGGGCCACCGCCGTCGGCGCCGACGCGTACGCCACCCGGCTCACCGCCGAGGCGAAGAAGTTCACGCGCACCCCGAGCGAGCTGATCTCCGGGACGAACACCATCCTGCGGTGGATCTCGGTGATGATGCTGGTGGTCGCGCCGCTGCTGGTGTGGAGCCAGTTCCGCACCAGCGACGCCGACAGCTGGCAGGACGCGGTCACCGGCACGGTCGCCGCGCTCGTCGGGATGGTGCCCGAGGGGCTGGTGCTGCTGACCAGCCTGGCGTTCATGCTCGGCGCGGTCACGCTGGCGCGGAAGCGGACCCTCGTGCAGGAGCTGCCCGCCGTGGAGGTGCTCGCCCGCGTCGACGTCGTCTGCCTCGACAAGACCGGGACCCTGACCCACGGCGACATCGTGTTCGACCGGCTCGTCCTGCCGCGGGACGCGGACCCGCTCGCCGAGGCCGAGGTCCGCGAGGCGCTGGCACTGAGCTGCACGGAGCCGGGCGGCAACGCCACCGCGGCGGCGCTCGCCACCGTCTTCTCGCACACCTCGTGGACCGCGACGGCGAACGTCCCCTTCTCGTCGGACCGCAAGTGGTCCGCCGTCGGCGCCGGCGAGCACGGCACGTGGGTGCTCGGGGCACCCGAGATGGTCCTGCCGGAGCCCGCCGATCCCGGGTCCGCCGACCTGCTGGAGACCGCCGGGAAGATCGCGGAGGACGGGCGGCGGGTGCTCGTGCTCGCCCACGCCGACGACATGGTCGACGGCCCGGTCCTCCCGCCGCTGCTCGAAGCGCGGGCCCTCGTCGTGCTCGCCGAGCGGATCCGGGACGACGCCGCCGACACCCTGCGCTACTTCGCCGAACAGGGCGTGTCCCTGCGCGTGATCTCGGGCGACAACCCGCGCACGGTCGGCGCGGTCGCGACCGCCGTCGGGCTGCCGGGCATCACCGCCGCGGCCGACGCCGTCGACGCCCGGACCCTGCCCGAGGACCCCGACGCGCTCGCCGACGTCCTCGAGGCGAACCCCGTCTACGGCCGGGTCACGCCCCAGCAGAAGCGGGCCATCGTCGGTGCGCTGCAGCGCCGCGGCCACGTCGTCGCGATGACGGGCGACGGCGTCAACGACGCCATGGCGCTCAAGGACGCCGACATCGGCGTGGCGATGGGCAACGGCGCCGCCGCCACCCGCGCGGTCGCGCAGCTCGTGCTGCTCGACGGCCGGTTCGCGCACCTGCCCGACGTCGTCGCCGAGGGTCGCCGGGTCATGGCGAACATCGAGCGCGCGGCGAACCTGTTCCTGGTCAAGAACGTCTACTCGCTGCTGATGGCCCTGGTGGTCATCGCGACCGCGGCCGCCTACCCGCTCGCGCCGATCCAGCTCACGCTGATCTCGGCCGTGACGATCGGCATCCCCGGGTTCGTGCTCGCGCTGGCCCCGAACCGGCGGCGCTACGTGCCGGGCTTCCTGCCCCGGGTGCTCTGGTCCGCGGTCCCGATCGGCGTGGTGATCGGCACGGCGGCGTACTCCGGCGACCGCACCATCCGCTGGCTGGAGCCCACCGGCGGACTGGTGGCCGGGCAGACGGTGGCGACCGTGACCGTGCTGGTGGCGTCGCTCTGGGCGCTCACCCTGTTCGCCCGCCCCTTCACCCGGTGGAAGGTCCTGCTCGTCGGCGGCCTGGCGCTGGCCGTCGTGGTGATCCTCGCGGTGCCCTTCCTGTCCGCCACGGTGTTCCTGCTCGACGTCACGTGGCTCCGCGTCGGCGTCGGGGTGGGGCTCGGCGCGGTGGCGGGCGTGGTCATCGAGGTGATCGGGCGGGTCGTCCGGTCCCGCTCGGCGGCCGCCTGACGATCTCCCTGTTCCCTTTCGGGCGCCGCTCGCCGACCCTTCTCCCATGACGAAGAAGGCGAAGGCCCCGAAGCGCCTCCCGCGGGAGCTCTACGAGGCGGAGCTGCTGCGTCTGCAGGGACAGCTCGTCCAGCTGCAGGAGTGGGTCAAGGCCACGGGGGCGCGGGTCGTCGTGATCTTCGAGGGGCGCGACGCGGCGGGCAAGGGCGGGGCGATCAAGCGCGTCGTCGAGCACCTCAACCCCCGGGTCGCGCCGATCGTGGCGCTCCCCGCGCCCACCGAGCGCGAGCGGACCCAGTGGTACTTCCAGCGCTACGTGGAGCACCTGCCGGCCGCCGGCGAGATCGTGTTGTTCGACCGCTCCTGGTACAACCGCGCGGGCGTCGAGCGGGTCATGGGCTTCTGCACCCCGCACGAGTACACGCGCTTCCTGCGGCAGTGCCCGATCTTCGAGGACCTGCTGGTCGAGGACGGGATCCTGCTCCGCAAGTACTGGTTCTCGGTCAGCCCGCAGGAGCAGGAGAAGCGCTTCCGCGAGCGCGTCGAGAACCCGTTGAAGCAGTGGAAGCTCTCCCCCATGGACCTCGAGTCGATCGCCCGGTGGGACGACTACTCGCAGGCCAAGGACGACATGCTCGTCCACACCGACACCGACACCGCGCCCTGGACCATCGTCGAGTCCGAGGACAAGCGCCGGGCCCGGCTGAACATGATCGCCCACCTGCTGGACAGCATCCCCTGGGAACCCGTGGTCCGCGCCCCGCTCGCGATCCCCGCCCGCCCGGAGGGCCGCGGCTACGTCCGCCCGCCCCGCGAGCTCGAGCGCGCCGTCCCCGACCACGCCGCGACGCTGCTGGAGAAGGAGGAACCCGCCTGAGCGGTCACGGGTTCTCCTTCCGACGGTGCCGGGGATGCGGCGCGACCGGCTCCTCCTCGAACGATCCGACCTCCTCGACGAGCTGGGGCCGGCGGGCCCGGGCCAGCGCGTACCAGGCCAGGCCGAGGACGACGAGCCCGAGGAAGATCCAGGGCATCAGGTTGAGCGGGTAGTCGGGCACCGGGATCACGTTCTTGTAGAAGACGTAGAGCAGCGCCGCGACGACCACGACCGCGAGCACCGCCGACGCGGGGTTGAACTCGTCCCGCTTCCGCAGGAAGAACGGCAGCGCGACGGCCATCAGCACGTAGGCCAGCATGTAACCGAAGGTCCCGATCGTGCCTGTGTAGGTGAACACGTCGAGCGGCGTCATCCCGGAGGCGACCAGGATGACCGGCACCACGAGCACGACCGGCGCGATGACGGCGATCGCCACGTGCGGGGTCTTGTGCGTGGAGTGCGCCCGGCCCAGCGCCCTGGGCAGGATGTCCTCCTCGGCCATCGTGTAGAGGATGCGGGACGAGGCGTTGATGCAGGCGATCGTGACCGCGAAGAACGACGCCGTGATGCCCAGGTCGACGATCCAGGAGACACCGCCCAGCCCGTACCGGGCGGCCAGGTCGCTGATCGGCGCGGTGCTCTGGCTCAGGGCGTTCGGGTCGCCGAAGCCCCGCACCATGTCGTAGGCCGCGAAGACGTACAGGACACCGACGAGGACCGCGCTCCCGAGCACGGCGCGCGGGATGGCACGGTGCGGGTCGCGCGCCTCCGCGCCGAGGCTCGCGGCGCTCTCGAACCCGACGAAGCCGAGCACCCCGAGCACGATCCCGAAGGCGACGCCGTCGAACGACAGGGTCGAGAGGTCGAACGGGGCGGTGGCCCCGCGGCCGCCACTGCCGACCAGGACGGCGATCAGCACGACCAGGATGGCGGCGACCGAGACGATCTCGAGGACCAGGCCCACGCGCGTGGAGATCTTGATGCCGATGATCGCGAACGCGGCGGCCCCGATCGCGGCGACCGCCAGGATGATGCAGACCGCGAGCGTGCCGCCGACCGGCAGCCCCAGCGTGGTGAGGAAGCTGCCGAAGTAGATGGCGGTGCCGACCACTCCGATCATCGCGATGAACCCGTAGCCGATGACCAGCCCCCACCCGGCCGCGAACGCCCCGGCCGGGCCCAGGCCCTTCGCGACGTAGGAGTACAGCGACCCGGAGGAGGCGAACCGGCGCCCGAACTGCGTCGCGACCAGCCCGACCAGGATGACGACGACGGTCGCGGCCACGTAGGACAGCCACGCGCCCTGCCCGGCGTAGAGGGCGATCAGCGCCGGGGTGGTGGCCATCGCGGCGCTGGGCGCGATCCCGGCCACCGACTGGGCCAACACGTCGAGCTGGCTCATCGTCCCGTGGGCCAGCCCGGTGTCGGAGTGGACCGGGTGCGGCCCGGCCCCCTCCGCGCTCACGAGTCCTCCTCGCTGACGCTCGTCGGCCGCGTTCGCGGCGCTGCTGTGTGGAATGGTTCGCTCGCGAGCTCGCTCACTGGGCCACCTCCGGCGTCGGGGCCGGATGCCCGTCGCCGTGCCCGACCTGTCCGTTGCCGGTGTGGCACGCCGCGGACCGCGGCGTGTCCAGCGCCGGGTTGCCGTCGAAGAAGCCGACCGGCTTGAGCGAGAACCCGATGGTGGTCACCGGCATGACCGGCCAGTCCTCCGGGCGGACCACGTGGTGGGCGCCGAAGGAGTACCAGACGACGAGATCCTCGTTCTCCAGCGGGCGGTCCGCCTTCTGGTACTCGAGCAGCCCGCCCGGTGAGCCGTGCTGGTTCGGGTAGTCGCCGGCGGCGTAGTTCTCGCGCGGGTCGTAGCGGGTGACCCACAGGTGCTTGTAGGCGAACTGCGCGCGGGCGAACGCCTGCGACCCCTCCTGCTGCAGGGGCAGCACGTTCTCGCCCGGCATCAGCTTGTAGCCGGTCGGCTGGCCGAGCTCGTTGACCTCGTTCGGATTGACGACGTACCACACGCGTGCGACCAACGGGTCGATCAGCCGCCGCGCCTCGCTCTCCCGCGACAGCGGCGTCTTCTTCGTGACCCAGGCGTTGCCGTATGGGTTGTCGGGCCCGGGCGGCACCGCGGCGGCGTCGACCTCGTAGACCGAGTTGCGGTCGCCGTCGACCTGCATGTCCAGCCGGACGTTGAAGAAGTGCTGGTGGTGCGGCCCGTACAGACCCGGGGCCACGACGACGCCGTGGCGCGGTTCCTCGCCGTCGGCCAGGGCACCGGTGGAGAGGACGCCGGTCAGCTTCACCTCGAACTGGAGGGTGCCGTCGGTGTAGAGGTACCAGAAGAAGCCGTACTCGTAGTTGCCGACCGTCGCGATGCAGGAGATCACCAGGCGGCGCGCGCGGCGGACCTCCGCCTTCTCGGTGCGGAAGTCGGTGTGCTTCCAGGCGATCCCGTGGTCCTCCTCGTGCATGCAGATGGCGTTCGGGATCGTGACCGGCCGGCCCTCCTGGTCGTTCGCGGTGACGTCGAAGTAGAAGATCTCGCCCAGGCAGTCGCAGCCGAGGGTCAGCGGGTTGAGCAGCACGCCGACCCCGTACTCGCCCTCGTCGAAGACGTTCTTGATCCGGTGCGTCGGCGCGGGGTCGCCGTACGGGATGTACATCTCCGACAGCGAGGCCCGGTAGAGCACCGGCCGGAGCCGGCCCCGGTCCTCGTACCCCACCTGGTGCAGCACCAGGCCCTCGCGCGGGGTGTAGCCGACCCGCAACCGCCACTTCTGCCAGCTCACCTCGTGCCCGTCGACGGTGAAGCTCGGGCCCTCCGGCTGCGTGATCTCCAGCGGCTTCACGTCCTCGCGCAGCCGCGTGAACGCCGGCCGGTTGTCACCGTCGAACATCAGCTCGGGCGCGTAGTTGCCCGCCTTCGACGGCAGCGGCACGACGCCGTGGTCGCGGACGTCGATGACCTCCATCTTGTCCATGTCGAGCAGCACGACCAGCCCCTCGACCGGCCGCGCGTAGCCGTTGTCGTCCTCCCGCGAGCGGACGAACGTCAACGGGCGGAGCAGCCGGCGACCCGTGGGGTCGTCGATGTCGTAGCCGGCCGCCCACGGGTCGATCATCGCCAGCGAGAAGTCGGTCACCCCGCGCTTGCGCATCGCCTCCTGCCATCGCGGATCGGACCGCGTGATCTCCTCCGCGCTGAAGAACTCCTCGAGCATCACACTGGGCTGGACGTCGTCGATCACCTCCCAGGAGGCCACCACTCCGCGGTCGAGCGAGACCACCGCTTCGACGGTCTGCTGGTGACGGCGGTCGTACAGGATCACGAAGGCCGCCCGTTCGGGAGTCGGGCCGTCGCCACGGCCGTGGTCGAGGACCTCGCGCTTGGGGGGCTCGTGGAGCGTGACGGTCACGAAGCGGAGCCCCTGATCGATCTGTCGCTCGGCCCGCAGGATCTCCGTGGTGCGTCGGATCTCCTCGGGAGCGAGCGGCGCCAGGGGATTCGCCGTGGAGGTTGCCGGCCGCGTGCTGACTGACATCGGTACTCCTCGTCATTGAGGCGTGGTACGACGGCGCCGAGGCGGACCGCGGAAGGTGTGCCGGTACTGCGCGGCACACCTTCTCGATCATGGGTCAGAGCGTGACCGGGGCCGCCCGGGGAGGGGCGACGACGCGGACGCCCGCGACCTCTCCGATCCTAGCCCTGACCTGCGGGAGAAGGAGCGCGAAAATCACCGGACATCTCGAGGCTCATCGCCTCTCGCGTGCGGACCGGAACCCGTGCCGGTCTCCCCCGGGCCCTGGGCGACGACCCTGAGGGCGAGATCCCGCAGCCTGCGGTAGGCGCGCCTGTCCCGGCGGTAGTACCAGAGGTCGTAGATCAGCAGGTTGATCGGGACCCACAGGACCACCCAGGCGACCGTCTGCAGCCCGGTCGACAGGGCGTCCTCGATCGAGCCCGGTTCCGTGGTCCCCAGGGCGCCGACCGCCCCGTTGATGAACAGCACGGCGAGCAGCCCCCACAGGAGCGTGCGGATCCCGAGCCGCCGGACGCCGTCGACGTCGTCGTTCAGTGCGGCGATCCGGCGACGGCACTCCCGCGACAGGGCGGCCCGGGCACGCTCCTCGAGGCCGGGCGTGACGACGTCGGCCGGCAACCCGACGGTCACCTTCAGCGGGGCCTTCCGCTTGGCCCGCTGGACCGCCCGCACCATCTGCTCGAGGCCGGGTCGCGGGTCGTAGTCCTCGAGCTCGGGCGCGAACGGGTCGAGCTGCGGAGCCTCGAACAGGTGCTCGATCCGCCCCATCGGGAGGTAGAGGTCGACCTCGCGCGGGCGGCGCCGGAGCCTCACGACGCGAACCTAGCCCGCGGGGGGCCCACCGGCGCAAGCAGCGCTCCCCGACCGGGTCAGGGTGCCTCGTGCCGCAGAGTGGCCGCAGCGCCCCGGCTCCGGGCGGGCCGCCGTGCGACGACCAGCAGGGTGATGAGGATGAGCGGGAGGGCGATGTCGGCGTACAGCGCCGGTCCGGCGTTGTTCGGGGCCCAGTTGTCCGCGACGACGATCTGGTGCACGTGGCCGACGGCGTCGCCGAGGAACCACACGGCGAAGGCGATCACGGTGGCGAGCCAGAACTGGTCACGGAACCGGTAGCAGAGCAGGCCCAGCACGCCGACGGCGAGGTTGGCCACCGCCACCTCCGTCTGGAAGGGGTTGCCGGCGGGCCAGCCGATCGACGCCGCGGTGGGGTCGGCGTAGACCGTGTGCGCGAGGAAGCCGAGGACGCCGCCCACGCCGACGGCGATGACCAGGAGCCACAGCAGGACGATCTCGGCGATGCGGTTCGGCGTCCGCGGCCGGGCGTCCCGGAGCAGGTGGACGGCGGCGACGATCAGGCTGAGGACGAACAGCAGAGCGAACAGCACGGCTACCCCCCGGCGTCGTACAGAGTCGTACAGAGGCTCTGAGGTGGGAGGGCCACGGTAGGCGGAAGCCGGTGCGTCGTCATCGGCCAAGCGGCGGCCGCGTTCCGCGGTTGCCGGAGCGCGTCCGGGAGACGCCGACGTGGCCGCCGGGACGGGTGGAGCGGATGGCCTGCATCATCGCCGACTCCTGGGTGCCGACGGCCTCGATCACCGAGTGTTCGCTCCGCAGGCTCCGGTCAGCGCCTGCTCATGTGCTCCGGGTACCAGCGGGTGATCTTGAAGGCGCCCACCAGGACGACGATCGGCAGGATCCAGTTCGTCCAGTCGCTGGTCGACGGCAGCCGCACCGCGACGTAGCCCAGGAGGGCCGTGACGAGGAAGGCCAGCGCCCAGACGAGCGTCAGTACCCGGTTCACGTGCGTGAACTGCGGAGTCGACCACACCTCCTCGGGCGTGGACTCCCGGGCGTACTGCTCGGTGAACGGCACGAACGCCAGGGACACCAACGCGACCAGTCCGAGCACGCCGCTGGAGATCGTCGTCGAGTAGGTGTCGAGCACGTCGCGGTCGTGCGCGCCGAGCACCGCTCCGGCGATCGCGAGCCCGACGAAGAACACGATCGTGACGACGTCGAGCAGCTTGGTCCGGCGGTGCCGGGTCGAGGGGATCGCCAGGATGATCGCGGCGAGCGCCGCGCCGATCGCGCCGTACTCCCAGGTACTCGGGCTGCCGGCGACCACCCAGAAGATGATCCACGGCAGGAAGCCGCCGACCGGGCTCTGTGCCAGGCGCTCCACGAGCGACGACCGGCGGAGGCCGTCCTCGACGCGCTCGTCCATGGGGACCTCCGCTTCGTCGGCAAGGACCCGTGGCTGATACGCCGGACGGCGTCAGCGCGGGTCGGAGTGAACCGCTCCGAGGCGCCGGGTGTCGATACCGCGACCGGGTGACGACCACACGGCGCCGCCCCCGATACCAAGCGCCGCTACGCCTTCGTCTTCGGTGACTTCAAGCGCATCCACCGGATGGGCATCATCAGCTGTCACTACCGCGCCGCGAGTGGGGCCACAAGGACATCGAGCTCGCAGCTCACGAGCTGCTGCAGTACCTCGACGACTCGCGAAGGTAGCGGGAAGGCTCAGCCCGTACGCGGAATTCCTGCATGGTCGACGGCGGCCCGGTAGCTAGCACGAGATGGTGTCACGGCGGTCGCCGGCGAGCAGTCTCTGGGGGACTTGGGAGAAGACATAGGCAGGCCGGGGGCCGACGCTATCGCGCCTGAACACCCAGATGACATCGAAACGGTTGTCGGGCCATGTCCGCGGCACGGACTGGCCGGTTCCCGTCAGGATACGTGCGGCGATGTGAGGGATCCGGTGGTGTTCCCAGCACACCAGGACCGGTCCCGGACCTCCGTCGAGCACGGCCGCGCTGAGGTCGGCTCCCTCGTCGACGGTGGCCGGGTACTCCTGGCTGATCTCGAGGCGGTGGGCAACCCCGTCGAGCGTCTGAGTCGCGCGATGGTGCGGAGTGTGATGTCCGTAGTTCGGGCTGAACAGCCGCGTCGGCTTCGACACACCGCGTTCGGCCATGAGTGCGGGGTCGCCGAACAGGACCGCAAGCGCGCCGGAGCGCTGCCAGCCGCGCGGGGTGAGTGAGTGCTTGTTCGGCCGGCCGGAGGACTCGACGCCCCGCTCGCCGCGGCCGTCGTCCTCGGGCTTCTCCCCGTGGCGGATCAGCAGGATCGCGGAGGGAGGTTCCGCGGCGGTCATCGCTGTGCACCCGCCCTGCGTGTTCGCGTGGCCGGACATCCGACGCGAAGCCGAAAGAACACCCGGCTAGCGTAGGCGAGGCGAGGGGCCGGTACGTCAGTTCAGGGGTAGCTGGGCCAATCGCTCGCAGATGATGACGCAGGGGCGGGGCCACCGGCGCCAACGGCAACGCAGAAGCGTGTCGCCCGATAGGGCGCAGCGGCGCAGCTGAGCGAAGCCTGCGGGCGCCACCTGAACATTCGATTGTTGTGCCGAGAGAGCTGACGAGGACACTGGCCCCTCGCGGCGACGTGACCCGCCGTCCGCCCTCGGAAGCTCACTACACCGCCACGACGGGTGACGACCGAAGCACGGTGGAGAACATGAGGTTCATCTCGCGGGGATTCGTCGGTCGCCCCGAGGCCCGCGAGGGCACGGGCCCACTGCGTCCTGGGCAGTACGACAGCGAGGCGATGGTCATGCGGATCGCGCAGACGCCCGGCCACACATGGCTCGACATGAGCGGCGTCGTCGCACTCGATGTGAGCACGCGTTCGCCGCGGCGTGACCAACCCTCGTGACCCTCACGCTGTTCACCACGCTTCAGGCAACCGCTCGTGCCATGACGCCAGGCGGCCCGAGGGACAGGGGCAGACCCACCGTTCCCGACCCCAGCCACGTCGGGCACACCGCAACCAACCACACCGATCCTGAGCTCCCGTCGCGTGGAGCTCGACCCGCCAGGAGGCGCCTGATGTCCGTGCCCACCCACCCCACCTCGCGCACCACCGACGTCGGTGCGCCACCCGCGCAGCGCACCGCCCCGATCGAGGCCAACCGGACGGCGATCCGCCCGTTCGAGGTCCATGTCCCGGAGGAGCAGCTCGCCGAGCTCCGCCGCCGCCTCGTCGCGACGCGATTCCCCTCCAGGGAACTGGTCACGGATCGCTCGCAGGGCGTGCAGTCGGCGACGGTCGAGGAGCTCACCCGCTACTGGGCGACCGATTACGACTGGCGCGCGTGCGAGGCGAGGCTGAACGCGCTGCCGCAGTTCACGACCGAGATCGACGGGGTCGACATCCACTTCGTCCACGTCAGGTCTCGACACGAGAACGCATTGCCGCTGATCATGACGCACGGCTGGCCCGGCTCGGTCGTCGAACTGCTCGAGACCATCGGCCCGCTGACCGACCCGGCCGCGCACGGCGGACGCGCGGAGGACGCGTTCCACCTGGTGCTGCCGTCCCTGCCCGGCTACGGGTTCTCGAGCGAGCCGACCGAGCTCGGTTGGGACGCCGCCCGCACCGCACGCGCGTGGGCGGAGCTGATGCACCGCCTCGGCTACACCCGTTACGTCGCCCAGGGCGGCGACGTGGGGGCCCTCGTCACGGACTTCATGGGTCGCCAGGCGGTCGAGGGCCTGGTCGGCTACCACCTGAACCTGCTCACCGCGGTGCTCGCGATCGGCGATGGGCTGCCCAGGGAATCCGAACAGGAACGCGCAGCCGCCGAGGCGGTCGCCACGTTCCGGCAGGACGGCTTCGGCTACTTCCTCGAGATGGCCACGCGGCCCCAGACGATCGGCTACGCCCTCCTGGACTCACCGGTCGCGCTGGCGGCCTGGTTGCTCGACCACGACACGGACAGCTACTACAAGATCTCCCGTGCCTTCGTCGACGGCGAGCCCGCGGGCAGGCTCACGCGGGACAGCATCGTCGACAACATCACGCTGTACTGGCTGACCGGTACCGCAGCGTCGGCGGCCCGATCGTACTGGGAGGACGCACGAGCTCTGGCAACAGCGCTGGCGAGCGGCCAGCCTCCGCCCGCGGTCACGGTGCCGGTCGGCTTCACCACCTTCCCCGGCGAGATCTGGGCGTCGCCCCGGAGCTGGGTCGAGGCGGTCTACCCCGACCTCGCCTACTTCAACGAGGCTGAGAAGGGCGGGCACTTCGCCGCCTGGGAGGAGCCCGACCTCTTCGCGACCGAGGTGCGGGCCGCGTTCCGGCCGCTGCAGAAGAGCTGAGCTTGTCGAGGCTGCATGGGACAACCCGCGGGTGCGGGACGCTGCGAGCAGTTGCCCGGGGTCGGGCTGGCGGCCGGCCGCCCCGGGTCCGGGTCCACGTCTGGAGAGTGGGGCAGGTCGGGCTCGAACCGACGACCTGACGGATTATGAGTCCGCTGCTCTGACCAACTGAGCTACTGCCCCTCGCGCGACAGGCTAGCGCCCGCGTCCACGGCGACACCTCGCGCTCCGCAACTCCCGACTCGCGGTGCCGGAACTCCCGACTCGCGGGCCGGCGGCGCGACTCGCGGGCGCCGCACGACCGGGGATCGCTTCTTCGTTGAACGTTCAGCCCGCTCTCAGCAACCCTCATTACGGTCGCTCGTTGAAAGTTCAAATGCGAGGCGAACACACGATCCGGGGGTGCCCGTGAAGCTGCGGACGTACTGGAAGCGCTACCTGCTCGGCGCGGTCGCGCTGGTGGTGGTGCTGGCGGTCGGCGGGCCGCTGTTCTACGCCAAGGTGATCGAGGGCGACGCCGCGGCGCCGCTCGCCGTCGGCACCGACCGGACCGCCGCGACCGGCGAGCTGGGCGGCACCTACGCCGTGTCGGCCGGCTCCGAGTCCGGCTACCGGGTGCACGAGATCCTGGGCGGGCAGAGCATCGACGCCGTGGGCCGGACCCAGGACGTCTCGGGCTCGGCCACGGTGAGCGGGTCGCAGGTCACGGCGGGCGACGTCACCGTGCAGCTCGCCACGGTGAAGAGCGACCAGGCGCGCCGCGACAACCAGTTCACCGGCACCATCATGAACGTCGCCGAGCACCCGACCGCCACCTTCCGGCTCACCGAGGCCGTGGACCTCGGCGAGGGCTTCACCGGCGGCGAGCGGGCGACGGCCGACGCCACCGGCGAGCTGACCGTGCGCGGCGTGACCCGCCCGGTCACCTTCCCGCTCACCGCGATCCGCAACGGCGGCGGGATCGACGTCTCCGGCTCCGTCCCGGTCACCTTCGCCGACTTCGGCGTGACGCCGCCCAGCATCGGCGACTTCGTGACCGTCGATCCGACGGGCCAGATCGAGTTCCTGCTGAAGCTGACGCCGGCCGCCTGAGCGGGCCTCAGGCGAGCTTCGTCCGCAGGCCGTCGATGCCGCCGGCGTAGACGCCCTGCGCGAAGGTCCGGTTCAGCTCCCCCTCCTGGCCTGCGTCCGCGTCGTACTCCGCCCACCACTCGACGAAGCTCTCGCCGGTGTCGGTGATCGGTGCGACGCGGACCGTGGACACGTAGCGGCGTGCGTTGAAGGGGTTCGCACCGGTGAAGGCGTAGGTGAGGGTGCGGTCGGCATCGTCCATCGCGAGCAGCTTCTCGTCGAACGGGTCCCCACCGTCGGCCAGGGTGAGCCTGCGGACGGCCCCGACCGCGCCGTCCGTGCCCTCGACGATCTCGCTGTTCGCGATCGCGGGCAGGAACGCGGGCAGGTCGTTGAAGGCGCGCAACAGCGCCCAGACCTCGTCGGCGGGCGCGGCGACGACTCCACTGGCGTACGGACGCGGCATGGCTCAGTCCTCTCGGTGCAGGGCGTTCTTGAAGGCGCGGGCCTGCTCGACCAGCGCGGTCTCGGTGGGCAGGCGCTCCATGGAGGACGCGCCGTAGAACCCGTGGCAGGCCTTGGTCCGGCCCAGCACGTACGCGGCGTCCTCCGGCATGGCGATCGGGCCGCCGTGGCAGAGGACCAGCACGTCGTCGCGCTCCTCGAGGGCCGCGGCGGACCACTCGTCGATCAGCGTGACGCAGTCGTCGAGCGACTTCGCGGTCTCCGCCCCGATGGAGCCGCCGGTGGTGAGTCCCATGTGGCACACCACGATGTCGGCGCCCGCTCGGGTCATGGCGCGGGCGTCCGCGGCCGAGAAGACGTACGGCGTGGTCAGCAGGTCGAGGCGGCGTGCTGCCTCCACGAGGTCGACCTCCAGCCCGTACCCCATGCCCGTCTCCTCGAGGTTGGCCCGGAACACGCCGTCGATCAGGCCGACGGTCGGGAAGTTCTGGATCCCGGCGAAGCCGAGGTCGGCCAGCTCGCGGAGGAAGCGGTCGGTGAGCAAGAACGGGTCGGTGCCGTTGACGCCGGCCAGGACCGGCGTGTGCCGCACGACCGGCAGCACCTCGGCAGCCATCTCGACGACGATGTCGTTGGCGTTGCCGTAGGCGAGCAGCCCGGCGAGCGAGCCCCGACCGGCCATCCGGTAGCGGCCGGAGTTGTAGATCACGATGAGGTCGATCCCGCCGGCCTCCTCGCACTTCGCCGACAGTCCGGTACCCGCTCCCCCGCCGACGATCGGCTCGCCGCGGCGGGCCATGTCCCGGAACCGCTCCACCAGCTCCGCGCGGCGGAACCTCATGCCGTCACCTCCCGCCACGCGGCGACGACCGCGTCGGCGAACTCGGGATCGTTGATCGCCACCGGAACCTTCCGCAGCACGGCGTGGCTGTCCAGTCCGGACTCCAGCGCGGCGAGCAGGGCCGCGTCGGCCTCCGCGTCGTGGAACGGCTGCCCGGGCACGTCGAGCAGCGACACCCCGCCGGTCGGGACGAGGAACAGCGCCGGCCCGGTGAACGCGTTGATCTTGCGGGCGAGGAAGTCCCCGATCGCGGCGTTCTCGTCCGGCGTGGTCCGCATGAGCGTGACCTGCGGGTTGTGCTCGTAGAAGAGGCGATCGGCGAAGCGGGCCGGCACGGTGTCCCGCGCCCCGAAGTTGACCATGTCGACGGCCCCGACCGAGCCGACGTACGGCACCCCGGTGCGGGCGATCGCGTCGAGCCGGTCCTCCCCCGCCGCCATGACCCCGCCGACGAGCAGGTCGGCCACCTCGGTGGTGGTGAGGTCGAGGACGGAGGAGACCAGGCCGTCGTCGACGAGCTTCTCCATCGCCTGCCCGCCGGTGCCGGTCGCGTGGAAGACCAACGGGTCCACCTCGGACCCCAGCCGTTCGACGACGGCGGTGACCAGCGGCGTCGTCACGCCGAACATGGTCAGCCCGACGGCCGGCCGGTCCTCCCCCGCCGGGATCTCGCGGGTCAGCGCCCCGGCGAGCATGTGCGCGGCGTTGCCGAGGACGAGCCGGGAGATGCGGTTCAGCCCGGCGACGTCCGTGACCGAGTAGAGCATCGCGATGTCCGCGGCACCAACGTACGGCGCGGTGTCGCCGGACGCGACCGTCGACACCATCACCTTGGGCACGCCGACCGGCAACGCGCGCATCGCCGGCGTGACCAGCGCGGTGCCGCCGGATCCGCCGAGGCCGAGCACCCCGCCGACCTCCCGGGCGGGCAGCCAGCGCTCCAGCGCGACGGCCATCGCCGCGACCGCGGTGCCCCGGTCGCCGGTGAAGACGGCGTCGACCCCGTCCGGGTGGGCGGCGGCGACCTCGGCGGCGGACACGTCCGCCCGCGCGGCGCCCTTGTCGGAGGTGGACACGTCCACCGAGGTCACGGCCAGACCCGCGGCGCGGAGCAGCTCCGCGACGTGGCGCAGCTCCGCGCCCTTCGTGTCGTGCGTGCCGATCACGTACGCAGGACCCATCCCTGGAGTCCTACCGCACGATCACTCCTCGCGCAGCCGGTACTCGCCGCCGTGTCCCGCGACCTCGTGCAGGTCGTAGTGGTGGACGATCTTCGGCCCGCCGTGCAGGTGGACGTGCCGGACGACGGCCGGCGCCTCCTGCTCGGCCGGGCGGGTGCGGACCCGGCCGTCGAGCGGGCCGCCGACGAACCAGTAGGTGTCGCGCGGGGGCTCGTCGGCGGGGTTGGGCCGGGGCGTCCGGGCGGCGACCCAGTCGTCCCAGTCCTCCTCCGAGGCTGCGGGCATCCGGCCACGGTACGTGACGGCCCGGCGACGGCGCACGGTCGGCGGGATCGCGCCGGAGCGCGGCCCGCGAGGGCCACA
Source organism: Pseudonocardia autotrophica (assembly GCF_000717175.1). Lineage (GTDB taxonomy): Bacteria > Actinomycetota > Actinomycetes > Mycobacteriales > Pseudonocardiaceae > Pseudonocardia > Pseudonocardia halophobica. Next base: position 54,350 of record NZ_JNYD01000003.1, on the reverse strand, counting down.
GCGCGACTCGCGGTGCCGGAACTCCCGACTCGCGGTGCCGGAACTCCCGACTCGCGGTGCCGGAACTCCCGACTCGCGGGGGGCGGTGCCGCACACGGAACGGCCCCGCCACCGGGGCACGTCGGTGGCGGGGCCGGGGCTTTCCGGGCCGTACGGGTCCTGCGGGTCAGGCGACGGCCTTGGCGCGCTTGCGCGCGTCCTTGGCGATCCCCTCGACGGCCTTGGCGCCGGCGGTGCCCGCGGTCGAGCCGGCCTCGGCGGCGCGGTGGGCGACGTCGCTGCCGAAGCGCGACACCTGCTCACCGGCGTGCGCGGCGAGCGCGGTCAGCTGGTCGACGTAGCCGGGGGCCTGCTTGCGGGCCTTCTTCGCGGCCCTGCGCGCGCTCTTCTCCCACTCGGCGCGCTTCTTGTCGGCCACCTTCTCCCACTGGGCCCGCTTCTTCGACGCGGCCTTGGCCCAGGCCTCGCCCTTCTGGTCGGCGAGCTTCTCCCAGGCCTTGCCGCGCCGGTCGAGCTCCTTCTGCCACTCCGCGCTGCGCTTGTCGACCTCCTTGCGCAGCGCCGCGCCGCGCTTCTCGGCCTTCTTCGCGGCCTTCGCGGCACGCTTCGACAGGTCCTCGCCCCACACCGACGCCTGGTCCGACGCGGTGGCGGCCCAGCCGGACGCGCGGTCGGACGCCGTCGCGCCCAGCACGGAGGCGGCGGCCCCGAGGGCGGCGGCGCGCTCGGCCGCGGCCGAGCCGAGCTCCGCGGCCCGCGCCTTCACGACCGGCGCCGTGTCCGCGACGGTGGCCGACAACGAGTCGGACAGGGCGGACGCCTTACCGACCAGGTCGTGCCCGGCCGACGAACCCGACCCGCCGAGGCCGGAGACCAGCCCGGACATCGAGTCGGTGGCGCTGTGCGCCGCCCCGGAGAGGGCGTCGGCGCGCTTCTCCAGCGCGGCCGCGGCGGCCTCGGCGGCCTTCCGGCTGCGCCAGGCGACCGACGGCTTGCCGTGGGTGTCGGCCGCGGCGATCATCAGGCCGCCGAGCAGGCTGACGTTCTTCAGGAAGTGGATCTGCTGGGCCTGCTTGGCCTCCGGGTCGGACTCCTCCCAGAAGCGGTGCGCGGCCAGTGTGGTCGGGATCAGGGTGGCGGCGAGCGCGGCCGACGAGGTGCGGGGCATCTTCCCCAGCGCGAGCAGGGTGCCGGCCGCGACCTTGACGCCGGCCTCGACCTTCACCAGCGTCTCGTCGTCGGGGCGCCTCTCCAGCGGGGACATCTCCACGGCCTTGTCGATCGCGGGCGCGGCGTAGTCCAGGACGGGCTTGGCGGCCTCGGCGTGCGCCTGGGGTTGACGCAACGCGTTGATTCCGCCCGAGATGAAGATGGCGGCCAGCATGGGACGGGCCACACGACGCAACACAGGCATGGGGTCGCGTTCCCCACGCACGCGGGTGGCAAACACGGGTGCCGCTGGCGGGGGACCCCCCACGTTCGGAATCATGCCGGGGTGGCGAGACACGCGATCGGACTGGACATCGGCGGCACCAAGGTCGCCGGCGCCGTGGTGGCCGAGGACGGGACGGTCGTCGACGAGCTGACCGAACCGACTCCCGCGACCTCGGACGCGCCGACCATGTCGCGTCTGCTGCTCGGGATGATCGACACACTGCGGCGCAAGAACCCCGGGGTCGTGGCCGTCGGGGTGGGTGCGGCGGGGACCGTCGCGTGGCCGAGCGGGCAGATCCTGTGGGCGCCGAACAACGCCTACCGCGACTGGGCCGTGCGGGCCGAGATCGAGGAGGCGACCGGCCTGCCCGCGGTCGTCGACAACGACGCGAACGTGGCCGGACTGGCCGAGGCCCGTCTCGGCGACACCCTCCACAAGGAGATGGTGCTGGTCACCGTCGGGACCGGGGTGGGCAGCGGGATCGTGCTGGGCGGCCGGATCTATCGCGGACCGCACGGGCTCGGCGCCGAGCTGGGGCACATCATCGTGGACCCGAACGGCCCGCTCTGCGGCTGCGGCAACCGCGGCTGCCTCGAGTCGCTCGCCTCGGGCACGGCCCTGACCCGCACCGGCCGCGAGGCCGCCGCGGCGAATCCCGACGGGCTGATCGCCAGGCTGGCCCGCGAGAAGAACGTCGAGGTCACGGGGCAGATCGTCACGGAGGCGGCGCTGCAGGGCGACCCGACGGCGCGGCGGCTGTTCCAGACCCTGGCCCGGTGGCTCGGCATCGGCATCGCGTCCGTCACCACGATCTTCGAGCTCGACGCCGTGGTGATCGGCGGGGGCGTGGTCGACACGGGCGAGCTGCTGCTCGCCCCGCTGCGCGAAGCGGCGGCCGAGTTCGCCTACGCGAAGTCGGTCCGGCCGCTGGTCCCGGTGCTGCCGAGCACGTTCGGCAGCGCCGCCGGCAAGATCGGCGCCGCCCTGCTCGCACTGGATCACGCGGACGATCGGAGCACCCGTTAGCGTGACGGCGTGACCCTCCTCCTCGGCCCCGTCCTGCGCCACGTCGGTGAGACCACGGCCGTCGTGTGGGTGCAGACGGCACGCCCGGCCACGGTCGAGGTCCTGGGCAGCAGCGCGCGGACGTTCGAGGTCGCGGGGCACCACTTCGCGCTCGTCGTGGTGACCGGGCTGGAGCCCGACGCGCGGATCCCGTACGAGGTGCACGTCGACGGCGAGCGCGCCTGGCCACTGCCGCACAGCCCGTTCCCGCCGAGCGTGATCCCCACGCGCGGGCCGCGCACCGCCGGGCGGGCGCGGATCGTGTTCGGTTCCTGCCGGTACGTCAAGCTCTCGGACCGGAAGCTGGCCGCGCTCTTCGGCCTCGACGCCCTCGACGCCTACTCCGCCCGGATGGCCGGCCGCCCCGCCGAGGAGTGGCCGTCGGCACTGCTGCTGCTCGGCGACCAGGTCTACGCCGACGAGCTCACCCCGCAGACCCGCCGCCGGATCGCCGGCCGCCGGGACCGGCACCCCGACTGGCCGGACGACGAGATCGTGGGCTTCGACGAGTACGTCGGCCTCTACCGGGACTCCTGGATCGACCCGGAGATCCGCTGGGTGATGTCCACCGTGCCGACGGCGATGATCTTCGACGACCACGACGTGCGGGACGACTGGAACACCTCGGCGACCTGGCGCGCGGAGATGGCGCGCACGCCGTGGTGGCGCGAGCGCATCCGCTCCGCGCTGGCCTCGTACTGGGTCTACCAGCACCTCGGCAACCTCTCCCCCGAGGAGCTGGCCGCCGACCCGGACTGGACGAAGGTGCAGGCCGCGGAGGGCGACGTCTGGCCGCTGCTGGTGGACCTCGCCGACCGCGCCGACGCCGAGGTCGACGGCAGCAAGGGCCTGCGCTTCAGCTTTCGCTGGGACATGGGCCGCAGCCGGCTGGTGATGATCGACTCGCGCAACGCTCGGATCCTCGACGGCGACGAGCACCTTATGCTCGGCGAGCGCGAGTTCTCCTGGGTGGAGGAGCAGGCGACGGCCCCGACCACCGACGGGGAGGACGTGGACCACCTGCTGCTCGGCACGTCCGTGCCCTGGCTGCTCGCGCCGGCGTTGGGCGACCTCGAGACGGTCAACGAGATCGCCGCGGCCCGCCCGGGGTTGCGCGGCCGGATCGGCGAGGCCGTCCGGCAGGCGGCGGACATGGAGCACTGGCCGGCGTTCCGGGCGTCGTTCGACCGGCTGGGCGAGGTGGTCGGGCGGGCCGCCCGCGGGGCGGGCCCGCGGCCGCCCGCGACCGTGACGGTAGTGTCCGGTGACGTGCACCACAGCTACACGGCCCGGGCGGAGCTGCCCGGCGTGCCCGCGAGCGCGGCACGCGTCCACCAGGTCGTCTGCTCCCCGGTGCACAACCACGTGCCGGGGGCCGTCCGGGCCGCGTTCCGGCTCGCCTGGTCGAAGCCCGCCGCCGCGTGGGCCCGGGCCTGGGCCGCCCACCACGGCGCCCCGGCCCCCGGGCCGCAGTGGGACCGGGTCGGCTCCCCCCTGTTCGGCAACCACATCGCGACCCTGCTCGTCGACGGCCGGCACGCCGAGGTGATCTTCGAGAAGCCCCGGTCGGCCTCCGCGCTCGACGAGCGGGCCCGCGTCACCCTCAGCGCGGAGGACCACGCATGAGCACGCTCGGACACCCGGGACCCGGCGCGGTCCCGCTGCGCGGCGACGAGCCGCCGGAGACGGACGGCACCGGCGCACTGGCCGGGCAGACCGTGGTGCTGCGGCCCACCGAGCCGCGGCACGTCGGCGAGTTCCTGCAGATCCTGCAGCACCCCGAGGTCGAGCGGTGGTGGGCCGGCTACGACCTCGAGCGCGTGCGCCGGGAGCTGCTCGGGCCGCACTGCTACGCGGTCGAGGCCTACCGCGAGACCGTCGGGCTGATCATGTTCCACGAGGAGGAGGACCCCGACTACCGGCACGCGGGCATCGACGTCGCGCTGCACCCGGACGCCCACGGACAGGGCCTCGGGGCCGACGCCGTGCGCACGCTCGCCCGGCACCTGTTCGACGTGCGCGGGCACCACCGGATCGTCATCGACCCCGCCGCGACGAACGAGCGGGCGATCCGCAGCTACGAGCGGGTGGGGTTCCGGCGGGTCGGCCTGATGCGCGAGTACGAGCGCAGCCCCGACGGGACCTGGCACGACGGCCTGCTCATGGACCTTCTTCCCGGGGACCTGTAGCGAGCGCGGCGAGGCCGCTCACCAGCAGCTCGAGGCCGAACCGGAAGCGCTCCTCGTCCGTGCCCGAGGTCAGGTGGGGCAGCAGCGAGACGAAGGTCGGGAACCGCTCGGCCGGCAGTGCGGCGAAGAACTCCTGCATCTGCCGGGCCTGGTCGTCCCACTGCCCGTGCCCCTCCTCCCGCTGCGCCCGCATCGCGCCCTCGACCGCACTCGCGCTGACGTACAGCCCCACGACGTCCGCCGCCCAGGCGACCGCCTGCTCGGGGACGCCGCCGAGCCGCAGCAGCCGCATGGTCGTCTCGGTGACGCGCAGCGCGTTGGGTCCGAACGGGACCGACCCGAGCGCGGCACGGGCGATGTCCCGGTAGCGCATCAGCGCGGCCCGCGAGTCGACCCACAGCTGCGTGAGCTGCTCCCGCCAGCGCTCCGGGTCCGGCTCGGGCAGCGGGATCTCGGCGGCGACCTCGTCGAACAGCAGCTCGACGAGCTCGTCCTTGTTCGCGACGTGCGCGTAGAGCGAGGCCGCGCCGGTCGACAGCTCGGTCGCGACGCGGCGCATGCTCACCCCGTCGATGCCCTCCTTGCGCAGCACCCCCATCGCGGCCTCGACGATCGCCTCCCGCGACAGGGAGCGCCGCACCGGCTGCTTGCGCGGGGTGCGCCAGGGCGGCTCGGGCAGGTCGTGCTCCACGCCACCGATTCTATTTGACACGAACGCTGTTCGGGAGTAGAACGGCGTTCGTTTCGAACAGTGTTCGCTGAGGGGGCCCCGTGGAGACGCTCTACCGCCGGCGCTGGCTCGCGCTCGCCGCCGTACTGATCGCCGAGATCATGGACCTGCTGGACGCGACGATCGTCGGCGTCGCGGCCCCGTCGATCGAGCGCGATCTCGGCGGCGGGTCCACGACGATCCAGTGGGTCGCCGCGGGCTACACGCTCGCCTACGCGGTCGGGCTGGTCACCGGGGCGCGGCTGGGCGACCTGCTCGGGCGGCGGCGGGTCTTCCTGGCCGGTCTCGCCGGGTTCGTCGTCACCTCCGCGTTGTGCGGCCTGGCGACGACACCGGGCATGCTGATCGCCTTCCGGGTGCTGCAGGGGCTGTGCGGGGCCGTGCTGATCCCGCAGGGCTTCGGCATCGTGCGGGCGGCCTTCCCGCCCGCGGAGCTGGGGAAGGCGTTCGGGGCCTTCGGGCCCGCGATCGGGCTGTCGGCGGTGGCCGGGCCGATCGTGGCCGGGGCGCTCGTCGCCGGCGACGTGGCCGGGCTCGGCTGGCGCGCGGTCTTCCTGGTCAACGTGCCGATCGGGCTCGCGGGGCTCGCGCTGGCGTGGGCGGTGCTGCCCGGGTCGCGGGCCGAGAACGTGCCGGGCGGGGTCCGCTCGCTCGACCTCGGCGGGATGCTGCTGGTCGGGCTCGGCCTGGCCGCGGCCGTCGTCCCGCTGGTGCAGGGCCGGGAGCTCGGCTGGCCGGCGTGGGCGGTCGCACTGCCCGTCGCCGCCGTCCCGCTGCTCGCCCTGTTCGGGGGGCACCAGGTGCGACGCGCGCGGACCGGGCGTCCGCCGCTGGTCGAGCCGGCGCTCTTCCGCATCCGGGCGTTCACCGGCGGCACGGTCGTCGGGCTGGTGTTCTTCGCCGGGATGACGGGCCTGGTCCTGGTGCTCGGCCTCTACCTGCAGCTCGAGCTCGGCTTCGGCCCGCTGCAGGCCGGCCTCACCCAGGCGCCCTGGGCGTTCGGGGTCGCAGCCGGGTCGGTGCTCGGCGCGGGCGTGCTCGCCCCGCGACTCGGCCGGGGCGCGATCCAGCTGGGCGCCGCCGTGATGACCGTCGGCGTGCTGGGCGTGCTCGCCACGCTCGGGTTCGCCCCGGTCACCGGGTGGACGCTGGCGCCGGCGCTGGTCGTCTGCGGCGTCGGGATGGGTGTGCTGCTCGCCCCCTTCTTCGACATCGTGCTGGCGGGCGTCGACGGCCCGCTGGTCGGCTCGGCCTCGGGCGTGCTCAACGCCGTCCAGCAGCTGGGCGCCGCGGTCGGCGTGGCCACGCTGGGCACCATGTGGTTCCAGGTCGCGGCCGGTGCGGGCATGACCGCCGGCTTCCGGGTGGTGCTGGTCGCGGTCGCGGTGACGACCGTGCTGGCCGGCGCGCTCACCGTGCTGCTCCCGCGGCGCGCCGCGGCCCCGGAGGAGACACCGGAGGCCGCGGCGGAAACCGCGCCGGCCTGAGGTCAGAAGGGGGTGGCGGCGAGCCAGGCGTCGAACACGGCGGGCTCACCGAACACCTCCAGCCGCGGGTCGCCGGCGGGCAGCCGGCGCAGCGTGGCCAGGTAGAGGACGGTGGCGGGCCCGCGGACGGCGACGGTGCCCTTCGCGTGCCCGTGCTCCCAGGCGATCCCGGCCCGCTCGCCGGAGCCGTCGGGGCGGACCGTCCACTCCCCCGCCGGGCCCAGGTCGCCGTCCTTGGCGTGCAGGTGCAGCGAGGCGCCCTCGGGCAGCAGCTCCCGGCCACGCCGGGCAGCGACGAGGTCGAGCCACTCGGACAGCCCGTCGGCGGCGAGCGCCGGCGCGAGGTCGCTGTCCTGCCCCAGCGCGAGCTGCGCGTCCGCGCGGTGGGCCGTCTCCTCGTGCAGCCGGCGGCGGATCCACCAGGCCGCGGGCTTCGGCCCGGTGAACGACCACGCCGGGGCGTCCGGACCGACCGCGTCGACGGCGTCGAGCACGGCCTGGGCGCTCTCGCGTAGCCACGCCACCGTCCCGTCGAGGTCGGCGGGCGGCTTCCCGCCGGGGACCTGCCGGGGATCGAGCGCCTCCGTCACCCGCTCGGTGATCATCGTGGCGGCCCAGCGGTGGCCGCGCCCGACGTGGCGGAACAGCTGGGTCAGCGTCCAGCCCGGGCAGGTCGGGATCTCCGTGCCGTGGTCGGCGGTGCGCACCAGCTCGGCCAGCCGCGCGTTCTCGTCGAGGAGGGCGGCCCGGACGTCGAGCGCGGTGGTGGGGGCGGCGTCGCTGCTCATGTCCGGAACCTAACCACGCCGACGGGCCGGCGGGTCCCACGCTCACAGGGGATTCCCGGGCCGCAGGCATGATCCCCGATCGCCGTGGGTAAGCGATCCACATGGCGCCCGAGCATCACGACTGGACGCGCCACGGTGCGGGTCGATCCCTGCTGTGGTGGCCGCTCTCCTCGTTCGTGCTCATGGCGGTCTTCCCCGACGCCGGCATCCTGCCGATCGTGCTGTCCGGCCTCGCCCTCGCCCTCGTCGGCGTCACGGGCACGGTGGCCGCCCGGATGCTGCGCCGCCGGCTCCGGGCCCGCCGCGCGGAGGGCGTCCCGGCCGCCCTCACGGCCGCCGTCGGCGACGTGGTCGACGAGGCGGTCGAGAAGGTCGAGTCCGTCATCGACCCCGCCGCCGAGCCGGTGGCGCAGCGCCGCGCTGCCTGACGTCCGACCCCGGCCCCTCCGTCCGCGGAGAGTGACCGAGGGACGAACCGGGCGATCCGCGGACATTCGTCGTGACGGCTTTCACACCACCTCTGCGCGCCTCACGGTGCGCGCAGTGATCGATCACGGTCTGATCACATCACCCGACCGGGCGGTGCTCGCCCGGACGCCGCATGCCCGACGTTCACCGACCGTTTAGCCCGATCGAGTGGCGTGTCGAGAACGTCGCAACCTCTTTCCCGTTCGCGCTTTAGGCGAGATACGCGGTGCGCAATAGCGGACCGCGTCCCCGGAGAAGGAGAAGCAGATGGACTTCCTGGCTCTGCTGCCGCTCGGTGGCGGCCCGAAGAAGCCGAAGAAGCACGACAAGTGCTCACACTCGAAGAAGTCGTGGAGCAAGTCGCACGGCAAGAAGGACAAGAAGCACGGGCACAAGTGACCCGGGTGCTCCCAGAACGCTTCTGAGAGCGATGAACGTGCGGCGGCCCCTCCCGCGCTGCGGTGGGAGGGGCCGCCGTCGTCTCCCCGACCGATCTTCTCGCCCGACGTTCCGGCCCCCGCACTCCCCCGTTCTCACCCGGACCACCGGAGGCACGTGAAGATGCCGTCCCCCACCGCCCGTCACCGCGCGACGAGGCGCGGTTCCGGCCGCGCGACCCGGCCCGTCACCGAGGTCAGCGAGGTCGCCGAGGTCGCCGAGGCCCCGGAGCCCGCTCCCGGGCCGGAGCCGACGCCCGAGCCGTTCCCCGCCGTCGACGTCGCGCCGTCCGACGTCGCGACCACAGCTGTTCCCGTGACCAGCGCCGATACTGCCGCGGAGCCCGACCTCGACACCGGTACCGACGGCCGTGTCGACGCCGTTGCCGACGACCACGCGGGCGACCGCGCGGCCCGCACCGCGGACACCCTGCTGCCCGAGGCGCCCCACCTGACCGTGCGGCAGATCTTCCGCCGGTTCTGGCCCTACACCGCCGGCTTCCGCGGCCGCTTCGCGCTCGGCCTCGTCCTCTCCGCGCTCAGCCCGCTGACGATCGCCGCCAGCCTGTGGCTGTTCATGATCCTCATCGACGACGTGCTGACCCCGCAGAACTACGCGTTGCTGCCGTGGGTGATCGGGGCCTATCTCGCCGTCTCCGTCCTCGGTGCGGTGATCGACTATTTCGACTCGTACGTCGCAGCGTGGGTCGGTGAACGATTCGTCCTCGTCCTGCGCACGCGGGTGTTCGCTCATCTGCAGCGACTCTCGCTCGGATTCTTCGAACGGCGCCAACTCGGCGACGTGATGTCGCGGTTGTCGAGCGACATCGGCGCGATCGAGGAACTCGTGCTGACGGGAGTCGCAATGGCCGTGACGTACGGCGTCCAGGTGATCGTCTTCACGACCCTGCTCTTCTCCCTCAACTGGCAGCTGGCGTTGATCGCCATCGCGGCCGCACCGGTGTTCGGCCTGGCGTCCCGGTTCTTCGCGCGCCGGATCAAGGCCGCGTCGCGGGAGAAGCGGCGGCGCACCGGCGCCATCGCGGCCGTGGCCGAGGAGAGCCTCGGCAACGTCGCCCTCGTGCAGGCCTACGGCCGGCAGGCCAGCGAGACCGAGCGCTTCCACCGGGAGAGCCGGGGTGCCTTCGCCGCGCAGATGGTGGCGGTGCGGCTCAAGTCCCTGTTCGGGCCGCTGGTCGGGATGCTCGAGGTCGTCGGCGTGCTGACCGTCCTCGGCGTCGGCATCTGGCAGATGGCCCGCGGCAACCTGACCCTCGGCGGGCTGCTCGTGTTCACCGGGTACCTGAGCCAGCTGTTCGGCCCGGTCCGCGGCTTCGGCGAGATGGGCAACACGATCTACGCCGCGGCCGCCGGTGCCGAGCGTGTCATCGAGCTGCTGGACGAGGAGCCGCAGGTCACCGACCGGCCCGACCCGATGCGGATCGAGCGGGCCCGCGGCGACCTGCGCCTCGAGGACGTCACCTTCACCTACCCGGGCACGACCGAGCCCGCGCTGGAGCAGGTCTCGATCCTCGTCCCGCGCGGCCACACTGTGGCGGTGGTCGGCCCCAGCGGTGCCGGCAAGACCACGCTGACCAAGCTCCTGTTGCGCTTCTACGACCCGGACGCCGGTTCCGTGGTGCTCGACGGCCACGACCTGCGCGAGCTCGCCCTGGCCGACGTCCGGCGCAACGTCGCGGCGCTGCTGCAGGAGACGCTCGTGTTCGACGGCACGGTGCGCGACAACATCCTCTGGGGCCGGCCCGACGCGAGCGAGGCCGAGATCGTCGAGGCCGCCCGGGCCGCCGACGCGCACGAGTTCATCACCGCCCTGCCCGACGGCTACGACACCCGGGTCGGCCAGCGCGGCCGGCTGCTCTCCGGCGGGCAGCGGCAGCGGCTGGCGATCGCGCGGGCCATGGTCCGCGACGCGCCCGTGCTGATCCTCGACGAGCCGACGACGGGACTCGACGCCGGCGCCACCGAGCGCGTCCTCACGCCGCTGCGCCGGCTGATGGAGGGCCGCACCACCCTCGTGATCAGCCACAACCTGCTCACGGTGACCGACGCCGACCAGATCGTCTACCTCGAGGACGGGCGGATCACCGCCTCCGGGCGGCACCGCGAGCTGCTCACCCGCAGCCCCGGCTACGCCGAGCTGTACCGGCTGCACCACCCCGGCGCGGACACCGCGGACGAGCACCTGCCCGCCGCCCTGCGCCACGCGTTCGACGGCCTCGACGCCGACGGCGGGTACGAGTACCAGGACTACGAGGACTGCTTCGAGAACGACCTCGACGCCGACCTCGCCGCCCTGCAGACGGCGTCCTGGCCCGCCGACCCCTGGGCCGAGACCACGCTGCTGCCGACCTTCCGCACCCCGGGCGCGCACGTCGGGCTCTCCGAGCTCGCCCCGCTCTCGGGCCCGGAGGCGCTGTCCCGCTGGGCGCTGCCCGCGCGCCGGACGGCGGTGGCCGAGCCGCTTCCGACCCGGGTGGCGGAGCCCACAGCCGGACCGGACGCCGCACCCACGGAGCGTTTCGTCGCGGTCACCGGGGCCTCCGAGATGCCCGGCGGGCGGCACCGCGCGAGGATCGACCGCGTGGGGTTCGACGGTGCGGGGGTCGACGACGTGCGGGGCGTGCAGGCGGGCGCCCACGACACGGTGGGGACGGACGGGGTGAACGGCACGGACGGACCGATGGACGTGGACGCAATGGACGCGCTGTACGCGGCCGACGCCTACGGCGAGCGCACCGGCTGGAGCGTGCGCCACGGCGGTCCGCGATGACCGACCGCCGCGGCACCCGGCGTAGGGCCGCGCGATGAGTGCCGCCGCCGTGGAGCCGGATCCGCACGCGGGTCCGGCTCCCGGCACCCTCCGCGAGGTGGGGACCCGCAGCACGACACGCGGAACCGACGGGCCGGTGACCCGGTCCGGCCTCGACGGCCCGCCCCCGCTCGCGCCCGGCCGAGAGGTCGCGCCGGGCTACAGCGTGGTCCAGCACCTGCGGCGCGGCGAGGACTACGACACGTACGACACGTGGAGCGCCGTCCACCACTGCCACACGGTGGCGAAGGTGCTGCGGCCGGACCTGGTGGGCGACGCCCGCACCCGGCGCGGGCTGCTGCGCGAGGCCAAGCTGCTCCGCTCGCTGCGGCACCCGTACATCGTGCGGCTGCTCGACCTGGTCGACGAGCGCGGCCCCGACCCGGTGATGGTGCTGGAGTCGCTGCCCGGCGGGACCCTGTCCGACGCGCTGGACAGCTACGGCCGCTTCCCGGAGGCCGCGCTCGCCCACCTCGGCCAGCAGCTCGGGGCGGCCCTGCGGTACCTGCACGAGCAGGGCCGGGTGCACTGCGACGTGAAGCCCAGCAACATCGTCGTCAGCGCCGGGGTCACCCGGGTGATCGACCTGGCGCTCGCCCGCACGCCCGGCCCGGCGCCGGCCGAGGTCGGCAGCGCCCGGTACATGGCGCCCGAGCAGATCCTCGGCGGGGTCGTCACCCCCGCCACGGACGTCTGGGCGGTCGGGGTGGTCCTGCACGAGGCCGCGACCGGCGTCCGCCCCTTCCCCGACGGCGTCGCGGACCCGGAGCAGACCGGCTCGCACAGCCTCTCCCGCACCGACTCGACGCACCCGCGCGCCGAGCTGGGCCGGCTCTACCCGCAGCTGCTCAGGCCGGCGCCCCGGCTCCGGTCCCGGCGCCGGCTCCCGGTGCGCGTGGCGAGCGTCCTCGACGGCTGCCTGCTCGTCGATCCGGCGTCCCGGCCCACCCTCGCCGAGGTGCACACCGCCCTCGACACCCTCCTGTGAGCGCCGACTGCCGCTAGAGCGGCAGTTGGCGCTCACGACCGCCGCTGACCTGCGGAGACGCCTCCGACCGACGTCACATCGCGATCTCTTGTACGTCCGATACTAGGATGTCAAACTAAATGTGCGGGGTACGTCGTCGTGCAGGAGGTCCGATCCATGGGTGACAGCGAGCTCTACGTCCCGAAGAACCCGATCCGCTTCGTGACGGCCGCGAGCCTGTTCGACGGGCACGACGCGGCGATCAACATCATGCGGCGCATCCTGCAGCGGCAGGGCGCCGAGGTGATCCACCTGGGTCACAACCGCTCGGTCGACGAGGTCGTCACCGCGGCCATCCAGGAGGACGTCCAGGGCGTCGCCATCAGCTCCTACCAGGGCGGGCACGTCGAGTACTTCTCCTACCTGGTCGAGCTGCTGCGCGAGCGCGGCGCCGGGCACGTGAAGGTGTACGGCGGCGGGGGCGGCGTGATCGTCCACGAGGAGATCGAGCTGCTGCACTCACGCGGTGTCTCGCGGATCTTCTCCCCGGACGACGGCCAGCGCCTCGGCCTGCCGGGCATGATCAACCTGATGATCCGCGAGTGCGACACCGACCTCGCGGCCGAGCCCCCGGCGTCGTACGACGGGGTGTTCACCGGCGAGACCGCCACCCTCGCGCGGGCCCTGACCCTGGCCGAGTCCGGAAAGCTGCCGGCCGAGGTACTCGAGCGGGTCAAGGCCAGCGAGAAGCAGGTCCCGGTCCTGGGCATCACCGGTACCGGCGGTTCCGGCAAGTCCTCGCTGACGGACGAGCTGGTCCGCCGCTTCCGCCTCGACCAGGAGGACAAGCTCCGGATCGCGGTGCTGGCCGTGGACCCGACCCGGCGCAAGGGCGGCGGCGCGCTGCTCGGCGACAGGATCCGGATGAACGCCCTCAAGGGCGACCAGGTCTACTTCCGCTCGCTGGCCACCCGCGGCAACGACGGCGTGATCCCCGAGAACCTCGGCGACGTGATCTCGGTGCTCAAGGCGGCGGGGTTCGACCTGGTCGTCGTGGAGACCCCGGGCATCGGGCAGGGCGACGCCGGCATCGTCCCGTTCGTCGACCGCTCGCTGTACGTGATGACGCCGGAGTTCGGCGCCGCGTCGCAGCTCGAGAAGATCGACATGCTGGACTTCGCCGACGTCGTGGCGATCAACAAGTTCGAGCGCCGCGGGGCGGAGGACGCGCGCCGGGACGTCGGACGCCAGCTCGTGCGCAACCGGGACGCGTTCGGCGAGAGCTGGGAGGACATGCCGGTCTACGGCACCTCCGCCGCCACGTTCAACGACGACGGCGTGACCGCGCTGTACCAGAAGCTCGGCGCGCTGCTGGCGGAGAACGGCCTGACGCTGCACGAGGGCCGGCTGCCGAAGGTGGACCGCAAGACCTCCACCGAGTACGCCGCGGTGATCCCGCCGGAGCGGGTGCGCTACCTCGCCGAGATCGCCGAGACCGTGCGCGGCTACCACGCCGATACCGAGTCCGAGGCGACCAAGGCCCGCGTCCGCCAGCACCTGCGCACCGCGAAGGAGCTCGTCGGCGAGTCGGTCGACGAGGCGCTGCAGAAGGCCGAGCAGGACCTGTCCGCCGAGACCGCGCAGCTGATCGACAGCTGGCCGCAGGTCGTCGAGGACTACTCCGGCGACGAGCTCGTGGTGAAGGTCCGCGACAAGGAGCTGCGCACCCAGCTGACCCGGGAGACACTGTCGGGCAACAAGGTCCCGCGCGTCGCGCTGCCGCGCTACACCGAGGACGCCGAGCTGCTGCGCTTCCTGCGCAGGGAGAACCTGCCCGGCAGGTTCCCGTTCACCGCCGGGGTGTTCCCGTTCAAGCGGGAGGGCGAGGACCCGGCCCGCATGTTCGCCGGCGAGGGCGACCCGTTCCGCACCAACCGCCGGTTCAAGTACCTGTCCGAGGACTCGGACGCCAAGCGGCTGTCCACGGCGTTCGACTCGGTGACCCTCTACGGGCACGACCCGGACACCCGCCCGGACATCTACGGCAAGGTCGGCACGTCCGGCGTCTCGATCGCGACGCTCGACGACATGAAGGAGCTGTACGCCGGCTTCGACCTCTGCTCGCCCACCACCTCGGTGTCGATGACGATCAACGGCCCGGCGCCGACGATCCTGGCGTTCTTCCTCAACGCCGCGGTGGACCAGCAGGTCGAGAAGTTCCGCGAGGAGGAGGGCCGCGAGCCCGACGAGGCCGAGCGCGAGGAGCTGACCGCCTTCGCCTACGCCAACGTCCGCGGCACGGTGCAGGCCGACATCCTCAAGGAGGACCAGGGCCAGAACACCTGCATCTTCTCCACCGAGTTCTCGCTCCGGATGATGGCGGACATCCAGGAGTGGTTCATCCAGCACAAGGTGCGGAACTTCTACTCCGTCTCCATCTCCGGCTACCACATCGCCGAGGCCGGGGCGAACCCCATCAGCCAGCTCGCGTTCACGCTGTCCAACGGCTTCACGTTCGTGGAGAGCTACCTCGCGCGCGGCATGGACATCGACGACTTCGCGCCGAACCTGTCCTTCTTCTTCTCCAACGGCATGGACGCCGAGTACACGGTCATCGGCCGGGTCGCGCGGCGGATCTGGGCCGTGGCGATGCGGGAGAAGTACGGGGCCAACGAGCGCTCGCAGAAGCTGAAGTACCACGTCCAGACGTCGGGCCGGTCCCTGCACGCGCAGGAGATGAACTTCAACGACATCCGGACCACGCTGCAGGCCCTCTGCGCGCTCTACGACAACGCGAACTCGTTGCACACCAACGCCTACGACGAGGCGATCACCACCCCCACCGAGTCCTCGGTGCGGCGCGCGATGGCGATCCAGCTGATCATCAACCGCGAGTGGGGCCTCTCGATGAACGAGAACCCGCTGCAGGGCTCGTTCATCGTCGACGAGCTGACCGACCTCGTCGAGGAGGCCGTGCTCGCGGAGTTCGACCGGATCGCCGAGCGCGGCGGCGTGCTGGGCGCCATGGAGACCGGCTACCAGCGCGGCAAGATCCAGGACGAGTCGATGCTCTACGAGCACCGCAAGCACGAGGGCACGCTCCCGATCGTCGGTGTGAACACCTTCCGCAAGCCCGGGGCCGACGACGAGGAGCCGCAGGAGATCGAGCTCGCCCGCGGCACCGAGGCCGAGAAGCAGTCGCAGCTCGACCGGCTGGCGGACTTCCAGGCCCGGCACAAGTCCGAGGCCGAGCAGGCGATCCGCCGGCTGCAGGACGTCGCCACCGGCGAGGGCAACGTGTTCGACGAGCTGATGAAGGCCGCCCGGGTCTGCTCGCTGGGGCAGCTCACGGACGCCTTCTTCGAGGTGGGGGGCCAGTACCGGCGCAACATGTAGCCGGTTCACCCGCCACACCCGCGTCGCCCCGCACCTGGTCAGTGCGGGGCGACGTCCCTGTCGGCCCCACGGCGAGCGAACGGCGCTCTCGCTCACAAGGGTCCGAGCGACGGTGCCGTTCGCTCGTCGAGGGTGTGACGGCATGCCCCCGCCCCCTGCCGGGTACGCGAGAGCGAGCGACTCGAAGGGGGAGCACATGGCGCGGCCGAAGGTCGTGGTGGTCGGCGGCGGGGTCTACGCGGCCCGTCGGCTCGCCCGCGCGGACGCGGACGTCACCCTGCTCGACCGGACCACGACCTCGTTGTTCCAGCCGCTGCTCTACCAGTGCGCCACCGGGCTGCTGTCCGAGGGACAGATCACGACCCCGCTGCGCACGCTCATGCGCCGGCACCGCAACGTGCGCGTGGTCCTCGGCGAGGCGTGCGATCTCGACGCGACCGAGCGGGTCCTCACCGCCCGCCGCCCGGACGACACGACCTTCGAGCTGCCCTACGACCAGCTGATCATCGCCGCGGGAATGCGGCAGTCCTACCTCGGCCACCCCGAGTTCGCGGTGCACGCGCCGGGCATGAAGACCATCGACGACGCGCTGGCCATCCGTCGCCGCGTGCTGGGGGCGTTCGAGATGGCGGAGACCCTGCCGGACCCGCGGGACCGGGCGGAGTGGCTGACCTTCGCCGTGGCCGGCGGCGGCCCGACCGGCGTCGAGCTGGCCGGGCAGATCCGCGAGCTCGCCCTGCACGCCATCGAGCACGAGTACCGGCACATCGATCCGCGCGAGGCGCGGGTGGTGCTGTTCGACGGCGGCGACCGGGTGCTCAAGTCGTTCGGGCGCAACCTCACCGAGAAGGCACAGCGGGCCCTCGACCGGCTCGGCGTCGAGACGGTGTTCGGGGTGCACGTCACGGACGTCGACGAGCGCGGGGTCGTCACGACCGCGAAGAAGCCGGGGCCCGACGGCCGGCGGGAGCAGCGGCGGTACGACGCGCGCACGGTGCTGTGGACCGCGGGCGTCGAAGCCGTTCCGTTCCTGCAGAACGTGGCGAAGGAGACCGGCGCCGTGCAGGACCGGCAGGGCCGGCTCCCCGTCGAGCCGGACCTCACCGTCGCAGGGCATCCGGAGATCCGCGTGGTCGGCGACGTCATGAGCCTCGACGACCTGCCCGGCGTCGCCGAGGTGGCGATGCAGTCCGGGCGGCACGCGGGCGAGGACGTCCGGCGGGTGCTCGCCGGGGAGCCGACGCGGCCCTTCCGGTACCTCGACCTCGGCAACGCGGCCTACATCTCCCGGCGGCACGCGCTGCTGGAGAAGGGCCCGGTGCGGGTCGACGGGTTCGTCGGCTGGCTGCTGTGGGGCGTGATCCACATCGCGTTCCTGGCGGGCGTGCACAACCGGTTCACCACGCTGCTGAACTGGGCGACCGCGCTCGGCGCGAACCGGCGCGGGGAGCGCGCCTACCCGCTCGGCGAGCCGACGACCGCCGAGCGCCCGTACACCGCGGAGTACGTCCGGCAGAGGTGAGCGAACAGCGCTCCCGCTCCCGAGGTCTGAGCGAGACCGCCGTTCACCGGGCTCAGGCCGGGGTGGGGATCCGGCGCAGGGTGAGGGCCAGGACGAGCGCGCCGGCGAGCAGCACGGTGAGGTAGCCGACGACCCCGTTCCAGCCGGCGACGTCGAACACCACCCCGCCGACGGTGCCGCCGACGCTGCTGCCCGCGTAGTAGCCGAACAGGTACAGCGACGAGGCGATGCCCGGCGAGCCCTCGGGCAGCATCGACGAGCGGCGGCCCACCCAGCTGCTGGCCAGCGAGTGCCCGGCGAAGAACCCGACCGTGATCAGCAGCAGCCCGGCCAGGACCGTCGGCAGCCGGTCCGGCGCGGTGACCCACGCCCCGGCGACCGCGACCACGATGCCGATCCACATGACCTTCCGGCGGCCGAACCGGTCCCCGAGCCGGCCCGCCGCCGTCGACGCGTAGGACCCGGCCAGGTACCCGAGGAAGATCAGCGCGACCAGCGCAGCGGGCAGCCCGAACGGGGCGCGCAGCAGCCGGAAGCCCAGGTAGTTGTAGACGGTCACGAACGAGCCCATCAGCAGGAAGCCGATGCCGAACAGGCACAGCAGGCCCGGGTCGCGCAGGTGCCGCAGGATCGGCCCGCCGAGCTCGCCGAGACGCACCCGCGGGGCGGCCGGCGCGACCGACGGCGGCAGCAGCAGCCGGAACGCCACGGTGCAGGCCAGCGACACGAGCCCGACGGCCAGCAGCGCGAGCCGCCAGCCCGCGACGTCGGCGACCGCGGTGGCGATGAGCCGGCCGGAGAGCCCGCCGATGGTGTTGCCGGCGATGAGCAGCCCGACCGCGCCGCCGAGGTGCCGCGGCGCCACCTCCCGGGTCACGTGGGACATGGCCAGCGCCGGCAGCGCGGCCAGCGCGATCCCCTGCAGCGCCCGGATCCCGACGAGCACCCCGAAGGTCGGCGCGAGCGGCGCGAGCAGGCCGAGGACCGCCGAGGCGGCCAGCGCGGCCGTCATCACGCGGGCGCGGCCCCAGGCCTCGGCCACCGCGGACAGCGGGACGATCGCGAGCGCGAGGGTCAGGGTGGTCGCCGACAGCGCGAGGCTGGAGGTCCCCGACGAGACGTCGAACTCGTCGGCGAGCGTGGGCAGCAGCCCCTGCACCGCGTAGACCAGCACGAACGTCGCGAGCCCCGTGCACCACATCGCCAGCCCGAGGCGGCGGTAGCCCGGGCTGCCGCGCTCGTGACCGAGCGCGGCGGACAGGGCGGGGGCAGGGGCGGTCGTTGTCATCGCTAGCGACCGTACGACCAGGATCAGCATGCGTCCAATGCATCTACTCGGGTGCGATGATGCATTCATGGATGAGTCGGTGGTCCTGGCTGCGCTCGCACCCCGGTTGCGCTGGTTCGTCGCCGTGGGGCGGGCCGAGCACGTCACGCACGCCGCGGACGAGCTGGGTGTGCCGCAGTCCACACTCTCGCGCGGCATCGCCCGCCTGGAGCGGGAGCTGGGGACGTCGCTGTTCGTCCGCAGCGGCCGCACCGTGCGGCTCACCCGCGAGGGCCGACTGCTGCTGCGCTACGCCGAGCGTTCCCTCGCGGAGCTGGCCACGGGCGCCCGCGAGCTGGCCGGCGAGGTCGACAGCGTGCAGGGACGGATCACGCTGGCCTTCCTGCCCACGCTGGGCACCGAGGTCGTCCCGCGCCTGGTCGGCGAGTTCCGGGCGGTGCAGCCGGGGATCCGGTTCGACCTGCTCCAGGCCCCGCACCACACGTTGCTGCAGTGGATCCGGGAGGGCGCAGCCGATCTCGCGCTCACCTCTCCCCTGCCCGAGGAGGCCGCGTTCACCGCGGAGCCCCTGGGCGAGGAGGAGCTGCGGCTCGCGGTCCCCGCCGACCATCCGCTGGCGGAGCACCGCGCCGGGCTCCCCCTCGCCGACGCCGCGGGCGAGCGGTTCATCGGCTTCCTGCCCGGCAACGGCCTGCGCGCCGCGGTCGACCGCTGGTGCCGCGACGCGGGATTCACGCCGCGGCTGGCGTTCGAGTCCGGGGACTCCGCGACGGTCCGGGGGTTCGTCCGGGCGGGCCTGGGGGTCGCGCTGGTGCCGGTGTCGCACCACGGGCCGCCACCGGGCGTCGTCGAGCTGCCGGTGACGAGCCCCCGCACGATCCGCGTGATCGGGCTCGTCCGCTCCCGGGAGCGGCGGGCGAGCGCGCCCGCGCGGGCCTTCCGCGACTTCGTCCGCCGCCACACGCCGCTGTTCGCCAGCGTTTGACACCCTTCGCGCCGATTCCTACCGTCCGACCCGAATGGGCGACGGTGCCGCATTCCGGCGCCGCCCCCGTCCTCGGCTCGAGGAGGGACCGGCGGTATGCGACGGCGAACGGTCTGGGCGCTCCTCGCGGTGCTGTGCGTGCTCCTCGCCGGCTGCGGGCTCCGCGGTGCCGGACAGGCGGGCGGCAGCGACACCTACGTGCTGCGCTTCTCCCACGTCGTCACGGCCAAGACGCCGAAGGGCAAGGCGGCGCAGCGGTTCGAGGAGATCGTCGAGCAGCGCTCCGGCGGCCGGATCGCGGTCGAGATCTACCCCAACTCGGAGCTGTTCGGCGACGAGGACGAGCTGCAGGCCCTCCAGTCCGGGGCGGTGCAGATGCTGGCCCCCGCCAGCGCGAAGTTCACCACGATCGCCCCCGAGCTGCAGGTGCTCGACCTGCCGTTCCTGTTCCGGGACGTCGAGGACATCCCGCGGGTCGCGTCCCCGGACACCGCCGTGGGACGCGCGATCTTCGGCAACCCCGAGCTGGCCCGCCGCGACATCGTCGTGCTCGAGCTCTGGGACAACGGGCTCAAGCAGCTGTCCTCGAACACCCGGATGACCGCGGCCGAGGACCTCGCGGGGCTCCGCTTCCGCATCCAGCCCTCGGACGTCCTGCGCGCCCAGTTCGCCGCCTGGGGCGCCCAGTCGACCCCGCTGGCCTTCGCCGAGGTCTACAACGCCCTGCAGCAGGGGCTGATCGACGGCCAGGAGAACCCCTGGTCGAACATCGAGTCCCAGAACATGCACACGGTGCAGCGGTACATCACCGAGTCGGACCACGGCTACGTCGGCTACGTCCTCACGATCAACCGGCCGTTCTTCGAGGGGCTCCCGCCGGACCTGCAGCAGGTCGTCCGCGAGGCGGCCACGGAGTCCGCCCACTACAACCGCGAGGTCGCCGCCCAGCTCAACGAGGAGGCGAAGAAGACGATCGCCGAGGCCGGCACCACGGAGATCGTGCAGCTGACGCCCGAGCAGCGGGCCGCGTTCGAGGCCTCGGTCGTGCCGAAGGTGTGGGACGAGCAGGCGGACGTCATCGGCCGGGACGTCGTCGACGAGCTGCTGGCCCAGCGTCGGGCGGGTGGTGCGTGATGGCCGGGTTCGACCGCGTCCTGACCCGGGTGGAGAACGTGCTGGCGGCCGGGTCGCTGGGGCTCGCCGCGCTGGTCGCGATCGTCGCCGTGCTGCTCCGCACGATCACCGGGCAGATCCTCTTCTGGTCGGAGGAGGCCGTGATCCTCCTCGTGATCACGTCGACCTTCCTCGGCGCCGTCGTGACCCTGCGCTACGACGAGCACGTCAACGTCGACCTGGTCGCGCTGTTCCTCGGCGAGCGCGGCAAGCGGGTCCTCGCCCTGGTCGGGATCGCCGTCACGCTGGTCTACCTCGGGATCGTCGGCGCCTTCGCCTGGCTCGTCCTGGCGGAGCCGTACGCCCGGCTGACCCTGACCCCGGCGTTGAAGCTCCCGCTCTGGCTCGCGACCCTCCCGGTCCCGGTCGGGTTCACGCTGATGTTCGTGCGGGCCTGCGAGATCGCCTCCCGCATGCTCCGGGGCCGCGACCCGTATCCCGAGAAGACGGCCGAACGGGAGGCGGAGCAGGCCGCGGAGCGGGAGGCCGAGGGCGCCGCCGCGCGGGACGACGAGCCGGGGCCCCGGCGCGCGGACGACGGCGACGGGGAGGCCGGCCGATGAGCGCCGCGGCGATCGCCCTGCTGGTCACCCTGCTGGTCCTGCTGCTGTCGTCGGCCCCGATCGCCGTGGCCCTCGGGCTCACCACCTTCCTCTACTTCTTCTACTTCACCACCATCCCGCTCACCCAGGTCCCGGAGACCCTGACCAACGCCCTGAACAGCTTCCCGCTCGTCGCGATCCCGTTCTTCGTGCTCGCCGCCACGATCATGAGCCGGGGCGGGATCAGCAGACGGCTCACCGAGGCCGGGCTCGCGGCGGTCGGCGGCTACCGCGGCGGCCTGGCGATGACGGCCGTGCTGTCCTGCGTCTTCTTCGCCGCGATCTCGGGCTCGAGCCCGGCCACCGTCGTCGCCGTCGGCACCCTGCTCATCCCCGCGATGATCCGGGCCGGCTACGGCCGGGACTTCTCGACCGGGCTCATCGCGACGTCCGGGTCGCTGGGCATCCTCATCCCGCCGTCCATCCCGCTGATCGTGTACGGCATCGCGACCGAGACCTCGATCGGCGACCTCTTCCTCGCCGGGATCCTGCCCGGCCTGCTCGCCGGCGCCCTGCTGCTGGCGATGGTCGTGGTCGTCTCCCGGCGGCGCGGCTACGGGACCGGGGCGACGGCCGTCGACATGACCCGGGCGGAAAAGGTCCGTGCCTTCCGGGACGCGATCCTGTCGCTGCTGCTGCCGGTGTTCGTGCTGGGCGGCATCTACGGCGGCTTCTTCACCCCGACCGAGGCCGCGGCCATGGCCGTGGCCTACGCGCTGCTCGTCAGCCTGCTCGTCTACCGGGAACTGTCGTGGCGCGACATCGGGCCGATCCTGCTGCGGTCGGCCCGGACCTCGGCGATGGTCATGTTCATCATCGCCAACGGCATTCTGTTCTCCTTCGTGCTCACCTACGAGCGCATCCCCGCCGAGGTCACCGGCGCGCTGCTCGCCCTGAACCTGCAGCCCTGGCAGTTCCTGCTGCTGGTCACGGTCCTGCTGCTGATCGTGGGCTGCTTCATGGAGACGTCGAGCGCGATCCTCATCCTCGCGCCCATCCTCTTCCCCATCGCGACCGAGCTCGGCGTGAACCCGGTCCACCTCGGGATCATCATCGTCATGAACCTGGAGATCGGCATGGTCACGCCGCCGCTCGGGCTGAACCTGTTCGTCGCCAGCGGGATCTCGCGGATGAGCGTGCTGCGCGTGGCGCGGGCGGCCCTGCCCAGCGCCGGGGTCCTGCTGATCGCCCTGCTGATCGTCACCTTCGTCCCGGTGATCAGCCTCGCGCTGGTGGAGTGACTAGCCTGGCCGCATGCCCATGGTGATCGACGACGAGGGCCGCGAGGTCGACGTCCCGGCGAAGGTCGAGCGGATCGCGTCGATCGTGCCCTCGCTGACCGAGGCGGTCGGGGCCACGGACGTCTCCCGGCTCGTCGCCGCCACGGACTGGTGCACCCACCCCGGGGACCTCGACGTGCCGCGGGTGCGCGGCACCAAGAACCCGGACGTCGAGGCGATCGTCGCGCTCGAGCCGGACCTGGTGCTGGCCAACCAGGAGGAGAACAAGCCCGGCGACCTGCAGCGGCTGCGCGACGCGGGGCTCGCCGTCTACGTGACCGACATCCGGACCGTCGACGGCGGCCTGGACTCGCTCGGCCGCATGCTCGCGGCCTGCGGGTTCGACGAGCCGGGGTGGCTCGCCGAGGCCCGCCGCCTGTGGGCCGCCCTCCCGGAGCCGGCCGAGCGGCGCCGCGCGGTGGTGCCGATCTGGCGCAAGCCGTGGATGGCCTGCGGCTCGGACACCTTCACCGGCGCGGTGCTCGCCCGGTTGGGCGTGGACAACGTGCTCGCCGGCTCCCCCGAGCGCTACCCGCGGTTCGACCCGGCCGACCTGCCCGCGCACGATCTCGTGGTGCTGCCGGACGAGCCGTACCTCTTCACCGCCGACGACGGCCCCGAGGCCTTCACCGCCCCGTCCGTGCTGGTCAGCGGGCGGCTGCTGACCTGGTACGGGCCGAGCCTGGTGGAGGCGGCGCGGGTGCTGCCCGCGGCGTTGCGGGACCAGGTGCGGCGCGGCTAGGACGCCTGCGGGAGGCGGGCCTCCCGCAGCGCGCTGCGGCGGACCTTGCCGGCGTCGTCGCGCAGGGGGTCGGCGGTGAGCTCGACGGTCCGCGGCACCTTGTACGGGGCGAGCCGGCCGCGCACGAACTCGCGCAGCTCCTCCCCCGTGACGTCGCCGTCGTGGTTGCCGCCGACCTGCACGATCCCGTGGACCACGCTGCCGTAGTCCTCGTCCGGGAGCCCGATTACGGCGGCCGAGAGCACCGCGGGGTGCTCGCACAGCGCGGACTCGACCTCCGCCGGGTACACGTTGGCCCCGCCGACCAGGATCATGTCGGTCTGCCGGTCGGCGAGGAAGAGGTAGCCGTCGGCGTCGAAGGAGCCCATGTCCCCCAACGACTCCCACCCGTCGCGCTCGCGCGCCTCGGCGCCGATGTACCGGTAGGTCGTCGCCTCCCCGTCCGGCCGCATCCAGATCTCGCCGACCTCGCCGGGCGGGAGCTCGCGGAAGTCCTCGCCGCGCACGCTCATCCGGCCGCGCTGCACGCGCCCGACCGAGCCCGGGCGCTCCAGCCACTCGCGGCCGTCGATCATGCAGTTGGCCTGCGCCTCGGTGCCCGAGTACAGCTCGATCACCGTCTCCGGCGTCGCCACCCAGTCCAGCCAGCCCCGCTTCACGTGCGGCGGGCAGGGCGCGCCGACGTGCAGCACGGTCCGCAGCGACGACAGGTCCGCCGCCTCGCGGACCGCCGCGGGCAGCCGCAGCATCCGGCCCATCATCGTGGGCACCACGTAGAGCCAGGTCGCGCGGTGCCGGGCCACGAGGTCGAGCGCGCGGGCGGCGTCGAACCGTCCCATGAGGACGACGTGGTGCCCCTGCAGCAGCGCCATCAGCGAGAACATGTACGGCGCGTTGTGGTAGAGCGGCGCGGTCGACAGGAACACCCCGTCCCGGTCGATCCGCAGCAGCGGGGCGCGCGCGAGCACGGCCTCCACGCTCGCCACCTGCCCCGCCACGATCAGCTTGGGGCGGCCGGTGCTGCCCCCGGAGGTGGGCGCCTTCCACGAGGGTCCGACGACGTCGGGCAGCGGCGTCGCCTCGCCGGTCGTGAGGTCCTCGTCGCCGGTCAGCCAGGGCCGGCCGTCGCCCGGGTCGAGGCCCACGACCAGCGCCGGGTCCGCGATCTCCACCAACGCGGCGAGCTCCGCGGGCGGGAGCCGGTGGGACAGCGGCTGCGGCACCGCGCCGAGCTTCCACGCGGCCAGCGAGCACTCGACGTGCCGGATCCCGTTGGGCAGCGCGATCGAGACGAAGTCGCCGTGCCCGACCCCGAGCCCGGCGAACCGGCGGGCCAGCCGGGTGGAGCGCTCGTCGAGCTCCCGGCGGGTGACCCGGCCGTGCTCGTCGGTGAGCGCGACGGCGTCCGGCGCGGCGGCGGCCAGCTCCCGGAGCCGGACGGCGAGTGCGGTCCCGTCGCTCACGTGCGTGCCTCCCGCACAGCGGGGCCGGGGGCGGGCTTTCCGGGCGGCGTCCGGGTCGGAACGTCGGTGCGCGAGTTCGCGGGGCAGCGCATGCGCGGCCGGTGGGCGTGAGCAGACATCTCCGCGAGCATCGCTCACGGCCTCCTGCAGGGCAAGGTCACCGAGGGGGGCCGAGTGCCGACCGCTGCGCTGACCCGCGGCCCGTCCCCGGTACCGATCGTCCCGCGACGCCCTCATCGGGGCTTCCGCCCCCTCCCGGATCGGCCGCCCGGCACGGTCCCTCGGCCCTGTCGGCCGCCGACGCGGGCTCTCTAGCGTGGGCGTCCCCGTCCGGTTCCCAGAGGAGGCGACGATGGACCTGCAGACGATGTTCGACCGCCTGACCGACGCCTGGAACGCCCACGACGTCGACGGGTTCGTGGCCCCGTTCGCCGAGGACTGCGAGCTCACACTGCCCGGGTTCGACGCCAAGGGCCGTCAAGGACTGCGCGACTTCTGGGCCGAGAACGAGAAGTCCTTCCCCCGACAACCAGGTCGTCGTGCACCGCACCTACCTGGACGGCGACACGATCGTCGAGGAGTCGCTGTTCCGGGGGACCAACACCGGACCGCTGGGCAACCCCGACGGCACGGAGACCCCGGCGACCGGGGCTCGCATCGAGGTCCCGTTTGCCGGCGTCTACACGGTCCGAGGCGACCAGATCGTCCGTGTTCGGTATTACTGGGACCAGCTGGACATGATGGCGCAGCTCGGCCTGCTGCCGCAGTAGACGGTCGTGCCGCGCGCCGCCGAGGAGCCCGGTCGAGCCCGCCGCGGGCTCCCCCACGGCGCGCGGCGGCCCTACCGGCTCGCCTTCAGCAGGTCGGCGCACTTCTCGCCGACCATCATCGTGGTGATGTTGGGGTTGATCGCGGGCA
Source organism: Pseudonocardia autotrophica (assembly GCF_000717175.1). Lineage (GTDB taxonomy): Bacteria > Actinomycetota > Actinomycetes > Mycobacteriales > Pseudonocardiaceae > Pseudonocardia > Pseudonocardia halophobica. Next base: position 28,585 of record NZ_JNYD01000003.1, on the reverse strand, counting down.
GGAAGGGCAGCACCGACGCGTCGGCCACCCGCAGGTTCTCCACCCCGCGCACCCGCAGCTGCGGGTCCAGCGGCGCCTTCGGGTCCGTCGCCGGACCCATCTTCACCGTGCACGCCGGGTGGTAGACGGTGTTGTGCGTCTTGACGATGTAGTCCTCGATCTCGTCGTCCCGCACCGCCTCCGGCCCCGGTGCCAGCTCCCCCGCCACCCACTCCTTCAGCGCGGGCTGCTCGGCGACGCGCCGGGCCAGCCGGATCCCCTCCGTCATGACCCGCATGTCGTGGCCCTCCGGGTCCGTGAAGTACCGCGGGTCCACGCGGGCGCGGTCGCGGAAGTCCCGGCTGCGCAGCCGCACCGTGCCCCGCGACCGGCCGCGGGTGACGTTCGGGGTGAGGCAGAAGCCGTTGTCCGTGGTCGGGTAGCCCCAGCGCACGGTGTTGAGGTCGAACGGCACGGACCCGTAGTGCATCATCAGGTCCGGCCGGTCGAGCCCCGGCTGCGTGCAGTGGAACAGCCCGATCTCCCACCACTGCGTGGAGCGCTCGACCATCGGCCGCGCGGCGTCCCACATGACCAGGCCCTCGACGTGGTCGTCGAGGTTGGCCCCGACGCCCGGGGCGTCGACCAGGACCTCCACGCCGAAGTCCCGCAGGTGCTCGGCGGGTCCGATCCCGGAGAGCATCAGCAGCTTCGGGGTGTCGATCGCGCCGGTGGAGAGGATCACCTCGCGGTTCGCGCGCACGACCTGGCGGCCGGGCCCGATGCCGCGCTGGTACTCGACGCCCGTCGCGCGCGTGCCGTCGAACAGGACCCGCGAGGCCCACGAGTCGGTGCGGACCTCCAGGTTCGGGCGCGTCGCCATGATCGGGTGCAGGTAGCTGACCGACGCCGACGACCGGGTGCCGTCCGGGAACGAGTTGATCTGGAAGAAGCCGGCGCCCTCGGTGATCGTGACGCCCTCGTTGAACCGCACGGTCGGCATCCCGACGGCCGCGCACGCCTCGAGCACCGCGACGCCGCACGGGTCGTCCGGCGGGACCTGCATGAGGTTCACCGGGCCGGAGCGGCCGTGGCCCTCCCACGGGCCGTCGTTCGTCTCCAGCCGGCGGATCAGCGGCCAGCACTCGTCGGCCGACCAGCCGTCACAGCCCAGCGACGCCCACTCGTCGAGGTCCTCGCGCGGGGTCCAGAACGCGATGCAGGAGTTGTGCGAGGAGCAGCCGCCGAGCACCCGGGCGCGGGCGTGCCGCAGGAAGGAGTTGCCGTTCTCCTGGGGTTCGACGAGGTAGTCCCAGTCGTAGCCGGAGTCGAGGAGGTACATCCAGTCCTCGAGGCGCAGGATCGCCGGGTCCCCGACGTCGGACGGGCCCGCCTCCAGCAGGCACACGGTGACCGACGGGTCCTCGGACAGCCGGGCCGCGAGCGCGCAGCCCGCGGAACCGCCCCCCACCACCACGTAGTCGAACGTGTCGCCGTCGCCGTTGCCCGGCGCCTCCCCGATGTGCGCTCCCGTCACGGCAGCTCCCCCTCCATCTGCTCCATCTGCCGGGCCATGTGCTCGGGCAGCGTGCCGAGCCGGTGGCGGCCCTTGAGCCGGAACCACAGCAGCCCGATCAGCGCCACCGCGCCGATGAAGATGAACGCGATCCAGCGCAGGACGCCCTCGCCGTAGACGTCCGCGCGGGGCCAGGCCAGGTTCAGCGCCATCGCGGCGCCCCACAGCACGGCCAGGATGTTGACCGGCAGGCCCAGCCTGCCGAGCGAGAAGTAGCCGCTCGTCCGCGCCTCGGGCCCCGGCCACTGCCCGCGGAGACGCTTGAGCAGCATCGGCCCCGTGACCAGCAGGTACGCCAGGTAGATCATGATGATCGCGACGCTCGTGACGGCCGTGAAGATCGCCGGCGAGCCGATGTTGACCACCAGGATCAGCACGGACGCGACGCCGATCAGGATCGCCGGGACGACCGGCGTCTTCCGCTTCGGGTCGATCTTGGCCAGCCGGGCGCCACCCGGGAGCGCGTTGTCGCGGGCCATCGCGAACATCAGCCGGATCGCCGCGGTGTGGACCGCGAGCGCGCAGACGGTGATCGCGATGATGATCGTGACGAGGAAGATCTTGCCCAGCGTGCTGCCCAGGGCCTGGATGACGATCAGCTGCAGGCCGCCGCTGCTCTCGCCCAGCGCGGGGTCGGCCAGGTTCGGTGCCGCGAGGATGCCGAACAGCAGGATGAGGCCGCCGATGACGAAGGAGGCGATCACCGCGCGCAGGATCGCCGTGGGCGCCGTCCGCCGCGGGTCGACGGTCTCCTCCCCCAGCGAGCTGGCGGTGTCGAAGCCGTACATCACGTACGCGCTGGCGAGCGAGGCGACGAGGAACGCCGCGAAGTAGCCGCCCGGCTGGCCCGCGCCGATCCCGTTCGTGTCGAGCAGCACCGACGGCGGGTTGACGATGTTGACGCCGAGCAGGATCACCAGCAGCACGGCCGCGATCAGCTCGATGAACACGCCGGTGCTGTTGATCCGCGCCATCAGCTTCACGCCGAACGCGTTCACCAGGGTGGTGAAGAGGATGAGGATCGCACCCCAGATGACGGCGCTGACCGCGAAGTCGGTGTCCCCGGTGCCGTCGCCCACGAGCTGGAAGCCGGACCAGATCTGCGGCAGCGTGACCTGGTAGGCCAGCACCACGGCGGTCAGGGTGACCACGGACGCGGTGAACATCATCCAACCGGCGAGCCACGACGTCGTCGGACCGGCCAGGCGCTTGGACCAGTTGTAGACCGAGCCCGCCACGGGGTAGCGGCCCGCGAGCTCGGCGAAGCACAGCGCCACCATGATCTGGCCGGCGAACACCATCGGCCAGGACCACCAGTACATCGGGCCGCCGAACCCGAAGCCGAAGTAGAACAGCTGGAAGGTGCCGGTGAGGATCGAGATGTAGCTGACGCCGGCGGCGAAGCTGGCGAACTTGCCGATGCTCCGGTCGAGCGACTGGCTGTAGCCGAACTCGGAGAGTCCGTGGTCGTGCTGCTCGTTCTCGGTGGTGCTCACACAGGCCTCCGACGAGGATCAGCCCTTGAACCACCCCTGCGGCGCGGGGGCGGTGTTGTGCCACACGTGCTTGGCCTCCTGGTACTCGTGGAGGCCGGCGTGCCCGAGCTCGCGGCCGTTGCCGGACCGCTTCATCCCGCCCCACTCCGCACCGGGCACGTACGGGTGGTAGTCGTTGATCCACACGGTGCCGTGCCGCAGCGCCGAGGCGACCCGGTGCGCGCGGCCCATGTCCCGGGTGAACACCGCGCCGGCCAGGCCGTACTCGGTGTCGTTGCCCAGCTCGATCGCCTGCTCCTCGGTGCTGAAGCGCTCGACCGTGAGGATCGGCCCGAAGGTCTCCTCCCGGATCACCCGCATGTCGCGGGTGACGTCGGTGATCACCGTCGGCAGGTAGAAGAAGCCCTTGGCCAGCGCGGGGTCGTCCGGGCGGGCGCCGCCGCACACCACCGTCGCGCCCTCCTCCCGCGCCGCGCCCACGAAGCCCTCGATCTTGGCCCGGTGCGCCTCGGACACCAGCGGCCCGACCTCGACGCCCTCCTCCAGGCCGTTGCCCAGCCGGATCCGGCCGGCGCGCCGGGCGACCTCGGCGACCAGGTCGTCGTGCAGGGAGTCCTCGACGATGAGCCGCGCCCCCGCTGAGCACACCTGCCCGGAGTGCAGGAACACCGCGAGCATCGCGTAGTCCACGGCCAGCTCGAAGTCGGTGTCGGCGAAGACGATGTTCGGGTTCTTGCCACCGAGCTCCACGGCCGTGCGCTTGATCGTCTCGGCCGAGGCGCGGATGATCGCGCGGCCGGTGGCGAGGCCGCCGGTGAAGCTGACCATGTCGACGTCGGGGTGGCCCGTCAGCGGGGCGCCGACCGTGGGCCCGTCGCCCAGCACGATGTTGACGACGCCGGCCGGGACCCCGGCCTCCTCGCACAGCTTCACGAGGTGGATCGAGGTGAGCGGGGTGACCTCGCTGGGCTTGATCACCATCGTGTTGCCCGCCGCCAGCGCGGGCGCGACCTTCCACGACAGCTGCAGCAGCGGGTAGTTCCACGGCGTGACCAGCGCGCACACGCCGACCGGCTCGTGCACCACCCGGCTGACGACGGCCGGGATCCCGGTCTCGACCAGGCGTCCGGCGTCCTTGTCGGCCAGGTCGGCGTAGAAGCGGAAGACCGCGGTGACGTCGTCGACGTCGATCCGGCTCTCGGGCAGTGTCTTGCCGGTGTCGAGGGTCTCGGTGTGCGCGATCTCCTCCTTGTCGCGCACGAGGAGGCCGGCGATGCGACGGAGCAGCGCGCCCCGCTCGGGTGCCTCGGTGGTCCGCCAGGGCCCCGCGGTGTCGTCGAAGGCCCGGCGCGCGGCGGCCACCGCACGGTCCACATCGGCCGCCGAGGCCTGGTCCACCGACCGCACCACCGAGGCGTCGAAGGGGTTCACCACCTGGGCGGACCCACCCGACCCGGAGGTCCACCCGCCGTCGACGAAGAGGTCTGGCACGGCGGTGAGAGTGCTCCGATCACCCTGCACGGTCAAGCAGATCGGGCGACACGACGACTATAGTTCCGCCATGAGCAACACGGAGCGCCCACGCGACGGGGGCGTGCAGTCCGTGGACCGCGCCATCACCGTCCTCGAGATCCTGGCCCGCCGCGGGGAGGCCGGGGTCAGCGAGGTGGCCGCCGAGCTCGACGTCCACAAGTCCACCGCCTTCCGGCTGCTCGGCGCGCTGGAGGACCGGGGACTCGTCGAGCAGGCCACGGACCGCGGCAAGTACACCCTCGGGTTCGGACTGATCCCGCTGGCCGGCGCCGTCTCCGGGCGGCTCGACGTCACGCGGCTGGGCCGGGAGGCCTGCGAGCGGCTGGCCCAGGAGTTCGGCGAGACCGTCAACATCGCCGTGCTGCAGGACCGGCACGCCGTCAACGTGCACCAGGCCCGCGGCCCCTCGACCGTGCTGACCTACAACTGGATCGGCCGCATCACCCCGTTGCACTGCACGTCCAGCGGCAAGGCACTGATCGCCTGGCTCGAGCCCGCCGACCTGAACCCGCTGCTCAAGGACGTGCTCGACCATCCGGAGCGGTTCACGGAGAACACCCTCACCACCCGCGACGAGGTCGTCGCCGACCTGGGGCGGGTCCGGGCGACGGGGTACGCGGTCGTCGTCGAGGAGTACGAGGTCGGGCTCAACGCCGTGGCCGCGCCCGTCCGGGACCAGACCGGCGGGGTCGCCGCGGCGCTGTCCCTCTCCGGCCCCGCCTACCGCCTCCCGCCGGAGCGCCTCGAGGACCTCGCCCCGACGGTCGTCACCGCCGCCCGGGACATCAGCCGCAGGTTGGGCTGGTGGGACCAGGAGTGATGTAGCCTTACATCATGCACCGCACCCAGGTCCTGCTCGAGGACGAGCAGTACCTGCGCCTGCGCGAGGAGTCGGCACGTACCGGCCGCTCCATCGGCGACCTCGTGCGCGATGCGGTGGAGAAGCGGTACGGCACGTCGCGGGCGGCCCTGCGCGCCGCACTCGACGGGGCGTTCGGCGCGGCGGACGAGGGCGACTTCGACGACCTGGCCGGCGAGGAGTACGTCGACCGCGCCCGGGGTGCCTGGGCCGATCGCGACGCCCGGCTGGGGTGGACCCGCTGATCCTGCTCGACACGTCCGTCCTGGTCGACCTGCTGCGCGGCCACGAGGGCTGCCGGACGGCGCTCGACCGCGCCTACGACGAGGGCGAGCAGCTCGCCGCGGCCACGCTGACGAAGGTCGAACTGCTGCGCGGCATGCGCAGCCCGGAGAAGGCCGCGGTCCGCGGGCTGCTCGACGCCCTGCTGCTCGTGCCGCTCGACGACGCCGTGGCCGAGCGGGCCGGTGCCTACGCCCGCCGGTACCGGGCGTCGCACCGCGGCGTCGACGTCCCGGACTTCGTCATCGCGGCCACCGCCGCCCACCTCGATGCACCTCTGTGGACCCGGAACGTGAGGCACTTCCCGATGTTCGAGGGCCTCACCGCGCCGTACTGAGCGCGGTCGGTGGCGCTCCGGCACCACCGACCGCGGACGGGCGGGTCAGCGCAGGCGGTCCTGCACCCAGTGGTGGAACTCGGCGATGTGGTGCTCGCTGGGGACCAGCGCGCCGCCGTGGGCGTAGACGCGGCTGGACATGGCGGGCTGGGTGCGCTCGCAGGCGGCGAAGTCCTGCTCGTTGACCCGGTGGAACAGCTCCACCGAACGGTCCAGGTCCACACCGGACCCCACGACCTCCGGCAGGAACAACCAGTCGCACTCGACCAGGGTGCGGTCCGCCGCGACCGGGGTCATCCGGTGCATGATGACGTGGTCGGGCACGAGGTTCACGAACACACCGGGGCGGATCGTGATCGCGTAGTACCTCCGGTCCTGGTCCTCGGCGATGCCCGGGATGCGGGCGTGCCCGGCCGAGCCGTCGACCGTGAAGCCCTGCACCTGCTCGCCGAACTCGGCGCCGTGCCCCACGTAGTACTGCGCGGCGTACCCGTCGGCGAACTCCGGGAGCACCTCGGTGAGCTCCGGGTGGATCGTCGCGCAGTGGTAGCACTCCATGAAGTTCTCGACGATCAGCTTCCAGTTCGCCTGCACGTCGTAGCTGATCCGCCGCGCGAGCTTCAGGTTCTCCACGCCGTAGTGGTCGATCGACTCGACGTCCCCGAGCCGGGTGATCACCGCGCCGATCACCTCGTCCTCGAACGAGGGCGGCTGCTCGGCCACGCAGACCCAGACATAGCCGAGCCACTCCCGGACCGCGACGGGCGCGAGGCCGTTGGCGAACCGGTCGACGTCCGGCATCTGCGTGAGGTTCGGCGCCGCGATCAGCTTGCCGGTGAGGTCGTAGGTCCAGGCGTGGTACGGGCACTGCAGCTTGTTCCGCACCTGTCCCGCGGGCTCGACGCACAGCTGCGCGCCGCGGTGCCGGCAGACGTTGAAGAAGGCGCGGACCTGCTTGTCCCGCCCCTTCACGACGACGACGGACTCCCGCCCCACCTGCACCGTGCGGTAGGCGCCGGGGGCGTCGAGGTCCGCGGCGAGGGCGACGCACACCCACCCCGCCTCGACGATGCGTTCCTGCTCGGCCGCGAAGATCGCGGGATCGGTGTACCAGTGCCCGGGCAGGGTGGGCACGAGGCTGCCGCCGGAGGCGGAGCCTGCGGAGCCGACCATCGGGGCGGAGGCGGAGCCTGCGGAGCCGACCATCGGGGCGGAGGCGGAGCCTGCGGAGCCGACCATCGGGGCGGAGGCGGAGCTTGCGGAGCCGACCATCGGGGCGGAGGCGGAGCTTGCGGAGCCGACCATCGGGGCGGAGGCGGAGCTCACGGAGCTCGCGGGGCCGACCGTCGGGGCGGTGACCGGGGGCTGCTCGAGTGCGGTCATGGGCGGAGGCGCTTCCCCTCGGGGTCGAACAGGGGCTCGGCGGCGACGACGCCGGGCAGGCGGGCACCGAAGTACTCGACGGCCACCGGGGTGCCCGGGGCGGCGAGGTCGGCCGGCAGCCAGGCGTAGGCGATGCCGGCGTCGATCGTCGGGCCGTAGGCCGCGCTGGTCACGTACCCGACGGCGGTGTCGCCGGAGTAGACCGGCTCGGCGCCCATGACGATGTCGCCCGGGTCGTCCATCAGGACGGGGACCAGCCGGCGGCGCGGCTCGGCCGACACCGCCGCGGCACCCGGGTACTCCCCCGGCTTGACGGCGAACGCGAGCCCGGCCTCGGCGGGCAGGTCCTCGCTGGTCATGTCCACGCCGCTGGCCCGGTAGCCCTTCTCCAGCCGCAGGCTCGTGAACGCGTGCCGGCCCGCGGCGACCATGCCGTGCTCGGCGCCGGCGGCCCACAGCGCGTCCCACAGCGCCAGGCCCTGGTCGGCGGAGGTGTAGAGCTCCCAGCCCAGCTCGCCGACGTAGGACACGCGCAGGGCGAGCACCGGGACCGCGCCGATGTGGATCCTCTTCGCGCGGAAGTAGCCGAAGGAGAGGTCGTCGGCGCTCACCGACGAGAGGACGTCGAGGGCCCGCGGGCCCCAGAGCCCGACGCCGCAGGTCCCGGCGGTGACGTCCCGGACCGAGACCCCCGCGGGCGCGAGCCGGCGCAGCCGGTCGACGTCCACCTCGCCGTTGGCCCCGACCTGGAACAGCTCCTCGCCCAGGCGGGTCACGGTGAGGTCGGAGAGCACGCCCCCGGTCTCGGTGAGCATGAGGGTGTAGACGACCCGGCCCACCGCGACGTCGACGTTGTTGCTGGTCAGGCCGTCGAGGAAGGCACAAGCGCCCGGCCCGGAGACCTCGACGCGGGTCAGCGGGGTCATGTCGTAGAGGCCCACCCGGTCCCGCGTCGCGAGCGCCTCGGCCCCTGCGACCGGCGACCAGTGCCGCGCGGCCCAGCCCTCGCGGGTGGGGATCCGGCCGACCTCGGGCAGGTCCGCGTTGGACGCGAACCACAGCGGCCGCTCCCAGCCGCCGATCTCGGTGAACACCGCGCCGAGCTCCTGCTGGCGCAGGTGGAACGGGCTGGTGCGCATCGGGCGCGGCCCGGCCGGCGGGTCCAGCGGGTGGAGGATGTCGTAGACCTCGGCGAAGTTGCGGGACGCGCGCTGCTCCACGTACGCCGGGCTCCGCTGCGCCTCGGTGAAGCGGTTGAGGTCGCAGGCGTGGACGTCGAGCGACGGGTGCCCGTCGACCAGCCACTCGGCCAGCGCCCGGGCGACGCCGCAGGAGTGCGTGACCCACACGGCCTCGGCGACCCAGTAGCCCTGCAGGTCGGGGTGCTCGCCGAGCAGCGGCATGCCGTCGGCGGTGAAGGAGAACACGCCGTTGAACCCGTGCTCGATCTCCACGCCCTGCAGCGCGGGCAGCAGCGCCTGCGCGTCGGCGTAGGCCGGCGCCCAGTCCTCCGGCGTGAAGTCGAACGACGACGGCATCTCGGTGTGCGTCGGCAGGTTCGCCGGGTCGATCGGGATGGGCCGGTGGGCGTAGGAACCGATGCCGAGGCGCTCGCCGTGCTCGCGGAAGTACAGGTCGCGGTCCTGGTGGCGCAGGATGGGCGCGACGGCCTCCCGCGTCCCCCGGTCCCGCAGCCCCGGCACCGGCGCGGTGCGGGCGTACTGGTGCGCCATCGGCAGCAGCGGGGTGGGCAGGTCGACCAGCGCGCCGGTCAGCGGACCCCAGAACCCGGTGCACTGCACGACGACGTCGGCCGGGAAGGTGTCCTCGCCCCGCCCGTCGGCGGCGGAGGCCGACTCGGTCCGGACGCCGGTCACCCGGCCCTTGTCGCGCAACACCTCCACGACCCGCTGCTCGCCGAGGAACCGCGCGCCGCGGGCGATCGCCCGCCGGGCCTGGGCCTCGACCGCGCGGGGGGCCTTGGCCAGGCCGTCCGTCGGGATGTGCAGGCCGGCCAGCACGCGGTCGGCCGGGACCAGCGGGTGCAGCGCGGCGCACTCGTCCGGCCCGACGACCGCCGACTCGACGCCCACCGAGCTCAGGAACCCGTGCCGGCGCCACAGCTCGTCGACGCGCGCGGGCTCGGTCGCGACCTCCAGGCCGCCGACCGGGTTGAAGCACCACCGGCCGTCGAGGTCGAGGGAGCTCATCTTCTCGACGGTGTACGTCGCGAACCGCGCGAGGGTGCGCGAGGGGCTCGCCTGGAACACCAGCCCGGGTGCGTGCGAGGAGGACCCGCCGGGCAGGGACAGGGCGCCCCGGTCCAGCACGGTGACGTCCGTCCAGCCCCGCTCGGTCAGCTCGTCGGCCACGGCGGCCCCGACCACGCCGGAGCCGATGACCACGACACGGGGAGAGGTCGTGCCGCTCATGAGGCCACGTACCGGCGCGCGCCCGCGGGCAGGTGCGGGATCTTCTCCGAGAGCTTGACGTACACCGCCCCGTCCTCGATCACCACGGTGTGGGTGCGGACCGGGTACTGGGCCACGAGCCCGTCGGCCTCGCCCGTGCGCAGGTCGAAGATCGCCGCGTGCAGCGGGCACTCGACGGCGCAGTCCTCCACGAACCCGTCGGCGAGGGAGGCGTCGGCGTGGGTGCAGGTGTCGTCGACGGCGAACAGCTCGCCGTCGTCGGTGTGGAAGAGGGCGACGGGCGGACTTCCGGGGAGGTCCGTGAGTCGCAGGGCGGCGCCGCGCGGGAGATCGGCGAGCTGGCAGGCGTAGTTCATGTGCCGCGTCCTCGAAGGCCGGTGTGACAGGCTCTGTGCGTACTGCGGAACGCGCAGCATCACGCGCAACACGTTGAGGGCAGACGCCACCCACTGTCAAGGTGAGGAGGACAACCGGTAACAGGATGTCCGGAATCGATCCGGACCGGAAAAGAGCCGGTAACAGGCGCTACGCCGGACGGCCGAGCAACACCGGGTGGCAGGGGGTGGCCGGCGGCCTCGAGGACACGGGCGGCGTGAGGGGGCTCCGCGAGGGAGTGGCTTTCGCGCTCGGGGGCACGGAGGCGGGTTCCGCATTCGGGGGCGCGGAAGGGTTCCGCGCTCGGGGGCGCGGGGGGCGGACCGGGCGGGCCCGCCCGACCCTCGAGGGACCGGGCGGGCGGCCGCGGTCAGCGGGCGCGGCGGCCCCGGTTCCAGCCGCCCAGGATGCCCAGGGCGTCGAGGAGGCCGGCGCTGAACTTGCCGAGTGCGCGTCCGAGGTTCTTCACGTGCGTCTCCCGAGATACGTGCGGACTGGGGGCGGACACCCACACGGTCTCAAAAGGGTGACGGCCGTGCACGCCTGGGGGCCACGAGTGGGTGAAGGTCGTGACCCGGGGTCCCCGGAACGACGCCGCTGGTCCCCGGCCGTGCCGGGGGCGCGCGCGCCTTCGGGCTGGTGCCGGGACGGCGCGGACCGCTGCGGTGGACGTGCGCCACGGATCGGTGGGCGGCGGGGAGGGCGGCCGGGATGGGATGCTGGCCCCCGACCCCCGGAGATCGAGAGCAGGAGCGCACGTGACCGTCACCGTCGTCGTCGGCAACCCGAAGCCCGCCAGCCGCACCCTCCAGGCCGGCAGCGCGCTGGCCGAGAAGCTCACCGGCGCCGCGCCCGACCACGTGATCGACCTCGTCGAGCTGGGCCCGGGCCTGCTCGGCTGGGGTGACGAGGCCGTGGCGGCCGCCGTCAAGTCGGTGCAGGAGTCCTCCCTGGTCGTGTTCGCCAGCCCGACCTTCAAGGCGACCTACACCGGGCTGCTCAAGCTCTTCCTGGACCAGTTCGCGGGCGGCACCGGGCTGCAGGACGTCGTGGCCGTGCCGCTGATGCTGGGCGCCGGGCCGGGGCACGCGATGGCGCCCGACCTGACCCTCAAGCCGGTGCTCTCCGAGCTGGGCGGCACCTGCGCGCTCCCGGGCCTCTACCTCATCGACGCGACCTGGTCCGAGGCGCCGGAGCTCGACGCCTACGCCGAGCGCTGGAAGCCGGTGGCCACCGCCCTGATGGCCCTGCGGTGACCGGTCCGGCCGATCCCGCGGTGACCGCCCTGCGCGAGCTCGGCTCGCAGCTCGACCGCACGCTCGCCGACCTCACCGAGGCCCGCCGGCGCGTCGACCAGCTCGAGCGGCTGCGCGCCGACGGCATGAGCTGGCACGACATCGTCACGCAGGAGGAGCGGCCGCTGGTCGTCGAGGCGGTCACCCGCGCGCTCGACGACCTCGGCAGCGTCGGCGGGCGGTTCCGCCGCGAGGAGGCGCGGGCGCTGCACCGCGAGGAGGTGTCGATCACCCGGATCGGCAAGCTGTTCGGGGTGAGCCGGCAGCGGGTGTCGGCGATCCTGCAGGAGCCGCTGCGCCCGCGGGGCGGGGACCTCAGCGCCGGTCGGTGATCTCGACGCCCAGCGCCGCGAGGAGCAGGGCCCCGACCGGCACGAGCTGGTCGGGGCCGATCCGGCAGCCGCGCAGGGCGAGCGGGCCGCGCAGGTCGTCGACCGTCGAGCCGTGCAGGTCCGTGCCGGCCAGCCGGGCGTCCTCCAGCGAGGCCTCGCCGAGGTCGCAGCGCAGGAACGCGCAGTCCTGGGCCGTGAAGCGGTAGAGGTCGGCGCCGCGGAGCGAGGTGTCCTCGACGTGCAGGAACGCGCCCTTCGCCATCCGGAAGCGGGCCAGGTCCGCGCGGCAGCCGGAGATCCGGACGTCGTTCAGCCCCGCGCCGTTCAGCTCGGTGCCGGTGAACCGGCAGTCCGTGAAGGTCACGCGCGTGAACACGGCGTCGTCGAGCACCGCGCCGGAGAAGTCGCAGCGGTGGAACTCGGTGTCGCGGCAGTGCAGCCCGCTGAGCGTCCGGCCCGCGAGATCGACCCCGGAGAACCGGCACTCGTGCAGCCGCAGGTCCGCGACGTGCTCCGGGAAGAGCACGTCCGGCCCCGCCTCGACCCCGTCCCACAGGTCCCCGGCCTCGGGCGGCCCGGTCGCCGGGTCGTACGACGACGGCAGGTCGGGCGGGTCGGGGCGGGTCTTGGTCGTGCGGGTCGTGCGGGTCCGGCGAGCCACGTCGCGACGCTACCGGGGCTCCGCGCACGGACCGGGCACCCCCGCCTGCAGGTCCGGCCCGGGTGTGGGAGAGGCCGGAGACCGACCGGCTCCTTGACCGCCTCCTTGACCGCCTCGACCGGCGCGAGGACGGTGGACGGCCCGGCGGGCCACCGGCTGGCGACCACGGCCCGGTGGACCCACCGTCCCGCACCACGACTCCACCGCCTCGCTCCATCGCACGACCCCCGCCACACGACCCACCGCCACACGACCCACCGCCGCACGCCCCACCGCCGCACGGCTCCGGCGCACGGGCTCCACCATCCGGCTCCACGATCACAGCCCCACCGCCCGCAAGCCCACCGCCCGAGCCACAGGGAGTGTTCATGTCCTCGCAGACCGGCTTCTTCTCCCGCTTCGGCGACGCGTGGTGCACGGGGAAGGTCGACGTCGTCGACGAGCTCTTCCCCGCCGACGTCGCCTACCACCTCCCGCCTTTCCCCGACATGGACCGGGAGGGCCTGAAGCAGCTCATCACCGGCTTCCACCAGGCGTTCCCCGACTTCTCGCTGACCATCCACGAGGAGATGCGGGACGGCGACACGACCATCGCCCGGTGGAGCTGCACCGCGACCTTCACCGGTGCGTCACCGTTGCTGCCGCTGGCACCCACCGGCCTCGCCACGGAGGGCAGCGGAGCGCACGTCCTCCACTGGTACCGCGACACGCCGATCGAGGTGTGGCACTTCGGGGACTGGCTGGGCTGGCTGCAGCGCTGCGGCGTGATGCCGCCGCTCGGGTAGCTCCTCAGCGAGAGAGCCGTCAGCGAAGGACAGCCGTCAGCGAGGGACAGCCCTCAGCGGCGGCCGGCGGTGCGGCGGTGGCGGAGCACCGCCAGCGGCCGGACGAGCAGGGCGGCGACGCAGAGGCCCAGCACGAGGGCGGGCGGGGCGCCGGCCGAGACGGCGGCGAGGAGGCCGCCGGCCAGCACGACCATCACCACGGCGGCGACCACCGCGAGCCGGACGGAGGGCTCGGCGACGCGGCGCCGCACTCGTCGGACGGGGCGGGCGGACGGTGCCAGGCAGGCCCGGCGGAGCACCCGGAACTCCCGGACCGCCGGCCTCGCGTTAGCCATGTCTAACTGCTACCCCTCGGCGCCCCTACAAAACAAGGGGAATCTCAATTTCGGACGCACGTCTCACGCGCCCGGAACCCCCAGCACACGGTCCAGATAGGCGTTGCGGAAGCGGCCCTCGGGGTCGAGCCGGTCCCGGAGGGCGACGAAGGCGTCGAAACCGGGATAGAGCGGGCGCAGCTCGGCGGCCGTGCGACTGTGCAGCTTGCCCCAGTGCGGTCGGCCGGCGAGCGCCGTCATCACCGACTCGACGGCCCCGAAGTACGCCTCGTGCGGCCGGCCCCGCGCGACGTGCACGGCGAGGTAGGCGGTGTCGCGGCCCGACGCCGTCGACAAGGGGACGTCGTCGGCCGCGGTGACCCGCACCTCCACCGGCACCGTCACGTCCCCACCGTGTCGCGCCGCGGCGGCCCGCAGCCCGGCGAACGCCTCCCCCAGCGCCTCGCGCGGCACCGCGTACTCCATCTCGAGGAAGCGCACGCGCCGCGGGCTGCAGAACACCCGGTACGAGCGGTCGACGTACTCCGGTGCGGCCATCCGCCCCGCCATCAGCCGGTTCAGCCGGGGCACCAGCGTCGGGACCCGCGCGCCCAGCCCGCAGACGGCCGCGAACCCGGCGTTGCCGAGCAGCTGGTCGCCGACCCACTCGGTCGCCCGCCCGCGTCGGGGCCCGTCCGCCACCGTGCGGTTGTTCCGCTTGAGCACGGCGAGCTCGGTGTGCGGGAACCAGTAGAACTCGACGTGGTCGTTCGCGGCGGCGAGCTCGTCGAGGCCGTCGAGGACCTCGGCCAGCGGCAGCGCCCGCTCCACGGCGTGCAGCCGGAACGCCGGCACGGTCTCGAGGGTCACCGCGGTGAGCACGCCCAGCGCGCCCAGCCCGACGCGGGCGGCGTGCAGGACCTCCGGGTTCTCGTCCGGGGTGCAGCGCAGCACCGACCCGTCGGCCAGGACCATCTCCAGGCCCCGGACCTGCGCGGCGATGCCCCGGTACGTCGCGCCGGTGCCGTGCGTGCCGGTGGAGATCGCACCCGAGATCGTCTGCGCGTCGATGTCGCCCAGGTTCGGCAGCGCCCGGCCCTGCTCCCAGAGCAGCGCGTTGAGCGCGCGCAACGTCAGGCCCGCGGGCACGGTCACGAGGTCGCCGTCGAGCGAGAGCCCGGGGCCGGCGGGCGGCCGCACCGCGACGCCGTCGGGCACGCCGATCCCGGTGAACGAGTGGCCGCTGCCCAGCGCCTTGACCCGCAGCCCCTCCCGCGCGGCGGCCTTGACCGCCGAGGCGACCTCGCCGGCGTCGTGCGCCTCGACGACCCGGACGGGCCGGGTCTGCTGGTTGCCCGCCCAGTTCCGCCAGGTCACGACGCGCTCAGTCGACGGTGCCGGCGAGCAGCGGCTCGAACCGGACGTCCGGGAACTTCCGGATCACGACGTCCATCCGCCACTTGTTGCTGAACACCGCCAGCCGCACCCCGTCGCTGCGCACGAGCACCTCGCACTCGGACTGGCGGGCCAGCGCGATCTCGCCCTCCTCGTCCGTGACCCGGGCGACCTGGTAGGGCAGGTGCTCGAGGGTGATCGGGGCGGAGAACTCGGACGCCATCCGGGCGGCCACGACGTCGAACTGCAGGGGTCCGACGGCGGCGAGCACCGGCGCCTGGTCGCCGCGCCGGTCGGAGCGCAGCACCTGGATCACGCCCTCGCCGTCGAGCTGCTCGATGCCGCGGCGGAACTGCTTGCTCTTGCCCGCGTCGGCGCAGCGGGCGACGGAGAAGTGCTCGGGCGCGAAGCTGGGGATGGCCGGGTAGTGCACCGGGTCGGCGGCGTAGAGGGTGTCGCCGGGCCGCAGGGCGTTGGCGTTGACCAGGCCCACGATGTCGCCGGGGAACGCCTCCTCGACGGTGGTGCGCTGGTTGCCGAACACGGACTGCGCGTACTTCGTGGCGAACGGCTTGCCGGTGGCGGCGTGGGTGAGCACCATGCCGCGCTCGAACCGGCCGGAGTGGATCCGCAGGAACGCCATCCGGTCCCGGTGCGCCTTGTCCATGCCCGCCTGGACCTTGAAGACCAGCCCGGCCAGCGGGGCGTCGAGCGCGCGCGGCCGGCCCTCGGCGTCCTCGCGCTCCGACGGCGGCGGGGCCAGCTCGACCAGCGCGTCGAGCAGCCGGGCGACGCCGATGTTCGACAGCGCCGCGCCGAACAGGACGGGGGTGGCGGTGCCGGCCAGGAAGTCCTTCTCGTCGAACTGCGCGCCGATCTCCTCGAGCAGGGCCAGCTCGTCCTGCGCGGTGGACCAGAACTGCGGCTCCTCGGCCGCGATCACCTCGGCGGGCACCGCCTCGGCCGCGGCCCGGGTGGCCCCGCCCGCGGCACGGGTGAAGCGGGTGAACTCGCCGGTGGCGACCTCGATCAGCCCGCGCAGCTCCCCCGCGACGCCGAGCGGCCAGGTGACGGGCATCGGTCGCAGCCCGATCGTCTGCTCCACCTCGTCGAGCAGCTCGAGGGCCTCGCGCCCGGGCCGGTCCCACTTGTTCACGAAGGTGAGGACGGGGATCTTGCGCGAGCGGCAGACGTCGAACAGCTTCAACGTCTGCGGCTCGAGGCCCTTGGCGGCGTCGAGCAGCATGACCGCGGCGTCGACGGCCGCGAGCACGCGGTAGGTGTCCTCGGAGAAGTCGCCGTGGCCCGGGGTGTCGAGCAGGTTGATCACGGCGCCGCCGTACTCGAACTGCAGCACCGCACTGGACACCGAGATGCCGCGCTGGCGCTCCATCTCCATCCAGTCCGAGGTGACGCCCTTGCGGCCGGACTTGCCGTGCACCGCGCCGGCCGAGTCGATGACCTCGGCGTGCAGCGCGAGCGCCTCGGTGAGCGTGGACTTGCCGGCGTCGGGGTGGCTGATGACCGCGAACGACCGCCGCCGCCCGGCCTCCGCGAGCACGTCGCCCGCCACCCGCTCGGCCGATCCGACCTGCACCACCTGCGCACTCCCTCCGCCGCGGCCCCGTGGCACGCGCCGTGATCCAGCGTAACCACCGGTCGGGGTTGCCCGACGGCTGCGGGTGCCGGGCGGATCGTGTCGTCGCGCACCCGTCCGTCCCCCGCGGGCCTTCCGCTCCGGTCGTCCGGGCTGTCACGATCGCCGGGTGGGGACGCTCCTCGAGCGCGCGGCGGAGCTCGAGGCGCTGGAGGAGGCGGTCGCGGGGGCGGCCTCCGGCGCCGGCTCGGTCGTGCTGGTGGCCGGCGAGGCCGGCATCGGCAAGACCAGCCTGGTCCGCGCGTTCGCGGCCCGGGTCTCCGCACGCGCCCGGGTGCTGGCCGGGGCCTGCGACGACCTGTTCTCCCCGCGGCCGCTCGGCCCGCTGCGGGACGCGGCGCGGGACCCCGGCGCGGGCCCGCTCGCCGCGGCGGCGCGGACGGGCGACCGGGAGGCCGTGATGGGCGCCGTCGTCGAGGAGCTGGCCGGGCCGGGCCCGCCGACGGTGCTGGTGGTCGAGGACGTGCACTGGGCGGACGAGGGGACCCTCGACGTGCTGCGGCACGCCGGGCGCCGGGTGCCCGACCTGCCCGCGGTGCTCGTCCTCACCTACCGCGACGGGGAGGCACCGCCGGGACACGCCCTGCCGACCCTGCTCGGCGCGCTCACCGGGCCGGCGGTCCGCCGCCTGACCCCCCGGCCGCTGTCGCCGGCGGCCGTGGCGCGGCTCAGCGCGGGCACGGGCGCCGACCCCGCGGCGCTGCACCGCTCCACCGGCGGCAACCCCTTCTTCCTCAGCGAGGTGATCGCGTCCGGGACCCCGGCGGACCTCCCGCCCGCCACGGTGGTCGACGCCGTGCTGGCCCGGATCCGGACGCTCGACGATCCCGCCCGGGAGGCCCTGGACCGGCTCGCCGTGGTGCCCGGGGAGGTCGAGCTGTCGCTGGCCCGGGCGCTGGTCGACGACCTCACCGTGGTCGCCGAGGCGGAACGCCGCGGGATCCTCGAGGTCCGTCCGACGGCCGTCGCGTTCCGTCACGAGCTGGCCCGCCGGGCCGTCGAGGAAGCCCAGCCGGTGCTGGGCCGCATGCGGCACCACGCCCGGGTCGTCGCCGCGCTGCTCGCCGCCCCCGAGCCCGACCTCGTGCGCGTCGTGCACCACGCGGTGGCCGCGGGCGACGAGCGCGCGGTGGCCGAGCACGGGCCGGAGGCGGCCGCGCAGGCCTGCCGGGCCGGGGCGCAGACGGAGGGCGCGCGGCTCTATGCGGAGGTGCTGCGGGTCGCGCACCTGCTCGACGAGCCGACCCGGATGGCCGTGCAGGACGCCTACTCGTGGGCCCTGTTCCACGCCGGTGCCGGGGAGGGGGTGCGGGCGGCGGCCGAGGCCGTCCGGCTGCGTGAGGACGGCGATCCCCGTGCGCTCGCGCACGCGCTGGCCGTGCTGTCCGTGCAGCAGTGGTCGGACCAGCAGCCGGCCGCGGCCCTTCGGTCGGCGACGCGGGCGGCCGGGCTCACCGAGGCCGGCGACAGCCCGGAACGGGTCTTCGCCCTCACCCACCTGGGCACCCTGCTCGTCAACCTGGACCGGGAGGGCGAGGCGCTCCCGCCGCTGGAGGAGGCGGTCGCCGTCGCGCGGCGGGCGGACGGGCGCACACCGCCGGTGCCGCTGGTGTTCCGCGGCCGGGCGCGGATGGCGCTCGGCGACGAGGACGGGTACGCCGAGGCGCGCCGCGGCCTCGCCCTCGCCCGGGAGGCGGGCGACCAGGACGCCGCGATGATGGGGTACCTCAACACCGCGATCGCGCTCTGGCAGCGCGGCCGGTACGACGAGATGGACGCGCTGCTGGCCGAGCGGGAGGAGTTCGGGCGCGGCCGGGACTTCCCGTTCTTCGACCACTCCTGCCGCTCCTACCGGTTGCGGCTGCGGGCCCTGCGGGGCGACTGGGACGCGGCGGAGGCGGAGTACCGGGCGATCCTGGAGCGGTCCGGCGGCCGCGGGGTGCTGCTGCGCTACTGCCTGCCCGGGCTGGCCCTGCTCGCCGTCCGTCGCGGCGACGACGACGCCCCGCGGCTGCTGGCCGACGCCCTCGCCTACACCGAGGACTCCGGCAGCGCCTTCCAACTGCTCCCGGTGCTCGCCGCGGCCCTGGAGCACGCCTGGCTCGCCGGCCGGCCCGCCCCGGCGCACGTCGCCGCCGCCCGCGACCTGCTCGCCCGCACCGACCGGCCGGGCCGGGAGCGGGAACGCGCCGACGTGCTGCGCGCCCTCGCCCGCCTGGGCGAGCCCGTCGTCCCCTTCCGGGGCTGCCCGCCCGAGACCCTGGCCGCCCTGCGCGGGGACCGGCTCGAGGCCGCGGAGGGCTGGGCGGCGATCGGCGCGCCCTACGAGCGGGCGCTGGAGCTGGCCGCGACGGGGGACCCCGCGCGGGCGGCCGCGGCGCTCGAGATCCTCGACGGTCTCGGCGCCCGTCCGGCGGCGGCGCGCGTGCGCGGCGCCCTGCGCGGGCTCGGGGTGCGGCAGGTCCGGCGGGGCGCGCGGGCGGCGACCCGGGCCCACCCCGCCGGGCTGACCCCGCGCCAGGCCGAGATCCTCGCGCTGGTCGCCGAGGGCCGCACCAACACCGAGATCGCCGAACGGCTCGTGCTCTCGATCCGCACCGTCGACCACCACGTCTCGGCCGTCCTCGCCAAGCTCGGGGTCGGGAGCCGCCGCGAGGCCGCCGACCACGTGGCCGCCGCCCGCGCCGGCGCGGATCCCGACGCCGACGCGAGCTGATCCGCCGCGTGCCGGGCCGTCGCGCCGGCGCTGGCATCGGCGTGTCGGCGGTCGAGCTCCCCGTGCCGCGACCGGGCGTGCCGCGCCACCACCCGGGCCCCGGTCGGCGAGGCGACCGCGGCGTCCGCGACGTCGAGCCGGTCCCCGTACGGGGCGAGCTGGCTGCGGGCGTCGATAAGCGTGTCGCGGCGCGTGCGGTGGCTGACGGTCTCGCCCCGCAACAGCCGGACCAGCACGGCGACGTCCTCCTCGAAGGCCTCCCGCTTCGGGGTGGTCAGCGGCCGGCGGGGGCGGGTTCGGCGGCGGTCTGGCGGGCCAGGCGCGCGGCCGCCCGCCGGCTCGGCACGCCGAGCTTCTGCAGGATCGCCGAGACGTGGTGGTCGACGGTCCGCACGGACACCACGAGCCGGGCGGCGATCTCGGCGTTGGTCAGGCCCTCCCCCAGCAGCTCCAGCACCTCGCCCTGGCGGGCGGTCAGGCCGGCGGGGTGCGCCCGGGTGTCCGGGCGGGGCCCGCGGGGCACCCGGTCGACGCCCAGGTCGCGCAGCCGGGTGCGGACGAGCCGGGCGGCGGGTCCGGCGCCGAGCTCGTCGAGCACGGTGAGGGCCTCCAGCGTCGGCCCGGGCTCGCCCGACTCGGCGAGCTCGAGCGCCCGCTCGTACGGGTCGCCGATGCGGGCCCACTCGGCCGCGGCGCCGCGCCAGTCGCCCCGCAGGCCGAGCTGGTGCTCGGGGCGGCCGCAGGCGTCGTCGACGGTGAGCCCGCACCGCCGGGCGTACCGGAGGACCTCGCCACGCTGGCGTTCGACGCCGGGCCGGTCCAGCCGCCGCAGCAGCAGCGCGACCCGCTCGCGCTCGCCCCCCGGGTCGCCGGCGAGCCACGCCCGCTCCAGCAACGCCAGGCCGGCCGGCACCAGCACCGGCAGGATGTCGGTGCGCGCGGCCAGCGCCCAGGCCCGCTCGAGCAGCCCCTCTGCCTCCGGGTCGCCGCGCCGCACGAGCAGCCGACCCAGGTGCGGCAGCGTCTCCCGGTGCAGGATGCCCGCCTGCGGCGCCGCCTCCAGCAGCTCGCGGAACCCCTCCTCCGCCTCGTCCCAGCGGCCCTCCTGGGCGCGCAGCTGGCAGAGGTGCGCCTCCAGCGTGTAGCCGTGGGCGCGCAGCTCGATGCCCGACGTCCGGGCCGCACCCAGCTCGGCGTACCGGCGGACCGCGTCGTCGCGGCCGAGCCGGCGGGCGGACTTGACCAGGGCCGTGTAACCCAGCGCCACGAACTCGCGCTGCCCCTCGGCCGACGCGTCGGCCACCCCCCGCTCGAGCAGGTCCAGGCCGGCGGGGTCGCCGAGGAAGGCGGTCGCGAGGCCGCGGTAGATCGCGCGGACGGACGCCAGCCGGCCGGACCCGCCCAGCGCGTCGAGCTCCGCGAGCCCCTCCCGCTCGCGGTCGGCCAGGACCAGCAGGAAGCCGCGGTAGGACCGGGCGAGCTCGACCACCTCCGCGTCGCCGGCGGCGCGGGCGACCTGCACGGCCTCCTCTATCGTCGCCGCCGCCCCGGCGACCTCCGCGGCGAGGTAGCGGTGCCACGCGAGCCCGACGAGGGCACGGGCCAGCGGCGCGGCGTCGCCGAGCCCGCGCCGCAGGGCGACGGCCTCCTCGGAGAGCGCGACGGCCTCGTCGAACCGCAGCGCGTTGTACAGCTCCCAGGCGTGCTCCTCGGTGACCGCCGCCCGCTCCTCCGGGCCGAGCAGCCCGGCGTAGGGGCGCAGCTGCTCGTAGCGGGACAGCGCCTGCTGGTGGGCGCCCGCCCGGGCGGCCCGGCGCGCCGCGTCGGGGCCATGGGCGGCGACGGCGCCGGCGTCGCCGCAGAGCACGGCGTGGTGCAGGATCCGCGCCTCGTCCCGCGGCTCCTGCGCGAGCAGCGCGGCCAGGACCGCGGCGCCCAGGCCGAGGCGGCGGGCTCCGGGCAGCACGTCGGCGACGGCCATCCGGGACAGGTCGTGCCGGAAGTCCAGCCCGCCGTCCGCGAGCTCGACGATCCCGCGCCGCTCGGCCGGCTCGGCGTCGACCGCCCAGTCCGGGTGGACGGCGTCGAGCAGGGCCCGGTCGACGCGCGCGGGGACGACCGCGAGCAGGTCGAGCAGCGTCCGGGTGCGCTCCGGCAGCGTCGCCACGCGCTCGAGGACGACGTCGCGCACCGAGGCGGGCACGCCCTCGTCCTCGGCCGCGAGCATCTCGGTGACGAAGAACGGATTGCCCTGGGTCACCGCGTGCAGCCGCAGGCCGAGGCCCGACCCGCCGGCCAGCGCGGACACCGCCCGGGCCGAGAGCGGGGCCAGGGCCAGCCGGAGCCCGGCGGGCGGCCGGACCAGCGCGAGCAGCCGGCGCAGCGGCGAGCCGGGCAGCACCTCGTGGTCGCGGCAGGTCAGGACCACGAGCGCGGGCAGGGTCTCGAGGCGGCGGGCGAGGAAGGCCAGCGCGTCGACGGTCGCCTCGTCGGCCCAGTGCACGTCCTCGACCACGAGCACGGTGGTGGGGACCGACACCTCGGCCAGCAGGAGGTCGCGCACCTCGTCCGCGGAGCCTGCGGCCAGCGCGGCGGCCAGGTCCGTCCGGGCCTGCCGCGCGACGTCGTGGAACGGGCCGTGCTCCCGTGCCGTCAGCAGGTGGTCGCACGAGCCGCGCAGGACGCGCACGGCCCCGTCGGCGGCCGCCGCGGCCGTGAAGGCCCGCACCAGGCTCGTCTTGCCGATGCCCGCCTCGCCGGCCACGAGCACCACGCGGCCCTCGCCGCCCTGCGCGTCGGCCAGGGCCGTGCGCAGCGTCGCCAGCGCCGCCTCGCGTTCGAGCAGGTCCCGCCGTCCCTCCACCGTGCCTCCCCCGCATCGCCGCCGGGCACCGAGTCTCGCAGCGGGGCGGCACACCGGACATGGGTGACCGACCACCTAGGTACCGCCCACAGGTGCCCATCTCCCGCCGCTACGCAGAACTCCGTATGGAGCCGGGGCGGTCGCCGGACCACGGTCACCTCGTGGCCGCGACGGGGCGGCCCGCCCGGGTGAGGAGCACCGCCATGACCGACACCGCACCAGCCGACACCGCACCGTCCGGCTCCGGACGGCCCGCCCTCGGCGGCTTCCACCACTTCTCCGCGACGGTGAACGACGTGGAGGACAGCGCGGCCTGGTACGAGCGTGTCCTGGGCCTGCAGCGGATCCCGGCCTCGTTCCCGCACGCCGACGAGGCCCGCTCCGGCTACGGCGTGGTCCTCCTCGACGCGCAGAGCGGGGTCATCCTGGGTCTGCATCATCACGAGGGCCACGAGCGCGCCCCCGCGGACGAACGGCGGACCGGCCTGGACCACATCGCCTTCGCGGTGCCGGAGCGGGCCGACCTCGACCGCTGGGCCGAGTGGCTCGACGGGCTCGGGATCGCGCACCGCGGGGTCGCCGACGAGACCGATCCCATGCCGTACTCCGTGCTGGTCTTCCGCGATCCGGACAACATCCAGCTCGAGCTCGCCCACATGCCGGGCTGACCCGCGACCGCGGCCGAGATGGGTGGCCGTCGCGCCGGGATGGGTGGCCGGCACCGATGAGCCGGGGCACCCCGGCGCCCGATCCTCGTCCCGGGGCCGCCACCGGGGAGGCCGCGGGAGGGCGGGGCAATGACGACGACCACCATCACGGCGACGCGGACGCACGAGGCCGGGCTCGCCCGCGTGCAGCGGCGCACCCTGGCCGTGCTGGTCGCGGCGCAGGTCGTCGGCGGCGCGGCGGTGAGCACCGGGGTCGCGGTCGCGGCGCTGACCGCGGCCCGGCTGTCGGGCTCCGACGTGGTCGGTGCGTTCGCGCTGACCTGCACGGTGCTGGGCGCGGCGCTGGCCGCGGTGCCGCTCGCCCGGACGGCGTCGTGTCTCGGCCGGCGCGCCGCGCTCGTCGGCGGCTGGGCGACGGCGACCGTCGGCGCCGCGGGCGGGGCGCTCGCGGTCGTCCTCGGGAGCTGGCCGCTCCTGCTGCTGGCGTGCGTACCGTTCGGGACGGGGACCGCGACCGGCCTGGCCGCCCGGTTCGCGGGCACCGACCTCGCCGCCCCGGACCGGCGGGCCCGCGCGCTCGCCGTGGTCCTCGCGGCGACGACCGTCGGCGCCGTCGGCGGGCCGCTCCTCGCCGCTCCGGCGCAGCGTGCGGCCGCCGCGGCCGGCCTGGTCCCCGGCGCCGGGCCCTACCTGCTCTGCACCGTGCTCTTCGCGTCGGCCGCGACCACCGTCGCCGCCGGCCTGCGCCCGGATCCGCTGCGGCTCGCCCGCACGCACCACCGTGCCGCGGACCCGGGGCCCGAGGAGCCGGGGGCGGGTGCGCCGATCGCGCCCCTCTCCCTGGCCCTCGCCGTGGTGGTCGTCGCCCAGCTGGTGATGATCGCCGTGATGTCGATGGCGCCCGTCCACCTGGAGCACGGCGGCGCCGGGCTGGGGGTCGTGGGGCTCGCGATCGGCGCGCACTCCGCCGGGATGTACGCCCTGAGCCCGGTCTTCGGCTGGGCCACGGACCGGTTCGGGCGGCTGCCCGTCCTCGCGGTCGGGGCGGGCCTGCTGGTGGCCGCCGGCGTCGTCGCGGGCACGGCCGAGCCGCACGACCACCTCCGCCTGACGGCCGGGCTCGTGCTGCTCGGGCTCGGCTGGTCCGCCGCACTGGTCGCCGGGTCGGCGCTGCTCGTCGACGCACTGCCGCCGGCTGATCGGCCGAGGTGGCAGGGCCGGGCGGACATCGTGGTGAACCTCAGCGGCGCGCTCGGCGGGTCGGTCGCGGGCCTCACCGTGGCCGCGACCTCGTACGAGGTGCTGGCCCTGGGCTGCGCCGGGCTGGCGGGCGGGGTCCTGCTCGCCGTGCTGCGCCGGGCCCGCCCCGCCTGACGCCGTCAGGTCCGGGCGGCCACCGCGGCCTCGAGCGCCCGGACCATCGGCCCGAGCCGGGCGCGCTCGGGCTGGACGTTGGGCACGCCGTGGGCCTCCAGCGGGGCCGCGGTCACCGGCCCGACGCAGACCACGAGGGTGCGCCGCAGGGCCTCGACCACCTGCTCCCGCAGGTCCCGCTCGTCGGCCCGGCGCAGCAGGCCACCCACCGCGGGTGCGCTGGTGAAGGTCACGGCGTCGAGCCCGCCCGCCAGCAGCCGGTCGGTGAGGTGGTCGACGGGGCCGAGGTCCGCAGGCAGCTCCCAGCGGTAGACCGGCACGGTGACGACCTCGGCGCCGGCCGCCGACAGCGCGTCGACCAGGCCGGTCAACGGGTCCCCGTGCAGCTGCAGGGCGATGCGCAGGCCGGCGACGCCGCGGTCCAGCAGGTGCTCCAGCACCTCGGCGGACGACTCGGTGGCCGGGGACCAGGCGTCGGTCAGGCCCGCGCCGCGGATCGCCCCGCGCGCCTTCGGCCCGCGGGCCAGGATCTCCGCGCGGCCCAGGGCCGCGACCAGCTCCTCCCGCAACCCCCACCGCTCGGCCCCGGCCAGCCAGCCGCGGAACCCGACCCCGGTCGTCGCCACGACGACGTCCGGCGGCGCCGCGAGCAGCCCCCGGGTGACGTCGACGATCCGCTCGTCGTCCTCGACCTGGACGATCCGCACCGCCGCGCCGTGCAGCACGCGGGCGCCGCGCCGCTCGAGGAGCCTGGCGAGCTCCTCCGCCTTGCGCTCGGCCGTCACCCCGACGGTGAGGCCGTGCAGGGGCGCGGCCTGCGGGGAGGCCGTGTCCGTTCCCGACGCTGCTGCCATCGGAGCATGGTGACGGGCCGGGGGCCCCGAAGACGAATCGGGCACCGCATCGTCACGCGACGGTCACACCGGCGCCGCGAGTGGATGTCCGCGCGTCGGGTAGCACCCCCGTATGAGCCGTGACGAGGACCCGCGCCCCGAGCGGGTGCGCACCCTGCACGACACGACGACCGAGGAGCGGTCGCCGGCCGCACCGCCCGGGTCGGCGCCCGACGACCAGGCCGAGGGCGTGGAGCCCATGGCCGAGGTGCCGGGCGGCCCGCAGGTCGACGTGCCCGCCGCGCAGGGCCACATGCCCGAGGACGACTCCACCGAACGGGGCCGCGACTGACGGTCCGGCCCGTCCCGACGTGCCCCGGGCCACGTGAGAACGGCGGGGCACCGGGTACGGGCCTGCCATGACCACGCAGACCCCGCTCGACAGCCCGCCCGGCCGCACCGGCGAGCCCGGCCTGCCACTCGCCTCCGGCCGCGACACCCTGCGCATCGCGGGGGCGATCCTGCCGATCGTGGCGCAGGGGGTGATCGCCCGGCGCCGCAGCGTCGTCGCGCTGGCCGGCAAGCTCGACGCCGACGGCCGCGGCGTCCGTATCCTCCAGGACGTCGCGACCCGCTACGGGTCCGGTCCGGTGCGGCTGCGGCTGCCCGGGCGGCGGGCCGCGCTCGTGCTCGACGGCGAGGGCGTCCGGCGGGTGCTCGACGGGACGCCGGACCCCTTCGCACCGGACACCTGGGAGAAGCGCAGGGCGCTCGGCCAGTTCCAGCCGCACGGCGTCCTTGTGTCGCACGGCGAGGTCCGCGCCGAGCGGCGCCGGTTCAACGAGGCCGTCCTCGACATCGGCCACCCGCTGCACCACAACGCCTCGGTGATGGCCCGCGCGGTCGCCCAGGAGGCCGAGCAGCTCGGCCGCGAGGTCGACCGCAGTGGCGAGCTGGACTGGGACTCCTTCATCCGCGCCTGGTGGCGGGTCGTGCGCCGGGTCGTGCTCGGCGACGGCGCCCGCGACGACCACGACCTCACCGACGAGCTGACGCGCCTGCGCAACGCCGGCAACTGGTCCTTCCTGCTGCCGCGGCACCGGGCCCGGCGGGAGCGGTTCCGCGACCGGGTGCGCGCGCACCTGGAGCGCGCCGAACCCGGCAGCCTGGCCGAGATGATCGCCCGCACCCCGGCCGACCCCGAGGTCGATCCCGTCGACCAGGTCCCGCAGTGGCTCTTCGCCTACGACCCCGCGGGCGCGGTGGCGCTGCGGGCCCTGGCCGTGCTCGTCGCTCACCCCGCGGAGCTCGCCCGGGCCCGCGAGGAGATCCACGACCGCGACCTCGCCCTGCCGCAGGACCTGCCCCGGCTGCGTGCCGCCGTCCTCGAGTCGGTGCGGCTGTGGCCGACGACGCCGCTGTTGCTGCGCGAGACCACCCGCTCCGTTCGCTGGGACGACGGCGAGCTGGAGGAGCGGACGGCATTGATCATCCCGACCTGGTTCCTGCACCGCGACGGCCGCACGCGTGCCGACGCGAACCGCTTCGACCCCCAGCAGTGGCTCGACGGCGCCGCGCAGGAGGACCCGGCCCTGGTCCCGTTCAGCGCCGGTCCGGGCCGTTGCCCGGGCCGTGAGCTGGTCCTGTTCACGACGTCGTTGTTCCTGGCGCACCTGCTGCGCGGCCGGGAGCTGGAGCTCGCGGTCCCGGAGCTGGACCCGCAGGCCCCGTTGCCGGCGGGGGTGGACCCCTTCGCCGTGCGCTTGCGGGTGCGACCGACCGGGTGACCTGCGGTGTGTACCGCCGGGTGCCGGGGGTAGCCGAGGGCCATGACCAGCTCACTCCATCCAGACCAGCGGGGCGGGACCGCCCGACCGGACCCGGCCGAGCTGTCCACCGCCGACCTCCTCCGGCAGCTGTCCGACCAGGTCCGGACCCTCGTCACCGACGAGGTCCAGCTGGCGAAGGCGGAGGTGACGGCCAAGGGCAAGGCGGTCGGCATCGGGGCCGGACTGGCCGGCGCGGGCACCATGCTCGCGCTCGCCGGCGGTCTGGCGTTCGTCGCCGCCGCGATCGCCGCGTTGGCCCTCGTGCTGCCGGTGTGGGCGTCGGCGCTGATCGTCGGCGCGGTGCTCGTGGCGCTCGGCGGCGTGCTCGCGCTCGTGGCCAAGAAGCAGATCGGCCGAGGCACCCCGCCGCTGCCGGAGCAGGCCATCGACAGCAC
Organism: Pseudonocardia autotrophica; assembly: GCF_000717175.1. Classification (GTDB taxonomy): domain Bacteria; phylum Actinomycetota; class Actinomycetes; order Mycobacteriales; family Pseudonocardiaceae; genus Pseudonocardia; species Pseudonocardia halophobica. The sequence continues at coordinate 1,216 of NZ_JNYD01000003.1, read as the reverse complement.
CAAGGCGGACGTCGAGACGATCAAGCGGGAGGTCCACCGGTGAGCGAGCCGACCCCCGAAGAGCTGCGGGACCGGATCGCCGCCGAACGTGAGGAGCTCGGCCGCACGGCCTCGGCGCTGGCCGACCGCGTCGACGTCGGCTCCCGTGCCCGCGCCGCTCGCGACCAGGCGACCGACCAGGTCAAGGCGGGCGTCGGGCGTGCGACCGAGCAGGTCAAGGCCGGCGTGGGCCAGGCGACCGAGCAGGTGAAGGCGGGCGCGGGCCAGGCGACCGAGCAGGTCAAGGCGGGTGTCGGTCAGGCGCAGGTGGTCGGGCGCGAGGTGCTGACCCGGACCGCCGGGACGGCGAAGCAGGCCGTGGGCACCCTCGACTCGGCGCTCGGGGGCCGGGACCGCACGTCGGCCGTGGCCGCCGGAGCCGGGGCCGCCCTCCTCGCCGTGCTCCTGGTCGTGCTGCGCAGGCGGCGGAGGTGAGGGTCTCGTCCGGGACGGGATGAGGGGCGCGATCCGTGGGGATCGCGCCCTTCCTCTGTGTGGGGCATGAGTGCGGTTCGGGTTCGGGTGGCGGTGTCGGGGTCGGGCGGTCGAGCAGCCGCGCACCTGGCGGCCATTCAGGTCATTGAGCATGTTCGTGGGGAGCGGTGAGTGGGACGCGACGAGCGGTTGAGGCTCTGCGACACCTGCTCGTGGGGCGCCTCCAGTTCGCGCTGAGTGGCCGCTGACCTGCGACGATAAGCCACTGTTCGAACACTAGTTCGAGTAAGATCAAGGCATGGACGCAGGGCCCGTCGGTGCCGCGCGCGACCGCCTCCAGCAGGCCATCGCGCAGCTGACCGATGCCGCCGGGCCCGCTGCCGGGGCCGATGAGGTCATCGACGCGCTGCGGGTGTGCGAGGAGGCCCGGCGCGCTCTCGACCGGGCCGTGGTCGAGGCGACCGCCGATCTCCAGCGGCGGGGTGTGTTCGCCGAGCGCGGCTACCGCTCGCCCACCGGTGCCCTGTCCGATCTACTCGGATGGGAACGCTTCGAAGCCCGCCGCCGCGTGATCGCCGCCGAGAACGTCTGCGAACAGATCGGGCTCGACGGCACGGCGGCCCTACCCGCCCGGCTGCCCGCGACCGCGACCGTGTTCGCCTCCGGCGAAGCCGGGCTCCGCCACGTCGAAGTCATCGCCCGGCTGCTCGACAGCGGCCCCGCCCGCCGACTCGACCCGAAG